>CABYRH010000035.1 GCA_902521315.1 uncultured Alphaproteobacteria bacterium | reverse complement strand
ATATTTTTTCATTTTTCCATATTAATAATGAAATTTTATAAGTTAATATAATTATATAGGTTCCAGCTAATATGCTTAAAAGATAAAGTCCTACCTTACTATAATTGGATAATTTGTATATTATTGCTATAAAATCTGAATATAAATTACTAGATATTTCCCAATCGGTTAATAATTCATATAAAGAATATTCTGACTTATTAATCGCGTTTAATTGAAATCTTTTAGCATCACCAGCATCTTCTGGTAAATTAATAAGAAATATACCCGATAAAGTTGAAATCCATCTTATAAACAAACCCGTAAACACAACTATCATTAGGGATAAGTTTTTATTAGTTAAAAGCCAAAAAAAAATAATTGAGAATATAATTTGTAAGATTATTGAAAGCATTTTATTTGATTTGTGTTTTCCAAAATTTTGTATAATTTTTTAACATGGAGTTTAAACTATATTTTTTTTCAATTATATTTCTGCATTTTATTTTTAAATCTTTAATATCACTAGTTTTTATAAATGATATAGATTGTTCTAATTTATCAATTAGGTCTTTATGATTAAGAGTCTCAAAGCTCCATCCACAATCACCAATTATATTTTTAGAATCTCCAGAATTTGATACTAAACAAGGAGTATTGCAAGCCATTGATTCTGCTACTACGTTTGGAAATCCTTCACCGTATATACTTGGGCTGATAAGTAGATCTGTAATACTATATATGTGATTTATATATTTTGTATTTTCCATCAAGATAACATTATTACTTATTTGTAACTGATTTATTAACTTGATCAACTTATCTTTATTATTTAAACTTGATCCAATTAATATTAATTTTATATTTTCATTATTTTTTTTAGTATAATCTCTAAAAACTTTTAAAAAGAATTCATGACCTTTTTTTTTATGAAATCTACCAACCAAAGATAGAATTATTTTATTTTTTTTTAAATCTTTATATTTATTTTGATATAATGGAATTTTTTTAAAAAAAAGAATATCAACACCATTAGGTATGTAAATAAATTTATTTTTTTTAAAACCTAATTTTTCATGCCATTTAATTGCTTGTTGAGAACAGCAAATAATTTTTTTTGGAAAAAAATAAGAAAAAATTAAATTAAGATAAATAATAAAAATTGTCTTAATATTTTTGAATTTAAAGTTTATATTTGAGTGTCTTATATTCCAAATAACAGGTTTTTCATTTAAAATTAAGGATACTAAACTTCCTAAAATATTAGAAATATACATCCAAGTCTGAATAATATCGTAACTCTGATTTTTAATTATTTTATATAATTGAATTAATTTAAAAATATTAAAGTAATTATACTTAAAATTAATATTTATAATCTTTATTTTTTTTTTATTTAAATCTTCATAATATTTGTTGTCATCATTTAAAATTATTATTGTATGCTCATTTTTGATGTCATTAAAAGCTAAATTAAATAAGACTCTCTCTGCACCGCCATCACCCAAACTATTAATTATGTGCAATATTTTCATTAATCAATTTATCAAGATAATTAATATAATTATTTTTCAAGATTATATCGTCTTTTAGAATTTTTTTATTGTCATAATTATATTTTGGAGTTTTTTCAATTTCTAACAATGTATTTGAGAAATTAGTTATTTCATTATCAACTAATTTAATATCATAACCTAACTTGATAATATCTTTTGGGCCATAGTTATAATTTGTACAAATAATTAATTTTTTTAATGAAATGGCATGTAATAAAACGTTAGAAAGTCCCTCCCATCTTGAACATTGAACCAATGCAATACTTTTTGCAATAATAGGAATTGGGTTTGATATTTTATCTAAAATAATTACTTTTTTTTGTAATTTGAAATTAATAATTAATTTTTTTAAATTGTTTTTTTCAATACCATTACCAACAATAATTAATTTAAAATCAACTTTGTTTGAAATTTTTGAAAAAGATTGAATTAAAAAATCAAAATTTTTTTGTTCAGTTAGTCTACCAACTGCAACTACATATTTTTCTTGTAAATTTATGAATATTTTTTTATTTGCTAGTTTAATTATTTCTTCATTAAAGAAAGGACTATTTAAAACTTTAATTTTATTCTTTGGTATAAAAAGATATTTATTTATTTCATTATAAATACCTTCAGATGGGGCAATAATATTAGGAGCAAAATGATATAAAAATCTGATAAAATAATAAAAGAAAT
>CABYRH010000034.1 GCA_902521315.1 uncultured Alphaproteobacteria bacterium | reverse complement strand
AACACTTAAATTAGAAACTGGAAAAATAGCAAGACAAGCTGACTCAACAGTTATAGCTACTTATGGTGGTACAACAGTTATGTGTAATGTAGTTGCTGCAAAAGAAGCAAATCCTGATATGGATTTTTTCCCCTTAACAGTAAATTATCAAGAAAAATATTATTCTGTAGGAAAAATACCTGGTGGTTTTTTTAAAAGAGAGGCTAGACCAACTGAAAAAGAAACATTAGTTTCTCGACTAATTGATAGGCCAGTTAGACCTTTATTTCATAAAGATTTTAAAAATGAGACCCAAATTACTTGTACTGTATTATCACATGATCAAGAAAATGACTCAGATGTTGTAGCAATGGTAGCAGCAAGTGCTGCATTAACTTTATCTGGTTTGCCATTTTTAGGACCACTTGGAGCAATTAAGATTGGTTTTATAGATGATGAGTTTGTTGTTAATCCAAGTAAGAGTCAATTATCAAATTCTAAACTAGAATTAGTTTTGGCAGGGACTAAAGAAGGCGTACTAATGATTGAATCTGAAGCTCATGAGCTTTCAGAAAAACAAATGCTAGATGCAGTAGTTCTCGGTCAAGAAAATTATAAAACAGTAATCGAAGCAATAGTCTCTTTAGCTAAAAAAGCTGCAAAAGAACCATGGGATCTTAAAGAAAAAGATGAAGAAGTTAAAAATCTACCATCTAAGATCAATGAAGACTTTGGCAAAGAGTTTATAGATGCATACAAAATAACTGAAAAACAAAATAGATCAGAAAAATTAACCTTACTAAGAAATGAAATTTCTGAAAAATTTGTAAGTGAAACACTCTCACCAGTTTTAGTTTCAGATGCAATAAAAAATGTAGAAAAAGATATAGTTAGAGGAGAATTAATCAATACCGGTAATAGAATTGATGGAAGAGATACAAAAACAGTTCGTCCAATTGTATGTGAAACTGGAGTTTTAGAACGAACACACGGATCTGCATTATTCACAAGAGGAGAAACACAAGCTCTTGTAGTTTCAACATTAGGAACTGGACAAGATGAGCAAAGGATAGATGCAATTGATGGTGAATATACAGAGAATTTTATGTTACATTACAATTTTCCACCTTATTCTGTTGGAGAAGTAGGTAGAATTGGATCAACTAGCAGAAGAGAAATTGGACATGGAAAATTAGCCTGGAGAGCTATTCATCCAATGTTACCCTCTAAAGAAAAGTTTCCTTATACTTATAGAGTCGTATCTGAAATTACAGAATCTAATGGCTCTAGCTCAATGGCAACTGTGTGTGGAACTTCTATGTCTTTAATGGACGCAGGAGTACCTTTAGAGAGACCAGTGGCAGGTATTGCAATGGGTTTAATAAAAGAGAATGATAAATATGTGATATTATCTGACATATTAGGTGATGAAGATCACTTAGGTGATATGGATTTTAAAGTTGCAGGAACTTCTGAAGGAATAACTTCATTACAAATGGATATTAAAATAACCAGTATTACAGCTGAAATTATGGAAAAAGCACTAGCACAAGCAAAGGATGGAAGATTCCATATACTAGGTGAAATGGCTAAAGCAATTGATAAACCTAGCCAATCAATTTCCCAATACGCACCAACAATAACTAATCTTCAAATAAACAAAGATAAAATTAGAGAAGTTATTGGTAAAGGAGGAGCAGTTATTAGAGAAATATCTGAAACAACTGGAGCTAAAATTGAAATTAATGATGAAGGTTTAGTGAGTATTGCGGCTGTAGATCAAAAATCTGGAAATGATGCATTAGAATGGATCAAAGGTATTGTTGAAGAGCCAGAGATTGGAAAAATTTATGATGGTAAAGTTATAAAGATAATGGACTTTGGTGCTTTTGTCAATTTCATGGGATCTACAGATGGTCTTGTTCATATTAGTCAATTAAAAAATGAAAGAGTAGAGAAAGTTGAAGATGTTATTAGTGAAGGAGATATCGTTAAAGTAAAAGTATTGGATATTGACTCAAGAGGAAAAATAAAACTTTCTATGAAAGCAGTTGACGCAGAAGAAAAAGCTTAAATTACCTAAATTAATTGGACACAGAGGTGTAAAAGATCTGTGTCCAGAAAACACTTTAGTATCTATTTCTAGAGCATTTGAAATAGGCTTAAATTTTGTAGAGATAGATGTTAAGATCTCTAAAGATAAAGTTCCAATTTTATTACATGACGACACACTTGATAGGACTACTAATGGAAGTGGACTTGCAATT
>CABYRH010000033.1 GCA_902521315.1 uncultured Alphaproteobacteria bacterium | reverse complement strand
GCGCTAATGATATTTTCTCCATAGGTGTAGATAGTATTTTTGTTGATAATCCTTTAGATTTACTTGGAAAATTTTAGAACTTACTGGGCATTCCAATAATATTGTAACCACAATCAACATAATGTACTTCACCAGTAACTGCAGAAGATAAATCACTAATAAAGTATAAAGCAGATTTACCAATTTCATCTAGATGTGCATTTCGTTTCAATGCTGAATGTTCTTCTGTAAATTTAAAAACCTCCCTAGCATTATTTATTGCTGCACCAGCAATTGTTCTCATAGGTCCTGCTGATATTGCATTAACACGAATATTTTTTGTGCCTAAATCCACACTCAAGTATTTTACACTTGTTTCTAAAGCAGCTTTTGCAATTCCCATTAAATTGTAATTTGGTATCACTTTATTTGCACCATAAAAAGTAAGGGTTAGAATACTTGCTCCTTCGTTCATTATAGGTTCAAAACTTTTTGCAAGACTAGTTAATGAAAAACATGATATTTCCAAACAATTAATAAAATTATCCTTTGTAGTATCAACATATCTGCCATTTAACTCTGATTTATCTGCAAATGCAACAGCATGAATTATAAAATCAATTGTGCCCCATTCTTTTTTTATAATTTCTACAGATTTGTTTATTGACTCATCATTATTAAAATCACATTCTATTAAGATTTTTGAATTAATTTTTTCAGAAAGAGGTTTTACTCTCTTCAATAATATTTCATTTTGATAACCAATGGCTATTTCAGCACCATTTTCAGCTAGTTGTTTTGCTATTCCCCATGCAATTGAATGATTATTTGCAATACCAAATACTAAACCTTTTTTATTTTTAAGCATGATATTTTGAAAATACTAATGTTGCATTTGTACCGCCAAAACCAAAACTATTCGACATCACATGCTCTATTTCAACATCATTTTCCGTTTTTAAAAGAATATTACAATCTTTGGCACTATCATCAAGATTTTCAATATTAGCAGAACCACTAATAAAATTATTTTTCATCATCAATAAACTATAAATTGCTTCATGCACACCAGTTGCCCCTAAAGAATGACCAGTCAAAGATTTTGTTGAACTCATTTTAGGAATATTGGAAGCAAAAACATTTTTGATTGCTTCCAATTCTTTTACATCTCCTATTGGAGTGCTTGTTCCATGTGTATTTATATAATCAATTTTACCATCAATATTTTTTAATGCTTGCTTCATGCATCTTTCTGCTCCCTCTCCAGAAGGCTGTACCATATCGTATCCATCTGAGGTTGCTCCATATCCTGTTATTTCACCATATATTTTAGCACCTCTAGCTTTTGCATGTTCTAATTCTTCAAGTACTAAAGTTCCACCCCCTCCAGCTATTACAAACCCATCTCTATCTGCATCATATGCCCTTGAAGATTTGTTTGGAGTAGAATTATATTTTGATGACAAAGCACCCATTGCATCAAATAAAATTGATAAAGTCCAATGGAGCTCTTCACCTCCTCCAGCAAAAACAATGTTTTGTTTTCCCATCTGAATGAGTTCATATGCATTACCAATACAATGTGAACTTGTAGAACATGCTGAAGTAATTGAATAGTTAACTCCTTTAATTTTAAAAGGAGTCGCAAGAGTTGCAGAATTTGTACTAGACATTGCTCTAGGTACCATAAATGGCCCAATTTTTTTTGAACCCGAATTCTTTCCAATTTCAGAAGACTTAAATAAATTTTGTGTAGATGGACCGCCTGAACCAACAATTATACCAGTCATTTCATTTGAAATATCACTATCCTCTAGTCCTGAGTCATCTATAGCATCTTTCATCGAAATATAGTTGTAGGCAGCTCCATCACCCATAAACCTTAGTAATCTTCTATCAATTTCATTACTTATATCTATATTTGGTTTACCGTGAACAAGACTTCTAAAAGAAAACTCCTCATACTCTTCAGCACTTGTTATGCCAGATTTCAAATTTTTAAGACTGTCTATAACATCTGATTGATTATTACCAATACATGATACTATACCTAAACCTGTTACTACTACTCTATTCATTACTTATTTCTCAGGTGAAAATAAACCGACTTTCATATCTTTAGCTTCATAAATTGTTTCCCCGTCAGCTTTTAAAATACCATCTCCAACTCCTAAAATCAATTTTCTTAGTATAAGTCTTTTAAGGGATATATGGTAAGTTACTTTTTTTACTTTTTGTAATACCTGACCAGAAAATTTAACTTCACCAACTCCTAAAGCTCTACCCTTTCCTGGTTGGCCAAGCCATCCTAAATAAAAACCAAGTAATTGCCACATAGCATCTAAACCTAAACAACCTGGCATTACCGGATCATCTTTAAAATGACATTCAAAAAACCATAAGTCTTCTTTAATATCTAATTCTGCAATAACCTCACCTTTAGAGAATTCTCCGCCAGTCTCATTTATTGAAGTAATTCTATCAAACATTAACATTGGAGGCATTGGAAGTTGAGCATTACCTTTTCCAAAAAGAACACCTTTTGCACAATCAATTAAT
>CABYRH010000032.1 GCA_902521315.1 uncultured Alphaproteobacteria bacterium | reverse complement strand
TTGCACCCGAAGAATTAATTATATTGTCACCATATAAACCATCATGATTTGGAGCTATTACATAAGAAAAGTTTTTTGAAGAAATTTTTGGGTTTTGGATATGAATATTAATAATATTTGGATATTTTTTTTTAAGATAAATTGACAGGTAAACACTTTTTCTTCCACAACTAATAACTAAATCAGGTATCTCATCTATTGGTAACTTATTTTTAAATATCCAGCTAAAAATAGGAAGTATCCCAGGTTGTAATCTATTCCAAGGAAAAATTATTTCAGTTTTAACTTCTTTTATATTTATACTTAATTCATTTGCCAAACCTTTAGTCTGACTTATCATTCCTTGTGAACCATCAGTTAATGACCAAATTTTAGGGTTGTCTATATTCAAATGTATTTTACTGATAATATTGTATAACTCTTTAGACCTTTTGGACTATTGATTTCAACATTGTCTTCTTCTGTTTTACCAATCAAGCCTCTTGCTAAAGGACTTGTAATTGAAAGTTTTTTATTTTCAATATCTGATTCGTATTCTCCAACAATTTGATATTGTTGTTTTTCTCCACTTTCATCATCTTTAATTTCTACTGTTGCACCAAACTTTATGTCGTTACCTTCAATAGATTTGACATCTATTACCTCTGCTTTACTAATAGCACTTTCTAAATCTATAATTCTTCCTTCAATTAAACTTTGTTGTTCTTTAGCATATTGATATTCTGCATTTTCAGATAAATCACCATGGCTTCTAGCCTCGGCAATTGCTTCAATTATTTTTGGTCTATCCTCAGAGGTTAATTTTTTTAATTCATCTTGTAATTTTGTATAACCCTCAGCAGTCATAGGAATTTTATTCATAAACTCATGATGATTTATTTATTTTTTATAGTCAATCAAATTAATTTATAGTTTGAAGACTTTTTATTGTAAATTCTTGAGTTTTCATATGTTCAATAGCATCTACAGCAACTTTTGCTCCAGCTATTGTCGTGTAATATGGAATATTATACATTAATGATGTCCTTCTAATACTATAACTATCTCTAATAGATGATTGAGTTTTTGTTGTATTAATTACTAGCTGAATTTCATTATTAATTAATGAGTCAACTACATGAGGATTACCTTCTTTTACTTTATTTACTATTTTTGTATTGATGTTATTAGTATTTAAGTATTCAGCAGTCCCTTTGGTTGCAAGTAGATTAAAATCTAATTCTTTTAACTTTTGTGCTATCTCAATAATGAACTTTTTATTATCATTATCTATTGAGACAAAAACTGTTCCTTTAGATGGAAGAATATTACCACAGGCTATTTGGCTCTTTATATACGAAGATAAAAAGGTTTCATCTATTCCCATAACTTCTCCTGTAGATTTCATTTCAGGACCTAATATTAGATCAACTCCATCAAATTTATTGAAAGGAAAAACAGATTCTTTTACATTAAAGTTTTTTAATTCATTAATTTTATAATCATTCAAAATTGAATTAAGATGTTCCCCGACCATTACTTTTGCTGCAATTTTTGCGATTGGAATACCTTTTGATTTGGCCACAAATGGTACAGTCCTGCTGGCTCTTGGGTTTACTTCTAAAACATATATTTTTTTATCTTTAATTGCTAATTGAGTATTCATTAATCCAACAACATTAATTTCATTGGCAATTTTTGATACCCATTCAATTATTTTATTCTGAGTTTCTTTACTAACTGAATAGGGAGGTAGGGAGCAAGCACTATCTCCAGAGTGAATTCCTGCTTCTTCGATATGTTCCATAATCCCAGCTACAAATATTTCTCCATTTTTATCTCTAATTATATCTACATCTATTTCTTTTGCATTCTCAAGATACTCATCAATCAAAATTACATTATTTGAAGAAACTTCAAGAGCTTCATTAGAAAATGATTCTAAATTATCTTTATCATATGCGATTTGCATAGCTCTTCCTCCAAGTACATAAGAAGGCCTAACTAAAACAGGATATCCAATTTCTTCAGCTTTCTCTAAAGTTTGAGCTACAGTATTTGCAAAAGCATTTTTTGGTTGAGTAATTTTTAGTTTCATTAATATTTCACTAAATCTATCTCTATCTTCAGCTAAATCTATTGCTTCAGTTGAAGTACCTATAACTTTTATTCCAGCTTCTTCTAATTCTTTTGCAATCTTTAAAGGAGTCTGACCTCCAAATTGAACTAACACACCAAGAACATTTCCATTACTTTTTTCTTTATTGTAAATTTCAATAACACTTTCAGCTGAAAGTGGTTCAAAATAAAGTCTATCAGCAGTATCATAATCAGTTGAAACTGTTTCAGGGTTACAATTTATCATTATTGTTTCAATGCTCTTTTCTTTCAATGCATAGACAGCATGTACACAGCAATAATCAAATTCAATGCCTTGACCTATTCTATTAGGGCCACCTCCAAGAATTATTACTTTGTCTTTTGATGTAGGATTTGCTTCACAGAATTTAGTATTTTCAAAATCCCAATCGTAAGTAGAATAAAGATATGGAGTTTTAGAACTAAATTCACCTGCGCAAGTATCAACTAGTCTGAATACAGGATTAATATTGTTATTATTTCTAAATTTTCTTAATTCTATTTCTTTAATACTTAATATTGATGAGATTTTACTATCTGAGAAACCTATTTTCTTAGCATA
>CABYRH010000031.1 GCA_902521315.1 uncultured Alphaproteobacteria bacterium | reverse complement strand
ATAAAAAAACAAATACAAAAATATACTCTGTTCTTATAATTTCAGTATTATCTATAATTTTTATATTTATTTTAGGAAATTTTGATAGCTTACCTAAATTAAAATACTTCTATTCTCTAGATACTTATTCAATATTTATAAAATTAAACAATATAAAATATTTGAATTCAGAAGCTTCTTATTCTGATTTTTTAATAATTGAAAATGTATATGAGCTTTTCTTGAATATAATACCTAGAATTATTTATTTTTTCTATTCTCCTTTTATATGGGAAGTTTCAAATTATAGACATTTATTTGGAGTTTTGGATGGTTTATTTTTCTTGGTGATATGTATTTTAGGATTTTCATTTAAATTATTAAAAAATAAATATTTTATATATTTTTTAATAATTTATGGTCCTTTACTTTTATTATTTGCTCTTTCTACTTTTAATTTTGGAACAGCAATAAGACACAGATCAAAATATATACCTTTTATAATTATATTTTTTGTAGGTAATTTTTTAATTAATTTTTATGAAAAAAAACAAAAATGAAAATTTTATTTTTAATTAATGATATTAATTATTTTGTTTCTCATAGATTAGATCTCGTTTTAAATTTTAAAGAAAAAGGTTTTATACCTATCATCGTTTTAGGTAGGAAGGCTTCATCACAAATGGATAATTATAAATATCGTAAAAATGATTTAAATAAATTAGATATATATTTTTTAAATTTTACTTCTACAAATTCTAATGTATTAGTATTTATTAGGGATTTATTTCAATTATCTAAATTGATCAGAAAAATTAAACCTGACTCATTATATCTAGTTTCATCAAAACCAATTTTTCTAGGAGGTATAGTTTCTAAATTTTTCAAATTAAAATCTATAATTTATGCTGTATCCGGCATGGGTTATTTTTTTACTGATAGGAATACTTTAACTAAAAAAATTAAAAGTTTATTTTTTATTTATTTTTTTAATTTTGTAATTGACAAAAGAAAAGGAAAAATAATTGTACAAAATTATGATGACTATAATTTTTTCAAAAAAAAATTTTATAATTTATCTCATAAAAGATTATTTTTAGTTAAAGGTTCAGGAGTAGATTTAAAAAAATTTTACTATGATAAAAAAATGAAAAAAAATATAGTTCTTTTTCCTGCAAGAATTTTGCTTCACAAGGGCATATTAGAATTTTTAAAAGCGGCTAATATCATATCAAATAAATATAAAAATTGGGAATTTTTAATTGCTGGCGCATCTCAATACAATAGCCCTATTTCAATTAATTCAGAAAAAATTAAAGAAATTATAAATTCTAAAAATATAAGATGTATTGGATATAAGAACAATATACATGAACTGATGAATACTGCAAAAATTGTTTGTTTACCTTCGTATAGAGAAGGAATGCCTAAATCTTTAAATGAGGCAGCTGCATCAGGTTGCGCAATAATTACCACTGACGTTCCCGGATGTAGAGAAGCTGTAATTGACAATTACAATGGTTATTTATGTGAAATAAAGAATCACAAAATAATAGCTGAGAAATTAGAAAAACTTATGCAAAAAAAAGATCTTTTAGAAAAATTTTCAGAAAATTCTAGAAAATTTGCAGAAGAGAATTTTAATATAAATAATATTAATGAAAATATTATTAGAGTATATAAAACTTAAAATTAATGATTAAAAAAATTGGAGTAATTGGTTTAGGATATGTTGGACTGCCATTAGCAATTGCTTCTTCAAAAAAATATTTAGTGGTAGGTTATGATACTAATCTATCGAGAATCAAACTATTGAAAAAAAAAATTGATTTTAATAATGAGTTTTCTAAAAAAGATTTATCAAAAATTAAAAATATTAATTTTACAAATAAAGTAAATGAGTTAGAGAATTGTAAAATAAAAATTATAACAGTTCCAACACCAATTAAAAAAAACAAAAAACCTGATCTTAGTTTAATTAAAGAGGCAACTAGGAATATAGCTAAATATACAAAAAAGGGAGATATTATTGTATATGAAAGTACAGTTTATCCCGGAGTGACTGATGATATTTGTATACCAATTATCGAAAAGATAAGTAAATTAAAAATTAACAAGGAATTTTATTGTGGTTACTCACCAGAAAGAATAAATCCCGGTGATAAAAATCACAAAATTACTAATATTGTTAAAATTACTTCTGGATCAAATAAATACTCACTAAATATCATAGATAAGTTTTATAAATCTATTATTAATGTAAAAACTTTTAAAGCTAACTCTATTAAAGAGGCTGAGGCAGCAAAAGTAATTGAAAATGCTCAAAGAGATATTAACATTGCTTTTATAAATGAAGTTACTCAAATATTTAGTAAATTAAATTTAAATACTTATAATATTCTAAAAGCAGCTTCTACTAAATGGAATTTTTTGAATTTTAAACCGGGATTAGTTGGCGGACATTGTATTGGAGTAGATCCATATTATTTATCTTATCTTGCAAAAACAATAAAAATAACACCACAAATTATTTTGTCTGGAAGGAATATAAATGATAATATGTCTATTTTTATTGCAAATAAAATTATTAACGAAATTAAAAAATATAAAAATTTAAAAAAATCTAGAGTACTTATTATGGGATTTTCATTTAAAGAAGATTGTTCAGATTTTAGAAATACAAAAGTCCTTGATCTACTTTTATATATGAAAAAAAAGGTGAAACTTGTTGATATTTTTGATCCTGTTGTTGATGCTAAAAAAGTAAAAAAAGAACTTAATATTAATGTTCTTAATAAAT
>CABYRH010000030.1 GCA_902521315.1 uncultured Alphaproteobacteria bacterium | reverse complement strand
TTGTAACTATTTTAGGTGTAGCTTTTTTAATTAGAAATTTAATTAGTAATAATGAGTTTGTTTCAATGAGAAACTTAGGTTTTTCTATTTTAGATATATACAAACCTATACTTTTAGCAGTTTTTATAATGGGTTTATTTTTTTTATTTATAATTAATCCTCTAGCAGTTTTTATGGAATCAAAATATGATAGTGAGCTTGATAAAAAAGACGGTAGTTTATATTCAATTAAAATTACTGATAATGAAATGTGGATCAAAAACAAAATTGATCAACAAAATTCTAGTTTCATTAATATTAAAAATATAAACTTGAGAAATATGTATGCATCAAATATCAAAATTTTATTAACTCAAAATGATACAAATAAATTTATAATGGCAGAGGAAGGTGATTTCAGTAATAATATTTTTTTATTAAAAAATGTAAAATATTATGATTTTAAAAAAGAGGAATATAAAACTTTAAATAATTATAGTTTAATCTTAAATTTTAATAAGGAAAATATTATAAATTCAATTTCTAAATATAAATTAGTTCCATATTACAATTATATAAATCACTCTAGAACTTTATCAAAATTTAATCTATATTCTTCCGAAATAGGTCTTTATTACTTATCAGAATGTCTAAAACCAATTTTTACCGTTGTTTTAGCTTTTGTGATTTTAGGTTTTACAAGTAAATTTCAAAGAAATGAAAATTTTTTCAAAGTTTTGTTTGTTTCTATAACTATTGGACTTTTTATTTTTTTATTAAAAGAGATAATTACTAAATTTACAATAAGTCTAACATTAAACTTTTTACTCTCATATTTGATTATATTTTTAATCCCTCTTTTAATTGGTCTTTATCAAATTATAAAAATTGAAAATGAATAAATATAAAAATTTTTTAATTATTAAAGTTTTTTTAGTATTGATTTTTATTCTAATTCCTAGTTTTAATAATGCTAAGGAAATATTAATATATGCGGACTCAATTTCTTATGATAATGAAGAAAATATTATTGCCAGAGGAAATGCAAAAATATTTCAAGATAACAAGTTAATACTTTCTGATTTAATAATTGTAAATAGAGTCGAAAGTAAAATAATTTTACCAACAAAATTCACATTTAAAGATGAAGCAGATAATTATTTCGAAGGAGAAAATGGATATTTTTTAAAAAATCTTGAAACTGCAGAATTTGATAATCCAAAAATAAGGTTACAAGATGGATCGCGGCTAATTGGAAAAAAATTAAAAAGAAATGGTAAAATTGATATAATCTCTAAAGGAGTATATACACCATGTAATTCTAGAATTAAGATAGGTAACTTCATATGTCCAACTTGGCAGTTAGAAGGTGAAAAAATACTTCACGATAACGATCATCTTTTTTTATATCAAAAACATTCTAAAATGAGAGTGCTTAATACCCCTGTTTTTTATATACCTTATATTGTAACACCATCACCATTACGAAAAGAAAGAAAATCAGGTTTTTTGACACCATCATTAGCCTTGAATTTTTTTGACACTAAAACTTCTCAATCTACTTCTTTTCCATATTATTTTAATATCGATATTGATAAGGAACTTTTATTTACTCCAGTAATTAATTATGGAGGAGGAGTAGATGCATCTCAAAGATTTATATTTGATTATAACCAAATTTTATCAGGAGGTAATTTTAAAACTGATTTGACTTTTGATTCAAATTTTGAAAATAAAAATAATAATAAATGGTTAAGTGATGCAAGTTTAATTACAAACTATAATAAAAATATAAATGAAAAATATAGAATTAATATAGATTCAGCGATACAAACATCAAAAAATTATATTCAAATTACCAAACCGAATGATGAACTTAGTTATACCAATTCTTTATCAACTAATTTTAACTTAGAGGGTTTTAATTTAAGAAATATAGATGATCAATTAAATATAAGTTTAAATTTTTATCAAACTAATCAAGAAAATGAAGATAATAAAACAATACCAACAGTATTTCCAAAAATTAAATATTTTTCAGGATATGACAATCAATATGGTAGAATTTCAAATTCTAGTTTTGAATTTTATAATATTTTTAGAGAAAAAAGTACAGCTGTACATGCAAAAAAACAACAAAAATTTTCTCATACATATAATATTAAAAAAGAAATTGTAAAATATAATTCTAAAATTTCATTAGATACAGAAATATACAATCAAATATTTAATACAGAAAATAAGTTAACTAGTAGTAACAATTACAAAACAGGATCTTATTATCGTTTATTTCCAATACTTGGAATAAGTGCAGAAAGTCCTTTTAAATTAAATAAGTATAATTCAAATTTAACTTTTAAACCCTCCTTAAATGTTGTTCTGAGTCCAGGTATTTCTAATAGCAATAAACTTTCAAATGAGGATTCAACAAATAATGATTTCAACTTAGACAATATTTATGTTTTAAATAGATATAGTGGAAATGATAAAATGGATAATTCTAAAAGAATTACTTTTGGATTATCTGCATATACAGCAAATTTTAATACCAATCTTTATCAATCATATGAATTTACAAATAATAGCAACTTTCATAAAGAGCAAGGTAATGATAATAATTTAAGTGATTTACTAGGTTCAATTGAATATTTTAAAAAAAATAAAATATCATATAATTTTAGGTATGACTTAAATGAATCTTATCTAAAAAAACAAAATGTAAGTTTAAATACTTTTACTCAATTAGGTGAATTTAATTTATCTTATCTTGATGAAAATTCTAAAATAAATAACATTATAAATAAAGACACTGAGACAATAAATTATTCATTTTTAAGCAAAAAATTTTCAAAATTTTCTAAGATTAATGTCACAGGATTATACGATCTTAAAAAAGAAATTAACAAAGAATATACGGTAAGCTATAGCTATTTCGATGAATGTTTTGGAATAAATATTGATTTTAATAGAAAATCATACGAGGAGGATAATCTTAAGCCTCAGGATATCTTAACTTTAATGTTCTCATTTAAAAATATAGGAAGTTATAAATCAACTAATTTAGCTGTATCCGAAAATGATAAACAGGATATAGAATGGGAAAATATTGAAACTGATAATGCAAAGTTTGAAAAAAATTAATTATAAATTAAAATTTTTAATTTTTGTATTATTTATTCCTCTTTGTTTTCAAAGTGTACTTGGCACAGAAAATAGAATAATTTTTAAAATAAATGATTATGCATTTACATCATTTGATTTAGAAAAAAGATTAGAATATTTAGATTTTGTCGGAAGTAACCAAAACATAGATCAAAATTTAATTATAAATG
>CABYRH010000029.1 GCA_902521315.1 uncultured Alphaproteobacteria bacterium | reverse complement strand
AATTTAAATAGTAGAAAAATAGAGGTGTAAGGTTACACCTCTATTTAATATTTATTTTATAATGCTCCGTGAATTCTAGCTCTTTCTTTTTCTAGTCGAGCTCTAATTTTATCTTCACGGTCAGGTTTAACCATAAACTCTTGGAAACCTTCCATTGCTGCACTTGCCATATCTGGATTTGAATCTCTATCCCAGAATTGAGCAATATCATCAGCAGCTGCAAGCATTTTTGCACCCATTATTGAAAATCTATTTTCAGGTTTTGGAGCATTTTTGTTAGGACTTAACATGCCTGCAATTTTTGCCCATTCACCAGCTGCACCTGCATTTGACATGAATGCCAAGAATTTTTTTGCATCCTCAACATTTTTTGCACCTGCAGGAATATGCATAGTATCAGTTGGCGCATCTTCAGCTACTCCCACACCCTCGTAGATTGTAGGGAATTGGAAAAAGTCCATTTGATCACCTATACCAGCAGCTTCAAATGTTGGTACATAAAAGTTACCAATTAAGTACATAGCAGCTTCACCATTGATTTGTGGTGCTTGTGCATCTTGCCATGAGAAAGAAGCATGATCTTCAAGGAAGTATCCCGGATCAATTAATTCTCTCCAATGATCAAATACTGCATCTAATCTTGGATCTTCATAACTTACTTTACCAGCAGTTAAATCCATATGGAACTGATAACCATTAATTCTTAAATTTAGGTAATCAAACCAACCACCTGCAGTCCAAAGGAATTTTGTACCAATAGTAATTGGAGTAATGCCATTCTTTTTAAGCATTGCGCAAACCCATTTAAATTCATCCCAATCTCTAGGAACATTTAAACCAAGTTGGTCAAAAAGATCTTTTCTGTAGTACACACCCCATTGGTAGTAACCCCAAGGAACACCATATTGTTTTCCGTCTACAGTTAAAGAACCTTTTGTTGATGCCATTAAATCATTTAATCCTGCATCATCCCAAACATCACTAACATCCATGAATAAATTTTGATCAACAAAAAATTTCATTCTGTTTCCAGCAAACCAAATTGCTACGTCTGGAGACTCAGCAGTAAGAAAGTTTCTTATTGCTGTTTTATAAGCTTCGTGTTCAAATTCATTTACAACAACTGTTACTTCCGGATGAGCAGCTTTAAATGCTTCAACATATGAATTGAAACCTGCCATCGAAGATTCACCTGATTGGTTAGAGTTAATAACTAACGTACCAGCTGATGCTATAGTTGAGGTAAATAAAATTACTAAAGTTAATAATTTTTTCATTTTTCCTCCCGAAAATTAATAAGTTTTAGTAACATATCGGGGTATTTTTAAAATACTTAATTTAAACTAAACATGGAAATTTGGTGGGCCCTCAGGGACTTGAACCCCGGACCACCCCGTTATGAGCGGGGCGCTCTAACCAACTGAGCTAAGAGCCCTAAAAAGCCTTATATACAAAAAAAAAATTTAGTAATAAGGTTTTTTTAATTATACATAAATTTAATGACTAAACTAACTATTATTGGTGCAGGAAGCGCAGTATTTACAAAAAATATAGTAACGGATATTTTATCAATTGATCATTTTAAGAATATGGAGATAGCTCTTCATGATATAGATCCTGTCCGACTAAAAGCATCACATGATTTATTAAATATAATTTCAAAAAAATTAGACGCTACTCCTAAAATAACATCTCACACAGATAGAAAAGAATCTTTAAAGGGTTCAGACTTTGTGCAAACCACAATTCAAGTTGGTGGTTATAATCCATCTACAATTATTGATTTTAAAATTCCAAATGAATTTGGTTTAAAACAAACTATAGCAGACACTTTGGGTATCGGTGGCATAATGAGAGGGCTTAGAACAATTCCTGTGTTGCTAGATATTGCAAAAGATATAACAGAGATTTGTCCAAAAGCTATTTGGTTACAATATGTTAACCCTATGTGCTCAAATATGATTGCAATCAATAAAGCATTTCCTGAAATCAAAGTAATGGGATTGTGTCACTCGGTACAAGGAACTGCTGAAATGTTAGCAAAAGATTTAAATGAAGATATCAACAATATCGAATATCTATGTGCTGGTATAAATCATATGGCTTTCTATAAAAGATTTGAAAAAAAAATAGAGGGAAAAGCTAATGAGAATTTATATCCAAAATTAAAATTATTAGCTGACAAAATTATAAATAATGAAGAAGAGTCTTCAAGAAGCAATATGGTTGATAATGAGTCTAATAAAATTCTTTATGAAAAAGTACGATACGAAATTTTAAAAAGATTTGGATATTTTGTTACAGAATCAAGTGAACACTTTGCAGAATACGTACCATGGTTTATCAAAAAAAATAGAAATGATGTAATTGAAAAATATAAAATTCCTATTGAGGAGTACATAGATAGATGCGAAAATAATATTAAATTATGGAATGATTTAGAAAAAGATATGTCTCCAATTTATGATCAACCACTAAGCAGAAGTAATGAATACGCATCCTATATTATTGATGGAATTGTAAATGGTAACGAGATTACAATAAATGCAAACATAATGAATGAGGGATATATAGAAAATTTACCTTCAAATTGCTGCGTGGAAGTTCCTTGCATTATTAATTCAAATGGATTTAAACCACAAAAAATTGGAAAATTACCAGAACAATTGACTGCTCTAATGAGAACAAACATAAACGTTCAAATACTTACTGCAGAAGCCGCACTAACAAAAAAAAGAGAGCATATTTATCATGCAGCTATGCTTGATCCATTAACAGGTGCAAATTTAACAATAGATGAAATATATGATATGACTGATAAAATGATTGAAGCGCATGGCAATTATTTACCTCAATATAATTAATGACTAAACTTACTGTTAAAGATTTATTTGATAAAAAAGGAAAAGTTAAGTTAACTGAATTATATGTAACAAATGCTCTTGAGGCTTATGCTGCTGAGAAAGCAGGAATAGATATCCAAATTGTATCTTTTAAAAAAGAGACTCTTAGAACTGGAGTGCCAACAAATAGATGGTTTAGAGATGCCCACATAAAGGATATTCGAGAAGCTGCACCAAATACTTTTATGATATATGGTCTTGGTCAACTGTCATCACCTGACAAAGCTATCGATGCTGCACTAATAGCAAGAGACAATGGGGCAGATGCTGTATACTGTGGAAATAGTCCAAAGTATATAGAGGCTCTTCGCAATGAAGGTTTGCCAGCAGTTAGTCATATTGGTTTAATACCTTATAAGAGTACATGGACTGGTGGCTTTAAAGCTGTTGGTAAAGATGCTGTGTCTGCATTAAAAGTTTATCAAGATGCAATTGCTTACGATAATGCTGGTGCTATAGGACTTGAAGTAGAATGTGTACCAGACCGTGTAGCTGATATAATAACTAAGAAAGTTAATTTACTTACATTGTCAATGGGAAGTGGACCAAAATGTGATGTTGAATTTTTATTTATTCAAGATGTTATTGGCACAAATACAGAAAGAGTGCCTCGCCATGCTAAAGTATTTAAAGACACAAAT
>CABYRH010000028.1 GCA_902521315.1 uncultured Alphaproteobacteria bacterium | reverse complement strand
TATTTTTAGCTGTTTTTCTTTTTTGCCAGGAGATTTTGCAACTGAGATTCTAGGACAATCAGCTACAAAATCCTCAGTTGAGGCTCTTAGATCAGAATTAGGTTTAGATAAACATCCAATCCCAAGATATTTTGAATGGTTGTCCAATGTATTTCAGGGAGATTTTGGAAGTTCTTTCTCAGGTAGATCAAAAGTACAAGGTGATCAAGGTGATAGATCAAGACTTGTTGTGGAACTAATTATTCCCAGACTGAAAAATACACTTTTTTTAACCGGAGTAAGTGCTCTTGTAGCTATTCCACTGGCATTACTTCTAGGTATTTCAGCTGCCTTATACAGAAATAGTGTTTACGATAGATCGGCAACTGGTTTTAGTTTAATTACTGTTTCTTCTCCCGAGTTTTTTACTGGTTATATTTTTATTCTTTTATTAGCTACCTTGTTTCCAGTTTTTCCTACTATAGCAAATGTTAATGAAGACACATCCTTAATTGATAGGTTTTATTTAACTGCTTTACCTGTTTTTACTTTAACGCTTGTAACAATGGGTCACATGATGAGAATGACTCGATCTGCAATAATCAATATTTTATCAAGTGAATATATCGAAATGGCAAAATTATCTGGTGCTACCAGATATGAAGTAATTGTGAAACATGCTTTGCCTAATGCTTGGGCTCCAATTGCTCAAGTAATAACTATAAATCTTGCCTACATGTTAATTGGTTCAGTTGTTGTCGAGTTTGTATTTAATTATCAAGGCATAGGAAGATTAATGGTTGGATCCGTTTATAATAGAGATATTCCTGTTGTTCAGGCTTGCGCTTTAATATTTGCATCAACTTACGTTATATTAAATTTATTAGCTGATTTAATTGGCATAATTTCAAACCCTAGACTTTTGTATCCAAAATGAGTGAAAATACACAATCATATTCAGCAAAAGGTGAAGTTAGTAATATAACTAAAAGAAGAACTAGATTTGAAAGAATTAAAATAGCATTTTCTAAAGCTCCTTTATCAGCTTGGTTTGGAATGATTGTTCTTTCTATCTATCTTATTGCTGCATTCTTTGCTCCTTTTATTGCGCCACATGGTGAGGCTGAAGTTTTCCCAGTAGCATATGCGCCTTGGGGTGGAGAACACTTATTAGGAACAGATCAAATTGGAAGAGATATTCTTTCTAGATTAATATTTGCTTCAAGAAATACACTAGGAATTTGTTTTTTAGCCTGTACCATTGCTTTATTTATAGGAACAATATTTGGAATAATTGCTGCAATAGATAGAAGTTATATTGATCAAATTTTAAGTAGATCTATTGATACTTTAATGGCAATTCCCGTAATGATTTTTACTTTTATACTTTTATCTGTTTTTGGGCCAAGTAACTTAAACTTAATTTTAATTCTAGGGGTATTAGAATCAACGAGGTTTTTTAGAATTTCAAGATCTGTAGCTGTTGGTCAAGTTGTATTAGAATATGTTGAGGTAGCTAAATTAAGAGGAGAAAAACTTTCTTATATAATTTTTAGAGAAATTTTGCCAAATATAGCATCTCCACTAATTGTAGAATTTGGAGTGAGATTCATTTTTATTATTTTCACAGTTTCAAGTTTAAGTTTTTTAGGCTTAGGAATTCAACCGCCAGCTGCTGATTGGGCTGCAATGGTTAGAGAAAATGCAATTTTAATTCAATATGCCCAATATGATATTACTGCTGGATTAACACCACTAATACCTGCTGCAATAATTGCTTTATTAGCTCTTGCAATTAATTTTGTGATTGATTGGTATTTATACATAACAAGCGGATTAAAAGATGACATCAAATAATAAAAAAGAACTTCTTTTAGAAATGAAGAATATTCATATTGATGGATTTTCAGATGAGAGATGGCATAAAATACTAAAAGGTGTTGATCTAAATTTATACAGAGGTGAGATTTTAGGATTAATTGGAGAAAGTGGTGCTGGAAAATCGACTATGGGAAAAGCAGCAATGGGTTACACTCAACCAGGTTGCAAAATTATTAAAGGTGAAATACTCTTTAATGGCACAGATCTTGCAAAATTAACGGAATTTGAAAAAAGAAAAATATGGGGTACGAAAATTTCATATGTTGCACAATCAGCAGCAGCATCTTTTAATCCTGCTCATAGATTGATGGATCAAACCATTAGTGCAGCTAATAGAGCAAAGATAAATCCTACTGAAGTTTTAAGAAAAGATGCAGTGCAACTTTATGAGTCACTGCAACTACCAGATGCGGAAAATATTGGTGAGAGATATCCCCATCAAGTCTCTGGGGGTCAACTACAAAGAATTATGACTGCTATGGCTATGTCACCAAGACCAGAACTAATAATTTTTGATGAACCAACAACTGCTCTTGATGTAACTACTCAAGTTGAAGTTTTGTCTGCAATGAGATCAATAGTAGATAAATTTAATACTGCAGCAATTTATATTACTCATGATTTAGCTGTAGTTGCTCAAATGGCTGATAGAATTAAAGTTCTTAGATATGGAGAAGAAGTTGAAGAGTCTGAAACGAGAGAGATGCTTTCAAACCCTAAAGAAGAATATACCAAATCACTATGGTCAGTAAGATCACTTATCAAGCCTGAAGAAACGAATGAAGATTATATGTTGTCCATTAAAAATATTGATGCAGCTTATGGCTCATCAAAAGTTCTGCATAATGTTTCTGTTAATATTCCTAGGGGTAAAACTGTAGCAATAGTTGGAGAAAGTGGATCAGGAAAATCAACAACTGCTAGAGTGATAACAGGCTTACTGCCTCAAACCAAAGGAGAAATTATATTTGATGGAAAAAAATTATCTCCAAAACTTGAGCAAAGATCAAAAGAAGAATTAAGAAGAATTCAAATAATTTTTCAAATGCCTGATACAGCAATGAATCCTAAACAAACTGTTGATGAAATAATTGGAAGACCAATTGAATTTTACCATGGAGTAAAAGGAAAAGAGCGTGAGGCTAAAGTAATTGAATTGTTAAAAATGATTGAATTAGATGAATCTTTTTTAGATAGACTACCATCTGAATTATCAGGAGGTCAAAAACAAAGAATTTGTATTGCTAGAGCTCTAGCTGCTAATCCAGATCTAATTATTTGTGACGAGGTTACTTCAGCATTGGATCAAATTGTTCAAGAAGGAATTTTAAAACTCTTACAAAAACTTCAAAAAGATCTTGGAGTGACTTACATTTTTATTACTCACGATATTGCTACTGTTAAAGCTATTTCCGATGAAATAGTAGTTATGTATCAAGGTGAAGTAGTTGAACAAGGATTAAAAAGTAAAATCTTAAATCCCCCACACCCTGATTATACAGAACTGTTATTGTCTTCAGTCCCAGAAATGGATCCTGATTGGTTAACTAATCTTCTGAATAAAAGATCTTCCTAATAAATCTATATTTTAAATAATGAATATATTTAAATTTATACTTAATTTTTTTTCTAGCAAAGAAAATAGAATAGATAATCTAGAAGCAAAAAATATAATGATAAGTGAGAACAATTTTAATAAAGATAACCTAACACTAGGTTCTATTTACAAGGTAAATCAAAATATAAAACTAAAAAATTTTAAAAATAAAATTCTTGAAGACAACTTAACAATAGTAGTTACTGATAATAAAGGTAAAATTATTGGATATATTTCTAAAAAAGAGATAAATAATATCTATAAATGAAAATAAATCTGAGTAAAAAAAATTATGTAATTTCTGCTGGCGCAGATGGTTTAGGTTTTGCAATAGCAAATAAAATAATCAATTCAGGTGGTAAAGTATATTTATCTGATATAAATAAATCAAAAATTGATAAAATAAATTCAAATAAAAAATATTATAATAAAATATTTGCTCAACATTTAGACTGCACT
>CABYRH010000027.1 GCA_902521315.1 uncultured Alphaproteobacteria bacterium | reverse complement strand
CATTTTTTCTATTTTCTCTAAGAGCCATATTATTTGGAAATAAATAATTTCTGGCATAGCCAGGTTTTACTGAGACTTTATCTCCTATCTTTCCTAATTTTTTTATGTTTGTAGTTAAAATAACTTTCATGGTTGAAAAGATTTATTCGTATAAGAAATTAATGATAAGAAACGAGCTCTTTTAATGGCTTTAGCTAATTCTTTTTGTTTCTTTTTTGAAACACCAGTTATTCTACTTGGTATTATTTTACCTTTTTCAGTTAAATATCTTGATAAAAGTCTGATATCTTTATAGTCAATATCAGGTGAGTCAGGTTTACTGAAAGGACAAAATTTCTTTTTTAATTCAAAAGGCGAGTTAGACCTTTCATCTTTTTTTGTGTTATATTTATTTTTTTTCATCATTTAACTTTGTTGGGAGCTCTTGGTGTTTTTTAACTTTGATAAAAATATATCTCAATAAATTTTCAGATTGATTTAAATCCTTATTAATTTCTTTAACTATAGAGCCTGATGTTTCTATTTGAAAAAATCTATAAAAAGCTTTTTTAAATTTGTTTATGCTGTAACTTAAATCTCTAAGACCCCAGTTTTCTTCATTTATTATTTTAGCAGAGTTTGCTTCTAGGTTGGATTTAAACTTATTAATCTCGTCATTAAGCTTATTTGTTGCTAACTCTGGATTTAATACAAGTACAACTTCAAATTTATTCATAAAACTCCATGGTTAATCTTATATTTAATAATATAAGAGAAGTTGAACTTGCATATATTAAAATTTTAAAATAAATCAAGCACTAATGACATCTATAGTATTTCCTGGCCAGGGTAGTCAAACAACCGGTATGGTAAAAGATTTTTACGATAATTTTAAAACAGCTAAATTAATATTTGAAGAGATTGAGGATTATACTAAAATTGACTTAAAAAACATTATTTTTGATAATGTTGATGATAAATTGAATTTAACACAATTCACACAAATTTCAATTTTTGCTGCCTCATATACTATTTTCAAAGTTTTTTGTTCTGAGAAAAATATAGATATTGCTGATATTAATGTAATGCTTGGTCATTCACTTGGAGAATATACTGCTTTAACAAGCTGTAATAGAATTAGCTTGAAAGATTGTTGCTTGATACTTAAAAAAAGAGGTGAATTAATGAATAACGCAGTTACTCCAAATGAAACTGCAATGGCTGCATTAATTGGCAAAGAATCAAACTCAATTCAAAATATAATTGATAAATATAACTTAGATTTAGAGATTGCTAATGACAATTCAAATATTCAAATTGTTATTTCTGGTAATATTGATGAAATCAAAAAAAGTGAAAAAATCTTTTTAAATAATGGTGTTAAAAAATTTGTTATTTTGAATGTTTCTGCAGCATTTCATAGTAAATACATGCTTAAAGCTCAGGAAGAATTATCGAATGATATTGAAAATCTAATTTTTAAAGATAGCAAAACAAAAATAATTTCTAATTATGATGCAAATGTTCATAGTGAAAATAAAATTATTAAAATAAACTTACAAAATCAAATGGCCAACAGAGTTAAATGGACACAAAGTATAAAAAAGCTTGAAGATATTGGTGAAAACAAAATTATAGAAATTGGTCCGAATAAGATTTTAAGCGGATTAATAAAGAGAATCTCAAATAATTTTGATATTATTTCAATAAATAATATCTCAGATATTGTTGCATACGATTATGAATAAAAAAATTTTTATTACTGGAGCATCTGGAGGGATTGGATCAGCTATTTGTGAAAAATTTGTTGACAAAAATTTTACACTAGTTTTAACATCTTCATCTGACGATAAAATTTTACAATTAAAGAAACAATATGGAAATAAACATTATTATTATAAAATTGATTTATCAGATTCAGAAAATGTTCAAAATTGCTTAGATGAAATATCAAAAAATCATAAAGATATTTCTACCATTGTTAACAATGCTGGAAAGACTCATGACAATCTAATTTTTAGAATGAAAAATGATCAATGGAATGAAGTATTGCAAACAAATCTTAATTCAAATTATCAAATTATTAAATCCTTGTTACCAAATATGCTCACAAACAAGTATGGGAAAATCATAGGGATATCTTCAATTGTTGGCTCAACTGGTAACCCAGGTCAAGCAAATTATGTTGCATCAAAATCTGGTCTTGTTGGTCTATACAAATCAATAGCTCTAGAAGTTGCAAAAAGAAATATTAATGTAAATATCATTTCTCCCGGTTTCATTGCTACATCAATGACTGACAATTTAAATGAAGATCAGAAGAAAAATTATTTATCCAGAATTCCAATGATGAGATTTGGTAATCCTATTGATATTGCCAACCTTGTATTTTTTTTATCTTCAGACGAATCTGCGTATATCACTGGGCAAAATTTTCATGTTAATGGTGGAATGTTAATGGTTTAAACTGTTGACATACATTCAAATAATAATCTAAAAGAAATAATAAGGAGAAAAATATGAGTGAAATTCAAGATCAGGTAAAAAAGATTGTCGTAGATCATTTGGGGATTGATGAATCTAAGGTTGTTCCTGAGGCCAAATTTATTGATGATTTGGGAGCTGATAGTTTAGATACAGTTGAATTAGTTATGGCTTTTGAGGAAAAATTTGGAATCGAAATTCCTGATGATGCAGCAGAAACTATACAGACAGTTCAAAATGCTATAGATTATATTGAAAGTAAAAAATAAATCTTAAAATAATTTTATGAGAAGAGTTGTTGTTACTGGAATGGGCTTACTCACATCTATAGGTAACAATAAAGAAATTTCTTGGAATAACCTTATTAATAAAAAATCTGGGATTAAAAAGATTAATCAGTTTGATGTTTCAAACCTACCAGCAAAAGTAGCAGGATACATAAACAATAATCCAGAAGATGAATATTATTTTAATGAAAATTCAATTTTAGATCAAAGAGACATAAATAGAAATGATAGATTTATACAATATGGACTTGTAGCTGCAGAAATGGCTATAGAAAATGCAGGATTAAAAAATATAAGTGAACGTGATAAGTTAAGAATAGGAGTATCAGTTGGGTCAGGTATTGGTGGTCTCGAGACAATTTATGAAGGATCTCTGACTATAAGTAATAAAGAACCAAAAAAATTATCTCCATTTTTTATACCATCTTCCCTTGTAAATTTATTATCAGGTCAAATTTCAATTAAGTATGGTTTTAAAGGACCAAATCATTCGGTAGTAACGGCTTGTGCTACAGGAGCGCATTCAATTGGTGATTCTGGTGAAATGATTAAACGTGGTGCTGCTGATGTTATGATAGCTGGAGGCTCTGAAGCTGCTGTATGTAAACTAGGTATTGCAGGTTTTTGTGCTGCCAGAAGTTTAAGTACCTCTTTCAATGATAGACCTACTGAATCATCTAGACCTTGGGACAAAAAAAGAGATGGTTTTGTAATGGGTGAGGGAGCAGGTATAATTATTCTTGAAGAGATGGAGTTTGCAAAAAAAAGAGGTGCACACATCTATGCTGAATTAGCAGGTTATGGAATGTCAGGTGACGCACATCATATAACGGCTCCTGCTGAAGATGGAGATGGTGGATATAGAGCCATGAAATTAGCACTTGAAATGGCTAAAATTCCATCAGATAAAGTAGATTATATAAATGCACATGGAACATCAACAATAAAAGGTGATGCTATAGAGCTTAATGCTATTTCAAGATTATTCAAACATCAAATATTTGTTAGTTCTACCAAGTCTTCTATTGGTCATTTGTTAGGTGCCGCTGGAAGTGTAGAGTCAATATTCTCAATTATGGCATTAAATAATAATATTTTACCAGCTACATTAAATTTAGATGATCCAATTGATACTAGTAATATAAATTTAATTCCAAAAACTCCCCTAGAAACAAAAATT
>CABYRH010000026.1 GCA_902521315.1 uncultured Alphaproteobacteria bacterium | reverse complement strand
GAACTCGTTAAATATTAAATCTGAGCAAAATTTATTTTCTTATTGTAAAAAAATTAAAATATCAAAAATATTTTATTTTAGTACAATAAAAGTTTATGGTGAAGATTTTAAGTATGGCGCTCTTGATGAGTTAGCTACATGCAATCCCATTACTGATTATGCGAAAAAAAAATTGTTAATAGAAAATAAACTGATTGATGAATTTTCAACAAATTGCTCAAGTAAATATATTATCTTTAGATTACCAATAGTTTATGGAGAGAATATTTTTAATAATTCTAGTAAACTTATTAATTTAATTAAATTTTTTAGAATAAACCCATTTAAAAACATTAAGAATAAAAGAAGTTTTTTATCAAATAATTTTTTGAATAGTGTTATTTTAGAAATAATTAATAATAAAGATTTAAAAAGTACAATATTTTGTGTTGCAGATACAAATGCAATAAGTACTTATGAATATATAAATAATGTACTTAAAGAAAAAAAAGTCATATTTTTAGATATAGATCTGAATTTCATAATATCTTTTTTATTGAAAATTTTTTCACAAAAAATATTTTATTCAATTTATGGAACTTTATATATGGAAACATCAAAGTTGCACAACTTATTAAAAAATAAATGATTCAAAGAATATTTGAATTAGCTTTAGCTATTCTATTAATGATATTACTTATTCCACTTTTTATAATTATATCAATTTTTATTTTACTTTCAGATGGTTTTCCAATTATATTCTGGTCTAAAAGGTATGGTAAGAATAATATTTTTTTTATGATGCCTAAATTTAGAACAATGAAAAAAAATACACCAAATTTAGCAACTCATCTTCTAAATGATAAAGATCATATTATAAATTCTTTAAGATTTATTAGAAAGTATAGTATTGATGAGATACCTCAGATTTATAATATTATAATTGGCAATATGACTTTTATAGGACCAAGGCCAGCTTTATTTAATCAATCTGATTTAATTAAAATGAGAGTTAAATTAAATATTCATAAAATGAAGCCAGGCATCACTGGCTATGCACAAATAAATGGAAGAGATCAAATTTCTCTAGATGAAAAAGTCAAATTAGAATCATATTATATGGAAAATAAAAATATTTTAATAAATATAAAAATAATCTATTTGACAATTATAAAAGTAATAAAAAAAGATAATATTAAGCACTGATGAATGATTCACATACTTAAAATAAATAATAAAATTAAGAAAGTAATTCTTTTAGTAAATGACTCAATTTTATCTATATTATCAGCTTATGTAGCTCTTTTTCTTTCAGATAACATTTTCATAAATCATTTTTTAGATACTCTGAGCATAATCATTTTAACTCAATTATTATCATTGGCCTTTATACCATTTTTTATATATTTTGGAGTATACAACCGAATAATCAGATATAGCGATTTATTTAGCTCTAAAGACTTTTTTATTTGTTTTATTTATTATTTAATTTTTTATTTTCTAATCTTAATTAACATTAAAATATATGATTATTCTTTATCCTTTTTTATTCTTTACACATTGATATTCACTTTCTCTTTTTTTACACAAAGAGTTTTAATTAAAATTATTATTACAAATATTTTTTATGATAATTGGAAAATTAAAAAAGAAAAATCTATTTTGTATACTAATGTTAGTTATGCACATAAAATTATGCAAGTTATTGATGAATATGAAATATCTTATATTTTAACAGTAGAAAATGAAAATATAGGCAGAAGTATCAATAAAGCTACAATTAAACATCAAAAAAATTTGGACGATTTAATTCGTCAGGAAAATATTAGAAATCTTTTAATTGCAGTCAATAATTTAGATGATTATGAAAAAAAACAAATAATTAAATTTATTAAAGATGATAAAATTAATGTAGTTTGTTTACCTGACATAAATAAAAGATTCAAAAATTTTTCTCAAGATAATTTAGTAAATTTTGGTATTGAAGATATAATTGAAAAAAGGATACCTTGGAATGTTTCCTCTATTAATCAAATATTAAATAAACAAAATATAATGATAACAGGTGCTGGTGGCTCAATCGGAAAGCAATTATGCAAACAAATTATTCAATATAATCCTTCCAAACTCATACTTGTAGAAAATAATGAATATAGTTTATATCAAATTCATGAAGAATTAAAAAAAATAAAATCTAAATTTAAATTAGAAACTAAAATAGACGATTTGTTAGTATCTGTTAATGATTATAAAAAATTAGATTTCTATTTTTCTATTTTTGCTCCTCAATATGTTTTTCATGCTGCTGCTTTTAAACATGTTCCTATCACTCAAAAAAATATAATAGAATCATTTGAAAATAATTATTTGGGAACAGTAAATCTTGCTCAATTAAGCTTAAATCATAATATTAAGCAGTTTATATTTATTTCAACTGATAAAGCTGTAAATCCAGTTAATGTTTTAGGGGCATCTAAGAGAATGGGAGAAATGTTTTTAAGATATATTTCAGAAAAAAATCAAAGTAAAAATACAAAGTTTAATTCAGTTAGATTTGGAAATGTATTAGGCTCTACCGGTTCAGTAGCACCATTATTTGTAAAACAAATTAAAAATGGAGGTCCTGTAACAGTAACAGATCCTGATGTTACAAGATATTTAATGTCAATAAGAGAAGCTGTTGGTTTAATTTTAGAAACCTTGTTATTAGAATCAAATAATGGAATTTTTATTTTAGATATGGGAAAACCTATAAAAATTTTAAATTTAGCTAAACAAATGATAAAATTGTCAGGTTATAATTATACTAATCCAAAAAGTTCAAGATTTATAGAGATTCAATTTACAAAATTAAGAGATGGTGAGAAATTACATGAAGAATTAGTCTTAGCAAATAAACCAATTTCAACTTTAAATTCAAATATATGGCAAGAAGAAAAGACAGATATTAAAATAGACTTTGAAAAATTAAATATTAAAATAAATGAACTTATTAATGAAATGAATTCAACTAAATTAGTAAAATTAATAAATGAAAATTTTAATGAAATTAATTTAAATCATAATGAAAAATAATAATATACAAATTAAGTTTGTTAATCATGCTTCGATCATCATTTCAATTGATGATATTTCAATACTATCGGATCCTTGGTATTCTGGTAATGTTTTTAACGATGGCTGGAGTCTTTTATATGAAAATGATACGCAAGAGATAAAAGAAATTATAAAAAAAATAACTCATATTTGGATTTCACATGAGCATCCAGATCATTTTTCAATTAAATTTTTTAAAGAGTTTAAAAGTTTGATTATTGAAAAACAAATAAAAATAGTTTTTCAAAATACTAAAGATAAAAGAGTTTTTAATTATTTAAATAAAAATGGATTTGAAGTAATTGAAATAAATAATTTAAAAAAATATTATATTAATAAGAATTTTAAATTAAATTTGTATAAATCCGATTTCTATGATTCAGCGTTAATTCTTGAAATTGGAGATAAGGTAATATTCAATCTTAATGATTGCCCAATTAATAATAAAAAAGAATTAAATTTTTTACTTAAGCATTTTAAAAAGTGTGATTTATTACTCACTCAATTCTCATATGCTGCTTGGAAGGGTGGAAAAAATAATACAACATGGAGAAAAAAAGCTGCTAAAAGTAAACAAGAAACATTATTGACCCAAGCAAAGTATCTTCATGCTAAAAACATCTTACCATTTGCTAGTTTCATTTATTTTTCTAATGAAAAAAATTTTTATTTAAATGATTTTATCAATCAACCTGATGACATTTTAAAATTAAATGATTATACTGAATCCAATATAATTTTCTTTAGACCTGGAGAACAACAACAACTTGACAATTTAAATCAATCTAAAGAATCCATAAATTTTTGGAAAAAAATTTATAATAATATTGATAAAAGAAAATTATTTATAAACAAAACAAAGTTTGATGAAAATCAAACAAAAGAAAATGCAAATAAATATATTAAAGATATTTTTAATAAAAATTCATATTTTATTATTTATGTTTTTAGGCACTTAGGTTTTCTTAAAATA
>CABYRH010000025.1 GCA_902521315.1 uncultured Alphaproteobacteria bacterium | reverse complement strand
TGGCAATTAAAGATATTGCTTCTAAAATATTAGTCTTACCACAACCATTTTTTCCAAAAAAAATATTTAGTTTTTCATCAAAAGATAAATTTAAATTACTAAAATTTCTAAAATTGATTAAATTGATATTTTTTACTATCGCCAAATTCTAGACTCGCATTGGCATTAACACATAAACTAAATTACTATTTGAATTTTCAAGTGCTATAATGGGAGAGGTATTATCTTTCAAATTAATTGAAATTTCTTCATCTTCTAAGTTATTGACGATGTCCATAATATATTTGGAATTAAATCCAATTTCAATTTCATCACCATTGTAATTTATTTTTAAATCCTCAGAAGCAGTGCTACTTTCATTATTAATAGTATTTAAGTTAAGAACATTTCGTATTAATTTAAATTTAATTACTGGAGATTTTTCATTGGCTATAGTGCTTACCCTATCTACAGCTGATAATAATATTTCTCTATTTATATTCAAAATATTTGAGTTATCTTTTGGAATGACTCTTTTGTAATCAGGGAAACTTCCGTCAATCAACTTTGAAATAAATATTATATTTTCTATAGAAAATATAATTTTATTTGAGCTAATAGATATAAAAACATCTTCATCTATTTCTGATAATAATTTACATAATTCATAAATTGTTTTTTTTGGAATAATAACTCCTGAAACTTGATCAATATTTTCTTTAATATTATGACTAAATTTTGCTAAGCGATGACCATCTGTTCCTACAAGTGTAAGAATGCTGTTACTTTGATCCTTAGTTATGTTAAAATATAAGCCATTTAAAAAATATCTCGTTTCTTCATTTGAAATTGCAAACTTAGTTTTGTCAATTAATTTAAAAATAATTTTTGAATTTATTGTGATGGTATTTCCCAAATTATCTTGATCAATTATTGGAAAATCTTCTTTAGGTAAACAAGCTAAGGAAAATCTTGAACCGTCAGCTCTTAAAGTTAACAATTTTCCATCATTTGAAATTATTTCTATTTCACTATTATCATCGATTTTTCTAACTATATCATATAAAATTTGTGAATTTATTGTGGTTGAACCATCTTCTAATACATTACAATCAATTTTTTCAATAATTGAAATGTCCATATCCGTTGATGATAGTGTCAATGCATTATCTTTGGCCTCAATTAATATATTGGACAGTATTGGTAATGCATTTTTTTTATCAACTATTCCTTGAAGATGAGATAAAGTTTTAAAAAAATTAGAACGAACTATTTTAAATTTCATAGCTAAGCATATGTTAAAAAAAATTAAGAATCTATAAGTCTTTTTAATAATTCTAAATCTTCATTAAAATTAACATCAGATAACTTAAGTTCCTCAATTTTTTTAACGGCATGCATTACAGTTGTATGATCTCTTCCTCCAAATTTTCTACCAATTTCGGGTAGAGATCTTGAGGTTATAGATTTTGCTAAGTACATTGCAATCTGCCTAGGCCTAGCAACAGACCTAGATCTTCTTGGGGAATGCATATCTGTAATTCTAATATTAAAATGCTCCGCTACTTTCTTTTGAATTTCTTCTATTGTTATTTTTTTATTTGAAGATTTTAGTAAGTCTTGAAGTACTAATTGGGCAGTTTCAATAGTAATAGCCGTTCCTACTAATGTTGCATGAGCAACAAGCCTGTTTAAGGCGCCTTCCATTTCTCTTACATTTGAAATTATTCTATGAGATAAAAATTCTAAAACTTTTGGAGGAATCTCTACACCTCTTTTGTGAGCTTTTTCAATTAATATGCCAAGTCTAAGTTCATATGTTGTTGGATGAATATCTGCAACTAGACCGCAACCTAATCTAGATTTTAATCTTTCCTGAACCCCATCAAGATCAGTAGGAGTTTTGTCTGCTGATATCACAATTTGTTTATTTTGTTCAATTAAAGCATTAAAAGTATGAAAAAATTCCTCTTGAGTATTATCTTTTCCACTTATAAATTGTACATCATCAATCATAAGCACATCAATGGATCTAAACTGCTCCTTAAATGCAGAGGTATCTTTATATCTTAAAGCTCTTACAAATTGATACATAAATTTTTCTGCTGAAAGATAAATAACTTTTCTCTCTGGTTGTTGTTCTTTTATTTTCCAACCTATGGCGTGCATCAAGTGAGTTTTTCCCAAACCAACACCACCACATAAAAATAATGGATTAAATGTTATTTTATTTGCTTCAGATACTCTTTGAGAAGCTGCAAAAGCTAATTCATTAGGTTTACCAACAACGAAATTTTCGAATGTAAATCTGGGATCTAATGGAGCACCAAATTCATTAGGATATGTTGAGGATTGATTAGATCTTAAATCCATTGAAGATTTCCAGTGATTTTCATTGCTTTTAATAGTTCTTGTTGTGCCAGGTACTATTCTTCCACCAAGTGGTTTAACAACAAATTTAATGGTATCAACCTTTTCAATATAATTCTTTGCTTCACTTTTTATCTTATCAGAATAATTATTAACTATCCAATCTCTTAAAAACTTAGTTGGTACTGAAAATGTTATGGTAGTTTCTTCTACAGAAACGTAGTTCAGATGTTTTAACCAATTGTTGAAGGCAGAATCGCCAACATTTTTTTTTAGATTTTTTTTAAAGGATAACCATTTACTGTCGTCAAATATAGTGGATGTATTATCCATTTTCCCCCAACAAAATGATTTTTACTTTATTAATTTTACGCAAAAAATCAAAAGTCGTAAAATTTAATCACCAAATTAATTTACTTAATCAACACCCTTTAAGTATTTTTAGCAAGAAGAAAAGTGAAAAAAATAAAAAAAAAATTATTTTTTTGAAAATTGTTTTGATAAAGAGGATAACTTTCTGGATATGTATTCTTTTTTAAATACACCTCTTTTTGAAGCTCTGGCCATTATTGAGTTGACATTACTGAAAGATTTTTGAATTTCTTCCTCATTTTTTGCTTCAACAGATAATTTGAATTTATTTAGAGCTTTTCTAAACTTAGATAGGTATTGAGAATTAACAGTATTTCTAGTTTTGTTCTGTCTAGATCTTTTTTTTGCAGAAGCATGATTAGCCATATGCGTGCTATAAATTCAAAATAAATTAAGTCAATTAATATTTAATATAGAATTACTTGTTATTTTGAAGTTTTGGACAATAAAAAGTAGATCTTCCGTATTGAACGATCTTTTTAACCTTATCTCCAGCTATTTTTTTTCCTTCTTTATTATAAACCTTAAAATTTGACTGAAAGTTTCCTAATGTACCGTCAGTAGACCTATAATCTCGTATACTCGACCCTCCATATTTAATTGCTTTCTTTAAAATTTTTCTAATGGACTTAATTAGTTTCATAATGAGACTAATTTCTAAATCCTTACCCAAAGTAAGTGGTGAAATTTTAGAATCAAATAGAATTTCCGATGCATAGATATTACCTATACCAGCAATTAATTTTTGATTAAGTAAAATCTGCTTTATTGGGACCTCAGATTTTGAAATTTTTTCAAATATCATTTGTGCTGTAAGATTTGGACTCAGTGCATCTACACCCAAACTAAATATATACTTTTGTTTTTGTAGATCTTTTGTTTTTATTATGTCTATAAATCCAAATTTCCTTGGATCATGATAAACAAGTATCATTCCACTTAAAAAGTACATAACAAAATGATCATGTTTTATTCGTTTGTAGCTTTTATTAACAGTTTTTAATCTTCCTGACATTCCTAGATGTATTACTAGGGAATAATCTGTATCTAAATCTATGATTATGAACTTTGCTATACGTCTAAGGTTGGATATCTTGGAGTAACGTAGTATATTAATTATATTATTTGGAATTTTAAAACGAAGTTTTGAAGTATGAATTTTAACATTAGATATTTTTTGATTCAATATTACACTAAGTCCTTTAATTGTAGTTTCAACTTCAGGTAATTCTGGCATAATGAAAAAAGATTATAATTTTGGTTATACAAAAGTAAATTCAAAACAAAAGACTAAACTTGTTCAGAATGTATTTTCAAGCGTAGCTCCAAGCTACGATATTATGAATGATTTAATGAGTTTAGGTATGCATCGCTTATGGAAAAAAAAATTTGTAGAAACTGTGAATCTAAAAGAAAATGAAATTATCTTGGATGTTGGTTCTGGTTCTGGTGATATTGCCAGCGAAATTTTAAAAGAAAATTTATCAACCAGTCTTTATCTTTTAGATCTAAATGAAGAAATGTTATTAGAAGGAAGAAAAAGATTAAAAAAAGAAAAAAATATAAAATATTTTATCGGTAATGCTGAAAAGTTAAACTTTGAAAATAATTTTTTTGATAAATATACTATTTCTTTCTGCTTAAGAAATGTGACAAAGTATTTATTATCGATAAAAGAGGCTTACAGAGTTCTTAAACCTGGTGGTAAATATTGTTGCCTAGAATTTAGTACACCTAAATCATCTTTGGTATCA
>CABYRH010000024.1 GCA_902521315.1 uncultured Alphaproteobacteria bacterium | reverse complement strand
GAGAGCCTTCAAAATGAAAAGGTTTAGTTACTACACCAACAGTTAGTATACCTTTTTCTCTTGCTAATTTTGCAATAACTGGTGCAGCTCCTGTTCCTGTACCACCGCCCATACCAGCAGCTATAAAAAGCATATGACTACCCTCAAACTTTTCACTTAAATCTTGAATTGCTTCTTCAGCAGCCTGTCTTCCAATATCAGGCCTCATTCCTGCTCCTAAACCTTTAGTGCTGTTTAATCCTAATTGAATTTTATTTGGACAACTTGAAATTTTTAGAGCTTGTGCATCAGTATTTGCGATTAAAAAGTCTACGCCTTCTAAATTAGCATTAATCATATTGTTAACTGCATTGCCGCCAGATCCACCTACTCCTAATACTGTTATTTTAGGATGTAAGTTTTGCTCTACATCTTGTATTGAAATATTGATAGTCATTGTAAATCTCCGCCGTTTTAAATAGTTTTTAACGAATTATATTCGAAATCGTCAATATAATTTACTATATATAGTATTATCTAAATATATTGATCAAGCCAAGTAAAAAAGCTGGAAATTCCTGGTTTTTTTATAGTTTTTGATTGATTTTCTAGAAAATCAATTTTGAACAAGTCGCGGTCATATAAAATAGATCCTATAATATCACAAAAATTTGGCTTTTTAAAATTATTTTCCAAATTTAATTGATCTAATGGGCTTGATATTCTTACACCACTTGCAAAAATTGTTTCTACATATTCTGCAATATTATCCATCATTGCACCTCCACCAGTTAAAACTACATTATTTAATTTTTTATTTCTTAAATTATTATCCTTAATTTTTTGCCATATCATTTCTAAAGTTTCCTCAACACGAGGTCTAATAATCGCATTTAAGCTTGATCTTGTTATCTGTTTAAATGTATTTTTATCACCTGAAACAATTGGGATTTCTATTATTTCATGATCATCACTTGGAGATGAAACCAGAGAACCATATAAAGTTTTTAACCTTTCAGCACTTGAAATAGTAGTTGATAAACCTCGAGCGATATCTAATGTAACGTTATTACTCCCAACTCCTATTGCATCTCCATAAACAAACTTATTATTTTCAAATACTGATATAGAAGATGTTGAATGACCTAAATCAATACAAATAGTTCCAAGTTCTTTTTCATCTTTTGTTAGTGATGATAAAGAAGAAGATAATGGAGAGGGAACATAATTATCAATATTAAGTTTCAATTTTTTAATAACACTAGAAATATTATCAGAATATTTTTTTTGTATTAATATTTTATAAAAATTGATTTTAATATTATCTGAATAATTTCCTATAGGGGCATTAAAATACAGGGTATTGTCGATATCATAGGAAGTAATACTGTTAAATATTTCAAATTTTTCATTAGGATTATTAAAGTATTCCGATTGATTAATAATTTTTTTTAAATGCAATTCGGAAATTATCTCATTTTTCAATTCTATTGCTGAGTCGTAATAATGAGAATTAGAATTTAAGAGAGATAAATTTAGATTAATAGAATTTAACTTAGTTTGAGATTGTTTTTCAGCCTCTATAACTAAAGATTTAATCTGTTCATGTAAATTTTCAAAATTTAAAATAATGTTTTTTTTTATATTATTATTTGGAATACTGTTAATAGATAAAATATTAATATTTTCAGTATTTTTATAATCAGCAATAACACATGATATTTTTGAATTACCAATATCTATACCAGCTTTAATCATTTAAATTAATTAAGATTGTTTTTTTTAAATTTCTTAAATCATATGTTTGTATATTATTAATATCTGTTTCGCTAAGTTTATTTTGTATCATAATAAAATTTTGAATAGATTTGTTTGGATCTTCTTCTGAAAGCATTAATTTCACATCGTTGTATAAATTTATATCCCATCTTCTTTTATTAATAAATTCCAAACTCTCTATTTGATATTTTTTTTCAAAATCATTATTTTTTAAAATACTAATTAGTGAATTGGCTTTTAAGTTTGAAGAATTTCCCTTAAAGATTAATAATGACTGATAAGTGAAATCTGTAATGTAAATTTGATCTATAATTTTTCCATTCTCATCAAAAACAAAGTATTTCTCGTTAAAAAAATAAATTCCTATTGGCTTATATTCTTCAATCCGTATAAATAGAGTATCTTTATAATTTGTATTTAAATATATTTCTTTAACCCAGTTATTTTCTTTTAATGAATCGTTAATTTGATCCAATGGTAATAAAAAAATTGAAGATCCTATATAATTTTGCATTTTATCCTCTACAGATTTTAATTCGATTTTCTCCAAACCTGAAATATCAAATTTTGTAAATTGATATTGGAAGTTTTCTGAAAAAATCTGAATTATATTTTTAGAACTCTCAATAAAATTATTTTTGTTAAAATATAGTAAAAAAGAGAAAATAATTAAAAGTAAAAAAATACAAAAATAAATAAATGATCTAAAGCTTAAGACATATCTTCTTCTATTAATATTTTTCATACTAATAATTTAAATTTTTGATCAAAATAAAGATGATTTCTGAAAAAGTTAATCCTCTATAATTAGCTTGTTCAGGTAATAGAGATATAGGAGTAAGTCCAGGTTGAGTATTTGTTTCTAAAAAGAAAATTTTATTTTTTTTTGTATCAAAAATAAAGTCAGTTCTTGCAAGTGAATTACAACCTAAAAGTTTATGAGCTTTAATTGCAAATTTAAGACATTTAGCATAATTTTTTTTATTTAACTTAGCTGGCAAAATATGTTTGGCGTAACCTTTTGAATATTTTGCTTTATAATCAAAAAAATTATTTTTTGATTTTATCTCTGTAACAGCAAGTGCGTGGATTTTTTTATCTAATTTAATAGTTGAAACTGTGAGCTCCTTTCCAGATATATACTCTTCTATTAAAATCTCTTTGTGGTTATTAAGCTTCCTTTTAAATTTTCCTAAATTAGAAATTAAAATGTCAAATTCTTTTTGATTTTTAATTATTTTTATACCAAAACTTGAACCACTTCTATTGGGCTTAATAACAAATTTTTTTAACTTACTTTTGATAGTAATTAATTTCTTCTCATTTAAATCATTTATATTTAAAAGATAATATTTTGGAGACATTAATTTATTTTTAATAATTTTTTTCTTAGAGGCAGATTTACAAAAACATAGATTAGACGATTTTATATTTGAATGAGAAAAGGGAATTTTATTTTTTTTTAAAATTTTTTGAATTTGTCCATCTTCACCAAAAGGTCCATGTAAAGCATTAATACAAACAAAATTTTTATAATTAATTATTTTTTTATGAAAGTTTTTAGGATTAACTATTAATGTCTTAAACTTCAATTTATTTTGATTTAGAATTTTTTTAATTTCTCTAGAGGTTACTAAAGATACATCATGCTCTTCATTATTACCACCTTCTAAAATTAAAAATTTCTTATTACTCACCTATTATTTTTACCTCCCATTCCAATTTTACATTGAATTTGGAATATACTTTTTCAATAATACTTTTACCTAGGTTTTCTATATCTGTTGCTGAAGCACTTCCCCTATTTATTAAAAAATTTGCATGTTTATCACTCACATATGCATCTCCATAACTAGTACCTTTACATCCTGCTTCATCAATTAGTTTTGCTGCATGAAGATTTTTAGGATTTTTGAAAGTACTACCAGAAGTTTTATATTTTATTGGCTGAGAATCTAAACGTTTATTCTTTATTTCATTAATCTTGTCTTTTATTAAATTTTGATTTCCATAATTAAAATTAAAAATAGCTTTTGTAACTATATCTGTATTATTTATTTTTGAAGATCTATATTTTAGATTTAGTTTATCTTTAGTAATTGTTTTTCTTTGGCCAAAATTATCACAAATTTCTATACTATTTAAAACATCTACAGTTTCCGAACCATAACAACCAGCATTCATTTTAACTGCTCCACCTATTGATCCTGGAATACCGCTATAAAATTCAAAACCCTCTATATTTTGTCTTAATGCGAAATTTGATAAATTAATATCTAAAATACTAGCACCAACTTCAAGTTTGTTATCATTAATATTAATAGTATTAAATCCTTTTCCTAATTTTATAAGAGTTCCATTATAACCATTATCTCTAATTAAAAGATTTGAACCTGAACCTATTATGTAGAAATTTTCATTATTTATTTCATTTAGTATAATTTCTAAATCTAAATTATCTTCAACTATAGCAAATATTTTTGCATTACCTCCTGTTCTGAACCAAGTATGTTTACCAGCATTATAATCTGAGTAAATTTTACTTTTAAGTTTATCAGCTAATTCTATAATTTTTTTTGACATTAGTTATTCAAATATTTTTTTGCTATACTTGATATTGAACCCGCGCCCATAAAAACAATGGTATTTTGATACATTGTATGAGGTTTCATTAATTTATTTAAATCGCCTATATTCTTTAAATATGTAGTATTTTTATTTTTTTTTAAAACTTTAGAATATATGTCTTTTGAAGTTGCTCCCTTGATAATCTTTTCTC
>CABYRH010000023.1 GCA_902521315.1 uncultured Alphaproteobacteria bacterium | reverse complement strand
TTTTTCTAAAATTTCGATTACTTTTTGAACTTCATCTTGTTTATTATAGTGAACAATACTTAATCGAACTACACCATCTTCTTTATTTACACCAAGATGATTTAAGCATCTCCATGCATAAAAATTGTCATTTCTAGTTGCTATTTTATTTTTAACAAGAAATTTACTTAGCTCATATGAACTTTTATTTTTATGTATAAACGAAATTGTTGGCGCTCTGTTTTTATTTTTCATTGTTGACTTACCAAACAATGTAAACTTATTACTTTTATATAAATAATTTAAAAGAGGATTGGTTATACTTTCTTCATGACTTGATATTAAATTATTAATTTTAATTATTTTTTCTAGTATACTGCCACCATTATCTTGGAAATGATGATTGTAAAGATTTTGTAGATATTCATATATGCCAATTAAAGAAACTAATTCTTCATGATTTGCTCCGCCTGGGTTAATTGTATAGGGGTATTCATCCTTTAAAAATTCATGATTCTGATTTGGTAATTTTTTTAAAATATCTTCTTTTCCATATAACAAAGCTAGATGGGGGCCAAACGTTTTATAAAGGCTAAAAGTATAAAAATCGACTCCAAGATCTTTAACATTTGGAAAACCATGTGGAGCAAAAGATACGCCATCCCCTATTACTATGGTTCCAAAATTATGAGCAACTTCACTTATTTGTTTCAAATTATTAACAGAGCCAATTATATTTGAGCAATGTGTTACTGCTAATATTTTAGTTTTTTTGCTTATAATTCTTTTTAATTCTTCAATTTCTAACTCATGATTTTCTTTATTAAATTTCCATTCAATAATTTTAGCTCCAATTTGTTCTAGTCTTCTCCAAGGGCTTATATTTGCTTCATGATCTTGATTTGTAACTATTACTTCATCTCCAGGATTTATCAAATATTTTAAAGCATTAGATAAAACATATAAATTGATAGATGTTGAGCCACCAATAATTATCTCTTTTTTATTTGCATTAATCATATCAGCAAAGACTTTTGTAGATTGATCCATATTATAACCTGCAATTTTAGACATTGGATATTCAGCATAGGGTTGCACCTTAGTTGAGATCATAAATTTATTTAATTGATCAACTACTTGTTGAGGAACGTAACTGCCTCCAGCATTTTCAAAAAAAGACCAATCTTTACATAATGGATCTTTAAAAGCTGGAAATTGCGATCTTACAAAATCAATATCAAGTTTAATGTTTTCTTTTATTTCCATAGATAAATATATCGTATATTATTTTATTCTTATATAAAATGAATTAATTTTTTTAATATATAATGAGGGATAAACGGAAATTTTATATAAATGGTAAATGGGTTAATCCAATAATAAAAAATGATTTGGAGGTAATAAATCCATCTAATGAAGTTGCATATGCAACTATATCACTTGGTACTAAAAGTGATGTAAATTTAGCAGTAGACTCTGCTAAAAATTCATTTCTAACTTGGAACAATGTTAGTAAAAAAGAAAAAATTAAACTTTTAGAAAAATTACTTAGTATTTATAAAAATAGATGGGATGATATTACTCAAACTATATCTGAAGAAATGGGAGCTCCTCTTGATTGGTCATCATCTGCCCAAACCTCATCAGGATTTGACCATATTGATGATTTTATTCAAAGATTAAAGGAATTTGAATTTGAAAAAAAATTTAATGAAAACTCAAATAATTATATTATTTATGAGCCAATTGGAGTCTGTGGATTAATTACACCTTGGAATTGGCCCATAAACCAGATAACTTTAAAAGTAATACCTGCATTAGCAGTAGGTTGTACAATGATACTTAAACCATCTGAAATTGCACCTTTATCAGGAATGCTTTTTGCAGAACTTATTCATGAAGCAGGTTTTCCAGCAGGTGTATTTAATTTGGTTAATGGTGATGGTGCTGGCGTAGGTACAGATTTGTCTTCTCACACGGATATTGATATGATTTCTTTCACTGGATCAACAAGAGCAGGAAAACTTATTTCAAAAAATGCTGCAGATACAATTAAAAGAGTTTGCTTAGAATTAGGGGGTAAAGGAGGAAATATAGTTTTTGCTGATTCACATCCTAATGCAGTCAGAGAAGGTGTAAAAAACATAATGAGCAATTCTGGCCAATCTTGTGATGCTCCGACAAGAATGTTAGTTGAAAAATCAATTTATAAAAGAGCAATTGAAGAAGCTGCAGATGAAGCAAATAAAATGAAAGTTGATATAGCATCTAAAAAAGGCAACCATATAGGTCCAGTTATTTCTCAAAAGCAATATGATAAAATAATTGATTTAATTAATAGTGGAATTGAGGAGGGCGCTAGACTTGTAGCTGGAGGTCCGGAAAAACCGAATGGTCTAGAAAAAGGATATTTTGTAAAACCAACAATATTTACAGATGTTACTAATGATATGAGAATAGCAAAAGAAGAAATTTTTGGACCAGTACTTTCAATAATTCCATTTGAGGATGAAGACGAAGCTGTATCTATTGTAAACGATACATCTTATGGTTTGGGAAACTATGTACAAACTCAAGATAAAGAAAAGGCTCAAAGAGTAGCGAGAAAATTTAGATCTGGAGGTGTTTATATAAATGGACATAGTGCTGATCCAGGAACTCCTTTTGGTGGTTACAGACAATCTGGTAATGGAAGAGAAGGTGGTGATTGGGGTCTAGAAGAATATTTAGAAATAAAAACTATCTGTGGATGGGAATAATCTAAACGTTAACATTATTAAAATAATTTAATCTTCCTATTATTTCATCTCTTTCAATATAATATCCTTGAAGATGTCTATTTCCAGAGTTTGGATCAAATTCAGTCCTACCATGTAATACTCTTCTATTGTTAAAACAAAATATATCACCTGCCTTTAATCTAAAATCAATTTTAAATTTTTTGTTTTGAAGCAGTGATGCAAAATATTGGTAGGCATCATAAAATTTTTTCATTTTTTTTGGATCAACATCAACTGCTCCCATTGCAGCCATACTAAATCTGATATCATTGAAATCATTATCTTTTGTAAGTGTTATTATTGGTGAATGAAGAATTCTGACAGCTTTTTGAGTATAATCAGTATCTTTGAATTTAACGTGAGTTTTTGTTAAAATATTAAAAACATCTTTTTCATTTTTTTTTAAATAATTTGCAACTGCAAAACCATCTACAACAGATGATAATCCACCATTAGCTTCATTTACTAAGCAATGGAGAAACTGATAACCAGGAGCATATTCAAAATAAGGTAAGTCAGTATGATTTCTTAATGCATCTGCCGTATAGGCAGTGTTATTTGGCTTTGGAATGTTAATTACTTCAAATGGTGTACCAAAAAACGTTTCTCTATGATGACTTATTCTATTTAATATTTTGAATGCTGATTTTTTGCTAGTTGGTGCATTTTTTATTAATGCAAAACCATATGTATGAAGTAAATTTAGCCATTTACTTAAATGTTTGTCATTTTTTATTACACTATTATGATCAATAATTATTTTCTTTAAATTTTTTTTTAATTTACCATCCCAAAAAACATAAGGTGATTTATATTTTTGATTATTTATTTCAGTATAACAATGGTCTCTTAACCATTTTAAATTGAACTTGCTATTATGATCACCTTCACTCCAATCAATGTTGAGTTTATTTTTTTCAATTTTATACTTTTTAGGAAATATATTTTTACTAACAGTTAAAATATTAAAGACTCGCATATTTGCAGTAGGATGTATTGCTGTTGGACAATTATCTCTTAACCACATAAAATGAAATTTACTTTCAAAATTATCTTTCCACAAAATACTTAAATGGTCATTCTTTTTTTCTAATTTTTTTACATGATATTTACTACTCATTTTTAAATATTTATATCTGAATAATTTATCTTAGTATATTAAACAAATTAATGAAATCGAAAAATAATAATCTTTTGGGAATTTCTTTCATGTTATTTTCAATGTTTTGTCTCAGTATAAATGATATCACGTATAAATATTTAAGCTTTCATTTTCCTGTATGGGAATCAATATTCTTCAGAGCACTAAGTGGAAGTATCATTGCAACTTTTTCAGCAATGTATTTTGGATTTGATAAGTTAAAAACTAAAAAACCAGTTGGGCATGCTATCCGAGCTCTTTCTGCTTCTGGTTGTGTTGTATTCTATATTTACGGAATTAATCATTTAATGTTATCTGAAAATATTGCTATTGCACATTCTGCTCCCATTATTGCGGCTTTTCTTGCTGTACCAATACTTGGCGAGAGAATTGGGATTTTTAGAACAACTGCAATATTAATTGGTTTTATTGGTGTGTTAATTATTGTTAAGCCTGGTACTGACTTGTTCAGATTAGAATCACTTTATCCTCTAATATCTGCAGCTTTTATGGCTTCTGTTTATTTATCAACTAGATCAGTAATGAGTACTGATTCTAGTGTTGCAATTGTTTTTTATTACTCTTTTGCATTATTAATCACGTCAATAATATTTTTCCCTGATAATTTTATTATGCCAAATGGAATTCAATTAATTTTTGCTATGAGTTTAGGTGTGATGGGATCACTAGGACATTTATTTATGTCTCAAGCATTTAAATACGCAGATGTTGCAATTACTTCACCCTTTGAATACTCATCTTTTATATTTGTAGGAATTATGGGA
>CABYRH010000022.1 GCA_902521315.1 uncultured Alphaproteobacteria bacterium | reverse complement strand
ATCCATTTATTTATGGATGATGGGCAAATAACTATTTTAGATCAAAATCTTGAAATACAAGAAACTATTAATCTCAAAATCAAACATATAAATAAAGTTTATAATTATCAAAATAAAATTTTTATAAGTACTGAAAAAGGCATTACTTACATTTATTAAAATGAATATATTAATTTTAGGTATGCCAAATGTAGGCAAAACATCATTGTATAATTTAATTACAAATAAAAATAATAATATAATTCATGACACCATTGGCACAACAAGAGATTGGCATGTATCACCTCTTAAATCCAATGGTAATATTGACGTATTTGATACACCTGGAATAATTAATCAAAAAAATCTAGTAACAAAGAGTATTAGTAACATAATTAGGAAAATAGATATTTTTGTTTATGTTATAGACTATAAAGAAGAGAATTATTTTACAGATAAAGAATTAATAAATGAATTAAGAAAATTTAATAAGGAAATAATAGTTATTATCAATAAGGATGATAATTTCAAACAAGATAAAAAAATTGAAAACCTTGGTATTAAGAATATTTTTTTTATCTCATGTTCACATAAAAAAGGTATTGATGGCTTTTTAAAATATTTATCAAAATATGATGTTAAAGACAATAAGTTAATAAATTATGATTTTTATTTAGGGTTATTTGGTAAAACAAATGTAGGCAAAAGTACGCTATTAAATAAATTAGTTGGATTTGAAAGGTCAATTGTAAGCAATCAACCAAAAACTACAACTGATATTGTTTCTTCCTCATACATTTTTAAAGGTAATACCTATTCAATTAAAGACACTGCAGGTTTAATAAAAAAAAATAAAATTGATAAAAATAGTCTTGATTTTTATGTCACCAAAAAAACTTTGTCGATTATCAATAAAATTAATTTAAATATTTTTTTAATTGATATCGAGCAAGGCTTTGATACTCAATCTAAAAAAATATTTAATTTAATATATCAAAAATCTAATATTTTATTATTTATAATTAATAAAACTGATTTAGTTAAAAAAAATAAAAAGAAGGTAATTGATGAATTAATTAAAGATATTAATTATGAATTTTCTCAATCAAAAAATATAATTATTATACCAATTTCAACACTAAACAAAAAAGATATTTTATTTTTAAAAAATAAGATTCGTGAACTTATTTTAGAAATAAATAAAAATATATCAACTTCTCAAATTAATAAGTGGTTAAATCATGTTGTTGAAAATAATTCTCACCCAAGAATAAATGGAAAAGAAGTTAAATTTAAATATGGCACTCAGGTTTCAAAAAATCCTTTAACAATAAAAATTTTTTCAAATTTTTCTAAGGAAATATCTAATTCATATAAAAGATATTTGGTTAATAATTTTTATAACTTCTTTAAAATAAAAAGTAGAAATTTAAAAATTTTATTTTCTAAATCTAATAATCCATATGATTAGCAATTATTGATCTGTACTCGTATAACTCTCAATAATATTATTATTATATTCAGAAATTTGCATGAGAATATTTGAATTCTCAACAAAAAATAAATGAAAATTTTTTAATATTTCAACATCATTATTATCAGTTAAATACAATACACTACTATAAATTACATATGAAAATAGAATGCCATATAAGATTCCAAAAAATTTATCAAATATCAATCCTAAAATTTGTTTATCTAAGTCACTATTTAAAAATTTTCTTATTCTTTTTAATATAAATAAACTAACTAAGAAAATTATTGGTATTGAAATGATTATACTTATGACGCTTACAAATTGTTCAAATCTTTGTAAAAAATTAATATTTAAGAGTTGTTCACTTAAAAAATCTGAAAGATATTGATAACTATATATGGTTACAAATACAGAACCAACCCATGTTAATAACCCTAATATAGAATTAATGAATCCTTTCCAGAAAGTAAAAATAACAATTACTGCAGTTAAAATTAACACTACATAATCGAAAAATACTAATTCAAAGTTTAAAAAAGTCATTTTTGATATTTCAATATTGATGGTAAAGTAATTAGTACTCCTATCATAGCAAATATCATTGCTAAACTAGTAAATAGACCAAAATAAACTGTAGGAACAAAGTTTGATAGACAAAGAGTGAGGAACCCTGCAGTTATTGCAATAGATGTAATTAAAACTGCGTTACCTACAGTTAAATGTGTTTTTTCAATCATCTCAGTATGATTTTTACCTAACTTTAGGTTTTCTTTGTAACGATAGATATAATGTATTGTATTATCAACGGCTATGCCAATTGATATTGCTGCAATTGTAATTGTCATTATATCAAGTGGTATTTTAAGCAATCCAATTAACCCAAGAATAAAAGTTGAAGCAAAAATATTTGGAATTATTCCAATTATACTTAATTTTAAAGATCTAAATAATATTACAAACATTATAAAAATAGCTAAAATTACAAAACCTAAGGATTTTATTTGTGAGCTAAATAGAGATTTTAACATGTTATTATATAATACTAATAGACCGTTAACTTTAAATCCCTCCAAGTTATCAAATTCATTCAATAATAAAGAATTGATGTCATTAATAAGATCATTTCTTTTAATATCTTTCGAATCTTTGACTCTTGTAGAAATTTTTATCATGTTTTTTTCAATATTTAGATAAGGATCAATTAAATCAGTTTTATAATCAATAGGTATTTCATTATATAATACTGATAATTCAAACATTGATAAATCACTTTTGTTTATCTGATTTGCAGCATCTATAAGTGAATAAATTGAAGTAACTTTCCCAATTTCTATTCTACTTTCTAAATATTGATGAACAAATTTGATTGTTTTAATTTTTTCATTTGTGAACCAAATATTATTTTCTTCTCCAAACAGATCTTCTGAGAAAAAATCATCTTCAATTTCTAAATCATCTTCTTCTTCAGCTTTTATGGATGTATTAATTATTTGATCATCATTTTTGAATTTAAGAATAATGTCTAATGGTGTAGTGCCACCTAATTCATTATCTATAAGATACATTCCTTTATAAATTTCTGTATTTTTTTTAAAATATTTTATAAATGAGTTTTCAACATTCAGATTGGTAATTCCATATAAAGATATTAAAAATATTAAAATGTTTAATCCAAGAATATATTTGCTATTCTTATATGCAAAAGGATAAAAAGATTTTAAAAAACTCAAATTTAGAGAATAGCTTTTTTCCTCTTTTGAAAAGAAAGAAACAATTAGAGGTAAGATTACAAATGATGTAATTAAAACTATTAATAATGCTATTATCATTATAATTCCAAAATCAATTACAGGTTTAATATCTGATATTACTAGCGATACAAAAGCAACAATTGTAGTTAGAAAGGTATAAAAACAAGGCCAAAACATCATTTTAAAATTTTCAATAATTTTTATGTCCCTTTGTAAATAATTATTTATTATATGAACATTCATAGAAATAGATAAAACAAACATTAAGGATAAGAAATTTGCTGAAACTGCTGTAATTTCAAAATTTATAAAACCAGCTAAACCTATTGATAAATAAACTGCACTAATTGACGTAAATAAAATAGCAAATACCCATTTGATTCTTCTAAAAATTAAGAAAAGAATTAAAACTATAATTAAAAGAACAATTAAACTAAATGTAAAAATGTCATTCTTTACATAAGAAATAACATCGCTAGATATCATTTCTACTCCACCTAAATAGTATGTAAAATATTGATTGCTATTAATAATAATATTTCTTATATTTTTAATTAATTCGTTTCTTTCCTTATCTATTTCTGTTTTTATTTTGTAATATTTACCCTGAGTTAAGTATAAATTTTTATTATTTTTAAGATCAATTGCTTTACTATTTTCATTAAGAAATATTACTATAGAAGTTATATTTTTACTTTCATTAATGATTTGATCACTATAAATTGGACTTTTTGCAAATTCATTTAATATATCTTCAAATGGCAAACTTGAGTTCAATATTGTTTCATAATTATTATTTGCTAAATCAAAAAGACTAGTATTATTTAAAAGTAGGATAGGGGCTTTATTAATTGTAAAAACAGAATAAACTTCTGGTAAATCAGACAATTTTTCACTTATTTTTTCAATTTCTTCTATTAGAACTCTATCGATTTTAGAACTACTTTTTATTGCTATTACTAAGCTATTTTTTGTTGGAAACAAATCTTGGTAATATGAGAAATATTTATAATCTTCATCATTTTGTGATACTAAACTATCTGAAGATGCATCAATTCTGAAATCTCTTAGATAAAAACTAGTAAATATTAATGATGCAATGAAAAAAAATAATAAAATGATTTGTAATTTTTTACTCATATTTTCTATAAACTCTTTTTCCTATAGAGGTTATAATTTCATTAGGTATAGTTTTACATAATTTTGCAAATTTATCTATTTTATGCTCGTCATTTATAATGTCCAAATACATTCCTATATTTAAATCATGACTAGATTTTGAAATATCTACAGTAAATGTATCCATTGAAATTCTACCAATTATCTTAAATCTATTTTTTTTAAAATAAACATACCCTTTATTGCTTAATGATCTAGGTATACCATCTTCATATCCAAGGCCTACAATTGCAACTTTGATTTTTGTTTTTGTTTTATAGGTTCTATTGTAACCAACATATTGGTTTTTTTTAATATATTTAATTTGTATAATTTTTCCTTTTAAACTAACTACATTTTTAATTCTTTTAGCTAATTTTTTATTTTCAAAACCTCCATAAATACCTATTCCTGGTCTAATCATGTCATATAAATATGATTTATTTAAAACAGCGCCATGAGAATTAGCTAAACTAAAAATTATTTTATTATTATTTAATTTATTTTTTAATCTATTAAAAAATTTCTTTTGTTTTAAACTGTAATTAT
>CABYRH010000021.1 GCA_902521315.1 uncultured Alphaproteobacteria bacterium | reverse complement strand
AAGTTTATTGACGAAGGATTTATAATTTTTCTTTCATCAATTTTAATAGATCTTCCAAAAGATAAATTTTCAATATCTAATTTTTCTTCAATTTCATAAGCCAAGATGTCGTCCAGCATTGAAATTGTAGTGGAGATACAATTAATTTCTTCGTGCATTTGTCCTATTTTTAGAAGATCGTCCAGTAAAATCGAATTTTTTTCACTGAATTTACCTACTTTTGACCTTTTCAATGAAGAAATGTGTCCATATGTTTTAAGATCTATAGCTAAATCACGAGCTAGACTTCTTACATAAAAACCCTGCCCGCATAAAATTTTAAATGATGTTTTGTTAATATTGTGATCAGTAATATACAGATCTTCGATAAAAACTTTTTTTGGTTGAATCGTAAATTTTTTATTTTCTCTAAATAATTTATAAGCTCTTTTACCATTAATTTTAACTGCTGAAACTTTTGGAGGTATCTGACTTTTAAAACCAGTATAATTAATAATTTTTCTTTCTATTTCTTTTCTTTTAGGGAGGTAACTTGATTTAAATAAAATTTCACCCTCTGCATCATCTGTTGTTGTTTGAATGCCCCAAGTTACTGTAAACTCATATTCTTTGTTCATATTGCTAATATATGGAATTAGTTTTGTTGCTTTTCCTATAGCTATTGGTAGCACACCTTCTGCCATAGGATCTAGAGTACCCGCATGACCAATTTTATTAATTGAAAATTTTTTTTTTATTGAATTAATGGCTTTAAAAGATGTAATATTTTTGGGTTTGTATAAATTTATCCAACCTTGTTTTGAAATCATTACTTTATATCTCTTAACACATTTCTATTTAATAAAAGGTTCTCAATTTTTTCTGCTTCATCAAATGTGTCATCTAAATAAAAAGAAAGTTTTGGCGTAAATTTTGAATTGATTTTTGCTTTTGATAGAAATTTTTGAAAAATATATTTTCTATCTTTTAAAACCTCTAAAATTTGTATTTTGTCCTTACCACCAAGAGGCATGAAATATACATTTGCTATCTTTAAGTCCTTGGACATTCTGACAAATGAAATTGTGATGGATGAAGAGTTAATATTTTCGTCAAAAAAATCTTCTTTTAATAAACAATCACTTAGTAATGACCTTATTAGTTCACCAAATCTAATTTGCCTTTGCGTATCCATTGTAAAAAAACATTATAATTTTCTACTTGTAGAAACTTCTTCAAATGTTTCTATAATATCACCGACTTTAATATCACTGTAATTATCTAGCATTACACCACACTCAAAACCAGATTTGACTTCAGATACTTCTTCCTTAAATCTTTTTAGACTACTTATTTGTCCTTTATGAATTACAATATTATCTCTTAGAATTCTTATTTGTGATTTTCTAGAAATAAGACCATCTTTAACCATACAACCTGCAATATTTCCAACTTTAGATATGTTGAACACTTCGCGAATCTCAACATTACCAGTAATATTTTCAGAAATATCAGGTTTTAATAAACCTGTTAAAAGATTTTTTACGTCATCAATAAGTTCATAAATAATTGAATAATATTTTATATCTACACCATCTCTTTTTGCTATATCTCTTGCATGAGGTAGTGCCCTAACATTAAAACCAACAATAAAACCTTTTCCTGAACCGGCTAAAGTAACATCACTCTCAGTAATTGCACCAACACCCTTATAAATAACATTGACCTTAACTTCATCAGTTGAAAGTTTAGTTATTGAATTTTCAATTGCTTCTGCAGAACCTTGAACGTCAGTTTTAATTACTACTGGAAGACTTGTTGCTTCACCTTTATTAATCTGAGCAAACATCTCTTCAACATTTGATTTAGCCACTGTATTTTTTTGAATTTGCAGTTTACTTGATCTAAATTCTGCAATTTTACGAGCAATACCTTCGTTTTCAACTACAATAAAATCATCACCAGCTAATGGGTTAGAGTCAAATCCCAGAACTTCAACTGGTACTGATGGTTCAGCTTGTTTTATATTTTTACCTTTGTCATCAATTAAAGCTTTAACTTTCCCCCACTCAGATCCTGATACAAAAATATCACTTACTTTTAATGTTCCTTTTTGTACTAGGATAGTTGCAACTGAACCTCTGCCTTTTTCTAGTTTAGATTCAATTACAGATCCTCTAGCTTTTCTATCAGGATTAGCTTTGAGATTAAGTAGGTCTGCTTGTAAATGAATCGCCTCTTCTAATTTATCTAAATTTGTTCCTTTAGTTGCTGACACTTCAATATCTAAAACTTCACCACTTAGTTTTTCAACAATTATTTCATGACTAAGTAATTCATTTCTAACTTTGTCTGGGTCTGCTCCTGGTAGATCAATTTTGTTAATAGCAACTATTATTGGAACCTCAGCAGATTTTGCATGAGCAATAGATTCAATTGTTTGAGGTTTAATTCCATCATCAGCTGCCACAACAAGTATGACTATATCGGTTGTCTTAGATCCCCTAGCTCGCATATTTGAGAAGGCGGCATGACCTGGAGTATCAATAAATGTAATTTTTTTATTATTATTATTGATTTGATAAGCACCAATATGCTGTGTAATACCTCCTGCCTCACCAGATACTACATTACTTTCTCTAAATGCATCCAGTAAAGAGGTTTTCCCATGATCAACATGGCCCATGATTGTCACTACAGGAGCTCTTTTAACAAGACTATCTTCGTGGTCTTCAATATCTTTGATGTCATTTAATACATCATCATCTTTAACCACAGTTACTTTATGACCTAATTCTTCAGCAACTAATTGAGCTGTATCAGATTCCAATGATTGAGTAGCATTTGCCATGACACCCATTTTCATTAGGACTTTAACTACATCAGCAGTTTTTTCTGCCATTCTATTTGCTAAATCTTGAACAGTAATAAAATCAGGAATGGAAATTTCTCTAGAAATTTTGCTATCGTCTGTTTCGTTTGTAGATTTTAGTTTTTCTTTTTCTCTGGCTCTCTTTATTTTAGCTAAGCTCGGAAATTTATCAAATTCTTGTTCTTCTTGTTCTAGTATTTTTTTAGCATCAGATTTGCTAAAATCATCTTCAAGTGGTCTAAGAGTTGATTTTTTTTGTTGGGTTTTTTTATCTACAGTTTTTTTATTTTTATTATCAAAGTTTCTAATTTTATTAGGTGAGGAAAAGTTTGGTTGTGGTGATGAATTAATTCCTGGCCTAGGTGTTCTTAGGCTTGATGATCCTCTGAAATTAGATTGGGTTGTAGATGAACTTTTCTGTTGATTATTTTTATTTTTAAAAACAATTTGTATTGTTTTTTTACTACCACTAGTTCTTGCTTTATCACCTGCTGGACCAAGATTTTTTCTTATTTGTAATCTCCCTGATGAAGATAGTTTTAATGGCTTTTTTTTATTACCTTTATCTTTATCCAATTTTAATCCTTGTTTTGTTCTTCAGACCAGAAACTTCTTGCTTCCATTATCATATTATTAGCTATTTCTTCATCGAGATCTAATTCTCTTAAGATACCTTCTTCTTTGTCTATAAGCTCGAACGTAGCTAAATCTGCAAAATCATTAACATTGAGAATATTTGATTTTGCTAGTTTTGCTAAAATACTATTGTTCATACCCTTTAAGTTTTTTAATTTTTCATCACTGATGTTTTCATCTATAAGTTTTTTGTCTGACTCTGCTTTTTCTTGCACAAAGTTTTTAGATCTATCAATTATTTCCTGAGCTAGTGTAGTATCAAAGCCTTCTATTTTTTCTAAATTATCTAACGTTTCAGTAGCTATAGACTCAACAGTTGTATAACCATCAGTTACAAGTAGTTGAGCAATAACGTCTTCAACATCAAGCGTCTCAGCTAATAAAATACTTTTTTCTTTAAATTCCTGTTGTCTTCTTTCTGATTCTTCATCTTCAGTTAATATATCTATTTCTAAGCTAGTTAAGTTAGAAGCTAATTTTACATTTTGACCTTTTCTTCCAATTGCTAGGCTTAATTGATCATCAGGTATTACAACCTCAACTTTATTTTTTTCTTCATACAAGAAAATCTTACTAACTTCTGCAGGAGCAAGAGCATTTGCTAAAAAAGTAGCTTGATTATCTGACCATGTAACAATATCTATTTTCTCTCCTTGCAATTCATTTACAACAGCTTGTACTCTTGAACCTCTCATTCCAACACAAGCGCCTACTGGATCTATAGTAGAGTCTTCTGTAAAAACACTAATCTTAGCTCTCGAACCAGGATCTCTTGCAACACTTTTAACAGTAATAACTCCTTCGAATATTTCTGGTACTTCTTGAAAAAATAATTTTGATAAAAATTGAGGGTGTGTTCTTGATAAGAAAACTTGGTAGCCTTTTACATCGTTCTTTACTTCGTAAATATAAGCTCTAACTCTATCACCATTTTTAAATGTTTCTCTTGGAATGAGTTCTTCTCTTTTAATTATTGCTTCGCTCTTACCTAAATCTATAATTAAATTTCCAAATTCAGTTCTTTTAACTATACCGACTGCTATCTCACCAACTTTATCTTTATATTCTTCATATTGATTAGATTTGTCAGCTTCTCTTACTTTTTGAATTATTACTCCCTTTGCATTTTGTGCAGCAACTCTGCCTAATTCAATAGGTGGTAATGCTTTTATAACAAATTCTCCTAGATTAATATCTGGATTAGTTTTTTTAGCATCCTCTAAAAGTATTTGTCTAGATTGAAATTCTTCATCAATACTTTCAACCACTTCAAGATATGAATTTAACTTAATATCTCCGGTAGCTCTATCTATAGAAATTCTTATATCAATTTCTTGACCATATTTAACTCTTGCTGCTTTTTCTAATGCTTGTTCCATCGCTGAAAAAACTGAATCTTGATCAATGTTTTTTTCTTGTGCTACATT
>CABYRH010000020.1 GCA_902521315.1 uncultured Alphaproteobacteria bacterium | reverse complement strand
ACTAAAACAGTCATCAATTATTCCATAAAAAAAATTTGATCCATCATAACCCAGGATTCATTATCATCATTATTAGGGAAAGGATTAAAGCAATCTATCATTAGTTTAGTCCATTTATCTACAATTGGTATTTGTTGCATTTTTCCCATATCACCATCAAAATCATTCCCTGTATACTCCAGATATCCAAACATAAAATCTTCTTTTAAGAAGATACTATAATTTTGAACATTAATTTTTTTTAACTCTTCTAAAACTTCAGGCCAAACATTTGCATGATTGTCAATATAATATTGTCTTTTCTCATCTTTCAACCTGACAGCCATTCCATATCTTTGTATAGCCATACAACCTCCTTAATTTTTCAAATTAACTTAACATAGAACTTACAATGAAATGAAACAAAATCATTAGTTATTCATAATTTTTTCTGATCTTAATTTTTATTACTGTATGATTTATTGCTTTTTTAAAAAATTTAGTTAGAAATATTTTCTATGGAAAAAATTAGTACAGAAGATATAGCAAATTTAAATACTGTTTGGGAGCTTCCAAAAAATAAAAAACCAATTGTAATCATTGGTGCTGGCGGAATAGTAAGTGACGCCCATTTGCCAGCATATAAAAAAGCAAACTTTCCTGTGAGAGGAATTTATGATCCTGATGTAGAAAAAGCAAAAAAATGTGCTGAAAATTATTCTATTGAAAAGATTTACTCTAGTGAAGAAGAAGCATTAGCAGAAAAAGATGTAGTTTTTGATATAGCAGTTCCACCTCAAGTTCTATTAGGTATTGTTCAAAAGATTCCAAATAATTCTATTTGCCAATTACAAAAACCAATGGGTAATAGTATGGCTCAAGCAAAAAGAATAAAAGAAATCATTAATGAAAAAAATATTATTGCATGTGTTAATCTTCAATTAAAATTTAGTCCGATGATGATTGCTTTAAAAGAAGCAATAGATAAAAAAATGTTAGGTACGCTAACTGAATTAGAAATAAGTTTAAGCGTAGGTACCCCTTGGCATCTTTGGCCTTTTTTAGAAACATTAGATAACGTTGAAGTACCCCTTCATTCAATTCATTATTTAGATTGGATACGATCAGTTCTTGGGAATCCAACTAGTGTACATTGTAAATCAGTAAAACATCCTAACTTACCAAACTTAGCCGATGCTAGATCAAGTATAATTCTTCAATATGAAGATGATATCAGATGTTGTTTATCTATAAATCATACTCATGATAATTCTTCGCATGGTATGAAACACTCACATGCGTATGCCAGGGTTGAAGGTTTGGATGGAGCAGCTTACATCAAATTTGGGTTACTTCTTAACTATCCAAACGGTGAACCGGAAGAGATTGAAATTTCTACAAAAGATACTGAATGGACCAAAGTCAAGAATGTTGGAACTTGGTTCCCAGATGCATTTATAGGTACTATGTCTAGCTTACAAAGATATGCGTCAGGAGAAGAGGCTGAATTAACTCACTCAGTAGATAATGCTTATAATACAATGGCTTTAGTTTATGCTTGTCTTGAGTCTAATTCTCAACCTGGGACGATTGTTCACTATTAGTGTAATTTTTTTCTAAAGTTATTGTATTTTTTTCAAATAATTGCATCATAGCTTCATAAATTAACAAATATGGAGGAATGATGTTAAGAATATTTTTATCATTGATTCTTGCCGTATCTTTCTTTGGTTCATTTTCAGCAAAAGCAGAAACTGAGTTATGGGGAGATTATTCTGGTGTAACTCTAAGAGTTAAACTTATCGGCGGAGGTCAATACGAAGGCTTATACAATGAAGTAATTCCATGGTGGGAAGAAAACACGGGTGGAAAAATTGAAATCGTAACACAAAAAAATCACTTTGAATTAGATAAAGAGATTAAGAAAGATATTGCTTCAGGCAATTTAGATTTTTGTGTAGCTTCTAACCACACAAGTTTTGCATCTCAGTATGGCGATATTTACACAGACTTGAATAATATTATGCCTGCATCTGTTTTAGCTGACTACACTCCGTTAATATTAGAGCACTCTACTGTTAATGGAAGATTAGTTCAGATGCCTAGACACAGTGATGTAAGTAATCTGTATTATCAAAAAAGTTTATATGAAGATGCTGATAACAAAGCTAACTTTAAAGCAAAGTATGGCTATGATCTAACGCCGCCTGAAACTTGGGATCAAGTTAAGGATCAGGCTATCTTTTTCTCAAACCCACCTGATTTCTACGGAACTCAATATGTTGGTAAAGAAGAAGCGATAGCAGGTCGATTCTATGAGCTAGTAATTGCAAATGGTGGAGCATTATTTGACGAAGATTATCGTCCAATATTTAACTCACCTGCAGGTGTTGAAGCTCTTCAATGGTTCATTGATTTGTATAATGCAAAAGCAGTTCCTGATGGTGTTTTAAACTATCTGTGGGATGACACTGGATTAGGTTTTGCAAGTGGAACAATTGCTATGAATCTTGACTGGGCAGGATGGGCAGGTTTCTTTAATGATCCAGAAAACTCAAAAGTTGCTGGAGATATTGGACTTGTACGTGCTCCAATGGGTTCTGGTGGTTTAAGAACTGGTTGGTCAGGATCACACTCTTTCTCAATGACAGAGTCATGTCCGGATAAAGAAGCAGCTGCATCTTTCTTATGGGCTTTAACAAGTAATAAAGCACAAATGATTGAAGCAAGAGGTGGACTATCACCAACTCGTCCAGCTATTTGGGATGCAATCATTGCTGAGAAGAAAGCTGAAGGTGATGAGTTTATGTTAATGGTATTTGAAACTTTCAAAATGTCATTAGCAGAAGATGCATTCACTCCACCACTAATTCCTGAGTGGATTGAATTTACTAACGCTCTATATCCAGAACTTCAAGCAGCTATTCTTGGGGACAAATCTCCTGAAGATGCGCTAGCAACTGCTTCTAAGAAAGCAACTGAAATTATGGAAGACGCCGGTTACTTCTAACAATTAATATAATACCTAGCTCTATTCACTAGAGCTAGGTTTCCAAATCTATCATGAGAAAATTTCTAAACGGACCATGGATTTTACTAATGCCCACTTTAATAATACTTACTTGTGTTGTTTTATTACCTTTGCTCCTATCATTATGGACAAGTTTTACACCTTTTAAGTTAACAAAACCCGATACCCTCTATCGTTTCGTTGGATTTAGAAATTATGAAAGACTAATTGGAGATCTTGATTTTTGGATAGCTTTTGGAAGAACAGTTTTATTTTTAGCTATTGCTCTTAATTTAGAATTAGTCTTTGGTCTTGGAATAGCACTTTTAATAAATAAAATTACTTACGGACAAAGAACATTGAGAACACTAATGATGTTTCCAATGATGTTTTCTCCAATTCTAGTAGGATTTCAATGGAAGTACATTTTTAATGACAATATTGGTTTAATGAATAATTTTTTGAGAGAGTTTGGAGTCATACAACCAATACCATGGCTTGTTGATGGCATTTTAGCAAACGTTTCAATAATGGCTGCTGAAATATGGTCAAGTACATCAGTATTTGCGATTTTATTATTAGCAGGTTTATTAGGTATACCTAAAGACCCTATTGAGGCTGCCAAAGTTGATGGATGCAACTCATGGCAAGTATTTAAAAATATTACATTACCTTTTTTGATGCCATTTGTATTTATTGCGATGACGATCAGATCATTAGATGTTGCAAGAGCTTATGATATTGTTCAGATGATGACAGGTGGTGGTCCTGCCAAAAGAACAGAATTACTTTGGACTTTAATTTCGAGAACTGGATACGTAGATGCTAAGATGGGAATGGCTAATGCAATGTCATATATTTCAATTTTTCTTTCAATTGCATTCACTTTTTTCTTTTTTTATAAATTAGTAGAAGCAAGGCAGAGGTTAAGCTATGAATAAAAAACAAATCAATAATATTCTAATTTGGTTTTCAGCTATTATTTTAATAATTCTAATTATGACTCCTGGCTTGTGGGTAGTGCTTACAGCATTTAGACCTCAAGTAGATGTTATGGCAAAACCTGCTGTTTGGATACCGCGTAATTTAAACTTAATTCAATTTGAAACTATGCTCTTTGGTGGTTCCGAGGGATCAATGGGTAGAAGTCCTATACCTGTTTTAAGTTATTTACGAAATTCACTTATAATTTCTTTTACAAGTACATTTATAGCAGTGTTAGTGGGTACAATTGGAGGATATGGTTTTGCGAGACATAATTTTAAGCACAAAAATAAATATTTTTTATTAATCATGTTAACTAGAACAATTCCTGGCATATCTTTAAGTTTACCAATCTTTATTATTTTTTCAAAAATTGGTTTAATCGATACACATATTGGGATTATACTCGTTTTTGTTGCTTTAAATATTCCATTTACAATTTGGTTAACTGATGGTTTTTTTAGACAAATTCCAAGAGCGATGTCGGAAGTAGCGATGACTGATGGCTGTACTAAACTACAAGCATTTTGGCATATTGAATTACCACTATCTCGATCAGGAATAGCATCTGCAGGAATTTTTGCATTTTTAATTTCATGGAATGAATATGCATTAGTTTCAAATCTAGCAAGAAGTACAGATTCAAAAACATTAACTGTCGGACTCATGGATTTCACTGCGCAATTTACAATAAATTGGCCTGGCATGTGCGCTCTCGCAGTCTTTATAATTATTCCAGCACTAATCTTAACCTTTATGGTTCAAAAGCATTTAGTAACAGGATTAACATTTGGAGGAGTAAAAGGATAATGGCAAAAGTAAGCTTACAAGGTGTCTCAAAATTTTACGGAAAAGTTCAAGCAGTAAAAAAAATTGATCTAGAAATTATTGATAAAGAATTTTTAGTTCTAGTTGGACCATCGGGTTGTGGAAAATCATCTTCTCTAAGAATGATTGCAGGATTAGAGGAAATAGATGAGGGTATTATCAAAATTGGTGACAAAGAAATGAATAATCTAGAACCTAGAGAAAGAAATGTTTCGATGGTATTTCAAAACTATGCTCTTTATCCTCATATGACAGTAGAAGAAAACTTAGGATTTTCACTAAAGATTGCAGGACTTGCTAAAAATGAAATTGAAGAAAGAGTACACGAGGCTGCAGGAATTTTAGATATAACTGAATTTTTACAAAGAAAACCATCGCAATTATCAGGTGGTCAAAGACAAAGAGTTGCAATGGGAAGAGCAATTGTAAGAAGGCCAGATGTTTTTTTATTTGATGAACCTCTATCTAATTTAGATGCAAAATTAAGAAATCAAATGAGGACAGAAATTAAAAGATTACATCAAAAAGTATCAACAACAATTGTCTACGTTACGCACGATCAAGTTGAAGCAATGACTTTAGCTGATCGAATTGTAATCATGAAAGATGGTATAATAGAACAAATAGGAACACCATTAGATCTATTTGAGAGACCGGCTACAGAATTTGTAGCCACTTTTATTGGATCTCCTTCCATGAATATGATTAGGGCTTCAATAGTGAAACAGAATAATGAATTATTTATGAAGACAAACGATGGA
>CABYRH010000019.1 GCA_902521315.1 uncultured Alphaproteobacteria bacterium | reverse complement strand
ATGTGTCGACACAAAGAGCCTGTCATGAAAGATTCAGAAATGAGAGATGGGAAAAAATCAGATTTAGAATTTTTAGTTATCACATTTCATACTGATGAAGGTCTATCTAGCTCTACTTTTGGGTTTGCAGGAAGGGGTGCAGAAATGGCTGGTGAAATCGCAAATTCAATTTTTAAACCTTTTTTTATTGGCAGAGACCCACTTTATCGTGAGCAACATTGGCATGAATACAGAACCGCAGACAGATGGTGGAACCACGCACCTATATATAGTTATGGACCATTTGATATTAATTGTTGGCTTCTCTCATCTATGCAAGCATGCCAACCTCTTTATAAGTATTTAGGTGCTTATAGAGACAAGGTTCCAATTTATGGAAGTTCTCTAGTTTTAGATTCACCAGAGGCTTACGCAAAAGAAGCCTTGGAATATAAAAACAGAGGTTTCAATGCTTATAAACTTCATCCTCCTGGAAAATATGATTTTGATCTGGAAGCTCATAAAAAAACACGTGAAGCAGTTGGTGATGAATTTAAGCTTATGAGTGATCCGGTTGCTCCTTATACTTTTGAACAAGCTCTACGTTTTGGAAGAGAGTTAGAAAAATTAAATTATTATTGGTATGAGGAGCCTTTATTTGATGAAAATTTTCATAATCTAAGGGAATTAACTAGAATATTAGATATTCCTATTATTGGAACAGAGGTTATAGCAAAGCATCCTTACAGTGTTGCTGAATGTATCTCTACAAGGGTTGTTGATATGGTAAGGGCTGATGTTTCATGGAGTGGAGGCATTACGGCTACAATGAAAACAGCACACTTAGCAGAAAGTTTTGGTGTTCAGTGTGAAATTCATACAGCTATTTATCATCCTTTAGAACTTGTTAACTTACATTGTTGTGCAGCTATAAAAAATTCTGAATTTTTTGAAGTACTCGTTCCTTATGAATATTTTAATTTTGGTTTAAAAGATTCTATCAAAGTCGAAAACGGTTGTGCCCATTTACCTTCTAAGCCAGGTCTTGGTATTGATTTAGATTGGAATTTTATAGATAATACAACTTTCAAAAAAATTTAAAAATGACAAAGATTACTAAATTTAGTGTTCAAGATGTAAGATTTCCAACTTCAAAAGATTTAACTGGATCTGATGCCATTCATACAGATCCTGATTATTCAGCAACGTATGTGACAGCTTTTACTGATCAATCAGAATTAAAAGGATATGGCATTGCCTTCACGATTGGTAAGGGAAATGACATTGTTGCTGAATGTATAAAACATTTTTTTCCAATTTTTGAAAATATGGATTTAAATGACTTAGAAGATAACATAGGTAAGCTCTGGTTCAATTGTGTTGATCATAGTCAACTACGTTGGTTAGGTCCTGAAAAAGGAGTTGTGCATATGGCTGTATCAGCAATCTTTAATTGTTTATGGGATTTAATTGCTAAGAGGCACAAAAAACCTTTATGGCAGTTTGTTGTCGAAAGTGAGCCTGAAAAAATCGTTAGTTGGTTAACGTTTAAATATATTGAAGATGTATTAACTTCAGAGGAAGCGTTAGCGATTTTATCAAAAAATCAAAATGATAAACAAAAACGTATCGATACAGTCTTGCAAGAAGGATATCCATCTTACACAACTGCTGCAGGATGGCTTGGCTATTCAGATGAAAAAATAATTCAATTATGCAAAGAATATATGGCGAAAGGTTGGAAGCATTTTAAAATCAAGGTAGGTTTAGATCTAGATGCAGATGTAAAAAGACTTGAGTTAATTAGAAAAACAATTGGAGATGATTGCTTTATTATGGTTGATGCAAACCAACAATGGAATGTAGAACAATCGATTAAACATATTAATGCATACAAAAAATTTAATTTATTTTTTGTAGAAGAACCTACAAGTCCAGATGATGTAATGGGTTTTGCCAAAATAAAAAAAGAAGTTGGAAATGTAAGACTTGCAACTGGAGAAGCTTGTGGAGGTCGTATCATGTTTAAACAATTTCTCGAATCCGGTGCAATGAATATTTGTCAAATTGATAGTTGCAGATTGGGAAGCATAAATGAAATAATAACTGTATTGTTAATGGCACATAAATTTAATGTTCCAGTCTTTCCTCATGCAGGTGGTGTTGGTCTTTGTGAGTATGTCCAACACTTATGTATGATTGATTATATTTTAATTAATGGTTCTAAAAATGATAAAGTAGTAGAATATCAAGACAGTTTACATGAACACTTCATATACCCATGTAAAATTGAAAATGGAAATTATATGCCTCCACTTGATCATGGATATTCTATTGAAATGAAAGAAAAGTCTGTTAATGAGTTCTCTTTTCCTAACGGCGAGTATTGGAAGAATAATATATGAGACTAAAAGATAAAAAAATAATTGTAACTGCAGCAGCACAAGGAATTGGTAAAGCAACTGCAATGATGTTCGCTAAAGAAGGTGCATCTGTAATTGCCACAGATATTAATGAAGAAAAACTTAATGAATTAAACAAAGAAAATAATTTAATAAAAACTCAAAAATTAGATGCAACAAATAAAAAGGCAGTTGAAGAATTTTGTTCCAGTATAAACTCGGTTGATGTTCTTTTTCATGCAGTAGGTTTTGTTCATCATGGAACGTTATTGGAATGTGATGATGAAGAATTTTATAGATCAGTGAATGTAAATGTATATTCAGCCTATCTTATGAGCTACAATTTAGTTCCTAAAATGTTAGAAAAAGGAAAAGGAAATATTATCATAGTATCTTCTGCAGCTTCTAATGTGAAAGGTGTTGAAAATAGATTTATATATGGAGCAACTAAAGCAGCTTTAAATGGTTTTGTTAAAGCAGTTGCGGCTGACTATGTGAAAAAAGGAATTCGATGCAATGCAATACTTCCTGGAACTGTAGAAACACCTTCCTGGGAAGGAAGAGTAAACATGGCTGCTGATCCAAAGAAAGCTCGTGAAGACTTTATAGCGAGACAGGCAATGGGTAGATTAGCCCAACCAGAAGAAATTGCGTCACTTGCTACATATTTAGCTAGTGACGAATCATCTTTTGTAACAGGAACCTTAAATTTAATTGATGGAGGATGGACTTTATAATGAAAACTTTAAGATATAGAATTGGAAAAGAAGTTAAACCAGGGATTGTAGATACACAAGGACAAGTTCGCGATGCTTCATCATTGGTAAAAGATTGGGATAGAGAAAATGTAACTATTGATAAACTTAATGAAGTGAAAAAAGCTGATATTGGATCACTTCCTATTGTTCAGAGTTATGATAGTATTGCCCCTTGTGTCTGTAAAGAAAGTATTGGAAAGTTTATTTGCATAGGTTTAAATTACTCAGATCATGCTGAAGAGACTGGTATGAAAGTCCCGCCTGAACCAATTATATTTGCAAAAGCAACAAGCGCTGTTATTGGTCCAAATGATGATGTAGAAATTCCTAAAAAATCTGTAAAATCTGATTGGGAAGTAGAGCTAGGAGTAATTATTGGAAAAGAAGCAAAGTATATTTCAGAAAGTGAATCAGAATCTCATATAGCCGGCTACTGTGTTATTAATGATCTTAGTGAAAGAGAATTTCAGATAGAACACTCAGGCCAGTGGGTGAAAGGTAAGTCTTGTGATACTTTCGGACCAATTGGTCCATATTTGGTTACAACTGATGAAGTACCCGACCCACAAAATCTTAAAATGTGGTTAGAAGTTAATGGGAAAACAATGCAAAATGGCTCAACCAATACTATGGTTTATGGTGTAAATTTTCTAGTAAGTTATTTAAGTCAATTTATGTCATTGCAACCTGGTGACATTATTTCCACTGGTACACCTCCAGGAGTTGGCATGGGTATGAACCCGCAAGTATTTTTAAAGGCTGGAGATGTTATGAAATTAGGTATTGAAGGTCTTGGAGAGCAAACACAAAAAACAATTCAAGCGTAATGTTTGGGAGTATTAATAACTGCCATAATGTAAAAGATTTTAGAAATTTAGCAAAGAAGCGTCTGCCTAGCCCTATCTTTCATTATATAGATGGTGCTGCTGATGATGAAATTACATATAAAAGAAATACTGATGCTTATGAACAATGTGATCTAATACCAAACGTTCTTAGTGGAGTTGATAAAGTTGATATGTCAACTACAGTAATGGGACAGAAATTAGACATACCTCTATATTGCGCACCTACTGCTCTTCAAAGATTGTTTCATCATGAAGGTGAGATCGGTGTTGCAAAAGCTGCTGAAAAATTTGGTACCATGTTTGGAATATCTTCTTTAGGTACGGCAAGTATAGAAGAGATATCAAATTTAGTTAAAACACCAAAACTTTTTCAACTGTATGTACATAAAGACAAAGGATTAAACAAAGCTCTTATAGAAAGGTGTAAAGAATCTAATTTTGAAGCAATGGCAGTAACAGTTGATACTGCTGTCGGAGGAAATCGTGAAAGAGATTTGTATACTGGTTTTACCATTCCAATGAAACTTAAAATCAATAGTGTTCTAAGTTTTATGTTACATCCAAAGTGGGCAGTAGATTATTTTACAAAACCTAAATGGGAATTAAGTAACTTAAAAGACCATATAAGTGAAGGCACAAAAGTAATGACTACTATAGGAGATTACTTCACGAAGATGCTCGATAATTCGATGAGCTGGAAAGATGTTGAAAATATAAACAAAGAGTGGGGTCGTCAATTTGCAATTAAAGGCATTATGTCAGTGGATGATGCAAAAAAAGCTGTCGATGTTGGCGCTTCAGCAATAATGGTTTCAAATCACGGAGGACGACAATTGGATGGATCAAGATCACCTTTTGATCAATTAGCTGAAATTGTTGATGCTGTTGGAGATAAAATAGATGTAATTTGTGAAGGTGGCATCAGAAGAGGAACACATGTTTTAAAAGCATTATCTTTAGGCGCAAAAGCTTGCTCTGGCGGGAGAATGTATCTCTATGCTTTAGCTGCCGGAGGTCAAAAAGGAGTAGAAAAAAGTTTATCTAATTTACGTAATGAAATTGAAAGAGATATGAAATTAATGGGAGTTTCTAACGTAAAAGAGTTAACAAGAAAAAATCTAAAATTCAGATAAATTAACAACTTTTTAAAAAAAAATATTTATTCTATTTCAATTTTATCTTACAAATTTTTTATGAATGATGAAATTGATCCAATATTTGTTGGTGAGACAGATGATATTGAGGTTGGAACTGTTGAAAGTTTTGAACACGATGAAACTAACTATGCAATTTATCATTTAGAGCCAGGCTTTTTTTGTACTCAAGGTAATTGCAACTGTGAGGAAAAAGCTCCATTAAGTGAGTCAGAGGTTGAAGGTGAAGAACTAGAGTGTGTTGGCTGTGGTAAAACATATAGTATCGTTTCAGGTGATTGTATTAGTGATCCTGAATTAGACGGACTAAAAATTTATGATATTTCTGAGGAAGATGGAAATCTTTACTTAAATATTTAACTTATAATATTTAAATTTATTATATTACTTTTATTTAAATTTTTACTTTTAGTTAAAAAATTAAAAACATTTTCACAAGACTCAGTAGCCATTCTTTTTCTACATTCTAGCGTAAGTGCTGAATTATGAGGGGTTAGCAAAGTGTTTTGTAAAGAAAATAACATGTGATTTTCTATTGGTGGTTCAGTTTCAAAGACATCTAATCCAGCAGCTAGAATTTTTTTATTTTTTAAAGCATCAAATAATGCATTTTCATTAACAATACCTCCGCGTGCAGTATTTATTAGAATTAAATTTGATTTAAATGATTCAAATTGTTCATAAGAAATTAAATCTTTTGTTTCTGAATTTAGAGGCAAATGAATACTTATATAATCAGCAATTTTAAATCCAGTCTCTTTATCTGTAGGAATGTAATTCATAGAACGGATTTCATCTTCTGAAATAAATGGATCATGAATATAAATTTCCATATCAAAAGCCATGCATCTCTTAGCTAATTCTTTTCCAATTCTACCAAAACCTAAAATAAGAATTTTTTTTTGATATAATTCAAAAAAATTTGGAAGATTTGCTTTTTCTTTAAATTTATTAAGTTTAACCAATTTATCTGATTCATAGATATTCTTAGTTAAGCAAAGCATCATTGTCATGACATGCTCAGAAACACTTACAGCATTAGCTGTTCCTGTTATAGCTAAAGCTATTTTGTTTTCATTTAAGAAATTGCAGTCAACGTTATCATAACCCACTCCATGTCTTGCAACAACCTGTAATTTTTTTGCTTTTGATAAAACTTTTTTACTTAATTTGACTGTTCTAACAACAATTCCATCTACATCAGATAATTCATTCGTAAGTTGGTCTTCTTCTTTACTATTAGTAACAAAATATTCT
>CABYRH010000018.1 GCA_902521315.1 uncultured Alphaproteobacteria bacterium | reverse complement strand
TAATTGAAAGGTATGAACTGACAGATGATAAAAACTTAATTTTTTATATTGAAGTTAAATTAAATTATCTTTTATCTACTTTTCAATTAAATGAAGCTTGTAACTTAAATGAAGAATTAAATACAAATATAAAATTAAATTTTTTCTATTTAGAAAAACTTGACATATTTTGTTTAATTCTAAATGATAATCAATCTGAGGCAAAATTATTAAACTCAATTTTGATTGAATCAGAAAATAATTTAGACAGTTATTATCAACATTTGTTTTCACTGATAACCAATTCTTCAGATGATAGTACATTTGAAAAAGAGATAACAAATCATAAAATAAATAAAGACTTAATATTCTTATATAGTGCCATGAGTAGAATTGCAGAACTTCCTTTCTCAAGTGAATTTTATGAAATTGATAAAAAAAACTTATCAATTCCTATTATTTTAAATCAATCCTCTTCCATTGATTTGAGAATCAAAGCAGCGAATGAAAGTTTTCTGCAAAATTTGATACCTGTTGATAGCCTAGCAGCATTATATATGTCAGCTGACTTCAATTCAGATCAATTAAATAATCCCAATGAAACAATTGAAGCTCTCTACGAAAATAAAGAACTAAGTATGGCTTTCTTATTTCAGCTAGTAAATATTCAAATATTCCCTAAAGATAGATTAAATACTTTGATTCAGTTTTGGGAATTTGCAAAAAAAAATAATTTAGAAGAAGTTGCTTATAAATTATCAATTAACATGTTAAGCTCTATTGAAGCTTCTTCAGAAAATATTATTTATGGACCTCAAATCGCTTCAGCCTATATTTTTAATAACAATTTTGATAACGCAGTAAAATGGATAGAATTGTACGAAAATGCAATTGAAGTAGATTCTAAAAGTATTTATGCAAGAATTTTATTAGATTTATATTCTTCGAGCGATTTAAATTCGTTTATAGATTCTATAAATCTAACCTTAAATAATAATAATTATCTAGATAATGATAATTATGAACTATTGTATGTTTTAAAAGCTGTAATGAATTTAGATATAAATTCAAATACTAACATAAATTTAAATAAAATTTTTGATGATAGATCAATGCCATCAATTTTTCTGCTTAATGAAATAAATAATAGTATTATTAATAGTGTTGATCAAAAATTCCTTTTTTATTCTTTAATTTCATTAAATGACAAAGAATGGAAAAATAGACACCCAGAACACTTAAGGATTATATTAAATGGATATCTACAATATAAAGATGGAGTACTTTTTAGAAATATAGTTTTAGAGTTATTTAAAAATTATAATTTTATAATATGATAAAATATTTTGAATTTGAAAGTGAAATAGAAAAAATAGAAACAACATTAGATATATTAAAGAATAATCAAGAATTAAATGTAGATAAAATTAAGAAATTAAAACATGAAAAAGAGGAATTATATAAAAAAATTTATTCAAACTTAGACCCGTGGCAAAAAGTACAAGTTTCAAGACATGGTGAAAGACCTCACACTTTAGATTATGTTAAAAAAATTTTTACAGACATTGTTTTTTTGCATGGAGATAAAAAATATGCAGATGATAATGCAATTTTAGGTGGATTAGCTAAAATTAACGACAATTCTCTTTTTTTTATTGGGACAGAAAAAGGCAATACAATGGAAACTAGAATTAAACATAATTTTGGAATGGCCAAACCTGAAGGATACAGAAAAGTTCAAAGATTAATAAAATTAGCTGAAAAATTTAAATTACCTCTAATATCATTTGTTGATACGGCTGGGGCCTTTCCTGGGAAAGATGCTGAAGAAAGAGGTCAATCAGAGTCTATAGCATCATCAATAATGCATTATTTAAATGCAAAGATTCCTACAATATCAATTATTATCGGAGAGGGCGGATCAGGGGGTGCAATAGGAATAGCTACATCTGATAGAGTTTTAATGCTAGAGCATTCGATATATTCTGTAATCTCTCCTGAAGGTTGTGCGTCTATATTATGGAGAAATACCAAATTTTCTCAGGAAGCAGCAAAAACATTAAAATTAACATCTAATGACTGTAAAAATTTCAAAATTATAGATGATATTATACCTGAGCCACATGGAGGAGCTCATAGACATCCTCTCAAACAAGCAGAAATATTGAAAAACAAAATCATAAATTTAATAAATGAATTAAAAAAAATTTCGATAGAAGAATTAGTTGCAGTTAGGAAAGAAAAATACTTAAATATTACATCAGAAATTTAACTTCCATGGCACTGTTTATACTTTTTTCCTGAACCACATGGACAAGGTTCATTTCTGCCTATTTTTTTTGTTATTATTCTTCTTGGCTCTGATGTTTGTTTGTTATCACTATTACTATCACTTACTAGCTTAATATTAAATAAAGTTTTTAGAACTCTTTCATTTTGGTTTGATAGCATTTCATCAAAATAATCAAAAGATTCTTTTTTATACTCGTAAAAAGGATCTTTGCCTCCCATAGCTCTTAAATTTACACTTCCTCGCAATGAATCCATTGCTGCTAAATGATCTCTCCAATCCTTATCTATCTGAAATAACATTACTCTTTTTTCAGCAAACCTTAGTAGATCAGTCGAATATTGATGTTGTTTTTCTTTATATTTTTGGTTTATCTGATCTAATAACCTTTTCTTGATTTCTTCATCATCAACTCCCTCTTCTTCGAACCATTTTGAGACTGGAATATCTATACTAAATATTTCATCAATTTTATCTTTTAACAAATTTTCATCCCATTCGTGTGAATATTTTTTTGGTGGAATCGTAATTTCAATTAAATTATTAACATAATCTTGAATCATATCTTCAATAATTTTAGATTGATCAGTAGTAGTTAAAATTTCTCTTCTATTTTGATAAATAATTTTTCTTTGATCATTTAATATATCATCAAATTTTAAAATTTGTTTTCTCATATCAAAATTATGACTTTCAACTTTTTGCTGAGCTCTTTCAAGGGATTTAGTGATCATAGTATGAGTAATTACTTCACCGTCTTTAAGGCCTAACTTTGATAAAACATTTTCGAGAGTTTTTGACCCAAAAATTCTCATTAGATCATCTTCTAATGAGAGAAAAAAAATAGTTTCCCCAATATCTCCCTGTCTTCCTGATCTTCCTCTTAATTGATTATCTATTCTCCTACTTTCATGTCTTTCTGTGCCAATTATTAGTAACCCACCAGCATTGATTGATTCTTTTTTTAACTTATCATTTCCATTCCCTAATTTAATATCTGTACCCCTGCCAGCCATGTTGGTTGAGATAGTTATGTTTCCAGGCAAACCTGCTTCCTCTATAATTTTTGCCTCGCTCATATGGTTTTTAGCATTTAAAATATTATGTTTGAGATTTTCTTTTTTCAACAAATCTGAAATTTTGATAGAATTTTCTACTGAAGTAGTACCAATTAGGATTGGTTGATTAATATTATTTCTTGATTTAACTAGTTCTAACACTGCATTATATTTTTCTCTTTTTGTCATATAAATTTGATCATTTTTATCAATACGATTTACTTTGATATTTGGAGGAATTTCAACAACCTCTAAATCATATATGCTTTCAAATTCTTTTGCCTCAGTTGTTGCGGTTCCTGTCATTCCACTAAGGCGATGATAAGTTCTAAAAAAATTTTGATAAGTAACTGAGGCAATTGTTTGATTCTCTTTTTGGATAACTAGGTTTTCTTTTGCTTCTATAGCTTGATGTAATCCATCGCCATATCTTCTGCCTTCCATGGCTCTCCCAGTTAATTCATCAATAATCACTACATTTCTATCCTTAATTATGTAGTCTTTATCTTTTATAAATAAATGATGTGCTCTTAAAGCTTGTATAATATTATGGTTTAAAACCATATTTCCTAGATCTTGTAGTGTACCTTCATTAATAATCCCATTTTCTTTAAGTAATTTTTCACAAAATTCCATTCCATCTGTTGTAAGTAATATACTTTTGCTTTCTTCATTAATTTCAAAGTCATTTTTTCTCAGTAATTTAATTATTTTATCAATTTTAGGAAATAAATCAGTATTGGAATTTGCTTCTGCAGAAATTACAAGAGGTGTTCTAGCCTCATCTATTAAAATGCTATCTACCTCATCAACTATTGCAAATGCATTTTTTTTAAAACACAAATTCTCGTAATCGTTTTTAAGATTATCTCTTAAATAATCAAATCCTATTTCATTATTAGTTGCATATACAATATCTGAATCATATTGATTAGATCTTTCTTCATGATTGGTTTCTGAAGTAACACATCCAACACTAAGACCAAGAAAATTATATATTTGACCCATCCATTCCGCATCTCTTTTTGCTAGATAATCATTAACTGTAATAATATGTACGGATAAGTTTTCAATTGCATTTGCATAAGCAGCTAGAGTAGCTACTAAAGTTTTTCCTTCTCCTGTTTTCATTTCAGCTATTTTGTTTTCGTACAAGACCATGCCACCTATTATTTGAACATCGTAATGCCTCATGTTTAATGTTCTTTTTGATGTTTCTCTAACTACTGCAAATAATTCTGGTAATAGTCTAGATATAGATCCAGATTTTTTAAATTCATTTTTAAAGTCATTAGTTTTATTTTTTAATTCTTGATCAGAAAGTCTAGAAATTTCTTCTTCAAATCCGTTTACTTTCTCTAAAAAACTTCCATATTTTTTAAGTGAATTAGATTTAATAGAACCAAATAATTTATTAACGATATTAATCATGTTATGATAAATGGCAGTTAATATATGAAAAATAATTCTACTACAAAGGAATTTGAGCTAAAATATGGTCAATAAAATGATTTCGATATTTAAACCAAAAAAAATCAAAGATTTTAATCCCAGTGGCCTTGAAATTTTTACTTTTAATGCAGGATTTAAAAAAAAAGATAAAGATCTTTTATTAATAATTTTTGATAAAATTATTAATGTATGTTGTGTATATTCAAAAACATCAACACCTTCAGCCCCTATAATTTGGGATAAAAAAAATAACAAAGGAAGAGCTAAAGCATTAATTGTGAATGCTGGTAATGCTAATGCGCATACTGGAAAAGATGGACTTAAAATTATTGATAAGTATGTAAAAGATTTAACAAAAAAAATTAAATGCAAGTCTGATGAAGTATTGGTATCATCTACAGGTGTAATTGGTGAAAAGTTCAATCCTAATTTAATTATAAAGAAATATGAAAAATTAAATTCTAAAAATAAAAATAGTCTATTCGATGGAGCAAAGGCAATTATGACAACAGATACTTTCCCTAAGGTATCGATAAAAAATATTAAATTAGACAATCAATCATTTAAAATTTATGGAATCGCAAAAGGGTCAGGAATGTTACAACCAAATATGGGAACTATGTTAGTGTATATTTTTTTGGAATGTGAAATTTCCAAAAAATTAATGTCCAGACTGCTTAAAAATAATTTAGACAACACATTTAATTCAATAACCGTCGATAGTGACACATCAACAAGTGATACTTTAATGATGTTTTCCGTTGGTAGTAAAAATATAAATCTAAATAAAAAAAATTTTAAAATATTAAATTTCAAAACACATGAGTTAATGCATGATCTATCTCTTCAAGTTATTAAAGATGGAGAAGGCCTATCTAAATTAATAAAAGTTAATGTATTTAATGCAAGATCAAAAAATCAAGCAAAAAAAATAGCTTTTAGTATTGCGAATTCTCCTTTAGTTAAAACAGCTGTTGCTGGTGAAGATGCAAATTGGGGCAGAGTAATAATGGCGATTGGAAAAACTGAAGAAAATATAAATCAAAATAAAATTAAAGTTTTATTTGGAAATAATATCGTATGTGAAAATGGCGCTATAAGTAAAAAAATTAATACTAGAAAACTAAATCATTACATGAAAAATAAAACAATAGACATTAATGTAAAATTAAACTTAGGTAAGTTTTGTCATACTGTTTATGGAAATGATTTAACCCTTGAATATCTCAAGATAAATGCCGATTACAGATCTTAATTTAATTTTTTCCAAGCACAAATCGTATTGTAATTTATATCAAGATTAAAATTTTTATCATAATATTTTTTTCTAAATTGTTTTTCCAAATGAATAAAGTATTTCTTATTTTCAAAATTATTTCTTTTATCATTCCCTAAATAGGGTAAATTTAAAATTCTTATATCATCAAGTAGTTTCTTAAAATCTGAATATTCAATTTTTAATTTATTAGTATTTATTAAAGGTGCATCAAAATTATATAATTTAAGTAGTTTAAAAATATCATTTGTGTCTAAAACTGGATTAATTCTCTGATACATCCCTCCGTATAATATATTATCTGTTTCATACATTGAATTTACTAACTGATATATATTTTCAGTACTAGGTACTGTTGCAATAAATAATCCATTGGGATTTAGATATTGAAAAATATTTTCTATCAATTTGTCTAAATTAGATGTTAATTGACAAAAAAAATTACTATAAATCAAATCAAATCTGTCATTCTTGATTTGTAAATTATCTAAATCAATTTCTATTAAATTTTGATCTGTCTTTTTGTTAAAAATTGATAAATCGATATCAGCACTTGTTATAGAACATAAAGGAAACTTTTCTTTAAGATAGTTAGAAACT
>CABYRH010000017.1 GCA_902521315.1 uncultured Alphaproteobacteria bacterium | reverse complement strand
TGATTGTAGTTCCAATATCTTACATATAAATATTATGTGATCTCCTTTTTTGATTTTATCTATTAGTTCACATTCAAGATTTGCTATGCAATTGGGTAGAATTGCTGTTTTATTTCTCCCTTCAACAAATTTTATATTTTCTAACTTAGGCACACTTGAAGCAAAATTATCAGATAATTTTTTTTGTTTACTAGATAAAATATTTATTGATAAAAATTTAGTTTTTGAAAACTGCTTTATTGAAGACGAGTAATTACCTAATGAAAACAGAACCATAGGAGGGTAAAGAGATAAAGAGTTAAATGAATTAACAGTTTTACCATATATTGAATTATTGTTTTTAACACATACAACAGTAATTCCTGTCGAAAACTTACTAAGTGTTTTTTTAAAATTCCTAGTATTTACTTTTTTCATAATCTTTTTTGCATATAAATCGAATCAACCCACTTATTTTTTTTAAAACCAGCTTTCTTTATAGTTCCAATATATTGAAATCCATTATTTTTATGTATTTTTATAGAAGCAAAATTATTTTTTCCACCAATCACTGCTATTAAATTTTTAATCTTTGTATTTTTTCTACATATTTTAACAAGTTCTTTTAATATTTTATTACCATAACCATTGTTAATGTAATCTGGATCTACATAGATTGAGTGTTCATATGAAAATCTATATCCACTTTTTTCTCTAAACTTACTAACAAAGGCTAATCCAATAACTTCATTTTCTTTAATTGCTAAAATAAATGGTAACTTATTCTTTTTAATTTTTTTTAATAATAAATTAAATCTTGGTTTAGATAATTTTTTTTCTTCAAAATTAGAGAATGAATTTTCAATAAAATAATTATAAATTTTTAAAGCTTTAGAGATTTCATTTTCTGTAAAATTATTTTTTTTTACCTTCATTTATATCCTAATTTCAATATTCAATTGTATGAATAATTCTAAACTCTGAATATTATTTAATAAAAAATTGATCAATATGTTTATAATTTATTTACTTAATTAATGATTAAAAAAGGTTAAATTAAGTATAATTTATAAATCTCATACAATCTTTCAATTATTGCTTTACCTTTAAAAGTCATTATATTTCAAATAATATATTTTTATAAAATAAAACTTCTTGGGTGTGTAGCTCAGCGGTAGAGCACTGCCTCGACACGGCAGGGGTCACAGGTTCAATCCCTGTCACACCCACCATAGAATTTTTAATAATTATTCTTGAAATTTAATAATATGATATATTTATACTATATGTTCAAATGTTTACTAGTAGCCACTTTAATAGCATCATTGATTTTCTTAATAATTGACGTAATTTGGTTAAGCTTTGCTACAAAGTCTTTTTATAGACCTCTGATAGGTAATTTATTATCTGATAGGCCTGTAATGTGGGCTGCCGCTCTTTTTTACATACTGTATGTCCTTGGTATGGCTGTGGTTGTAATTCAACCTTGCGTTGATTCTGGTAACTTAACGAAAACATTGTATACTGGCTTTATATTTGGTTTAGTTGCATATGGCACATATAATTTAACAAATATGGCAGTACTCAAAGGATGGTCGCCAACTGTTACTTTCGTAGATATGTTTTGGGGTGGTTCATTGACAGCTGTATCAGCTACATCTGGATTATATTTAGCAAAAAAAATAGTACATTTTTAATTTAGTCTATCCATTCCAAATTTTAGCATTTTTATTAGAAAAGGATTTTTACTTATTTTATTTTTATATTTTTTTATAAAAGTATTAATTTTATTATTACATAAATCTGTAACTTTTTTTTCACCAATTAATTTTAGTAAGGTACTTTTGCCTTGCTCAAGATCTTTACCTGGTGTTTTTCCAATTTTCTTAAAAGTTCCAATCTCATCGATTAAGTCATCTATAATTTGATATATTAAACCAAATAACATTCCATAATCTTTAGCAAATTGAATATCTATTTTACTTTTATCTTTTAATATAAAAGGCGCAGAAAAAGAGAATTCAAATAATTTGCCAGTTTTTCTAGAATACATATCTATAATTTTATTTTTAGATAACTTTTTATTTTCATATTCTAAATCTAAAGTTTGGCCAAGAGCTAGTCCTTTGTGTCCAATACATAAAGAAAGATAATTTATTAATTTTAATTTAGAAGAATCATTTTTCTTACTGATATTTCCTGAAATTAATTCAAATGCTAAATCGTGTAAAGCATCTCCTGCTAATATTGCAGTAGCTTCGTTAAATTTTTTATGAGTACTTAATTTACCTCTTCTGTAATCATCATCATCCATTGATGGTAAATCATCGTGAATTAAGGAGTACGAATGTATACATTCAATACATGAGGCTATGATGAAAGCATCATTTGATGAAATTTCTGCTATTTTTGCTGACTCCATTACTAAAAATGGCCTTATTCTTTTTCCTCCATTCATGGAGCCATAAAAGATTGCTTTTGATAAACTAGATTTATCTAGCTTATCCTTTAAGAGTTTTTTAAATTTAATATCAAAATTTCTTTTATTTACATTTATTAACGTATTTAAGTTCATAGATAACAAATTATATTTGTTTTAATTTCTAAATTATTTAATACAAATATGCGAATGTATTTATGAGAATTGAAGAAGAAATTAAACTTGACTACTCAGATGTCCTTTTTAGACCAAAGAGAAGTACTTTAAAAAGTAGGAAAGATGTTGATTTGAATAGAAAATATACTTTTAAACACTCAAGATCATCGTGGAAAGGAATTCCAATAATAGCCTCAAATATGGATGGTGTTGGTGAAATAAATGTTGCAAAAAAACTAAGTTCTCACAAACTAATGACTGCTTTAACAAAACAGCATGATATTAATCAAATAGGAACTATTTATAAAAAAAATATTTTTTTTGATTCAATTGCTCTTAGTTGCGGTACAAGTAAAGAAAGTTACAATAGGTTAAATTTAATTTTAAAAAAATATCCAAAATTTAAATTTATCTGTATTGATGTAGCAAATGGTTATTCAGAAAATTTTAGTAATTTTGTTTCAGAAGTAAGAAAAAAATATCCAAAAAAAACTATTATTGCAGGTAATGTTGTTACTGCAGATATGACTCAGGAATTAGTATTAAGTGGGGCGGATATTGTTAAAGTTGGTATCGGTCCTGGAAGTGTCTGCACCACTAGAATACAAACAGGAGTAGGGTATCCACAACTAAGTGCTGTAATGGAATGTGCTGATGCAGCACATGGATTAGGAGCACATATTATTGCTGATGGAGGATGTACTTGTCCTGGTGATGTTGCAAAAGGATTTGGCGCAGGTGCAGACTTTGTTATGCTTGGTGGAATGTTAGCAGGTCATAAGGAAGGTGGTGGTGATATAATTGAGGATAATGGAAGTAAATTTATCGAGTTTTATGGATCAAGCTCTGAAGAAGCAAATGAGAAACATTATGGTGGTCTTGCAAACTATAGATCATCTGAAGGTAAAAAAGTTAAAATACAAATGAAGAATTCACTAGATAGTACTATTAGAGATATTCTTGGAGGTGTACGAAGTAGTTGTACATACGTTGGCGCTTCATCATTGAAGCAGCTTAGTAAGTGTACTACATTTGTAAGAGTAAATAATCAGTATAATGACACTTTTGGGAAAGTGTAAGTTAGTAACCTATTGCCATACCATCCTTTCGTGGATCTGACCCACCGATAAGTACTCCATTTTTTCTATCTATTTTTATACATTGACCACCGCCAATAGCATTTTTATTTGTTTTAATTTTATGACCAATATTCTTTAATTTTTTTACAACTTTATCATCTAATGAATTCTCAACATTTAAGAGACCATTTAGAGCAAATGCTCTAGGTAAATCCAAGCCTTCTTGTACTGTCATGTTATAGTCGATTATATTTTGAATCAAATGAGACTGACCAATTGGTTGATATTGCCCTCCCATAACTCCATAAGAATACAGTGTCTCATCATTCTTATTAGTTATTAGCCCAGGGATTATTGTATGAAGTGGTCTTTTATGACTATCAATTGAGTTGGGGTGACCATCTTCTAATCTGAAATTTACACCTCTATTTTGAAAAAGAATTCCTGTTTTATTACTTGTAATTCCACTTCCATAACCATGACATATTGAATTAATAAAAGATACTGAATTCAAATCTCTATCTACAACACTTAAATATATTGTTTCAGGGTGAGAAGTTACATAGCCTTTTTTTGAAGAATAAATTTTATTTTTATTTATTCTAGAACATAAAGAGCTTATATATTCATTACTTAAATAATCTTTTATATTTATATTATTAAAATTAGGATCACCAAATATTGTTTCCTTAACTTCAAAACATATTTTTGAAATTTCAGCTTGAAGATGATATCTTTCAAAACTTGAAGGATGGTATTTTTTGATATTTAATTTCTCAGTCATTGCCATCATCATCAAGACAACTAATCCAGGACTATTCAGAGGGCATTGATGTATTTTTAAATTTCTATATGAATTTGTTATTGTTTTTGAAAATAACGTTTTTTGATTATAGAAATCTTCTTCTGTATGTAGTCCTCCAAGTTTATTTAGTGTCTTAACCATGTCCTTAGTTATTTCACTTTGATAAAATCCTTTAATTTTATTTTTTGAGATGATTCTTAAAGTATTTGCTAAAGGAATATTCTTAAAAACCTCACCATAACTATAACTTAGATTTTTATTTAAAAATAATCTTTTAGAATTAGAATTTTTTTTAAGTTTTTTTTCATTCTCTTTCCATGCAATAGCTTCAACTTCATGAACAGGAAATCCTTTTCTAGCAAAATATTCTGCACCATTTAAAACTTCATTAAAATCAATTCTTCCAAATTTTTCATGCATAGAACACCATGCATGAACTGCACCAGGAATAGTAACTGAATGTGGACTTGTTAAACCAATATTTTTTATTTTATTATCTTTATAAAACTGTAAATTTGCTCTTTTAGGAGCAATTCCAGACCCGTTTACAGCAATTGGTTTTTTCCCATGCATCGAAATAATTGCAAAACAATCCCCACCGATTCCTGTTGCACTTGGACATACTACAGCTTGAACAGCTGAAGCGGCGATAGCAGCATCAACTGCATTTCCACCTTTTTGAAGTACATTAATTGCTACCATAGAGCTTAATGGATTTGATGTTGCCACCATGCCATTTTGAGCTAAAACATTAGATCTTCCTGGGTAAGATAACTTTCTCATATTAATTCAGACAATATATGTTTGACAAAACAAATCCCAGAATTTAAAGCGCTTTTTATGAAAGTTAAATGTTCATTAAAAACCGCCAAAACTAGGGATAAGGATTGTAAAGTTGTTCGTAGAAAAGGTAGGATTTATGTAATTAACAAAAAAAATCCCAGAATGAAAGCAAGACAGGGTTAATTAGCTCTCCGCTATATATTTTTCAGCCTCTAAAGCAGCCATACAGCCCATACCAGCAGCAGTTACAGCCTGCCTATAAATTTTATCTTTTACATCACCCGCTGCAAAGACTCCCTTAATACTTGTTTCAGTACTATCAGGTTTAGTAATTATATAATTTTCCTCGTCCATTTTTAACTTATCTATAAAAAGTGAAGTAGCGGGATCATGTCCTATAGCTATAAAAGCACCATTTACATCTATAGTTGTTTTGCTGCCATCTAATGTGTTCTCTAAAATAATTTTTTTTAATGTATTTGGATTTTCTTCTCCAACGAACTCAAAAACCTTACTATTCCAAATTACTTCTATTTTTTTATTGTTAAATAGTCTTTCTTGTAAAATTTTTTCAGCTCGTAAACTATCTCTTCTATGGATTAACAAAACCTTTGAAGCAAATTTAGTCAAAAACATTGCTTCCTCTACCGCACTATTACCTCCACCAATAACTGCTACTTTCTGATCTTTGAAGAAAAATCCATCGCAAGTTGCACAAGCAGAAATACCAAATCCTTTAAATTTTTTTTCACTTTCCAAATTCAGCCATCTGGCCTGAGCGCCTGTTGCAATAATTATCGATTTGGACATAAATTCTTTGCCTGACTCAGTTTTGGAAGTAAATGGATTTTTTTCAAAATCAACTGAAGTTACAATATCATTATGAAATATAGTTCCTACTTTTACTGCTTGTTCTTTCATTTGTTCCATAAGCCAAGGACCCTGAATTACATTTTCAAATCCTGGATAGTTTTCTACATCCGTAGTAATGGTTAGCTGCCCCCCTGGTTCTAAACCTGAAACTAAATGCGGTTTTAAATTTGCTCTTGCTGCATAGATTGCAGCAGTATAGCCTGCTGGTCCTGAGCCAATAATTAAGACATCATTTTTTATTTTTTTAGTCATATAACTAAATTAATAATTTAAGCACTTTTTTCAACTGGCCAATCTGTATTAAAAGTAACATAATTTATTTGAATACATCTTCTCTCTTTTTGAATTTCTTTTAACTCAAGTCCATGCCAAGTATCATCTCCTGAAGAAAAAAAATAACCACTATTATGAACATATTTAATTGTTTTAACTAATTTAAAATTTTTATCATATAGGTCGGTACCCAAATTTGATGCTTCATTATATGGGTTCGCCCAAACCATCATAGTCATTAATTTTTCTGAAATATCTTTGTGTGGTTTTAACCAAAATCCTTTTTTATCTCCAATTACTTCTAATCTTACGTATGAATTTGATAAATCTTTATCAATTATTTTCGATATTTTATTTACCATTTCTTTATTTTGTAAAGACTGAATTAATTTTGTTAGATATGGAAAATTTTGACAATTATTTTTTGTTATAAAAAGTCTTAATTTACCATCAACTCCCTGCCCTGTATGATCGGCAGCTCTTGTCCCATCGTACATCCTGTCTCCTGACGGAATATTACTATAGGAAATTTCATCTAATGCGCCATCTTCTAAACAATTACTAAATACCCAGTGATTAAAGGGAAAATCTGCATGAGTTAAGTTCTCAAGATTCATTTTTCCTTTCTATAATTCTTTTTTTTATAATTCCAGCAATTCTTTTGCTTTCCTCTAG
>CABYRH010000016.1 GCA_902521315.1 uncultured Alphaproteobacteria bacterium | reverse complement strand
CTCAAGAATCTCAGCATTTAAAGCTGGGATATGACTTGCTTGAAATTGAACTTGAGATATTTTTAATTTATTCATTAATTTCATTTAAACTTAAGTAAAAAAACAAATCCAGAAGTAAAAACAATAATAGATAGTAAATACATATTCAAAGTTAGCGAAAATGTTTCTGCAAGAAAACCGATTGCCGCTGGCATAATCATTGTAGAAGATAATCCAATGGTTATGAGATTAGTTACAGTCATAGGAATACTTTCGTTAGACTGCTTAACAGCTTGGCGAATGACTATAGGAACCAAGTTTGCTATAGCAAATCCATAAATACATAAGATTCCTAGTATAATATAAAAATTGTTTGTTAATAAAGATAAAAACATTACTAATGCGCCAATCATCACAAAATGACATCCTACAACTTTTTCAGTAAACAAATTAATTAAAGTGTTAGAGAATAAATTCGCAAAAATACCTCCAATACTAAAAAATATTAAACCCATGCTTGCAAGATAAAGAGGGGCATTTAAATCTTTTGATAGCCATAATGTTGACCAATCCATAATTATACCGCCAGAACCAAAAACAAAAAATAATAAGAAACCAAATATAAGAACATTTGACTCTGGAATTTTAAATTTTTCACCTTTACCTTTAAAATCTAAATTACTCGGTAATCCTAGATGAAGAACTAAGAATGCAACTAATATTGAAGAAAAAGATAAAACTAGAAAAAAAATATAAGGCTCAAAGTTGTAACGCATAATTATACCCGCCAAACCTCCGCCAACAAGAATACCAATATTGAAACCCATAGCGTAATAAGGAGTAATAATTTTCTTAAAATATTTTTCAATTAGTTGACAATGTATGCCTCCAATAGGTCCAGAAGCCCCCCACCCTATCCCAGCTGGAATAAAAGTTAATAAAAAATAAAAATATGATGAAGATGTTATCGATAACAATGAAGAAAAGGTAATTAGTGGAAAGGCCAAAGACATAACTAACCTTGTTCCATATTTTGGGACTAATATTCTTCCAGCTATTTGATTTGATAACACAAAAAAAATTCCAAAAATTAATATTGAAAAACTCAAATCAGTTTCATCAATTGACAATCTATTCATATTCCATGGAGTAATACCAAAGTAACATCCAACAACAATCATAGGATAAGTTGATGTTATTATTGATGCAAGAGTTGCTCTTCTAAATATCTTATTTTCTTCTAACACAAAATTTATTACCAACGATGATGTACATCATCATAGAAATATTTTGTATAAATTTTATTTATTGCATTCATTAAAGAAGAAATTTCATTAACTTCACTTGAGGCGGTATTTAGATCTACATGATCCTTATTTTTTGCACCTGGAATAACAACACTCACAGCTTCATGCATTAAAATCCATTTAAGAGATAATTGAGAAAGAGTTATTTTATTGGGAATAATATTTTTAAGTTCCTCAACTGCTTCCAATGCTTTTGAATAATTAACACCGGAGAATGTTTCACCAACATCAAATGCATCACCGTTGATATTATAATTTCGATGATCATCAGGAGCAAAGGAAGAATTTTTATCAAATTTTCCTGATAACAAACCACTAGCTAGAGGAACTCTAACTATGATTGCTACTTTTTTTTCTTTTGCAATTTTAAATAATTTTTCTGCAGGTTTTTGTCTAAAAATATTAAAGATAACTTGAATTGATTTTGTATTAGGTTTTTGTATGCATTCTAAAGCTTGATCAATTGTTTCAACACTAAACCCATAATTTTGTATTTTTCCTTTAGCTACTAAGTAATCTAACATTTCAAAAGTATTATCTGATGAATAAACTTCTGTTGGAGGACAATGCATTTGTAAAAGATCGATAGTTTCAATATTTAGATTTGATAATGATCGGTCTACAAATGACTCCATTAAATCTTTATCATAATAACCATTTGCAACGTGTGGGTTAATACGTCTACCAGCTTTTGTTGCTACATAAATTCTCTCGGAAATAGAATTTATAAAATTTCCCACAAATTTTTCACTTCTACCATCACCATAAACATCAGCTGTATCAAAAAAGTTTACTCCATTTTCAAATGATGATTGTAATACTTCATTTGCCTTCTCTTCACTAACATTTCCCCAATCAGCGCCAATCTGCCAACAACCTAAACCTATTTCAGATACATTCCAATCAAGAGAGCCAAATTTTCTATATTTCATACTTTAATTTAAGATTATCTGTTCTGTTACTAAAGTCCCATTATCAACAACTAAACCTGCTCCACCTTTAAGAAAAGGAGAAGCATCATCCTCAACTTCGATAATAACTTTATCATTAATGTGTCCAATAATTTTATTTTTTATTACTGTCATTTTTAAATTATATTCTTTAAAAAATTCTACTTTAAATTCTTCTTCTTTTAATATTTGATAATCATTATTCATCTTTCCAATGCGTAACTTGTTACCTTTACAAATTTCAAAGGTGTAGTATTTATTTACACCTTGGACTCTTGATACTATTCCTCCAGAGTTACTAGACTGCAACATAATATTTGATGCAATTGAATAATTTCTCCATAAATCTGTTCCAGTAAATAAAATTCCCCTACCATTATTTTGGCAAATTCTAAAATTTTTACCTCTCTTTTCCCATTTGTCTAATGATTGAACCCACACATTTCTCCAAATTTCACCATAGTAGCCCTCTTTTTTTTCTTTACCTCTTTGATAATTCTCTACGTGATCAGGTCTTTTAAATATTTGTTTTGGTTCTCCTTCAAAATTGACATAGTTAATAACAACTTCTCCATCTTTTTTTTCCTTTGATGCGATATTAAAGCCGATTTGACCAATAGGGTTTGAGCTAGTGTCAGGCACATCCCAAGATATTTGTTTTTTTTCATTTCCACTTAAATTAAAAATATTTGAAGAAATTTTTTGGAGTTTATCATTTTCACCCCAATATTTTGAGAATAATGTGATTGAGATTTCATGAGAAAATATATTTTCTATTTCCAAAGTTACTTTCTGACCAGGAAAAATAGTTGGACAAGAAATATAATCGTAATGAAAGAAATCATCTCTTTTTTTTCCTTTTAAATCTAAAATAACCTCAGGAAAAAATGTTTCTACATAAACTTCTGAAGTTAGATCTTCTGAAAGATTTTTATATGCAATTTTTAAACCTCTTTCTCCTAATGAAGATTTGTATTCAACATTACTGATTTTTGTTTCACAAAAATTATTTCCAACTCTTGTTCGCCAACCTTGTGTTGATTCTTTAATATTAAAATGAAATCTAGCTCCATTTTTAGGTAAATTTTCTTCTAAACCATTAATTTTTCTAGTTGTATTAATTATTTTGTAAGTTTCTGTCAGTGCATCAGTAAGTGTTTCACCTCCTGATGCAGAAGGGCAATATAAGATATCATTGATAGGAGATAAATAATCAGGACCTGATTTAAGTCCTTCTATTCCATTTTTAATTCCTAAAATACAACCAACATTTCCTGAATTACAATCTGTGTCCCAACCTGCTGTGTTCACAATCATCATAGTTTTTTGAAAATCATCATCTCCAAATAATAAAGCCATAATAATTAAAGCATGGTTGGGCACCATATGACAGTTACCTAAATATTTATCATATCCATAATTCTCAGCAATTTTTTCTCTTGCTTGTTCCCAACCTAAATTTCCTGATCGCCATTCTTGTATGTCAGATATTAATCTAAATATTACAGAATTATCTGGAATAAATTTTTTAGCTTGCTCAACTAACTTTGCTAAATCACTTTCGACAAAAGCCATTGATTCTAGAGCAGCTACAACTTGAGCACCATAAATTGCCTCTCCATCATGACTAACACTTGCAGCAAGTTTAGCATAATGAACTGCTCTTTCTGGATCACCAGGTGCTACCATAGCCCAACCATCAATAAAAATTTGAGCTCCTATTTGTTCAGCAATTACCTTACCATTTGTTTTTATTGAACCACTATCAGGTGCATCGATACCCTGCTTTAAATTTTGAAAAGCTGTGTCTTCTGCTGAATGTCCTTTTCCTCCCCACCATAGAATTGTTTTATCTTCAATAATATTATTTAGCCACGTTTTACCGATATCTTTAGCAGTAATATTTTTTTCAAAATTGCACTCTCTAAAAGCACGTAAAAAGGTAAATGTACCAGTAATGTCGTCATCGGACACAGGTAAGGGGAAATCTAATTTTTCATTTACATAATAATTTATAGGTCCCAATTCCTTCATTATTCTTTCATAAGACCAACCTTCAAATGGACGTCCAAGAAATACACCAATTATTTTACCTAATACACCTGCGTACACCTTTTCCTCATAATTTTTGTCTAATTTATAAGTCATTTAACCTTTTAATCCTCCACTAGTTAATCCAGAAATAAATCTCCTTTGAAATAGCATGAAAAGAATTGCCACAGGCGCAACCATCATTATCGCTGATGCGCTTTGCAGTGCGTAATTATTTTCAAATCTCCACTGAAATGCAAATAATATAGTAGCCATAGGTTTAAAACCTTCTTCACTAATAAAAGTTAAAGCAAATAAAAATTCATTCCAAACTGCAAGAGCTATTATTAATCCTGCAGTTAAAATAACTGGCCATGAAAGAGGTAGCGCAACTCTAAAAAAAAGTTGAAAAGTATTAGCTCCATCAAGTCGTGCAGCTTCAAATAGCTCATCTGGCAATCTAATCATGTAAGATCTAATTAAGAAAGTTGCAAATGGTGCATTTAAAGCTGTGTAGATTATAATTAATCCTATATGTGTATTTAAAAGATGTATCTCCTTCCATAATAAGAACAAAGGCACGATATAAAGTTGTGCAGGAATACTTATGCCAACTAAAAGATAGACAGCAATTATTGCAGAGCCTTTAGGGTTTAACTTTGCAAGACTAAATCCAGCTGCTAGTGAAACGGCAAGACACAATAATACTGATCCAGCAACTAACTTTAAAGAATTAAAAAAAACTTTAGCATATTCTCCCTTAACCCAAGCTTCACTAAAATTTTCAAATCTTATTTCACTTGGAGGTCCAAGTGGATTTACGCCAAACTCCATTTGAGGCTTAATTGAATTAAATATAAGAACAGCTAATGGAAGAATCGCTATTAAAGCAAATATAATAAGAATTATATAATTGGATATCACTTCTCTACTTCTATATTTTGCAACTATCATTATATGTCCCACCCAGCTTTTCTAAAAAGACCAAACAAAGCAACTATAATCATAACATAAAAAAACATTAGTGTTCCTATTGCAGAAGAGTATCCAACATCAAATCTCTCAAATGCTTGAGAATACATATAGTTTGCTATTACTTCTGAACTGTATGCAGGACCACCACCTGTTAAAATATATACATAATCAAACACTGGAACAGACCAAATAATTATAATCATAATACTAAAAACAAAAACTGGTCTAATCATTGGTAAAGTTATGTATCTAAATTTTTGAAATTTTGTAGCACCCTCAATATCTGCAGCTTCGTAAAGATGATTATCAACTTGATACATTCCTGTTAAATATATAACCACAAGAAAACCCCAAAAATGCCAACCATCTACAAATGCTACTGCAAATAAAGACGTAGATTTCATAGTAAATGGAGATACTGCTAAAAAATCCCAACCAATCCTCTCAAAAAAACCTCCAAGACCATGAATTGGGTGAAATAAATATTTCCAAATTTGACAATTAATTACACTTGCAAGCATGTAAGGAAAAAAGAAAGCAAGTCGAAAAAACATTTGGCCTCTTTTAATTCCTGTAAGTAAATAAGCGCAAGTTAATGCAATTCCAACAGGGACAGTTAGGAAAGCAATAGTCCAGATTACATTATTTATAATTGCTTTTTTAAGATACCTATCATCAAATAGTTCTATAAAATTTTCAAAACCTATATAATTTATTTCACCAAGCCCTCTCCAGTCAGTTAAACATAAAGCTAAACTTGCAAGTGATGGAATGCCTATTACAAATAAATGAATGAATGCAACAGGAAAGACAAAATACCAGGCAACAAAATTTTTATTAGAAAATATTTTCATTTTAAATACAGTGAAGCTTTGAAGCTTCACTGTTTGTATATTTATTTTAGTTTCTTAATGGAACTGGTAAAGTGTCGCCATTTTTTCTAGCTTTATCCCACATCTTTTGATGATCATATAAGAAATCTTCAACAGATATATCGCCAGCCCATACAACTTCCATATCTTTCCAAATATGAACGCCAGGGTCAGCAGGCCAAAAAGTCCAAGTACAATATCCATAATTACCTTCACCAGTAATTCTTGCATATTCGCTAAGATAATCTTGAACTTGAGGAGCAATATCAGTTGGAATGTCACTGCTAGATAGAGTTAATGGAACTACCATTTCTCCAAATTGAAAGTCTTTTGCAATATCAAGAACTTTGTCTTTGTTACTCATTATCCAGTTTAAAACATCTATCGCACCATCTTTGTTTTTACCATTTGCATTGACTGACATAGTTGTGCCAATTGCAATCATAAAATTAGGATCTGGAGATTGCGAAGAAAGAGATGGAAGTGGAGCCCAACCCCATTCATCATCACTCGCACCAATACCCAATTGTGTTGCTTGAAAAGTCCAGGTACCAATTGTCATCATAGCTGCACCTCTATTTGCAAATTGAGCATGAAAATCATCCCATCCAATAGCATAATAATTTTCTAGGCTTCCAGACCAATATCCCTCGTCAACCATATGTTTTTTAAGCAACTCAAGAGCTTCAACAAAAACAGGATCTGTCCATTCTCTTTCACCAATTATTGCTTCATATACAGCTTGAGGACCTGCATAGTTGTTTAAATAAATTCCTACAAGGTGTTCATGAGTTGGTTGCCATCCATCTGATCCGTAAGAAAAAACATTCATCCCTTTTGCTTTAATTTTTCCTGCAACATCTTCTAGTTCTTCCAATGTTGTTGGCACTTTCCAATTATTTTCTTCAAATAAAGTTTTATTATAAAGCATAACCATTGATTCATGAGTTTTTGGAATTGCGTATAAACTTCCTTCGAAAACTCCTGAACTATAAGCCCAAGGTATCATCTTGTCTTTCCAGCCAAATTCCGCAGCATAAGAATCTAAATTTTCTAACATACCAGCAGCATGATATTCTTTTACATAAGATGGACCAGGTGTCTCAACAATATCAGGCCCCATACCACCTATCATTGCAGTTCTCATCGAAGTTAATCTTGTTTCATTATCTTCAAATTCGATAACAAGTTCATGATTATCTTGCGAGTTGTTGTAGGCATTTTGTAATTTTTCTATCATTATTGGATCTCTGTCTG
>CABYRH010000015.1 GCA_902521315.1 uncultured Alphaproteobacteria bacterium | reverse complement strand
ATTATTTTCTGACGGTATTAAAAATGATGTATCATCGGATATTTTAGTTAAAATTATCAGTCTTTTTAGTTTTGATCTTGATTTTCAAAGAGATATTAGAGTCGATACAGTAGTTTCAATATCCTATGAATATGATGAAATAATTGAAACAGGTAGACTAGAATATAATGATATTAAATATGCTTCGATAATAATTGATGGAAAACAATTAGAATATTTTAAGTTTATTACAGATGATGGTTATGTTGATTATTTTAACAGAGAGGGAAAAAATGTTAAAAAATCAATTTTAAAGACACCCTTAGATGGTGCAAGAATTTCATCAAATTTTGGGATGCGTAAACATCCTATCTCAGGTTTCAATAAAATGCATAAAGGTGTTGATTTTGCTGCGCCTACAGGAACACCAATTTATGCTGGAGGGAATGGAATTATTGAATACGTTGGAAGGAATGGGGGATATGGAAAATATATTCGTATAAGGCATAATAATGGATACAAAACAGCATATGCACATTTATCAAATTACAAGAAAGGTATTTCTAAAGGGGTAAGAGTTAACCAAGGTGAAGTTATTGGTTATGTAGGTAGTACAGGAAATTCTACGGGACCTCATCTTCATTATGAAATTATTTATCAAAATAAACATATTAACCCCTTAAAACTAAAACTTCCTTCTGGAAAAATACTTAAGGGTAAAGAATTAGAAAAATTTAAAAAAGAATATAAAATAATATATGCAGATCATTTAAGCATGTTATACGAATAACTACTTTGTTGATCTTGTTCTTTTTTCTTTAGACGGTTCAGCTATAAATGGAATAGATTCGATAGAATCATCTTCTGCTTTATCATTATCATTTACTTCAATTGTTTCACTATCAGATTCTGAAGTTTGTTCACTTGAAGTACTTTGTTTTTGCTCATCAAAATTTGTGTTTTCTTCAATATTAATACCTAGCTCAACCATAATTCTGAAGTAGTGATCAGTAAATTGATAATAGTATTCAGATTGAATTCTATCACCTGATCTTGAAGCTTCTTTAGCTAGTTTTAAGTACTTGTTATATTGTTGAGATACATTTCCTCTATTTCTATTATTGAAATTTTTGTATCCACCAGGCTTCTTAAAACTAGTTCTTCTATTACTCTTATAAGCGGTTCTACCGTTTTTTTTATACATATTGTTTGGAAATTAAAAATTTTAATAAATTATTAATCTTTTAATTACGTATACAGTTCATTTGATTTATTTCAACTTATATCTTAGAAAAACTAAGGATTCTCTCAATTCCTTGAAGATCATTAACTATTTTATTTAAATATAATCCAGAATTTTCAAATATTTCTTCACAATCTTGTCTCTGATTAATACCAATTTCACATATAAAATAAGCACTTTTATTCATTAAATCTTTTAAATTATTTGAATATTCCCTGTAAAATTTCAACCCATCTTTACCTCCAACTAAAGCTAATTTAGGTTCAAAATTTTTAACTTCTGGACCTGCATTATTAAACTGTTCGTTTGTTAAGTATGGTGGATTAGATACAATCAAATCAAATTTGGAATTTATATTTTTATAATCAATCATCTTAAGTTGAATTTGATTATTACAATTATGTATTTTTAAGTTTTTTTCTGCAACTTCTAGTGCTTCTTTAGATATATCTATAGCTGTAATAGATGCATTTTTAAATTCCTTTGCTAGTGAAATGGCGATACAACCTGATCCAGTACCAATATCTAATATTTTTAATTTAAGATTTTTGTTTCTATATATATTTAAAGCTTCCTCAATTATTAATTCTGTTTCAGGACGTGGATCTAACACAAAATTATTTACATAAAAATCATTTTTCCAAAAAGGTTTATTTTTAATAATTTTAGCTATTGGTTGTCTATTAATTCTTTGTTGAAGATAAGATTTAAATTTGGCAATATCAATATTATCTAGGTTTAGATTACTTAAAATAATTTCATTATTTTTTTTTGAAGCATGCTTTAGTAAAATCCTTAGATCTAGTTCTGGATTATTTATATTTATTTGTTTTAATTTAGTTAAACTCTCTTTAATTAAATTATTCATTTTTCATATTTGCTAACTTTGTGCTCTCTTCTTCAGCAATTAAAGGATTTATCAACTCATCTATTTTGCCCTCAAGTATTTCTGACAGATTATACAATGTAAGATTTATTCTATGATCAGAAACCCTACCTTGAGGAAAATTATAGGTTCTTATTCTTTCAGATCTATCTCCAGAACCAACTTGATTTTTCCTCTGCTCAGATCTTTCTTTATTTTTTTCTTGTATTTGATTGTCTAATAATCTTGATCGTAAAATCTTTAATGCCTTTGCTTTATTTTTATGTTGAGATTTTTCATCTTGTTGTGAAACTACAATTCCAGTTGGTAAATGTGTAATTCTAACAGCGCTATCAGTGGTATTAACGGATTGTCCTCCTGGTCCACTTGATCTAAAAACATCAATTCTTAGATCTTTATCAAGAACTTCAATATCAACTTCTTCTGCTTCAGGTAGAACCGCCACAGTAGCGGCTGATGTATGTACTCTTCCACTGCTCTCTGTAGTTGGAACTCTTTGTACTCTATGAACACCAGATTCGAATTTAAGTTTTGAAAAAACATTTAATCCTGAAATATTACAAATAGCTTCCTTTACTCCTTTTAAACCTGTTTCTGATATTGATAAAATATCAAATTTCCATGAATTTAAATCAGCATATCTCTGATACATATTTAATAAATCAGAAGCAAAAAGTGATGCTTCATCACCTCCGGTCCCAGCTCTGATTTCTAAGATTGAATTTTTAGAGTCATTTTCATCTTTTGGTATTAGTAACTTTAATAATTCCTGTTCAAGATCTTTGATTTGATTTTTTTTTTCAATGAGTTCCACTTCAGCTATTTTACTAATTTCTAAATCATTATCTTTTGCTAAGTCATTAAGATTTAATATATCTTTTTGTAAATCATTGTATTCTTGAATTTTTTCTACAATTGGTCGAAGTTCGGAATATTCTCTATTTAGTTTGATTAAATCATTTGAGTCAATATTATTCATATTGTTTAATGAATTTTCAATTAATTCAAATTTTTTTAAAATTATTGAAAATTGTTTATCTAGATTTATCATTTAAATGATTAAATATTTGATTAAGCTTTAATTCTTTTTGTTCGCCAGTCATTAAATTTTTAATAGTAAAAAAATCCCCATTAAACTCATTTTCACCTATAATAATTATATATGATGCTGAGGATATGTTTGCTTTTGTAAAAGATTTTTTTAAATTATATTTATAATTCCAGTAATATGAAATACTATTTTCTGATAAATATTTTTGTAGATAAAGAAAATAATCTATAAATTTTTCATTTGTTACTGCAATATGAATAGTTGACGTTATTTTTTTTTCGGACTCCATTAATAATGCAATTCTTTCAATACCTGCAGCCCATCCAATACCGGGTATATCAGGTCCCCCTAATACTTTTATTAAACCGTCATATCTTCCACCACCTAGTAATGTATCTTGGCTTCCTAAATTATCTGATTTGTATTCGAATACTGTATTACAATAATAATCAAGACCTCTAACCAGATTAGCGTTTTCTTCAAAATTAATTTCAAGTATATTTAATGATCTTTTAAGATCTTCGTAGTGTTTTTTTGCTTCATCAGTTAAGTATTCATATATTTTGGGTGAAGATAATGAAATTTCTACATCTTCTTCATTTTTTGAATCTAATATTCTTAATGGGTTACTTTCAATTTTTTTAATGCTTTCTTCTGAAAGTTTATTTTTATGAGTGTTAAAATATTTTGTAAGACTTTTTTTAAAATCAATTAATGTTTTTTTATCTCCTAAAGAATTAATATGAAGTTTTATTTGAGATTTAGGTAACAATTCGTTTAAAATATTGTTTGACAGAGAAATTAACTCTACATCAGCAAGAAAATCTCTAGTTCCAAGTATTTCAAAATTAATTTGATTAAATTGTCTATATCTACCCTTTTGTGGCCTTTCTCTTCTAAACATTGGCCCAATTCCAAAAATTTTTAATGGAAGATCATTTAGGAGATTATTAGTAATAGCTGCTCTAATCATAGGCGTTGTGTATTCAGGCCGTAGTGTTAAAAATTCATTATTTCGGTCTTCAAATGAATACATTTCTTTCAACACAACATCAGAATGTTCACCTAAAGGTTTTGCAAATAAATCACTAAATTCAAAAATTGGTGTCTGGATTTCTTTATATTCTTTTTGGTTAGCGTTTTTAGAAACAATATTAGAAATAAAGTTAAATTTATCTATTTCTTCTCCAAATATATCATGTGTACCTCTTACAGATCTTAATTTCATATTAATTACTAAGTTCTATTTCTTTTGTTTTTTTTCTAATAAGATCTTCAAGATAACTTTCTAAATCAACATTTTTTACAACATTATTTTTTTTACCATCAAGATAAATCATGTGTGTATCATTACCACCACCGGTTATTCCAATATTTGTCATAGTAGCTTCACCTGGACCATTTACAACACATCCAATTATTGAGACTGTTATAGGTGTGGAAATATCATCTAATTTTTTTTCTAAATTTTTTACAGTTTTTATTACTTCAAATTGTTGTCTAGCACATGAAGGGCAGGATATGATTTTTACGCCTCTATTTCTTAAACCTAAACTTTTTAAGATTTCAAAACCAACTCTTACCTCTTCCTCTGGCTCATCTGACAATGATATTCTAATTGTATCTCCTATTCCTCTCAAAAGTAAATTTCCAATTCCTATTGAAGATTTGATTGAACCTGTTCTTTTTCCACCAGCTTCAGTAATACCTAAATGCAATGGATAATCACATAATTCAGCTAATTGCTCATATGCTTTTATAGACATAAATATATCTGAAGATTTCACACTAATTTTAAAATTGGTGAAATCATTATCTTCAAGTATTTTAATATTTAATTTAGCACTTTCAACTAAAGCCTCTGGATTAGGCTCAGAAAATTTTTCTAAAATTTGTTTTTCTAAACTACCTGCATTTACACCAACTCTAATTGAACAATTGTTATCTTTAGCTGCCTTTATAACTTCTTTTATTCTATCAATACTACCAATATTTCCTGGATTTATTCTGATACAAGAAGCGCCATTATTTGCTGCCTCAATTCCCCTTTTGTAATGAAAATGTATATCCGCAATAATAGGTACTGGGCTATGCTTTACTATTTCTTTTAAAGAATTTGACGACTCTTTATCTGGAACAGAAACACGAACTATATCAACTCCTAGTTTTGCTGATCTTTCTATTTGAGCTATAGTATCTTTTGCATTAGAGGTAAGAGTGTTTGTCATTGTTTGAACTGCAATTTGATTATTGCCACCGATACTTACATTGCCAACATTAATTACGCGCGATTTTCTTCTATGAATTTGTTGATACGGTCTTAGCATCTATTTAGTTAGTAAAATCTTTATATAAAACAAAAGAATCTATTATATCACCGTATTTGCCTATCTTGCCTCTTACATCACCATCTATAAGGACTAATATGTTACCCCCATTACCTGCTGTAATATTGTAATTTAATTTTAGTTCATATGAAAATTCTTCATCTTTATCCATTAACTTACTAAAAATAATGTTATTTGATTTATCTCTTAGTTGTAACCAAGTTGGATTTAACATTTTTAACGTAGCAACTGTAGTAACGTCCTCATCAAATTCTAAAGATGCTAAAGCACTAGAATTATTTATAAAATCACTTTTATTAATATAATTATTTTGAGATAAATTATTATTAAAAGTATTGGCTTTTTCAACTATAGGCTCTAAACTTTCAGGTATATCCGGCACTAAAGCAAAGTTAATTTCATTATCATTTTGATCAATGAATAAAAAATAAAATGAAGTAAATATTATCAAAATAAGAGATGCAGCAAAAAACTTTTCAATTTTAAAAAAATTATTTTGAACTATTGGAGTAATATGCTTTTTTTCATCCTTAATATCAAATGATACTTGATCTTTAAATTGTTTAATAATTATGTCAGTATCTAACTCGAGAAAGTTTGAATAAGATCGCAGATGCCCTATAATAAAAATGATATCTAAATTATTTTTAATATTATCATTTTCAAGATCAGCAATTATACTTTTTGAAATTTTTAATTCAATTGATATATCGTTAATTGAAAGACTTTTAGATTTTCTTCCAATTGATAAAATTTGACCTACTGTTTTCATTTAATTTCCTAGATTATATGCATCATGTAGAGATTTTACAGCAATTTTTGTAAATTTTTTATCAATTAAGACACTTATCTTTATTTCTGATGTTGAGATAGCTAATATATTAATTGAATTATTAGCTAAAGTTGTAAACATTTTCTTTGCTACTCCAGATTGAGACATCATCCCCATACCAATTACTGAAATTTTAGAAATATTGCTATCGGTTTCAATAGATTTAAAATCTATTAAATTTTGATTTTCTTCTAATATTTTTTTAGCATTATGAATTTCACTATTTGGAACAGTGAAGGTGATATTTGCAGTTATACCGTCTTGAGATGTATTTTGAACAATCATATCTACATTAATATTATTATTAGCTAACAATCTAAAAATTGTTGCGGATATACCAGGTTTATCAGCAATACCAGATAAGGTTAGTTTTGATTCATTATTACTAAAGCTCACTCCACTTACAATTTCTTTTTCAATTAATTTATTTTCATCTACAACAAAAGTGCCACTTTCTTTTGTAATTGAAGAAAGTACCTGCAATGTAAGGTTATTTTTCATCGCTAATTCAACAGAGCGAGTATGAAGTACTTTTGCACCAGTAGAAGACATTTCTAACATTTCTTCAAATGCTAGTTTATTGATTTTTTTAGCTTTGGGTTCCAGATTTGGATCAGTTGTATAAACACCATCAACATCTGTGTAAATATCACATCTTTCAGCACCAACAGCAGCGGCAACAGCAACTGCAGTTGTATCAGAGCCACCTCTTCCTAATGATGTAATATTTCCTTCTTTATCGACACCTTGGAATCCAGCAACAACTAAAACATCATAATTATTTAGAAATTTATCAATTCTAACTTTGTCTATGTTTAAGATTTTAGCTTTTTGATGGTTGCTGTCTGTTATAATTGGGATTTGCCAACCAAGTAAAGGAATAGATTTAATATTTCTTTTTTTTAAAATAGCTGAAAGAAGTCCAACTGAAACTGCTTCACCAGATGTTAGAATTAAATCATTTTCAATAATCTCATTTGACTCAATTTCATCTATATATTCTTGCATTTTATTTGTAACGCCTGACATTGCGGATAAAACAACAACTAACTTTTTATCATTTAATTGCTTTTCAACAATGTTTGCAACATTATTTATTTTATCGATACTACCAACTGAAGTACCACCAAATTTCATTACTATAAGTTTCATTGACTTAAATATTTTTTAAATTATTTCAGCTATTATAATTATTGTTTCTAACAAACAAGTTTTATGATGAATATAAAATCAAAAAATGAAGAATTTACCTTTTTTAATCAACTTTCAGATGAATGGTGGAATGAAAATGGAAAATTTAAGATTCTTCATCAAATTAAAAGACATAGAATGACATACATATTGGATCAAATTAGAGATAGGGATATTAATAATTTAAAAATACTGGATGTAGGTTGTGGTGGAGGAATTATTTGTGAACCACTAGCAAGACTAGGGGCTAAAGTTACTGGAATAGATTTTGCTCCAAATAATATTAGTGCTGCTAAAATACACTCCAAAAAAAATAAACTTAAGATTAACTATATTCATAAAGATATTGAAAAATCAAAATTAGATGAAAAATTTGATGTAATACTAATGTTTGAAGTTCTAGAACATTTAGATGATTGGAAAAAGACTATTAAAAAAATAAAAAAAAATTTAAATAAAAAAGGTTTAATTATAATTTCCACAATAAATAGAAACTCACTATCTAGATTATTTGCAATTAGTATTGCTGAAAATATTCTTAATTGGATACCTAAAGGAACACATGATTACTATAAGTTAATTAAACCTGAAGAATTAAAAAAAACGTTAACAAAAGAAAATTTTCATTTTAAAAATATTAAAGGTCTTGTTTTTGATCCACTAAGCAGGGAATGGAAATTATCAAAAAATTTTATGATTAATTATTTTTGTACCGCAAATTTAATTAATTAGTTTTTTTTGTTGAAAAAGGTAATGGTATTACATCAATGTCATTATCCATTAGTTCTTTAGTCTGTTCAATTGAAGCTTCGCCATAGATCGCACGTTCCTTCGTTTCACCGAATTTAATTTTTTTTGCTTCTTCAGTAAATTTATCACCAACATAGTCGAAGTCTTTTTCAATAATCTTTTTTAGCTTTTTAACATTAGAAGCAATAGCTTTATTTATTTTAGAAGTTTTTGAATTTGATTTTTTTGCTACATTTGGTGCCATTAAACCTTTTTTAATTTGAATACTATTACAGGAAGGACAAGACACTAGCCCTTGATTTATTTGCTTATTATAGTCTTTTGTATTTTCGAACCATCCTTCAAAAAAAAAGTCACAATCGGAACAAGAAAGATTAAATACAATCATGTGTATTATATTGTTTTATCTTGTTTTTTTTCAATATCAAAATCAACATCATCAGACTCTAATTGCATAATTAATGAATTTTTTGGGAAATTTAAATTACATACAGTTCCTTTAGATAAAGTTACACCCATCATCGGCATTAAGCTGATATTAATATATTTTTGAGTATTGCGATTAAAAATATCAATCTTTACAATTTCTTTAAAAACAATAAAAAGTATATTTTTATTTAGTTTGAATTTTAACATAGATTTAGGATTTTTATAAAAAGATAATTTAAAAATAAGATGTTTCTCTAGAACATTTATAACTTCCTCTAAATCAACATTTGTATTCTGCATTTGAAGATTTTTTAAAATAATTTGATCTGATGT
>CABYRH010000014.1 GCA_902521315.1 uncultured Alphaproteobacteria bacterium | reverse complement strand
GAGATTACCAAAATTAGTCTTTGATTTCATTGATGGAGCATCAGGAGATGATAAACTTGCTGAAATTAATAGTAAAGCATTAGATCAAATTAGACTTGAACCTAAGGTTTTCAGAAATGTCGAGAATAGAAAATTAAGTAAAAAAATATTTGATTTTCATTTTGATTATCCATTTGGATTTGCACCAATGGGAATGACAAATCTTTCATGGCCTGAAGCAGATAAAATGATAGCAAAAGAAAGTGCGTATAATAATATTCCAACATGTGTTTCAATGGCTTCTAGTACTACCCTTGAAGATATGTTTACTTTTTCAGAAGGTCATTCGTGGATGCAAATATATATTTTTCAAAGTGAAGAATTTATTATGGAATTATTAAAAAGAGCAGAAGGCATAGGGTATGAGGTTTTAATTCTCACTGTTGATGTTCCTATTCTTTCAAGAAGAGCCAGAGATGATAGAAATGGATTTGGTTATCCATTTAAAATTGGCCCAAAACAATTTTTAGATTTTGCACTACATCCTCAATGGAGCTTAACAACTTTGTTTAAAGGTGCTCCACAACCAATGAATTATGTTACCTCCAAAAGTGGAGATCAAGTTTTTAGACGAAAAGAAAGTAGAGGGGCAACTGATTGGCATACTCTAAAAAGGGTTCGTGACTCTTGGAAAGGAAAATTAATAATCAAAGGAGTAATGAATTCTGAAGATGCTTTGAAAATTAAAGAGGCTGGTGCTGATGCAATTCAAGTATCAAATCATGGTGGAAGACAATTAGATAGTGCTACTGCTTCTATTAATGCTTTACCATTAATACGAAAAGCTTTGGGAGACGATTTTCCAATACTTTTTGATAGTGGAATTAGAAGTGGAAGTGATATTTTACGCGCGTTAGCTCTGGGAGCTGACTTTGTTATGTTTGGCAGACCTCTAATGTATGCCATTGGTGCAGATGGCGCAAAAGGTCTTAGAAGAATCATTAACCTTATTAAAGAAGAGTTAAGTACAAATCTTGGCTTAGTGGGATTAACCGATATAAATGAAGTTGATAAAAAAATTATAGCAGAGAAATTTTTTAAGGATATAAAGTATTAAAATGGGAGATAAAAAGATTAGAGGTGGGGCATTAGTTGCAAGAGCTCTCAGAGACAAAGGTATTGATAATGTATTTACACTTTCTGGAGGTTTTTGTAATCCAGCACTTGAAGGATTTATGGAGTGTCAAATTAATGTAATTAATTGTCCTCATGAACAAATTGCTGGTCATTTAGCTGATGGTCATACTAGAATATCAAGAAAACCATCCGTTTGTATTGTCGGGCCAGAAGGTTTTGCAAATGCAGTGCCTTCAATGATGGAAGCATGGGGTGAAAGATCACCTGTTATTTTTATAACTGGATCAAGTAGCTTAAAAAGACAAGGAGCAGGTGGTTTTAAGGAAATAGATGATGTATCTATAGCAGCACCGTTAACAAAATACAGTGCAAGTATAACAGATGGAAATAGAATAAGAGAGTTCGTAGATAAAGCATATAGAATTGCAACAAATGGCTATCCTGGTGCAGTACATTTGAGTGTACCAGTAGATATAATGTTTTCATCATTTGCAGATGATGCAGGTTTAGAAGAAAGACCTTTTACTCATCAAAAAAAACCTTTAGCAAAAGCTTGGCCTGATCCTGAGTGTTTAAATGAAATATTTGATCTGGCAATTAGTGCCCAAAAACCTGTTTTTATTGGAGGGCATGGTGTTTGGTGGTCTAGTGCAGAAAAAAAATTAGAACAAGCTGGCTTTGAATTAAACATTCCAATATTTAATATACCATACCATCAAAAGCTTTTAGGTGAAGAGGCAGATACATACATGGGTCTGGCAGATATTCATCAATACCCCCCATCAAAGATGGCTCTAAATGAATCAGATTTGGTTCTTATGATTGGTGCACGTCTTGATAATCAAATGAATTTTGGTAATCCTCCACTTTTTCCAAAAAGCACTAAGCTTATTTGTATTAATGGATCGCATGAAGAAATAGAACTAAATAGAGCTGCAGATATTAACTTACTTTGTGATCCTGGAGTTTTTTTGGACAAACTCATAGAGTTAAAGAAAAACAGTAAATGGAAATTAAATAATCAATGGTTTGATAAGAATAAAAAAGAGAAAAAAATTTGGATTGATAAAACATTAGATGAATTAGATAAAGAAACTAAACAGACGAAAAAAAATGGCGGAAAAATTCATCCTCTTCAATTAGCTTTAGATGTTCAAGAAGTATTAAATGAAAATGATTGGTTAGTTATTGATGGCGGAAATACACATTTTTGGTCTGAGATCGCAATTAATATTGCTGGATCAAAAGGTAAAAAACTTGGAGGAATATTGCATCCAGGTACTTTCAGTATGTTAGGTGTTGGAGTTCCTTTTGCAATATCAGCAAAAAATCTCAATCCTAAATCTAATGTTGTTTTAATAAGTGGAGATGGTGCATTTTTATCTGGTGGATTATCAATTGAAGCTGCATTTCAAGAAAAAAAACCTATTGTTGTAGTTATAGATAACAATGGAGGTCTTGACTGTATTTCTCAACAACAAGAAAGGTTATTTGAAAGTGGGAAACACTTTGCAACTGATTTTAGAGATATTCCATTTCATTCAATTTTTGAGGGTTTTGGAGGACATGGAGAATTAGTTACTAAAAGAGAAGATTTAGGCCCCGCTTTAAAAAGAGCGATAGAAAGTGGTAAAACTGCATGTGTAAATGTTAAGGCTAAAGGTGTTATAAGTCCAATAGTTGCTGCAGTTAGTGATAAAAGAGATAAAGCGTCTATAGAGTAGGTTATGGCAATTTTTTCTACACATTTACTAAACTCAATAGATGGCACTCATGCAAGTGATGTAGAAATTGTTATTTATAAAATAAATAATAATAACAAAGTTGTATTTCTAGAAGATAAAACAGATAGCTCTGGAAGAATGCTTAAAGAATTTGAATTGACGAAAGAAGATTGTGAAAGTGATTATGAAATGATAATTAATTCTGGTAAATATTTTAGAAATACTAGTGAAATAATTAATTCAATAAGTGTCAAATTTAAAATGAAAGATCCTCTTAAAAAATATCACATACCTTTAATTGTTTCTCCAAATGGATACTCAATATGGTGGTCAAAATAAAATGAGTAATTCAGGATTAAACATGTCTAGACGTATTAGGAGGACTCCCTATACCGAGAAAGTAATTGAGGCTGGTGTAAGTGGTTTTACTGTAGTTAATCATATGCTTCTTCCAAAATCATATAAAGCAACAGTAGAAGAAGATTATTGGCACTTATCTAAAAATACTCAAATTTGGGATGTTTCATGTCAACGACAGGTTCAAATAATAGGAGAAGATGCTACAAAATTAATACAACTCATGTCTCCAAGATCAATAAAAGATATGCCTATTGGTAAATGTTACTATTATCCAATGATTGATGAAAATGCAGGGATGATAAACGATCCTGTACTTTTAAAATTAAGTGAAAATAAATATTGGCTATCAGTTGCAGACTCAGATGTTCTTCTTTGGGCAAAAGGATTGGCTGTAGGAAGAAATTTTAAAGTTGATATTATAGAGCCAGATATTTACCCCCTAGCAATTCAAGGTCCAAAATCTGAAGAATTAATGTCATCAATATTTGGAGAAAAAATCAAAAAATTAAAATTCTTTCATTTTTCTTTTTTTGAATTTGAAGGAACAAAGCAGATAATTGCAAGATCAGGATATAGCAAACAAGATGGTTTTGAGATTTATCTTAAAGGTTTTAGTTTAGGAAAAAAACTTTGGGAAACTATTTGGGAAGCAGGAAAAGATTTTAATATTTCACCTGGATGTCCAAATTTAATTGATAGAATAGAAGGTGGTTTATTATCCTATGGTAATGAATTTACTTTAGAAAATAATCCAATTGAATGTGGATTTGATAATTATTGTAATAATTTATCTCATGATTTCATTGGAAAAAATGAACTAAAAAAAATATTAAAAAATGGAATAGAAAAAAAAATAAAAGGAATTACTTTTGATGGGTCCCCAACTCCTTCATGTACAATACCTTTTCCTGTATACTCAAAAAATAGATTTCAAATTGGTAATATCACCTCTGGTATTTATTCACCATTTTTAAAAACCAATATTGGGCTATCAATGGTTGATAAAGACTATTGGAATGATGGGCAGGATGTTATCGTATTAACACCAGACAACATTGAGAGAAAAGGTAAAGTGTGCTCACTACCTTTTAATTATTCTTAAAATGAGTCATTCAATCGAATTAAAGTGGGAATTAGGAGATCAAAAACTCGAATTTGGAAAATACTTAACTGATCACACAGTAATGCTTAACGAAAATGTATCTATTGATGCGGGCTCATCTCCAGATTATGGAGGAAGCGAAAGTAATATTAATCCAGAGCAAAAACTAGCTGCAGCTGTAAGTAGTTGTTTTATGATGACGTTTTTAGCTTTAGCTGCAAAAATGAAATGGCCAGTTATTAATTACAAAGATAAAGCAATTTCGTATTTAGGAAAAAATGCAGAGGGAAGAATGTTCGTCAACAAAATAGAGTTAAATCCAGCTATAGTATTTGAAGATAATTTTAAAATTTCTGATGAAGAAATGAAAAAGATGAAAGAGAGATCACATAAATATTGTTTTATCGCTAATTCACTATCTAAAGATGTTGAGATTCAAATTAATTAAATGAATTTTAATCTAATATTATCTGAAAAAAATAATAACATTTCTAACATTATTCTTAATGATCAGAAAAACCAAAATACTTTAAGCGAAAACATGATCAATGAATTAACGTCAGCGTTAGATATTGCTGATAAAGATAATGAAGTAAAAGTAATTATTTTATCATCAAAAGGTAATATTTTTTGTGCAGGACATAATTTAAAAGATTTAAATTCACAAAGATTGCAAAATGACAGAGGTGAAAGCTATTTTAAAAAAATATTTCAAATGTGCTCTCAACTTATGCTGAAAATTAATAAAAATAATAAACCAGTTATAGCTATGGTCGATGGTATCGCTACTGCAGCAGGCTGTCAGTTAATTTCTAGCTGTGATTTAGCTTACTCAAGTAGTAGAGCAAAATATGCAACCCCTGGTGTTAATATTGGATTATTTTGTTCTACACCGATGGTTCCATTATCAAGAACTGTAGGTAAAAAGCAAGCAATGGAAATGCTTCTCACTGGAGATCTTATAGATGCAAATAAAGCATTAAGGATTGGCTTAATAAATGATGTCTTTGAAGAAAATAGTTTAAAAGAAAATGTATTTCAAATTGCTAAAAAAATATCCTCTAAATCTTCTAATACTATTAAAATTGGTAAAGAAGCTTTTTACAAACAAAAAGATATGAATTTAGAAGACGCCTATACTTTTACTTCAAAGGTAATGACAGAAAATATGTTACATGATGATTCTAAGGAAGGCATTGATGCTTTTTTAGAAAAACGAGAACCAAATTGGAAAGAATAATTTCTTATTTTTTTGTACCATCATTAAAAGTTCCAAAAAATCTATCCCAAGGCATTTCTATAGTTCCATAATTACAATTAAAGTATCGGTGGTGAAGTTGGTGAAAGAAATCACCTGCTTTTAATCTTTTTTTATCTTTGATCACGATACTATCAAAACCTGAATGACTAAAAGCTGGATTTAATCCTTGTTGATAAAAATGAAAAAGTACATGTATTGGACTTGACGGAACAACAAAATGTATAACTACAGTTGAAAAGTATAAAATATGTTCGATAGGATGCATAGATATACCACTCCAAGGTCCTGGACTTATATTTCTATGATGTAAATTGTGAACAGTTTTATAGAGAAAAGTAAAATGTAATAATCGATGAATAATATAAAAATGCGCACTTGACCAAATAGGAATTAAAATAAAAAATATTCCATACCAAAAAGGGTTATCATGCCAAAACATGATAGGAACGATATCATTACTTGCTGCCCAAAAATAAAGACTTTCAAATATTGTCCAGATAGTAACACCACTTATAATTGTCCAAAAAATATTATCAAAAAGTTGATTATTGAAAGTAAATTTTTTTACTTTTTCATCTATAAATTTTTTTTCAAATTTAAGTTTTTTACTTTGTCCTTTTAAGTAATAAAACCAAAAATGTAGAGAACCAGCAACAAGAGTAATTAAAATACAATTTCTAATCCATAACTGTGAAATCCACGAAAAAGAAAAATTTTTCATTTCTTCAGCAGATGGGTGAAACAAATAGAATATAAATATAGCAAGTAAAACTTCAATTATAATTGAACTAATGTGAAGCCAATATGAAGCTAGCCATTTGAAAAGTAATAAAAAATTTGGAGGCCAATCTAATATTGGCGATAATTTAATTGGTAAAGTTGGTTGCCAATTCCATTCATGGCGATTTTTTAAACTCATTTTAAAATGGATTTGGTTGAGAGGGATTGGTTGCTAACCATGTAGATTTGGTCTGCATATAACTTTGCATTCCCTCCCATCCATTTTCACGACCGTATCCTGATTGCTTGAAACCTCCAACAGGTGATTGGGTAGAAGCATTAAAATAATTATTTATATAAACAGTTCCAGCTTCTATCTTATCCGCTAAACGTATAGCTTTATTAGTATCATTAGTCCAAATTCCTGCTGCAAGTCCATAAATAGTATCGTTTGCAATTTTAATTACTTCATCTTCATCCTCCCAAGTTTGTATTGAGGCTACAGGTCCAAATACTTCATTTTGAGCTAAATCGTCTTCATTTGGAACATTATCAAAAATAGTTGGTCCAATATAGTACCCTTCAGATTTTTGTTCTTTTCTTCCATCAATTAATAATTTTAAACCTCTTTTTTCGGCCGCTTCTATCTTAGATAAAATAAAATCATATTGCTCTTTATTTGCTATAGGTCCTATTTGTGTTGCAGTATCATTTGGGTGACCAACTTTAGCCTTTTTAACAACTTCTAATAAATTATGAGTAAATTTATCTTTTATATCTTTATGCACTAGTATCCTTGATCCTGAAATACAACTATGGCCTGAAACTGGAAATATACCCGACACAACTCCATTAACTGATAAAGTTAAATCAGCATCTTTGAATATAATTTGTGGTGATTTACCACCTAACTCCATAATAATGGGTTTAACATTTTTGGATGCACTTAAACTCGCTGCACTTCCCCCTTTTGTTCCACCTGTAAAACTTATCATTCTAACATCTTGGTGTTCAATAAGAAGTGCACCAGTGGTAGGACCAAAACCAGTAACAACATTAATCAAACCTTCTGGAAGATCGGCTTCTTCTAGAATTTTCATTAACTCTAATGTAGAGCACGATGCTCTTTCTGATGGTTTAATTACAACTGTATTGCCTGCAGCTATTGCCGGCGCTAATTTCCAGATCAATGTTCCAATTGGTGAGTTCCAAGGAATAATAAGTGCAACAACTCCAAATGGTTCCCATTTTAAATAATTATGCATATTTGGAACCTCTGAAGGTATCAATCTACCTTCATACTTGTCACACATGCCTGCATAATAATAAAAACTCTCAGTTTGCCAGCTGGTTAAAGAAGGAGTGATATTTTTTGGTAGTTTGCCGTTGTCTTTAGTTTCTATCTGTCCAATGCGTTCTGCATTTTTAGCAATAATATCTCCAATTCTAGTTAATGTTCTCCCTCTTTCTGCTGGATGCATTTTACCATAAGGACCATCATAATAAGCATGTTTAGCAGATGATACTGCAAGATTAATATCTTTTTCATTACATTCAGGGACCCTTGCCCATACTTTACCTATAGATGGATCCTCACTTTCAAAATATTTTTCAGAAGAAGGGTCATGCCATTTATTTCCTGCATAAAATTTGTAGGTTTGAATTTCAGACATAATTTATTTAAACTTAAATATTTTCATTGGTCAACTTATTTGTGATTAATTAATTTTTTAATATCATATCTGATGCTTTTTCTGCTAACATAATTACAGATGCATTTATATTTCCACTTATCATATCTGGAAAAGAAGAAGCATCTACTACTCTCAGATTGTCTATTCCTCTAACTTTAAGCTGATTATCAAGTACAGCCATTTTGTTATTACTTGAACCCATTGCGCAAGTAGATGCAGGATGATGACCTGTTTGAACATGATTTCGAACTGACTCTTTTAAATCTTGGTCACTTTTGATTTTTTTTCCTGGAAGTAATTCTTCCGAAACAATTTTAGCTAAACTGGGTTTTGACAATACTTCTCTTGTATGCTTCATCCCTTCTATCATGTCTTCCATATCAGATGGATCGATGAACCAATTTGGATTTATATTAAGTTCATCATTTGGATTTGAGCTTTTAAGTTTTACACTTCCTGTGCTCTTTGGTCTTAGTAAATTAATTTGAAAGTGTAATCCTGGAAAAGCTTTTTTACCTCTAGAAAAAAATAATGAACCAAAATTAAATAAATTATCTAAACTCATAGACCAGTTATCTTTTTCTTCTTTAAAACACATAGGTGTCATGAACACTTGTATTTCAGGCATTTCTTTTTCTCTTATTGCATGAAATAGATTTGTTGACCAAAAAGGAGCTGCGGCTAATCCCTGTTTAAATAAAATATATTTTAAACCCACAATAATAGCTCTATCTATTCTTTGATATTTAGAGAAACTTAAATTGTTGTTTTGAAAAGCCCAATTCATTGGCATAACAGGATGATCGTGAAGGTTTTTACCTACTCCAGGTAAGTTAATTAATAATTCTATATTTTTTTCTTTTAAATGTTCTTCTGGACCAATTCCTGATAACATTAAACATTTGGGACTACCGAATGCTCCTAAAGATAATATTACCTCTGATGATGCATAAACTTCACCATTTGATAAAAGTAATCCTTTAGCTTTATTTTTCTCAATTAAAATTTTTATTACAGATGTATTTTTATAAATTGTTAAATTGCTAGGTTTAAATTTCAAATAAGCTTCTGCTGATGATTGTCTTTTTCCCTTCCATACTTTAACATCATATCGGCCTACTCCATTTAGATTGCCATTGTAAAAATCATTATTAATTTCTGCCCCAGCTTCAACACATGCATCAATAAATGCTTTATCGATAGAATTGTAATTACCAGCTGGTGTAAGTTTTAAAGGACCTGAATGTGAGTGATATTCATTTTTTTCTCTATGAAAAGCTGAGGCAGATCTTTTGAAATATGGTAATACATCATTATATGACCAACCCTCTAAGCCCTTTTGTCTCCACCGATTAAAATCACCTGGAGCGCCTCTCATGTAAATCATACCGTTTAAAAGAGAAGATCCTCCTAGCCCTTTACCTCTAGGGTATAAAATTTTTCTATTATTTAAAGAAGGTTGAGGTATTGACTCAAAACCCCAATCAAATTTAGGGTTTCCAAAAATGTATCCGTTACCACCGGGCATTTGAGTGAATAAACTTTTTCCTGACCCCCCTGCTTCTATTAGTAAGACTTTTATATCCTTATTTTCAGATAATCTTGAGGCTAATGTACAGCCAGCAGAACCTCCTCCTGCTATTATGTAGTCAAATGTTTTTTTCATTTTTTAAAAATATAAATTATACTAATTATTAATTTATAAGTAAACTCGAGTATATTAAATATGAATAATTACAAAGATTGGATTGGAAAGAAAATTTCAAGAAGTGATATTATTACTCCTCGATTAGTTGATCATTTAAAAAAAACAATCGATCAAAACTGTTTAAGTGATCAAACCGTTCCTGAGGGAATTTTTTTATGTTTATGCCCAGATATAGCTTCACTAAATGATCTAGACAAAGATGGAAATACAAAATTAGGAATTTTCTTACCTGAGTTACCTTATAAAATTAGAATGTGGGCTGGT
>CABYRH010000013.1 GCA_902521315.1 uncultured Alphaproteobacteria bacterium | reverse complement strand
AAAATAATTTTAAATGTCCTAAAGCGATTCCAGATAAAAATGGAAAAATATTAAAAACAATAAAAAATAAAACTGCTGTTATTATATCCTTTCTAGAGGGTAAAAGTATAGAAAAACCAAACTTAGCGATGTGTAAAGAAGTTGGAAAAATGATTGCTAATTTACACAATCTTACTGTAAATTTTGATGAAAAAAGATCAAACAACTTAGATTTGAAGGATTGGAAAAATATTTACAAAAAGTGCCTTAATAATAAGTCTAAAGAATTTAACGAAACAATGTATTTGTTAAAAAATGAAATAGATTATTTAGAAAATTATTGGCCAACCAATATTCCTTGTGGTGTCATTCATGCTGATTTGTTTAGAGATAATATTTTTTTTAAAAATGGACAAATTTCTGGAGTAATAGATTTCTATTTTTCATGTTATTACTTTTATGTGTACGACATAGCTATCGTAATTAATGATTGGTGCTTTAGTGAAAATGGAAAAAATTTTCACAAACAAAACTGCCTTACAATTCTTGAGGAATATCAAAAATTGAGAAAATTAAGTGACCTTGAAAAGAAATCATTAAGTATTTTATTAAGAGCTGCAGCTGTTAGAATATTATGTACAAGAGTGCACGATTATATTTTTCATCCACCTAATGCAGTCGTTGTTAAAAAAGACCCTTTTGAATATATAAATATTCTAAAATGGCATCAACAAAATAAAATTTTAGTATAATGATAAATATTTATACTGATGGAGCATGTTCTGGCAATCCTGGTAAAGGTGGATGGGGAGTTGTAATTTTAGATAATAACAATGAGATATTATTAAATGGTGGAGATCAACTTACAACGAATAATAAAATGGAACTTACAGCAGCAATAAAGGCACTAGAATATTTTAAGATAAAAAAAGATTTAATCATTTATACAGACAGTAAATATGTAAAAGATGGAATTGAATCCTGGATTATAAATTGGAAGAAAAATGGATGGAAGACATCAACAAAAAAAATAGTGAAAAATAAAGAATTATGGATGCAATTAGATAATCTAATAAATAAACATAATGTAACTTGGAAGTGGGTTAAGGGTCACGCAGGTTTCGAGTTTAATGAGAAAGCTGATGAACTAGCAAGGAAATATATTGAAAGTAATATTTAGTATATTTTTTATTATTCTGTATTGTAAACAGAGTATTGCAAATGATTTATGGACTATAGATAAAAATATCTCTATCATAGTATTTGAAGTTCCAGTTTTGTTTGCAAAAAATGTTACTGGTAAATTTAATACATTTGATGGTTTCGTTTCCTTGGATTTATCTAATCAAAATAATAATAAGGCACTAATAAGTGTTAGCATTGATAGTTTAGACTTAAATTATAAACGATATAAAGATTTAGTACTCAGTGAGGTTTTCTTTGATGCTAAAGAATTCCCATTCGGCCTTATTGATACAAATAATTTTAAATTTAATTACGAAGATGATAAAATTAATTTAATAGGTGAATTAACAATCAAAGGTAAGAGTCAAAATATCCCTATTGATATTGAGGTTATAAAATTGGCTAATGAGTTGGTTCAAGTAAAAAGTGAAATATTATTTTCTAGGAATGAGTTTAATATTGGCACTGGTAGTTGGAAAAATACATCAATTCTTAAAGATGAAATAAAAATAAAAGCAAATATTTTTCTTTTTAAAGAATAATTTATCTTTTAAAAAATATTTACTAAGAATTTAAATTTTGAGCAATTTTATTGTTGCTATTATATAAATCTTTCCAATTAGAATATCTTTTTAATAAAAGATCTATGTGATCTTTATTTGGTTCATATGTTGTATTTATCTTTATTTCACTAACAATATCTTTTTTATTATCAATTGTATCATCCAGATACATAGCTAATCTTGCTACACCAAGAGCGGCACTAAATTCACTTTGATCGCAAACACTTAATTTTCTATTTAATAGTGATGCAAGTAATTCAATCCAAAATGAGCTTCTTGAACCCCCTCCAACCATAAATATGTTCTCAAAGTTATTATTAACTTTCAAAATTGAATTTACTCCATCTAATATTCCAAAACTAACACCTTCTATTACTGCGTACTGTAGATCTGTTGAATTTGTCGTTGTTTTTATAGAATGAAATGAACCTCTAATGTGAGGATCATTATGGGGAGTTCTTTCTCCTGACAAATAAGGTAAAAAATAAGAAGAATTTTTTATAGAATTTTTATCTTTATAAAAGGTATTTACATTATTGAGTGTATCAGTAATTGACGTATTGGTAACAGAACAAATCCAATCTAAACAATTACTTGCACTTAACATAACAGACATTAGGTGCCATTTATTTGGCAAACAATGGCAAAAAGAATGTACTGCATCTCCAGTATTACTTAAAAAACTTTCAGTAGGAGTAAAAAAAACTCCTGAAGTACCAAGAGATATAAATGACTGATTTTTATTTGTTATGCCCATACCAGTTGCTGCAGCCGCATTATCACCTGCTCCACCAACAACTTTCACATTATTATTAAAATTAAATTTGTCTTTTAACTCTTTTTTTAAATAACCTGTTAGCTCATTGCCTTCCACAAGATTGGGCATATGTTTATCTTCTAAAAACGAACATGATAAAAGTTTATTAGACCATTTTCTTTGTTTTATGTCTAACCATAATGTGCCAGATGCATCTGACATTTCAGAAAAAAATTCACCAGTAAGAATAAATCTTAAATAATCTTTTGGTAATAAAACTTTGAAAATTTTTCGAAAATTATCTATTTCATTGTTTTTAATCCAATTTATTTTTGGAGCAGTAAAACCAGGCATAGTGATATTTCCTGAGATTGATCGTACATCAAAGTTTTGTTTTTCAAATTCTTCACACTCTTGATGTGATCTAGTATCATTCCAAAGAATACATGGTCTAATAACATTTCCATCCTTATCTATTAAAGTAGCTCCATGCATATGTCCTGATATGCCTAGAGAAACGGTTTGTGAAAATTCTTTTGGTTTTTTTTGCTTCAAAGCTTCAAAACATTCCATAGTTGAGTCAATCCATTCTTGTGGGTTTTGCTCACTAAAACCATCATTTGGAGATTGTATTGTGAGACTTGAAGTAGCTGTGGCAAGAATTTTTTGTTTTTGATCAATTAAAATCATTTTAATTGAAGAAGTACCAAGATCTATTCCAATAAACATTATGAAATTTATAACATTAATATTTTAAATCATACAAAGAAAATTAGGGTTACTTATAAGAATACCTAAATACAAATACACCAGATACGACAATAATAATTGCTCCAATAATTGTAAATATATCTGGTATTTCTTTATATACAACAAAACCAAAAAGTATTGCCCAAACTATTATTGTATAATTATAAGGTGCTAATACACTTGCAGGAGTAATACTTAATGCTTTAATTTGTAAAAATAAACCCGCACAAAAAAAGAAACCTAAAAATATAAAGAATATAAAAGAAAATGAATGAAGAGGTTGCCAAAAAAATATTGATAATATTGAAGTTATTATGACACCTATAAGACCATTGTAGAATAACATAGTTTCATTATCATCGTACTGAGCATTTAATCTTGTTGCTATTTGAAAAAGTGAATAAAAAAAAGCAGCGAGTAAAGGAATGACAAGGTAAGGATTAAATATTGTTAAGCCAGGTCGCATAATAAGAATAACACCAAAAAAACTAATACCAATTGCTACCCAAGTAGCTAAGTTGATTTTTTCTCTTAGAATTAAATAAGAAAAAAAAACTACTAAAACTGGTGATAAAGATCCAATTGTGTGTGCATCTGCAAGAGCTAAATACCTAAATGATAATACAAAAAAACAAGCCTCACAAACAGATAGGATACATCTTGTAATTTGTATCTTATAATTATTTGATAGGTAATAATTTTTTACATTATTTTTTTTTGCAATAAAAAAAGAAAAGATAAGGCAAAAAGTATACTTAACAAATAATAGTACAAATACTGAATGATACTGAACCGCTGTTTTTTGAATAGTGTCTAAGATACCAAAAGATAAATAAGTTAAAAGTATTAAAATGATTCCATAGGTATATGGGTTTGATTTTTTATTCATTATAGATTTTTGAAAATATTATTATAGAAGTCTTTTTTAATATTTTTATCTGCATCTAAAATTTGCATCATTAAAACTGCTGATAAATCATTAATTGGATCAACTAAGAAATACGTAGCTGCGTAGCCTGACCAACCAAATTCACCAATAACACCAAATTTATTTTGAGATGTATTATTCATCAAAACTCTAAATCCAAGGCCCCATCCATAACCATCTAAATCATTTTCATAATTTTGATCTTTAATTGTATTTGTTGATGTTATTTCGATAGGCAATAAGTTTGTATCTAATGAATTATTACGCATAGATTGAAGAGTTTCACTATTTACCAGTGGTTTAGCATTCTTGTCTTTGCCATTAATAAGCATAGTAGCAAATTTAATATAATCTGCAGCAGTTGAAAATAAACCATGTCCACCCCTACAGTAATTTTCATTGTTTGTTGGATATCCATATAAAATTAGTTTTCTTGTATCCAAAGTTAAGTCGGTTAACTTAGATTTAACACTGTTATATTCAAAAGTTTCAACTAAATTTTTATTTTTATCTTCACCAATAAAAAAATTTGTTTCATCCATTTCTAAGGGATAAAATATATTTTCTTTTAAAATATTTAATAACTTATCTTTTGTTACAACTTCTAGAATTCTAGCTAAAATATCTATAGAAATAGAATAATGCCATTCTGATCCTGGTTCGTAAAGTAGTGGCAACCCAGAAATACTTTCAATTTCCTCTTCTAAGCTTCTAGAAGATGAGTGAAATAACTTCTTTTCTTCATAACCTTCAGCTAAAAAATTATTACTACTATTGTAAGTAAAACCTGCTGTATGTTGCAAAAGTTGCCTTACTGTAGGAGTTTTATCTATTTTAATAGTATCGTCTAATTTACTAGTTAATGATTTTAGTTTTTTTAGGTTTTTAAAATTTGGTAAATATTTATCTATATTATCATCAAGAGATAAAAAATTTTTTTCTATTAATTGCATCGCCGCAAAACCAACAATTGGTTTAGTCATGGACCAAATTCTGTAATATGAATTTTTATTAAGTTTATTATTTTTAACTAGATCATTATATCCAATTACCTCATGATAAGTATTATTTTTGTGATTTATTATCCACTCAGCACCATTACATCTTCCGGCATCAATATGTTTTTGAAAATCTAATCTAATGTTATCCATAAATGGATTAGATTAGACTCTTTATTTTTTCTATGAGCTCGGTATTGATATGTCTTGGACCTTGATCTTCTCTATTAGTATGTCTTCTTTGACCAGGTAACCGCACACCTTCTAAGGATGTCATTTGTTCAAAAAATTTTTCAGCATGTTCATTCCAATTTTTTCCTGCAATAAGCTCAGGAGATAAAGCCATAATAAACTCACCTCCTCGTGCTGGTCCCCCATCGTTATTATCCTCTTCTTTTGCCTCAAAACTAAATAAATCTCCAACTAGACCTGCAGCTAGTAATTCAATCATCATAGCTATAGCAGAACCCTTATAATCACCAAAAGTCAAAAGCACTCCTCCATTTGCTATTTGATTTGGATCATCAGTTTTTTCACCATCTTTATTTAAGCCAGTTCCAAAGGGTACTTTATGACCATCTCGTGCTGCAACTTGTACTTCACCCATTGCCATAGTTGAAGTTGCCATATCATAAACAACGGGGGTATTATTTTTTCTAGGCCAAGCAAATGATATTGGATTAGTTCCAAATAGTGGTTTTTTTGCGCCAGCTGGAGCTACACTTGGTTTATATGCAGTGCAAGCAATACCAATTAAATTATTTTCAGCTAATTCTTCTGTCTCATGCCATAACGCAGCAAAGTGATGGGTATTAGTTATTGTTAAAACCCCTACGCCGTGCTTACTTGTTGTTTTTATTAATTCTGGTAAACCGACTTTAATTGAAACTGGAGCGAAACCATAATCACCCTCTACACGAATTGCATTTTGGGTAAGATAGTTGTTCGATGGTCGAGAAGTTCCATTTACTTTCTTACTTTTCAGAGATGCTACATAACCAGGAATGCGAAATAATCCGTGAGATACACTTCCATCTCTTTCAGCATGTGTGACCGTAGTGGCTACAGAATCAGCATTGTAATGATCACATCCATGTTTTGATAAGGCTTTATAAGCTAAATCATATATGTTTTCTAATTCGAGAGACGTTGTATTCATTTACTTTTATCAAATAATTAATATTATTGAACAATGGATAGAGGATTATTAGACAATTTAAAAGAGATTTTGCAAGAAAGAATATCATTTTCAGAAAGTGTAAGAAATAATCATGCTAAAGGAGAAGATGCTTATGATCCCGTGCTACCAAGAGCTGTTTTGTTCCCAAAAAATAATGATGAGCTTTCTAAAATATTAAAAATTTGTAATGAATTTAAAGTACCTGTAACTGCTTATGGTACTGGCACATCTTTGGAAGGGCATGTCGTTGGAAATAATGAAGGTTTTACAATTTCAATGGAAAATTTTAACAACATTATTTCTATTAATGAGGCAGATTTTGATTGTCGTGTACAAGCAAATGTTTCTCGTGAACAACTTAATGAAACTTTAAAAGACAAAGGTGTTTTTTTTCCAATTGATCCAGGTGCAAATGCTGCATTAGGTGGTATGGCAGCTTGCTCAGCTTCAGGGACTATGGCAGTAAGATATGGGACAATGAAAACAGCTGTACTAGGCCTTACAGTTGTTCTTGCAAATGGTGATATAATTAAAACTGGTACGCGAGCAAAAAAAACTTCTGCGGGTTACAATCTTACTAACCTATTTGTTGGTTCAGAGGGCACACTTGGTATTATAACCGAAGTGCACTTAAGACTATCTCCAATTCCTGAGAGTATAATGAGTGCTGTCTGTCAATTTCCAGATCTTGACTCTGCAGTTGTAACAGCTCAAGAAATAATTCAATATGGGGTTCCAATTGCAAGAGTTGAACTATTAAATAAAGATCAAATGGATATAAGTATTAAATATTCAAAATTAGAAAATTTAGAAAGTTTACCAACTCTTTTTTATGAATTTCATGGTAGTGAAATTTCAAATAAAGAATCAATAGACGTTGTTGAAGAGATATCTAAAAATAACAACGGTAGTGAATTTAAATGGGCATCTAACACAGAAGAAAGAAACAAGATATGGAAAGCAAGACATAATGTTTATTATTCAGTTAAAGCACAAGGAGATGATGTGAGGGTGTATGCTACAGATGTTTGTGTTCCTATTTCAAACATTGTTGAATGTATTATGTTTGCAGAAAATGAACTTCAAGGTACCGGATTGAAAGCTCCAATGGTTGGTCATGTAGGCGATGGAAATTTTCATGTAACTATTGTCTATGATCCAAATAAAGAGAATGAATATAAATACATAAGAGAATTTAGTAATAAATTAATTGATAAAGCACTAGAAATGGATGGAACTATTACTGGCGAGCATGGTATCGGCCTTCAAAAAAAAGAGTATCTACTGAAACAGCATCCAGATAATGTTCCTCTGATGAAATTGATTAAAAAAAGTTTTGATCCAAATAATATTATGAATCCTGGCAAAATCTTTGATTAGAAATTATACTTGCTCGACTTTCTCACTTTTAATTGATCTATAGACTGCATCTAATACTTTAACTGTTTTCAGACCAATATCGGAGTTTGCATGATTAATAAAATTTTTATTTAAGCAAATATCAACAAACGTGTTTATAGGAGACTCTGTACTATAAGCCATAGTTCCTTGACCTTCTTCAATCTGATCCTCAATATCATTACCATCATTGAGTCTAATTAATAATCTTTCTCTCTTTATTTCCATGTCTAAATAAAGTGTTCCTTTAGTTCCGTGAACATTGATATAAAAAGTACCTCCAAAATCTTTTGGAACATATGCACATCCAGAAAATGATCCAGTTGCACCATTTGAAAATTTTACAGAAATTGCATCTGTATAATCAACATTTGTTGGAGAAGGAACTGAAAAACAAAAAGCTTTTTCAGCTGATAATTGAGTTATTTTAAAAACTCCTCCAAACATATGTGATAATTGACCCCATCCATAACCTCCACCTTTAGAAGGATCAGACCAAGTTGATGCTAAAGGTTGGAAAGTATGATCATTAGACTCACTCAAAGGTATTCCCTGAAATAAATCTACTAAAGAGGATGAAAAAGCAGCATCTATATGTTTTATTTCACCAATGACTCCATCCTGTATATATTTTTCAGCTTTTGGCATAAAGTGTGTAAAATTAAATCCATTTGGAACTAAAATTTCCTTCTTTACTTCTTTTGCTAAATTATAAAGTTTTTCTGCATCTGAGGAATTTGTTGTCATTGGTTTTTCAATTAAAACGTGACAACCCTTTTCTAGAGAAGCTTTTGCATTTTCGTAATGTGCAAAATGAGGTGATGCAATTACAACACCATCTAAAGGACTAAGATTTAACATTTCATGAAAATCTGTTGAAGCATGTTGAAAATTAAATTTGTCTTTTACAAAATTCAATTGATCTTCTTCTAATTTACAAACACTTACAAGCTCAACATCTTCCCTTTTTTTTAAATTTGGAATATGATATTCAGTTGCCCACCAGCCTGCACCAATAACTCCTATTCTAGCTTTATTCATTTTAATCTAAATGCATTTGAATAGGTAATAAATATGGAAAATTAGTTTTTGGATCAACTTCTGCTTTTAAAATGTCAGACATATACTCGCCCCACTTTTTATTAACTTCACTTTTTACAATATGATCAATTGATTTTTTCAAATCATCAGTCTCAAAGTAACCAAACAAAGTTAATCCATGACGAAAAATATTATAATTTCTCAGTCCAGCATCACTGAGCATTTGAACCATCTCTGGCCAAATTTCATCATGTCTTTTTTTATACTCATCTTCATAACCAGGTCTTACCTCTAAAACCCATGCATAATTACTCATATTATTTTTCCTTTCTAGTAAGTAGCTCTTCCTCCACTAAGATCAAACACTGCTCCAGTTGTATAAGAATTCTCCTCAGAAACCAACCATGAAACCATAGAGGCTAGTTCATCAACTTTGATAAATCTTCCACGAGGTATTTTTGATAACATATAATCAATATGTTCCTGACTGATTTGATCAAATATTCTTGTTTTTGCTGCTGCTGGTGTAACACAATTTACGGCTATATTTTTATCTGCTAATTCTTTACCCAATGATTTTGTAAGAGCAATCACCCCTGCTTTAGCAGCACTGTATGGCATTGCATTTGGATTACCTTCTTTGCCAGCAATAGAAGCAATATTTACTATTCTTCCATAATTGGCCTTAATCATGTGAGGTACTATAGATTTGCAACAATAAAACAAACCCGTTAAATCAATATCAATAACATTTTGCCATTGATCAATTGGATACTCCCAAGTTTTAAAACTTGGTCCAGCAATTCCTGCATTATTAATAAGAATATCAATTTTATTATTTTTATCTAAAGTGGCAATGGTTGATTTTTGAACACTATCATAAGATGTGATATCAACAATTTCATAGTTTACATTTTCAGGCAAAGTTAAACTTTTTAAAAGTTCTTCATCTTTATCCCAGATAACAACTTTAGCTCCAGATTTAGAAAATCTCTCAACCATTGAATAACCAAAACCTTGCGCCCCTCCAGTTATAATGGCAACTTTATCTTTTAAATCTATTTGATTCATTGTTATCTCCTTACTTTTGTGATTTGGAATAAATGTAATTGGTTAAAATAATTGCAATTATTAACATAGCGCCTAGTATGGTTAATTGTGATTCAATTTTTATTCTTGCAACATTTAAACCTGCTCTTAAAATTACAACGATCCAGAAAGCAATAAAGGTGCCAAAAATATTTCCTCTACCACCAAAAATATATGTTCCGCCTAACATAACCATAAGAACTATTTCTAATTCTGCACCAGTTGCCATATTGAATCTTGCAACTGCCAGTCTAGAAGTAGTTAAAACTCCAGCAATACCACAAACTAAACCAGATAAAGTAAAAAGTAATAGCTTGATACGATCAACTTTAATTCCAGAATATTTTGCTGTTTGTGGATTTGTACCTATCAAATAAAGTTGCTTACCATAAATAGTTGAGCTCAAGAAAAAACCAACGACAATTGCAAAAACTGTAAATATTATAACTGGGATCGGAACTATACCAATGTAACGATAATCTATTCCAATAAACCAAGAAGGATAACCACCTAAAGAAAAATCACTAGCTAGAGATTGAGCTATTCCACGATATAAAGTTAATGTGCCTATTGTAAGTATTATTGAAGGTATTTGCAATTGTGTCACGAGTATTCCATTAAATAAACCACATAGTGTTCCAGAAAAGAGAGCTATAAGCATAGAGATTGGCATACCAAGACCCGCATTATATGCAGTACCAAAGATAACTGCAGTTAGAGCAATCATTGAGGCAATAGATAAATCTATTTCACCAGAAATTATTATTAAAGTTAGTATTATTGCTATTAATCCATACTCTACATAAGGTGTAGCAGAGTCCATTATAAATGCTAAATCAGCAAAGAAGGGGGATAGTTGTATTGATGAAATAATTGAAATAATCAACAATATCACAGCAACCCATTCAGGTCTTATAATCCAATATCTTAATGTTGGATTTTCATTTAAATAAATTGAAATTGTTTTAAGCATTAATACCACCACTTAATTTTTTCATTCTGTAAATTATTAATTGATCTAGTGCTAAAGCTACAACAATAATTAAACCATAAATCGCTTTTTGAAATTCTCCAGGTATATTTAAGACAGGTAGTGCAACATTTATAATACCTAATAAAAGTATTCCTAAAAATGTTCCTAATACACTTCCAGAACCTCCAGTGATACTTGTTCCTCCAATAATCACACCCGCAATTACGATAAATTCAATTCCAACACCTGTTACTCCAGGATTTACATATCCAAATCTTGATGCATAAAATAGCCCAGCAACTCCTGCTAACATTCCACAAATACCAAAACAAAACAGAGTAACTTTAGTTACATTAATTCCCTTAAGATGAGCTGCAACAGGATTACTACCAGTGGCATAAATCTCACGGCCTAAAACTGAATGACGCATTACCAAATGAGTAATTACTACAATTATTGCACTAAAAATTAAAATACCTGGAATTGAAAAAAGGAAAGAAGTTTGAGAAAATGAAACTACATGCTCGGGAATATCATTTCTATCAATCTGTCTTCCTCCACTAACAATAAAAACTAAACCTCTGTACAAACTTAATGTTCCTAATGTTACTATTATTGAATGCACATTAAACCTAGTAACTATAAAACCATTAATTAGTCCCATCACTAAACCAACAAAAGCAGTGATGATTAGAGATAACCAAAGCGATAAACCAGGAAATTGAATATATAATAAACCAATTACAATAGCTGAAAATGCCAATATAGATCCAATAGATATATCTACATGTCGACAAATGATAACCATCATTTGACCCATAGCCATGACTAAAATTAGAGGTATTGCTAAAAACACGGCTCTCCAACTATCCAATGTCATGAATCTTGGATCTATTATTGCAGCGACAATGACAAAAACAACAATTATAGAAAAAATTCCAAGCTCTCTAATTCTTAAAAATTTATCAAATAATGTCATTGTTAATTTATTGCATAGCTCATAATTTTTTCTTGAGTAGCTTCCTTATTGTTTAGTATTTTTGTAATTTTACCCTCTCGCATAACAATTATGCGATGTGACAAAGAAAGTATTTCAGGTAATTCTGATGATATTAAAATAATTGCAGTACCTTCTTCAGCTAATTTATTAATAATTTCATACATTTCTGATTTAACTCCTACATCAACACCTCTCGTAGGCTCATCTAGAATTAATACTTTAGGCTTTGAAAGTAACCACTTAGAAATTATACATTTTTGCTGGTTTCCACCTGATAATTCTTCAATTAATTGTCTTCCTGAAGTTAAAATAATATTAAATTTATTTATGTAATCATTTGTCATTGTAGAAACAGTTTTAGAATTAATAAGACCTATTCTATTGGATATCTCTTTTGGTATCGCTGACGTTACATTATCCTCTACAGCAACGGGTC
>CABYRH010000012.1 GCA_902521315.1 uncultured Alphaproteobacteria bacterium | reverse complement strand
GCGGTCCTATATAATTTAATAGTAATATATCAAATAAAATTCCATATACCAAAGCAACAACATAAATATAATAATGATAGTGATAAAAAATTATATAGATAAAAGCTAAGTGGAAAAGTACATAGAATGCATTATTTACATTGGGTAATAAAATAAAAGAATTTACAGAAATTGAAAAACTTATTATTAAAATAATATTTAGTTTTAATGATGAGTTAAGGAATTTGGAAAACTCCATTATTTTGAAGTAACTATTTGAACATAATCAATATTTTCAAAATCAACAAATGGTAGAACAAAAAATCTATTTTTTTCAACCCTTGCTACTTTACCAACTAATAAATCTACAGGGAAAATTTGCGCTGTGCCACTAGTGACAACAATATCTCCTAATCTTGGCATTTTATTTTCTTTCACAAAAGAACTTACTAGATATTTGCCATCTCCATTGCCAGTAAGTAAGGAGAAGATACCATCTGATATAGATTTTACTGAAATAGATAAATTTGGATCAGTTAAAAGTATTACTCTTGAATTTTTAGCAGTTGTGTCAATTACCTTCCCAACTAATCCGCGTTCGTTGATAGCTGACATATTTTTCTTAATTTCGTCTTCATAACCAGCATTCAAATTTATAAGCTTACTATAAATAGTATCATTTCTGTTAATAAGAGATGCGGTTTTGATTAAAATTAGATTATTGTCAGTTGCATTTAATAATTTTTTTAAAACTTTGTTCTCTCTTGAATTTTGTATTGCTAATGTTTGCCATTTTTTTAAACGTATTATTTCTTCTTGAAGAATTTTATTTTCAAATTTTAAACTTCTAAATTGATTATATTCATCAATAAAATTTGAGAAGACGTTTATAGGAGCTGAAATAAATCTTGTAATTGGAATAACTACAGAACTTGATATATTTTTTATCCCATAAATAATATAATAATCAGTTTTTGAAAAAAAGACTAAAAAAAATGAAAGGGAAATAACAGAAATAATTGTAAAATTTTTTAAAAATCTTGATAATTGAAAAACCTTTATTTGGAACTTAGGTGCCATTTTTATTTTTAATCAGAGGCAAATACATCACTTAATCGTGATTTTTCTTCAAGTGCCATACCTGTGCCCATGACAACACATAGGAGTGGATCTTCAGCAATTGAAACTGGTAGACTTGTTGATCTTCTTAATACTTTGTCAAGATTATGTAAAAGAGAACCACCTCCAGTTAGCATTATACCTCTCTCAACAATATCAGCAGATAATTCTGCTGGTGTTTGTTCTAAAGCTCTTTTTATTGTATCAATTATTTGAGCAACTGGTTCAGCAAGGGCTTCAGCAATTTGTCTTTGTGAAATAGAAATTTCTTTAGGAAGACCAGTTATTAAATCCCTACCTTTAACACTCATAGTTCTGCCATCTCCGTCGTCTGGTGGACTTGCAGAGCCAATGTCTTTTTTCATTCTTTCCGCTGTAGTTTCTCCAATTGCTAGTTTATGAGTTGTTCTCATATATTCCATTATCGCTTCATCGAATCTATCTCCAGCAGCTTTAACAGAAGTAGAATTAACTACTCCACCTAGAGATAAGACAGCTACCTCAGATGTACCTCCACCAATATCTACAACCATAGAGCCTGTTGGCTCTGCCACTGGTAAACCCGCTCCTATAGCAGCAGCAACTGGCTCTTCTATTAAATAAACTTTTCTTGCACCAGCAGCATCAGCTGATTCTCTAATTGCTCTTCTTTCAACATTTGTTGCACCAGAAGGTACACATATAACAATTTGAGGGTTTGATATAGATCTACCTTTATGAACTTTTTTAATGAAACTTTTTATCATCTGTTCGGCAACATCAAAATCAGCTATTACACCATCTTTCATAGGGCGAATGGCTTTAATTTTACCTGGAGTTCTTCCTAGCATTTGCTTAGCTTCATTTCCTACTGCTAAAACCTGAGTTCTCCCATCATTTTCAATTGTAGCTACAACAGAAGGTTCATTAAGAATTACACCTTCACCCTTTACATATACTAGAGTATTTGCTGTACCCAAATCAATAGCCATATCTTTAGAAAATAAACTAAAAAAACGATCAATAACCATTAATTAAACTCCTTCTATTTTTAAACTTGCTGAATTCTCTTTAATAGATTTAGTTTTTTTAAAGATCAATCTGTTTAACGCATTAATGTATGCTTTTGCTGATGCAACAATTATATCTGGATCACTTCCTTTTGCTTGTGATGAGAGATTATCATCTTCAAGTCTGACAGTGACCTCTCCTTGTGCATCCGTACCTGCCGTGATTGCATTTACTTGGTAAAGTTTAAGTTTAAATTCAGTATCAGTAAGTTTTTTTATAGCGTTAAATGTAGCATCAACAGGACCGTTACCATTAATTTTAGTATTTTCCACTTTATCGTTAATTTCAATCTTTAATTTAGCCTCAGCTTTTTCAACAGATCCAGCATTTACTTCTAAAGATACAAATTTAATGTGTTCATCGTATGACGATGTTCTATCTTCTGCTAACGCAATTAAATCTTCTTCAAAGATTTCTTTTTTCTTATCAGCTAAATCTTTAAATCTTCCAAATAATTCCATTAAAGCATTATCACCTACTTCATAACCAAGTTCTTTTAACTTTTCTGAAAAAGCGTGTTTCCCTGAATGTTTTCCAAGAACTAGTGAGGATTTATTAAGCCCTATAGACTCAGGCGTCATAATTTCATAGGTTCCAGCATGTTTGAGCATACCATCTTGATGTATTCCAGCTTCATGAGCAAATGCATTTGCGCCAACTATCGCTTTATTTGGCTGAACTGGAAAACCCGTTATTGATGATACCAATCTAGAAGCTTTCATAATGGACTCTGTTTTAATATCTGTATGAAAAGGCATAAGATCTTTTTTTACTTTTAAAGTCATAACAATTTCTTCAAGTGAAGAATTTCCAGCTCTTTCACCCATACCATTAATAGTACATTCTACTTGTCTGGCACCTTCTTTAATTGCTGCAACATTATTTGCTGTTGCTAAACCTAAATCATTGTGTGTGTGCGTTGAAAGAATTGCTTTATCAATATTTGGGACATTATTTTTTACATTTTTAAAAATTTTACCAAACTCTTCTGGTAACGTATAACCAACAGTATCAGGGATGTTAATAGTTGAGGCACCTGAATTAATAGCAAGCTCAATACATTTGTATAAAAATTCTAAATCTGATCTTCCACCATCCTCACAACTCCACTCAATATTATCACAAAGATTTCTTGCGTGAGAAACAGTCTTTTGAATAGCTTCTAAAACTTCTTCTTCAGTTTTCTTTAATTTATATTTCATATGTAAAGGGCTTGTTGCAATAAAAGTATGAATTCTTGGAGACTTTGCGTGCTGAATAGCTTCCCAAGCACGATCAATATCTTTAAAGCTTGCTCTTGCTAACCCTGCTATCGTTGAGTTTTTTACCTGTTTGCTAACTTCAGAAACTGCTTCAAAATCTCCATTAGAAGCGATCGGAAAACCTGCCTCAATAATATCAACTTTCATTGAATCAAGGACTTCAGCAATTTGAAGTTTTTCATCTAAATTCATTGATGCACCTGGAGATTGCTCTCCATCTCTAAGAGTTGTATCAAAAATGTAGATTTTTTCAGTCATTTATCTATTTATATACTAATCAAAATTTAATTAAACTTTCATCTAATTTTTCGATTTATCAACCATTTTTCCCTCAGCAATCCATGGCATTAAAGTTCTTAACTTTTCACCAACTGCTTCAATAGGATGTTCAGCTTGTTCTTTTCTCATTACTTTAAATTTAGTTTGACCGGTCTGATGTTCTTGCATCCACTCTTTAGCAAATTGACCGGATTGGATTTCTGAAAGAATTTTTTTCATTTCTTTTTTTGTTTCATCAGTAATAAGTCTTGGGCCTCTTGAATAATCTCCATACTCAGCAGTATTTGAAATTGAGTATCTCATATTTGCCATTCCACCTTCATATAGAAGATCAACAATAAGCTTAACTTCGTGGAGGCATTCAAAATAAGCCATCTCAGGAGCATATCCAGCTTCGACAAGAGTTTCATAACCTGCTAAAATTAAATGTGTTAAACCTCCACATAAAACGGATTGTTCCCCAAAAAGATCTGTTTCACATTCTTCTTTAAAAGTTGTTTCTATAATTCCGGCTCTTCCTCCGCCAATTGCTGATGCATATGCAATTCCTATTTCCAGTGCATTACCTGAAGGATTTTTATCTACAGCTACTAAACAAGGTACACCAGCACCCCTTACATATTCTGCTCTTACTGTATGACCAGGACCTTTAGGTGCAACCATTATTACATCTATACCTTCCTTGGGTTTGATTAAATCAAAATGAATATTTAGCCCGTGAGCAAATGCAATTGTTGTGCCCTCTTTAATATTTTCAGCAATATCATTTTTATAGATTTCAGATTGAAGCTCATCAGGTGTTAACATCATAATAACATCAGCCCAACTTGCAGCTTCTGCAGGGGTCATTACTTTGAAATTAGCTTGCTCTGCTTTACTTCTTGAATTTGAACCTTCTCTTAATGCAATTGAAACATTTTCTATTCCAGAATCTCTCAAATTCATTGCATGGGCATGTCCTTGACTTCCATATCCTACAATTGATATTTTTTTATCCTTTATTAAATTTAAATCTGCATCTCTATCGTAATATACTCTCATTATTATTCCTCCTCATTTTTTTGAATTGATGATATTGCAACGGGACCACTTCGAACAATTTCTACTTTTGTTATTTCATTAATTTCTTTAATAAATCTATTTACTCTTTCTGAAGCACCAGCAATTTCAAAAATTGTGGTATTATTTTCATTTTCTATTTTTCTTGCTCTGTATAAATCACAAAGCTGATAAACTTTCTTTTTATTTGTTTCAGAAATATAAATATAAATTAGAGCAACTTCAGCTTCCACAGAACTGCCTTCTTGGTCTAAATTTGTAACACTGTGAACAGGAACAATTCTAAGTAACTGTTTTTCAATTTGGCTAACAACCTCTGAAGTGCCGTGTGTTACAATAGTAATTCTTGAAATATTTTCATCATTACTTACTTCAGCTACATTCAAACTATCAATGTTATATCCTCTTCCAGAAAACATACCTATAACTCTTGCTAAAACACCTGGTTCATTATCAACTAATACAGTTAATATATGTCTTTTGGTCTCTGATACTTGATCAGGAGAAGCATAAACAGATTTATTCATTAAACTAAAATTTTTCCTTTTTCGGCTGATTTTTTATCTTGTTTTTGATCTTTACTTAACATCATTTCATTATGAGCAGATCCACTTTGAATCATTGGAAAGCAATTCTCTTCTTTAGTTACCCAAATATCTGCAATTACTGTATTTTTTGTTTCTATCATTTGATTTATAACGTCATCAAGTTCATCAGTTGTTTTTGCTCTTAAACCAACAGCTTTATAACTTTCAGCTAATTTAACAAAATCAGGCAAGCTATCAGTATAACTTTCTGAATACCTTCCACCATGTAACAGTTCCTGCCATTGTCTTACCATTCCCATATATTCATTGTTTAAAATAAATATTTTTACTGGCAATCTATATTGAACAGCCGTGCTCATTTCTTGAATGTTCATGAGTATAGAAGCATCACCTGCTATATCTACTACTAAGGCATCTGGATGCCCAACTTGAGCCCCAATTGCTGCAGGAAATCCATATCCCATCGTGCCTAAACCGCCTGACGTCAGCCATCTGTTAGGCTCCTCAAATTTATAAAATTGAGCAGCCCACATTTGGTGCTGACCTACTTCAGTTGTAATAAAGGTTTTTGTATTTTTTGTTAACTCATAGAGTCTTTGAACTGCATATTGTGGTTTTATCTGTTTACCTTCATTATTGTAATTTAAACAATCTACCTGTTTCCATTTATTTATTTTATCCCACCATAATTTTAGTGCTTTATCATCTATTTGAAATTTCTTTTCTTTCCAAACAGTGATCATCTTTTCAACAACTTGTTTTACATCACCTATAATTGGAACATCAACATTTATAGTTTTATTAATATTACTTTCATCAATATCAATATGGATTTTTTTTGAATTTGGCGAGAAAGCATCAAGTCTTCCTGTAACACGGTCATCAAATCTTGCGCCGATATTAATCATAACATCACATTCATGCATTGCCATATTAGCTTCATACATTCCATGCATACCAAGCATACCAAGTGAATTTTTATCTGATGAACCTACTACACCGAGACCCATTAAAGTCATTGTAACTGGTGATCCAACCATATTTATAAATTTTCTCACTAATGTTGAAGCTTTTGGACCAGAGTTAATACATCCACCACCAATATAAAAAATTGGTTTTTTTGCTTTTGAAATTAATTCTACTGCTTCTTCAATTTTATTTTTTTCAAAATCAGGACTTGGCTCAAACAATCTATGTGAAGGAATAATAATTTTATTTTTTTCTTCATAAGTTCCTGAAGCAAATTGAACATCTTTAGGTATATCAATTAATACAGGACCTGGTCTTCCATTTTGAGCAATAGTAAATGCCTCATGAAACACAGAAGATAATTTATTTACATCCTTAACTAAGTAATTATGTTTAGTACAAGGTCTTGTAATACCAGTTGTGTCACATTCTTGAAATGCATCACTACCAATTAAGTGTTGTGGAACTTGTCCGGTAATACATACAATCGGAACACTATCCATCATAGCATCAGTTAAACCAGTTACAACATTTGTTGCTCCAGGTCCTGACGTTACAAGAACTACTCCAGTTTTACCAGTAGACCTAGCATAACCTTCAGCTGCATGAATTGCACCACCTTCTTGTCTTACTAAAACGTGCTTAATTGAATTCTGCTTAAATAAAGTATCGTATATGGGTAATACTGCTCCGCCAGGGTATCCAAATACAACTTCTACGCCTTGTTCAGCTAAGCTTTTTAAGACAATTTCAGCGCCTGTAAATTCATTATTCATTGACTTTAGCTCATAGGCTGTGGATAAAATAAAATCAATAAATTAGTTTAAATTTGGTCTAAATTAATGGATTTTATGTCAATTTCGTCCGGAAATTGATCAAATTTTTTAAAAATATTAAGATTTGAAGATCTCCACCAAGTGTGTTGTCTTTTTACATAGTTTCTTGTGACCTGCTGAATTTTAGAAATACATTCTTCAATTGATACTTCGTTATTAAGATAAGATTGAATTTCAGGAACTCCGTGAGCTTTCATTATTGGTAAACTATTATTATAATTTAATTTAAGCAAATTTTCTACTTCATCTATCGCACCATCTTCAATCATTAGATGTGTTCTATGATCTACTCTTTTATAATTTTCTTTTCTTTCAGGAAGAAATAATAAAATTTTATAATCTCCTAAATTAATTAATTTTTTATTTTTATTTTGTTTCCAGTCACTAAATTTTTTCTTAGTAAAAAAATTTACTTCCCAAATTCTTCTTATTCTTTGAATATCATTGGGTGAAATATTTTTCATTGCATCAACATCATGTTCTTTAACTAAATTAAAAAAATTTTCCTTACCAATTTTTAAAATCATTTTTTCTGATTCTTTTTTTACTTTTTCTGGAATAAATGGAATTGAAACTATTCCATTAATTAAAGACTCTATGTAAAGACCTGTGCCTCCAACTAAAATAGGAGTTATGTTTTTATCAATCAAATAATTAATTTTTGTTGATGCTTCCTCACACCATTTTTGTACATTAAATCTAATATCGCCTTTTACAAACCCATAAAGATGATGATTTATTTTTTTTTGATCATGTATAGTAGGTCTAGCTGTTAAAATACTTAACTCTTTATAAATCTGCATACTATCTGCATTTATAATCTCACCATTTAGTTTTTTTGCTAAGCTTAAAGCAAATTTTGATTTTCCTGATGCAGTGGGTCCTAATACAAAATAGATTTGAGTTTTCAATTATTCTTAAATTTAATTGTTACCCAATTTTGCTCATCACCTCTAATTATTTTTAGTAATAATGAGGATCTACCTGTTTTTTCCAAAGAATTTACTAATTCTTCAAATGAATTCATATTATTAATAATCTCTCTATTAACTTCTGTAATTATATCTCCATTTTGCAAACTACTATCAACATCATCAATTGAAATTACTTTAACTCCGCTGTCATGATCTTCAATAGTAATTCCCAAAGATTCTATTTTTAAATTTCTTTCAATATTTGAAGTTGTTTTTCTTTCCGTAACTACCTCTCCAGGTAATTCACCCAATATTACCTCAATGTTAATCTTTTTATTTTTTCTCCAAACTTCTAATATTGCAGTAGAACCTACATCTGACTCTGCAACAACTCTTGGTAAATCAGGCATCTTTTTAATTTCTATATTATTAAATTTTAAAATTACATCGCCTGGTTCTAACCCAGCAGTTTTAGAGGGGCCATTAGGATTGACATTGGATATGAATGCACCTTTTTGATCAGGCAATCCAAGACTTTCCGCAAAATCCTTGGTTACAGGTTGAATTTGTACACCTAACCAACCTCTTTTAGTTTTTCCAAAATCTTTTAATTGTTGTACTATTTTTTTGGCGCTGTTCGCAGGTATTGCAAATCCTAAACCAATACTTCCACCTGTTTGCGAAACAATTGCCGTATTAATTCCTATTACTTCTCCATCTAAATTAAATAATGGTCCGCCAGAATTACCACGGTTAATAGATGCATCTGTTTGTAAAAATTTAACATATGGTCCACTACCTAAATCTCTTGAGATTGCAGATATAATTCCTGCTGTGACAGTTCCTCCCAAACCAAGAGGGTTTCCGATTGCAATTGACCAATCTCCAACTCTCATCTTATCCGAATCTCCCCAACCAACATATGTAAGTTTTTTGTTTTTTGGATCAATTTTCAATACAGCTATGTCTGCTTTGGGATCTCTTCCAAGTAGTTCAGCTGTAAACTCTGTTTCATCATTTAGAATAACAGTTATTTCATCAGCTCCTTCAATTACATGATTATTTGTAACAACTATACCGTCTTCACTTATTATAAAACCAGAACCAAGTCCTGTCATTGGTCGTTGTGACCGTCTTTGATCACGGTCAAAATATTCTTTAAAAAAATCGTCAAAGGGAGATCCCTCCGGAAATTGTGGTATTTGATTTTGGTTATTATTTTCAACAATAGTAGTTGAAGCAATACTAACTACTGCAGGCGATAATTGTTCTACTAAATCAGCAAAACTCTCAGGTACAGCAAGTAATGGTTTTGAAAATAAAATAGAAATTAAGAATATAAATTTAATTCTCATATTAATTGTCATAGTATTTGAAGGTGAAATAAATAAGGCACAGTCCTAAAAGAGCAAAAAATAAACTAATATTTTTTACAGTTTGTGGATTAATAAGAGAAAGCTTATCGAGATATTTCTTTAAATTGTTCGCTAAGAAAAAATAGAGTATTCCTTCAATGATCAGCACTAGACCTATGCTTATTAGTAATATTTCAAACATTAATTTTGGATATCTATTTCACCAAAAAATTTTTCACAAACTTCACCAGGAGCAATTACCATGGACATCTCTGTATCTCCAAAAGTATCTTTACAAGCTTGCATTGTTCTTAAGAAATCAAAAAATTCCTCATCACGACTATAAGCATCACCTAATATTCTATTTTTAGCAGCATCACCTTCACCTCTTAGTATCGAGGATGTTCTTTCGGCTTCGGCTAGAATTACTGTTTGTTGTCTATCTGCTGATGCAACAATTTCTTTAGAAAGTTCTTCACCTTCTGCTCTTAATAAATTAGCTTCTTTTTCACGTTCAGAACGCATTCTTTGATAAACGTTATTAGATACTTGTTCTGTTAAATCTGTTCTTCCTATTCTAATGTCGACAATTTTAACGCCAAAAGAATTTTCATTAACCTTAATTTGTTTTTCAATTTCATTCATAATATTAATACGTTCATCACTCAGTAGTGATGTTAAAGAATATTGTGCAATTACACCTCTTACTGCTGCGTTTATAATTCTGCCAAATCTATCCGAAAAAGTAGTTTCATTTCTAACTGTCTGATAAAACTTTAGAGGATCAACAATGTTGTATCTTGCAAATGAATCTACAATAATTCTTTTTTGATCTGAAAGTATCATTTCTTCCGGTTGAGGATCAAGATTTAATAATCTTGAATCTAAAAATACAGCATCTTGAATAAACGGAATTTTAAACTGAAGACCAGGTTTTGTAACAACTTTTCTTGGGTCACCAAATTGAAGCACTAAAGCTTGCTTAGTTTCATTTACAATAAAAAAAGCTCCCGTAAAAGTAAGGAAAAGAATAAATAAAACTAAAACTATAAGTAAATTTCTTGCACTAAATCTCATCTTAATTATTTCCTGATTTTTTGAGTTCATTCAATGGAAGGTAAGGAACTACACCTTGTCCATTTCCAGTATCATCTAAAATTATTTTATTCTTACCTTCTAAAACTTCTCTTAAAGTTTCTAAATAAATTCTTCTCTTAGTTACTTCTTTCGCATCTTTATAACTATTGTAAACATCAATAAAGTTTTGTGCCACACCTTCCGCTTGTTTAACTACCTGCTCTTTATATGCTGTAGCAGCTTCAACAAGTTTGGCTGCTTCACCACGAGCATTAGGTACAATTCTATTTAAATAGGTGTTTGCTTCGTTAACTAGTCTTTCTTTATCTTGTCTTGCTCTTTGAACTTCATCAAAAGCATCAATAACTTGATCGGGTGGATCAACGCTTTGAAGCTGTACTGATTGAATTAAAACACCACTTTCATATGAATCTAAAACTAATTGTAATTCATTTCTTACAACTTGTTCTACCTCTTGACGACCTTCTGTAAGTAAGAATTGAAGATCTCTTTGACCAACAACTTCACGCACAACACTTTCAGACATATCTTTAACGGTAAGTTCTGGATTTCTGAGCTTGAATAGAAAATTTCCAGCATCTTTTATTTTGAATAATACTGTAAATGCAACGTCTGCTATATTTTGATCACCCGTAAGCATTAAACTTTCTTCAATTACTTTTCGCTCTGCATTTGAATTTGAGCCAAAACCAAGATCACTTGCGCTTCTAAATCCAACGTTGATTTTTCTAATTACTTCAACTTTAGGTGTAACAGTTTGACCGATTGGAGTTGGAAAAAAGTAATGTAATCCAGGCTCAGTTGTTTGTCCATTCCATCTTCCAAATAAAAGCTCTACACCTTGCTCATCAGGCTCAACTCTATAAAAACCAGTGGCTAACCATAGTAAAATAGCTACTATTATAAAAATTGAAAGGTTACGTCTGCCCCCAAATTTAAAATTGCCAAATCTATCTTTTGCTTTTCTAATGGAGTCTTCGAAATCTCTTCTGTTTGGACCGTCTCCAGACCCTCCTGTACCCCAAGGGTTGTTATTTCCACCTGATCCCCATGGATTATTGTCGTTGTTATTTATATTCCAGTTCATATATTATTGATAATATTGGCTCTATCTACTAACACTAATTATATTATTTAATAACTAATATTTGAGTAAATCTGGAAAAATCAAGTATGTCTGATGAAATTTTATCTTTAATTTATAAATTTTCTAAGAAATTTAGTGATCCTGAAACAAATCTTAGTTTTGATCCTGAAAATCAAAATATTTCAGCAGTTGTAAAAGATGGCAATGTAAACATTTCCTTACTTGTAAAAGGTCAAAAAGAAGATCTTTATCAAAATATAGCAAGATTGCTTAAAAATAATGTTGAACAAATTTCTGGAATACTTTCTGTGAATGTAATTATAAACTCAGATGTAGAGAGTATTAAAACAAATAATAATGATAATAGAAGATTTAAAATTGAAGCAAAAAATATAGTAGCAATTGCTAGTGGTAAGGGAGGAGTTGGCAAATCAACATTTTCGGTAAATCTTGCCACAGCATTAAGCTCATTAGATCTTAAAATTGGCTTACTTGATGCAGATATTTATGGTCCTAGTATTCCTAGAATGATGGGTATTTCAAAAAAACCTATAATGAATGAAAACAAAAAACTTATACCTTTAGAAAATTATGGAATAAAATTAATGTCTATTGGATTTATTCTAGACTCTGAAGCTCCAACAATTTGGAGAGGACCAATGGTTATGAAAGCTTTAGAGCAAATGTTTAATGGAGTTGAATGGGGTGAATTAGATTACCTTATAATAGATCTGCCACCAGGCACTGGAGATGCTCAGCTTACTTTGGCTCAAAGTTCAAAACTTTCTGGAGCAATTGTGATTTCTACACCTCAAGATGTAGCTCTTACTGATGCTAGAAAAGGAATAAATATGTTTAAAAAAGTAAATGTTGATATTCTTGGTATTGTTGAAAATATGAGTTATTTTATATGTAATAATTGTAATCAAAAACATTATATATTTTCAAAAGATGGTGTAAAAAAAGAAGCTGAAGAATCAAAAATACCTTTTTTAGGAGAAATTCCTGTTGATACAATTTTAAGAATTCAATCAGATAATGGAGTACCTGCTTTGATAGATAATCCAGATGGTGAAATTTCAAAAAAATTTATATCAATCGCTAAGAATTTAAAAGAAACTTTAGATTAAACATTCATCAGAGCATCAATTTTTTCATGATGTTCATAATTTATTAATTTAAAATCATTTACGTTATATTCAAAAAAATCTTTTGTTTCGAATTGAAGCTCAGGTAATTTTTTAGGCACTCTTTCTAATTGGATTTTTACTTGTTCAAAGTGTTCTTTATAAATGTGAAAATCTCCTAAAGAATGTACAAAAGTTCCAACTTCTAATTTACACTCTCTAGCCAACATATGAGTTAAAAGACTATAACTAGATATATTAAATGGGACTCCCAAAAACATGTCACATGACCTTTGATATAATTGGCAGCTTAACTTGTTATTAGAAATAAAAAACTGTGAAAATGCATGACACGCTGGCAATGACATATTTTTAATTTCCGGAGGGTTCCAAGCGGAAATTATATGACGCCTTCCATTTGGATTTTCTTTCAATCCTTTTATTAAATTAACAATTTGATCTTCACCATTAAAATTTCTCCATTGAACTCCATAAATCTTACCTACATCACCCTCAAATCGTGCTTGTGGTTTCCAGTAATCAGATTGAGCATTCTGCGTCCAAATAGTTTTTTTATCTTTTAAATTTTCTCTTGAGTCATTGTATAAAATTTCAGCAAGCCTTCTCTCATCGTCTGAACCTTCAATGAACCACAATAACTCTGAAACAACAGATTTCCATGCTAGTTTTTTAGTTGTTATTGCGGGAAAACCTTTTGATAAATCATAATGCATTTGATAACCAAATGATTTTCTGACGTCACCTGCTCTACTTTCAACATCAGAGCCATTTTCATAACAAAATTTTAACGCATCTAGGTATTGTTTCATTTTTCCCAAATCTCAAAATGGCAAGAGGAGTCACCATCAATTTTTTTTATCATTTTCATGTTATTTTCTATTAAAGATATATCTATAAATTTTTCACATTTATAATTACCGTAGATTCTTGTAAGATAAAATTGCTCTATTAATTCAAAAGTTAAATTTATTATTTCTGAACCTCCAATTATAAAAATATCCATTTCTTTATGTTCTGATTGAATATTTTGAATTTGCTCATTTACGTTTTCACTAAAGTAATAATCTGCTCCTTCTATTAATTTTTTATCTTTACTTGTAATTAGAACATTTATTCTAGATTTTAGAGGTGTTGGCATAAAAGGGTCTTCCCAGGTCTTTCTTCCCATTACCACTACATTATTTATAGTATTTTCTTTAAACCATTTTAGGTCAATTGAATTTTTAGGCCAGGGCATACTTCGGCCCTTACTTATGCCTCCTTTTTCGTCTATTGCCATTATTGCTTTAATCATATTTTATTAATTTTACGTCTTAATTAGTAACAATTTTTTTTTTTAATTGCTAGGCTTCAAGACAAAACTTTCAAGTATAATTAGTTTCAGGTATAATAATAATGTTGCTTTGCAACTAAGATAATAAATGCTTTGTGCAATAAGTTATTCGGACCCGGGGGCGGTACCCGGCGTCTCCACCAAATATGGGGACGAAATAGGTTTGACGGTAATTCAAAGACAAAGACTTTATCCGGTATTGTACCACCGTTATCGGGCTATTTTATAAACGCTAACGATAATAGATTAGCACTTGCTGCCTAGATTCTAGGTGAGCGCGGTCAGGGGCACCGAGCAACAGAACGCCCCTTTTAAGGAGTGAAAGTAAATATGAAAAAATTTGAAGATTTGATGAGTGTAAAAAATGAAATTGAAAATATTTCTGCTTCACAAGCAAAAGAAAAACTAAATGATCCAAATGTACAATTTATTGATGTTAGGGATAAAGAGAGTTTTGAAAAAGGAACAATAGGAAATGCAATTCATTTGGATAGAGCATTTCTTGAATTTTATTTAGCAGAGGGCAGTCCCCTAGAAAATAAATTTTTCAAAGAAAATCCTGATAAAGAATATGTTGTATTTTGTGGTGTTGGTGGACAAGGGACTTTATCAACTAAAACAATGAAAGATATGGGAATTAAGAATGTTAAGAATATTACCGGTGGTATAGCTGAATGGGAAAAGTTAAAGAAATGATTTTTTAAATTAAAAAGATTACTTGTGAATTAAGAGATTTTAAGTACAAAACAAAAGAACATCTAATTATTTTTTAATACATAAAACTGAAGTCATTAAAACATTCTTATGAATACCCACATATCCTCTACCTACAGGATGATAATAATTTTTTATTTTAATATTATAATTTTTAAAATTTTTTTTCATAAATTTAAAAAATTCATATTTATTTAGAGTTATATATCTCATCTTTGATTTTCCATCCCATTTCGTATTAAAAACAATTTTTTGAAATTGATTGATAGAATTAATAGTCTTATACTCTGTTAATCTAACATCAAAAAGTAAATTTTTGATTGTAAGTTTTTTAAGAGAAATAATACATTGCTCCCAGTTCTTAATGTGATGAAGTGTGCCTAGAGAAAATACAAAATCATATTTATTATTTTTGGAAAATTTCTGATTATATATTGTCCTAAAATTATATTTTGGATATTTTTTTTTAGCAATATTAATCAATTTTTTATTACTATCTAATCCTGTATACTGATAATTTCCTTTTTTAATTTCATTAATTATGTTTACAAAATTTCCAATTCCACATCCAAAATCAAGAAATGAATGTGATTTAATAACAGAATTTTTAAAAAAATTTTTTTCTGAATCATATAAATGAATTAATTTTGTTCTGTTGTTTTTATAATAGTTTAACGAAGATTGATTTGAATAAGCTAAATTTTTTTTCATTGACAAGTACTATCAAATTTTAAAAATTTAAAAATAATAATTATTTTATAGTTTTTATTCTATACAAATCTTTATCGTGATAATAAATCTAAATGAATACTTAAATTTATATAAGCTCAAGATACGCTATTCAAGATCAATATGTAATATCTCAAATAGCAAGATTTTTGCATCAAGTAACGAAACACCCCATTATATAAATTTAAAAAAAAGGATGCCCTAGATATGATACAAAAGTTATTTATTTTTATACTATTAGTCTTATACTCATCTTCATCTATAGCATATAAAAAAAATAATCTTTCAAATAATCAACTATTATGCCCCACATTACTATGGGGATTTGAATTTATTTCATTGAATAGAGTCAAAGTAATTAACACAGACCTTAATAATATAACATCAATTAATGAATATTATTATGAAGTAGATTTAGAATTATCTTACATAAATATATTCTCAAGTAAAAATAACATTAGAGATAGAGTTTATTCTATTGAACTTAATTCATTGAGAGTTGACATTTGGACAATGACTGGTGGTGGATTTACAACTAGAGAAATGTTTCCGATTGGTTTGTGTAAGTTTGTTGAAATAAAAAATTTTTTATCTTACATAGAAAATTTAAAATGATTGATTATCAAAATATTTTAGATAAAAATATGCTAAATGTATTTAAAGATATTCTAATTAATATCAAAGAAAAAGGACTAACAAATGATAATCACCTCTATATTACATTTTCTACTAATCATAAAAATGTTGAACTACCAAATTGGTTAAGACAAAAATATCCAGAAGAAATAACTATATTAATTCAATACGAATATTATGACCTTGAAATAAATAAAAATAATTTTTCTATTTCACTTTCATTTAATAATATAAAAACAAATATAAAAATAGATTATAATTCTATTATCTCCTTTGCAGACCCTTCAGCTAATTTTGGATTAATTTTGCAAAAAAATAAAATTCAAAAAAAAGTAAATAAAAAAATAGAAAAGAAAAAATCAAACAATAATAATGTAATTAATTTTTCAAGTTATAAAAAAAATTAATCTAAATAATAATGTTCTTTTAATTGGCCATTATCATATTCCAAACACAATGGGCTGCCAGTTGGAAGTTCTATCGAAGATATTTCTTCAGGCTTATACATGCCAACTTTAATCATTATTGCTCTTAGAGAGTTGCCGTGTGCTGCAATTAGAACATTTTTTTTATCTAAGATAAATGGTTGAATTGTTTTAGTAAAATATGGTGAAACTCGATCCACAACATCCTTAAGACTTTCACCATTAGGTGGTGGTGTATCATATGATCTTCTCCAAATATGAACTTGTTCTTTTCCAAATTTTTCAGCAGTTTCTGCTTTATTTAAACCAACTAAATCTCCATAATCTCTCTCATTTAGTCTTTGATCTTTTTCGTAAATAAGAATTCCATTTTTATGTAAATTTTCTATTTCTGATGCCATGATTGCAATTTCCGCAGTTTTATTTGCTCTTTCTAAAACACTACTAAAAATTTTATCTATTTTTATATTATTTTTTTTTAGTAAAAAGCCTGCATTATTTGCTTCATTTATTCCTTTTTCAGTTAATGGAACATCTTTCCAGCCAGTAAATTTATTTTCTAAATTCCACTGACTTTGTCCGTGCCTGAGTAAAACAAGTTTGTTCATATGTTGCATATAATATGTTATAGTTAAATTGTTAATAATTAATGATAAATAAAAAAAGAATAGAATTTGACAGCATAGGTTCAAAAAAAATTGATAAAAACAAGCTTTGGGGTGCACAAACTCAGAGATCCCTAGAGAATTTTAAAATTGGTGTTGAAAAAATACCGATTGAATTAATAATTGCTTTAGGACAACAAAAAAAAGCTGCTGCTCAAGCTAATGTTGAACTTGGTGTCTTAAACAAAAAATTAGGAACATTAATTATAAAAGCATGCAATGATATAATTAATTTAAAACTTGTCGAAGAGTTTCCTTTAGTAGTATGGCAAACTGGATCTGGTACTCAAACAAATATGAATGCTAATGAAGTTATTAGTAATTATATAATAAAAAAATTAGGAGGGAAAATTGGAAGTAAAGAACCAATTCACCCAAATGATCACGTGAATTTATCTCAATCATCAAATGATACCTTTCCAACAATAATGCATATTGCAATTAATGAGAAAGCAACCAAAGTTTTAATACCAAATCTAAAAATTTTGATAAAAGAATTTGAAAAAAAGAAAAAGATTTTTCAAAATATAATCAAAATAGGAAGAACTCATACACAAGATGCAACTCCAATTACTTTAGGTGATGAATTCTCAGCTTTTTATTTTCAGTTACAAACTTGTTTAAAAAGAATAGAAATTGCAAAATCAGAATTAAAATATCTTGCTCAAGGTGGAACTGCTGTAGGCTCAGGTATTAATGCTCCAAAAAAATTTGATAAAGTATTTTGTAAACATTTGAATAAACTTACTAAGGATAATTACAAACCTGCTCCAAATAAGTTTGAATCATTAGCTTCACATGATCCATTAATTAATTTTTCAAATTCTTTAAAAACTTTATCACTTTCATTATTAAAAATAATAAATGATATTAGATTTTTGGCATCTGGACCTAGATCTGGTTTGGGAGAGTTAACTTTACCTGCTAATGAACCTGGATCATCAATTATGCCTGGCAAGGTAAATCCAACACAAATTGAAGCATTAAGTATGGTGTGTGTTCAAGTAATTGGCAATAGTACAACTGTAGATTTTGCAGGATCCAATGGTCATTTTCAATTAAATGCTTATAAACCAGTTATTGCTTATAACATTATTCAGTCAGTAAATCTTCTTAGTGATGGGATTAAAAGTTTTTGTAATAATTGCTTAAAGGGATTGAAAGCAAATAAGGAAATTATTAATAATCATTTAAATAATTCTTTAATGCTTGTTACTGCTTTAAACAAAAGTATTGGATATGATAATGCAGCAAAAATTGCAAAAAAAGCCTTCAATGAGAATTTAACCCTTAAAGAAGCTGCCTTAAAATTAAAATTAATTTCAGAAAAAGATTTTAATAAAATAGTTGATCCAAAGAAAATGGTATAACTAAATATATTCGTAATTATTTACATCGGCAAACAAAGACCTTAATAGTAAATTATTTAGGTGATGGCCCGATTTGTTTCCTAAAAAATAACCTTGAATGGGCGCACCTGCTAAATACAAATCTCCGATGGAATCGAGAATTTTATGTCTTACAAATTCATCCTTAAAACGCAACCCATCTGAATTTAGTATTTTAGTTTCTCCAACAACAACAGCATTATCTAAAGATCCGCCAAGTGCTAAACCATTCGATCTTAACATATCAACATCTCTTTCAAATCCAAAAGTACGGGCAGAGGCAATATCAGATTTATAATTCCCATTTACTAATTGTAAATGACAGCTTTGTTTACTAACTAGCTTACTAGGAAAATCTATTTCGAAATCAATTGAAAACTGATCATTAGGTTTTAATTCTACAGACGAATCATTATTTACTACTTTAATATTTTTTTTAACTTTTAAAATTTTTCTTCTTTTATTTAGACTTTTAGTAGAAGTTTTATCAATAAGATCAACAAACTTTATTGAACTACCATCCATAATGGGTACTTCTGGTCCATCAATCTCAATTTTAATATTATCTATATGCAATCCAGATAAAGCACTCATTAAATGCTCTATAGTTGATACACTAGTACCATTTTGATTGCTTATAGTTGTACTTAGTTTTGTGCTGCTTACATTTGACCATAAAGCCTCTATCACATTATTATCTTTGATATCTTTTCGAATAAACTTTATTCCATAATCAACTTTAGCAGGATATAACTTCATAGTTACATCTGCTCCAGTATGTAGTCCTATTCCTTTTATTGAAACTGGTTTGCTAATTGTCTGTTGTTGATTTTTAGATTTGTTTGATATGTCTATCATTATTAAAAAAAGTGCTGATATCAGCACTTTTTTTAATATATATTTTTGGCGATCTTAACAACTAACCTAATATTTCAAAATATTGCAAATAATACTCTAATTACTAGTTAGCTTGTCTTCTAAGAAATGTGGGTATATCTAGAAGTTCTTCCTCTGTTTCCTGATTGAATTCATCATTAATTTCAGAAGACTCAGTTTCTTCGGCACTAAACTCCTCTTTTTCATCAATGCTTGAATAATTATCTTCAGAGTTTTCATCTTCTGATTTATTTTCTTCAATCTTTTCTTCTGAAGATGCAAAAACAGGCTCAGTCTTCCCAAGTAACTCATTTTCTGAAGAAATATCTTCAGATTTATTTTCAGTAGAAAGAGTATCAAATAGACTCAACCTTCTTACACTTGTTTCATTTGGTTTTTCAATATGTGAAGATGAGTTTGAAACTTCCTCAGAAACATAATCAGTTTCAATTTGATCTACAGCTTCTGAAACTTCATTTTGTTCTAACACTTTATCATCAATATTTTCTTCTAAACTTGAAGTTTCTATTTGGTTAATATTTGTTTGATCATCTAATTCAATATTTTCAGAGTTTTGATTATTGAGAATTTCTTCATTTGAAACCCCATTAATCTCTTTATCTAAGATGTTTTCATCTTGTAAAGAATGATCCTGCAATGCCATGTTTTCAGTAAGTGACTCAGATTTTTTATTATCTTGTTTGTAAATATCGTTATTTATATTTATCGGCGCAAAGTTTTCTATCGGTTTAGCTATAATATTATTATTTGCATCAATACCTGTGGCTACAATACTAACTCTTACAACACCTTCAAGCCTATCATCACAAGTAGTTCCATAGATAATATTAGCTTCTTCATCAACTTCTTGTTTGATTCTATTTGCTGCCTCATCAACTTCGTATAGTGTAATGTCTTTGCCACCAGTAATATTAATTATTAGACCTTTTGCACCTTTAAGGGATACATCATCAATCAATGGGTTTGCAATAGCTGCTTCAGCAGCTGCAATTGCTCTACCTTCACCTTGTGCTTCACCAGTACCCATCATAGCTTTGCCCATTTCAGACATAACAGTTTTGATATCTGAGAAATCTAA
>CABYRH010000011.1 GCA_902521315.1 uncultured Alphaproteobacteria bacterium | reverse complement strand
ATTTTTATTATAACAAAATGAATAATTGCTAGAAGTTGTTTCTCCCACAATTTTATTTTTATAATAAATAGGCTCATCATGTAATAAGAGAGGATTTCCTGGCGTAGATTTTTCTAAAACAAAATTTGTTAGTTGTTTCTTTTTAATTCTATTTTTTATTTTTAAAGCTTTTTTACCTATAAAATCTGTTTTTTTATTTAATTTAACAGTTAATTCTAATCCAGCTTCAAAAGGGTTTTCAGCTGGAGAAATATCATGGCCCCAATGCAAATATCCCTTTTCCATTCTCATGATATCTAGTGCATGCGCGCCAGCATGTGAAAGGTTATATTTTTCTCCAACTTTAACTAACTCTAAATAAATTTCTCTAGATATATTGATAGGAACATAAATTTCCCAACCAAGTTCACCAACAAAAGATAATCTTTGGAAGATTAATTTATTATTTTTCATTGATATTTCTTTAGCAGTTCCAAATTTAAACTTGTCGTTTGAAAAATATTCTCCAAATATTTCTGTTAGAATTTCTCTACTTTTAGGACCAAAAATACCAAAGCAAGCTAAACTTTCAGTGATATCAATTAAAGTTGTGTTTTTACTTAAATTTTCTGAAATATGTTTTTTATCATGTTCTCTCACAGATGAACCCGTTACAATACGAAAAGAATTAGTATCAATACAAGTAACTGTTAAATCGGCAACAATGCCACCATTTGAATTAAGCATTTGCGTATAAGTTGTATTACCGGGATAATTTTTAATATTATTACAGCATAATCGTTGAAGATCGTCGAAGGCAGTGTCTCCCTTAATTTCAAATTTTGCAAAGGCACTTAAGTCAAATAAACCAGCGTTTTTTCTTGTGTTAATTGTTTCATACTTTGCTGCATCATACCAATTTTGATAGCCATAACTATACTCATATTCTGGCTTCTTACCATTTATAGCATACCACATTGGTCTTTCAAAACCGGCCACTTGACCAAAGCATGCCCCTTCTTTCTTCAAATCATTATGAAAAGGAAGTAGTTTAATATTTCTCGAAGATTTATGTTGTTTGTAAGGCCAGTGCATTGCATATAAATCTCCTAATGACTCAGTAACTCTTTCAGTTATAAATTTTGTCTCAGAGTGAAATTTTTCAAATCTTGAAATATCTAAGGAGTAAAGATCATCATTAACTTCACCGTTCATCATCCATTCTGCAGTTACCTTACCTGCACCACCAGCACTCTGAATACCAATACTATTAAATCCACAACAAACATAAAAGTTTTTTATTTCTGGTGTTTCTCCTAAAAGATAATTTGTATCTGGAGTAAAAGCCTCAGGACCGTTAAAGAATTTTCTTATACCTACATTTTCAAGGGCTGGTATTCTTTTCATAGCATTTTTTAAATGTGGTTCAAAATGATCAAAATCTTCAGGTAGTTCTCCAAAAGAAAAATCATTGGGCACTCTATATGTATCAGTAAATGCAGGTTTAGCTTTAGGCTCAAAAATTCCTACTAAAATTTTTCCTGCATCCTCTTTTAGATATAAGCAATTATTGTAATCTCTAAGAACTGGAAGTGATTTAGAAATTTCTTTTAATGGCTCACTTAATATATAGAAGTGTTCATTTGGATATAGCGGTATACTAACGTTAATATCATTTGCTATCTGCCTTGACCACATTCCAGATGCTAGAACAATATACTCACATTTAATTTTTCCATGTTTTGTATCTACACCTTCTATTGATCCATTTTTAGTAAGGATTTTATTTACAGAACAATGTTCAAATATTTGAGCACCATACATTTTTGCCGATTTAGCAAGAACATTTGTTATACCAACAGGATCTGCTTGACCATCTTTTGGAATAAATATTCCACCAACAACGTCATCAGTATTTATAAGAGAATAAATATCCTTAATCTGATTTTTTTTTAATTCATTAACTTCTATATTAAACCTTTGAGCAAAAGTAGCTTGCCTTTTTAACTCTTCTAATCGATCATCAGTAGTTGCAATAGTTAAAGAGCCGTTTTGCTTTAAACCTGTTGCTAATCCTGTTTCCTTTTCCAGATCTTTGTATAAATTTAACGAATAATTTCTAAGTTTTGTAATGGTTGCTGATGCACCAATCTGACCAATCAGTCCTGCTGCATGCCAAGTAGTTCCAGAAGTTAATTGATCTCTTTCTAGCAAGATAACGTCTTTCCATCCAAATTTAGCTAAATGATAAGCTACAGAACATCCAGCTATACCACCACCTATTACAACTACTTTAGCAGAAGTCGGTATTTTATTACTCATTTGTAATATTATAGATAAAGATTTTCAGTATGAGTTTCAAAATAAAAATCTAGATCTTCTATATTTATTTTATCTATTGTTGATGGTTCCCAAATAGGATTATGATCTTTTGAAATTAGCACAGAATTTACACCATTATCAAAGTCACTACGGTATACTATTTTTTGACTTAATTGAAATTCAGTTTCTAAACATTCTTTTAACGATTTACCTTTTGCATCATCTATTAGTTTAGTGCTTATCGCAAGACTCATTGGACATTTAACTAAAAGAATATCTAAAATTTTTTTTGAAAGCCCTGAGTTATGACTTTTTAAATTTGATATGATTTTTTGAATATTTCCATTGAATAGTTCATTTATTAAATTCATATTTTTAATTAGATATGTATCATTCTCTACTTCAAAATTATCGTGTAAAATTTCTCCTCTTGTAATAAATTTTTCTTTAACATCTTCTATTTTATTACTTTTAAAGTAGTGTGTTGCTAATCCGAAAAAAATTAATTCATTTAACCCTAAAACCTCACCCGTTAAACCAATATACTTACCAATGTTACCTGGAAGATTTGATAAAAAATAACTTCCACCAACATCTGGAAAAAAACCAATGGCAGATTCTGGCATTGCAAATTTTGAATTGTCTGTTGCCAATCTGTGATCACCATAGATTGATAAACCAACCCCACCTCCCATCACTACACCATTCCAAACTGAAAGAAATTCTTTACTAAATTGGCTTATTAAATAATTAAGCTTATACTCAATTTTAAAAAAATCATGTTTTAAAGAGTTTTCTTTTCCAGCAAGAACAAGAGATTTTACATCACCTCCTGCACAAAAATGTTTACCTTCTCCAACTAACAATACTCTTAAGATATTATCTTTTTCTTCCCATTCTAATAATTTGTCATGGAATTTTTTTGCCATTTCTAAATTGAGAGCATTTAAAGCTTTAGGACGATTTAGTTTAATGATTCCAGTTTGGTTAGTTTCTGAAAATACAATATCCATTAATTCTTTTTAAACTGCAAAACTTTATTAGAAAGGCCCACTTCTTTCGCCTTTAATCTATTGATTTCATCTCGTAATCTAGCTGCATCTTCAAATTCAAGTTTTGAAGCAAATTCATTCATTTTTTTCTCTAAATTTTTAATATGTTTATCAAGATCCTTACCAACTAATTCTTTAGCATTATCAATTTCAATTGTAACATGATCTTGTTCAGCTGTGTTCTCAATTATTTCTTGAATATTCTTTTTAATACTGATTGGCGTAATTTTATTTATTTTATTATATTCTAGTTGTTTAGTTCGCCTTCTATCTGTCTCTTCGATTGCTTCTTTCATACTAGTGGTAATGTTATCAGCATACATTAAGACTTTACTCTCAACATTTCTTGCAGCTCTACCAATAGTCTGAATTAAACTAGTTCTTGAACGTAGGTAACCTTCCTTATCAGCATCTAATATAGCCATTAAAGCACATTCAGGAATATCTAAACCTTCTCTAAGAAGGTTTATTCCAACTAAAACATTAAAAACTCCTAATCTTAGATCTCTAATAATTTCTATTCTTTCTAATGTATCAATATCAGAGTGAAGATACCGTACTTTTAATCCTTCTTCATTAATATATTCAGTAAGATCTTCAGCCATTTTTTTTGTAAGTGTTGTGATTAGAACACGATGACCTTTATCTATAGTCTTTTTACATTCATCAATTAAGTTATCAATTTGATGTTTAGTTGGCCTTATTTCAATAGGTGGATCAATTAAACCAGTAGGTCTAATTACTTGTTCAACAAAGGTACCACCTGTCTTTTCAAGTTCATAATCTCCTGGTGTTGCGCTTACAAATATAGTTTGTGGACGCATTGCATCCCATTCCTCTCTTTTTAAAGGTCTGTTATCAACACAACTTGGTAGTCTAAAACCATATTGAGCTAAAGTTGATTTTCTAGAAAAATCGCCTTTGTACATTCCTGCTATTTGACCACATGTCTGATGGCTTTCATCTATAAACAATAAAGAGTCTTCTGGAATATATTCATAAAGTGTAGGAGGAGGCTCCCCCGGCTGTCTTCCTGACAAATATCTAGAATAATTTTCAATACCACTGCAACTTCCAGTAGTTTCCATCATTTCTAAGTCAAATGTAGTTCTCTCATCTAACCTTTGTCTTTCTAAGTATTTTTTTTCTTTTTCAAAAATCTCTAATTGTTTTTTTAGATCATTTTTAATCATAGTAATCGCTTTTTTTATTGTTGGCTTTGGAGTTACATAATGAGAGTTTGCAAAGATTCTTATTTGTTCAAGTTCTCCAAGCTTCTCTCCAGTAAGTGGGTCCACTTGTGTTATACTCTCTATATCATCTCCAAACATAGAAATTTTCCAAGAAATATCTTCATAGTGAGAAGGGAAAATTTCTAAAATATCTCCCTTAGCTCTAAAGCTACCTCTTCTAAAGTCCATGTCACGACGTTTGTATAAAAGTTCTACCAACTTTCTGATAATAATCTCTCTACTTATTGATTGATTTTTATCTAAAGTAAAAGACATTGAAGAATAAGCATCAACTGATCCAATACCATAAATACAAGAAACTGATGCTACTATGATTGTATCTCTTCTTTCCACTAAAGATCTAGTAGCTGAATGCCTTAGACGATCAATTTGTTCATTTATTGAAGATTCTTTTTCAATATATGTATCAGTTCTTGGTACATATGCTTCTGGTGTATAATAATCATAATAACTGACAAAATATTCAACAGCATTATTTGGAAACAGATTTTTCATTTCGCCATAAAGTTGTGCTGCTAATGTTTTATTTGGCGCCATTATTAAAGTAGGTTTCTGTACTTTTTCAATTACTTTAGCCATTGTAAAGGTCTTACCTGATCCAGTGACACCTAAAAGAACTTGTTCTTGTTCTCCTTCATTTAGACTTTTAACAATACTTTTAATTGCTTCAGGTTGATCACCACTTGGGTTAAAATCACTGACAATTTTAAAAGGTGTTGTGATTTCGGGAGAGAGATGATATTTTTTTTCTGCTTTATTCATTAATTTTAATATAATTATTTAAATAATTGTACTTTTCTAAAAAACTACCATCTGTTGTTATTGTTCCATTTAATATTCTTCCATCATCTTCTTTTAATAAAAAAGGAAGAACTTCTTTGATAATACCTTCACTAAATTCTGTACTTGAATCCCGTGGCAATTCAGATGGTAAATTATCAACTGCCATAACAGCAATTCCATCATTATTTTCGTCTATTTCTTTTAAATTATATCTTTCAATCCAATAATTTGGTTTCTCAATTGTTGTTGATCGTATTGTAGTTGGGACAGAACCATTAATATCACAAGTAATATCGCCAACAATTTTTAGATTTTGTAAAATTTTTAAGTCTTCATTCTCAAATATTTTTGGAGAAGATGGGTCCCAGTAATGTGCGCTTATAAGTATATTAGTTTCTTTTAAATATTGTAATGCAGAACTTGAATAATCTTGAGGATTATTAATAAAATGCTCAAGGTTAAAATTAGTGGAAGAATTATTTGTAACATAATCTTTAGTTTCCAAATTACAAAAAATAGGTTGATCAAATTTTTTTTCCAAAAAGTCTTTTTTCGATACTGCTTTAATGTTTGTTTCATTCAAAAGTTCAATTACTCCTTTTGCAACTCTACCATCACCAGTAACTAGAATTTTAGTTTTAGGAAAATATAAATTTTTTAAATTTAATACTAATCTTTCGTAATCATTAATTTTATAGGCACTAGCAAGAGATTGTTTTCCAAGAACTTTAAGTAATAAATTTAAGGTATTATAACAACCAACAATACCTGCAAATCTTCCAAAACCTAAACACCTATTACCATTTTTACCTCTGATATTTTCATAATCAATCAATGTAATTTTTTTATTTAAAATTGATAAGAGTAAGTCTTTCTTATTTTTTTCAATATTTTTTTGTTGTTTATTAACTTTAAAGGTGTGAGAAAAAAAAAGATATGTCCTATTATTAATTAAAATATTTGAATCAATTTCTTTAACTCCAAATATTATTGAGCATTCATTTAAATTGTCATTAATTTTAGCGCCAGATAATTCATATTCTTCATCAGAAAAGCATCTATTTTTTGATGGCTGAATAATGAAATTAATATTTGGATTACTTTCTTTGTATTTTTTAATATGTTCTGGGACTAGAGGAGTTCTATTTTCATCATTTCTAGACTCTCTAACAATACCAATATTGGTTAATTGATTATCCATTCTCTTGTTGGATATTAATTTTATAATCTTTTAAAATTTTAAAAAAATACATTATATCTTCTATTTTATGTGGTGCAGTTTTAACACCAGACTCAATTTTAGTATCCATAATTAGATCAATCGCAGCTGATAAAGTAATAGATACAAGTTTACCCATTGCGGTATTTTCACCACTTCCTTTTTCATCTAGAAAATAAGAACTATCAAAAATTTTATTATCATTTTCAAAAGCTTTAAGTTTTACAGAAAGTACAACGCGATCTTCTTCATCAGTTAAATATTTATTATTTTTTAGTAATTCTTCACTTTTTTCATTGATCTCAGCTTCTATATTATCCGATCTTTTTTCAAGCATTGAAAAAATATCTTGCCATGCCTCTTTCCAACCATCAAGTCGCAAAGTTCCTCTTACGAACTCTTTGACTGTCCACTTCTCATCAAACAAGTATTCACTTACATATGGTGTTGAATCTCTGTTTGGATAAGCTTCAAAATTTTCATCAGATATTGAATAAGGACTAATAGATTTGTAAGGAGTTACAGTATTTATTTTTCCTTTTGTTATATATTTTGCATCATTGTTTAAGGCTTTGATTACTCCAGCTGGAGACCAACTAAATTTATATTTGAAATCATTTGGAATTGCTGGAAAACCGCCACAATATGATTCATAAACCACTTCTGTCTTTTCAGTCGAGATTTTTTTAAGATCACTGACAAGTAAATGGGAAAAAAAATGATCGATACCTGGGTCTAAACCGACCTCATTAATAAATACTAAATTTTCTTTTTTTACATCTGGATTTAGCATATTTATTTCTGGATTAAGGTAACTGGTAGATGCAAAATGACATTTATGTTTTAAACAAAGTTTAGCTATTTCTAAATGTTTGTTTGCTGGTAGTTGAGAAATCACAATATCACCAGGATTAGTTTCTTTAAATAATAAATCAACATCAAATTGTTTTGCGTTCACATTGTTTTTATCTACATGGTCAATACTCTTTATAGCCTTATCTAATGTTCTATTCCATACTGTAAAATTATCTAAATTTTTAGCTAATCTTCTAATTCCTGGTATAGAAGAAAGTCCTGTTCCTATCCAATGTACATGTTTCATAGTCTTATTTACTTTTATATTAAATTGTTTACTACATTAATAAAACTTAAAATACGGAAATTTATTTGACTTCAATAGTATTTATTTTTTTATTAACAGGTCTAGTCTCTGGTTTTATTGCAGGATTATTAGGAGTTGGAGGTGGAATAATAATTGTACCTGTAACTTACTTTATTTTACTTAATCTTGGTTACAGCTCTGAAATTGTGATGCATGTTGCTGTAGCATCTTCTCTTGGTGTAATTTGTTTTACTTCAATTTCTTCCATAAGATCTCATGTTAAGCTTAAAAATACAAATTTAATAATTGTAAAAAAATGGGCAATAGGAATAATAATAGGATCAATTGTAGGTTCTCTTGCAGCGAGTTCTATTTCAGGACAGAGTTTAGTAATTCTTTTTGTAATTCTAGCATTTTTGATTTCATTAAATATGCTGTTTCAACAAAGTCCATTAATTGTAAGTAACAATATACCATCATCTAATATAATTAACTTTGCAATAAGCTCTTCTATTGGTTTTTTATCTGCAACAATTGGTATAGGTGGTGGTAGTTTTAGTGTTCCAACTTTAACAATGTTTTCAAAAAAGATTCATGAAGCAGTTGGAACCTCTGCTGTTTTTGGTTTTTTAATTGCTTTTCCAGGAACACTTACATTTATGTATACTGGGTCCAATATAAATGAACTTCCCATTTATTCGCTTGGTTACGTAAATATTATAATAGTTTTTTTTATATCGATAACTAGTATATTTACTGCTGGAATTGGTGCAAAAGTTTCTTCAAATATAGATAAGTTAGTATTAAGAAAGATTTTTGCTATTTTTTTGTTGTTAACTTGTGCTAGTCTAATTATTGAACATTTTATAATTTAAATGAATTTTGTTGCAGATAGACTAAGTAAAATAAAACCTTCAATGACTGTAGGTATAAATGTCAAAGCTAAAGCTTTGAAGGACGAGGGTAAAGATGTAATTGTTCTTGCAGCAGGTGAGCCAGATTTTAATACACCAAAAAATATAAGAGATGCTGCTAATAAAGCGATGGAAGAGGGTAAAACTAAATATGTACCAGGTAAAGGTACACCAGAATTACAAAAAGCAATTCAGAAAAAATTTAGAGAAGATAATAATATTGATTATCAATTAGATGAAATCATATGTGGTGTCGGAGGCAAACATATTATCTATAATGCTATGATGGCAACAATTAATCCAGGAGATGAGGTCATTATAACAGCTCCTTTTTGGGTTAGTTATCCAGATATTGTTTTATTAGCAGAAGGGAAGCCCGTGATAGTTAAGTGTCCTCAATCACAAAATTTTAAGATTACACCTGAACAATTAGAAAAAAATATAAACTCTAAAACAAAATGGTTAATGTTAAATAGTCCTAGTAATCCAACCGGCTCAGTTTATTCAAAAAAAGAGTTAGAGGATTTAGCACTTATCTTAAAAAAATATCCTAATGTTCTTATAATGTGTGATGATATATATGAAAAAATTGTTTACGATAGCATAGAATTTCATACTCTTGCATCTATTGAACCTTCACTGAAAGACAGATGTTTGACACTAAACGGTGTTTCAAAATCATATTGTATGACAGGGTGGAGACTTGGATATTGTGGAGCTCCAAAAGAGATTATTGCTGCTATGAACAAAATACAATCACAAAGCACAACATCAACTTCTTCAATTACAATGGCTGCTGCGGTTGAGGCAATAAGTGGTCCGCAGGATTTTATAAATGAGCATAATAAAAAATTTTTAAAACGAAGAAATCTAGTATTGAATAAATTAAATGATATTGATGGAATTTCATGTCAAAAACCAGAAGGAGCTTTTTACGTTTATCCAAATTGCGAAGGTATAATTGGAAAAAAGACACCAAATGGAAAACATATCTCCAATGATGAAGATTTCATGACATACCTTTTAGAAGATCAAGGTGTAGCAGGAGTGCATGGTGCAGCATTTGGATTATCTCCTTATTTTAGATTATCTTATGCAACTAGTGATGCAATTCTAGAAGATGCGTGCAACAGAATAAAAGAAGCTTGTAATAAGCTTACTTAAGATCTTTATCAGCAATTATTTCAGCTAATCTAAGCAGATTAGTAGTACCAGCACTTCCAAATGGAACACCAGCCGAGATAACTACGTTATCTCCTGGTTTTACTAATTTTTTATTTTTTGCAATTGAACAAGCAATATTAACCATATCTTGAGCATTTTGAGCATCTTCTTGAGTATGACATGAGTTTACCCCCCAATATAATTGCATTTTTCTTGTAGTGTTAATATTTGGAGATAAACCGACAATTTGAACTGGCGCTCTTTCCCTAGCCATTCTAGTCGTTGTTCTACCACTAACAGAAAATGTGATAATTGCTTTTGCATCTGATTTTTTTGCAATTGAGTAAGCTGCTAAAGTTATTGCATCTGTGTTATCAACATCATCTATATTTTCTTGAGTAATTCGTAAATCATAATTATTTTTATCATTCTCAACATTTTCTATTATTTTATTCATAGTTCTTACTACTTCTATTGGATGTGATCCAACAGCAGACTCACCAGATAACATTACAGCATCTGTTCCGTCGTAAATAGCATTAGCAACATCAGAAGCTTCAGCTCTCGTTGGCACAAGATTTTCAATCATACTTTCAAGCATTTGTGTAGCAACAACAACTGGTTTACCAAAGTGCCTACATCTTTTAATAATATTTTTTTGAACTGTAGGAACTTGTTCTGTTGGCATTTCAACACCCAAATCACCTCTAGCTATCATAATTCCATCTGCAGCATTTATAATATCATCAATATTTTTTACTGCTGAAGGCTTTTCAATTTTTGCCATCACGAGTGCTTTTTTGTTAATTAATTTTTTTAGTTTGTATATGTCTTCTGCTTGTTGCACGAATGAAAGTGCAACCCAATCAACTCCCATATCCAATGCCTTCATAAGATCAGATTTGTCTTTTTTGGTAAGAGCGTCTATAGGAAGAATAACATCAGGAATATTTACACCTTTGTTATTTGAGATTTCAGCATCATTTAAAACTTCTGTAATTAAACTATCTTTTTTTTGTTCAACAATTTGTAATCTTATTCTTCCATCATTAATTAATAAAATAGAATTAGGTGTTAAAAAATCGTAAATTTCTTCATGAGGAAAGTTAACCCTATTATTATCTCCAGGCTCACTTGAAAGATCTAATACAAAACTTTGACCTTTGACTAAATTTTCTTTTGTATTCTTAAATGTGCCCACTCTTAGTTTGGGTCCTTGTAAGTCAGCTAATATGCATGACGCATGATTATGTTTTTCTTCAAGAGATCTAATATTTTCATAATTTTTTCTATGAGTTTCTAAATCACCATGTGAAAAATTTAATCTAAAAACATCACATCCAGCAACAAATAAGTCTTCTATTATTTTTTTATCTGATGATGCAGGTCCTAGCGTAGCTAAAATTTTAGCTTTTCTGTTACGTTTCATTAATTATTATATATATATAGCACAAAAAAAGATTTATATAATTTATTTACGTAATATGACCAAAAACTTTGAGAGAGAATTACTTGCTGATGTTGCAGAAAGATTGATTCATCATCTAAAAAATAGAACAGATGTACAAAATATTGATTTAATGAATTTATCAGGTTTTTGCAGAAACTGTCTTTCAAAATGGTATGTTAGTGCTGCAGAAAAGAAAAATATTTCAATTTCATACGATGAAGCACGAGAAATGATCTATGGTATGCCATACTCAGAGTGGAAAACAAAATTTCAAACTGAAATTACTTCTGAACAAAAAGAAAAATTTGATAAAAGTGAAACTTAATATAGTTTCTCTAAATTTTCTCCATACATCTCTTTAACTTTAAATCTTCTTACTTTCATGGAAGGTGTCATCATATTGTTTTCAATTGTAAACTCGTGATCAATTAAAATAAACTTTCTTATTTGTTCTATGCTAGAAAGGCTTTTATTGACTTTATCTACAACTTCTTTCATTTTTTTATTAAATGAAGAATCTTGAATTATTTTATTTAAATCACCTTCAAGATTATTTTCTTTTGCCCATTCTAAAGCTAAATCTTTATTAGGTACTAGTATTGCAACTAGGTAATTTTTGAAATCTCCATATAACATTGATTGAGCAATTTCAGGTTCAATATCTAGTTTTGCCTCTATTCTTGATGGAGAAATATTATCTCCACCAGCATTTACAATAATATCTTTTTTCCTATCCGTTATCTTTAAATAATCTTCTTCATCAAACTCACCTATATCACCTGTATGAACCCATCCATCTATTATAGTTTTATTAGTTGATTCAGGATCATTCCAATAACCATTCATAATTAGTTCACCACGAGCTAAAATTTCTCCATCTTTAGAAATTTTTACTTCATTTCCTTGAAGAACTTTACCAACAGTATCTAATTTAATTTTTTCAGGAGGGTTTGCAGAAATAACAGGAGCTGTTTCAGTTTGTCCATAACCTTGAAGTAGGGGAAGACCAAGGGCGCTTAGGTATAATCCAACTTCAAAATTTAGTGCTGCACCTCCTGATATCAATGCTCTGAGACTTCCACCAAATCTTTTCTTAACTTTTTTTCTTACTATCCTATCCATCAATCCATTCATAAATCTTTCAGAGAAGCTCATCTGCTCACCAAAATATTTTTTCTTTCCTAAATTTAATGTAATTGCAAAGAAGCGTTGACTTAATTTACTTTGGTTTTTTAGTCCTTGTGAAATACGTGTGTGTAAAGAATCATAAAACCTTGGAACAGCTGTCATAAAATGTGGTGCTGCTTCAGCCATATTTAATAATAATTTATCTATACTTTCAGCATAATAGATTTGTGCACCTTGACCCATTTCTAAAAATTGTAAAGTATGCTCATATGAATGTGATAATGGCAGCCATGATAAATATCTAATTTCTTTTGTTAAATCATTGGTAAGACTTTCAAGTAATTTATCACAGGAAGCGCAGTTTCTCAGCATGGCTCCATGACTTAACATCACTCCCTTAGGATTGCCGCCAGTCCCTGAAGTATAAATAATACAAGCGGTATCTTTTCTTTTAAAATTTTTAGATAACTCTTCAATTTTATTAGAATTTTTACTTTTTTCTAAATTATCATTTATAATTTTATTGTAAGATAAAATATTTGCAACTTCTTTATAAGTTTCATTGTCATCATTAATTTTAATTACGTTTTGACAATGTGAAATTTTTTCTATTGCAGGCAGAACCTTTTTCATTAACTCGTGTGAAGATACGATGGCACATCTTGCACCAGAATGTTCAATAATATATCTATAGTCGTTGGTTGTGCTTGTTGTATAGGCAGGCACTGAAATTGCTCCTATGGACATTATTGCTAAATCCGTGATTTGCCATTCAGGCCTATTTTCAGATAAAATTAATACTCTATCTCCTTCTAAAATTCCTAGATCTTTTAAGTATGTTGCTAAACTTTCGACTTGTTCTTTTACTTGTGACCAGCTTAAAGAAACATATTTATCATTCTCTTTCTTCCATAAATATGGTTGATTTTTCAGATTATTTGCTTGATGATAAAATACACCTGGTATGCTATTAAACTCGTCAAAATTAACAATCATGCTATCTGTCCTCCCTACAAAGCTTTGATATTAGACCTATATCGAAATAGTAAAATATGAAACAAAAAAATTATCAAAATTCAACAAAAAATACCCTTGGTAAACTACCAATTTGGAATTTAAAGGACTTATATGAATCGCCAAAAGCGAAGAAGCTCAATAATGATTTAAATAAGCTCAGAATATCGACTAAGAAATTTGAGAAAAAATACGCATCCAAAATTTCTAAGATTAGTTCCAATCAACTTTTAAAAGCCATCATAGAGTTAGAGCATATTGATACAAAAATAGATAAAATTATGTCTTATGCACATTTATTAGTTGCAGAGGATGGTAACAATGAAAAGAATAAAATTTTTTATCAACAAATGCAGGAGCAAATAACAAATATTGCCTCCCCAATTGTCTTCTTTAGTCTTGAGATAAATGAAATTTCTGAAAAAAATTTAAAAAAAATTTATGCTGATAGAAAACTTAAAATTTACAAAAACTGGATAAAAAATATTCGAAAATTTAAACCTTATCAATTAGATGTTAAAACAGAAAAACTACTTCAAGAAAAAAGTATTACCTCTAGATCAGCCTGGATTAGACTATTTGATGATACAATTGCATCGCTAAAATTTCCTTTTAAGGGAAAAAATTTATCTAGCGCTGAAATCTTTTATTTTCTTTCTGACAAAAAAGAGTCAAATCGTAAAAAATCAGCCGAAGTAGTATCTGCTGTTTTAAAAGATAATATTAGTTTATTTACATCTATTACTAATAATCTTGCAAAAGACAAATCAATAAATGATAAATGGAGAGGATTGCCAAATCCGGTAAGTTCAAGAAATTTATCTAATGTTGTTGAAGATGAAGTTGTAGAAGCTTTAACTGAAACAATAAAAGAAAATTATCCAAAAATTGCTCATCGTTATTATAAAATAAAATCTAAATGGCTAAAAAAGAAATCTCTAATGTATTGGGACAGGAATGCACCTCTTCCTTTTCAATCTCAAAGTATTTATTCATGGAAAGATGCAAGACAAATTGTAACTGATGCATATTCAAATTTTGATAAGAGAGCAGGAAATATTGTAAATAAATTTTTTGATAATTCATGGATACACGCTCCAGTAATCGCGGGTAAATCTCCTGGCGCCTTTGCTGCTTCTACCGTTCCATCAGCTCATCCATTTATACTTGTAAATTACCAGGGTAAAGCAAGAGATATAGCAACTCTTGCACATGAACTTGGACATGGAATTCATCAATATTTAGCAGGAAAAAAACAGACTTATTTTAACTCTTCAACACCATTAACCCTTGCTGAAACTGCAAGTGTTTTTGGAGAAATGTTAACTTTTAAATCTCTTTTATCTATTACTACAAAAGAAAATGAACGTAAGGGGCTCTTAGCAAACAAAGTTGAAGATATGTTAAACACTGTTGTGAGGCAGATTGCATTTTTTGAATTTGAAAAACGTATTCATGATCAAAGAAAAATAAAAGAATTAAGTGTTGACGAAATTTGTGAAATTTGGATTGATGTTCAAAAGAAAAGTTTAGGACCTTCAATAAAATTTAATGATGATTACAAATATTTCTGGAGCTACATACCCCATTTTATTCATTCACCATTTTATGTTTATGCATATGCTTTTGGTGATTGTCTTGTTAATTCTCTTTTTAACGTTTACGAAAGTAAACTACCTAAATTTGAAGACAAATACATTACTTTGTTAGAGAGTGGTGGAAGTGATACATATGATAAACTATTGAAGCCTTTTGGTTTAAATCCGAAGAAAAAAGATTTTTGGCAAAAAGGAGTTAATGTTATTGAGAATTTAATTGACCAATTAGAAGAATAAAATTGATGAAAGATAAAGAAGCAAAATCTCTAACAAAACAACTTACCAGGTATGCCAAAGTTGGGGGTGTTGTTGGAAAATTAGCCACTAAACTTGCAAGTCAAAGATATTTAGGTGTTAAATTAGATAAAGAAAAACATGCTTCAGAAATAAGAGCTGCTCTTGGAAGTATTAAAGGGCCATTAATGAAAGTGGCACAATTATCAGCAACTATACCTGATCTACTTCCTGATGAGTACGCACAAGAGCTTATGCATTTACAATCTAATGCTCCACCGATGGGATGGTTATTTGTTAAAAGAAGAATGGCTGCAGAATTAAAGCAGGACTGGCAAAATAATTTTATTGAGTTTGATAAAGAAGCAACAAGAGCAGCTTCTCTAGGTCAAGTACATAAAGCTAAAATAAAAAATGATGATATAGTTGCTTGCAAACTCCAATATCCAGACATGGCTTCAGCAGTTAGTGCTGATCTTTCACAATTAAAAATGATTTTTTCAATTTATCAGTCTTATAATAAAGCCATCAAAACTGATGAAGTATACAAAGAAATTACTGACAGACTTAAAGAAGAGCTAGATTACGAAAGAGAAAAAAAGTTAATGGCTGTATTTAGAAATATATTTTCAAATATAAATTTTGTTCATGTTCCAAAAACCTATGATAAATTATCTACAAAGAGATTGCTTACTATGAGTTGGCTGGATGGGGAACCTATTTTGAATTTTAAAAAATCTGCTAAAGAAACAAGAAATACATTAGCTGCTAATATGTATAAAGCGTGGTATAAGCCATTCTTTGAATATGGAGTGCTTCACGGAGATCCACATTTAGGAAATTATTCTGTACAAAAAAAAGACCTTAGTATTAATATATATGACTTTGGTTGTATGAGAATTTTTAATGGTAATTTCATTCAAGGTGTAATTGATCTATACTTTGCTCTTCAGGAAAATGATAATTCAAAGGCAGTCCATGCTTATGAGCAATGGGGATTTACAGATATTACCAAAGAGAAATTAAAAGTATTAAATAAATGGGCAGGATTTTTATATTCACCTTTGATGGAAGATAAAGTTCAAAAAATACAAGAAAGTGACAGTGGTATATATGGAGCTCAAATTGCATCTGAAGTTCATCAAGAACTTAAAAAACTAGGCGGTGTTAAACCTCCAAAAGAATTTGTGTTCATGGATAGAGCAGCAGTGGGACTAGGTTCAGTATTTATGCATTTAAAAGCAGAAGTAAATTGGTACAGAATATTTCATGAACTCATTCAAGATTTTAACTCAAAAAAATTAATGAAAAACCAACAAAAAGCTTTAAATTTAGCAAACCTATCAATATAAGAACTCATGCTCTTATCTGCTATTAAAGAAAATGATAACAATGAGACAAGAGTCTCTATTTCCCCTGAATCTGTAAAGCTTTTTTCTAGACTAGGTTTTGAAGTTATAATTGAAAATGGAGCGGGAGAAACTTCAGGTTATCAAAATTCAAATTATGAAGAAGCTGGAGCAAAAATTGTTACGAGATCTGAATGCTTGAAGGCTGATGTTTGTTTATGTGTTAGAATGCCAAGTACTGATGATATAAATAACTTAAAAAGTAATTCATTACTTATTGGAATTTTAAATCCATACGAAAATAAATCAGAATTTTCTAATTTAAACAAAAACAAAATATCATCTTGCTGTATGGAATTAATTCCTAGAATAAGTAGAGCACAAAGTATGGATGTTTTATCATCCCAAGCTAACTTAGCGGGGTATAGAAGTGTAATTGATGCAGCAGAGCAATTTGGAAAAGCTTTTCCAATGATGATGACTGCGGCCGGAAGAGTAAATCCAGCAAAAGTTATGATCCTTGGTGTAGGAGTTGCGGGTTTACAAGCTATAGCAACAGCAAAAAGGCTTGGCGCAGTAGTGTCTGCCACTGATGTAAGAGCAGCAACTAAGGAACAAGTTGAAAGTCTTGGCGGAAAATTCATAATGGTTGAAGATGATGAAGCTCAAAATGCTGAAACCGCAGGTGGTTATGCAAAGGAAATGAGTGAAGATTATAAGAAAAAACAAGCTCAATTGATAGCTGAAACAGTTTCAAAACAAGACATAGTAATTTGTACAGCTCTTATTCCTGGAAAAAAAGCACCAGTTTTAATTACAGAGGAAATGGTTTCTTCGATGGTACCAGGTTCAGTAGTAATTGATTTAGCTGTGGAAGCAGGTGGTAATTGCCCTTTAAGTAAAATGAATGAAATAGTATTGCATAATGGAGTAAAAATCGTTGGTTATGGAAATGTTCCTGGAAGAGTGGCTAAAGATGCCTCAGCACTGTATGCTAAAAATATTTTTAACTTCTTAAGTTTATTAATAGACAAAGAAAATAAAAAAATAAATTTTGATTTTAATGATGAGATAATTAATTCTGTTTTGCTAACGCATGACGGAGATGTAATATTGGAGCAATTTAAGTAATATGGAAGCACATTCTTCAGAAGTTTTTGTTATTGGACTAACAGTATTTTTCTTAGCTTGTATTATTGGTTATTATGTAGTTTGGTCAGTTACTCCTGCTTTACATAGTCCATTGATGGGTGTGACAAATGCAATATCAAGTGTAATTATAGTTGGTGCAATATTGGCAGCCGGTCCCCAAGGTTTTGATACTTCAAAAATTTTTGGATTAATTGGTGTTGTATTAGCTTCAGTTAATATTTTTGGAGGTTTCTTAGTAACATATCGAATGCTCTCGATGTTTAAGAAAAAAACTAAAAAAACAAAGGAAAAAGAATAATGTCTTCTAACATGGTTGCGATATTATATTTAATTTCTGCGTTATTATTTATCTTTGCTTTAAGAGGTTTATCTCACCCTGAATCTTCAAGAATGGGTAACATTTTTGGTATCATTGGAATGATCATAGCAGTTTTCACAACATTAATGTTTAAATCTGTTCTTAGTTATTATGAAATTGGAGCCGCGATACTTATTGGTGGTGCCATAGGTTCATTTATTGCTCTTAGAATTGAAATGACAGCATTACCTCAATTGGTAGCAGCTTTTCATAGCTTAGTAGGTTTAGCTGCTGTATTTGTTGCTGCTGCTGCATTCTATGATCCTGTAGCTTTTAGTATTGGAAAAGTTGGATCAATTAAAACTGCTAGTTTAGTTGAAATGAGTATTGGAACATTTATCGGTGCTATTACTTTTTCTGGTTCTGTTTTAGCTTTTGGAAAATTACAAGGAACCATTTCTGGAAAACCTATTGTTTTTAAGTTTCAACATCTTATCAATGCACTAATTTTCTTAATAATTATTTTCTTAATTGTTTTATTTGTAATTAAACAATCTCCAACAATCTTTTGGACAATAGTTATCGTTTCAATATTATTAGGATTTCTTGTGGTAATTCCCATCGGTGGAGCTGACATGCCAGTTGTCGTTTCTATGCTAAACTCTTATTCAGGTTGGGCTGCTTGTGGCATAGGATTTACCTTAAGTAATAATCTCTTAATTATAACTGGTGCTCTTGTAGGAGCGTCTGGCGCTATATTAAGTTATATAATGAGTAAAGGGATGAATAGATCCATTATTAATGTTGTTTTAGGAGGTTTTGGTGGTGAGCAAGACACTAGTGCTAGTAAAGATAACTCTGATAAAATTGTTAAACAAGGTAATGCAGAGGATGCGGCATATATAATGAAAAATGCAGACTCTGTAATTATAGTACCAGGATATGGAATGGCTGTAGCACAAGCTCAACATGCTTTAAGAGAAATGGGTGATATACTAAAAAAAGAGGGAATAGATGTAAGATATGCAATACACCCAGTTGCAGGAAGAATGCCAGGTCATATGAATGTATTGCTTGCTGAAGCTAATGTTCCATATGAAGAAGTCTTAGAATTAGATGAAATTAATCATGATTTTCCTATGACAGAGGTTTCTTTTGTTATTGGTGCAAATGATGTAACCAATCCGGCTGCAAAAACTGATGAGTCCTCTCCTATTTTTGGTATGCCAATTTTAGATGTAGAAAAATCTCAAAGTGTTTTATTTGTAAAACGTTCAATGGCAACAGGCTATTCTGGTGTTGATAATGAATTATTTTATAGAGATAATACCACTATGCTATTTGGAGATGCTAAAAAGATGTGCGAGGATATAGTAAAAAGTTTATCTGCTTAATCGTTATTTCTTTTTGCTGATTTTCTTGCTCTTCTAATATTTTCTTCTTTTTCTCTAGCACGTTTCAAACAAGGTTTTTCATAATGTTTACGAAGTTTCATTTCTTTATACAAACCTTCACGCTGCATTTTCTTTTTAAGCGATCTGATTGCTTGTTCTACGTTATTATCTTTTACGTTTACAAAAAGTGTCATTTGATCGGGCTAGTAACATAAACTCATATTATTTGCAAACGGATATATTGAATTAATCTATTGGTATATTAGAAAAAATACTTATATTTATAATGTGTCTATTCTCAAAATATCTAAAATCGGACATCCAATCTTGCTAAAAGAATGTTCTGAGATAAAAGAATTCTCATCAGATTCTCTAAAACAAATAGTTTATGATATGTCTGAAACAATGCTTGACTATAACGGTATAGGTTTAGCAGCACCCCAAGTACATATTTCAAAGCAAATAATAGTATTTCGTAATCCTGATAATGAAGTGAAAGATAAAATTGAGATAACACCATTAATAAATCCTACTTTTACACCTATTGGAAAAGAAACTGAGGATGATTGGGAAGGTTGTTTATCTATTCCTGGTATGCAAGGCTTAGTTAGAAGATTTAAAAAAATTAAATATTCTGGATTTGATCTTGATGGTAAAGTGATTGAAAATGAAGTTGAAGGCTTACATGCAAGAGTAGTACAACATGAGGTAGATCATTTAAACGGTATTTTGTATACATCGCGCTTAGCACATAAAAATGCTTTTGGTTTTGAAAAAGAAATAACAACTTTTTGGAAAAATGAACAAAACAGAAAATAAAAAAAAAGAAGATATTCTTACTAAAGCAAAAAAAATTGTATCAATTGAAGGCTGGTCATCAGAAATATTTTCACAGTTACAAAAACAAAATATAGAAAAAAATGATTTATTCTATTTTTTTCCAGATGGATATATAGATTTATTAGAATATGCTCTTCAAAATATTAATGAAAAACTTGAACATAAATTAAAAAAAATTAATTTAATTAATTTTCCAATTAATAAAAGAATAAAAAAAATATTATTACTACGATTTGATATATTAAATGAAGATAAAGAATTTTATAAAAAAACCTTCAACCATCTTTTGCTGCCCACAAATAATAAAATATCCAAAAAAAGTCTGTATAATTCAGTAAATATTATGTGGTATTTAGCTGGAGATAATTCAACAGATTTCAATTTTTATACAAAAAGACTTATTTTATCAGGAGTATATACTAACGCCTTATTCGTTTTTTTTTCAAAAGAAATGAAGTATGTTGAAGAAAATATAGATAAAAATCTTAAGAGAATATCAAAAATCCCAAAAATTAAGGAAAGAATATCTTTTATTAAAGATAACGCTCCTAAATTTTTAAAAAGTTTTTTAACTTAAGCTATACTATCTGGCTCTAATTTATTTTGAATCTCTAATATTTTATCCTTTAAGATCAATTTTCTTTTTTTTAACCTTTGAATTTGTAAAAAATCTACAGTATTTTTTTCTTGAAGTCTTAAAAGTATTTCATCAAGATCTCTATGTTCTTGTTCAAAATTTTTTAAAATTTCTATAAGTTTGTTTATGTCATCCATGAAAATAAATAAGTAAAAATATAATATTAGTATATAAACATCCTATGGTAAAAAAAATAGCAATTTTAACCAGTGGTGGTGATTGTGCAGGTTTAAATGCAGTTATAAGAGCTGTAACGTTGAGAGCTCATAATAAGTATAATTGGGAAGTTTATGGAATTAAAGATGGAACATTAGGTTTGTTAAAAGATCCACTAGACGTAATTAAATTAGAACCGCAAAATTTTGAGGGAAGCCTAATGAGAATGGGTGGAACCTTTTTAGGATCAAACAACAAAGGAAACCCCTTTAAAAGAATTATAAGGAATGGAAAAAAAATTGACTCATCAGATTTAGTTATAGAAGGTTTTAAAAGTTTAGGAATTGATGCACTTATAGGTATTGGTGGTGATGGAAGTTTAAAAATTCTTGAAAGTATTACAAAAAAAGGAAATATAAATTTTGTAGGTATCCCAAAAACTATTGATAATGATGTAAAGCACAATGAATTATCAATAGGGTATGATACTGCAGTTGACGTAGCAACAAATGCTTTAGATATGCTTCAACCAACTGCAGCCAGTCATAGAAGAGTAATGATTTTAGAAGTAATGGGTAGAGATGCAGGTCACATTGCTTTGAATGCAGGAATTGCTGGAGGAGCAGATGTTATTTTGATACCCGAGATTCAATATTCAATAAAATCTATCGCTGAACATATTGAAAAACTTAGGTCTAAAGGAAGAAATCATGCATTAATCGTTGTTGCAGAAGCTGTAAAAAAAGAAAACGGTAAAAAAGCTACAGTAAAATATGTCGATGGCGAGGTTCGCCTTGGAGGGATTGGAAATTATCTTGGTGATGAAATCTATAAAATAACAGACTCTGAAACAAGGGTTACAGTTCTAGGACATGTTCAAAGAGGCGCTCAACCAACTCATAGAGATCGTTTAATTGCAAGTGCCTTTGGAGTTTATGCTGTTGATTTAATTGCAAAGAAAAAATTTAATAGAGTAGTTGTATGGAAAGATAGAGGTGTTCAAGATTTGATGCTCAGTCAAGTTGCTGGATACTCAAAAACTGTTCAAAAAAATGATCCTTTAATTAAAGTAGCTGAAGGTCTTGGAATTTATATTGGTGAACTAAATTAGAAATTTCCTAATTTTTTCCAAATAAATGCATAAATTTTTAAAGGTAAATATCTCATTATTTTTACAGAAAAAACCAAAATAAAAGGAAAATATATTTCAAATTTATATTTACCAGTTAATCCTTCAAATATTTTTTTTGCAGCATAGCTAGCAGGTTTTAAAAAGGGCATTTTAAAAGAATTTAACTTTGTTGACTCAGTATCTATGAAACCTGGGTTGATGACTGAAATTTTTATTTTTAATTTTTTAAAATCAAAATATAAACTTTCTACTAAATTTAGTTGTGCTGCTTTGGTCATACCATAAGCGCCTGCCGTCGGCATCCCTCTATATCCAACTGGTGAAGAAACTATAGATATTAAATTATTTCTACCCTTCATATAATTTTTCAAAACATCTATACAATTTATTGTTCCATTTAAATTAACATCGATTAATAAATTGTAATTATTTATATCAAATTCTTGATTTCTGTTGGGTGAGTAAGCGGTTGCATTTAGGAGAGCAATATTAATTTTTGAAATTTCGTTTTCTATGTAGGCAATCGTATCATTAACTTCTTTGTACTTACTTACGTCACAAGTTTTATAGTAGATTTCTTTATTACTTGTTATATTTTTTAATTCATCGACAGCTTTTTTTAATTTGTCTTCATTTCTTGAAGAAATAATAACCCTCCAATTTTCTTCCAAAAATTTTTGTGCAACTGCAAAACCAATTCCAGAAGATCCACCGGTAATCCAAATAGTTTGCAATTATTGACCCCAATCATTACGAATTATTGTTATAATATTCTTTTTATCATTAGGATTTTTGAATTCCATTTTCATGAGCTCTTTTTCAAAATACCAAAGTGTATACTCTGGGAATGGTCCTTTATCTTTTGGATTTTTTGATGCATTGAAAAGATACTTGTTAGTTAATATTTCAATGTCATTAATTTTAATTTTTTCATCTTCAAGTTGCTTTACTTCTATTGTTCTTACAATACCTTTTTGAGTATCAAATACCTCTTTTTCATTTAACATTTCAAGGTTCCAATAATTTAAAGGTACTATATTTTTATCTAATTTCAATTCACCATCCATACCACTGGCAATAAAAAAATTGCCTACATCATTTCCAATTATTTTATACTCTCGATCATCTTCAAAGTCTGTAAAACCATCTATTGATACAAATTCACCATTCCTCCAAGTTTCTTTAGTTTCTTGAAAAAATTTGTATGCTGGAATAAATAAAACTTTAACATTTATATTTAAGACTGAATGTATAACGACACTATCTTCATTTTCTATAAATTTTGATATTAAGCTCCCTATATTTTTCTTTTTTCTAATAACATCATAACTTGTCTCATTATCATCTGGTATCGGAAATGGTTGACTAAAAACACTAAATGAAAAAAGAGATAAATAAATTATAAAAATATATTTCACGATTTAATTCTTAATGATGATCTTCCTCCATCTATATGAAATATTTGTCCAGTAATCCAACTATTTTTATCACTTAATAGAAAACTTCCAATATCAGAGAAATCATCACCAGATCCAATTTTAGGTAAAGGATGCATATTTTCAATTGCTTTCTTAATAGTTTCATTATTAAGTAACTTTTGTGTCATTTTTGCGTCAGTTAAACTTGGCGCTATACAATTTACTTTAATTTTTGGAGCAAATTCTGCTGCTAAGCTCAAAGTAAGCCCTTCAATGGCACCTTTTGCGGTCGAGACTATTGTGTGATTAGTAAAACCTTGTTTTACCGCTATAGTTGAATAAAGAAGAATACTTCCAGTATTTTTAGCTAGAGTTTCTTGATTAACCTTTATTACATTTATGGCACTAAGTGTATTTAATTTAAAAGAATCAATAAAATCCTCATCTTTAGTCATTTTGAGAGGTTTTAAATTTATAGATCCAACACAAAAAGCAATACCACATAATCGATCTTTATATTCTTCCGAAATACTTTTAACTTTATCAAAATCTAAAACATCACAAACTTTATATTCACAACCAATTTCCTCAGATAATTGTTTCAATTCTGCCTCATTTCTAGAAATAATTATTGGATCATATTTATTGCTTTTCAGTTTTTTTGATAATGATTTTCCAATAGAACCTGTTCCCCCAAAGACAAATATATTTTTGTTAGACATTTTTAACCTTTCTAATTTTAATTTGATGATAACTAATTAATAAACTTGATAATAACAAAATTGAATTAGTTTGATGTAAACTTGCGACTGGTAAGTAAACATTACTTAAAAGAGTAATAATACCTAAAATTACTTGCAATGTCAGAAAGAATAGGACCAAATACACAAGAGTACTTGAAACGTTTTTATTATCAAATTTAATAAATCTGAAACACACAAACAGGATATAAAAAAAAACAAAAATTGATAACCAGCGGTGGTTAAAATTTATTGCAACTGTATTCTCAAAAATATTATAAATACCTAAATCATCAATAATGTAGTCATCAGGTATTATTTTTCCATTCATTAGTGGAAATGTATTAAAAGATTGGCCAGAGTTAGTTCCAGCCATAAATCCACCTGTTGCAATTGTGATAAATATTAAGATTACAGCAATTAAAATATAAAACTCATTTGTCTTTGGATTAGATAAAAAACTTATAGTAGAGGAATATCTATAATCCATTGCTATCCATAAAAGTATAGAGAAAATTATAAGAGCATTTAAAAGATGAAAAGTAAGTCTATAAGGGCTTACATAAGGATTTTCTGTCAAACCACTCTTTACCATCCACCATCCAATAACTGCTTGAAACAAACCAAACACAAAAACAATACCAAGTCTTATATATAGTGACGATTGAATTTGCTTTTTAAAACTGAAGTATATTAAGGGTATTAAAAATACAATTCCTATGACTCTTGCAAATATTCTATGAAACCACTCCCACCAAAAAATATATTTAAATTCATTTAACATCATATTTTTGTTAACTATTTTGTATTCTGGTGTTTGTTTATACATTTCGAAAACAACCAACCAACTTTCTAAACTCAGTGGAGGAATTACACCTAAAATTGGACGCCAGTCGGTCATAGAAAGTCCAGAGTCTGTTAATCTTGTTAGACCTCCTATTACTATAATTAATAAAACCATTGCGGTTATTGTTAATAGCCATATATAGATTGCGGGACTATAATATTTAGAAGTATTAGCGTAATTCATCCAGAATATATATAATCCCTAGAAATAATAAAAAAAGTTGTTATTTTTCACTTATGTCAGAAAAAACTAATGTAGTAATTATAGGTGCAGGTCCAGTTGGCTTATTTGCTGTATTTGAATTAGGCCTTTTAAATATAGAATGTCATTTAATTGATAATTTAGATAAGGTTGGAGGCCAGTGCGCTGAATTGTACCCAGAAAAACCAATTTATGATATTCCCTCAAGACCAGTTGTTACAGGACAAGAACTAACTGACGAATTAACTAAACAGATAAACCCGTTTAAACCTAAATTTCATCTTAACCAACAAGTTGAGAAAATTGCTAAAACAGAATATGGTTGGATTGTAGAGACTAATATAGGAACAAAAGTTGAAGCAAAATGTATAGTTATAGCCGCAGGAGCAGGAAGCTTTGTGCCTCGAAAACCTCCAATTGAGAATATTGAGACTTTCGAAAACATAAATGTTTTTTACGCAATTCGAGATAAATCAATATTTAAAAATAAAAAACTTTTAATTGCAGGAGGAGGAGATTCTGCCTTGGATTGGACAAATGAATTATCTAAAGATTCCAATGTAACTCTAATACATAGAAGAAAAGAGTTTAGGGCAGCTCCAGATTCCGTTTCAAAAATGCAAGAATTAGAAACAAAAGGAAAAATTAAATTTTTAAAAGGCCAAATAAAAAAGATTTCAAAGTTTCAAGATAGTAAAATAATGCTTGAATACGAAAACGATAATGAAAGATCAAAAATTGAAGTAGATTACCTTTTGCCTTTTTTTGGCTTAAAAATGGAACTAGGTCCAATTGCGGAATGGGGTTTAAACTTACACGAAAACTTAATTAAGGTGGACACTGAAAAATTTGAAACTTCTACTCAATCAATCTTTGCTATTGGTGACATAAATTGGTATCCAGGAAAGCTTAAGCTTATTTTATCAGGATTTCATGAGTCTGCCTTAATGGCTCAAGCAGTATTCAAGTATTGCTTTCCTGATAAGAAAAACATTTTTAGATACACAACATCTTCTAAAGAACTTCAGAAAAAACTAGGTGTTTAATGCCAAAGTTAATAATCATAGATAGATCAGGTAAAAAATCTGAAATTGAATATGATAGTAATTTTACATTAATGGAAACACTTAGAGACAATGGCTACGATATTGAAGCTTCGTGTGGAGGATGTTGTGCTTGTGCTACCTGTCATGTTTATATTGATGAAAAATGGACAAAAAAGCTAAAAAATATGGATGATGATGAAGAGTCTATGCTTGATCAAGCATTTGATGTTAAAAATAATTCCAGATTATCTTGTCAAATTAATCTTTCTGAAGAGCTTGATGGCTTAGAGATAGAAATTGCTCCAGAATAGTATTGACATAAATTTTTAATTTGTATACAAACAATTTGTATAAAAACTATGGCAGGCACTTCTCTTAATGAGAATAGATTAGCATTATTAATTTGGCAAACATCTAACTTATGGCAATCTAAAGTAAGAAATAAATTAAAAGAGAGTCAAATCACATTAAATGAATATCTTATTCTCGAGACAATTTATTTATTGCAGCAACAAAACATAAATATTACTCAACAGGATATATGTAAAAATGCATTTATTGATAGGTCAGTTGTTAGCTTACGTATTTCCAAACTAGAAGAAAAGAAGTTAATATCAAAACAACAACCACAAGATAAAAGATCTCATAGTTTAATTCTAACTGTAGAAGGGAATGATTTAATTAATAATATTATTGATAATATTGTAGATTTAGAAAATGAATTATTTAATAAATTAGGAGATGAAGTTTTTAATTTCACAAATTCATTAAAGTTGTTATTGGGTAAAAAAATTAGAATCAGAGCAAAATTAAATGATTAATAAAGAATTAGCACAATCCTTAAAAGCTTGGCCTTTTAAAGAAGCATTACAAATCATTAAAAAAAATGGCGGTTTACAAAATTTCAAAATTCCATCTAAGGGATATATATTACTAGAAACTGGTTATGGCCCCTCCGGTTTACCTCATATTGGAACTTTTGGTGAAGTTGTAAGAACATCAATGGTAAAAAATGCATTTAGCTCAATAATTGATTGCCCAACAAAACTGATCACATTTTCTGATGATATGGATGGATTACGAAAAGTTCCTGAAAATGTTCCAAATAAAGAAATGTTAGAAAAATTTATAGGTAAGCCACTTACTTCTATACCGGATCCATTTGGTAAATTTAAAAGTTTTGGACATCATAATAATGCAAAACTTAGAAGTTTTTTAGATGAATTTAATTTCGACTATGAATTTGTTAGCTCAACAGAAAAATATCAAAATGGAGATTTTAATGAAACAATATTAAGTATATTTGAAAACTATCCAAAAATATTAGATATTATTTTACCTACCTTACGAGCAGAAAGAAGAGAAACTTATAGTCCATTTCTCCCAATAAGTGAAAATTCAGGTGAAGTTCTTCAAGTAAAAATTGAAGAATATAAAATGGATACAAAAACGATTATTTACAAAGATCCATCATTAGACAAGTTAGTTGAAACAGAAGTAATTAATGGAAAATGTAAGTTACAATGGAAAGTTGATTGGGCAATGAGATGGATATCGTTTGATGTTGACTATGAAATGTGCGGTAAAGACCTTACAGAAAGTGTCGATTTAGGATCTAAGATATGTAGAGTATTAAATAAAATACCACCCACTAATCTAATTTATGAAATGTTTTTAGATGAAAAAGGTGAAAAAATATCTAAGTCAGTTGGAAATGGAATTAGTGTGGATGAGTGGCTGCGTTATGCATCTCCTGAAAGTCTAGCACTCTATATGTTCCAAAAACCAAAATCAGCAAAGAAACTTCACTTTGATGTAATTCCCAAAACTGTAGACGATTATCTTTCTCATTATAATTCATACTCAAAATTAGATAAAAATAAACAGTATGATAATCCAATTTGGCATATTCATTCAGGAAACCCTAAAGAATTTAAATCAGAAATAAATTTCAATACTCTTACTAATTTAGTCAATGTTTCTAATTCTAAAGATAAAAAAGTTATATGGTCGTTTATCAACAAATATGATGATAAAATTAATGCTGAAAATAATCCTGAATTTGATCGACTCATTGACTTTGCACTAAATTACTATGAAGATTTTATTTTACCTAAAAAGAAATTTTTAGAGATTGATAATAGTAATAAAGAAGTATTTATTGATATTATTAATGTTTTAGAAAACGATGTTACTGTAAACAGTTCATCTGAAGATATTCAAACATTATTATACGAAGTAGGAAAAAAGCACAAATTTGAAAACTTAAAAGATTTTTTTAAACTAGTATATCAAGTTATGCTTGGTCAGGATCAAGGCCCTAGACTAGGATCATTTTTTAAATTATTTGGTTTAAGAGAAACTATTGATTATCTAAAAAAATTAATAGATAATTAATTTATTGTACAATAGTTCATTAAAAATATTAAGATTATTACCTCCTGAGTTTTCTCATACTATTACAATTAATTTTTTAAAATATTTTAAAGTAAGACAAAAAAATATTGAGGATCCTATTCTTGCACAACATCTAATGGGTTTAGATTTTGCAAATCCTATAGGACTCGCTGCCGGTTTTGATAAAAATGCTGAAGTGATGCATTCCATGTTTTCATTTGGTTTTGGATTTCTTGAAGTTGGCACAATTACCCCAAAACCTCAAAGTGGTAATACTAAACCTAGAGTATTTAGATTAAGTGAAGATAAAGCCATTATCAATAGTTTAGGATTTAATAATAAGGGTATAAAAAAAGTAAAAAAAAATTTAATTAAATTCAAAAAATCATACTTAAATAATAAAATTGTAGGAGTTAATATTGGAAAAAATAAAAATTCAAAAGAAGCTATTGACGATTATCTTATAGGTTTAGAAGAATTAGGTGATTTAGCAAACTATATAACTATAAACATATCTTCACCAAATACTGAAGGGTTGAGAGATCTACAACTAAGAGGAAAGATAGAAAAGTTAATTAAAAAAATTATAGACAAAAGAGATGAAATAAAACAAATTAATACCAAGCCAATATTAATTAAAATTTCACCTGATTTAAATGAAGATCAACTAAGAGATATAGCTTTAATTTCCTTAGCTAATAACATTGATGGATTGATTCTAACAAACAGTACCATAAAAAGAGAGAGCAATTTAATTTCTATAAATAAAGAAAAAAAAGGGGGGCTAAGTGGCAAACCCCTATATAACAATTCAAATTTAGTTTTGAAAAAAATGTATGAATTAACAAATGGTCAAATACCATTAATAGGAGTTGGAGGTTTATCAAATGGAAGGGACTGTTATGAAAAAATTAAATCTGGTGCTTCTTTAGTTCAGCTATATACCGCTTTGGTTTATTCTGGTCCAAATTTAATTAATAGTATGAAAGGTGACTTGATTGACCTTATTAAAACTGATGGATATAAAAATGTATCTGAAGTTATTGGTAAATCGGTATAGTAGTGAAAAAAATTAAATCGATTGCAGAAATTATTAATGATTATGATAACTTTATAATTGATCAATGGGGTGTAATGCATGATGGAATATTTGGATATGATCATGCTTTTAATTCTATCAATATTCTCAAAAGTAATAATAAAAATTTATTTATAATTTCAAACTCATCAAAAAGATCAAAGTCATCAATAGATAGATTACCGATGCTTGGTTTTAATAAAAATTCTTTTATAAACACAATGACAAGTGGAGAAATGATTTGGCAATTACTTAAAAAAAAATTTTTAGATGATAAAAATAAAAAAAACTGCTTTCATATTTATGATGAAGAAAAAGAGGATGGTCTAGATTTTAGAGATGGTTTAAATTTTAATTTTGTAGAAAAAGTAGAAGAAGCAGATTTAATTTTAGCTTGTACTCCTTTTCTAAATTTACAGCCAATAGAATATATTCCGTTACTAGAAATAGCTTATAAAAAAGAAATAACAATGTATTGTGCAAACCCCGACTTTGAAACAGTTGAAAATAAAACTAATAATAATATCTTTTGTATGGGTGCTATTGGTGAAATATATAGAAAAATGGGTGGAAATGTTATTATAAAAGGTAAGCCTGATGTAAGTATATATACTGAAACCACAAATAAAATTAATTTAGAAAAAAAAAGATCAGTAGCGATTGGAGACTCATTATTTCATGATATTCAAGGTGCTAATAATTTTGAAATAGATAGTGTTTTAGTACAATCTGGTATTCATAAAGATTTAAATATAATAAATAATTTAATTAAAAATCATCAAATAGCCCCAACTTATATTATAGATAAATTTAGTATTTAGAATACTTGACAAAATAATATTTATATTTACATGCAACCTCATTATGTCAATGCGATGTGAATTAACTGGAAAATCTTTTCAAACTGGTAATAACGTTAGTCATGCTAAAAATAGAACAAAAAGACGTTTCAAACCAAATCTTCAGAGAATAACCTTTGTTAGTGAAGTTTTAGGTCAAAAATTTCAAATGAAAGTTGCTGTTAGTACAATTCGAACAGTCGAAAAAAAAGGTGGATTAGATGAATTTCTAATAAGTACACCTAATTCTAAATTACCTTTAAGAGCAAAAAAACTTAAAAAAACTATTATTAATAAATCATCTTAATATTAACTATGGACGTTTTAACTGGCATTAAAACTCTTATATCTTCGATACCTCAAAATATAATTAATTTAATATCAAATCAAAATACCGAAGTAGTTTGGTTTATAATGCTAATATTGTGTTTTCTCTCAATATTAGTCTTTTTAAGATTATTTGGATATGTTGGTTTATACGTTTATTCTGCTATAGCAATAATTGCAGCTAACATACAAGTATTAAAACAAGCTAATTTTAATTTATTTTCTTCAATTAATGAAAAAATTATTCCATTTTATGAACCAAGTCCAATAGCTTTGGGAACAATATTATTTGCCTCCACTTTTTTGTGTACCGACATATTGTCAGAATATTATGGTAAAGAAAAAGCAAGAAAAAATGTACTTATAGGTTTTTGTAGTTTTTTCTTGATGACTATTTTGATGTTAGTAACAATTGGTATTCAACCAGCTGAAGATGAATGGGTCTCTATGGTTCAAGAAAGTTTAGCAATTTTATTTACTCCAATGACCAGCATTTTTATGGCTAGTATGATAGCTTATTTAATAAGTCAATATTTTGATATTTGGTTCTTTAGTTATTTAAAAACGATTAGCTCAAACAAATTACTTTGGTTAAGAAATAATGTTTCTACAGCCTTATCTTCATTAATTGATAACACAATTTTTAGTATTTTTGCTTGGATAATTTTAAATCCCAATCCTTTTCCACTTAGTGATGTTATTATGACATTCATTTTGGGTGTCTATTTATTAAGAGTATTTATAGCTATTCTTGACACACCTTTTATCTATCTAGCAAAGTACTTTATTCCAGAAGAAAAAAATTCCTCTCCTGAAATGGGTTAAAATTGCTTTTCAAATAATTAATGAAAGATTTTAATTGGTCAATTAAAAATAAGTCTAATAATTCAAATGCAAGAACTGGAGTTATTTCTACCCCTCATGGTAAAATTAATACACCAGCGTTTATATTTTGTGCAACAAAAGCAGCTTTAAAATCTTTTACTACAAAGGGCGCAAAAGAGAATAACTCTCAGATTATATTATCAAACACTTATCACTTAATGCTTCAACCAGGAAGTAAACTAATAGCTCAGCATGGGGGTCTTCATAATTTTACGGGGTGGAATGGACCTATGTTAACAGATAGTGGTGGATTTCAAATTTTTTCTCTTGGACATGGCTCAGTTGCTGATGAAATAAAAGGACGAAAGACAAATTCAAAAAATAAAAAAACTTTAATAAATTTGAATGAAGAGGGTGCATTATTCAAGTCTTATATTGATGGTTCTACTCATATGTTATCACCTGAAAAATCAATTGAGGTTCAAAGAAATCTTGGAGCAGATTTCATCTTAGTTTTTGATGAATGCACTCCTTATAATGTAGATAAAACATATACATCTGATTCTATGTTAAGAAGTCATAGATGGTCTTTAAGGTCCATCAATGCATTTAATTCTAATCTTAATTATAATCCTAGAAATGGCTCAGCTGGTAGACAAGAAATGTATGGGATTATTCAAGGAGGGATTTATAGAGATTTAAGAGAAGAAAGCATTGAATTTAATACAAAAAAAATCAACACTTTTGGGATTGCTATTGGTGGTAGTTTAGGATCAAATAAAGATGAAATGAAAGATATAGTTCATTTTACTTCTTCTAAATTAGATAATACCCGTCCAGTACATTTGCTAGGTATTGGCGATCCTAGGGATATATGGGATTTTGTTGCATATGGAATCGATACATTTGATTGTGTAAGCCCAACTAGAATTGCTCGACATGGATCAGCTTTAGTCAAAGGTATAAAGGGAAAGATAAACTTAAAAAACGTTAAATATAAAAATAATTTAAACCCAATAGATAATGAATGTAATTGCTATACTTGTAAGAATTTTACACTGGCATATTTATACCATCTTTTTTCTGCACAGGAATTACTAGGATTACATCTGCTTACTAATCATAACATATATTTTATGAATAATCTTATGAAAGAAGTTAGAAGCTCAATTGATAACAATGATTTTGATAATGCAAAAAAGAAATGGTTAAATTCTTAATTATCTAAATGAAAAGTAGCAGATAATTGATTTAGTAATATCTCACCTAACTGATCGACATCCATTATTGTTACTGCTTTGCTATAATATCTTGAAACATCATGTCCAATTCCTATTGCGATTAGTTCTATTTCATCTTTTTTTTCAATCTTACCAATTATATCTCTCAAATTTTTTTCTAAATAATTACCTGGATTTACAGAAAGTGTTGAGTCGTCAACAGGTGCACCATCGCTTATCACAATAAGAATTTTTCTTTTTTCCTTTCGCAAAGATAATCTATTATATGCCCATGATAGAGCTTCCCCATCGACATTTTCCTTTAAAATTCCCTCTTTTAATAATAATCCCAAATTTTTTTTTGATCTTCTCCAAGGTGAGTCTGCAGATTTATAGATGATATGTCTTAGATCATTTAACCTGCCTGGATTAGACGGTTTTCCATTTTTGATCCATTTTTCTCTTGAATTACCTCCCTTCCAAGCTTTGGTTGTAAATCCTAATATTTCAGACTTAATTAAGCATCTTTCCAATGTTTTTGCTAAAATATCTGAACACAGGGCTGCAACCGTAATTGGTCTGCCTCTCATTGAACCAGAATTATCAATTAGAAGACTCACAATAGTATCTTTAAATTCAACTTCCTTTTCTATTTTGTAGCTTAATTTATTATTTGGATTAGCAATAATTTTAGCTAATCTTGATGTATCAAGAAAACCCTCTTCCATATTAAAATCCCAGTGACGATTTTGCTGAGCTAAAAGTTTTCTTTGCAGTCTATTGGCAATTTTAACAATTAGTGGTTGAAAAGAAAATACTTGTTGATCAAGATTTCTTCTAAGTTTCTCTAATTCTTTTATATCACAAAGTTCTTCAGCATTAATAATTTCATCAAAATTATAATCATAAACTTTATAATTCTCTAAACTTTCTAAAATTTTTCTATCTGGTAAATAATCTATTTCAGTATCCCCACTTTCTTCTCCCATATCATCATTTTCTTCTAATGAAACTGACTGCTCAACTGCTGTTTCACTCGTTTGCATTTCAATATTTGACTCAATTTGTTCATCATTTTTTTGTTCATCATTATTTTTATTTTCATTATCTTGATCTTCATCATTTTGATCAATATCTTCATTTTGAGTATTGTTTACACTGTTATTAAGTAATCCAAGTTCATCTAGTTTTTCAACTATTGTAGATGTATATTTTTCCTGATCATTTAGATATTTCTTTAAATCTGTAAAAAAGTTTGAATAATCTTTTTTTAATTTTTCTTTTATAATATTTTTAAAACTACTATTATTTTCACCTAAATCTACACCAACAATTTCTTCAAATGCTACGTTTTTAAATGCTTTAATTAATAAATTTTGATCTTTTTTAGTATTTCCAATTTTAAGATCTCTGATATACTTATTTTTAAGATTTTTTTGTATTCCCCTGAATTCATTACTACCAATAGCTTCTACTCGTGCCTGCTCTAAAACATTAATTATTTGGTTTGATAAATCATCTTGATTTAAGAAGTTTTGGTGTATGTCTTTTGAATGCAATCTGAATTCAAGTGCAAAAGAATCAGCTTCAGCTCTTAGATATTCTAGATTATTTTTAAAATTTTCAATTTTTGGTTCAGTTAAATTAATTGTGTTACCATTTATTGAAGGATTTTCTTTAACAAAATTAATTTCTATATCCTCTTTTTTTCCTATTGATTTTATTGTTGCACTTAATGACTTTTTAAAATCTTCAATAATTTCATTATTCTTTGACATTAACTACTTTGGCATCAGTAATATCAATTCCAAATGATCTTTGAAAATATTCTTGTAATATAGATCTCTCCATTTCATCACATCTATTTAAAAAAGATAGTTTAAAAGAATATTCAATATCATTGAATAGAAGGTAGTTTTCTGCCCAAGTCAATACAGTCCTTGGGCTCATAACAGTTGAAATATCACCGTTAATAAACCCTGATCTCGAAAGATCTGCAGTAGCTACCATCGATTTAACAATGTCTTTGCCATCCTTATTATTAAGTTTTTTTATTTTACTTAAAATAATTTTTATCTCTTGATCATTACTTAGATAATTCAATGATGATACAATATTCCACCTATCCATTTGACCCTGGTTTATTTGTTGAGTTCCATGATACAAACCAGATGTATCACCAAGACCAACGGTGTTGGCTGTAGCAAACAATCTAAAAAATTTGTGGGGTTTAATTACTCTTGATTGATCAAGTAAAGTTAACTTACCTTCTGACTCTAGAATTCGCTGAATAACAAACATTACATCTGGTCTGCCTGCATCATACTCATCAAAGACTAAAGCTACGGGATTTTTATAAGACCAAGGTAGTATACCATCTTGAAATTCTGTTACTTGTTTATTATCTTTAAGAATAATCGCATCTTTGCCGATTAAATCAATTCTACTGATATGACTATCTAGATTAATTCTTATGCATGGCCAGTTAAGTCTGGCAGCTACTTGTTCAATATGTGTAGATTTACCTGTACCATGATATCCTTGTATCAATACTCTTCTATTAGAAGAAAAACCAGCAAGTATTGAAAGCGTTGTTGCCGGATCAAATATATACGTTTGATCAATTTCTGGAACATGTTCAGTCTTGTCTTTAAATTTAAAAATATCAAACTCACAGGAAACTCCAAATAATTCTTTAGGGTCAATTTTGATACTAGGAGATATTTCTATATTATTTTTTACTGTCATTTTTAAATTTTTTTAAAAGTATTTTGTATGAGTTATTTATTTCCTTGAATTTCTCTTCTGCTTTTTTATCATTACCATTTACATCAGGATGAAATATTTTCACTAGTTTTTTGTAAGTTTTTTTAATTTTGTCTAATGTCATTGGTAGATTCAGATTTAATGTTGATAAAGCTTTACTTTCATCTTTTGTAAGATTTTCATCAAGCAGCTTATTTCTGAAAAATTTGTTTTCTCGTTCTTTTGGATTTAAATCATTTATTTCTTCGTTGAAAAAATTGTTAATTTGATCCATCACCTTGTGGTAATTTCCTTTCAAGGGCCAAGATGGTCTGTTCCAAATAATATCTTCTCTCATTGAATTTTCAATTTGATTAACAGATAATCCTTTATAGAAATCCCATGATTTATTGTATTCTTTAATATGTTCTAAACAAAAATAATAGTACTGATTTAATAATACTCTTGATTTTGGAGCTTTAAACTTCCCTTCATTATTACAATCATTCTTGTCACATTTCCTAAAAAAAGTTTTTTCCCAAGATAGACTATTTTTATTAATATCTATTTTATGTTTACCCACAGTTATTATATAGTTTAAAAATAATGAATCGTAAGCAAAGAATTGATAAAATATTATCAAATAAACTTAATAATTTTTTATTAGAAATTATTGACAATTCAAATTTGCATAAAGGGCATAATAATTTTAATGGGATTGGCGAAACTCATATTAAGATCATCTTGACGAAAAAAAATAATTTCCCATTTAATAGATTAAATATTCATAGGATTATCAATAGTTTACTTGAAGAAGAATTTAAAAATGGCCTACATTCATTAGAAATAAAAATTAATTAATTTTAGATATCTCAACTTTTGATATTTGTTTTTTTGAATGTGATAGAATTTTGTAATTAAAAAAATTATCTTTAAAAGTCTCTCCGTAAGAAGGAATCTTTTTTGACATATCTAGGATATATCCTGCTATTGTAGATGATTCTATTTCTGGTGGTTCTAAATCAAAACTTTTATATAAATCCCTAATGTTCTTTTCTCCATTAATTATAACTTTTCCATAATTATTAAGCTTAAAATCGATTTCTGGAACATCAATTTCATCAACTATTTCTCCAACTATTTCTTCAATTATATCTTCTAGTGTAATTAATCCAAGTAATTCACCAAACTCATCTACAACAAAAGCCAGGTGTTCTTTTCTTTTTTTAAATTCAACCAATTGCTCTAAGAGATTTGTTGTTTCGGGTATAAACCATGGGTTAGAAATTTTATCAAAAATAATTTCTTTTGATTCATTATGATTTTTTAAATCTATATTTAATGTTCGTACATTTAATAAGCCTATTATATTTTCAGGATTATCTTTCCAAAATGGAATTCGAGTATACCTAGAATTGTTAATTTTATTTATAATCTCACTAGTCTTTAGAGAAGAGTCAATTGAGTAAATATTTTTTCTATGCGTAAAAATTTCTTCAACAGTTATATCGTTTAATTGTAATATACTTTGTAACATATCCTTTTCTTGCTCATAATCTGGATTTGAAGTTTTATATAGATCTATAACACCTTTTAATTCTTCTTCTGATTGAAGATCTTTATCTTTTATATCATTGTCTCTTTTTTTAAAAATTAATCTCACTATAAGATTAATTACAAATACAAAAATAAATAAAATTTTGTTCAAATAGTAAATAATTGGTGAAATTAATAAAGCAGTTCTATTAGGTCTATTAATAGCATAAGTTTTAGGAAGAACTTCAGCAAAAATAACAATGACAACTGTCATTAAAAGTGTTGCATAAAAAATACCCTCTACACCAAATATATCATAGAAAAATGCTGTTGCTAAAGAAGATGCTAGAATATTAACTAAGTTATTTGATAGTAGTAAAGTTGATATTACATTGTCTTTCATATCTAGGAGCTCAAGAACATATCCAGCTCT
>CABYRH010000010.1 GCA_902521315.1 uncultured Alphaproteobacteria bacterium | reverse complement strand
TATTCCTATATTCTCAGATTCTTGAAATATATTCAAATTTAAGGAATCAACATCTTCTACTAAAATAGCTTTTTTTGAACCATAATTTTTTGCTACTTCAACTAATCTTAAAGAATTTGATGAGTTACTTGCTCCAATTACTAAAAAATAATCACATTGGTTCGCTATTTTTTTAACAGCCTCTTGCCTATTTGTTGTAGCATAACAAATATCATTCTTTTTCGGTTCTATAACATTTTTAAAATGTAATTTTATCTCTTTTATTATATCTTTGGTATCGTCTACTGATAGAGTTGTCTGAGTTACATACGCAATCTTATCATTTTGTTCAAAAGGTAATTTTTTAACATCTTCAGCTTTTTCTACCAAATAAATTTCTTTATTTGTTTGACCCATAGTTCCTATAACTTCAGGATGATTTCTGTGACCAATTAAAATTACAGGGAGATTTTTTTTATCAAAATTTTCTACCTCCTTATGAATTTTACTAACAAGTGGACATGTGGCATCATAATATATTAAATTTAAACTTAACGCTTCTTCGGGTACTGCTTTTGGAACACCATGTGCAGAAAAGATAACTGGCCTGCTTTTATCTTCAATCTCATTTAATTCTTCTACAAAAATTGCTCCCTGTGATTTAAGATTTTCAACAACAAATTTATTATGAACTATTTCATGACGAACATATACTGGCGCCCCATATTTTTTTAGAGCACCCTTAACCATTTCAATCGCTCTATCTACTCCCGCACAAAAACCTCGAGGTCCTGCAAGAAAGATATTAAGTTTTTTAGTCATTTAAATTTGCTAATTTTAATTTCAGTTAATTAATAATACTATAGATTTTGCAAATCCTTTAATATTAATTTCTTATTATTATACTCAATTATTTAGACTGATTAATCTACTTTTAATTCTTTAAAACAGAGTTAAATTCAGTAATAGATTCTTCAATTAAAGCAGACTTTTTATCTTTATTGAGATTTTGTATTAGAATATTTTTCGTAGCCTCTATTGCAACACTTGAAATATAATTTTTTATAGAGTTATTCGTATCTCTCACTAATTGTTCAATCTTATTTTCAGCTAATATTTTCCTTTTTTCAATTTGGTCAGTTAGTTTAGAAGTAGATATATTTTTCAGTTCAGCTATTCTTTTTTCCGATTCCAAATTAAGATTTTGTATTTCTTTTTCTACCTTAGTTTCTCTATCTTTTAATTCATCCAAAGCTTTTTGAGCCTCATTTTTTATATTCTCAACTTCATCTATTTTATTTTTTATATCTTTTATTTGAGCATCTAAACTAGATGTTAGAATTTTTCGTACTGGATTAAAAATAGCTGCAATAAATAGAATAAAAGATACTGCAACCCAAAATTGTGGATCAGAAAACATTAATTAAAACTACCTTTATGTATTTCAATAACTTTATTAATTTCATTGTCTGACATTTCTATATCTGTGATTTTTCCAACAGTCAGTTTTGTAATATTAGCTATTTCATTGTTAATATTTTTCATCTGATCATCTTTACTTTTTAAAATTTCTTTTTCTGCATCAGAAACTTTTTTTTCTAAGTCTTTATCAAGTGAAGAAAGTTGAGAAGAAACATCTTCTTGTAAAGCATTGATTGTTTCTTTAATTTTTTCATCTGTTTCTACTTTAGCCTTATTGATTTGATCATTAATTTTTTTTTCAATTTCCATTGCCTGTTCTTGAAGCTCTTTTGCTGAAGATAAATTCTCATCTATTTTATTTTGTCTTTTCTCTAAAACTGTAGCTATTCTTGGAAGAGATACCCTCCATAAAAACACAAATAGAAAGGTAAAGAATACAGCTAACCAAAAGAGCTGTGAAACAAAAAACTCTGGATTTAATTGAGGCATTAATTAATTATTGTGTTCTATCCAAACAAAATAACTAACGCAATAACTAACGCGAAAAGTGCAATCGCTTCAACTAATGCGAAACCTAACATTGTCATTGTAAAAACTTCACCTCTTGCTGCTGGATTTCTTCCAACTGCTTGAATAAAAGATGAGAAAATATTTCCAATTCCAATACCTGATCCAATAACACCGATAACGGCTAGACCCGCTCCGATTACTTTTGCTGCTTCAATTTCCATAAGTCCTCCTATTTTAAATTAATGTAAATGATAAGCATCGTTAATATATAAACACGTCAGTATTGCAAACACATATGCTTGCAAAAAAGCAATTAAAATTTCTAATCCTGTTAAAGCTACAATGAATGCTAAAGGAAAAACTCCTGTAAAAAATGGCATGGAAACAACAAAGCCTGCAAATACTTTTAGTAGTGTGTGACCAGCCAGCATGTTTGCAAATAATCTAACTGATAAACTTATAGGTCTTGATAAATAAGATATTACCTCAATAGGAATAAGCAGTGGATGCATGTAAAATGGTACACCCGGTATATAAAAGAATGTAAAAAATTTAATGCCATGGTTAATAAATCCAAGAATAGTTACACCAATAAATACAACTGCAGCTAACGCAAATGTAACAATAATATGACTCGTGAATGTAAATTGGTATGGTATCATACCTACCATGTTGCCAATTAACACAAACATGAATAAAGAGAAAACAAATGGGAAATACCTTTTTCCATTATCTCCAACCGTATCAGAGAGTAGCTGAGCTATAAAATTATACATCAATTCTGAGATAAGCTGCATCCTAGAAGGGATGATTGATCTTGTATTTACTGTTAAAGTTAAAAAAAGAGTAATTACTAAAACAGTAATCAGCATAGCAAAAGATGAATTTGTAAATGAAATATTATAGCCACCAAGCTCAATATTGGATATTGGATCTATTTCGAACTGTTTTAGTGGACTGTCTTTTGCGGCCATAATAGTTATTGAATATTAAAATTACCTTTGCTTTTCAATGCGACGCATTACACGATAAACGTTCAAAAATCCAGCTAATGCGCCAAATATGAAGAAAATAATTAACCCTATTGGTTTAGTATTAAAGTAATTATCCACAATAAGCCCAATTCCAACTCCAACCACTATTGCAGCGATAATTTCTGTACTAATTTTAAAACCAAATCCAGCACCGCTTTCTTTTTTTTTAATATTAGGTTCTTTATTTTGATTATCTAAATTATCAATTTTTTTACCTAATTCTTCTAAATTTTTATTTTTATAATTCATTTGTAGTATCTTGCTCTTTTATCTCGATTGCTTTTTCAAGATCAACAGAAACTAATTGTGATACACCTTTTTCAGGCATGGTAACACCAAATAATCTATTTACTCTTGCCATTGTCATTCTATGATGAGTTATTACTAAGAATTTTGTTGAAGAAGTTTTAGCTATTTCCTCTACTAATGAACAAAATCTATCAACATTAGTATCATCTAATGGAGCATCAACCTCATCGAGTACACAAATTGGAGCTGGGTTTGATAAAAATACAGCAAATAATAATGATAATGCTGTAAGAGCTTGCTCACCACCAGAGAGTAAATTTAGATTTTGTAATTTTTTTCCTGGAGGACTAGCAAATATTTCTAAACCAGCTTGAAGGGGATCTGATTCATCTGTAAATTTCAGATAAGCCTTGCCACCACCAAACAACCTTGTAAATAATTTTTGAAAATTTTCATTAACTATTCCATATGCAGCAAGTAAACGTTGTCTACCTTCTGTATTAAGTGAATCAATTGCTTCTCTCAGTTTTGCAATTGCACTTAAAAGGTCACTTTGATCGTTCTTTATTGTATTTACTTTTTCTTCTAAATCTTTGGATTCTTGTTCTGCAAGAAGATTAACACCACCTAAACGTTCTTGTTCAGCAATTAGTCTTTCTAATTTTTTTTCTAAATCATCAGTCTCACCCAAAATTTTATTTGGATTTATTTCTCCAATATTGTAAAGCTCTTCTAGTTCTATACTTAATCTTTCTTTTACCTGAGTTGATAATAACTTTATTGCTTCATTAATTGTATTAATTTGACCTTCAGTTCTGATTCTCTCTTCTCGTAGTTCATTTAATTTAATTTCTTCTAATTTTAATTTCTTATTGATTTCATTAGAATTTTGTTCAGTTTGACGAAGCTGCTCAGCTATTTGCTCATAAGAACTCTTATTGTCATCAATCAGCTTTTGTATTTTTAATTTTTCACTTGATACATCTTCAGGAACGGATTGGAGATTAGATAATTCACTAATTAATGTATTTTGCCTTGAATTTAACTCCTCTATTCTTTGATTTGCTTTTGAAGAAATATCATTCCATTGTTTTTCTTCAGCACTTAATTGTTTTATTCTTCTATTTTTTAATTGCTCTAATATGGCTTTAGTAGAATTATTTTGTTTACCTTTGGATACATAGCCATCCCATCTCCAAATTTCTCCTAGTTTGCTGACTAATATTTGTCCTGGCTTTAAGGTTTTTTGAATTTCTAAAATATTTTCCTTATTTTCTATTAATCCAACAAATTCTAATTTCTTTTTCAAATTATCCGGTGCTTTGATTAGAGAAGAAAATTTTGTAATTTCTGAGTTAAAGGAAGAATCTTCCACATCTAATTTTCTCCAAAAAATGCTTTGTTCTTCATCAATAGATGCAATTAACTCATCTGAAAAAACTGCAGCAATTGCTTGTTCAAGACCATCTTCAAAATCTAGATAATCAATTATTGGGTTATTATTTTTTTTATTAGAAACATTTTCATTATTTTGATCATCATCATTTTGAATAAAAAGATCACCTTGTTGTTTTAAAAGTATTGATTTTTCTTCTTGTACTCTTTCAAGATTTTGTTTTGCATCTTCAAATAAAAATTTTTCTCTATCAATGTCATTTTTAATTTGTTCTATACGGACTTTTGTTTCGTCTACTGCAATATTCGCTCTTTCAATTTCTTTTTCTTGGTTTTCTAAACTAATAGAATATTTTTGCAGTTCAGCTGCAACCTTACTTTCTTGGAGTCTAAGGTTTGGAAGGCTCTCTTGAACTTTTTCAAATTCGACATTTATTTGTGCAACAACTTGTGTTTGGTCATTTACAACATTTGTTTCAGATTGAATTTTTTCATTAGCATTTTTTAATTTATCTTTTTCATCAATCCATTTTTTATAAAATAATCTAGCTCTTGCTTTTGTAATATCTTTTTGGATGTACTTATATCTTTCAGCTTGTTTTGATTGTTTCTTTAATATTGTAAGTTGTTCATCTTGTGCTTTCAATACGTCCTTTACACGCTCTAAATTATTTTCAGTTGCATTTAATCGTAATTCAGCTTCGTGTCGTCTTGAATGTAGACCTGTAATTCCTGCAGCTTCTTCAAGCAACGTTCTTCTTTGCTCAGGCTTAGCGGCTATAATCGCACCAACTCTACCTTGACTAACCATTGATGTTGAACGAGCACCTGTTGCTGCATCAGCAAATAGCAATTGCACATCCTTTAATCGCACCTCCTTGCCATTAACTCTATATTCTGAGCCTTCACCTCGCCAAATTCTTCTAGTGACTTCAATAGTATCATTTTCATTGAAAATACTTGGAGCTTTTCTTGCCTTATTATCTAAATCTATAGTAACCTCGGCAATATCCCATGCCGGTCTATCATCTGTTCCATTAAAGATAACATCGTCTAATTCGCTTCCTCTCATTTGTTTTGGCGAAAGCTCACCCATAACGAATCTAAAAGCTTCAACGAGATTGGATTTACCACATCCATTTGGCCCCACAATACCTGTCAAACCATTTTCAATCAAAATTTCAGTTGGTTCAACAAAAGACTTAAAGCCTTTGACTTTAAGGGTCCTAAAATTAATCATCAACTATTGTGATAATATTTTATCGATGATTTGTCTAAACTCTTTTATGTTTTTATTCCCAGAATAAAGTACTCCATTAATAATGAATGAAGGGGTAGAACCTATTTTATATTCTCTCTGAGCTTCCATTACACCCTCAAGTAACTGATTCTCTAATTCAACATTACTTAAACATGCATCAAAGTCCTCTTGCTGCATACCGCCACTTTGCATTATTTTGTATAACTCAGATTTTGTTTTGGAATGATCTCTATTAACCCAATTATTTTGGAGCTTATAAAGGCCATTCATGTAATCGTATCTCACATCTTCTGGGACACATCTTAAAATCATGCTTCCAGCAAGAGCGGGATAATTAAATGGGAAATCACGAAAAATAAACTTAACTTTACCAGTATCAATAAACTCTTTTTTTAATTCTTCTAGTGTATCATTATGAAAGTCTGCACAGTGACTACAAGACATTGAAGCATATTCTATAATTGTGATTGGAGCATTGTCTTCCCCAATATAAAAATCATTATCTTTAACATCTAGTATTGAGTTTTCAGCTGCTTTGGCATTAATTAAAAGTAGTGATAGTATAATAGAAATAAATAAAATTTTGATTTTCATTATTTGTCCTCAGTTGTAATTTTATTACCTAAATTTAATAGAGATTTTTTTAAATCGGAATTTTGAAATTCTTTAACGTTTTGCTTAACAAATTCTATGTCATCTTTATCTATTTGTTTTTTCTTACTTTGTTTCATATGAGTATATTTAGGTATGTAATTTTGATGAATTCTCAAGTCTATTATAGCTTTATAACCAAAATAAGTATTAATTTTTTCAATTATAGTGTCCTTAAAGTGTTGAAATTCAATGGCTGCGGCTGGGGCAACACTCACATTTAGATAATTTTTATATACTGTCTCACCTACATCGTTTTCAAAATCACGCACCCTTGAAACATTTAATGGCTCTGAATATTCTTTAAAATAACTACCAGCAATTTCAGGCCATTTGGAGTTAATTATAAATTCTGTACGATTATATTTAGAGGAAAATTTTCTATTTATCTTCCTCAAAGTATCGCCAATCGATTGTGGAACAAATGTTCTTTTTTGCTTTATATTTTTTTTGTCCATATGCATAAATAATTTATAGTACCTAAATATGAAAGCAATATGTTTAAACACGAAACACAAGTAATAAAGTTTTTGCTTCAATGGTATTCAGTGAATGCCAGAAATTTACCATGGCGGAAGAAAAATACTCTCAATTTACCTGATCCATACTTTGTATTTGTAAGTGAGTATATGCTCCAACAAACAACAGTAAATACCGTAAAAAATAAATTTAATGATTTTATTTTAAAATGGCCTTCACTAAATAAATTAGCGCAAACCTCAGAACCAAATATTTTAAAGTTCTGGTCAGGCCTTGGTTATTATTCAAGAGCAAGAAATTTATTAAGGTCTGCAAAAATAATTAATAAAAATTTTAAAAATAACATACCCAAAACTTACGACGAACTCATCCAACTTCCTGGTATTGGAGATTACACAGCAAAAGCAATTCTTGGAATAGGATTCAATCAAGCAGTTATGCCACTTGATGCTAATATTGAGAGAATTTTGGTTAGGTTATATGCTATCGATAAACCAATTAATAAAGTCAAAAATAAACTTAAAGATTTAGGAAAAAAATTCATCTCAGATAAATATTCTTCAAATTTAATTCAGTCTTTTATGGATTACGGATCAGAGATCTGTCTTCCAAGAAACCCTAAATGTAATATTTGTGGAATTAATAAATTTTGCCAATCATATAAAAAAAATTTACAGCAAAAAATTCCTTTAAAACTAAAAAAGAAAACTACTAAGCCTATAAAGTATACAAGAGCTTATGTAATTGTGAATGAAAAGAATGAAATCCTTGTGCGAAGTAGACCAAATAAAGGAATGTTGGCTTCCATGCTTGAAGTACCAAATGATGTTTGGGTTAAAAATAAGAAATTATTAACCACTGATCAAGATATACAAAAAATAAAAACAAAATTACAATCTAAAGGCTCATTTGAATATTCATTTAGTCATTTTGATTTAGAAACAGAAATTTTTTATGGCAATGTTAAAAAAGCAAAATTATCAAAAAGTAATTGGATAAAGAAATCTTCTTATTCTAGCTCTAGAATGCCAACCGTGATGAAAAAAATAGTAGATATAGCAGTATAATTTATGCAAAGAATTTTTTTGCGTTCATAAAAATTTTATATCCATCCCCAAATTTTTTTACGGTTTTACTTTGCCAATTGGGAATATGATAATTATAAAATGCTCTTTCAGGATGAGGCATCATTGCAAGAACATTCCCATTTTGATTTGTTAGCGCAGCGATATCATCTTTAGATCCATTCGGATTAAAAGGAAATTGACCTTTTGCTAATTTTTTACGATGATTAATGTATTGCAAACCAATAAGGTTATTAGCTTTGATACTTTTTATTAGATTAATAGGTATCATAAATTGCCCTTCTTGATGTGCAACAGGCAAGTTCAGCGTACTAATATTTTTTAGCCATGGTGATTTATTATTACTTACTTTTACATCAACCCATCGACACTCATAGCTACCAGACTTATTTTCAATCAATGCTACTTCTGGATCTTTTTTATTTAGGCTTGGTACTAATCCAAGATTAATTAATATTTGGCATCCATTACAAATACCTATGATTAATTTATCTTTTAATGAAAAATCTATTAGTTGATCATATAAATTGGTCATAATTTTTTTCGCCATTGCATTTCCTGAACCTGTATCATCGCCATAAGAAAAACCACCAGGTATAGCGAATACTTGATAGTTATTAAGTTGTTTAGGATTTTGAATCAGATCATTAATATGAATAATTTTTCCTTTAAATCCTACTACTTCAAATGCATGTAGTGTTTCATTTTCACAATTAATACCATAACCTGACAGGACTAATACGTTCATAACCCTTTAATATTTTGTTTGTATGACTTAGCAAAATCTGAAATTTTACCTCTCATAATTTTTTTGTTATCTTTAAACTCAATTACATCTGAGCCCGTACATTTACCAATTATTGTATAATCAGAAGCTTTAAATATTTTTATAAAATTGGGTAACTTATTTTTTTTAAGAGAAACAAGAATTCTACTTTGTGTTTCAGAAAATAAAAATTGCTCAACTGAGATTTTATTTTTTAGTTTTAAATCTAAAGTTAAACCTTTTTTTGAAGCAATTGCCATCTTTGTAACTGCAATTCCTATTCCACCCAAATCTATTCCAATTGCAGAATTTATAATTCCAAGTTTATTAGCTTTTTCAAAATTTCTATATGTGCGAAGTGCATCCTTGCTATTTACAACTGGATTTTTTGATTTTTCATAACCTATAATTTTGGAATAAACACTATCCTGTAATTCATTACGTGTATTTCCTAAAACTAAAAGTATATCACCATCATCTGGTGTTATTTTTGTTAAGTGTGAAATTTTATCTACCACTCCAATAGAAGAAATAAGCAAAGTTGGAGGTATTGAAATTTTTACTGATTTTCCAGTTTTATCAAAACCTTTAAAATCATTAAACATACTATCTTTTCCTGAAATAAATGGTGTTTGGTACGCAACTGCATAATCATAACAAGCTTTTGCCGCTTCTTTCAATTGATATAAGCGATCAGGTTCATCGGAGCTACACCAACAAAAGTTATCAAGAATTGCAATTTTTTTTGAGTTGGCACCACTTACAATTAAATTTTTATATGCTGTATCAATAGAGCACCCAGCCATATCATAAGGATTTGTTTCGGCGTACTGAGGATATGCAGCTTGAGAAAGAGCTATTGATTTTTCATCATCAAATAGAGGTTTAATAGCAGTAGCATTTCCAAAAACTCTGCCTTCGCCTTGTAATGGTTTTATAATGGAGGTTGCTTGTACTTCGTGATCATATTGCGTGGCTATAAATTCTTTTGATACAATATTTGGACTAGAGAGAAGTTTATGTAATTTATCTATTAAGGAACTTTTTTTAATTATTTTTTTCTTTTCTTTTTTAATTTTTGGAAAAGATGTTTTTAAATTTAATTTAGGATAACCTTCATGAAGAAATTCCATATCTAAATTGAGAATTTCAGTTTTATTGTATTTTACTATGGCTTTTTCTTTTTTAATAAACTTACCAATTATCGTTGCTTCCACACCTCTTGCATTAAATCTCTTAATAACTTTTTTTACATTCTTAGGAGGCACTGCTAGTGTCATTCTTTCTTGCGATTCAGAAACCCAAATCTCCCAAGGATATAATCCATTATATTTGAGAGGAACTTTTTCAAGATTAACTATAAAACCGCCACTCTCTTTTGCCATTTCTCCAATTGATGATGATAATCCTCCAGCTCCATTATCTGTTATGCTCGAGTAAAGATTTTCATCACGTAATTCTCTAATGATGACATCAGACATTTTCTTTTGTGTTATTGGATCACCAATTTGTACTGCAGAAACTGGACTATTAGGATCTAATTCCTCTGAAGAAAATGTTGCACCGTGAATACCATCTTTTCCTACTCTACCTCCAGCCATTAGTATGATATCTCCTGGATTAGCTTTCTTCTTATGCGATAATTTTCCTTTAATTTTTTTCGGAATAATCCCAACTGTTCCACAAAATACAAGTGGCTTTCCTGCAAACCGGTCATCAAAATATACATTACCTTGAGGAGTAGGAATACCCGAACAATTTCCCCCAACTCTAACACCACTTATAATGCCCTTAGCAATAAAATTTGCTGGAAGCATTGGATCCTTATTTTTTTGACGATACAATTGATATTTCTTATTCGGGTCTGCTAAATAATATGCATACGTATTCGCTATAGGTTTTGCTCCTTTCCCAAATCCAAGACAATCCCTATTAACACCAACAATTCCAGTGATTGCACCGCCAAATGGATCTAAGGCTGAAGGTGTATTATGTGTTTCAACTTTATGACAAATAATCCAATCTTTATTAAATTCTATTCCACCGGCATTATCCGTAAAAAGAGAAACACAAAAATTATCTTTTCTTAATTGAATAATTTTTTCAGTAGCGCCTTTAATATATTTTTTAAATATACCTTCGTGAATATCATCAATTTTAGCTGAAAATATTTTGTGTTTACAGTGCTCGGACCACGTTTGTGCTAATGTTTCAATTTCTACATCCGTTGGTTTACGTTTTATAGTGGAAAAATAATTTCTTATGGCTTTTAAAGATTCTAGATCTAAGCCAAGTGTTCCCCTTCTAGATTTATCATTTTCTTCAATACCAAGTTTACCAATAAGACTGAGTTGATGATCAGAAATATTTAAATTAATTTCTTTTTTACTATATTTTTTTTTCGGTAATTTTACCTTTTCTATTTTAAATTGATTTTTTTTAAAATTATTTAAATATTTTTTAAATGGATAAATCTTAATTGTTTGAATTAAGGGATTTGCTTCATTTTTAGATATTTTGGTAATATCTTCTTTTCTTCCTTTTATTAAAATAATTTTTGTTGAACCAAGTTCAAAGCTTTTAAAACTACTTTTAAGATTATCTTTGATTATTTCTTTTACAGTTGTAGCAATATTATCAGTTACACCTGGTAAAAATTTTATTTCTACAACCCAGTTAAAATTACTATAACTAGATAAAACCTTATTTACATTTTTTTTTGTTAATATTGTTTGAGAAACGTCATTAGAAATAAGTTTACTTATTTTAGTAAACTTTTGATCATCAAGATTTGTCGAAAAGAAATATCCATCTATAATTTTGATGGATTTATTTTTGTGTTCTTTTTGTAGTGAACTTTCTTTCCCTGTCTTCTCAATGGAGAGAATTTGAATTGTATTTGTCATTATGAGTACGAATCAACTTAATTTACTATATTAATAGTTTACTCGTTAACGATTCGTTTAAAACTAATTAAATATGACAACATATAAAGAAGCAGGTGTTGATATAGAAAATACAGATGCCCTTGTTGAAGATATTTCTGAGCTAAGCAAATCAACAAACAGAAACGGAAATTTTGATAAAATTGGTGGATTTGGTGGTATTTTTGATCTTAAAAATTGTGGATATGAAGATCCTTTATTGGTCTCTGGTACAGATGGCATAGGGACAAAAATATTACTAGGGATTGAAACTGACATTTTAGATGGTTTGGGTCATGATCTTGTTGGTATGTGCCTTAATGATATTCTTTGCCATGGGGCAGAGCCATTATTTTTTTTAGATTACTATGCTTCTTCGAAGATTGATAAAAATTCTTTTTTAAAAATTATGAAAAGTATCACTGAAGCTTGCAAGATAAATAATTGCTCTCTTATTGGTGGTGAAACAGCAGAGATGCCTGGGCTTTATAAAAAAGATGATTTCGATTTTGCTGGATTTTGTGTTGGTGCAGTAGAGAGAAAAAAAATTCTACCTAAAAGAGATGTTATGAAAGAAGATGATCTTCTTTATGGGATTAGATCTTCGGGCTTTCATTCAAATGGATATTCTCTCATTCGAAAAGTTTTAAAAGATAAAAATATAGATCTACATAGAAAAACAGAATTTAAATCATCTTATGAAACAAATGCAGCAGCCTTAATGGCTCCAACAAAATTATATTTTCCTTTTTTGAAAAAAATTTTAACAACAAATCTTATCAACGGTATTTCGCATATAACAGGCGGAGGCATTATTGGTAATGCACCAAGAATGCTCTCTGAAAATTTATCAGCAAGGATTGATAAAAAATTTATTTGTGATGAAGAAATTTTTCAATGGTTTCAAAGTTTAGCTAACATTTCAGATGAAGAAATGTTGAAGACCTTTAATTGTGGATTAGGTTTGATAATGACTATTTCAAAAAATAATTACAAAGAATTTGAGCAATTAATAAAAGATGAAAATTTAGATATTTTTGAAATTGGTAAAATAGAAGTTAACAAATCATCAAGGTGCACAATTAGTTGAAAAAATTACAAGTTGCTATTTTTATATCAGGAAGAGGTTCCAATTTAGAATCACTAATACAATCATCATTTACAAAACAAAGTTTAGTAGAGGTTCAATTAGTCGTTTCTAATAATTCCAAAGCAAAAGGTTTAACTATTGCCAAAAACAATAAAATTCCATTCATACATTTTATACCAAGAAAAAATTTCGAAAACAAAGTCATGAAGTATCTAAAAAATATAGATATCATTTGTTTGGCTGGTTTTATGCAAGTTTTAGATTCAAAATTTGTAAGACAGTGGCAATCACGATTAATCAATATTCATCCATCTTATCTTCCAGCTTTCAAAGGCTTAAATGCTCAGGATCAGGCCATAAATGCTAAAGCGAGCTATTCTGGTTGTAGTGTTCATTACGTAAGCACTAAAATTGACTCTGGAAAGATTATATTGCAAAAAAAAGTAAAGATTTTGAAGAAAGATAATACCGAATCACTCTCAAAAAAAATATTGATAGAAGAGCATAAGGTTTATCCAAAAGCATTACAGATGGTTGCGAAAACACTTTTAACAAGACAACAGTAAGATGAAAAATCGACAAAATTTCCTAAAAAAATTCGAGGTAAGGCAATCTCATGTTCCCAGATTTAATGAGGAGTGTGGTGTATTTGGAATAAGTGGAACCAAGGATGCTGCTGCCTTAACAGCTCTTGGTTTGCATGCGTTGCAACATCGTGGTCAAGAAGGTTGTGGAATTGTAAGTTATGATGGCAACTCCTATCACTCAGAAAGAAAATTTGGATTGGTTGGCGATAATTTTACGAAGAAACACTCATTAGACAAGTTAAAGGGAAAAATTGCGATAGGACACAATCGCTATTCAACAACAGGCGGTGAAACAATAAGGAATATACAACCTTTTTATGCTGACCTTCATGGTGGAGCTATTAGTATTGCTCATAATGGTAATTTAACTAATGCACTACTATTAAGAGAGCAAATGGTACGTGAAGGTGCAATATTTCAAACAACATCAGATACCGAAACAATTGTTCAGCTTGTAGCTCGTTCAAAAAAGAAAGATATTTTAAATAAAATTATTGATGCTTTAATGCAAATTCAAGGTGGTTATGCTTTGTCAATTATTGCTAATGGTACGTTGATTGGTGCAAGAGATCCATTAGGTATTCGACCACTTGTTTTAGGTAAATTTAAAAATGCATTTATCCTTGCCTCTGAAACTTGCGCACTAGACATTATAGGTGCAAAATTTATCCGTGAAATTGAAAATGGAGAAGTTGTAGTTATAAAAGATAATAAAGTTGAAAGTAGAAGACCTTTTCCAAAAAAACAAATCAAACCATGTGTATTTGAATATATTTATTTTTCGCGACCAGATAGTATTTTAAAAAATAAAACCGCCTATGAATATAGAAAAAATTTAGGTACATACTTAGCAAAAGAAACCGATATAAAACCTGATGTAGTCGTACCAGTTCCAGACTCAGGTGTTCCTGCTGCGCTTGGTTTTAGTCAAGAGTCTGGTATTCCTTTTGAGTTAGGATTAGTACGAAATCATTATGTGGGGAGGACATTTATTGAGCCAACTCAGCAAATTAGAAGTTTAGGTGTAAAGTTAAAACTAAATCCTAACCAAAGTTCTATTAAAAAAAAGAAAGTTGTTTTAATTGACGACTCATTGGTTCGAGGAACAACATCCACTAAGATAATAAAAATGCTTTATGATTTTGGTGCAAAAGAAGTCCATATGCGTATTGCTTCACCTGCAATTAAATATCCTGATTTTTATGGAGTTGATACTCCGACCCAAGAAGAATTATTAGCTGCAAACAAAAATTTAGAGGAAATGTGTAAATATATTGGAGCTAAATCATTAAAATTTTTATCATTAGATGGTCTGTATCAAGCTCTTGGTTATGATGAGAGAGATAATGATAATCCTCAATTTACTGATCATTATTTTACAGGAGAGTATCCAGTCAGACCTTTAGATTACTTGAATGACGAAAGCTTAAAAAAACTTTCATTCTTAAGTCTTGCTTCAAATAATTAATTAATGAATTATTTTTTTTCATGAACGTTCTTGTCATTGGTAATGGTGGAAGAGAGCACGCATTATGTTATGGCATAAAACAATCTCCTAATTGTTCTAATTTATATTGTATTCCTGGAAGTGATAGTATCAGGGAGATTGCTTCTTCAATTATCATAGATGTTGATGATCATGATGCTATTCTTCAATTTTGTCTAGAAAATAAAATTGATCTAGTGGTAATAGGTCCAGAACTACCTTTAACTAAAGGACTATCCAACCTTTTAATGAACAATTCTATTTTAGTCTTTGGCCCTGATCAGATGGGAGCTGAACTAGAAAAATCAAAAAAGTTTACAAAAGATATTTGTAAACAATTACATATAGCAACAGCTGCTTATGACGTATTTGACAACTATGATGATGCCTTCATTTTTTGTCAAAACCAATACTATCCTCTTGTTATTAAAGCTGATGGTTTAGCAGCAGGAAAAGGAGTTATTATTTGTCAAACAATAGAAGATGCAAAAGATGCACTGATTAAATGTTTTAAAGATAATTCTTTTGGTGATGCTGGTTCAGTTGTTGTTATTGAAGAATTTTTAGTTGGTGAAGAGGTAAGTTTATTTTCACTTGTCGATAAAAATGGATTTGTGTTGCCACTTACAACAGCACAAGATCATAAAAAAATCTTGGAAGGAGAAAAAGGGTTAAACACTGGTGGTATGGGAGCCTACACACCTGTTCCTTCTATTTCATCAAATAAAATGAATGAATTATCCAACACATTTGTTGAGCCTATCGTTCAACATCTTGCTGAACAAGGCATCAAGTATCAAGGAATGTTTTATGCAGGATTAATTCTAACAGATAAGGGTCCAAATTTACTTGAAATTAATGTTCGTTTCGGTGATCCGGAAACACAAGCAATTATTCCACTATTAGAAACAGATTTATTAGAACTCCTTCATGCATCAGCGATAGGCACCTTAAATGAAATAAAAAAAATTAAGTGGAAAAATGATTATGCCATGACAGTAGTAATGGCTGCTCATGGTTATCCTGAGAATTATAAAAAATTGACACCAATTAATAATTTGGAAAATCTTACTTTAACAACGGATGATTATTTATTTCATGCAGGAACAATGCTTAAAGAAAATAAATGGCTCTCTAATGGTGGGCGTGTTTTAAATATCTCTAGTACGGGTAAGGATTTAAAAACTATTAGAGAAAATATTCACAATATAATCAATCAAATTAATTGGGATGAGGGATATTATCGAAAAGATATTGGTTGGAGATATATTGATGAGTAATTCTTTTTTAGTTGAAGGAAAAACAAAAATTATTGAGAAAACAAATGATCAAAATATCATTCGAATTGTAACAAAAGATTTTTTAACAGGTGGGGATGCAGCGAAGAAAGAGGAAATTAAAGATATTGGAATACAAAAGACAAAACAAACAAGTAATGTGTTTAATATGCTAACGAATGCAGGTATTGCAACATCATTTATTGAACAAGATTCACCAAACAGTCTTTTAAGTTACAACTGTAATATGCTTCCTTTAGAATTTGTAGTTAGACGCTATGCATGGGGAAGTTATTTAAGTAGAAACACTCAATTTGAAAAAGATAAAAGCAATCCTCATCAATTTGAAAACTTAGTTTGGGAAATATTTCATAAACAAGCGGTTGTTATCCCTCCTCATGTTGCAAAACCTGTTCAAATGGATGAGAGTGAAGCGAGAAGACAATTTTTAAAAGATGGAAAATGGGAAGAGGGTGTATTTACGGATCCTTTAGTAAAAACTGGAGAAGAATGGGAGTTATTTTCTGCCAAACAGCCTATAACAAGCAAAAGCTTGATGAAAACCAAAAAATTATTGTCTGATCAAGAATTAGAAATAGCTATTAACAAAATTATTCTTCCAAGTTTTGAGCTTATTGAAGACAAATGGAAAACTATTAAAACGATTGATGGTCCTATACATTTAGTTGATATTAAGTTTGAGCTTGGTTTCAAAGTATCGGATAATTCGTTAGTTTTATCTGATGTCGTTGATAATGATAGCTGGCGAATATGGCCTGGAGGAGATCCAACTAAACAATTAGATAAACAATCTTTTCGTGAAGGAGAAGATTTAGTAAATGTCGCCAATAAATATCAATTAGTAACGCAGTTAACTGATCAATTTAATTAAAGTTAATAATTTATTTTTCTATAATCGTTAAATGACCCATTTTTCTTTTTTGCTTAATTTCTGTTTTTAAATAATCATAAAAAAATTCGTTATCCTTAAATATTTTATTTCGGTAAAGTGATATCTCATCACCAATTAAATTAATCATTTTGGCATTATACAATTTTTTTGTTTCAATCTTTTCTAAGCCGCATACTGCTCGTACATGATTTTCAAATTGACTAATATTATGAGAGTTCATTGTCAGATGCCCAGAATTATGAACACGAGGAGCAATTTCGTTAGCATATAAATTATCATCAGTATCAATAAAAAATTCTACACATAACGTTCCAATGTAATCTAGTTTTTCTACAACGTGTTTAGCCCACTCAATCGATTTTTTTCGTATGTCATCAGAAATATCACTTGGTATTGTTGAATATTTTAAAATTTGTTCTTCATGAACATTTTCAATAGGGTCATAGATCTCATAACTATTTTGATCATAACGAGTAATGACGACTGAAATTTCTTTTTTAAGATGAATGAGTTTTTCTAAAATGTATTCTTTTGTAAAATCAATTTCGTCCGTAATATCATCTACAGTATGTAATTTATATTGACCTTTGCCATCGTATCCTAATGTTGTTGTTTTTAACAAACCAGGAAGCAAGTCTACATTTTCACTCAAATCCTTTTCATTTTTGACAGTTACATATTTTGTTGTTGTTATATTATTATCATTGAGAAATTTTTTTTCTGTTTCCCGATCTTGAATGAGTCGATTAATTTCTGGTTTAGGTAAAACTTGTTTCTTTTCATTAATCTTTTTTAGTATTGTGAAGGGAATATTTTCAAATTCATATGTAACAAGATCAACTGCATTAATAAAATTATTAATTGTTGCATCATCATCATACTGACCAAAAATAAATTTAGTCGCAAAGTGTTTCCCGGGCGCATCAGGATCATCACTTAATATGACGGTTTGTATATCTATTTTTTTTGCTGCATCTGCTAAAAGACTTCCTAATTGTCCACCACCAATAATGCCAAGTGTGGGTGTATTCATGACTTATGGTTTTTGTTTAACAGCTTTTGATTGTTTAGTTCGATAATCTTTTAAATTTTTCTTAATTTCTTTATTCGTAAGAGCAATAATGGAGGCTGCATATAAACCAGCATTCATTGCTCCATCTTCTCCAATTGCCACACTACCAACAGGAATACCTTTTGGCATTTGTACTATAGATAACAAACTATCCAATCCCTTTAATTTACGACTTTCCACTGGTACACCGATAACAGGTATAGTTGTTAATGATGCAATCATTCCTGGTAAATGTGCAGAGCCTCCTGCACCAGCAATAATGACAGAAATATTATTATCTTCAGCTGCTTTGGCAAATTTAAACATTCTCTCTGGTGTACGGTGTGCAGAAACAATTTTGGTTTCAAACTTAACTTTCAGTAATCTTAAAATTTTTTCACAATTTTTCATGGTAGCATAATCAGACTTACTTCCCATCACAATTGCTACCTTATGTTTAGTTGATGCTGAGGCCATTTTTGTTTTATTGTATCAATTCAATGATGATTCGATACATTATTACATAATGACATCGTGGACATTACTTTCGCGGGCTCCTGCTTTAGAAATAAACACAAATTTACAATTGCCTTGCATTTTCTTAATTGTTTTATGACCAGTGTAACCCATGGAAGATCTTAAGCCACCAACAAGTTGATACGCTACATCTTCTATTTTACCTTTATATGGAACCATCCCTTCAACACCTTCTGCCACTAATTTTTTGGCATTCTTTGTTTCTTCTTGGGAGTATCGATCAAAAGAACCTTTTTGCATTGCTCCTACTGAACCCATACCTCTATAGGATTTAAATTTTTTACCTTTAATCGTTAATAATTTTCCTGGTGATTCCTCAGTGCCAGCAAATAAAGACCCTATCATACATGCACTTGCACCGCCTGCTATAGCTTTTGCAATATCACCTGATGTTTTTATTCCTCCATCTGCAATCACAGGAATTTTAAATTTTTTGGCAACTTGATATGTATCCATCACAGCAGAGAGTTGAGGAATACCAACACCAGTTACAACCCTTGTTGTGCAAATTGATCCTGGTCCAATACCTACTTTAATAGCATCTACACCAGCACTAATTAAATCTGATGCAGCTTTTTCTGTAGCAATGTTTCCAACTATGAGAGGTGTTTTCTTTAAAACTTTTTTTGCTTTTTCAATAAATTGTAAAGTCGTTTTCGTATGTGCATGAGCAACATCAATAAAGACTATATCAACACCAAATTTTAATAATTCTAATAGTCGTAAGTACGCATTATTTTCAACACCAATTGCAGCGCCCACCGCAATCTGTCGATTAGAATTAATTACAGCATTTTGAAATTTTTTAGCGTTAACTTTAAAGCTATGAACTTTTTTTACTTCGCTTGCTTGTTTATCAATTGGCATATTACGGTGAATAACACCTAGACCACCATGTAGTGCGAGATTGATTGCCATTTTATTCTCTGTTACGGTATCCATAGCAGCGGAGAGTATGGGAATATGTAATTTGACTTTTCCAATGGTAATCGATGTATCTACATCTTTTGGTTTGATCTCTGAATACGCTGGTGAGAGCAGAACATCATCAAAAGTAACGGAATAATTGGTATTTATCTGGTAGGCCATTTCCAACAATATTTATTTTGTTTCGATTTGTAAAATAAATAGTTCAAATAATACTTTTTGAACCCCTAGCTCTTAAATTTTATATTCGAAGTTCTGCGTTGTAGGGTTAATCTTAATTAATCTGGCACCATTACGAATATGATAATGGGTAGCAACAGGCGTTAGAGGTGAAATAGTAATAATACTTTCAAACTGCTCTTTTGATTTGATATATCTTTGCAGCTCTTTCATAATTTTTTTCCCTGCCCCTTTTTTAAAAGACCATAACGTATAGGCAATTGGAATGGTTGCTTGATCTTCTTCAACACTCATTAAATCCATTTCTTTAATGGTTGCAGGTATTTCATTCGTAAAAGCAAAGCAGGCAATACCCTCGATATCATCTTTATATTTGAGGCCAAAAATTTTTCTTCCTTTTGATGTACGAAAATCATTATCCAGTTCTGGGCGCACCGGATCATCAGATGGATTTACACCATCTAGTTCAACTAGCTCAGTTTTTTTGATCCAACTAAAAAAATCAAACTCGTATTTGTATCTGCCAATTTTCATTTAAAGTATGTAATGCTTTATAAGATTTAATTAATAAAGATAGTGAATAATTTGTTACTTTAGTGATTGGATAAATAGTTTATTATCAAATTTTACTAATAAAAATCTATATATTTATAATGCCCTCTAAATCTTCTATCAAAAATATAATTAAACTTTCTATTCCAATATTTTTTGCAAACTTAGCTATTCCTTTAGTTGCTATTGTTGACACAGGACTAATGGGCAATCTTGATAATGCAAGTTACTTGGTTGCTACCAGTATTGCGGCAAGTGTTTTTTCGATGATTTTCTGGAGTTTTGGTTTTCTGCGTATGGGTACGGTTGGTATGATTGCTCAAGCTCATGGATCAAAAGACTATCAGGAAATTATAAATATATTTTTTCGAAATATTTTTTTTGTAATTATTATTTCCTTACTACTTATTTTTTTTCAGAGATATATATTTCAAATATCATTATCCATATTTGAACTATCATTAGAAACAAAAAAATATTTTAAAGACTATTTTAATCTTCGTATTTATTCCTCCTTTGGAGAGCTTACTATTTTTGTTATTACAGGATTGTTTATTGGTTTACAGAAAACAAAAACATCAAGTATCATCATTGGTTTTTTTTCTATTACAAATATTCTCTTTAGCTTATTTTTTGTTCTATATTTAAATTTGAATGTTCAAGGTGTTGCTCTTGGTACTTTAGTCTCTTCTTCTCTAACAACAATTATTTTTTTATTTTATACTTTTTTTGATTTAAATAAGTTTGTTCAGTTAGAATTTAATACGCAGAAGATTTTTAACTTCAATAAAATCAAAAATATTTTCAATATTAATTTTAATATATTTATTCGATCTATTCTTCTTACATTTGCTTTTTTATATTTTACCTATCTTGGCAATTCTATAAGCGAGGAGACAGTTGCCGCAAACACAATATTGCTTAACCTAACGATGCTATCTGCGTTTATTCTTGATGCCTATGCATTTTCAACAGAGGGTATTGTTGGATATTCTATTGGCTCTAAAAATTTACGTTTATTAAAAGACGTTGTTAAAAATTCTTTTATTTTAAGTGCTTCTACAGCTTTATTAATATGTGTTATTTTTTTCTTTGGTAATCATTTCTTTATTATTGCCATGACAGATTTAACTGAGATTAGAAAAATTTGTTTTTCTTATGCATATTGGATTGTTATTATTCCTTTTATTTCCTCTTTCTGTTTTCAATTTGATGGAATTTTTGTAGGCGCATCCCAAACAACAGAACTGCGAAATGCAATGATAGTATCTGTTGGTATTTATATTATCTGCTCCTTCTTTTTGATTGCAAGTTTTGGTAACAATGGTTTGTGGTTATCGCTCTCCATTTTCTTTATTACCAGAGCCTTGACCCTATTTTATTTTATGGGTAGAATTTATCGTCGCATTTTGTAATATCAATAAATTTTTTCTAGAAATTTATATTTTTTTTCTTATAAAAAATAAAAAATAAGGTTGGTCCAAACCCTTGTAAAAAAAAGACCTCATAAATATTAACATAAGTATTAAGTATGAGAGTCTTTGTTATAACTTTTCTTGTCTTATTTTATTCATGTCTTGCATGGGCAGAGCTTCCAAATGGGAATGTAACAATTGCAGGTGATATTTCAATTAGCTCTGATACTCAAACGATGACCATCCACCAACAATCAAACCAGGCTATTATTGAATGGAATAGTTTTAATATCGGGGAAAATAATACTGTTACCTTTCAACAACCATCAACTAGTGCCAGCGCACTTAATAGAGTTATCTCTGGTAATCCTACAACACTAGCCGGTGCTTTAAATGCCAATGGTAAAGTATTTGTGGTGAATGAAAACGGTGTCTACTTTACACCAACTGCAACAATCAATGCGCATTCGTTTGCTGCTTCTACGCTTTCTCTCTCCAATGAAAATTTTCTTAATAATATTTTTTCTTTTAATTCTTCAAATCAATCATCCTTTCAATCAATTATTAATAAGGGATCGATCACGACATTAGATGGAGGCTTTACTGCTCTACTAGGCGGTGCGATCAATAATGAAGGGACCATTAATGCCAACCTTGGAAAACTTGGTCTTGGCGCGGGAAAAGAAATCACCTTAGATTTAAGTGGAGACAAATTTTTACAAGTAGCGGTGCCAATAGAATTGGCCACGACTATTCTTGATGACGAAAATAACGATGTTAAAGCTCTCATTCAACATGCTGGATCTTCTAATGCTCACACTATAGATATTGATATTGGATCAGCTAAAACAGCATTAAACAACGCCGTGTTCATTCCTGGTAATCTTGTTGCCACAACAGCTTCACAAGAAAATGGTGTTATTACTCTTGGAGGAAGTACGGCGCCTATTAATGTTTTAGGAAACATGACTGCAAAGGAAGGTCTCGTTAATATTGATGCGGGTTTAATCTCTTTTACTGGAAAGGTAGATGTATCAGGTGAAGATTCAGGTAATGCTAAGTTTGCATCGATAGGTAATATCTATCTTGATGGATCCATTGATGCATCATCAACAGTGGTACAAGGAGGTAATATTACTCTTTCATCATCAAATAAAATTATACAAACATCGAATAGCACTTTAGATGCCTCTGGAACAGAAGGAGGAGACATAAATATTAGTGCAAAAAATTTTGAAACATCAGGAAATATTATAGCTGCAGGTTTGAATGGTGTGGGAGGACGACTTGATATTGAAGCAAGCAGTAAAGCAACCCTTTATACATCAAACCTTGATGCGAGTGGTACTAGTAGAGGTGGTTTAGTAAGAATTGGTGGTGCGTTTCAAGGAAGTAATGATCTAACACGGACAACAGCACAAGAAGAAACATTTATTAATCGTTGGGGAATTCTTCCAAGTATGAAAAATGCACAATTTGTTTTTATAAACAAAGGCGCTATCATTGACGTTGCTTCTAGTAATGGTGATGCAGGCACAGCAATCATTTGGAGTGATCAAGAAACAACGATGCTGGGAAAAATTCTTGCAACAGGAACAATAGGTGGGTCAGTTGAAATATCATCAAAGGATACACTTCGTCATATTGGACTAAATGATATTTCAATTAGTGCTGGTGGTCATTTACTTTTAGATCCTAAAAATATTACTATCGGGGATGTTGGCACCTCAAAAAATTGGACATATCAATCAATAATAGATAGTTCTGCTAATAGTGCAGTCGACTTGACTAGTTTTAATATGGCAAATGATGATCAATTTGGAATGTCCGGTGTAAGATTAAGCGGAGATGGAAAAAAACTTGGTGTACTTTCACGGTTGGACGATGGCTATAATGATAGTAGCAATAATTATCCAGCTCTTTATTTATTCCAGTTTAGTGACACAAACTTTTCCAATCCAACTCTTAGAGGTATTATAGGTAAAGGTTATGATGCTTTATCAGGTACTCATCCTGGCAGTTTAGATTTTGAATTTCCATCAAATGATCCTTATCCGGTTCAGTTTGATTTAGATTATGATGGTGATCGTCTGGTATTAGGAGCACCAATACATAACGCCCCCGGTAAAGCGGGTTCTGTCTATACTATTAAATTTGACGATACTAATTTTACTAATCCAACCATTGTTGGGCATATCTCCGAGACTCCTAATGCAGCCTACAGTCAAAATTTACAACTATTAGATTTATTTAACCAGGGATTTGGAGGTGGGATCGCTCTTAATTCTGATGGATCAAGAATGGCAGTAGCAGTGCTTGAAGGTATTCATTTAATTTCATTTAGTGATACAAATTTTACATCTCCCACAATAACAAGGGTACTCTGGGCGGAGAGTAGAAGTACACCATATTCATATAATTCTACTTTCCCCATAACGAGTATTAATTACCATACATTAGGTAATAATATACCATATAATTTGAATTTAACCGATGATGCCACAGCTCTTTCGTTTACAGGTTCTGAAAATAATATAGTTACTTTCTCAGATAATAATTTTTCTAATCCTTCACTTGCTCTTCAATTTGCACATGATTGCTCATCGTGTACTGGTAATAATAATATTAGCTTCGATGCCCCTGCTGGTGGAAATCGTGGCGTTCGTGCTCATGCGTTAAGTGGAGACGGACGCACTCTTTTAATATCATCTAACACAAGTGGTGATTATATAATTAAAGCGTACGGTTTTAGTGATACAAGTTTTTCAAACCCAACATTAATTTCCTCATTTTATGCTTTGAATGGTGCAGATGTACAAAAAATGGCTTTAAGTTCTGATGGTTCCAACCTTGCTTTAGGATATACAAGTGGAGGTGTAGAATTATTGACGTCATCTAATTATCTTGATGGTACAACCTATACTGAAGATTCCAGTAGTGATATTACAATTAGTGTGGAAGCGCTTGAAGCTCTTCTTGATACCAATGTGAATGTGACACTTCAAGCGAACACCGATATTATAATTAACGCGCCCATTACAACAACTGGCACAGGAACATTAAGTCTGCATGCTGGACGTGATGTTGATATTAATAAGTCAATTAGTACTTCTGGCAATTTAGCAATTATTGCCAGTGACACGAGTGCTAATAATGTCGTGAGTGCGCAGCGTGATAGTGGGACCGGCGATATCTTAGCAGCCTATGAAAGTGATGGAACAACATCTATAAGTTTATCGGCAAGTGATTTAGATATAACACTTAATAACGGCAGTGGTGTGAGTAATGCCAGTATGGGGAACATTGAACTTGCCACTATTACCGCTACTACAGGAACACTGCAATCAGCCAACTTTAGTGGTTCGGGAGCAGCTGTCAGTGATAAAGCGCACGATGGCACAACGTCAGCAACAGTTGCTACAACGGGATCTGTTTCAGGATTAACGTTAGTTGGTAGTGACTTAGCACTTGTCAATACAGCCGCATTCACATCAGCAACTATTGGTGCAGCAAAAGATGCAACAGTGGACTATGATCTCAGTGGCTATTTAAGTAGCACGATGGATGTGACAGATACAAGTAGTACTGCTATTACCGAGAGTGTCACAGCAGCTATAACTGGGACAAGTTCGAGCAGTTCTTCAATCGAAAATAATAATGTAGAAGTGACCAGTAATGATCAAACAGAAATTGTGGAAAACATGATTGGAGACATTAACAAAATTGTTCCTTTCGTATCTGTAGACGCTATAGTTGGATCAAATATGTCCCTTCAATTAGCAAGAGAAGCCAACATACAATCTACTCCAAATACTGAAGGTTTAGGTTTTCAAAGTCTATAAGCATTTATGAAAAATGCATTTATTTTTCTTCTCACTTTTCTCTTTCTAGAAACACAATTCGTCTACGCTTCCTCTCTTCCAAGCGGGGAAAATATTATCTCCGGGGATATTTCTGTCAGTTCATCACAAAATTCCATGACAATTACCCAGTCTTCCGAACAATCAATTATTGAATGGACGAGTTTTGATATTGGGGCACAAAATAGTGTAACCTTTAATCAACCTTCTGTTAATGCAAGTGCTTTAAATAGAGTTGTCTCTGGAAATCCAACAACGCTTGCTGGTGCATTAAATGCCAATGGTAAAGTTTTTGTGGTGAATGAAAACGGTGTCTACTTTACACCAACTGCAACAATCAATGCGCATTCGTTTGCTGCCTCCACGCTGGCTTTATCCAATGATGATTTTCTCAATAATAGATTTTTATTTAAAGCAGATAATGTAAATAATATTTTTTCTTCTATTATTCATAAAGGTTCAATTACAACTTTGGATGGAGGTTTTACTGCTCTCTTAGGTGGCGCTATTAATAATGAAGGTACGATTAATGCGAACCTTGGTAAAATTGGAATAGGGGCTGGAAAAGAAATTACGTTAGACTTGAGTGGTGATAAATTTTTACAAGTAAGTGTTCCATTTAGTGAAGCGATAACATTACTCGATCAAAATGCAGAAGAATTAAATACCATTATCAATCATGCAGGAACATCAACGGCAAATAGAATAGACATTGATGTTGGCGCTGCTAAAAATGTTGTTCAGCGCGCTGTCAATATTCCAGGTAATCTTGTTGCAACTACGGCTTCACAACAAAACGGTGTCATCACCCTTGGGGGTGCAGGTGATATTGTCGTTGCAGGAAACTTAACGGCAAAAGAGGGTGGCAACATTAATGTTGAAGGAGACTTTTTATCTTTTGGAGGAGAAGTTGATGTATCTGGAACAAATGCAGGCGCAATAAATTTAAATAGTTCTGGAGAAATTGCTTTGGGAGCAACTTTAAATGCTTCTTCTACTAGCAATGATGGTGGTGATATAAATATTAAATCACAGTATAAAATTGTGCAAAGTTACGGCAGTGAAATTAATTCATCAGGAAATACCAATGGTGGTAATATCCTTTTATCCGCACCAAATATTATGTCTTCGGGATCAGTTTCCGCAAAGGGAGATCAACAAGGTGGATACATTGATATAGAATCAGAGGGGTATATTCGATTATTATCCTCTAAGATTGATGTAACAGGTAATACCCAAGGTGGTTTGGTTCGTATTGGTGGAGAGTTTCAAGGCAATAATAATTTAACAAGAACGGAAGAACAACAAAATGTTTTTGTTGATAGATGGGGTGAAAGACGATCACTGACAAATGCAAAAACAGTTTTAGTCTCGGACGGTTCTAGTATTGATATATCATCCTCAAATGGGAAAGCCGGTACCGCTATTATTTGGAGTGATCAAGAAACAACCATGCTTGGAAATATTCTTGCAAAAGGAATAATAGGTGGGGCAGTTGAGATTTCTTCCAAAGATACCTTACGCCATGTGGGATTATCAAATGTCAATATATCAGACGGTGGTCATTTATTACTTGATCCAAAAAATATAACTGTTGGAACAGGCGTAACATCACAGAATTGGATCTATCGTGGTTTGATTGGACATGATTATACAGCTGCAGCGACAAATAATGTTAATGAAACAAACTTGAAAATAAAAGATAATTTTGGAATAGATGTTACGATTAGTGATGATGCTACTTTAATGGCAGTTGGAGCAAGACACGGGGATGGTTTTAACGATGTGTCTGCGGAATCTGGTGAGGTATATTTGTATAAATTTGATGATGGTGATTTTACGAATGCTACACTTATAGGCCGTATAGGAAGGGGATATACGGGAGACAACAACTTAGACATCAGCTCTATTACTAAAAATGATAAATTTGGACGATCTGTATCTTTTAATAGCACGGGATCACGATTAGTTGTTGGCGCTACGGGCGATGATGGTTATGGTAACAGTGTTGCTAGTGCAGGTGCGGTTTATTTAATTACATTTACAGATAGCAATGGTAATCCATCAACTAATTTTGAAAATCCTGAACATGTTGGTACAATAGGTTATGGTTATACTAATAATAAGGATGTAGATTTATCGAAGCAGGGAGAAAATAATGCCCCTGTTATTGAGGGATCTGATTTATTTGGAGTAAGTGTAGCTCTTGATGGTGATGCTGATGTTTTGGCAGTTGGTGTCTTTGGTGATGATGGTTATAATGAGAAAGGTTCAGGTGCTGCAAATACAATAGAAGATTCTGGATCAGTTTTTATGATTTCCTTTGATGATTCAGATTTTATGGGTGGTAAAGTCGTATCTCGAATTGGTAATGGTTATACACATGATAATAGTTCTAGTTGTTATTTAAATAGTACATGTGCATCATTTTCAAAAGATTTTAATACACGGGATCATAGCGATCTAATACAAAAAAATAAAGATCGTTTTGGTTTTGGTGTAACGATAAATCATGACGGATCTTTACTTGCAGTAGGAAGAATAAATGATGATGGTAAAGATGATTCAATAAATAATGTTGGAGCTGTTAACTTATTTAAATTTACGGATGCTGGTAGTATTGTTTCTGCTTTAACAGGAAAAGCTACTTATGTTGGAACTATTGGCTATGGTTATGATTATCTAGATACTAGTGATACTAGTGAACATTCAGTAACGCATCAAGCAACTGATTTATTTGGAAGAGCGCTGGCATTTGATAAGGATGCTAGTCATTTAGCTGTTGGTTTTAATGATAGATCCTCTCAAGGAAATAAGAAAAAGCCTGGTGCTGTACATTTATATACTTTAACTGCTGATTTAGCATCAGCAACTTTAGTAGGAACCGTTGGTGATGGTTATACTACTGATGATGATGATGAAAATGTAAATTTATCTAACTACATGGATGAAAAAGATATTTTTGGAACAGGTGTAGATTTGAATGAAACGGGCAGTCGTCTTGTTATGTCAAGTTACCTCGCTAATGGGAGCAGTAATTTAAAAGATAATAGTGGTGAAGTAATGTTTGTTACATTTGATGATACCAATTTTACTAATGGTCAATTTTCTGGAATAGTTGGTAGTGGCTATACTGGTGCTGGAGGTATCTTAGAAGATATTGATCTTCAACTAGATAGTAATGACCAATTTGGTAGAGGTATATCTTTAGATCGTGATGGTAATAGAATGGCTGTAACATCAACTCGGGATGATGGTGATGGAACCCATACCGATGCCGGAGCAGTATATTTATTTACATTTGATAATACAAATTTTTCTAATCCAATCCTTAAAGGACAAATTGGAAGAGGTTATACAGGGGCCAACGATTTAGATTTAGGTGCAGATTATGAAAATAGTGGTAGAGCATGGCGAGTAGCATTAGATGGAGACGGTGACAGATTAGCTTTTTCACAATACCAAGTTACTTATGGAGGTGTTGATTCTGGAGCTGTATATTTAATTACATTTACAGATAGCAATGGTAATCCATCAACTGATTTTGAAAATCCTTCCCATGTTGGCACAATATCAAAAATTGGAAGCGGTAGCTCAAAAAGTAGTGATTTATCAATAAGTAATTTAGGAGCGGGTGATATATTTACTGCAGTGGCTTTAACTGATGATGGATCACGTCTTGTCGTAGGCGCTCAAAAAGATGATGGAAATGGTGATAACAATACTGACACTGGAGCAGTATATTTAATTACATTTACAGATAGCAATGGTAATGCATCAACTGATTTTGAAAATCCTGCCCATGTTGGCACAATAGGAGTTGGGTATAACGACAATACTCGTGAAGATTATGATATAACTGCATATTTAGATGATAATGATCAATTTGGAGGTCATCTTGGATTAACAAAGGATGGTAAAATTTTAGCTGTTGGAGCACAAAACGATGATGGTTTTGGCAACGGTGTTGGTAATGGAGGTGCAGTGCACCTTATCCAATTTGATGATTCAAATTTTAGTAATGTAGTGGGCCATGCACGCATAGGAAATGGTTATAGTGGAACAAATGATTACGATACGTCAAGTATTTCTGGTTGGAAAGCAGCTCAAGTAGCTATTGACGGTGATGGAAACCGTCTAGCAGTTGGTCACCATAATGAAGAAGTTGTACGTGTATTTGGTTTTGAGGATACATCTTTAAATGGAGCTAGTTTACAATTTACTATCGGACTTGGTCAAACTGGTAGCAACTCGGTTAATGCTGCTTCTCACGGAATAGAAGATGGTGATGGATTTCCAAACGCTATAGCTTTGGATGATACAGGAACATTAATGGCTATAGGATCAACTGGAGATGATGGGCTTGATAATGATGACGTTGATGGAACAGATGCGGGAGCAGTATATTTATGGTCTGATACAATTATCCAAGGAGCAACATCTTATACAAATTTTGCAAGTGATGATGTAGTTATAAACAAAACAGAATTAGAGGAATTTTTAAATAACGGCGTTGATGTTACCCTTCAAGCAAATACGGATATTACCATTAGCTCTGCTATTAGTGTTACAGGAACTGGAAATTTAAGTCTTCATGCCGGAAGAGATGTAAACATTAATAGCAATATTAATACAGCAGCTGATCTAGACATTATTGCAAGTGACACAGATAATAATAATGTTTCTGATAGTGATAGAGATGCTGGAGCTGGAGATGTTGTTGCTAGTTCCGCAAGCTTAACAGCAGATGATCTCAACATACAACTTTTGGATGGCGGCACATTAACAAATGCTAGTATGGGAGATATTAATCTATCTACTGTCACCGCTACTACAGGTTCTTTAATATCTGCTAATTTTTCAGTATCTGGGTCAAGCGCTGACGATAAGACATATGATGGAACTACATCAGCTACAGTTAGTGGAGGAACAATTTCAGGTTTAAATTTAACAGGTACTGATCTTTCTATTAGTTCTGCAGGCAGTTTTTTAACTGCAGATGTCGAAAATAACAAAGAGGTTACAATTAATTATGAACTCTCAGGTTTTACATCAGGTAATATTACTATTGAAGATACAAGTGGACCTTTAGAAACGGTTCCACTTGCTAGTATTCTCAGTGGTTCTAAAACTCCTCCACTTCCAGGAGTAGCACCAGATGAAGAAAAAGAAAAAATCGTTGTTCAAGAAAAAATTAATCAAGATGTCTTCGACGATGTATCACGAATTGTGTCTTTTATCTCTGTAGATGGTGCGTCTAATGCCGCTTTAATTCAAAGTGAATTCATTACATCATTTCCTCAGGTAGATGCGATTAGCTTACAGAGATTATAAATGAGATACTTTTTATCTTTTATTTTTTTTATTTCTACATCATTTGCGACATATCCTGTTTTTACTAATACTGGTAATTATATTGTTTATGAGACAGGTTTAGTTATTCCGCCTGGTGCAGAAAATATTTCATTTAATTTTGTTGGAATTGAAATTGAAAATGAAATCGAAGACATGATCGAGCTTCGTAAAAATTTATTTACATCAAAAATTTTTAAAACAATAACATTAAAAGATTTTTATAATTTACTGATTGCATTAGAACAATTGTACGTCTTAAATGGATATTTTTTAACGCGATTTATTGTTCCACCTCAAACGATTGAACAAAATACCAAAATAAAAGCTATTGTTTTTCCTGGTAAAATTGAATCAATTGATTACTCTCAATTAGATAAACGAATTTCTAAGCCAATAAAAAAATATTTTGAAAAACTTGTCGGTATTAAAGGATTAGAATATCCCGTCATTGAAAAATCGATCATTAAATCACGAGAATTACCAGGTGTTGAATTAGAAACAACAATCAAGGCAGGAGAGGAGCCTGGAACTTCTTCATTGCAATTAAATGCTGAACACAAATTAGTAAATGGTTATTTTACCTACTCAAATGGATTATCTGAAACAGCTGGAAAAGATCAGCTTACCTCTTACTTTAGTCTTAATAGTCCTTTTGGATATGGTGAAAATATTTATGCAGCCTACGTCTTAGATCCTGAAAATAGTGTTAATGTTCCAATAGATGATACAGAAATAATTAAACGAACAGATTTTCGAGAAGCCTATCTTGTTGGTGGTAAAGTTCCAATTTTTGCCTCAGACTTTTCCGTCTTTGGCGCTGTTAATGAGTCTTATTCAGAACCTAACGGTTTAAACAAAAAAGGGGAATTCAAAAAAATTAACTTTGGTCTTGAATATCAAATAAAAAATACAAGGCTCATAAAAAATAACCTTTCATTAGATTGGCAATGGATTAAGGAAAGAGAATATCGAACATTATCTTTCAATACAAATGATACCTTTTATGATGAATACAACGCTTTAGAGTTAAAATATACGACCACTAACTTATCTTTTTTAGATTCTTTCTCTCTTAAAGGTAGTTCAACGCTAAAGTTTGGTACTCCTATCTATACAAACAAAACATCTGATACAAAAACGTTATCCCGTGTTGGTTCCACTTTAAATTTTATAAAATGGAATAGTGATATTAATTTGGATAGGCAAATATTTAGAAATTATTTATTGAATACACGTTTTGTTTTTCAAAAACTTGTAAGCGACAGGGGGTTAATTAACTCGGAACAAATAAATATAACAGGACCAGGCCAAATGTCTGGTTTTGAATCAGGTAATATGTCTGGTGATCAAGGTTTCTTTCTGCGAACGGAATTGAGCAGACCTTTTTATCCTTTTTTAGAAGGGGAAGAAGATAAAAGGGAAGAGTCTATACGTATTGAACCATATATTCATCTTGGTGTTGGTGCTACCTACTACAAAAGACCAGCCTCAGGTGAGTTTAGCCGAACAGAAGTGGCGAGTGGAGGGTACGGTGTTAAATTAAAAATTCCTCTTAATTCTAATAGTCTAGATATTAGTTTTGAAGTAGCAGAAGCTGATAAAAGTGTTGAGGGAACTACTTCTAGACCAGTGTATTTACTCAATGCCACATTTTCATTCTAAAAATTTATGATAAAAAGATCTCACATAATGAAAATATTTACGATAATTATCTTCAAGATCATAATTTTTTACTCAACCTTTGTGAGTGCAGAAGTAAAAATTGCAGCCCTTTATGCAGAAAGTGGTCCTGTTAGTGAAATTGCTGAAGCAATTGCAGAAGCAAAAAGAGTTGCTGTAGAAACCATTAATGCGGATGGGATTGGTATAGTAGGACGAGGTCTTATATCCGTAGACTCTATTGATACAGGATGTGATCCTATTAAAACAGAAGATAGTTTAAATGCCTATTTAAAAAATAATGATCCAGAAATCCTTTTAGGACCAACGTGTTCAACAAGTGCTGTTAAAGTTATTGAACAAGCAACTATTCCAGACAATATTTTAACGATCTCATCTTCTGCTAGTTACCCGTTACTTTCAACAATTGAAGATAATGATTTATTTTTTAGAACTATTCCATCTGATATTCAACAATCAACATCTATTGCTAATTATCTTCTATCTAAAAATATTAGAGAAATAATTCTTCTTTACGGTGATGATAATTATAATTCTACACTGGCTCAAAATTTTTTAAAAGTTTATACCGAACAAGAAGGTATAGTGTTATTCAATACTTTACTGACAGATAAGACACTGATCAATCAAAACTTCATTAATACATTTGTTGATATTGCTATAGATAATAATCAACCTGGTTTAGTCATGTTCCTTCACGGAAATGAACGAACAGTTAATTTATTAGAACAATTTACCAATACTGTTTTAAGTAGATTACAAGAACTAGAAACTTCAGGCATTTTTAAACATCATTACGGTTCTGATAGTATGTTAACGAATGAAGTTAAAGATTTAATCTATTCCTATATTCCAATCCAGTTAAATAAAAATACAACTATTGTTGCCCAAGCAACTTCGCAAAGTTCAGAAGAATTTCAAACATACGCAAATATAATGTTGAACGCAGGCGTTAATCCTAATTCTCCTTATTCCGCTATTAGTTTTGATACAATGATGTTAGCTGCTTTGGCACTACAGCATCAGGCACATAATAATATTTCTAAGGAAGATTTATCAAAAAGTTTAGTAAGCGTTGCTAATCCACCAGGAATTAAAATGGGACCTGGAAGTTGGGAAGCCGCAAGAGCTTTACTTCTCCGCGGTGTTGAAATTAATTATGAGGGTGTTTCTGGATCGCTAGACTTTGATATTAACGGTGATGTGGAAGGTATGTATTCTTTAAACCAAGTTACGGAAGATAATCTTTGGTCAGTTGAGCGTTTAGAAAAACTTCACCCTTTTGAGCCAAGAATTATAATTGATTAATAAATTAATTATTATTCTACTTACTTTTTTTTATTCTTTATCAGGTAATGCTAATTCAGATTATGTAGAGCTATTAAAACAAAACAATAAATTAATATTTATTCGACATGCATTAGCTCCTGGTAATGGAGATCCTGATAATTTTGATATTATTGATTGTTCTACTCAGCGGAATCTTAATAGTGTTGGTAGAGAACAATCTATTGAACTAGGAAATTTTTTTGACACAAATAATATTTCTATAGATTTAGTTTTATCTAGTGAATGGTGTCGTTGTAAAGAAACAGCAAATCTAGCATTCAAAAAATTTGAAACGTTTAATGCTCTTAATTCTTTTTATGATCCAAAATTTTATAAAAATAAAGAGCCACAACTAGAAAAATTAATTAATTTTATAAACAATTTAGAAAATGAAGGTAATATAGTATTTGTTACACACTACGTAGTAATCGCTGCTATCTTTGGTCAGGCAGTAACTTCCGGTGAAATATTAATAGCTGATCGAAATCTTAATGTCGTTGGAAGAATAAAAGATTATTAATTTAGTTTATCTTTACGGTAATTAGATCGTATTTCATCTAGAAGGATTGATTTAGACTTATCTTTTACATGCCAAAAATCCCATCCATTACAACTTGGTAGTCCTTGTATTTTTGCTCCCATTTGATGAATGGAACCTGTTAAGTCTTTTATTTTAAGTGTTCCATCAATACTAACAGTTGCTTTAAAGCGTTCTTTTTTATCTGTTAATACGGCACCGGGCGGAATAATTCCTTGCTCAACCAATTCACCAAATGGAACTTTTGGTAATTCTTTTCTACTTTTTGCAATAGTGACAACATCTTCTTTTAATACTTTTGTTTTCTTCAATCGTTCTTTTGATAGTTTAACGTAGTCCTCATCTTTTTCTATACCAATAAAGTTACGTTGTAATTTTTTTGCAACAACAGCAGTTGTCCCACTTCCTGAAAAGGGATCAAGAACAAGATCATCTTTATTTGTCGAGGCTAATAAAATTCGGTAGAGGAGAGCTTCTGGTTTTTGTGTTGGGTGTGATCGTTGATTGTTATCTTTACGTAATCGTTCTTTGCCTGAACAAATAGGAATATACCAGTCACTGCGCATTTGTTTTCCTTCATTTAGTTCTTTGAGATTTTGATAGTTAAATGTGTATTTCGCTTCTCTTGATGTTGTGCACCACAATAATGTTTCATGGGCATTTGTAAAACGTGTACCACGAAAATTTGGCATTGGATTTGTTTTATGCCAAATAATATCATTTAAAATCCACAGACCTTCATTTTGAATTGTGGAACCTACTCGTAAAATATTATGATAACTACCTATCACCCAAAGAGCACCACCTTTTTTTAACACTCTTTTACATTCACTAAGCCACGCATTGGTAAATTGATCATATTCTTTATACGTACTAAATTTATCCCAATCTTGTGTAACAGCTTCGACGGTTGTTTGATCAGGTCTGTATAAAGTATCTTTTAATTGAAGATTATAGGGTGGGTCAGCAAAAATAAGATCAACAGAATGATCTTTTATTTTTTTCATTTCCTTAATGGAATCGCCTAAAATGATCTGATTTTTCTTCATAATTGATAAAAAGAATCTTTAAGCAGATATGGAATCAGGTCAATTGAGTTATCAACAGGGGGAATCTTTAGGTAGGGATAACCTTAAATTTTGGCCTTATACATAAAAAAAGGGGTCCGTAGACCCCTAGAATAGTTCATCAAATGGGAGGAATGATGAAATCTAATTTATATTTAGTATTTGTCGCATCTTTTTGAAGCATAATAAAATAATATTTGGTATGCAATATTTGCATGGATAAATTTCAGTAATTTATTTTTTTAACAGGGATTTAATTGGTTCAAAAGATTTTCGGTGAAAATTAGTTATCCCATGTTTATGTATTGCATCAATATGTTTTTGAGTTCCGTATCCCGCATTTTTTTTCCAATCATAAACTTTAAATTTAGCATCAAGTATACTCATTAGTCGATCACGGTGAACTTTTGCAATAATAGATGCACTTGCAATCGATAAAGATTTTTTATCACCACCTATAATAGATTTTTCATTTTGATAATGTAATGAAAAGTTTCCATCTATAATAAGATGGGGATTCTCAAAATTAAATTTATTTATTACTCTTTTCATCGATAATTTTGTTGCTTCCAAAATATTAATTCTATCTATTTCTTCTACACTTGCATAACCTAAGTAATATTGGAGTTTTCTTTCTTTTTGTAATTTTTTAAAAAATATAAATAATTTTTCTCTCTGTTTTGCCGTATGTTTTTTTGAATCAGTTATGGGTATTTCTGATTCTAAATCATCATAATTAGAAAAATAACATCCACAACTCACCACAGGGCCCGCCAATGGACCTCTGCCAACTTCATCTAAACCAATTACAGGCCCATCAATTGATTTCTCTATAGAAAAATCAGTCACTATTTTTCATTTAATCTTGGCATGATTTCAACAAAGTTACAGGGCTTATGCCTAATGTCTAATTGATATTGTAAAATTTCATCCCAGCCGTCCTTGCATGCACCTGTTGATCCAGGTAAACAAAAAACATAGGTACTATTTATTAAAGCCGCGACTGCACGTGATTGAATAGCCGATGTACCAATTTTTTCAAAACTCACTTGTCGAAATAATTCCCCAAATCCATCAATTTGTTTACTGGCAATTGCGTTAACAGCTTCTGGTGTTGTATCTCTTCCTGTTAACCCAGTACCACCAGTTGTAATGATGCAATCAATTTCCCCTTCTTTTGACATTGCATCTAACGTATCTTTTATTTGAGAAACATCATCTGGAATAATTGTTCGTTTAATCATATTATGACCAGCATCAGTAATGCGTTTTTCTAATGTATCTCCAGATGTATCATTCTCTTTAGTCCTTGAATCTGAAATTGTAATAACAGCTATGTTTATAGGGACAAAATCTAAAGAAGTATCAATTGGCATAACCTATTAATAGAGTGGATCATTTCCATTTGCCAGCATTTTTAAGGAACGCATTTCCTTATTATTTTTATTTTGGTAAATCCAATATTTTGTTAAAATCTTTTCAATGAACCACCGTGTTTCTCTTGACGGAATACTTTCCATAAAAAAGAGTGAGTCTTCCATATAGTTTGTTTCATTTTTCCATTTTTGTAAATTTCCTGGACCACCATTGTAAGCTGCTGCTAAAAATATAAGATTTCTTGAAACTTGTTCTAGATCAAGAAGATACGTAAGGTATTCTTGCCCAACCTCTAAATTTATTTCTGGATTTTTAAGAATATTACTATTGCTTCTTTTAACGTCTTTACTTTTTGTAATAAATTTAGCTGTTGAAGGCAATACCTGCATTAAACCTATGGCACCGTCTTTACTTTTTGCTTTTATATTAAACATAGATTCTTGATGCATAAAGGCATGCAGTAATTCTTTTTCTAATTTGAAACCATCTCTTGGTTTCCAGATACTTGTTGGGTAGTAGAGATAGGTTGGAACATCCATTCCAAAATTTTCGAGCTTATTAACAATTTTTAATTGTGTATAGGCAAGATCGAAATTTTCAGCAATTTGAATAGACTCCTTTGCTATTTCTTTATTTAAAATAGAATTAATATGAACAATTTCCTTTTCTAATTCATCAGCAAATCCAACTTGAATCAATGTCTGTATTCTTTTTCCTGCTGGTATATTTAAAATAGTACTATTGTTTTTGTTAAGATCAGTATGCTCTACCCATTCAATTTTTTTATCAACTCCTAAAATTTCTAGTGCAAGCATTCCATAAAAACTATTTGGATTATTTGATGCTCTTTTTAACCAAAAATTAATATCATCATAGCGACCAAGTTTTGCATATGATCTAGCTGTCCAAAAACTACCTGATGTTTGATGCCACGCATCATCTTTTAAACTAATCGAAAAAAGAGAAAAATATTTTGCAGCATCTTCATACTTTTCTAATCTCCAAGAGCACAGACCAGCGGTCCAAGCTGCATACGGGACATATTTTGCTGAATTAACAAGAGCTTCAGATGCATATTGAATTGCTAAATCATTTTTATTTGCTAAGAAATATCCTTTGGCAATTAATTCCTTTTGTTGATCTATTTCAACTTGATCTAATAATAGATCTACATCTCTTTGGTTTAATAGTTGTACTGCCCCAGTTGGCCATCCTTTATTCACTCTTGATTTGATTCCATTAATTAATTTTTTTCTCTCAGCTTTCTGACTGTTTGATAGTTTTTTGGAACTTTTATATTTACTAGTTTTTTTACTTGTTACCTGCTCTGATTCTATACCAATAGGATTAGAGGGTTTTGTTGGACTTTTATAACCAGCTGGCATTCGTCTAATAGCTAATTTATAGATTTGTTTAGC
>CABYRH010000009.1 GCA_902521315.1 uncultured Alphaproteobacteria bacterium | reverse complement strand
ATCTAAGTTCACATTTTTATTATACTAAATTTGCTATTCCTTTTTTAAAAAAAACTAAAAGGGCATCAATAATTAATTTATCTTCAACTGCTGGTTTATTTGGTTATGCACAACGTTCACCATATACATCAAGTAAATGGGCAATAATTGGATTAACTAAAACACTAGCCGTTGAGCTTGGAAAATTTAAAATACGAGTAAATGCAATTTGTCCAGGTGCAGTGAATGGTGATAGAATGGACAGAGTAATAAATGCAAAAGCTAAATTAATTAAATCAACAAGCAAAAAAGTAAGAAAAGAATTAGAATCAATGGTTTCATTGAATACATTTGTAGAAAAGGAAGATATTGCATCAATGGCTTTATTTTTATTGAGCGATGCCTCAGAAAATGTATCTGGTCAAATCATGACTGTTGATGGAAATACTGAAAGAATGAATTAGTGGATAACAACGCTGATTACATCATTGTTGGTGCAGGATCAGCAGGTTGTGTTTTAGCTAACAGATTGTCTTCACAATCAAAGAATTCCGTAATTTTATTAGAAGCTGGTCCATCGAGTAAAACTTGGAAAGTTGATATGCCAAGCGCACTTCTATATGCAATGCATGATCCAAAGTATAATTGGAAATATTATACAGAGCCTGAACCATTTCTAAATAATAGATCTTTATATTGTCCAAGAGGTAAAATGATTGGAGGATGTTCATCACATAACGGCATGGTTTTTGCTAGAGGTCATAAAGAGGATTTTGATAGATGGTCTTCAAGTGGTTTAACTGATTGGTCATATGAAAAAGTTGTACCTTTTTTTAAAAAATTAGAAACTTGGTCTCATGATAGTAATGAAAGAGGTAAAGAGGGGCCATTAAAAGTAAATAAATCAAATATAGATAAAAAATATCCTTTATTTAAAAAAGTTTTAGATGCTGCACAAGAAGCTGGATATAAAATATTTAATGACTCTAATAATACTGATAATGAAGGTTTTGGAACTTTTGATGTAACAATAAACAACGGTGTCAGACAAAGCGTTGCTAAGGCATATTTAGAACCAATACAAAATAGAAAAAATCTTACAATAATAAATAATATTGATGTGAAAAAAATTCTTTTTAAAAATAAAACTGCAATTGGTGTTGAAACAATTAAAAAAAACATAACAAATAAATATTTAGCAAATAAAGAAGTTATACTTTGTGCAGGTTCAATTAATTCTCCCAAAATTCTTCAATTATCCGGAATAGGTAATGAAAAACATCTTAAAAACTTGGGAATAGAAGTAATTAATAATTTAGTTGGCGTGGGAGAAAATTTACAAGATCATTTAGAGATGTATATTCAATATAAATCTAAAAAAAATGAAACTTTACATACTTTAGCAACAAATTTTCTCTATCAAGCAATTGAAGGATCAAAATGGTTTTTATTTAAAAAAGGTAGGTTGGCAAACTCACATTTAGAGTTAGGAGGTTTTGTTAAGTCTGATAAATCATATAATCATCCAAACTTACAATTTCATTTTTTTCCATACTTAGTTATTAATCATGGTTTAGAAAATCCTAATTTTGAAGCTTTTCAATTTCATGTTTGTCCAAATAGACCAAAAAGTAGGGGGTTTGTCAAAATTAAAACAAATAACTATAAAGATGATCCTAAAATACAATTTAATTATCTTAAGCATGAAGACGATTTAAAACAAATGAGAGAAGGTGTAGTAATTGCTAAAAAAATTTTGTCTCAAAAAGCACTAAAAGAATATGTTGGCACAGAAATTAGGCCTGGAAAGAATATATCTAATCAAAATGAGTTAGATGAAGTTATTAAAAATACATCTGAATCTGCGTATCATCCGTCATGCACAAATAAAATGGGTGAGGATAAAACTTCAGTTGTAGACCAAAACCTAAGGGTTCATGGAATTCAAAATTTAAGAGTTATTGATGCTTCTGTAATGCCAGATATTGTCAGTGCTAATTTAAATGCAACAACTATTATGATTGCTGAAAAGGCTTACGACCAAATAATAGAGTACCGTTAGTTAGAGAACTAAAATCTAATATAATTAGATAGTTTTTCTTCTAAGAGTCCAACCGTATCTTTCGCTGTAGTATGCTTCGATACCATCAGCAAGATTAAGGTCGTAATTTGAGTCTATAGATCCTTCAAGAACTTTATTCTCAATAGAGCTCTGCTCTAGGCTTTCTTTTTGGTTATTAATATTTTCTGTTAATTTGCTATTCATATTTACAGATTTTACAAATACATAATAATAAAAAAAAAAACTAGAGTTTTTCTTAGTTTTAATGTAAAGAAAATTACTTTGAATTTATTATTTTTGTAAATTTTGTAAATGAATATTGAATCTGATATAAATTTTGGCCCAAGGTTAAAAAAACAAAGGATAAGTAAAGGTTTTTCACAAGCTGAATTATCAAAAACTATTGGAATATCTGCTAGTTATTTAAATTTAATTGAAAGTGGAAAAAGAAAAATACCGCTTTCACTACTAATTAAAGCAGCTGAAAAATTAGATATATCAATCAAAGACTTCTCAACAGAATCTAGCAAACGACTTCTTTCAGACGTAATGGATGTTTTAAGTAATGAAATTTTTGATGATTTAAAGATAACCAATCATGACACAAGTGACTTCATTGGTTCAAATCCTAACATAGCTAAAGCATTACTGACAATTAATGATTCTTTTAAAAGCTTTAAAGAAGATATGCAAAATCGACTTGAAACGATGGATGTGAATGCAAATCAAATAGAAAAACCAACAAGACTACCTGTAGAAATTGTTTCAGATATTCTTCAAGAAAATAAAAATTACTTTCATGATTTAGAAATTAGTTCTGAAAATCTAAGAAAAGAAATAGGTCTTGAAACTGGACCTAACATTGGTTCTGGATCTAAATTATCACTTTATCTCAAAGAAAAACATGGAATTGAAGTTAAAATAGTAACAATAAACGAAGATGAAAAAATAGTTAAAAGATTTGATGAAAAATCCAAGATTTTTTATCTCTCTGAAATGTTAACTTACACATCAAGAAATTTTCATTTAGCATCACAAGTTGCTTATTTAGAGGCTAAAGATGTTATTAATAAAGTTATTAAAGATAATAATGTTGAGTCAGAAGAAGTAGAACCTTTGCTTAAACTATCTTTACTAAATTATTATGCTGCTGCTTTTATGATGCCTTATAGTGATTTTTTAAAGAGTGCTAAGTTACATAAATATGATGTGGAAATCTTGATGCATCATTATGCTTGCAGTTTTGAACAAGTTACACATAGATTAACAAATCTTCAAAGACCTGGAAACGAAGGAGTGCCATTTCATTTTTTAAAAACAGATATTGCTGGAAATGTGTCAAAGCGATTTTCTTTATCTGGTATTCATATACCAAGACATGGAGGTTCTTGTCCTAGATGGAATGTGTATACTGCATTTTTAAATCCTGGAAAAATTCATCCTCAAATATCTAAAATGCCTGATGGAAGAGTATATTTTTGTATCGCAAGAGCTTTCGAGAAAGGAATTGAAAAACATGGAATGCCTAAAAGTTTTGTTTCGATTGGTTTAGGTTGTGATATGAAATATGCTAAAGATCTAATTTATTCTGAAGGAATTGATTTAAATAATAAAAAATTACAAATGCCAATTGGAGTTTCGTGTAGGATATGTCCTAGAGTGGAATGTCAGCAAAGAGCTTTTCCTCCAATTGATAAAGAACTTAAATTAGATATAAAATATCGAGGGACGTCTCCCTACGTTACAATTTAGTTAAATTTTAACCAACATTTTACCTAAATTTTTACCATTTAGTAGATCTATAAATGCTTTAGGAGCATTTTCTATATTTTCATAAATTGTTTCTTTAAATTTTATTTTTCCTTCTGAAATCCAATTTCGCATATCAGTTTCAAAAGGCTCATTATCATTTTCATGATCAAAAATTAAAAAACCTTTTATTGTTAATCTTTTTACTAATACGTGAGCCATATTTTTTAGTCCAGCAGGAGCAGAGGTTGAATTCATCTGAGATATTCTTCCACAAATAATAATTCTTCCAAAATTTTTCATTCGAAAAATTGCAGACTCTAAAAAATCACCTCCAACATTATCGAAGTATAAGTCGAATCCTTCAGGACAAATTTCTTTTAAGTGAAGAACAAGGTTATCAATTTTTTTATAATTAAATGCTACATCAACATTTAATTCATTTTTTAACCAATCAACTTTTTCATCTGATCCTGTACTAGCATATACTTTGCATCCTAAATTTTTTGCAATTTGACAAACTGTTGAACCAACACTTCCACCTGCCGAAGATACAAGAATACTTTGTCCTTTTTGTATATTCCCATGATTAAAAAGACCAATATATGCAGTTTGCCCTGTCATTCCTAAAGGCCCTAGATAAGTTTGCAATGGAAGATTGGAATTTTTTATTTTTTTTAAATTACCACCTTTGCAAACGAAGTTATCTCTCATTCCAAAATTACTGAAAACAACATCTCCTTCTTTAAATTGTGAATCTTTTGATTTTTGGACTGACCCAATTGCATAACCCTCCATTTCCTCGCCTAGTAAAAAAGGTGGTTTATAATTTTTACGTTCTGTCATCCTTGCTCTCATATACGGATCAACAGATATCCATGAATTAAGAACATGAATATTATTTGTTTCATCTAATTCTAAAGTTTTAGATTTAATTTCAAAATCTTCTTCTTTAGGTAATCCAGTTGGTATATAATTTTTTAAAGCTACATATTTTGAGATTATTGTCATAACTATAATTTATATTTTTTCTTTAATTCTAGCAAATCTATTAAGAAATTATCTCTTATGTTACTTAAATCTTTTATAGAATGATTCTTTGATTGTTTTTTTGTGCCATTAATGATTTTTTCTTTAAGTTTTTTTGATAATTTTGGAGATTTGAGTTTAGTCCATGGAAGCTTCAATGCTGGTCCAAACTGATCTAGCATATGTTTCATACCCATTTCTCCTCCCGCTAAGTGAAATGTCAAAAAAGTTCCCATTAGAGCCCATCTCATACCAGGACCATAAGTTATTGCTTCATCTAAATCTTTTGTTGAAGCATATCCATCATTTATAATATGTAAACCCTCTCTCCACAAAGCTTCTTGCAATCTATCAGATAAAAAGCCTGGTAATTCTTTTTCTACAAATAATGTTTTCATTTTAATTTTTTGATAAAATTTTTTTGCTTTATTAAGATATAAATTTGTAGTTTTTTTACCTTTTACAATTTCAACCAAAGGGAGAATATATACAGGGTTAAAGGGATGAGCGATTATTAATCTTTTTGGGTTAATACATTTTGATTGTAAATCTGATGGAAGTAAACCAGATGAACTTGAAGCAATTATTGAATTTGAGGGAGAATATTTACTTATATTTTTTATAACATCTTTTTTTAAAGAAAGTCGTTCAGGTACATTTTCCTGAATTAAATCTGCATTCTTCACTGCTTCCTCAATATTGTCCACGATTTCCAAATTTTTAAAATTGATCTTTGTATTATATAATTTTTTTATAATTAAGTTTGTTCTTGCTATTTCTTCTTTTAGAAAATTTAATTGCTGAGAATTTTTATCAAATGCTTTGACTTTTATACCATTAGCGAGAAATCTAAGTATCCAGCCAGTACCAATTACACCAGTTCCAATGACAGTAATATTTTTCAAATTAAAAATGTTTTTTTAGTTTTAATTTCTCTCTTGTTTGTTGCGGAGATAAAATAGACGCTCCCATATCTTCAACAATACATCTTGCCTTTTCAACCAACTGTGCATTTGATGCAAAAACTCCTTTCTTTAAATAAAGATTGTCTTCCAGTCCTACACGAACATTGCCTCCTAAAATAACTGCTTGTGCAGCCATAGGCATTTGAGATCTTCCAATTCCAAATCCAGACCAAATACCTTCAGTAGGTACCATTTCTGCCATTGCTTTCATTGCACTCGTTGTTGCAGGTGAACCCCAAGGTATACCAAGGCATATTTGATAAAAAGGAGGGCCATCAATTAAACCTTCTTTATAAAGTTGGTTAGCAAACCATAAATGACCCATTTCAAAAGCTTCCATTTCTGGTTTCACTCCAAGTTCCTGCATTTTTTTTGCTGCAGCTCTTAGTTGTATCGGTGTATGAATAAATGTCATGTTTGAGTCACCAAAATTTAGTGATCCGCAGTCTAAAGTACAAATTTCAGGCAATAACTCTTCAACATGTTCTAATCTGCTTAATGCATCGATCATATCTGTATTTGCTCCCACGGGATTTAAAGGATCTTTACCTGTTCCAACTTCAAAATCACCACCCATACCTGTTGTAAAATTTAAAACTACATCAGTATCAGAAGAGCGAATTCTATCTGCCACTTCTTTATAATAACTTAAATTTCTAGAAGGTTTACCATCAGGTTCCCTTACATGTACATGAGCTATTGCTGCACCCGCTTTGGCAGCTTCAATTGAAGCATCAGCAATTTGTTTTGGTGTTATAGGTAATTCCGGATGTTTGCCTGCCGTATCTCCTGATCCAGTTACAGCACACGAAATTATTACTTCATTATTCATTATTTTAAACTACTATATTTTATGAATTAATAAAGAAAAACAATGAAGATATATTTAAATTCAGGAAGAGTTAAAAAAGAATGGACTGATTACAATGGTCATATGAATTTGGCATTTTATATTCATCTTTTTGATGCTGGATGGGAAGTTCTTTTACAAAAATTTAATATGGGTGAAACTTCTGCAAAAACAGATAAGAAAACTACTTTTGCCGTAGAGTCACACACAACTTATGACAAAGAAGTGAAAGAGGGTGATGAAGTAGATATTAATTTATTATTTCTTGATAGGGATAAAAAAAGATTAATTTATAAATTAGAAATGACACATAAACTTGAAGGTTATAGAGCAGCAACAACAGAGGTTTGTTCTTTGTATGTTGATTTAAATGTTAGAAAAGTTTCTGAATTAGAATTAGAAAAGCAAAAAGATATAGATAAATTTATTCAAGAAAATAAAAATAATTTTGATCCAGGTAACCTTACACTAATCAATAAGCTAAAAAAATAATTATAAATTTCTATAAGGTGTTCTATTGAATATTCTTTGAACCATTGGAACAAATTCTTTTAAAGGAATTGTATCATAATTTGGATCAAATGATGCTTGATCCCATCTTTCACAAAAATCTATAGTGTCTTTAAAGAATTCATGACCTATGAACTTATCTCTTAGATTTCTATCTTTTCCATAATAATGATTATAGTAGTAGGCTTGAAATAAACCGTGTTGTTCTACAATCCATCTTGTCTTTTCAGACACAAAGGGTTTTAATACCGCAGCTGCAAGTTCAGAATGATTAAGAGGTGCAATTTCATCACCTATATCATGCAATAAGGAGGCTACTACCATTTCTTCAGAAGCTTGTTCACGTAACGCCCTTGATGCAGTTTGAAGAGAATGTTCTAATCTAGATACCTTATAGCCACCTAAAGAATTGTCTAAACTTTCTAGCACTCTTACTATTCTATCAGCTGTACCTTCAATGAATTTATCTTCAAAATTAGCAAGAAGTTCATAATCCTCTTTATCACCATGTTTCATTTCAGTGAATTTTACTTCATCTTTAGACATGAAATAATTATACATATTTTTAAATTTTATGAAACTAATTCCTGAATGGCATGAACACCAATATTGTTTGATTGCTTGGCCATGTAATAAAGATCTTTATGGTAAAATTATTAATAAGGCTAGAGATGAAGTTGCAAATGTAATTAATGAAATTGCAAAAACTGAGCAAGTTATTGTTTTGTCAAATAAAGAAGACATTAATGAAATTCAAAATAAAACTGATCATAAAAATATAGATATTATAGAATGTAAATTAGATGATTCTTGGATGCGAGATATTGCACCAATTTTTTATAATGAAAATGAAAAATTAAAATCAATTAGCTTTGAATTTAATGGTTATGGAAAGTATCCAGATTATTTAAATGATAATAAAATATCAAAATTTATTTCAAACTATTTAAATATCCCAACAAAAATTTCTGACTTAGTTATTGAAGGAGGAGCAATAACTTATGATGATAAAAAAAATTTATTTAGCACTAAAAATGTAATATTTAATAAAAATAGAAAACAAAAACATAATAGTGAATATATTATTAAAGAATTAAAGCTCTTGTTTGACTTAAATTATATTTTTTTCTTTGAAAATGGACTAATGGAGGATGATACAGATGGTCATGTCGATAATTTATTATGCCCAATAGGAAAAAATCAATATTTAATTGCTACAACTCACAAATTAAATCCTAATTATGAAATATTAGAAAAAAACAAAGCTGATCTTATTAAATTTTTTAGAGATACTAATCAGACATTTGATTTAATTGAAGTTCCTTTACCTACAAGAAAAAAGATTAATAATAAGAATATTATTAGTTCATATATAAATTTCTATTTCAGTAAAAATAAAATTATCTTACCTAAATTCAATGTTAAGGAAGATAATGAGGTAAAATTAACTTTTGAAAAGTTATTCCCTAATAGAGAAATTATGATGTTGGAAACAGAAAATATAAATTATGGTGGTGGAAATATTCATTGTATAACAATGAATGTACCAAAAATATGAAAGTAAAAGTAGCAACATCACAATTCAAGGCTCTTAAAGGAGACTTTGACGCTAATTTAAATAAAGCAATTAGTTTAGTTGAAAAAGCATCAAATGAAAATGTTGATATTTTACTTCTGCAAGAATTATTTCAAGATTATTATTTTTGTTCAACAAAAAATGATAAATTTTTTGATCTTGCAATTGATTTTCCCTCTAATCCAATGTTCGAAAAATTATCTAATATTTGTAAAGTTAAAAAGATTTCATTGCCAATTAGTTTTTTTCAAAAAAAGGAAAATAAGTTTTTTAATTCTTTAGTTATGATTGATTCTTTCGGTAAAATAAGTGAAGTTTATAATAAATCTCACATCCCAGAAGGACCTGGATATAATGAGAAGTATTATTTTGAAAAAGGCAACACAGGTTTTATGGTTTTTGACACTCCTCAAGCAAAAGTTGGTTGTGCAATTTGTTGGGATCAGTGGTTTCCTGAATGTGCAAGAATATTAACTTTGAAAGGTGCAGATTTAATTTTTTATCCATCAGCAATTGGCTCTGAGCCACATATGCCTGAATTAAATTCAAAGGATCATTGGATTAATACAATGGTAGGACATGCTGCTGCAAATCAAATCCCTATAATAACTTCGAATAGAATAGGGAAGGAGGTCGAAGCTGATATTGAATTAAATTTTTATGGCAATTCTTTTATATTGGATCATCTTGGAAATGTAATAAATCGTATGAATGATAAGGATGAGGGAATAATAACTGCAACTTTAGATTTGTTAATTTCAAGAGAATATAGAAAATTATGGGGTAACTTTAGAGACAGAAGGCCTGATCTATATAAAAAAATTCTCGATTTTTAATTTATTTTATTTAATGTAATTTTTATTTAGGAGGGGAATAATGCTTAAGTATTTTATATCTCTATTAGTTTTAATTTCTTTTTCAGCTCAGGCTAAAGAAGAATTATTTATTTACAATTGGTCTGACTACATTGCCGAAGATACAATTGAAAATTTTGAAAATGAATTTGGCATTGATGTAACTTATGATGTTTTTGATTCCAATGAGGTTCTTGAAGCTAAACTTTTAGCTGGTGGGTCTGGCTATGATATTGTTGTGCCTTCAGGTTCTTTTTTAGAAAACCAAATCAAGGCTGGAGTTTTTCAAAAACTTGATAAAGCTCAACTTTCAAACATTGGTAATTTAGATCCCGATGTACTAGCAAAAATTGATGCACATGATCCAGGAGGTCAATACTCGATAAATTATATGTATGGTACTACAGGTATTGGCTATAATACTGATAAAGTTGATGAAAATGATATTACAAGTTGGAGCATTTTGTTTGATCCAGCTATTGCATCAAAATATGCAGATTGTGGAATCGCAATGTTGGATGCTCCTACAGAGGTTATGGAAATCGCTTTAAAATACGTTGGAAAAGATCCTTATACAGAGGATGAGAAAGATTATGAGGTTGCTCTTGAAATGTTACAGCAAATAAGACCTTACATAAGATATTTTGATTCTTCTCAATATATCGATGATTTAGCAAATGGAGAGATCTGTTTAACTATGGGTTGGTCAGGTGATGTTTTTCTAGCTGCAGATGAAGCTGCAGATGGAGTAGAAGCTTGGTACTCAATTCCATCTGAAGGAACTGTAATATGGTTTGATATGATGGCTATTCCAGCTGATGCAAAAAATGTTGAGAATGCACACAAATTTATAAATTATATTTTAAGACCTCAAGTTGCTGCTGATATTACAAACTATGTTTGGTATTCAAATCCAAATAAAGCAGCCAATGAACTAGTTGATCCTGAAATTTTTGAAGATCCTGCTATTTATCCAGATGAAGCAACTTTAAGTATGCTTTTTGCTGATACTGCAGACTCTCCGAAAAAATCTAAATTATCAACTAAATATTTTAATAAGTTTAAAGCAAATTAAAAAATATACTTCATTTCAGCACTAATATATTAATATTAGTGCTGATTTAAGATGGATAATAATTTTCTTGTAATTGAAAATATTTCTAAATCCTTTGGAGATAACAAAGTTTTAGAAAATATTAATTTAAATATTTCAAAATCTGAATTTTTTGGCCTCTTAGGATCTTCGGGTTCAGGCAAAACTACCTTACTAAGAATACTAGGTGGATTTGAGAAGCCAGATACAGGACGTGTAATGCTCGACGGAACGGACATAACAAATCTTGAACCTTTTGAAAGACCATTAAATTATATGTTTCAATCGTATGCTCTATTTCCTCACTTAAACGTATTTAATAATTTAGCTTTTGGAATAAAAGAAAATTTTACCCAAAAAGAAATTGAAATAAACGTAAGAAATATTGCCGAACTTCTATCTATTGAACATTTATTAAATAGAAGAATTAAGCAATTATCAGGGGGAGAGCAACAACGAGTTGCCCTTGGAAGGTGCTTAATAAAAAAACCTAAGTTATTATTATTAGATGAGCCTCTTGCAGCACTAGATAAAAAACTAAGATCAAAAACACAATTAGAGTTAACAACACTCCAAAAGAAACTAAAAATTACATTTGTTTTCGTCACCCATGATCAGGAAGAAGCAATGTCCTTATCTGATAGAATGGCAATAATGAAGAATGGTCTTATTTTGGAATGTTCTAGCCCTGAAGAGATTTATGAAAATCCTAAAAGTCTTTATACTGCCAATTTTATAGGAATTGCAAATATTATTAAAATTTATAAAAAAGATGAAAGTTTTTATTCAGATGATTTAGGTATAAATTTTAAATTAAACAAAGAATTAAAAAATACAAAAACTAATATTTTACTAAGACCAGAGAAAATAAAAATACAATCAATAAATAATTTGAAAACAGGTTCATTTAATTCCTTTAGTGGAGAAATTTTAGAAAAATCATATTTGGGAAGCTTTACCCGTTATGAAATTAAAATTAATGATATGATAATTTCAGTTTTAGATCAGAATTTTAACTCCAACTCAAATTATAATTTCCCAAAAGGAGAAAAAGTCATTTGTAGTTGGGAAAGTGAATCAATTAAGGTTTTAGAGGATTAATTGAAAAATAAATTATTTGAAAAATATTTTGTTTTTAGTCCTTATTTTTGGCTTGTTCTATTTTTTTTTATACCATTAGCTATAATTTTTAAAATATCAATTTCGGTATCAGAATGGGGGATGCCTCCTTATCAAGATATTTTTCTTTTTGATAATGGATTTAAGATCAATACCACATTTGAAAACTATGTTTATATATTTAGTGATTATTACTACATTGGATCTTTTGTAAACTCTTTAATTTTAGCTCTAATATCTACTTTTTTTTGTCTACTTATTGGGTTTCCGTTAGCTTTTTATATTGCGACTTCAAATATTAGATTAAGAAATATTTTATTAGTTTTAGTAGTTATTCCATTTTGGTCATCATTTTTATTAAGAGTATATGCATGGAAAATAATTTTACAGAATAATGGAATTTTAAATGTAATACTTCTAAACCTAGGCATAACATCAGAACCACTTCAATTATTATACAATCAATATGCTGTCATTATGGGAATTGTATACACTTATTTACCTTTGATGATTTTACCACTCTATGGATACTTAAATAAATTTGATTTAAATTTAATTGAAGCATCAAAAGATTTAGGACTAAATCGTACTAAAACTTTTTTTAAAGTTATACTTCCTTTGTCTGTTCCAGGAATTGTTGCTGGATCTTTATTAGTTTTTATACCTGTTGTTGGAGAGTTTATTATACCTGAAATGTTAGGTGGTAGTGATAGATTGTATTATGGAAAAATATTATGGGAGGAATTCTTTGTTAATAGAAATTGGCCAGGTGCTAGTGCTTTAGCTTTCAGTGGAATTATTATTTTGGTTTTACCAATTGTTATTTTTCAAATACTTTATTCTCGTTGGAGTCAAAAAAATGAAATCTAGTTTAATCAAAAGTACAGTTATTTTTTTAGGTTTATTTTTTTTATACTTCCCAATTTTAGTTTTAATTTTTTACTCATTTAACGAAAATAAGAGAGTAATGGTTTGGAAAGGATTTTCTTTAAGATGGTACAATGAATTATTTAATAATGAACAAATAATTGAGGCATTTATTATTAGTATTAAAATTGCAGCTTTGTCTGCAACTTTTACTACAATTTTAGGAGTTATGATTGGATATTCACTTGTAAGAATAAGAAAAATTCCTTTTAAGTCATTCTATATTTTTCTTTCTTCAACACCTTTGGTTTTACCAGAATTAATTTTAGGTCTTTCAATGTTACTTTTTTTTATAAGCTTAAATAATGTAATTGGATTTCCATCATCTAGAGGACAATTAACTATTTTCATATCACACGTTACTTTTTGTATTGCATTTGTCGCAATTATTATTCAAGCAAGATTAACTGACTTTAACAAAAATATTGAGGAAGCTGCAATGGATCTAGGCTATAATTATACTAAGGTACTATATAAAATAACTTTACCAATAATTTTACCTTCTATTATTGCAGGTTGGTTATTAGCCTTTACAATTTCTTTAGATGATCTAGTTGTTGCGAGTTTTACTACTGGGCCTGGAGCTAACACATTACCAATTGTAGTTTTTTCTAAAGTTAGATTAGGATTGAGTCCTGAAGTAAACGCATTATCAGCAATTTTAATGTTTGCTTTAATAATAATTGGTTTATTTTATTTTTATTTTAATAAAAAATTTAAACATTAAGTAATAAATATTCTCGCTCCCAAGAACTTATTACTGATAAATAAGCTTGATACTCAACTCTTCTTATTGCAGCAATCGACCTTACAAATTTTTCATTAAATATGGATTTTATATCTTCATCGTTTTCAAAGAGAGTTAAAGATTCATCCATATTTTTAGGAAGATTGGAATTTTTATCTTTAAATGCACTATCTTTAGTTTCTGGATTTGGTTTTAAATTGTTTTTCATTCCTAAATATCCTGAAGCTAAATTAGCTGCAAAAACTAGATATGGATTTGTATCAGATCCAGGAATTCTATTTTCAATACGTATATTCCTTTCCTCAATTGATGGAATTCTAAAACCACAACTTCTATTACCTATTCCCCATTTAACATTTTTAGGAGCACCCCAAGTTGCAAACAATCTTCTAAATGAATTTATATTTGGAGCGTATATTGGCATTAATAATGGAGTATATTTTTCCAAACCGCCTAAATAGTTTTTCATTTTTTTTGAAATTTTAGTTGATTGATTAAAAAAAATATTTTTATTTTTTTCATTATAAATTGATTGATGTATGTGCATTGCACTACCAGGTTGGTTCTCCATAGGTTTTGCCATAAATGTTGCATGAAGTTTATGTTTCAAAGCTGACTGCCTTAAAGTTCGTTTAAATAAAAATACCTGGTCTGCTAGATCTAAAGGATCACCATGTTGAAAATTAATTTCCATCTGAGCTGAACCAGATTCATGATTTATAGTATCAATTTCAATATTTTGTGCTTCACAATAATTATATACATCCTCAAAAAGATGATCAAATTCGTTGACAGCATCTATACCTAAGGCTTGCTTACCTGTTTCTTGTCTACCTGATTGACCCACTGGCACTTCAAGGGGGTAATCTGAGTCAGCATTAGGTTTCACTAAATAAAATTCTAACTCTGGTGAAACAATTGGAGTTAATTTATCTTTTTTATAAAGTTTAAGAATATTTTTTAGAGCATTCCTGCTAGAATTTATAACATCATCTCCGTTTAGATTTATTGCATCACAAATAATTTGTGCAGTAGGGTCGTCGTACCATGGCACTACCCTCATTGTATCAAAATCTGGTTTTAAAATTACATCAATGTCAGTTGGATTGTAAACACTTCTTGGTAAAGCACCAGCAGAGTCCTCAGTTGCATAATCTCCTGATATCGTTTGAATAAAAGTTGACTGAGGTAATCTGTGACTTTCATCTTCAAGTCCTTTTAAAAATTTATTAGTTGGTAAAATTTTTCCCCTTGCTATACCTCCAAGATCTGGAACTAAACATTCAACTTCTGTAATAGAGTTTTCATGAAACCAATTTTGAAATTTTTCAATCATATTGAGACTGTTTGTTTACTAATTATTATTAAACCATTAAAGATAAGTTAATGTTTACTACAAAAAAAAGAACCTTTAATCAACATGATAATGAAAAAGAGAGTTTTTATAAATTTTCAGCACCTAATTTTCCTAAACAAATTAAATTAAATGAGAATATTTCAACTGATGTATGTATTATTGGAGGTGGTTTAACAGGTATTTCTTCAGCATTAAATTTATCTAATCAAGGTTTATCAATAACGATTTTGGAAGCAAATAAAGTTGGATCTGGTGCTTCTGGTAGGAATGGCGGTCAACTAGGAATTGGAATGAGAAAAGATCAATTCTACTTAGAAAAAAAATTTGGTATTGAAAAAGCAAAATTTTTTTGGAAAGTTGGATTAGATGCTGTTTCAGATGTAGTTAATTTAATTGAAAAATACAGAATTGACTGTGCGCTTAGACAAGGCGTTCTTCATGTAGGCAACACAAAAAAAGATTATAAATATTTTCAAGATGAAATTGAGCATATGCAGAAGAATTATAATTATAATAATTATGAATACTTTGATCACAATTCAATAAGAGATGAAGTTAATAGTGACAGATATTTTTCTGGAATGCTTTTAAAGGATTCTTATCATTTAAACCCATTAAAACTGACATATGGTTTAGCAGAACAGTGTTTAGCGAATGGTATAAATATATATGAAAATTCTCCGGCTGATAAAATTGTTGATAATCAAAAAGAAGTTATAATTCACTCTGGAAAAAATATTATTAAAGCAAAGAAAGTAATTATTGGTTGCAATGGTTATCTTGACAATCTTTTAGGATCAAAGAGAAATTATTTTATGCCTATAAATAATTATATTATTGCAACAGAACCTCTCGGAAAAGATCTGGCAAGTAAATTAATCAAAAGAAATTGTGGCGTAATAGATTCTAGATTTATGATTGATTATTATAGATTTTCAGAAGACTACAGACTTCTTTTTGGAGGACCTGAAACAATTACATCTCATTTTGTAAAAGATGCAAAGAGTTTTGTCTCTAAACGAATGTATAAAGTTTTTCCTGAATTAAAAAAATTTAAAATAGAATTTTCTTGGGGAGGTACCTTGGCAATTTCGATTAATAGATTGCCTATTTTTGGAAATATAATGAATCAAAAGTTATATTATGCTCATGCTTATTCTGGGCATGGGTTAGCTATGAGTATTATGGGAGGAAAAATGGTAGCTGAAAAAATTTTAAATAAATCAAATAATTTTGATATGTTTGAGCAAATTAATCATTTTAAAATTCCAGGTGGAAACATGTTTAGAAGACCATTGTATTCTTCAGCCATTATTTATTATAGGTTAATGGATTATTTAAATAGATTGTAATTACTTAATTGCTCTTCTTAATCTGTCATTTATAGTTTTGCCAAGCCCTTTATCAGGTATTTCTACTACAGCAATTTTTTTGCATCTACTCTGATCTAATTTATGAAGATAATGATAAAAATTTTTTGCTGCTTCATTTAAATTTTTTTTATTACTCAAATTTAAATTAATTATTTTAGACTTTAATTTATTATTGCCAAAATTTAATAAACCTTCATTTTTTAGTATTCTCTTAGCATTCATTCTTATTGGCTTTAAAGTTGAGTAATGTTTTTTTAAATTACCAGGAGAAATAGATGATTTCTTTTTAATTTTTACTTTTGCATATTTATTTAGCTCTTCAACAGTTATGCTGCCATATCTTAATACTTCAATTTTATTATTGGTATCAATTCTAACAACTGTGGACTCTAGTCCATGAGAAGACTGTTTATCTTTTAAAATAAATATTTTTTTTACAAGAATAGGATCGATATCAATAATATTGGTTACGGAAGTTCTTTCTGATAGATTAGCACTAGGGGCTGCAATAGGTAGATCAAATAAAGTAATTAATTTTTTAGCCAATTTATTACCGGGAATTCTGCAGCCAACTAAAGTTGAGTTGTTAGAGACTAATTTTGATATTTTAGAATTTTTCTTTTTTTTTAATATTATTGTCAAAGGACCAGGCCAGAATATTGAACCTAATTTTTTTTCAAATTTATTTAAAATAAAATATTTTTCTATTTGTTTAATACTTTTAAAATGACAGATAATTGGATTACTTCGTGGTCTTTTTTTTACTTTAAAAATAGATTTTACAGCCTCATCATTTGTTGCATCTGCTCCAAGACCAAATACTGTTTCTGTGGGAAATATTACAAGTTCTCCACTGCTTAATAAATTTTTTGCAATATCTAACTTATTTTTTTTCATATTTTTTTATAAAATGTTTCCATCTATCTTTAAAATAGTTATTATCAATACTTGTATATGGGAAAAGTTATAGCATTTTCGAATCAAAAAGGTGGTTCAGGTAAATCGACTCTTTCAGCAAATTTATCAGTTTTGTGGAGCAATAGTGGTTACAAAGTAGCTGTTATAGATGCTGATGCACAAAAAAGTCTATCATATTGGCTTGAAGCAAGAAAATCTTATTATGGTGAAGATGATATTGGAATAACTCAATTAAATTTTGAAATAAGGAATTTAATAGATGAAATTAAAGCCATAAAAAGAAAGTACGACTTTATAATAATTGATAGCCCTCCATCTATAACTTTTGAAACAATGCAGGTTGTAAAAGCTTCTGATAGGGTATTTGTTCCAGTACAACCAAGTCCAGTAGACTTAATGGCTACACTTCCTTTTTTAAAAATTGCAAAACAAGAAAGAAAAAATCCAATAATTATTCTTAATAGAGTGATGCCGAGAGCAAAATTAACTGACGCAATGATTTTGCGTTTAAGATATGCTGGTGCTAAAATTGCTCGCTCCCGACTGTCTAGCAAAGTATTATTTGCAGAAACATTCTCAGTTGGAAGGGGTGTAGTAGATATAAGTGTTACATCAGATGCTTCAAAAGAAATAATTAATGTTGGAAACGAAATTTTAAGAAATTTCTAACTTAATGTCTGATATCACAACTGTTATACTTGCTGCAGGCAACAGTACGAGATTTAAAGCAAGTAAATCAAAGCTTGTTTATCCATTATGCGGGTTACCAATTGTTTCACATATTTTTAATATTGCAAAAAAAATATCTGGTAAAAATATATTAGTTGTATGTAATGAAAAAAATAAAGAAGAATTAAAGTTAATATTAAATACCTCAAAGTTAGTTGTTCAAAAAAAACAAAAAGGAACCGCTGATGCAATTGAGCAAGTTAAAAAATATGTTAAATCAAAAAATATTTTAATTTTATTTGGCGATACACCTTTAGTTGAAGTAAAAGATATAAGAAAACTAGTAAGTAAATTTAAAAAAAGTAAAGCGAAAGCTTCGTTAATTGCATTTAATACTTTAGAGCCACATGGTTATGGTAGGTTATTATTAAATAACAACTACGTTGAAGAAATAATTGAGCAAATCAATTTAAAACCTGAACAAAAAAAAATCAATTTATGTAATTCTGGTATTTTGATAGCAAATACTAAATTATTATTTGATAATTTAAAAAATATTAAAGAAAATAAAATTAAAAAAGAAAGATATCTTCCTGATATATGCAAAATTTTTTCAAAAAAAAATATTCCCATCAATTATATTGCGTGCAACAAAGAAACAATGTTGGGCATAAATACATTGGATGATTTTAATGTTGTACAAAATATCTTGCAAAAAAAATACGTAAAAAATTTTATAAAAAATGGAGTCAATTTTTTAAAACCCAATACTTGTTATTTAAGCTATGACACCAAAATTGAACCTACTGTTACAATTGAAAGCAATGTTACAATAAAGGAAAAAACAATTATAAAAAAAGGTTCAATAATTAAAAGTAATTCATACTTAGAAGAGGTTACAATAGATGAAAATTCACATATTGGTCCAAGTGCTAGATTAAGACCAAAAACAAAAATCGGAAAAAAATCAAAGATTGGTAACTTTGTTGAAATAAAAAATTCTAAAATTGGAAATAATGTTTCTATTGCTCATCTTTCATATGTTGGAGATTCAGAAATAGGAAATAATGTGAATATAGGTGCCGGCACAATAACTTGTAACTATGATGGAAAGAAAAAACACAAAACGATAATAAAAGATAATGTATTTATAGGTTCAAACACATCACTCATTGCTCCAGTTGTAATTGAGTCTAAATCTAGAATTGGTGCAGGTAGTGTTATCACTAAAAATATTCCCAAAAATTCACTTGCTATTGAAAGATCAGCCTTAAAAATTCTAAGAAATAAAAGATCTAAATAATAACCCTTGTTTCAAGATATATTAGGGTTTATGAGGCTTTTCAAATTATGAGCGATAAATGGTCACCAAATAGTTGGAGAAATAAAAATGCTCTTCATATGCCTAACTATCAGAATGAAGATCATCTAAATAAAACTCTAAATGAAATTTCCAAATATCCACCTTTAGTTTTTGCTGGAGAAGCGAGACTATTAAAAAAGAAACTTGGAGAAGTTTCAAACGGAAACGCTTTTTTATTACAAGGTGGAGATTGTGCAGAAAGTTTTGCAGATTTTCATCCAGATAATATTAGAGATACATTTAAAGTTATTTTACAAATGGCTGTTGTATTAACGTTTGGCGCTTCTTGTCCAATTGTTAAAGTAGGAAGAATTGCTGGACAGTTTGCAAAGCCAAGATCATCTGCCACAGAAGTTATTAATGATTTAGAACTTGAGTCTTATAAAGGCGATATAATTAATGGGATAGACTTCAACCAAAAAGACAGAGATCCTAATCCAGATAGATTAATTCAGGCCTACAATCAGTCTGCATCTACACTTAATCTTTTAAGAGCTTTTTCTCAGGGCGGTTTTGCCAATTTAAATAAAATACATCAATGGAACCTAAATTTTGTTAAAGGTGAGAATGCTGCTAAATTTAGAGAGATATCTTCTAGAATTGACGAATGCTTATCTTTTATGGAGGCATGTGGAATAAATGGAAACAGTGTAAGACAATTAAATGAAACAGACTTCTTTACAAGTCATGAAGCTTTACTTCTTCAATATGAGGAAGCATTAACAAGAATAGATAGTACTTCAGGTAAGTGGTACGATGTTTCAGCTCACATGTTGTGGGTAGGTGACAGAACACGACAACTTGATGGAGCACATATTGAATTTTTAAGAGGTATTGAGAACCCTATAGGTATTAAAGTGGGTCCAAGCACAAAGACAGAAGAATTATTAAAGATATTAGATGTGTTGAATCCAAATAATGAAGTTGGAAAAATAACGCTGATATGTAGAATGGGTTATGAAAAAGTTAGTGGAATACTTCCAAAAATAATTAGATCAGTTAATTCAGCTGGTAAAAATGTTGTTTGGACTTGTGACCCCATGCATGGAAATACTATCAAATCTAACACTGGTTTTAAAACTAGGCCATTAAAAGATATAATTTCTGAAATTCAGCAATTTTTTCAAATTCACAGAAGCGAAGGAACATATCCAGGCGGCGTCCATTTAGAAATGACTGGTCAAGATGTTACAGAATGTATGGGAGGTCTTCAAGAAATAACAGATGAAGATCTAAAAAATAGATATCATACATATTGTGATCCGAGACTAAATGCCTCGCAGTCTCTAGAATTGGCTTTTTTATTATCAGATTTTTTAAAAGAAGAAAAATTGCTCTCAAAGCAATCTTCAAATTTATAAATTTATATTTATATATTACTTATGAATTCAAAAGATAAAATTGTATACATTTCTAATTGGATTAAAGATTACGCTAAATCTATAAATAATAATCCAACTACACTAGTAATAGGAGTGTCAGGAGGAGTGGACTCAGCTCTTACTAGCACCTTATGTGCTCAAACTGGTTTAAAAACTATAGCTGTTTCAATGCCTATTAAGCAAAATTCATCACAACATGATTTAAGTTTAAGACATTTAGAATTTTTAGAGCAAAATTTTCCAAATGTAGAATCAAAAATAATCGAGCTAGATAATGTTTTTAAAACATTTCAAAATACGATGCAAAATTTTGATAGTGAGTTAGCTTTTGCAAATTCAAGATCTAGACTAAGAATGGTAACTCTATACCAAATAGCTCAAAGTAATAATGGTATAGTTGTTGGTACTGGAAATAAAGTTGAAGATTTTGGTGTTGGATTTTATACAAAATATGGTGATGGAGGCGTAGATATATCGCCAATAGCAGATTGTACTAAAACTGAGGTGTGGGAATTAGCCGAAGAAATTGGGGTTATAAAAGATATTATTAGCGCAGCACCGACAGATGGTTTATGGGATGATAGTAGAAATGATGAAAGCCAGCTTGGTCTTTCATATAAGCAATTAGAAGAAGCAATGGAAAATAAGTCTAGTGAATACTACAGTAGATACGAAGAAATTAGAAAGCCAAATCTTCATAAGATGAAGCCTATTCCTGTTTGCGAAATTCCTAAAGAATAATATGAAGTGTAGGTTCGCTCCTAGCCCTACAGGAAAAATACATATCGGTAATGCTAGATCAGCAATTTTGAATTGGATTTTTTGTCAAAAAAATCAAGGTGAGTTTGTATTAAGAATTGATGATACTGATGCCAATAGGAGTTCTAAAGAATTTGAGACAAGTATCAAAGATGATCTTAGATGGCTTGGATTAAATTGGAGTTACACTTTTAATCAGTCCTCTAGACAGCATATTTACAATGAGAAAATCCAAATTCTAAAACAAAAGAATAGACTTTATCCATGTTTTGAAACAGAAGAGGAATTAGCTTTAAAGAAAAAATCTTTGTTATCATCTGGGAAACCACCTATTTATGATAGATCATCATTAAATCTAAGTGATGAAGAAGTAGAAAAAAAAATAGAATCTGGAATCCAACCCCATTGGAGATTCAAATTAGATCATGAAAATATTGGTTGGAAAGATATCATTAAAGGAGATGTTTCATTTGATGCAAAAAATTTGAGTGATCCTGTTTTAATTAGAGCTGATGGAACATTGTTATACCATTTACCTTCAGTCATTGATGATATTGAAGAAAAAATTACGCATATTATTAGAGGGGAAGATCACATTGCTAATACTGCTTATCATATTCAAATTTTTAAGGCTCTTGAATCTTCTATTCCATCATTTGCTCATCATCCATTCTTAGTTGATGAAACTGGTAAGGGTTTTAGCAAAAGACTTGGCAGTCTTTCAATTGAAAATTTTAAAGACGAAGGATACGAAAATATATCTTTACTAAATTATTTTCTTTTTATTGGTTCGAGCAGTAATATTGATCCAATCAAAGATTTAAATGAATTAGTAAAAAAATTTGATATTCAGAGCTTATCTAGATCTTCTGCTAAATTTTCAATTGAATCCTTAAGAAATCTTAATGAAAATACTATTAAATTATTTAGTTATAATGAGATTAGTCATAAGTTAAAAAACATAAAATCTAATTTTCAAAAAGAGAGTTTTTGGCGTTTTATTAAAAATAATATTTCATTTGTTAATCAAGCTAAAGAATGGGAAGAAGTAATTACAAAAATAAATAATGCTAAAGATTTAAATATTGATGATAGTTTTATTAATACGGCAGTTGATGAATTACCCGAGGATCCTTTTGATGAAACAACATGGGATCATTGGACATCAAAAATTAACAAAAAAACTGGGCTTAAAGGAAAAGATTTATTTATGCCTTTGAGGTTAATTTTGACAGGAAAATCTCATGGACCCGAATTAAAATATCTATTACCATTATTTGATAGAGACGAAATCTTGCAAAAACTTGGAAAAATCTAGTAAATTTTAATTTATACTCTATTAGCGATCTTGTAATTATGGAAGATAAAGTATATTTATTCGATACCACACTTAGAGATGGTCAGCAAACAACAGGAGTTAATTTTTCTGTTAGTGATAAAATGAATATATCCCAACATCTTGATGATTTAGGAATAGATTACATTGAAGGTGGATGGCCAGGAGCAAATCCTACCGATAATGATTTTTTTTCTAGAAATACAAAATTTTCGAAAAGTAAATTGACCGCCTTTGGTATGACAAGAAGACCAGGTAGAAGTGCAGATAACGATCCAGGATTAAATGCACTTATTAATTCAAGCGCAAGTTGTGTTTGTATTGTAGGTAAATCATCATCATTTCACGTAAAAAATGCTTTAGAAATATCTGAAGATGAAAATTTAAAAATGATCAGTGATAGTATTCAATCAATAAAGAATAAAAACAAAGAGCCAATTTTTGATGCAGAACATTTTTTTGATGGCTTTAAAGAAAATAAAGAGTTTGCATTGAATTGTATTAAAGCAGCATATGACGCTGGTGCAAGATGGGTTGTGCTTTGTGATACAAATGGAGGAACTCTTCCAGATGAAATTTTCAATATTGTTTCAGAAGTAGTAAAAGTTATACCAGGTCAAAATGTTGGTATACATGCCCACAATGATACTGACAATGCAGTTGCAAATGCATTAGCAGCTATTAATGCTGGAGCAAGACAGATACAGGGAACAATTAATGGTTTAGGAGAAAGATGTGGAAATACTAATTTAATTTCCTTAATTCCATCTTTGGTTCTAAAAACAAAATATAAAACAAATATTTCAAAAGATAAGTTAAAAAATTTAATTCATATTTCTAGAACATTAAACGATATTCTAAACATGCCTTCAAGAAAAAATGCTCCATATGTTGGAGATCATGCTTTCTCTCATAAAGGTGGATTACATGCATCTGCCATAGAAAAAAATTCTTCAACTTATGAACATATTAAACCAGAAATTGTTGGTAATTCTAGAAACGTAGTAATTTCTAATCAGGCAGGAAGATCTAATATATTAAATCAATTAAATAAGATTAATATTGATCTACCTAAAAATGAAATCAACAATATCTTAGAGATTATCAAGGAAAAAGAATCAGAAGGATATTCATTTGATACTGCTTTAGCTAGTTTTGAACTATTAGTAAGACGTCATCTTGGTCATTTTGAGGATTTTTATAATTTAGAAAAATTTAGAGTCACAGATGAAAGAAGATGGAATGCTAAAGGTGAAATTGTTACTGAAGCAGAGGCTACGGTATTTTTAAAAGTTAAAGATTCAAATATGATGACAGTAGGTACTGGAAATGGTCCAGTAAATGCTATTGATAGTGCATTAAGAAAAGCCCTAATTGATTATTATCCTAGTCTCAAAGATTTAAAGTTAACTGATTACAAAGTTATGATTCTTTCATCAGAAAAAGGTACTGGCGCTATCACAAGAGTTTTAATTGAATCATCTGATTCCACTAATACACATTGGACAACTATTGGCGTATCTCCAAATATTATTGATGCATCTTATAGCGCTATTTTTGATAGCATTACTTTTAAGCTATTAAATGATTTAAAGAATAAAAATTGACTCCAAAAAATCCAAGCATAATTTTAGTTAGACCCCAACTTCCTGAAAATATTGGAATGGTTGCTCGTGTTATGCACAACTTTGGTTTAAAAGATCTAATTATTGTTTCGCCAAGAGATAAATGGTTAAACAATAAATCAATAAATGCAGCAAAAAAAGCAACGAAAATTATTAAGAATATTAAAGTTTATGATGATTTAGAAATTGCACTTTCTAATTTTTCTTATGTTGTGGCCACAACGAATAGAAGAAGATATTTGGAAAAAAATTCTACTAACGATTTTAAATTCATAAAAAGAAAAATTATTGTTAATAAAAAAACAGCAATACTTTTTGGTCCTGAAAATTCAGGACTTTCAAATGAGGATTTGAGATTATCTGATATTATTTTTACTATTGAAACAAGTAGTAAAAGTAATTCATTAAATCTTTCTCATGCAGTTACTGTTTTAAGTCATAAATTATTTGAATTGAATAATTTAAAAATTACTAATTCTATTTCAATTGAAAAAGATAATATTAGTAAATATCAATTATCTAAATTCTTAAATCATGTGATTGAGAAACTTGAAAATAAAAAATTTTTTACTCCAAGTGAAAAAAAAGAAAGTATGAAGAATAATATTTATAGTATTTTCACAAAAATCCCTCTCACAAAGAAAGAATTGCAGACATTATGGGGAATTACTAAAAAACTTAATAAATAAGCCAAAAATTAAGTATATTAAATTTGACATAGTACTTTAAATCACTATATACCCCTCATATTAATGACAAAAAGACATAACGCTAAATACAAAATCGATAGAAGGTTAGGTGTGAATTTATGGGGGAGACCTAAAAGCCCTTTTAATAGAAGAAACTCAAAGCCTGGTCAGCATGGTGTACAGGGTCAAAGAAAGAAACTATCAGATTATGGAAATCAGTTATTTGCTAAGCAAAAACTTAAATTTTATTATGGTGATTTAACTGAAAGACAATTTAGGAATATTTTCAAAAAAGCTTCCAATATTAAAGGTGATACAAGTCAGATTTTAATTGAACTTTTAGAAAGAAGATTAGATGCTACAGTTTATAGAATGAAATTTGTACCTACAATTTTTTCTGCAAGACAGCTAGTTAATCATGGTCATGTAAAGGTTAATGGAAAAAGAGTTAACATTCCATCTTATAGTGTTAGCGATGGAGATGAAATCTCAATAAGAGATAAAAGTAAAGAAATTAATTTAATTGTAGAATCAGTTAGTTCTCAAGAAAGAGAAATTCCAGAATATTTAGAAGTTGATGTAAAAGAATTGAAAGGTCGATTTTTAAGAGCACCTTTAATTCATGATGTTCCTTATCCTGTAACTATGGAACCTAATTTAGTTATTGAGTATTATTCAAGATAATTTCTTTTTTATAACTATCATAAATATAAATTATTATTCCTATCCAAATAATTATAAATGATATTAACTTAATTTGTAAAATTTCTTCATTAAGAATAAATACTGAAGTTATAAAATGAAATGTTGGTGCTAAGTAAAATAAAACTCCAGCAAGACCTAATTGAATAAATTTTAAACCCAAATTAAAAAAAAATAATGGAAAAATTGTTACAGCTCCTGTTAGAATTAAAAATAATGATGTCTTCAAATCAATACTAAAAATACTATTTTCATTTTGCCAAAATAAATAAGCTAAATAAGGGATAGATATTAAAGATATTATGAAAGTTTCATAAAATAAACCAATTGAAGGATTAACATTAACTTGTTTTCTTAATAATCCATATATTGCCCATGAGGTTCCAATCCAAATTATTAGGAATGGAAATTTATTGAGGTTAATAAATAAGAATAATATACCTAAGAACATAAGACATACAGATGCAAATTTAGGCTTATTTATTTTTTCATTTAAAAAAAAATAACCTAAAATAATACTGATCATTGGAGTAATAAAGTAACCCATTGATGCATCCTGAACTCTTTCTTGCCCTACAGAATAAATAAAACCTGCCCAGTTACCTGCAATAAGAAAAGCTGTAATTGTTAAAATAAATATTCTTTTTCTAGATTTAAATATTTCAATAAAATCACTTAAGTTTGAAACTAAAATTAATAGTAAAAATAGAAAAATAAACGACCAAAAACCTCTATGAGCCACAACTTCAATAGTCTCAACGTGATTTAATTCATTAAAAAAAAGAGGTTGTGGAAGCCCCCAAAAAACTGCTGCAATACAGGAAAATATTACACCTTTAGAAAATTTATTATTTAACAAACTAGGACGGGTTTACGTCTATTCCATTTGTATTGAATAACTCTAATAATTCACCACTTTCAAACATTTCAGCTATAATATCACACCCTCCTATAAATTCTTTCTTAACATAAAGTTGTGGTATGGTTGGCCAATTAGAATATGTTTTAATACCTTCTCTCATTTCGTCACTCTCTAACACATTCACACTTCCAAATTTAACACCTACTTTATTTAATATTTCAACTACTCTTGCAGAAAATCCACACATTGGAAATACAGGGGTACCCTTCATGAAAAGCATTACATCATTTGAGTTAATTTCATTTTCTATATTTTGAGATACATGGTCATTATTATTCATTATTACTCCGATACAGTTTTTAGCCTAAGTGCGTGCAAATCACTACCCATTTTACCATTAAAAGCATCATAAACCATCTTATGTTGTTGTACCCTTGTTTTTCCAGAAAAGGATTTTGACGTCACTATAGCACTGTAATGATCACCGTCACCTTTAAGATCTTCAATTTCAACAGTTGCATCTGGTATAGCTTCTTTAATAAATTGTTCAATTTGTTCAACAGTCATTGGCATACCTATAAAATAGTTCAGATATTAAAAAAAATAAAGACTATTTAATTTTATTTTTAAATATCCAATCTATTTTCTTTAGATCGTTATCATCTTTAATGATTTTTTCGATTTCTTTTGAATTTAATTTTTTGTTTAATTCTTTATTTTTTTGTAAAACTTGAGCAAAATTCTTATTATTATTCCATGTTTCCATGGCACTTTCTTGAACAATTTTATAGGCTTGTTGTCTTTTCAATCCTTTTTCAATTAGTTTTAACATAATATCGTGAGTTCTATGTAAACCCCCAAGCATATTCAAATTTTTCAACATATTTTTAGGATAGACTTTTAAATTCTTTATAATGCCATTTAAACGACTCAGTGCAAAATCAGTTGCAATTGTAATATCTGGAGTCGTAATTCTTTCAACACTAGAATGACTAATATCTCTCTCGTGCCAAAGTACTACATTTTCTAGTGAAGGTATTACACCACTTCTAATATAACGTGAGATACCTGTTAAGTTCTCACTTAATACTGGATTACGTTTGTGAGGCATTGCAGAAGAACCCTTTTGCTTAGAAGAAAAACTTTCTTCAACTTCTAACACCTCTGTTTTTTGTAAATTTCGAATTTCTACAGCAAACCTCTCAATAGAGGACGCTAAAATTCCTAGTACTGAGAAAAAATACGCATGCCTATCTCTTGGAATTACTTGAGTTGATACATCTTCAGAATTTAGTTTAAGTTTTTTTGCTACATAATCTTGAACTCGTGGGTCTATAGAATTAAATGTTCCAACAGGGCCAGAAATAGCACAAACAGATATTTCGTTGATCGCTTGATCAAGTCTTTCTAAATTTCTTTTAAACTCAAAATAAAAGGAAGATAATTTTAATCCAAAAGTAATAGGCTCAGCATGTATACCATGGCTCCTTCCAATCATTAATGTGTCTTTATATTTTTTAGATTTGATTTTTAAACTTTGAATACATTCTACTAAGCTTTTTCTTATTATTTCAGAGGTTTGCTTTAGTTGTACAGAAAATGAAGTATCAATAATATCACTTGATGTTACACCAAAATGAAAATATTTTGATGAATCTCCAATATATTTGCTTACATTATTAATATAAGCAACAACATCATGTTTTGTTTCTTTTTCAATTTTTTCTATTTCTTTAATATTAAATTTTGCTTTATTTCTTATTTCTTTTGCTGCTTTTTTTGGAATAACGCCGAGCATTGCTTGTTTTTCTGCAATCAAACACTCAATTTCTGTCCAAATTGTAAATTTATTTTCTAATGACCAAATCTTTTCAATTTTAGGTCTATTATATCTAGGTATCATTTTTTCTACTTATACATCCTTTATTGGAAAAGCTGTATTATTTTTAGATAATGTAAATATTTCATTTCCTTCTTCTGTTATTCCAATTGTATGTTCGAATTGAGCAGATAAAGATTTATCTTTTGTTACAGCAGTCCATCCATCATTTAGTATTTTTGTTTGCCATCCACCAAAATTAATCATTGGTTCAATTGTTAAAAACATTCCAGGCTCTAACATTGGTCCTTCACCTGGTTCTCCAAAATGTAAAACACTAGGTGGAGTATGAAATTCCTTTCCAATTCCATGACCACAAAAATCTTTTACTACAGAATAACCTTTTCCTTCTGCAAGTTTCTGAATTTTATTTCCAATATCACCAATATGCTTACCAGGTTTAGCTTCACTAATACCAATTAATAAAGATTCGTAAGTTGTTTTTAAAAATTCATAATTTTTTTTATTTGTCTTGCCTGCAACAAACATTCTCGAACTATCACCATACCAACCATTTAGAATAACTGTTACATCTACATTTACTATATCGCCATCAGATAGAATTTTTCTTTCAGAAGGAATTCCATGGCAAACAACATGATTAACAGATGTACAAACTGATTTTGGGAAACCTTTATAATTTAAAGGAGCTGGTATTGCTTTGTTTTGAATAATTTGATCATGACATATGTCATTTATTTCTTGAGTATTTATACCTGGGACAATCTTTTCATTTAAAGAATCTAGAACATCAGCAGCTAAAGAACCGGCTTCTCTCATGCCTTCAAAATCTTTTTTCGTATGAATTGGGATATTGTTGTTTCTCATTTAAAAAATAATTACTTACGATTAATAAATAATATATAGAAAATATCAATTAATCATATGAGTTCTTTTACTGCAGGTGTTATTGTTATTGGCGATGAAATACTTTCTGGTAGAACTCAAGATACAAACTCAAATTATATTGCAAAAAAATTAATAGAAGCTGGTATTAAGTTAGAAGAAGTTATTGTTATTCAGGATGATAAAAAAACAATAATTGAAAATGTTTTAAAATATAGCTCAAAATACTCTTATGTTTTTACTACTGGAGGAATTGGACCAACTCATGATGATATAACTTCAGAAAGTATATCTGCAGCCTTTAATTTACAATATGAAACAAATAAAATGGCTTTTGAAATTCTTGAAAATTATTATCCAAAAGGTGAATTTAATGAAAGCAGGCAAAGGATGGCCAAAATGCCATTTGGTTCAGAGCTTATTTTAAATCCAATGACCGCTGCACCAGGATTTATTGTAAAAAATATTTATGTTTTACCTGGTGTCCCAGAAATAATGCAAGTTATGTTTGAGGAATTAATGAAAAAAATTAAAAAAGGTAACCCAAAACTTGTTACAACAATTAATACTAATTTATACGAAAGTAAAATTGCAAAAAATTTAAAAAATATTCAAAACAATTATACAAATGCATCAATCGGTAGTTACCCATATTTTAATCTTGTAGCTAAAACAGGTGGTGTTAACATAGTTGTATCATCATGGGATATGAAATCTATCCAACCAATAGTCGATGATATAACTAAGATGATTGAATTAAATGGTGGAAAAAGTTCTATAGTTTGATATTAATCCAAAATTAGGCCTCGTGGTGGAATGGTAGACACAAAGGACTTAAAATCCTTGCCCTTTTGGGAGTGCCGGTTCAAGTCCGGCCGAGGCTACCAATTTCTAAATTATGTTTGCTTTTATTACCATTGGAACAAATAATTTAAAAAAATCATCTGCATTTTATAGTAAAATTTTAAAACCTCTAAAAATTAAAAAAGTTTTATCTAATAATCGTTATTATGGTTATGCTAAAAAAGAAACTCCCAAAAAAATAGAATTATACTTGATTAGACCTCATAATAAAAAAAAAGCAACGATAGGTAATGGTACTATGATTACTTTTAAAGCTAATTCTAAAAAAACTGTTAATGAATTTTATAAAATTGGAATTAGTCTTGGAGCAAAAGACGAAGGATTGCCTGGGCCCAGACATGGTAAAGATTATTATGCATATTTAAGAGATTTAGATGGAAACAAGATTTGTATTTTTAAAAAAATTTGATCTTAAAAATTAAATTGCTCATTCAAAATTTTATCTTCAATAGAGTGTTTACTATCGAACAATACAGTGCATTTATTTTCATCTGAAGAAACAATATTAACTTTACTAATATCTCTAAATTCAACATTGTCTGCCGTTACACTAGATGAGCGTTCATCATTATTTAAAACTTCAAAATCAATTTTACTAATTTCAGATAACAGAGCACCTCTCCATCGCCTTGGTCTAAAGGCACTTATTGGAGTTAATGCAAGTATATTTGAGTCTAATGGTAGAATACTACCATGTGCGGATAGATTATAAGCTGTACTTCCAGCTGATGTAGATAACAAAACTCCATCACATATCAATTCTTCCATTTTTACTTTCTCATTTATTTTGATTTTAATTTTTGATGCCAAATGAGTCTGCCTCATAAGAGAAACTTCATTATATGCATATGCCTCAAAGATTTCATTATTGACACTTTGAGCAGTCATTTTTAATGGTTTAAAAGTAGATTTTTTAGCATTAGTAATCATGTCATTTAAATTTTCATTACTAAGATTATTCATTAAAAACCCAATTGAACCAAAGTTTATTCCAAAAAATGGTTTGTTTAGTTTATTAAAATTATGAAGTGATTTTAAAAGTAATCCATCTCCTCCAATTGGAATAATGTAGTCTGCATCTTCCACAGAATTTTGTCCAAATAATTCTTTTAGTTTTTTTTCTGTATTTTTTGCCTCAGGATTGTTTGATGATAAAAAATGAAATTTCATTATCCACCTGTTACGTTCATATGTCTTTTCATATATTTATTAATTTTTTCTCCAATCATAAAATCATGTTGTTTTGGTTTAATATTAAGAGCAAACTTAATTTTTTCTTTTATATAATCATCACTATAATCTTTTCTCATTATTTCTCTAAAATCAACAAAGTCATTTTGGCCAAGGCACATGAAAAGTTTACCAGTGCTCGATATTCTTACTCTATTGCAAGACGCACAAAAATTATTTGTTAAAGGACTTATAAAACCAATTCTATTAGAAACTAAATCACTAGTGTAAAATCTTGCTGGACCTCCAGTACTATAATCAATTTTAGAAAAATTGTATATTTTGTCTAGTTTTGAAAAAGTATCAGATAATGAGATAAACTGATATTCTCTTGATATATCTGTTTCTTCCATTGGCATTACTTCGATAAATGTAAGATCAATTTTTTTATTACTAGTCCAATTTATTAATTCTGCAATTTCATTTTCATTAAAATCTTTAATTACTACAGTATTAATTTTAATTTTTATGTTGTTATCAAGTGCTTCATTAATTCCATCAAAAACTTTTTCAATGTTTCCAAATCTTGTTATTTTATTATATTTTTCGGGATTAATTGTATCTAGAGAAACATTAATCCTATTAATACCATTTAGCTTCAGTAGTTTGGCATATTTTTTTAATAATGTACCATTTGTTGTCAGTGTTATTTCCTTTAGATTTGTTTTTTCTTTTTTGGTATTAAGTTTTTCAATTAATTTTATAATATCATTTCTTACCAAAGGTTCACCCCCAGTTAATCTAATTTTTTCTACTCCCAGTTCTATAAAGTTGTCACATAATCTTTCAATTTCTTCTAAAGTGAGTATGTCTTTTCGTGGGAGAAATTGCATTTTTTCTTTCATACAATAAACACATCTCAGATCACATCTATCTGTAACAGATACTCTTAGATAATTTACTTTTCTTAAATACTGATCAATTAGTTGCATTTATATTAATTATTTTTAATTCAACTTCTCTAGGGTTAATAGTTTTTTTTCCAACATTTTCAAAATTAATTGTAACAATATTATTAATACATGATTGTACTTGACCAATTCCCCATTCTTTTTCTTTGCTGACATTTACAACAAAAGTACCTGGTGTAAGATCACCTATATAAAAATCTGACATTTAAAAAAAATTAACTAATTCTTTTTTCTGCTTTTTCATGCATTTCTTGAGCTTCTAAACTCAATGTTGCAACTGGTCTTGCTTCTAATCTTTTGATACTAATTGGATCACCTGTTTCATCACAATAACCATATGAGCCATCTTCAATTCTTTGAAGGGCGGCATCAATTTTATTAATTAGCTTTCTTTCTCTGTCTCTAGTTCTAAGTTCGAAAGATCTATCTATTTCTTCAGATGCTCTATCAGTTATGTCTGGTTTTGCTTCATTCTCATTTTGAAGATTATTTAAAGTTTGAGATGACTCCTTAAGTAAATCTTTTTTCCAACTTACTAATTTTTGCCTAAAATATTCTTTCATTTTGGCATTCATGAATTTCTCTTTCTGAGTTGGTTTATAATTTTTAGATAATTTAGTCATAATTTTAAAAAACTGCTGATTTATCAAATGATTTTATTTATTCAAGCAATATTGAAATTTTATTAATTATAAATAATTCATATTTTTCAATATTTTAATCTAATTTTTATAAAAGAACAAAAATAGAACTTTTAAAAATAGAACAAAACGTGTACAAGTAAACATGATTTGCAAGAATCTTAATAAAAACATAGGAAATTAATGGAGAAATGTAATGTCTCAAGCTAAATTAAAAGTAGTAAACAACGAAAATTCAATGGATAAAGAAAACAGAAGTAAATCTCTAGAAGCCGCTGTAAGCCTAATAGAGAAAAATTATGGAAAAGGCTCAATAATGAAATTGGGCTCTAAAACAAACGTAGATATTGAAGCAATATCTACCGGTTCATTAGGGCTTGATATAGCTCTTGGTATTGGAGGAGTTCCAAAGGGGAGAATTATTGAAATTTATGGACCTGAAAGTTCTGGTAAAACTACTTTAGCTACTCATATTGTTGCAGAGTCACAAAAACAAGGTGGTAATTGTGCATTTATAGATGCAGAGCATGCTCTAGATCCAGCATATGCAAAGAAATTAGGTGTAAATTTAGAAGAATTATTAATTTCCCAGCCTGATACAGGTGAACAGGGTTTAGAAATTGCTGATTCTTTAATTAAATCTGGAGGTATTGATGTGTTAATTATTGATTCAGTTGCAGCACTTGTACCAAGAGCTGAATTAGAAGGCGATATGGGAGATTCATTACCTGGTTTACAAGCTAGATTGATGAGTCAGGCTTTAAGAAAACTCACAAGTTCTATCGCTCAATCAAACACCTTAGTTGTATTCATAAATCAACTTAGAATGAAAATTGGTGTTATGTTTGGCAGTCCTGAGACAACTACAGGTGGCAATGCTTTAAAATTTTATTCTTCTGTAAGAATGGATATTAGAAGAATTGGTGCAATTAAAGATAAAGATGAAATCATTGGAAACCAAACTAGAGTAAAGATAGTTAAAAACAAAGTCGCGCCTCCATTCAAAGTTGTTGAATTTGATATAATGTATGGAGAGGGTATATCTAAATTAGGTGAATTAGTTGATTTAGGTGTCAAAGCAGAAATTATTGATAAATCAGGATCATGGTTTGCATATAAAAATACTAAAATAGGACAAGGTAGAGAAAACGTTAAAAATTTTCTTAACGACAATCCTACAATAGCTAAAGAAATAGAAAATCAAATTCTACAAAATGCTGGAATAGTTGAAAAAGCTATGATGGAAGGAAAAGTAGAGAATACAGAAAAAGAAAAAGAAGCTAAAGAAGCTGAAGAAATAAAAGAATAGTAAATATTATTTTTGTTTAGCGCCTATTTCAAAATAGGCGCTTTTTTATTTAGACAATAGAGTTTTCAAGTTATAATACCCTTTCATGAATTCTAATCAGATTAGGTCAACATTTCTAAATTATTTTAAAAAAAATGGACATGAGATTATTCATTCTAGCTCTCTAGTACCAGATAATGACCCTACTCTAATGTTTGCCAATTCTGGAATGGTGCAATTTAAAAATATTTTTACAGGTAAAGAGACAAGAGATTACAACAGAGCGACTACTGCTCAGAAATGTGTAAGAGCAGGTGGTAAGCATAATGATTTAGAAAATGTAGGATATACGGCAAGACACCATACTTTTTTTGAAATGTTAGGTAATTTCTCTTTTGGAGATTATTTTAAAGAGTTGGCCATAGAACTAGCTTGGAATCTAATTACCAAAGAATATTCAATAAATAAAGATAGACTATTGGTAACTGTTTATTCTGATGATCAGGAAGCTTTTGATTTATGGAAAAAAATAGCTGGATTATCTGAAAATAAAATTATTAAAATTAGTACATCTGATAATTTTTGGTCAATGGGTGAAACTGGTCCTTGCGGTCCATGTTCTGAAATATTTTATGATCATGGTGATAAATACGAAGGAGGCCCTCCAGGCTCTCCAAACGAAGATGGAGATAGATTTATAGAAATATGGAATTTAGTATTTATGCAATATGAGCAGATATCTAAATCTGAAAGAATAAATCTACCAAAACCCTCTATTGATACTGGAATGGGATTAGAGAGAATGACAGCTCTTCTAGATGGTTCTAATGATAATTATTCAACAGATTTATTTCAACCGATTATAAATGAATCAACGAAATTATGTGGCGATGAAAGTTCAATAACAAGTCCTAGTCATAGAGTAATTGCAGATCACTTAAAATCCTCATCTTTTTTAATTGCAGATGGAGTTATGCCTTCAAATGAAGGTAGAGGATACGTCTTACGAAGAATAATGAGAAGAGGAATGCGACACGCTCATTCTTTAGGTAATAAAGAGCCTGTTTTTCATAAGCTATTCCCTATTTTTTTAGATGGAATAAAAAATTCATATCCTGAATTAGATAGAGCAAAAGATCTGATCACTAATACATTAATGAATGAAGAAACTAAATTCAAGGAAACTGTTGAAAAAGGAATTAAAATTTTAGATGAGGAAATTTCTAACTCAACAAATATATTTAATGGAGAAGTAGCATTTAAATTATACGACACCTATGGATTTCCCTTAGATTTAACACAAGATTATTTGAAAAGTAAAAATATTGAAGTCGATATAAAAACATTTGAACAAAAAATGTTAGATCAAAAGGAAAGAGCAAGACAAAGTTGGAAAGGTACAGGAGACATCGAGGATGAAGGCATTTGGTTTGAAATAACTTCTAAAATAGATCCAACAGAATTTTTAGGATATTCTGATATGGAAGCTGATTGTAAAATAATTTCAATAATATCAGAAAGTAAGTCAGTAGATAAAATTAAAAAAGATCAAGAAGCGATTATAATATTAAATCAAACACCTTTTTATGGAGAAAGTGGTGGTCAGGTGGGAGATCATGGTTTTTTTGAAAATGATAGCTTTAAGTTTGAAGTTATGAATACTACAAAAATATTTGGAAACTATTTTCTTCACAAAGGTAAAGTAATTAGTGGTGAATGCGAAATTGAAGATACCATTAAAGCAAGCATTAATACATTGAATAGAGATTTTATTAAATATAATCATTCTTCAACTCATTTATTACATGCTGCTCTAAGAAAAATACTGGGCAAGCATGTCACGCAGAAGGGCTCACTTGTAAATTCAGAAAAACTTAGATTTGATTTTAGTCACAATAATCCAATTGAAAAAAATCAACTCATGAATATTGAAGAAATTGTAAATGATCAAATTCAAAAAAATGGAATTGTTGAAATTAAAATTGTGGATCAAAAAAAAGCTATTGAAGAAGGTGCGATGGCATTGTTTGGAGAAAAATATAGCGATGAAGTAAGAGTAGTAACAATGGGTCAAGAAAATGAATCATTCTTTTCAAAAGAATTATGCGGTGGAACTCATGTTGTTAAATTAGGGGAAATAACTAAATTTAAAATAACTAATCAATCTAGTGTTGCGTCTGGAATAAGAAGAATAGAGGCCGTATCTAATGTTGCAGTGGATAAATATATTAAAGAAATAGAAAGAAATTTATTAGAAAAAAATAAATACCAAGATAATCAAATTGAAGATTTAAAGAATAAAATTAAAAAAATTAATGCTGATTATAATTTTAAAAATCAATCTGAAGACAAAGGTTTGTTAATTAAAGAATTAATTCAGATACACGAAAAATTAAAACAAAATATTTCTATATCAAAAAATATTGATAATATTGTTGTAAAAAAAATCAAAGAATTAAATTTCATATACTTGATTGCTGAAGACTACCCTAATAAATCTTTGAAAACATTTATTGATGAGCAAAAAAAACAATATAACAAAAATAGTGTTTCGTTAATAATTTCAAATAATGGTAACAAACTATCTATAGTACTAGGAGTTACTGAAGATATTACAGACCTTTTTGATGCTTCAAAAGAAATAAGAGAAATTTCGATTATTCTAGGTGGCAAGGGTGGGGGAGGTAGAAAAGATCTTGCTCAAGGAGGAGGATCAGATGTTAGTAAAATTAATGAAAGTATAAAATACGTAGAAGATAAATTAAACTCTATTAGTTAATTTTAAAATTGTTTTTTATTGCGCTTAAAAAATCTTGAGTGTTTAACCATTTCTGATCTTTGTTAATTAATATTGCTAGATCTTTTGTCATTTCACCACTTTCTACAGTTTTGATACACGTTTCTTCTAATTTTTTAGCAAAATTTATTAATTCATTATTACCATCAAATTCTCCTCTAAAACTTAAACCTCTTGTCCAAGCAAAGATTGATGCAATAGGATTAGTTGAAGTTTCTATACCTTTCTGATGATTTCTATAATGTCTAGTAACAGTTCCATGTGCTGCTTCAGCTTCTACTGTTTTACCATCTGGGGTCATTAACACACTTGTCATTAAACCTAGTGATCCAAATCCTTGAGCAACAGAATCTGATTGAACATCTCCATCATAATTTTTACAAGCCCAAATAAAATTACCTTCCCATTTTAAAGCTGAGGCCACCATATCATCGATTAATCTATGCTCATAAACTATGTCTTTTTCTTTAAACTTATTTTTAAATTCAGTATCAAATACATCCTGAAATAAATCTTTAAATCTTCCATCGTAGACTTTTAAAATAGTATTTTTAGTAGAAAGGTAAACTGGCCAACCAAGGTTAAGTCCATAATTAAAACAAGCTCTAGCAAAGTCTTTAATTGAATTATCTAAATTATACATTGATAGGGCTACACCAGGTTTTTCAAATTCATATACATCTTTTGTAAATCCTTCAGATCCATCTTTAGGTTCAAAAACCATTTTAAGTGTCCCTGGTTTATTAATTAATGTGTCAGTCGCTCTATATTGATCACCAAAGGCATGTCTAGCAACTACAATTGGATGGTTCCAGTTTGTGATTATTCTTGGAACATTGTTGCATATTATTGGCTGTCTAAATATAGTTCCTCCAAGTATATTTCTTATTGTTCCATTTGGAGAACGCCACATTTTTTTTAATTTGAATTCCTCAACTCGATTTTCATCAGGAGTAATTGTTGCACATTTTATTCCTACACCATATTTTTTTACTGCTTCAGCAGCATCTATTGTGATTTGATCATTTGTTTCATCTCTTTTAATCACTCCAAGATCAAAATATTTGATATCTATATCAAGATAGGGCAAAATTAATTGTTCTTTGATGTACTTCCAGATAATTCTGGTCATTTCATCTCCATCCATTTCAACTACAGGGTTTTTAACTTTTATTTTTGCCATTTAATTAATATTTTTTTTAATTGATCAACCGTATCTATAATGTGAAAACTGTTTTGTAAATTTTTATTTGAAAATTTTTCATTTTCAAAAAATTTAAATTGTTGAAACAAATTATCCCAGAAATTATTTTTATTAAAAAATATTATTGGCTTATTATGAATCCCCATTACCTTCCAAGATACAACTTCTACTATTTCTTCTAAAGTACCTGTTCCTCCTGGTAATGCTAAATACGCATCACCTAACTCAAAGAGTAACTTTTTTCTTTCAGACATATTATCCACTATTTTTAACTCATCTATATTTTCAAAAATTATTTCTTTCTCGGATAAAAAATTTGGAATAACTCCCGTAACTATATTTTTATATTTTTTTGCTGTCTTAGCAACCACACCCATAATACCAACTTTTGCCCCACCGTAGACAATATTTATTTTAAATGATGATATTAATTTGCTAATTTCTTCTGCATCTTGATAATATTTATTACTTAATTTATCAGAAGATGAGCAATAGACAGTAATAGATTTAATAGTCATGAATTTAATGTTTATTAGAAAAAATTTAACTAGAAATTTTATTCTTATACCAATTCTTAATGTTTTCTCTAAACATTAATGCTGATGGTGTTACAACTAATGTGAGAAATGTCGCAAAAAGTAGTCCAAATACTATAGCTGTTGATAATTGAACCCACCACTGGGTATCTGGCGAACCTCTGGTTATTTCTCTAGATATGAAGTCAACATTTGTCATTGTAACCATTGGTAATAATCCTAGTACTGTTGTAGTAGTTGTAAGTAAAACTGGTCTCAGTCTCTGTGCCCCTGTTTTGATAATGGCTTCTCTTATACTAGATGTTTTAGTCTTTAAAAAATCAAATGTATCAATCAATATAATATTATTATTTACAACTATTCCAGCAAGAGCAATTACTCCAACTCCTGACATAACAATACCAAATGGCTGTGCTGTTACCATTAGACCTATAAAAACACCAGCTGTGGACATTACTACTGCAAAAAGAATTAAGAATGCACTATAAAAACTATTAAACTGCAATAGAAGTATCATTAGCATTAAAAATAAAGCTACACCAAAAGCTCCTGTTAAAAATTCTTGAGCTTCTTTTTGATCTTCATTTTCTCCAATAAGTTCAGCCCTTACTTTGTTATCTAATTCATAACGAGGTAAATCTAAAGTTCTTCCTCTCCAAGACGGAGCAGTATCTGAAATTCCTAATACGTACTCAAGTTCTTTTACTTTTCCATCAGGATAAGTTCCAGGCTCTACATCTGCCTGAATATTAATAGCATTTTTTGAGTCTACTCTAATTATATTTCCTGTTCTACTATTTGGAACAATTTCCACAAAATTGGATATTGGAACTAAACCATTTGAAGTAGTTACTCTTAAGTTATCAATTCTATCTAATGTTCTTCCTTCGTTTGGATAACGCAGATAAAGTGGTATACTTTCATTACTATCATCAGGTCTATATTCGCCAAGTTTAAGACCGTTTGTTGCAAGTTTAATCACATTACCAATTGATGTAATGTTAGCTCCAAATTTAGATGCTTGTTTTCTATCTACATTAATTTCCCATTCAATCCCAGGTGCTGGTAAATTATCTTCAACATTCATTAACTTTGGATAACTATCCATAAATTTTTTAAGCTTAATTCCTTCAGCAATTAAAAGTTGTTTGTTATCACTGGTTAATTTAATGTTAATTGGTTTACCTTCACCAGGACCACCTTGTTGTTCTCTTGACTCTACTTTAATCCCATTGATGCTTTTTGTTGCTTCCAAAATTTCTGCAAGAATTACTTTTGATTTTCTTCTTTTATCCCAATCCGTATATTCTAAACTTATTGATCCAATAAAATCTTCTGATGCCTCTGATTGTTCACTTACATTGCCACTTAAAGAATAAATATTTTTAAATTCTTGTCTTTCCGATTGAAGCTTTAAAATAATATTTTCGACTCTTGATACATAATCTTTTTTTTCTTCAACTGAGAGATTACCTCTTGCAAAAACTACGATTTTTGCAAGATCTGGCTCAACATCTGGGAAAAATTCTACACCTTCTCCAACTTTAGTATAGGTGTAGTTTACAGCAACTAATATTACTAAAGCACTAATCATCACCTTTAAAGGATGAAATAATAAGAAGTTTAATACTTTTGCATAAAATCCAACAAAACCAGTTACGTTTAAAACAGGTTCATTTGATTCTGAAGATAAGATTTTTGCATTTTTAGAAACTAATTTATCTGTAGAATTTACATTTTCTGAAATTTTATAAACTCTTGGTATAATTCTTATAAATACAAATATAAATAAAGCGAAGCTCAGTAAATATTTTCCAATTGTTATAAATAAACTAAAACTTTCAAGATTTAATAATCCAAATCCATAAGATAATAGATTGTAAAAAATTAATGATATTAGTAATGGTACAATAAATTGGAGAAGTATCCTTGAAACAGTATTTAAAATAGATCCTAAAACTGGGACAAACAGTAATGCCATAAACAAAGAAGATATAAGAACGCATATAAGTGTTATTGGTAAATATTTCATAAATTCACCAGCTATACCAGGCCAGAATATTAAAGGTAGAAAGGCTGCTAGGGTAGTTGCAGTCGACGATATAATTGGTAGTGACATTTTTTTTGATGCATTTGCGAAAGCATCTTTTACACCAAGTCCTTCTTTCATTTTTCTATCTGCATATTCAACGACAACAATTGCTCCATCGACTAATAGTCCTACAGATAAAATTAGAGCAAATAATACAACAATATTAATAGTAAATCCCATTACAGACAGAGCTAATAAACCTGATAAAAATGATCCTGGAATAGATACACCAACTAATAAACCAGATCTAACACCTAATGCTCCTAAAATAATAATTAAAACAAGGATTATAGCTGCTATGACGTTATTTTGCAGACTATTTAACATAGTTTTAATGCCTTTTGATTGATCATTTCCAAAAGAAATTTCAACATTTTCAGGAAAACTTTTAGCAGTAATTGCAGTTATTTTTTTTACTTCTTCAATAGTATTGATTATATTTTCACCAATTCTTTTAGAAACATCAATAGTTATTGAATTAGATCCATTCACATTTGCATAAGATTGCCTATCTTCAAATGTTCTTTTAACTTCAGCAATATCTCTGAAAGTAATAACTGAATCTCCGTTAGTTTTAACAGGAGTATTTAATACATCTTCAATAGTTTCGTATAAACCTGGAACTTTAATATCAAAACTTCCGTCACCAGTGTCTTGACCACCAGCAGATACCATTTTATTATTTTCTCTAACAATATTAATAAGACTCTCAAGATTGATACCATAGCTATCAACTGCAGTTGGATTAATTAGTATGTCAACTTGTTCATTTCTTTTACCGCCTATTTTAGCTTCTAAAACACTAGGTATTGTTTCTATATCATCTTGCAAAATATCAGCTAAATCTTGAAGTGTTCTATTAGGCACATCTCCACTTAAAGAAATAGAAAGGATAGGAAACGTACTTATATTTACTTCGTTAACTGTTGGTTCATCTGCTTCACTAGGTAGATCACCCTTAGCTCTATCAACTTTATCCCTAATATCAACCATAGCTTGATCAGAGTCAAAACCAGCATCAAATTCTAATAAAACATTACCTCCGCCTGAATAAGCTGTTGATCTTACTTCTCTTACTCCTTCAACAGTTTTAACTTCATCTTCAATTGGTTTAACTAAAAGCCTTTCAGAGTCTTGTGCAGAAATACCATTTTGACTTAGTGAAATATAAACTATTGGTATGCTTACATCAGGAGATGATTCTTTAGGCATTGTGATATAAGTAGATGCGCCTGAAAAAATTATAAAAATAAGTATTCCCATGAAAACTCGGGAATGGCTAATTGCATAGTCTATAATATTTATTTTCATTTAGATTAGTTTATTGTTTCGCCAATACTTATATATTCTTGACCACTTACAATTAAATTTACTTTCTCGGGTAATCCAGAAACCCACATGCCGTCTATTGTATCCTTAATTGTTTTGGTTGGATAGAATGTAACCTTATTATCATTATCTACAGCTTTAACACCTACGGTCCCATCGTCTAATAAAGTTAATATAGAAGGTGGTATTTTGTGAGCTTTAAGTTCTGAACCTTTGATAATAATTTTAGTTGTTATTCCACTTTTATAAGAGAGATCTTTGTTATCAGCTTCAATCGTAATTTCGAATGTTCTAGTACTAGTTTCGGCTGATGGAGAAATAAAAGATATTATTCCATTTTTTTTAATACCATTACTATCTTCAATTAAAGCTTTAGTACCAACACTCACTTTATTTACATCAAATTCAGATAAATAACCTTCAATCTTGATAGGGTCTAAATCAATTATAGTAAATAGGGGAGTTCCAATTGAGATAAATTCAGTTTCCTCAACCATCTTTTCTGAAATAATTCCATCAAATGGTGCCTTGATAGTAGTTTTTTCTATATCTAGTTTTATGTTCTTTAAAATTGATTTTACATTTGAAATTTGAGCTTCAAGGTTTGCTAAGGTAGATTCAAATTTTATTTTAATATCTTCTCTATCCGCTTGCGCATTGGCAAGATTAAAAGATGCTAAACTTAATTTTGATTTTGAACTTAAACCTTTATCAATAAGTTGTTTTGCAGATGCATATTCAATTTCATACAATTCAATTCTCTCAACATTTTGTCTAAGTAGATTATCTCTGTTTTTTTCATTTAAAATTAATTCTTTATTAAGTCTTTCTAAATCTTTTTTTGCACTAGAAAGCTTTTCATTTCTATCCTCTAGTGAGATTGTAATCATTTCAGCATTTAGAGATACTCTATCTCCTCTTGCAAATTGAATATTATCTATGTTGCCAGATGTTTCAGATTTAACATCAATTTTTTTATTATGAATAGTTTGACCTTGTAATTCAATAGATTGATCAATTAAACTGGAAGTAAATACCTTTGTTTCAACAGAAAATGTAAAATCTTTATTTTCGTTATTTTCTGTATCTTGTGAATATGATGTTTCTGTTTCAGTACTAGTTTCTGTATTATCGTCTTGCGCAACAACATTATTTGTAAATTGACCAGAACCAATCCATCCAACAACGGCGGCAAGTATTATGAAGGCTATAAATATTGATCTTTTCATTAAATATCGTACATGACATATATATTAAAGTTACTAAAAAACAATTTTTTGTTAACTTTATTATCTTTTATGAAATCAAAAAACTGGGTTAATAGACAAAAAAATGATCAGTTTGTAAAGAAAGCTAAACAGTTAGGGTATATAAATCGAGCTGCGTTTAAACTAGAAGAGATTGAGCAAAAATATAAAATAATTGAACACTCTAGAGAAATACTAGAGCTTGGATCTTCTCCAGGTGGTTGGACTCAAGTCATCTTAAATTACAATTCAAAAACTAATATAACCTGTTTTGATTTATTAGATATGAAAATGAATAATCAACGTATAGCTTTCTATAAAGAGGATTTTTTAAAATTTAATTTTACTAATTTAAAAAATAAATTTGATTTGGTTTTATCAGATGTAGCTCCTAATACAACTGGTCATCAATCAACAGATCATCTCAGGATAAGTCAATTAATATATGAAGTTATAGACAGATTGGAAATAATATTAAAAAAACAAGGATCATTTATATTCAAAATTTGGAAGGGAGAGGAAGAAAAGGAAATTATAAAGATGCTTAAAAAAATTTTTGATAAAGTTGAGTATTTTAAGCCAAAATCATCAAGACAAGAATCAAGTGAAATATTTATAATATCAAGAGGATTTAGATTGCATGAAGAGTAAATTAGAAACTATTTTAATTGTAGATTATGGATCTCAATACACACAATTAATAGCGAGAAGAATAAGAGAGTTAGAAGTCTTTTGTCTTGTCTATCCTTTTAATAAAATTACGAAAAAAATTTTAAATGAAATCAAACCATCGGCATTTATATTATCTGGAGGACCTAGATCAGTACTCGACAAAAATGCCCCAAAATTAAATCAAGAAATTTTAAAGATGAAAAAACCAGTTTTAGCAATTTGCTATGGTATGCAATTAGTAACCAAAAATTTGAAAGGTGTAGTAAAACGTTCTACGCATAGAGAGTATGGTCACACTATTATAAATATTAAGAAAAAATCACTTTTATTTAAAGGAATAGACAAACGAAAAATCAAAGTATGGATGTCTCATGGAGATAATATCAATAAAATACCAAAACTTTTTTCAATAACATCTTTATCAAACAATAAAATTATTTCATCAATTGAAAATAATAAAAATAAAATTTATTGCCTTCAATTTCATCCTGAGGTCTATCATACAGATTTTGGTTCAAAAATAATTAATAATTTTATTTTAAATATTGTAAATATAAAAAATAAATTCAAAATTCAAAAATTTATTGAAAATAAAGTATCAGAATTAAAAAATGAAATTAAGAATAAAAAAATAATCTGTGGTTTATCTGGAGGTGTAGATTCCACAGTTACTGCATATTTATTAAGCAAAGCTGTTAACAAAAATCTTTATTGTATTTTTGTTGATCACGGTCTTCTAAGAAAAAATGAAGCTAATGAAGTGTCAAAAATATTTTCCAAAAAATTTGGCAAAAACTTTACTAAAATAAATGCTTCTAATATCTTTTTAAAAAATTTAAAAAATGTTTCTGATCCAGAGAAAAAAAGAAAAATTATTGGCAAAACATTTATAGAAGTTTTTGATAAAGCAGCTAAAAAAATATCAAATGTAGATTATTTAGGGCAGGGGACTCTCTATCCAGATATTATAGAAAGTATTCCATTTTTTGGTGGTCCAACAGCTAAAATCAAAAGTCACCATAATGTTGGGGGTTTACCAAAAAAAATGAAATTAAAAATTGTGGAGCCATTAAGAGAATTATTTAAAGATGAGGTAAGAAATGTTGGAAGGCAATTAAAAATAGATAAACATTTACTTTTAAGACATCCTTTCCCAGGTCCAGGTTTAGCAATCCGAATACCTGGGGTAATTGATAAAAAAAAGATCTTAATTCTTCAAGAGGCAGATCATATTTTTATAGAGTATCTAAAAGAGAAAAATCTTTATAATAAAATTTGGCAAGCTTTTGTTGTTCTTTTACCAGTAAAATCAGTAGGTGTTATGGGGGATGAAAGAACATACAATTACTCTGTTTCACTTAGAGCTATTACTTCAGTGGATGGAATGACAGCAGATTTTTATATGTTTACAAATAATCAATTAAAAGAAATATCATCTCGTATAATTAATAATGTTAAAGGTATTAACAGAGTATTATATGACTTTACATCTAAACCTCCTGGAACCATTGAGTGGGAATAATATAAATAATTGATTTTGTTATATTTTTAATTTAAGATTTATGTATGCATTTAAAGAATTACTAAATTGCCTTTATCGTATTATTAAAAAAACACATTTAAACTAACCTCAGATTTAAATTAGGAGGTATAATCAAATGAAAATATTTTTAATATTTATTACTTCAGTTCTCTTATCTTTCAATAGTTTTGCAAATACTAAAATATCTTTTGCTTTAGATTGGAAATTTGAAGGACCAAGTGCACCTTATTTCTATGCAATAGATAAGGGACATTTTGGTGAAGAAAATTTAGAAGTTGAAATATCTGCGGGTAAAGGATCCTTAGATGCAATTCCAAAGGTTGCAACAGGAGCTTTTCCTATTGGCTTTGCAGATATAAACAGTTTAATCAAATTCTTAGATCAAAATCCTGGAGCGCCAGTTATGGCAGTTATGATGGTTTATGATAAACCTCCATTTGCAATTGCTGGAAGAAAAAGTCTTGGTGTTACAACTCCATCTGATTTAGAGGGAAAAATTCTTGGTGCGCCACCACCTGATGGTGCATGGGCACAATTCCCACCATTTGCTTCTGCAAATAATATTAATGTTGATAATATAACAGTGGAGCCAGTAGGTTTCCCAACAAGAGAACCGATGTTAGCTGAAAAAAACGTTGATGCTATAACAGGGTTTTCATTTTCAATGTTTTTAAATTTAGTTCGTCTTGGTGTTCCTGAGGATGATATATCAATAATGTTGATGGCAAACTATGGATTAGAATTATATGGTAATGCCATAATAGTTAACACTGATTATGCGGATGCAAATCCTGAAATAGTTAAAGGTTTTTTAAAAGCTGTATCTAAAGGATGGACTGATGCTATGAAAAATCCTGAAGAAGCCGTGAAGAGCATGATTGAGCGAAATCCAGCTGCTGATTTAGCTTTAGAAACAAGAAGATTGATACTAGCAATAGAAGGAAATGTTAATACTGATTACGTAAAAGAAAACGGTATGGGTAATATTGACATTGCAAGAATGGAAAAAGCTTTAGGACAGTTAGCAGAAACATACGAATTCACATCTGATCCAGAGATTTCATCATTTTTTACCGATAAATATTTACCTTAATATTTTTTTATGGGGTAGACTATTTCTACCCCATATACTAATCATAACTTATGCATATCAATATTGAAAAGGTTTCTCATCAATATGAAACTAAACAAGGTATGCTTCCTGTTTTAAAGGATCTTTCCCTATCAATTAAAAGAAAAGGTTTTACTGCTATAGTTGGACCTTCAGGTTGTGGAAAATCTACAATAACTAGATTAGTCAGTGGATTAATTAAACCAACTCAAGGTAGTATTTTTATTTCAAATAAAAAAATTACATCCCCACTTTCTACTGTAGGAATGGCATTTCAAAATCCAGTTTTGTTAGAATGGAGAAATGTAATTAAAAATATAATTCTTCCACTTGAGATAGTATCAAAAAATATGACTTATAATCAAAAGAGATCGAATGCATTAGATCTGCTTAAGTTAGTGGGATTAGAAGAATTTGAAAATAATTTACCATCTGAATTATCTGGTGGGATGAAACAAAGAGTTTCACTTTGTAGATCTTTAGTTCATAGTCCAGAGGTCTTAATTTTAGATGAGCCTTTTGCAGCTCTAGATGCATTTACAAAAGAAGATTTGTGGGATGTTATGCACAAATTAAAAAAAGAAAGAGACTTCACATGTATTTTAATAACTCATGATTTAAGAGAAGCTGTTTATTTAGCTGATCAAGTAATTGTTTTATCTGGAAGACCAGCTTCATTACAATACGACGTCAAAACTAATTTTAATGAAGAAAAAAAAATTTCTGATTTATACTCATCAGAAGTTTCACAATTACTTGCAACACTTAGAAATCAAATCGAAATAGCTCAGAATAAAAATGATTAGAATTAATAATTTTATTATACCTTTATTTAGCCTTATAATTTTTTGTTTGTTATGGGAATTGTTGGTTTGGTATAATAATTGGCCAAATTATAAAATGGCTTCCCCTTCAGATTTATGGCCAGCATTTTGGAAGTTTAAACATCTTTTTTTAATCTACGGTTGGGAAACTTTTTGGAGAACTGTTGTGGGATTAATATTGTCTGTTTTGGTAGGATTAAGTTTAGGTATTTTGATGGGGTTTTCAAAAACTATTAGAATAGGCTTATATCCTATTCTTGTTGGTTTTAATGCTATTCCTAAAGCAACAGTAGTTCCAGTAATTGCATTAATATTTGTCGGTATGCACAATATGAATACAATTATAATTGTAATTCTTATTTCATTTTTCCCCATCTGTGTTTCAATTTCAATTGGATTATCAACTTTGGAAAGAGAATATGAAGACATACTTTTATCTTTAGGTGCTAATAAATTTGAGATTTTTTATAAAATTGCTTTACCAAAAACATTACCAGAATTTTTTGGAGCATTAAAAGTATCAACAACACTCGCTTTTATTGGAACTAATTTGATGGAGATTATTGAACCCCACGGAAAAGGATTAGGACATTTGTTTGATAGTGGAAAAATTAGTGCAGATTATCCGTTAATGTTTGCAGTATTGATCACATTGGCTGTTATGGGAATATTTTTATATTACATTGTAGTTTATCTTGAAAATATTTTTGCTGGTTGGGCCATTAGAAAATAAAGTGAAGAAAGATACAGTTTAATAATACAAAATGTTAAATCAAATCATTAATATTTAATTTACTAACTTAAAAATGTTTCGATTTAAAGATGATATCAGTGCGTCTAAACTTTCAAATTTCTTGTTTTGATTTTTTGATTTTAAATTATAAAAAATTTTCCTTTTTTTTCTTTCTAGTGATTTATTTAGTACGCATTCTGGAGCCGCTAGACTATGTTTGAATATATAAAAAAATGCATTATTTTTATTAAAATCAATAGCATAATCTTTCCATTCTCCATTAGAAACTCCTTTAGAATAAAGATTTAGGATTTTGGCTAGCTCATCTTTGGAAAAGTAGAGATTGTGATTGTTAGTTGAAGCACTAGATGTTACTAAGCCCATAATTTAAGAATATAACAAAAATTTATGCCTGTAAATGCTCCAAATGATAATTTAGATGTATTAGCACCATCATTTAATCTTAAAAATATAGATGATGAGATGGTTTCCTTAGATAATGCAAAAGGATTAAATGGCACTGTTATTGTTTTTATGTGTAATCATTGCCCATATGTTAAAGCAATAGCAAGTAGATTAAAAAAAGATGCTGATGAGTTATTAAAACACTCAATTAATACAATTGCCATTATGTCAAATGATGTAATTAACTATCCAGATGATTCATTTGATAATATGAAAATTTTCTCTGATAAATACAAATTTAATTTTCCATATCTTTATGATGAAACACAGGAAGTGGCAAAAAATTATAATGCTGTTTGTACACCAGATTTTTTTGGTTTTGATAAAGATCTCAAATTAAAATATAGAGGCAGAATTGACTCAGGTGTAATGAATGCAAATCAAAATTCAAATATTGAAAGAGATCTTTTTAATGCAATGATTAAAATCAAAAACGAGGGAGTAGGTCCAACTAATCAAATGAATAGTATTGGTTGTTCAATAAAGTGGAAATAGTATGAGTGAAGAAAATAAAAATAATAGCTTATTTAAAAAAATACAAAATTTTATTTTTACTAACTACTTACAAATAATAATTTCATTAGTAATTTTGTTAATTATATTTATTGGATTCCAAACATACAATTATTTTAAAATTCAAGATATTAAAAAATCTAGTATAAGTTTTTTTGATATTATCCAAGATGATCAAAATGATTTAAGTAACTTAAAAAATCTAATTGAAGATGATAATATTTTTTCCATTTTATCAAAATTAAAGTTAATTCAGCAAAATAATAAAAATAAAAACTTTAGTTACTCTAATGAATTGTATAAAGAATTACTTGCTTCATCAAACTTAGACGATCTTTATAAAACTTCTATTGCTGCAAATGCCTCATATACAATGATTAATGCATCATATGAAGAGAATACTAATAAGTATTTAAATGATATAACAATTTACATAAATAACATTAGTGATGAGTTTGATGGTTATTTTTCAATTAAAAAAGAATTAGAATATTTATTAATTGTCACAGAAATTGATTTAAATAAATCTCAATATTATAATAATTCAATAGTTTTGGATAAATATAATGAAATATTTAATTCAAGTTTAGTTTCTGCCTCTATAAAAGAAAGAGTGAAAAAGATTCATGAGTTTCAGCTTTATAAGTAAAATATCGCTATATTTATCGTTCATATTTATTATTTCATGTCAGGATACCATTTCATCATTAATAAATAATGAAAATATAGACTCTGATGATTATAATTTTCAATTAGAGACAGAAGATTCTTTAGATCTTAGTTTTTTTGAACGGTATGAAGATAATGTAATTGATAATTATACATATAACGCATCTGATTATAATTTTTTAGATAAAGATATGGCTGTAATTAAAATTAATAACTATGAAGCCAAATACAATAACAATAATACAATAAATATTATATACCTTGATCAAAATATTTACTCTATAAATAAAGAAGGGGATCTCCTAAAGTTTGATTTGAATTCAGGAAAGTTAATTGAAAAAATTAATATTGATTTAGATAAAGAAAAAAAAGTACCTGTATCCTTTTCACTTTACAAGAATGATTTTATTATTGCATTTATATCAGGAGAAGTTGTCAGAATTAATAAATTAGGGAAAGTTATTTGGATATTTAAAAATAAAGATTTTTTAAATACACCAATCAAAATATATGATGACTATCTAATAATATTATATCCAGAAAAAATAGTTTTTTTGTCAATCTTAAATGGAGATATAATTTTTGAAAAAGATTTTAAATCAAGCAATATAATTCAATCATCTGGTGGAAAAATTGTAAATTATTACAACATTGTTTTTTTTATACTTCCTAATAGTGAATTTAATTCATTAGATACATATTTATTTGAGGAACATAGTTTAGATTTTGACAATATTGAACTCAACACATCATTAAATAATCTAAGTGATCAAATACACTTTTATAAAAATTTTTTAGTGTATTTTGATGATGGAAATATCTTTCATACTTATGATATAAATGAAGATAAAT
>CABYRH010000008.1 GCA_902521315.1 uncultured Alphaproteobacteria bacterium | reverse complement strand
ATCACCATCTCGAAATATCGTTACTCTATCAGATATTTGTCTAATTTCTTCTAAACGATGACTAATAAATATAATCGCCATTCCATTAGATTTAAGCTTATTTACAATATCAAATAATTTACCAACTTCATTTGGTGTTAATGGTGATGTAGGTTCATCCATAATTAATACTTTTGAATTTTTAGAGAGTGCTCCAGCTATTTCTATCATTTGTTGATCAGCAATAGATAAACCTTCCATAATTATTTTTGGATCAATTTTTAATCCAATAGATTCTAATATTTCATTTGATTTATTATTAATGTCTTGCCATTTTACTCTAGAAAAATTGTTACCTTCCATGTGTCCCATGAATATATTTTCTGCAACAGACAGGTGCGAAAAAGATTGTGGCTCTTGATGAATTAATGAAACACCATTTTTTTGAGCTACTATTGGTGATGTAATATTTACTTGTTTTTCATCAAGAAATATTTTTCCCTCGGTTGGTGTATAAACACCACTTAATATTTTAACGAATGTAGATTTACCGGCACCGTTTTCCCCAACAAGAGCGTGAACTTCGCCCGGTTTTAAGTCAAAGTCTACATTTCTCAAAACATTAACACCACTGAAGGTTTTCCCGATATTATTAGTCTTAAGTTGCATATTTTTGTTTAATTTATACTTCTATGATAGTTTTTTTAGAATAATAAGTGAAAATTTCAAATTATTCTTGATAAAAATTAGATTTTATTCAAAATGTTATTAACATTTCAATAGGAGGAATAATGAATAAACTATTCAAGATTATTTCTGTTAGTATTCTTGGTTTGTTACTAACAACTGGTGTTTTTGCAAAAACTGAAGTTGTATACATTCCAAAAAATACTGGTAACCCATATTTTGATTCAATTATTAAAGGATTTGAAATTGGGGCAGAAAAATATGGTTATAATTTTTCAACAGTAGCTCCAGCTACAGCGGATGCTACTTCTCAATTACCATTTATAAAAGCTGAAATACAAAGAGGCGTTGACGTTATTGCAATTTCGCCAAACTCAAATGATGCTCTTAATACTGTTTTTGATCAAGCAAGAAAAAAAGGTATTATTATTATGGTAGTAAATGGAGATATACCTGGCAGTGAAGCTCACAGAGATTTAGCTATTATGCCAGTTGATTTCTCTACAGTAGGTACTGCACAAATGACATTAATGGGTCAATTAATTGATCACAAAGGTCAATTTGCAATTTTAAGTGCAACAACTGATGCGCCTGATCAAAACACATGGATTAAAGATATGGAGGAAAATATCATTGGTAAAGGTATGTTCTCTGATATGGAATATTTAGGTGTTGTATATGGTGATGATGATCCACAAAAAAGTACTACTGAAGCTGAAGCTCTTCTTGCTAAATATCCAGACTTAAGAGGAATTATTTCACCAACTACAGTTGGTGTTGCGGCTGCTGCACAAGTTGTAGAATCTGCTGGCAAGTGTGATCAGGTTCAAGTTACTGGACTTGGAACTCCAAATCAAATGAGACCATTCCTAAAAAGCGGTTGTGTAAAAGCATTCCAATTATGGGATCCATCTGTTGAAGGAGAAATCGCAGGTTATCTATCTGTACAAATGGTTGAAAATGGTATGAAATTATCAGAAGGTATGACAATCAGTGTTCCAGATCAAGGTGATGTTGTAATAAATGCAAATAATTTAATTTATGCAGCGCCAATGCTTGATTTTGTTCCTGACAATATCGATAATTTTAACTTCTAAATTAATGATTTGAAGAGCAATAGAAATATTGCTCTTCAGACTTATAAGTGAAACAATGGATAATATTCCAATAGTAGACGCTCATCACCATCTATGGGATTTAGAGAATGAAAAAACTAAATATTCATGGTTAATGGTATCTGAAGGAGAAGCATTTTTTGGTGATTATGGAGCTATAAGAAAAAGTTATTTATTAGATGATTATTTAAATGATGCGAAAAACCAAAATTTAATTAAATCTGTTCATGTACAAGCTGAACACGATGATGATAGTCCTGTTAATGAAACAGAATGGCTACAAAGACTTGCGGATAATCATAATGCAAAATTACCAAATGCTATTGTTGCATTTGCAGATTTCTCAAAATCTAATGTAGCTGATATTCTAGATCAACATCAAGAATTTAATAATACACGTGGTATTAGACAGATTTTATCATTTAATTCAGATGAACCAAAATATTCACACGCACCAGAAGATTATATGAAAAATACAAAATGGTTAGAAAATTTCAAAAATATGAAAAACAGAAATTTATCATTTGATATCCAAGTTTATCCTCACCAGATGGATGACTCTTTTAATTTAGCAAAAAATAATGCTGATATCTTATTTATATTAAATCATACTGGTGAACCATGCTATCAATCTGAAGAGTACATTCAATATTGGGAAGCTAATATGAAAAAGATTGCAAACTGTGAAAATATGGTGGCAAAAATTTCTGGTCTTGGAATGTTTAACCCAAGCTGGACAATCGATAGTACAAAAATTTTTGTTGAGAAAACTATAGAAATATTTGGAATTGAAAGATGTATGTTTGCATCAAACTTTCCAGTTGATAAAATTTTTAATACTTTCGATAATTATTGGAACTCTTTTAAAACAATTACAAAAGATTATTCCGAAAATGAAAAAACAATGTTATTTTCATCAAACGCTGAAAAATATTATAGAATTTAATTATGTCCTCAAAAATTAAAGATGTAAGAGCAAAACTTTATACTTGGAAAGGTCCTATTCAAGCAATACATGATAATTTTTGCACTAGTGCAGCAGACTTACTTAATAAAGAAAATATAAGTGCAGATGGAATGTCAACTTTCAAATTTTTAAGTTGGTTGGTAGTAGAAGTTGAAACTGAGGATGGACATATTGGTCTTGGTAATGCAGCTCTTTCACCAAAACCTTGTAAATCTGTAGTAGATAATTACTTAAAACCTGCAATAATTGGTGAAAGTGTTTGGGATTATGAACACATTTGGCAAAAGATGTATAGACAAACTTTAGCTTGGGGAAGAAAAGGTGTGGGGATGACAGCAATTAGTGCAGTAGATATAGCTATATGGGATGCACTAGGAAAAACAACTAAACAACCAGTCTACAGACTGCTTGGTGGTAAAACAAAAGAAAAATTACCTTGCTATGCCAGTAAATTGTATAGCCAACCTCTTGATACATTAGCAAAAGAAGCGCAAGATTATTTAGATCAAGGATTCAAAGCTATGAAACTGCGTTTTGGTTGGGGACCAAAAGATGGTGCTGAAGGAATGAACAAAAATATTGAATTAATTAAAACAGTTAGATCAGTAGTTGGTGATAATGTTGATTTGATGGCTGATGTTTATATGGGCTGGACATTTGAATATGCAAAAAGAATGATGCGATTAATTGATAATGAAAACTTAAGATGGTTAGAAGAGCCTGTAATAGCTGATGATATTGATGGATATGCCGATTTAAAAGCTTCCTGCAGAACACCTATATCTGGAGGTGAGCATGAGTATACTCTTTTTGGATTTAGACAACTTTTAGAGAAAAAAGCAGTAGATGTAGTTCAATTTGATACAAATAGGGTTGGAGGAATCACACAAGCACACAAGATTTGCGCTTTAGCAGAGGCATTTCAAATTCCAGTTATTCCTCATGCAGGACAAGTGCACAATTTTCATATATCGATGAGTAGTATTAATGCTCCTATAGTTGAATACTTTCCGTTTTGGCCAGTAGAAATAGGTAATGAATTGTTTTGGTATATTTTTGATGGAGAACCACAAGCTAAAAATGGATTTATTGAACTAGATGATAAAAAACCAGGTCTCGGTATAGAATTATCACAAAAATATCTTAAAGACTTTGATATTGAACTTTAATAAATCAAAATTTTCCTAGATCATCAGCAAATTGTTTTGCTAAATCAGTACCGAATTTAGTTGGACTTAAACTAGGACTTCTGTCATAAATTTTTTTTACACCCATTCTGTATGCGCATATTCTTTTTCCATAACAAGTTAAAGAATCGATAGATTGCATTGAAAACACAATGGAGGGAAGTATTTTTTTGTAAACCTTTCTAGCTTCACTGATTTTTTTTTGTTCTAGTAGTTTGTAGATTTTTATAAATATATCAGTACCCTCTAATGAAGGTATTATACCTTTACAACCTGCTAAAAAATTATCAATTATTTCCTGTCCTCCTCTACCATTAAAAACACCTAAATTTTTAGGATACCTAGTAATCTCATTTTGTATTAGTACTGCAGCAGCTTCACCTTTGATAGCTCTAAAATTAGAAAATTTTTTATAAAGTTTTAATATTTGATGTGACTCTAAACCAACGCCAATATATTCTTTAGCATTCTGAATTCCAACTAAAGTTTTTTTATCTACAAAATTAATTATCTTATCAAAAAAATCATAACAATCTTTATCTGTAGTCTTTTTATTTAATAAAGGTTGAAGAACAATCCAATTAGCATTATTATATTGTGCTACACCTATTAATTTTTTATATTCATTAATATTTTTTCCAGATATAGTAACAACTACAGGTATAGAATTATTTGTAATATCAGAAACAAGTTCAATTATTTTTTTTTTTTCTGAAAATTCCAATTTATTAACTTCTGTAGCAAGACCAAGACAAGCAATACCATTAGATCCTAATTGTTTTATTAGTGATATTTGATCGATCATTAATTTAATATCTATTGTATTGTTTCTATTAAAGAAACAATATGTCATAGGTATAATACCTTTAATCATTTTAAATTTTTTTTGAAAGTTCTTCATTGTATGCAAAAACTGCAGGACTGCCTCCAGTTAAAATGAAAATTACGTTTTCTCCCTTTTTGATAATCCCTTTTTTTACATAGTCAATTAATGCAGCAAATCCTTTAGAGGTATAAACAGGATCTAAAAATAGTCCTTCTTTTTTTGCTAAAAGATTCATAGCCGCAATTCCATCTTTTGTTGGTACACCATATTTTTCACCTACGTAATTGTTGTCGTGATTAATCATATTTGAATTAAACTCTAAATTCAGATCGAGCATTTTTGCTCCCTGATTACATATTCTGGCAATGTCCTCTTTAATATTCATATCCCAATAAACAGGAGATATACCCTGTATTCTAGTAGACCAATTAAGTACTCTTGCACCAAGTTCACAACCAGCTTGTGTCATGTTGGCTGCTGTTACAAATAAATGATCTGCAATAAAATTTTGATTTTTCATTTGTTTATCAATTTCAGCCATAGTATTTGCATAACTAATACCTGCAAGAGTGGTATCTTCTTCTCCAAAACCACCGTAGATTAATAGAGGTTTTCGGCCTTCTTTTATTAGTTCGTCATATTTTTTGTCTAAATGTTTTGGAATATCCTCTAAATTTTCTCCATCAACTACATCAACATTTGCTCCTAGGATGTTATATAACAAAAAGTTACCTTGCATTAATTTACCTTTAACTCCATGCATCAAAACTAGATAACTATCCAAGTTTAATTTATTAGCAGCTGCTACTGCTTGACGACAAAAATTTGATTGAGAGGCAGCTCCAGTTACAATACAATCATACTCTCCAGATAAAGTTTTAGCCATTATAAATTCTAGATGTCTTGTTTTGTTCCCTCCAAAAGCTAAAGCGGTGCAATCATCTCTTTTTATATAGAGATTTATATTTAACTCTTTAGAAATATTAGGAGCATATTCAAGAGCAGTTGGTAGTTGTGCTAAACGAATTCTTGGAATTTTATTTATTCTCGAAACTAATTCTTCAGGTGATAACGGATTAAAATTACTATTCATTTTACAACTGATCTTTATAATTTTTTAAAATTAATGACTATGTCTTTTTACTTCTGCACCTCTTTTGCCAATTAGAAAATCAAGATCTGCGCCTTTATCAGCTTGCATAACATGATCTATATACATCTTTTGATAGCCTCCAGATATTTCAGGTAAAATTGGATTATAATTATTTAAACGATTTTTAATTGTTTCTTCGTCAACATTTAAGTTCATAGAACCTTTATTGACATCTATTTCTATTAGATCACCATTTTGAACCGCTGCTAACGGGCCTTTTACAGCTGCCTCAGGGGCAGTATGTAGGATTACTGTTCCATATGCTGTTCCACTCATTCTAGCATCAGATATCCTAATCATGTCCCTAACACCTTTCTTTAAAAGTTTTTGTGGAAGACGCATGTTTCCAACTTCTGCCATACCAGGATAACCTTTTGGTCCACAATTTTTCAAGACTAATATAGAGTTTTCATCTACTTCTAAATTTGGATCATCAATTTTTTCATGAAATTCTTCTACACTTTCAAAGACAACTGCTTTTCCAGTATGTTTCATTAATTCTGGTGATGCAGCAGATGGTTTAATGATTGCACCATTTGGAGCAATGTTTCCTTTAAGAATTTTAATGCCTCCATTTTTTGTTAATGGATTGTCAAATTCTTTTATAACTTCATTATTCCAACATTTAGCATCTTTGTTATTTTCACCAATACTTTTTCCATTTACAGTTAATGCATTTTCTTCTAATAATTTTTTTTCAAGTAATCTTTTTATTACAACAGGAACTCCACCAGCATAATAAAAATCTTCCATTAAGTATTTTCCAGAGGGTTGAAGATTGACAAGTGTCGGAATTCCCTCTCCACACTTATTCCAATCTTCTAAATCCAGATCTATTTCCATTCTTCCTGCAATAGCTGCTAGATGAATAACAGCATTTGTTGAACCACCTATTGCACCATTAACTTTTATTGCATTTTCAAATGATTTTTTTGTTACAATTTTTGACATAGTTATATTGTCTTTAACCATCTCAACAATTCTTTTTCCTGACATGTGAGCTAATGCGTATCTTCTTGAATCAACTGCTGGAATTGCTGCGTTTCCAGGAAGGGACATTCCTAATGCCTCAACCATTGAACCCATTGTTGATGCTGTACCCATTGTCATACAATTACCTTTTGATCTGCTCATTGAAATTTCTGCATTGATAAAATCTTCTTCTGTAATTACACCTGCGTTTAAATCAGCATCAAGTTTCCAAACTCCTGTTCCAGAACCAATAGTTTCCCCCTGATGATGACCATTAAGCATTGGACCGCCTGAAACTCCTATTGTTGGAAGGTCAACACTTGCTGCACCCATCATTAATGAAGGTGTTGTTTTATCACAACCCATTAATAGTACGACTCCGTCTATAGGATTGCCCCTTATTGCCTCTTCAACATCCATACTTGCCAAATTTCTAAACAACATAGCTGTTGGTCTTAAATTAGATTCACTTGCTGAAAAAACAGGAAATTCTAGTGGAAAACCACCAGCTTCATAAACACCTTTTTTAACAGACTCAGCTATCTCTCTAAAATGACCATTACATGGTGTTAGTTCTGACCAAGTATTGCAAATTCCAATTACAGGGCGTCCATCAAATAAGTGATTGGGATGCCCTTGATTTCGCATCCAACCTCTATGAATAAATGTATCTCTTCGATGTGATTTAGAATTATACCAATTAGAAGATCTGAATTTATTTTTTTTATTCATAAAAAAAGTCTTATCTAATTAAAGAAAAAAATCAAATTTTAAATTTATTATCTTCAATACCAGGAGTATTAACATTTAATGCAAATAAGCTGCCATCATATTTATTTTTACCTAAGTTATTAGCAGTAGTAATAAATAAAGTTTTAAGATCACTTCCTCCAAATACACAATTTGTTACGTTTTCAACAGGTAGCTGGTAAATTTGATCAACCCTGCCTTTTGGATCAATTTTCACAACACATGATCCACCCCAACGACAATTCCAAATAAAACCATCACTATCAATAGTTGATCCATCTGGAGCACCTCTTTCAAAATCAAAGAAATTTTTTTTATCTGATAAAACACCTTCAGCTAGGTTAAAATTGTATTCTAGTAATGATCCCTCAGTTGTATCAGTAAAATAAAATTTTGTGTTATCAGGACTCCAAACAAATGTGTTAGGTATACCAAGATTTGTTTCAACAATATTTAATTTATTTTCTGATAAACAATATAAAGTTCCAGATTTAGTATTTAAAGGCTTTCCACTTCCATCGTTGTTAATATTATTTTGCATCGTCCCAAACCAAAGCCTGCCTTTAGCATCTGATGCACCATCATTAGATCTATTTGATGAAATTTTATCTTCAACATTAATTATTCTTTCATATTTTTTAGAATGAAAGTTAAATTTATTTACTCCACAATTTGATACTAAAGCAATTTCATTCTTAGAGATTATTGATGTCGCTGTAACAAATTCAGGTAAATCAAAAGTTTCTAATTTTTCATTGTCTAAATTAATTTTGAATAAAACTGATTTTGGTTTAATATCTACCCAAAGTAAACTTTGATCAATTGAAGACCAAGTAATACCTTCTCCTAAACTATTTTTTACATCTTTATATAATTCAACCTCACTCATATTTTAGATCAATATAATAAAATTTAGAATTTATGAAGATAGGATTAGAGGTAGTGAGCTTTATCTTTAATACGAGCCATTACTTCTTTTGTTGCTTCTTCAGATCCGTCATGAAATGTACCCATTAGTTTATCTAAAAAGCTAGTATTTCCTCCTGAGTAATTACATTCAAAGTATTTGTGATGGATATAGTGCATATAATCACCCGTTGGTATTGATACACCATTTTTGAAAGTCATCTTTTCATATCCTGTATGTCCAGGTGTAGGAGCTAATCCAGCATGAAAAACATGATACATCGCAACAAGAGGATGTGAAGGGATAATCCAATGAACTAAGATACCTGAAAAATATAGTATGTGCTCTATTGGATGCATTGACATACCTGACCAAGCACCAGTATTCGTGTTGCGGTGGTGAACTTTATGAGCGATTTTATAAAGTGGTGCCCAGTGCAATAACCTATGAGTTAAGTAAAAATGTGCGTCTCTTATAAATGGAACAAGAAAGAACATGAAACAACAATATATTGGATAAGCTTCCCAACTTACATATGGGATTATTTGATTTGCAAATGCCCAAAATGTAATTACTTCGTATGCTGTCCATAATGGAATAGCACTACAAAAAGTATAGAATAAGTTATCTTTAGTCTGATCATTAAATAAAAATGTTGAGTTGTTTTTTTCCAAAGGTCGTGGATTATATTTAAAGGAAGTTCCTTGTGTTTTCAGTCTTAAATGAAAGAAGCCTGTCCAAAGCAAAATAATAACTGCATTTCTAAAGAATATATAGGATATCCATCCTATTTCAAAATTCTTCATTGTTTCTAAGGAAGGAGTCAAAAAAAGATATGTAGCAACTGTTATTGCTGCAAAAACAAAAGTCCATGGAAAAAAAATTCCTGGAAATTTAAAAAAATACTTTAAAAATTTTATTGGATTAAAAAATATATCTTTAGGTGGATTAATACTAATTGTGCCAAAAGGTTTCCAATGACCTCTTTTATCTCTTGTACCGAAATCATTATCATTTAATCGATTACCCATATTGTGTTTATAGTATATTTTGAGTAAAAAAAAAGAGACTAAATTGTCGTATCTGGAACCTTCACATCAATAAAATAATTTTTATCTTTGGATTGCTTAAATATTGCTGGGATTATTGATCTATAAGCAGAAATTATTCCGTAATGAGGTTCAGGCATTTGATTTTTAACTATTTTGTGAAATTTTTTTAGATTATGGCATGGGATTTTTGGGAAAATGTGATGCTCAATATGATACTCCATATTTGAATACAAAAAACTAAAAAAAGGATTCATAATAACAGTTCTTGTGCTTTTTCTATGATCTTTAATATTATCAGCTAGTCCAGCATGTTGAGTCATGCCACAAATCATTAATATAGTATTACCATAAAATGGAGGTAAAATTATCATTATTATAGGTAGCCATGATTGAAACAAAACTGAAGATAAAATTACAAGCAACCAAAAACTTAAATATAATCTTGAACTATTAATAATTTTTTTTATTTCCTTTTCAGGCACTGTAACTTTTACAACAGGAGTAATTATCCCAAATGAATGTTTAATAATTTCAAAATGTGTAAAATGTCTTATTTTTTGAATATTAATTATTGGACCAAGTGGTAAAAAATTTAAAAGAAATCTAACAGGTTCTGTTGGTTTTGGACTATTATTTTCGTAATCATAGACTTCTTCATGTGTAAATATTGTGTAAGTGTGATGATGAAAATGACTCCACTTCCATCTTACTGCTTCAAACCCCCCAAGCAAAGAAGTTATATGATAAAAAAATTTATTTAACGATCTTCTTTTAAAATATGTTTCGTGATTTGTTTCATGTTGAATACTAATGATTTTACAATAAAAAATATTTCCATAAAGTAGAAGAGCAGGGATTGACCATAGAGTAGCCCAACTTATAATACATAGATACCCGCTTAATATTAAAGCAACAATAAATAAGGTTATATCTATTGTACCTTTTAAATCTGATCTCTTAGATAGTTCTTTTAAAGTTTTCTTATCTATATTTGGTTTATACCAATTTTTTAAATCAACTTCTCCTGCGAACATTAATCAAAATTTTTCTGAAAGTTTTAGAAATTTTTCAAATTCACCTTCGTCGATATTAACTGTGATTTTAGGATCATTAAATTTTTTGTTTACTGTGTCATCGTGAAACTCTTTAAAGGCGCTAACTCTTTCAGCTTGTAATTTTGCAAATTCTTTTTTAAAATCTCTATAAATTCTCGCATGTCTTGGAATTTTTCCTTGGGTATAGCCTAATACATCATTGGCAAATAAATACTGCCCATCACATCCAGAACCACTTCCCATTGAGAGAGTCATGATATCAACTTTTTTGGTAATAACTTCTGCAACTTTTGGAGGAACTACTTCAAGCTCAACTCCGATAGCTCCCGCATCTTGTAACTCAAGCGTATGTTCTAAAATTCTGATAGCCTTATCAGCAGTTTTACCTTGTGCAACAAATCCGCCAATCCAAGTAGCATTTCCTGGAACTAATCCAACGTGACTATTAATTGGAACATACTCATCTCTTAATGCTCTAATCCATTTATAACTCCAATTACCGCCATAGATTACATCTGCTCCAATATCTAAATACTTATGTGATAGTTTCATTGCTTCATATTCAGAAGCTACTCTAACTGCACCTCCAGATTGCATAAAGCAAGTTGGCGCAGCCTCACGAATTCTTTTAAGTTCATCAAAAGAATTATAAATACCAAATTGTGGAGCATCATGAGAAGTACAAATCATGTCAATGCCTGCCTCTTCAGCTGCTGCAGCTTCATCAGCATTATGTACAAACATAACACTTAATTGCCTTTTACCTTTGCATTGCAAATAATCGTACACTGTAAGTTTTTTTCTACTCATAAAATCTCCAAAAAAATATTTAATCTATCTTAATGAAAATTTTGTCATTATCAACTTTAACTGGATATGTTTTTAAATCCTCACAAGCTGGTGGGCTTAAAGCTTCTCCGGATTTAATATTAAAAATTCCCTGGTGCATTGGACATTCAATTTCATCATCCATAACTAAACCATCTTCAAGATGTACTGCCTCGTGTGTACAAATTCCATCAGTAGCATAAAAACCATCTGTTAGCTTATATACACAAAAAGTTTTATCTTGATGATCAAATCTGATGAGATCCTCTTCTTCAATACTATCTGTAGATCCTACTTCAATCCAATTTTCTTCAGACATAGATTGTATATAATAGCTATTTTATGAAAATAAATACAAAATAATTAAATTGTTATTTTTGTATAAGTTTATTTAATTTTAGATTTTGATCTGAGAGAATTTGTTTATCTACAATGGCATCTTTCTCAGTTAATTTAGAAGTTATTCTAATGTCACGGCCTACTTTTCCTATGACTCCAACACCACATGCTCCTCTTATTTTATTATTTTTTAGGAAAAAATAAATAACACCATTATTAATATCATTACCTCTTTCGATGATTTCATCATACTCATCACAAATACCAGTCAGTTGAAGATTCAAATTAAATTGATCAGACCACATCCAAGGAATTGAAGAGTATTCTGTTTTTACTCCAGCAATATTTTTTCCAGCACATATTCCATGATTTTGTGCATGTTGATAAGACTCGAGTCGCATATTTCTTTCATAGAATGGATGATAAAAATTAGATACGTCACCTGCGGCATAAACATCTTTAATAGAAGTTTCACAAAATTGATTAGTTACAATACCATTATCAAGCTTTAAATTTGTATTTTCAAATAACTTTACAGTCGGGGTTGAGCCTATACCTGCAATTATAAAATCTGTTTCTATTAAAGAATTATCATTTAATAAAATTTCATAATCGTCATTTTTTTTACTTATTTTTTCTATCTGTTTATTTAATATTATTTCATTTCCATGTTCTATATGAGTGTTTTGAACTAAATCAGCAATTTGTTTGGGTATAATTCTTCCCATAAGTTGATTACCAATTTCAATAACAACTACTTTCTTTTGAAGCTGAGATAAAGATGAGGCAATTTCTAAGCCAATGAAACCACCACCAATAATTGTTATTTTATTTTTATTTGAAACTATTTCTTTAATTTTTTTGGCTTCTTCTAAATTTCTTAGATAATAAATATCATTCTTTAAATTATTATCTAAAGTAAGTTTTTTATTTTCAGAACCTGTTGAAATAAGCAAACTATCATAAGAGTAAACATTATCATTTTTTGCAAAAAGTTTTTTATTTTCAAAATCAACTTTATTAATTGATATATTTTCAAATTCTATATTTTCATTTTTTAGTACGTCGCTAGAATGAAAGTAAAGATCTTCTGCTTTTTTTTTATCTAACAAAAAATCTTTAGATAAAGGAGGTCTTTCGTATGGTAATAAATTTTCTTCACCTAAAATTTTAATATTTGATTTTGAATCATTTTGTCTGATCTCTCTAGCAGCATAGATTCCGGCTTGACCACCACCTAAAATTATAATGTTATTTTTCACTCAATCTAAGCGTTGCTTGGAACAGATAATGGAATTTGATAGTCAGGATTTTTTGCTTGTTTTATGAGTGCTGGAATAATTTCTTTATAAGCCCCAAGAAGACCTTTTCTGGCAGGTGGTAATTGATCTTTAATCATAGCATGCAGCTTAGGTAAATTATGTGAGGGAACTTGAGGGAACATATGGTGCTCAACATGATATTCCATATGCCAATATAAAAAACTTAAAACTGGATTTAAATATACTGTTCTAGTTGTATACCTGTGGTCTCTTTTATCTTCTCTAAGTCCTGCGTGTTGAGTAAGACCCATAAGCATAACAAGGGTCTTTCCATAAAAATTAGGTAATAAAACATATAGAACTGGAAGCCAACTTTGAAAGTAAACTGAAGAAGCTATACTAATTATCCAAATAGAAAGATGACTCCACGCAGATAATCTACATTTCCATCTTTCATTTTTTGGAATACAAACTTTCATTACATCAGTAGTTACGCCAAATGCATGTTTTATAGTTTCCCATTGAAGAGAATTTTTAAAGAAAATAAAACCAGAGAACGGAATGTAATGAGAGAAAAACACAATCAAGTCAGTTGGTTTTTTTACATGTATTTCAAAATCTACAGGATCATTAAATTGAGTATAAGTATGATGATGATAGTGAGAATATCTCCATCTGATAGGTTCAAAATTATCCATGAAGCTAGCAATATAATAAAAGAAATCATTCCAGAATTTAGATTTAAAAGCAGTTCTGTGACCAGTTTCATGCCAGATAGCATCGCTGCATCCCCAAATATTTCCGTATATTATAAAAAATAATAATGACCACCAAGTGCCCCAAGTGACATACGCAAGATATCCAAAGAGAAACAGAGATGAAAAATAAATAATCATATGCTTAAAACCCTGCCAATCAGATTTTTTGCATAACTGCTTGAATTCTTTTTTATCTATATTTGCTCGATACCATTTACCTAAATCAACATCCATAATGAAAAAATAGCACTTTTTGATAATCTTATAAATATAAAAATTGGTTTAAATTGGTAAATAAGTGCGACTATTTTATCTATCAAAAGAAAGAGGGATTTAATTTGTAATAAGATCTTTAATACTTTAATTTAATTGTATTATTGATTTATTTACTTATAAATTAATACATAAATTATTTGGAGGAATTATGAAAAAAATCTTTGCTGTCATTGCTTTATTTTTTGCTTTTGCATCTACTTCAGCAGTAGCAAAAAATGATTACAGCTGTGATAAGAAATTTATATTTTTCCCAGGTGGTCCTGAAGGTGGCCCATTTGGAACTATCGTTTACAATGGTGCAGTAGCTGCTGCTGAACACACTGGTTGTGAAGTAGATTACTACTGGTCACAGTGGAATTCAGAAATCATGATTAAACAATTTAAAGAAGCAGTTGCTTTACAGCCTGATGGAATTGCAATCTATGGTTTTCCAGGAGACGCTGCTATGAGACCTATCATTCAAGAAGCTAGAGAAATGGGTATAGTAATTACTACTATGAATACACCTCTTCCTGATCTTGAAGCAGAATATAAAACTGAAGGATTTGGTTATGCAGGTGCAGATCTATTCGATGCTGGATTTAATCTAGGTAAAAAAGCTGTTGAAGTTTGTGGTCTACAAGCTGGAGATAAAGCTTTTATCTGGGGTCTTGCAAGTATGCCAAACAGAGGAGAAAGAACTAAAGGCGCAATAGCTGGTGTTGAAGCAGCAGGTGTTGAAGTAGTTTATCAAGAAATTCCTGATAATGTAAACTCAGATGCATCTCAAGGAACTCCTATGTACGTTGCTACTTATAGTGCAAATCCTGATATCAAAATGGCTATTACAGATCATGGTGGATTAACTGCAAGTTTACCAACATATATGAAGGCTGCAGGTCATGGTACTGAAGAAGTATGTGGTGCTGGATTTGATTTATCAGCTCCAATTGTTGACGGAATTAATTCTGGATACATTGACGTTGTAATTGATCAACAACCATTTATCCAAGGATATATGCCAATTGTTCAGTTATTCCTAAGTACAAAATATGGAATGGCTGGATTAGCAATGGATACTGGTGCTGCATTTGTTACAGCTGATAACGTTGATGCTGTTGCTCCATTAGCAGCAGTACAAATCAGATAAATTAAATATTATAGCCTGCCTTATTTTATAAGGCAGGTTTATTTTTATGGCTGAAGAACTCTTAAAATTACAAAATATTTACAAAAACTTTGGAAACGTCAAAGTTTTAAAAGATGTGAATATCAAAATAAACAAAGGTGAAGTAGTAGCTTTAATCGGTGATAACGGAGCTGGAAAATCTACACTTATTAAAGTTATAACTGGAGTTCATAGTCCAAACTCGGGAAAAGTTTTTTTTAAAGAAAAAGAAGTACAAATTAAATCAGTTGCTCAATCAAGAAAAATGGGGATTGAAGCAGTATATCAAGAAAGAGCATTATGTGATCAGCAAGAATTATACAGAAATATCTTTGCAGGAAGAGAAATTACAAACTCATTTGGTTTTTTGGATATAAAAAAACAAAGAAAAGAAGCAGAAAAAATTTTACGCGACTATATAGGCTTTACTTCAAAAGCTATAACCGTTGACTCTCAAGTAATGGGACTGTCTGGTGGTGAAAAACAAGGTGTAGCTTTCGGTAGATCATTGTATTTTAATTCTGATTTAATCGTATTAGATGAACCAACAATGGGATTATCGATACAAGAAACAGAAAAAGTTCTTAATTTTGTCAAAGGTTTAAAGAATGAAAACAAATCTGCAATATTTATCGATCATAATATTATACACGTTTACGGCGCTGCAGATAGATTTATTATTTTAGATAGAGGTGAGGTTGTTGGGGAATTTAATAAAGAAGATATTTCAAGAGAAGAACTTGTTCAAAAAATGATTCAACTTCATGAATCAGGAAAAATAAAAGTGGAAGATTAAATGAATAATTTATTAAATAGTTATTTTGTTAAAACTCACAAACTTGAAATTAGTATTACAATAATTGCCGTAGTACTTTTCTTAATTTATTTTCTGGGCGCGCCACATGTGTTTACAAGATTCCCTATTTATAGAGCATTTATGCAATCAATGCCTTTTTTTGGAATTATTGCTATATCAGCAACATTTGTTGTTACACTAGGTGAAATTGATTTATCATTTCCATCTATAGTTGGAATTACATCTCTCATATTTGGAATTATAATGACATCGACCGATGGTAACTTCTTTATAGCATTTATTTTGGCAACTTCACTTGGAATGTTTGCTGGATTAGTAAATGGATTACTTGTTACAAAAATTGGTATACCTTCAATAGTTGCTACTATAGGTACATTATTTTTTTGGCGTGGATTAGTTAATGTAATTTCCCAAGGTAGTGGTATAGCAATTGTCGATGTAGCAGATGGCACCTGGCATCATATGATATTTGTTGAAAAATTATTTGGAAAAATTCCAATGCAATTTATTTGGTTCATTGTATTAACTGGATTGATGCAATGGGTTTATAGATACCATAAATTTGGAAATCATATCCACTTTGTAGGTGATAACAAAGCAAGCGCTCAAATGATGGGAATTAATGTCGACAATGTAAAAATTATTGCTTTTGTTCAATTAGGATTTTTCTCCGCTTTAGCAGGAATTTTTACAATGTATGAAATGTTATATTTCTGGCCTACACAAGGTGAGGGGTTAATGTTAACAACATTAGCAGCTGTCTTTGTTGGAGGAACTTCAGTTTTTGGTGGTAGAGGTACTATTTTTGGAACATTCATAGGTGTTTTAATCATAGGTTCATTAGAGTCAGGAATAGTTGCTTTAGGGTTGTCTGGGTTTTATGTTAAATTTATTAATGGTCTGATGATCACTGTTGCAGTAACAGTTTACGCTTTAATTCAAAGAAGAAAAAGTTAAAGTTATTAAATTAAAAAGTTAAATTTTTTCTAAAATATATTCAGCTGAACTTACTTGGTATTCACCATTATTTTCAATAAATCTTTTTATAACTACATTATTTTCAATTATCATGGCAAATCTTCGACACCTTAAACCCATGTAATTTTTTGTCTTATCAGATATCAAGTCAAAATATTTTGTAATCTCAGCATTTCCATCTGCAATTCCATTGATCTTTTCTCCATCTGTATAACTCAATAACCAAGATTTCATAACGTGCTCATCATTTACAGAGAGACAATAAATTGCATCAATTTTTTTATTTATAAATGCATTATATAATTTTATATAACCCGGAAGATGTTTCTCAGAACAAGTTGGTGTAAATGCTCCTGGCACACCAAATAGAATAATTTTTTTATTTATAAATTCATTTTTCAATGAAGATACTGATGAAACACCTTTTTTAATAATAGGTACTTTAAAATCATCAATAATCATGTTTTTTATTTAACTTTATTATATGTTTCAAATATTTGTTTCTCGGTCAATATTTCACTCATTACTATGCCTTCAGGAAACTTTGAAGAGTAAAAAGCATTAAATGGTATACCAAATTTATTATATTTTTTTAAAAATTTATTTATTTTTTCATTTGGTTGCGTCCAATCAGCTTTTATCAATGTCACTTCTTGTGAATCAAAAAAATCTGAAATTGTTTTTGAATTTAAGACATTGATTTTATTAAACTTACAGGTAATGCACCAATCAGCAGTTATATCTAAAAAAACAATTTCATTATTAGCTATTATTTCAGGAATATTTTTAGCATTAAAATCTAGCCAATTGTTATTTTTATAGTTTTCTTCATTAATTTTTTGAAAAGAATTTATATATGGTGTTAAAAAGAAAATAATTATTAAAGAAATAATTAAGGGAATTTGGTAAATTCTAAATTTTAAAATTGCTGAAATTAAGATTAATAAAACAGTAAATGTAACTATAAAAAAATAATTAAAATAATTATTTAATATACTTAAAAGCCAAACTATTGTTATTAATAATAAAATAGATAGAAAATATTTAAAATAAATCATCCATTTTCCTGATTTAGGTAAAAAGGAAATTAGGCCTGGAAAAAAAGCTACAACCAAATAAGGTAAGCTCATCCCTATACCCATAAAACAGAATATTAAAAATAAATATGTTGTTGATTGAGTAAATGCAGCTGTGACAGCTGTTCCTAAATAAGGTGCAGAACATGGAGTAGCAAGTAGTGTAGCAAAAAAACCATTAAAAAAATTCTTTGTATAAAAATTATTTCCTGAATTTAAAATATTAGATGAATGTAAAAAACTCGGTAAATTTATTTGAAAAAGGCCTAATGTGTTCAAGAAGAACATTGATATAATCATTAAAATGAACATTAAAAAGTATGGTTCTTGAAATTGCATACCCCAAGAAATTGAAATATTGATCTGTTTCAGCAAGGCAAAAAATACACCAAGTAAAAGAAAAGAAGTAATAATACCCAATACAGTTATAAAAAAACTACTTTTTACCTTTTTATCTTCAGTATTAATTACAGATAATAATTTTAACGATAATACAGGAAATACGCATGGCATAAGATTCAAAATAAATCCGCCTAATAGTGAAATTAAGAGTAAGTATATAAGACTATTGTTTATAGAAATATTTTTATCTACATTTTCAATTTCTACTTTTTTTTCAACTTTAAAACTGTGATTATTGTCATAAAAAAATATTTCTATTGGAAATTTTTTTTCATTAAATTGATCGGCACTGTAATATAAAGAGGTGTTAAGTTTTTGAAAATCAAGGGAATAATTATTTATTTGTTCTACAACAGGTAGTCCAAATGGTGTGTGAATAAAAATTTTTGGATTATCAAAAAAAGAATTTGTTGATATTTCTATATCAAAAATAACGTTATTACTATTTTCAATAGCTTTAAATGAAAAATTAGAAATAGGTGTAAAATCAATATTATTGTTTAAGGTAGTAGATAACACTTTTTCAATTTCGAAAAAATAATCTGTGTACGCTCCATCTCCAGATGGTAAGTTTAAATATATATCTGCATTACCTGGAATACAAATATCTCTACAAACTAAATAATTTATATTTAAATTTAAATTTGTTTGTTTTTTATTATCTTCAATATCTACAATTAAAGGAAAGATTACTTTATCTTTATATCCAATTGATTTTAAACCTAGTATTTCAAATTCTATTGGCTCTGGCCATAATATTTTAATATCTTTCACATTGGAGGAATTATTCCATATAATTTTTTGAGGAAAACCTCCTCCTCCAGGTGATTTCCAATATGTTTTCCATTCCTCTTCTAGTTCATATTCTAATGCTAAAATTAATTGGTTATTATTATTTGATGCGGTCATTGGTGAAATCAATCTAACTTTTGATTTTTCACTAATTGCCCAATCTGAAGATAAGGTATATCCAGCTGTGCTAAATAGCCCAATAGCAAGTATTATTACTATTTTTAACAGATTTATAACTTTTATTACCTTGTCCATATAAAATTAATCAATACAATATTGAAAAATATAAATTAACGCGAATATATATACTATATGAATTTAACTGGTCAGTTCTTAATTTCAATGCCTTCTTTGGAAGATGATAGATTTGAAAAAACGGTAATTTATATGTGTGCTCACTCAAAAGATGGGGCTATGGGTATAATAATCAATAAAAAAATTGACTATGATCTTTATCCCGATTTGCTTGAACAATTAGGTATAGACAAGCCCTTAGAGGATAAGAAACTATACATTCGCTATGGTGGTCCAGTTGAAAGTGGCAGAGGATTTGTTTTACATTCTGATGAAGTAATTCAAAAAGAAACACTAACAATAGATAAAGGCGTTGCTCTAACAAGTACTTCAGAGTTTTTTGAAGACCTTTCTAAAGGCAATGGTCCAAAAAATAGTATTCTAGCTCTTGGATATGCAGGATGGGGCCCAGGACAAATTGAAAGGGAATTAGCTTCAAATAGTTGGATGACTCTTAAAACTGATAGTGATTTTATTTTTGACGAAAAAGTTAATAATAAGTGGAACGATGCATTCAATTTATTAGGAATAGACGCAAGTAAACTTTCACTATTTTCAGGAAATTGTTAATTATAAAATAATTTCAAAGACCCTTTCTTTATCTTTTTCTAAAACCTTTTTTATTTTAAACTTTGCAGTTTTTGTAAGTTTGATTCCTTTGTTTGTCACAAATGATTTCATTTTAATTACTTCTTTTTCAGGCATTTTTCTTTCATATTTCAATATATGTTTCTTTCCACTGATAATAAATGCTGTTTTCATAATTTATCTCCTTTATATTTAAGAGAGGTAAAATTACCTCTCTTATCTTTTTTTATGAATATTAATCTCTTATTGAATAAGCTACAACTCCTACCTCAGCCTTATCAGTTCCAAGTTTTTCAGCTTCTTCACTAATTCTTAATCCCATAATATTTTTAATTAAATATATTACAATATATGAGAAAACAAAAACAAAGATACATACTGATGCAACACCTAATAACTGAATTGCATATGATGCATCAGGATTAGTTAAAGGTACGACTAATGTTCCCCAAATTCCAGCAAACATATGTACAGGTATTGCACCAACAACATCGTCTAACTTTAATGAATTTAAGAAGTTAGTTCCGTAATACATTATAATTCCTCCAACTGCTCCAATTCCAATTGCAAGCAATGGACTAGGCATTAATGGCTCAGCAGTTATTGAAACTAGGCCAGCAAGAGCTCCATTTAGCATCATGACAATATCAGTTTTACCACCAATCAATCTTGTTATTGCTGCGCCAGCCATACATCCACCGCAAGCTGCAAGTTGAGTGTTCATGAAAATTTTTGACATTGCTGTTGCATCTTCATAAGAACCTAATGCAAGTTGTGACCCGCCATTAAAACCATACCAACCCATCCATAAAATAAATGTACCTAGAGTAACTAATGGAATTGATGATGGAGCAAATGGGGCCATATTAGCTGGTTCACCACTTGCGCTAAATCTCCCAAGTCTTGGACCTAAAAGAATTACACCAGCTAAGGCAGCTGAACCACCACAAGCATGAACTAATGTTGAACCTGCAAAATCTGCAAATCCAAGGGCATCTAACCAACCTCCGCCCCATTCCCAACCCATTTGAATTGGATAAATCACTCCTCCAAGAACTGCTGCAAAAGTAAAGAAAGGCCAAATTTTTATTCGCTCTGCGACCGCACCTGATACAATTGAAACAGTGGCACAAACAAATAAAGCTTGAAAAAACCAGTCTGAAGCATCTGAATAACCTGTTTCCATTGATGTATTATCAGTCCATATTGATGGTGTACCAACATAACCTCCTTCAGGGACAGAATATCCAAGATTGTATCCTATTAAATAGAAAACAATTGAAACTATTGCGAACTTTCCAATATTTTTAGCAGCAATAGTTGATACACTTCTGGTTGTAACAAGACCTGATTCTAAAAATAGAAAACCAGCAGCCATCCACATTACTAAAAATCCACAAACTAGAAATGAAAATGTATTAAATATATATGCTACTTCAGCGTCAACCTCTGCTCTCACAGATGAACTTAGCAACAAAATAAAAGAGAATATTGTAAAAAGACTAAAAAATTTTTTATACATTATTTAACTCCATATAAAATTATAAACACATAACTACCCTTTAGTTATGCATTAAATCATGCCTAGCTATGGAAATTAATTACTAAGATCCGCGTTCCTTCGGGTATACCTACTTCCGATTTGCAAACTGCAAATTGAACGATTAATAACTTTGCATGCGTTCCTTCGACAATTGTCTACTTCCGTCACTCCAATAGAGTGATGAACGTGAATTGATTTATAGCTATAATTCGGAAACTATCAAGAAATAGTATTAAATTTAATTAATAAAATCTGATTAATTTTCTAAACTCATTTTGCTAAAAAATGAACCCTCTTTTCTTAACCATGTATTAATCATATCGAGAAAATTATTGCTTAAATAATAATTTTTAATTCGTTTGTCTGATTTACTTTGCTCTTTAACAAAAATATTTTTTTCTAAAGCTTCGTTTAAAATAGATTGAATAGATGATCTAGATCCAATTGACTTAGGTATATTTGCGCAAATTGTTTCAAACGAAATTCCATTCAATTTATTATTTTCATATATTTCAAGAGAGATAACATGGTGTAAAATTGATTTAAATAAAAATTTGGAGACGTAATCTTCTGAAAAGAAACTAGAATATATGTTTCTTTTTTTCTCTTTAATTATTTCTGTTTCAGTCATTAGATATCTCAATAATATTTTTCATTTTTGGGAGAGCAAATGCTCTCCCATTTTTTAGTGACCAACTATAAGGAGTTGATGTGCTAATCACTAAATTCATTAGTCTCTGATGCTGTAAGCCATTACACCTACTTCAGATTTATCAGTACCAAGTTTTTCAGCTTCTTCACTAATTCTAATACCAAAGAGCATTTTCATGATGTACCAAATAATAAATGATACAACAAAAACGAAAACGTTAATTGCTATAATTCCGTAAAGTTGTGCACCAAAACTTGCTGCAGTGTTTGAAATTGGAACTACTAATGTTCCAAAAATTCCAGCAAAACCATGTACTGGAATTGCTCCAACAACATCATCGATTTTAAGAGATATTAAAAGTCTTGTTCCGTAGAAGACGATTAATCCACCTATTGCACCAATGATTACTGCTAGGAAAGGAGAAGGAGCTAATGGTTCTGCAGTTATTGCTACAAGACCACCTAATGCTCCATTAAGCATCATTACAACATCTGTTTTACCTGTTACTAGTCTAGAAATAACAGCACAAGCCATTACACCTGCACCAGCTGCCAGGTTAGTATTAATATATATTGTTGCTACTGCTGTTACATCATCAAATGTACCCATAGCTAATTGTGATCCACCATTAAACCCGAACCATCCAAGCCATAGGATAAATACACCTAAGGTTGCAAGAGGAATTGATGAATTTGCAAAAGGCTCCATTGGAGCTGCTTCACCACTATCAGTAAAACGTCCTAATCTTGGACCTAACAAAATTGCACCAGCAAGTGCTGCTGCTGCTCCTGCACTATGTACTAAGGTTGATCCAGCAAAATCTGAGAAACCTGCTTCCGCTAGGTATCCTCCACCCCACTGCCAACCCATTTCGATTGGATAAATGAAACCAGTTAATAAAGCACAAAAAATAAAAAATGGCCAAATTTTGATTCTTTCAGCTAGTGTTCCAGATACGATTGAGCAAGTTGTTGCACAAAATACCATCTGAAAGAACCAGTCAGAACCATCTGAATAACCTGTATCTAGAGCACTACCATCACTCCAAGGAAGTGGAGATCCAATAAAGCCACCAGCAGGAATGCCATATGCCATGTTATATCCAACTAACCAGAACATTAAACCAGCTATAGAATATAAGCCTATATTTTTTGCAGCTATTGTTGCTACACTTTTAGACGTTACAAGTCCTGATTCAAGCATTGCAAATCCTGCTGCCATCCACATGACTAAGAACCCAGATACAAGAAATAGGAATGTATTTAAAATGTATTGCACTTCACCATCTACTTCTGCTCTCGCGTATGAACTAAAGAGCATAAAGACGGCAATAATGCTAATGAAATATATAGATTTTTTTAACATTAATCCTCCATTATAAATTTCACAGTACATGGCTCACATTGAGTCATGCGTTACTTTTCATGCTTAGCTATGGAAATTAATTACTAAGATCCGCGTTCCTTCGGTTTAACCTACTTCCGATTTGCCTAAGGGCAAATTGAACGATTTATAACTTTGCATGCGTTCCTTCGACTTTCGTCTACTTCCGTCACCCTAAAAGAGTGATGAACGTGATAAGTGAATTAGTTTATTATTGAATTTTAGTAAGAATATTTAAGAGAATATTGGTATGCAATATTTGCATATATAAAAAAAACTAATAATACTGCCAAAATATCAATTTATTTCAGATAAATTTATCCACTTAGAATTATTATTACTCGAATCTACAGTAGCATTAATAAATTTCATTATGTGCAAACCATCATCAATATTTGGAAGCATCTTTAATAATTCTTCCTTATTTTTTTTATTTTGAATAACATCTGCAGCATCTGAATAGATTTGTGCAAATGCCTCAAGATATCCTTCTGGGTGACCAGCAGGGATTCGGACATTAGCTTCACTTCCTTCAACTTTAATCGAACCGCCTCTAGTTATTATCTGACTCGCCTCCCCTACTTGATTAAATGTTGCATAATTTGGATTTTCTTGACTCCATTTCAATGCACCCTTGTCACCATAAATAGCAACACTAAAATTATTTTCTTCACCTGTTGCAACTTGAGAGATAGATAATGATCCCTTAGCTCCATTATTTAATCTGATCATTATAGAAGCATCATCATCTAATTTTCTTCCTTCAACAAATGTAGTTAGATCTGCACTAACTGATTGTAATTTTAATTGGGTAATAAATTCTAACAAATGCATAGCATGACTTCCTATATCACCCACACTTCCTGCAGCTCCACTTCTTGAAGGATCAGTTCTCCATTCTGCTTGTTTATTAGAACCTGAATCTTCTTCTTTTGAGCCAAGCCAACCCTGAAGATAAGATCCTTTAATAATTCTTATTTTCCCTAGTGCTCCATTTTCAATAAGTGATCTCATACCTCTAACAACTGGATATCCGGAATAATTATGAGTTAAGAAAAAATGAGCATCAGATTTAGAGACTGCTTCAACTAATTTATGAGCATCTTCCATTGTAGAAGTCATAGGTTTATCACAAATAACATGAATATTTTTATTTAGAAATTCTATTGCTGGTGCAGCATGCATATGATTTGGTGTAACAATGGATACTACTTCAATACCGTCATCTCTTTTAGATTCTTCTTCAACCATAGTTTTAAAATCAGGGTAACTTCTTGAAGGATCAAGACCAATTTCTTCAGCAGACTTAGCTGCTTTTTCAGGAGTTGAAGATAAACAACCAGCAACAAATTCATACTTATCATCCATCCTTGCACATAGACGATGCACGGCTCCAATAAAAGCTCCTTGGCCACCACCTATCATCCCAAGTTTTAATCTTCTTCCCATAATTACTCCTTATATACCTAAAATCTTTTTGTTAGCTTGCTCGTCCGTTCCAGAACTTGCAAAATCATCAAATGCTTTGTCTGTAACTTCAATAATGTGATTTTGAATAAATGGAGCTCCTTCAGCTGCACCTTGTTCAGGGCTTTTAATACAGCATTCCCACTCTAAAACTGCCCATCCATCAAAATTATAACCAGATAGTTTTGAAAAAATTGATTTAAAATCAACCTGCCCATCACCAAGTGATCTGAATCTTCCTGCTCTGTTTATCCATGATTGATAACCTCCGTAAACTCCTTGCCTACCAGACGGATTAAATTCTGCATCTTTAACATGAAACATTTTGATTCTTTCATGGTAAATATCAATGTGATCAAGATAGTTTAAACATTGGAGAACATAATGACTTGGGTCATACAACATATTACAACGTTTATGATTATTTACTCTGTCTAAAAACATTTCGAAAGTTGAACCATCGTGTAAATCCTCACTAGGGTGAATTTCGTAACAAAGATCTACTCCACACTCATCAAATTTATCTAAAATTGGATGCCATCTTTTTGCTAATTCACCAAAAGCTTCATCTTCTAAACCTTCAGGTCTTTGAGGAAATGGATAAAGAAAAGGCCAACATAAAGCACCAGAAAATGTAGCAGCAGTTTTTAAATTTAAGTTTTTTGATGCTTGAGCGACATTCATCATCCTTTTTACTGCCCATTCTTGTCTAGCTTTTGGATTACCCTTTACCTCATCAGCAGCAAAACCATCAAAGAGTGTGTCATAAGCAGGATGAACTGCAACCAATTGACCGGTTAGATGAGATGCAATATCAGTTATTTCAAGATTAAAATTTTTTGCTATTCCTTTTATTTCATCACAGTAATCTTTACTCGAAGCTGCTTTATCCAAATCAAAAACTGCTAAATTTTCTGCTGGCAATTGAATTCCTTTATATCCAAGATCAGATACCCATTTACATATACTAGGTAGTGAATTAAATGGTTCTTTATCGCCTATAAACTGTGCTAAAAATATTGCAGGTCCTTTAATTTTTTTCATAAATTTTCTCCAAAACTATTTAAACATGAAACTTTTAGGTAGTCATTAAATTTTTAAAATTTTCATATAATTTTTTAGTATTATTGTTCATTTCTTGAATATTATTTCTAAGCAATATATCAAGTTCATCAATGGAGTTTTTTCCTAAATATTTTTCTAAAGCATTTTTTAATTCAGGAACTTTGGACCATTTAATGATTGTGTTTTTATCGACTTCCATATGAAATTGAATACCATAAGCATGATTTTTATACTTAAATATTTGAAATTTTGTAATATCTGATGAACCTAAAATAGTAACTTCAGAATTATTTATTTCACTTACTTCGTAACTATGCCATTGCAATGCTTTAATCTGATTATCAAAATTTTGAAAAAGTTGATCCTTTTTTTTATTATCGAAAATATTAATATTTAAAACCCCAATTTCTGGAGGATTAGATTTAATTACTTTACCTCCAAGAATTTCACCTAAAAATTGACAGCCTAAACAGATTCCAAGATATGGTTTTTGATTATTTAGAACAAATTCCTTTATCTTGTTTTTTTCATCAATCATCCACGGATATTGTTCTTCCATCCAAGTATCCATTGGTCCACCTAAACATATCATTCCATCAAATATATCAAGATTAATAGGAATCTTTTCTCCTTCATCCAATCGAATAATAGTTGTTTCTACTAAGTCTTCATTCATTAACTTGGTAAAGTACCCAGGTGTTACTAAGGGTGTATGTTGAAGAATAATTATTTTATGAGACACTTTGTTCTAAGTTGAGTAATCTTTTTTTTAATTTGATTCCCCCTCTACCAGAAAATCCTCCAAGTTTACCGTCACTACGAATTACACGGTGACAAGGGATAATAAGTAAAAGTTTATTTTGTCCACAAACATTACCTACATATCTTGGAGACGTACCAACTTTTTTTGCTATTTCTCCGTATGTTGAAACTTTACCATATTTAATTTTAGATAATTCTTTCCAAATTTTTTTTTGTAAAGGGGAACCTTCAAAAGAATAGTTAATCTTAAAATTTTTAAGTTTTCCAGAAGCATATAAATTAATCTGATTTTTAATGTTAATTAAATCAATTGTTTTATTTGTTTTACCAAAGCTAAGTGAATAAACATTACCTCTGTTTCTTTTCACTGTAATCCAACCAAGTTTAGTTTCAAAACAAGCTGTTTCCATATAAAATTAATAACATTATTGAATGAATCTATCAAAATAATTTATAGTAAATCATGGATGAAGATAATTTAAATTTGGAGATTAGAAAATTTCTTAAACAAGTTGGCATTAGCTCGCAACGTGAAATAGAAAATTACATACGAAAAAAATTTTCGGAAGGAAGTATCAAAGTAGGTGAATCTATAAAAGTGTCTATGAATTTATCATCTGAAGATGGAGAACTTAATCATTCAATAAAAGAGGATTTAAAAATAAAATAATTTTTTAAATATATTTAAACAATATTTAAGATTTTTATCTAGAATATTTTTGCGTACTTTCTCAAGTCCACATCACTTACTGTTTTAAAAGTTCCATCTCCATTATTTATATAAACATCATTATTGCCGGGATTAAGCCAATGACCGTTAACCATAAAGTCTATATTACCATCAAAGTTAATATCTGCAGGATGTATTGATATGTACCAACCATTCTCATCGTGATTAACCTCTGACATAGGCCAATTCTCTTTGTTATATTTAGTTACGCTATGTATTGATTGTTGCCAGCCGATTGTGAAGTTACCCTTACCATCATTCAAGTAAGTAATTAAATAACCTCCAACATAATTAAGACCAATAGTTGAACCTACTAAATCCATATCACCATCGTTATCAACATCAGCAACCATAGTTCCTACTGGCATACATAGCGGAATATTATCTTTAGTCTTTGTGTGATATCCTACATTTTTTATTTCTTTTGAATTTTTGGTGTTCCATTTGTTAGTACCATTACCCCAAAGAATTCTTAGACTGTGTCTGTTTTTAGAACTTTTTTGATGACCCTTCCAATTGCTATGATATTTAAAACAATCTGAACTATGAGCACCAGCCAACATATCGATGTGTCCATCACCATTAAAATCTGCGTGTCTTACAATAAAGGCAAATTGATTACCACAAGTTGAACTTCTCATATTACCTTTGCCGTCGTTGATAAGACAAATCATTTCACCGTTTTTGCCTTTCCAATCAATACTTGCAAGAATGATGTCAAAATCACCATCTTTATCAAAGTCACCTGTATCGGCTCTGTGTGAATAATTACAAATTCTATTATATTTTTTGTTGAAATCTTTTCCTTTACCAATATGCGTTTCACTTGACTCTTTTAAGAATCCCTCAGGCTGTGACAAGAAATAAGAATGATACCCACCGCAACCTGTTCCAAAATCATTAACGGCCGCTGCCAAATAAATGTCGTCCCAACCGTCTCCATTGAAATCTGCAATAAGTGGTTGTGCAGTTCCACTTTGAATAAATGGTAAATTGTCTTGTATTAAACCTGTACCCCAATATGACTCTTTTCCTTCAGCTCTTCCAGTTTCTTTTTTACCAAGAATAATTTGATAGTTATGTTGTGTAACACCTTTCTCTGCCAAACAAGCACCGGCATCTTTATTAGCTTTACAGACATAGATTCCTTGATCTTCGTCTAATTTTGCTTTGAATTGCTTATCAAGATTTAAAACTGTTACTACGTAATCTTGAACACCATCTCTGTTGAAATCTCCTGTTGCAATAAAATCATGCATTGTAAACCAAAATTGGGTTTTATCATACGCTAAGAGTTTCGCTAGAAATTGATCCTTAAGCATTTTTTTTGGTAGAAGCCATTTTTTCTTACCATTCAAATTTTTATCCCACAAGTACTTGGTATCAAATCCTTGACCACCTTGAAAAGGATATATCTCTTTTGTTATTGCAGTAGTTGATAGAAATATCGTAATTAAAAAAAAAGTTGCAAACTTAATCATAAAATTTTCTAAATTTTTGAACGAATTAGTTAATACGATTTTGTATTTTATCAATATTTTCAAGTTTAGATAGTGGTCCAATACTCGATATAGTTATTGGCCCTTTTACAATTTCATTAGCAATCTTTTGAACAGTCTCTTTAGAGACCTTGTCTATATTTTTAATAGTTTCAGCGGGTTCGATTATTCTATTAAAGACCAGAAGTTGTCTAGCAGCACTTTCACATCTTCTAAATGCACTTTCTCTTCCCATCATTAAACTTGCTTTCAACTGAGCTTTACCTCTATTGATTTCCTTTTCTGTAATTGAGTTAGGACTTTCGTTTAATTGATCACATAAAACAGGTATGAGTTCTTGAATTTGATTTTCTCCTGTCCCACAATAGATACCAAAAACACCTGTATCAGTGTAAGATGAGCTGAAAGAAGAAATACCATATACAAGGCCACGTTTCTCTCTAATCTCTTGAAACAATCTTGATGACATACCTCCCCCTAATAAAGAAGAGTAGACTAATAAAGAGTAGTAGTCATCATGGTGGTAATCTATACCTTCAAAACCAAGCAATATATGAATCTGTTCTAATTTTTTATCTTCTCTGTATTCTCCAGATTTATAATCTGCTTTTTCCCTTTCAGTAGATAATCCAGTTGGAAGATTAGTGCATGATTTTTTAATTGATTCTACAAATTGATCATGGTCAATTTTTCCAGCTGCACTTATAATCATTTTTTTTGGATTATAATGATTCATCATGAAGTCTTTAACTTCGTCTCTTGAAATATTTTTAATGATATCAGTTTTACCCAATATAGAACGTCCCATTGGTTGGTCCGGGTATGCTTTTTCTTGCCAATAATCAAAAATCATATCATCAGGTGTATCAAGGTACATTCCAATTTCTTGAATTATGACTCCTCTTTCTCGATTAAGTTCATCTTCTGCAAATGTAGAATTTTGTAAAATATCTGTCAGAATATCAATTCCAAAATGCAGATCATCAGCTAAGAGTTTTACATAATAAGCTGTTATTTCCTTTGAAGTATAGGCATTTATATCTCCGCCAACATTTTCAATTGTCTCGGCAATTTGAAGAGCGTTTTTAGTTGATGTTCCCTTAAAAGCCATATGCTCTAAAAGGTGAGCGACACCATTTATATCTTTTGTTTCATCTCTACCACCAACAAAATTCCATATACCCATTGAAACTGTTTCCAGCCCTGGCATATTCTGGGTTACTATTCTTAATCCGTTTTCTAGTGTTGTAATTTTATGCATTGCTTGTTTTTTCTAAGATGAGGTTTTTTACATCCATAGTACTATTGGGTAATATAGTCATCTTTTCCTCTTTATCAAAGAGATTGCTCAATTCTTTTGGTATTTCAATTTCTTTATTAATTGCTTTATTCACAGCTTTGTCAAATTTTGCAGGATGTGCACAAACCAAAGATACCCATGCTTCATCATCTTTTTTATCTAATAATACTTTTAATCCTGTTGCAGTATGTGGATCAGCAATATAATTAAATTTTTCATATACATATTTAATTGTTTCCAGAGTCTGACTATCATCAATTGAGGAAGCCTTATATATTTGCTGAAACTTAGCTAAAACAGAGTCATCGAATTGATAAAAACCTTTTGATGAAAAACTTTCAAATACTTCATTTACTCTTTTGCTGTCTCTATTGAGACTTTCAAAAATTTGCCTCTCAAAGTTACTTGAAACTTGTATATCCATACTAGGACTATATGTTTGAAAAACAGATTTTTTTTTCATTTCTCCAGTGTCTACTATAGACTTCAAGATATCATTAGAATTAGTTGCAATATGTAAGTGACCAATAGGTAATCCCATTTGTTTAGCAACAAAAGCTGAAAAAATATTGCCAAAATTTCCTGAAGGAACAATAAAATTAATTTTCTGCTTATCAGTTTGTAAATAAGACCAAAAATAATAAACAACTTGGGCAATTAATCGTGCCCAATTTATAGAGTTTACTGCAGTTAAAGAAGTAGACTCTTGTATTTCATCATCTACAAATAGTTCTTTGACAATTTTTTGACAATCATCAAAATTACCCTCTACAGCAATGTTAAAAATATTTTTATCAATTACTGTAGTCATTTGTTTTTGTTGAATAGGTGATACTTTATTATGAGGATGTAGAATAAATACATTTATATCTTTTTTTGATTTAAAAGAGTGAATTGCAGCTGATCCAGTATCACCAGAAGTTGCACCTAAAACAGTAATTTTTTTTGGAGACATCTCTAGACTTGTAGAAAATAGATTACCAAGAAATTGTAAAGCGTAATCTTTAAAAGCATAAGTAGGCCCATAAATTAATTCTAATAAAAATTTATTATTTTCTAGTTCTACTAGTGGAGCTATTTTTTCATGATTAAAATTTGAATAAGTTTTATTTAAAATTTTTTGTAAATCTAATTTTTCTATACTTTCATTTACATAAGGAAAAATAATCTCACATGCCACTTCTTCGTATGATTTATTTTTTAAACTTAGTAAGTCTATTTTGGGCCAGCTTTGGGGTAAATATAGACCACCATCTCTTGATAATCCTTGATAAAGAATATCGTTAAATGATCTTCTTAGAGAATCATCTCTTGTACTTAAATATTTCATTAAAGATAGCGACTAGTAATATATTCTTTGAAATATTTAGCATTTAAAGGCGACTTTGTAACCTGTTCTAAAACCTCATTAGTTGAAAAAAAACTAGCTTTTTCATGGATATTTTTTTTAAGCCAATTTACTAAATTTGAAAATTCACCATTTTCTATTTCCTTATCTAATTCCATTTCATCAGTTCTCAATTGAGACGCAAATTGAGCAGCAGTGAGTGCTCCTAATGAATATGTTGGAAAGTATCCAAATAATCCAGCAAACCAATGAATATCTTGTAAACATCCATCAGTGTCTTTATTTATCGATAAATTAAATAATCTTTTAAATTCATCATTCCAAGCATCGGGAATGTCTGCAATATTTATTTCATTGTTAAAAATTTTTCTTTCTAAATTAAATCTTAAGATAATATGCAAGGGATAGGTTACTTCATCTGACTCAACTCTTATAAAAGATTTGTTTACTCGAGTACCTAATTTGTAAAGATTGTCTGGATTTGTAGCTTTGTCATTTATATCAAATTTATTATTTAAGGTATTAGATAAAAATTTTTTAAAAGCTAAAGATCTAGTGATTTGCATTTCAATTAATAGTGATTGACTTTCATGCATGGCCATCCCCCTAGATTTACCCGCTGGCTGATGCATCCATTCTTTTGGAAGGTTTAGCTCATATAATGCATGTCCAGTTTCATGCATAACACCATCTAAAGATGAAAATGGATTTTCATTATTATATCTCGTTGTAATTCTAACATCATTTGTAGATCCTCCACAAAAAGGGTGAACACTTTTATCAAGTCTCCCTCTTGTAAAGTCAAAACCTATTTGTTTCATTATATATTCAGAAATATTTTTCTGCTTTTCTTCATCAATACTTGTTTCAAATTGAAGTGTTTCTTCTTTTTTTTGCTTATCAATAATTTTATCAATAAGTGGTGTGAGAAATTTTTGTAAATCATCAAATACTTCAGATATTTTATTTTCTTCTGAAGAAGGTTCAAATTTATTTATTAGTGCTTCATAAGGAGAAATTTTAAAAGTTTCCCCTAGAATATTAGCTTCTTCTTTCGTTAAATTTAAAAGTTCTTCTAAATCTTTTTTTACTAAATTAAATTCAGACTTTTCCCTTGCCTCTTGCCAAACACCTTCACATTTAGCTGAAGATTTTGAAATTTTTTCTACAAGCTTTGTTGGAATAGCAGAAGCTAATTTATATTCTCTATCCATTTCATTTAAGTTTTTCTGATCACTGTTACTTAGATTAAGATTCTTAGAATCTTCAATTAAATCACCGACTTCAGAAGATGAAATTTTACTATGACTAAGTTTTGATAAATAGGCTAATTGATCTGATCTTTGATCTCTTGAGCTGCTAGGCATCATTGTTGCCATATCCCAGTGTAAAATACCTGCAATATCTGATGTCAGTGAAGCTTCATTAAAGATCTCTTTAAGTTTTAAATATGTTTTCATTTTTTCTTCCTAAATAAATAAATTATAAAAATAATCAAAAAAGAAAAACTCATCAAAAACCATGTAATTGCATACTGCAAATGATTATTTGAAAAATTATGATTTTGAGATGATGGTATTAAGAAATTCTCTGCGTAATTACTCATATTTTTTATGAAAAACTTCTGATTTATCTTAACATTTAAGAAAGTTTGAATTTGCTCCAAATCATAATAATACCATTCATTTGAAGAGATAGAATTCTCGGGAGTAAACATCTTTTTTTGAGTTGGATATCGGATGTATCCTAGAATTTCAGCATTTATTTTTTCATTATTGTCTTTAAAATAATCATATCTGCTTTGCTCAAACCAACCTTCATCAATTAAATAATTATTACCATGATTATCTGACAATAAACTAACTATTCTAACACCAGAAATCCCATTCAATGTTTTAGCAGGGAAAAAAATTTTTTTACTTCTGTCAACAGTACCTAAAGTGATCACTTTAGTAAATTCATCAATGTTTGGATACTTCATTTTTCCCATTGAAAGTGAAAGTGGTTTTTGATTCTTTAGTTCATTAAATTCAGCTATAATTTTTTCTTTCCATTCCAGTCTTTGCAATTGCCAAATTCCTAAAAATATTGTCAGCGCAATACAAAATAAACTAAATAAAAAAAATTTTATGGGAAAGTTTTTAATTTATGCACCCCAAACATAAACGCAGACAAACAAGAACAGCCAAACAACGTCAACAAAGTGCCAGTACCATGCTGCAGCCTCTAATCCAAAATGTCTATCTGGAGTAAAATGATTTTTATAAACACGATACAAACAAACAGCTAGAAATGCTGTTCCAACCATTACATGAAATCCATGAAAACCAGTAGCCATATAAAATACTGACGGATATATTCCATCAGTAAAACTAAAATAATGATGAGCTGCTTCGTAATATTCTACACCCTGCATAAATGAAAAGAAAATTCCGAGACCAACAGTACACCATAATGCCTGAATGGCTTGATCTCTATGACCTTCTCTAACAGCATGGTGAGCCCATGTACAAGTAGTACCTGACATTAATAATATTAATGTATTTAAAAAAGGAACATCAAGTGGATCAAATGTTTTGATACCTTCTGGTGGCCAAATTCCAACAGCACCATTACTATCAAAAGTTTCTGAAAATTCTTCTATAGGTAATTTAGGTGTTAAGCTTGCATCAAAAAAAGCCCAGAAAAAAGCAACAAAGAACATTACTTCTGATGCAATAAAAAGTGCCATTCCATATCTTAGTCCCAGCTCCACAACGGGTGTGTGAACCTTTTGAAAAGTTGACTCTTTGATTACGTCTCTCCACCATAAAAACATAATAGTTAGTAAACCAATAGTGCCGAGAATGAGAAGCCAAGAAGTTCCGTAATGCATATAAAATACAAGACCAGCAGCCATTGCGAGACCAGCTATTGATGATAAAAATGGAAGTGGGCTTGGATCAACTAAGTGATATGGATGTTTCTGCCCTGTTGTTGATTTATTAGCCATTGGTTATTCTATATATTTAAAAAAGGTATATGACAATGTTATCTCTTCGACATCTTTCATTGTTGGATCTTCATTAATTGAGGGATCAATGTAAAACACAACGGGCATTTCAACTGTTTCTCCAGGTTTCAAAGCCTGCTTTTCGAAACAGAAACATTGTGTTTTAATAAAATATGGACCGACCTTTTCTGGTAAAACATTAAATGTCGCAGTTCCGATTGTTTCTACATCAGATTGATTAGTAGCTTTATAATTAACGAGTTTATTTTCACCAACTTTAAATTTAATATTTTTTGGTGCAGTAAAAGTCCAATTTATACTATCATTAACATCCGCATTAAATTTAAGATTAATATCTCTTTCTAAAATTGATGATGAAAGGAACTCAGATGTATTTGTCTTACCACCATAACCAGTAACTCTACAGAATAAGTCATATAAGGGTACCGAAAAAGCAACTAAAGTTATCATTGTTAAAACAATTAACGATAATCCTAAAGCTGTTCTAGTGTTTGTCATTATACTCCAAAAATATTAGCCTTAAATAAAGTCCACAAATAAAAGAATGCGACAATACAAAGTAGAATAATTAAAGTGATAATATTTTTTCTTCTTCTATTTTTCATCTTAGTACCACATGATCAATCAATAATGCTGAGAATAAACTGAATAAATAAAGAATTGAAATAGCAAAAAATTTTAAGCCTTCAGAATTTGGCATTGATTTTTTTTCTCTAGATTTTTTTAACTTTAAAGAACTATTAAATAATAATAAATTTAATGTAGTAACTATAGTTAAGTATATTATTCCAACATTGCTATCTAAGTATGGAAGATAACTCGATAAAATTAATATTACAGCATAATAAACAATCTGTTTTTTTGTATCTTCAATACTACTTACATTTGGTAACATAGGCACATTAGCATTTTTATAATCATTATATCTATATACGGATAGGGCCCAAAAATGAGGTGGGGTCCAAAAAAATATAATTATAAATAAACTAATTGGTAAGAAATTTAATTCAGGAACAACTGCTGTCCATCCAATAATTGGCGGAATTGCTCCTGCTGCTCCTCCAATAACTATATTTAATGAAGTTGTTCGTTTAAGCCAAAATGTATAGATAAATACATAAAAAAGAATTGTAAAAAGAAGTAAACTTGTTGCTAATGAATTTGAGAACCATTGCATCAAAATTAAAGAAATAGTTCCTGTTAATATCCCTAAAACTAAGGCTTCATTTTTAGAAACTATTCCAAGTGGAATTGGTCTTAGTTTTGTTCTTTCCATAGTTTTATCTATATCTTCATCGAACCACATATTAATTGCTGCTGATGAACCAGCTCCTAATGCAATAGCAACTATTACAAGAAAACTATTTAGAAATGTTATCTGCCCAGGTGCTAAAAACATTCCAACAAATGCAGTAAAAATAACCAAGGACATAACTCTTGGTTTCATTAGTTCATAATAACCTTTAAATTTTCTTAAAAAGAAATTATTGCTATAACCAGCTTCTAAGGATTTAGCATCCACGTAAATTATCCTTTGAATTTAGGTAAAGTCTCAAACTGATGGAATGGTGGAGGTGAAGAAAGTGTCCATTCAAGAGTATCAGCTCCCTCTCCCCATGGGTTTGCGACTTCTTTCTTTCCAAAAAATAAAGCATACACAATTGCGAAAAGAAATATCAAGGTAGCAGCAAAAGAGATGTAAGAACCATAAGTTGATACAAGATTCCATCCTGCATAAGCATCTGGATAATCCGGAATTCTTCTAGGCATTCCTGCAAGTCCTAAAAAATGTTGAGGGAAAAATGTTACATTTACTCCAATAAAAAATAACCAAAAATGTAGTTTGCCTAAAAATTCATTATATTTTCTTCCAGACATTTTTCCAAACCAATAGTAAATACCCGCAAAAATTCCAAACATAGCTCCCATACTCAGAACATAATGGAAGTGTGCAACAACATAGTACGTATCATGCATTACAGTGTCTATTCCTGCATTGGCCAGAATGACTCCTGTTACTCCTCCAAGTGTAAATAAGAAAACAAATCCAATTGCAAATAACATTGGAGTTTCAAATGTAAGTGATCCACCCCACATAGTTGCAATCCAACTAAATATTTTAATACCAGTTGGAACAGCAATGATAATTGTGGCTAGCATAAAATATGCTCTTAAATCTGCACTCATACCAACTGTGAACATATGATGAGCCCAAACAATAAAACCTATAAATCCTATAGATATCATAGCATACACCATTCCTAGATATCCAAATACTGGCTTTCTTGAGAAAGTAGAAATGACCTGACTTACAATTCCAAAAGCTGGTAATATCATAATGTAAACTTCAGGATGACCAAAGAACCAAAATAAGTGCTGGAAGAGAACTGGATCTCCACCACCTGCAGGGTTGAAGAATGTTGTACCAAAATTTCTATCAGTTAGAAGCATTGTAATTGCTCCAGCTAAAACAGGAACAGCTAATAAAAGTAAGAATGCTGTAATTAACATAGCCCATACAAAAAGAGGCATCTTATGAAGAGTCATTCCAGGCGTTCTCATATTAAGTATTGTTGTTATAAAATTAACTGCACCTAAGATTGAGGAAGCACCTGCTAAATGAAGAGCAAAAATTGCCATATCAACAGAGGGTCCTGCGTGTCCGAGTTTATTTGAGAGTGGAGGATAAATTGTCCAACCTGTACCAGCGCCAGTTCCTATTGTTGCTGAAACAACTAATAAAACTAAAGCAGGAACAAGTATCCAAAAACTAAAGTTGTTCATTCTTGGAAAAGCCATGTCAGGTGCACCGATCATTAATGGGACAAACCAGTTTCCAAAGCCACCTATTAATGCTGGCATTACAACAAAAAATACCATTAACAAACCATGAGCAGTGATAATTACATTCCAAACTTGACCATCAGCTACAACATCTAATCCTGGGGCAGCTAATTCAGCTCTCATTAATAGTGAAAAGAAACCTCCAACTAATCCAGCTAGTATGGCAAATATTATATAGAGAGTTCCAATATCTTTATGGTTGGTAGAAAAAAACCATCTTTTTATAAAACCTGGTTTATGATCATGATGGTCGTGGCTTGCTGAATCTGCGTAACTCATTTTTCTCCTATTCTATTATGTTCTCTTTAGTGGTTATTTCGTTTGCTAATGCTAACTTACTTTTTTGTTCAATTATCCAATTATTGAAATCTTTTTCATTAAGTGCTTCTATGACAATGGGCATGTACCCATGACCTGTTCCGCATAATTCGGAACATTGACCTCTATATATTCCTGGCTCATCTATATTGAACCATGTTTCATTAAGTCTTCCAGGAACCGCATCTTTTTTTACACCTAATGAAGGCATAGCAAAACTATGAAGCACATCACCAGCAGTAACTAATACGTGAATATTTTTATTTGCTGGTAAAACTAGGTGGTTATCTACTGTTAATAATCTAATGTCACCTGGTTCTAATTCTTCATCAGGTGTCATGTAACTCTCAAAAGAAATGTCACCATGTTCTGGGTATTGATACTCCCAATACCACTGATGGCCTATAACTTTAATTGTCATATCTGTTTCAGGTATTACATCTTGCTGATATACTAACTTAAATGATGGGATAGCCATAAAAATTAATATTATTACTGGAATCCCAGTCCAGAGTATTTCTATAAATGTGTTATGAGTAGTTTTAGAAGCAACTGGATTTACTTTTCTTCTAAATCTAAATACAACGTAAAAGATTAGAAACAAAACAAATATCGTGATTGCAGTCATCATAATTAATACAAAATTATGAAGATCATAAACATTTCTCATAACGTCACTTGCAGGTGTTTGAAAACCTAACTGCCAATCAGAAATACCATTTGCTGAAGAAGCAAAAGTCACAAATGTAGCGGTAATAAAGGATAAAATGCGCATCTTAATTAGTTATTGTATACACTAATAAATAAATTATTCAGTAAATTAACCAGTGATTTAGAGGCAAAATTCTAGGACAGGTTGTCGCTCATTATGATTTATTCAATAACCGATTGAATTGAAAAAATTGCAGCTGTAGTTGCTGTGTCTGATCGTAGAATTCTTTTTCCCAAAGAGACGGATATACATGAAGACAAAGAAGAGATGGTTCTTCGTTCCTTTTCAGAAAAACCACCTTCAGGTCCAATAATGACAGACCATTTTTTGTATTTTTTTGTTTCATTAATTAATGCATTGTAAATAGTTGGTAAATTTTCATTTCCTTCGTCGCAAAATACTAAACCTCTATCAGACGGAAAATTGTCAACTAAATCATCTAGTTTAATTGTTTTTTCTAAAATCGGAATTGACAATCTCTCAGATTGTTCTGATGCTTCAATGATATTTAATTCAAAATTTTTAAAATTTATTTTTGATTGATTTGTATATTCTGTCAAAATTGGAATAAATCTAGAAATACCAAGCTCGGTAGCTTTTTGAATGGTTATATTCATTCTATAAGATTTGATTGGGGCAAATATTAGCCATAAATCAGATTCTTGAGGAATATCTCTCAATTTGTTTTGTATTTGTAAAACAATGTTATCTCTATTGATAGAAATTACTTTAGATAGCCATTCACCTGTCAAACCATCGAATAAATTTATGTTATCTTCTTTTTTGATTCTAAGAACATTTTTCAAAAAGTGGTGCTGCTTATTTTTTATATAGATTAAAATATTGGCTGATAATTTTTTTGATACAAATAATCGTGTTTTAGACATTTTCATTACAATAGTTTAGAATTATAACATTATATTCATATATGTGGGATAACTTAGTTGTAAAAAAAACATTTGATTACTGCGAGTTAATCAGACTAAACAAACCTATTGGCTTCCTTCTATTAATGTGGCCTTGCTGGTTTGGTTTAGCGTTACTAAAAACAGAAACTTCTAAACTAATATTTTGGTATTTACTTTTTTTAATTGGTTCTTTTTTAATGAGAAGTGCAGGTTGTATAATTAATGACATCATTGATATTGATTTTGATCAAAAAGTTGCGCGTACCAAATTTAGACCTTTAGCATCAAAAAAGATTTCTATTACTGAAGCGATATTATTATTAATAATATTATTGGTAATTAGTTTTTTCATTCTTCTCGAGTTTAATTTTAAGTCAATTGTATTAGGTTTGTTAAGTGTGCCATTTGTTATTTTATATCCGTTTATGAAAAGAATAACTTTCTTCCCACAATTATTCCTTGGAATTATTTTTAGTTGGGGCGTGCTAATAGTTTCAATGCAATTTAATACACGAATTACATTTGATTTTCTTTTATTGTATTTTGTATGTATATTTTGGACATTAGCATATGATACTATTTATGCCTACCAAGATAAGGCAGATGATGTTTTAAATAAGATCAAATCTACTGCAGTTTATTTTGATAATAATGGTAAAAGATTTGTTCAAACATGCTATCTTATTATCTTAATTATACTGTCTTATTTTGTATGGAATTCCTCAAATTTTTTACTAAGTTCAATTATTATAGCCACTATCACAATTTGTACGTATATAGCAATTCAGAAATGGGATATAACATCACCGTTAAGTTCAAATTATTATTTCAGACAAAATAATATTTTTGCAATTATGTTATTTTTACTTTTACAAACTTTTTAATGTCTTCAGATAAAAAACAGTCAGTTACTTCAAGAATAATTTTTGATTATTTAATGAGTCATAAACTCAAAATAATTTTAGCTTTATTTATGATGGTTATTTCAGCAGCAGCAACAGGTTTACATGCTTGGTTAGTAAGGCCTGCGCTTGATGAAGTTTTAATCAAAGGGAATAAAGAAATGTTATTTTTAATTCCAATTGCAATTATTATAGTCACACTTTGTAAAGGACTAGCAACTTATACTCACTCTTATCAAATGAGTAAAGTTGCACATTCTATTATTGCAAAACTTCAAACTCAGATGTTTGAAAAACTCATGTATTTGAATATGAAATTTTATAATGATTCTAAGTCAGGTAATTTAATTTCAAGACTCATCAATGATACTTACTACTTAAGACTTGCAATAGTTAAATCTGTAACAGGAATTATAAAAGATGTTTTAGTTATTATCTTTTTACTATGTAATATGTTTTACCAAAGTTGGACTCTAACTCTTTTTGCTTTTTTTGCATTCCCTTTAGCGATCTGGCCCATAAGAAAAATTGGGAAGAGTATAAGAAAAATTACTTACACTATCCAAAACGAAATTGCAGTTTTTTCTAATGTATTAGCTGAGAGCATTAAAGGTATTAGACAAGTAAAAGCATACTCAAGAGAAAACTATGAAAAACAAAGAGCTTTTGAAACAATTAGTTTCATTCAAAAATATTTTACAAAATCTGCTTTTATTAGCAATCGCTTAAGCCCTTTAATGGAATTTATTGGAAGTTTAGCTGTAGCACTCTCAATTTATGCTGGGGGTGTTTTTGTCTTAAACGAAAGTATGACAACAGGCCAATTTATGAGTTTTTTAGTAAGTCTTCTACTGGCTTATCAACCAGTAAAGGCACTTGGCAATCTAAATATTAGTGTCCAGGAAGGCCTAGCTGGAGCTGAGAGAATATTTAAACTTTTAGATACAAGCGAAAAAAATATGGAAAATATTTCTCCAAAAAAAACTATAGATCTAGATGGAGACATTGTGTTTAAAGATGTTTCATTTGCATATAACGATAATACAGTACTTGATAAAATAAGTTTAAGAATACCAAAAGGAAAAAAAGTTGCGTTAGTTGGCTTATCTGGATCTGGTAAATCAACGATAGCAAATATAATTTTGCGATTATATGATAATTATTCAGGTTCTATATTAATTAATTCTAAAGATATAAAAGAATTAGATCTGACAGATGTAAGAAATAGTGTTTCAATAGTAACTCAAGAAACAATTTTATTTAATGAAAGTATATTTAAAAATATTAAATATGGAAACCTTAATGCAACTGATGAAGAGATTAGTTTAGTCGCTAAAAATGCTGGGGTAAGTAGTTTTTCAGAAGAATTGGATCAAAAACTATACACTGTTATTGGAGAAAACGGCGTAAAATTATCAGGTGGACAACGACAAAGAATTGCTATTGCCCGAGCTCTAATAAAAGATGCGCCACTTTTAATTATGGATGAAGCTACATCTTCTTTAGATAACATAACTGAAAATAAAATTCATGAAACAATAAATAGCCTGATGAATAATAAAACCAAATTAATAATTGCACATAGATTAAGCACAATAGAAGACGCTGACATTATCTACGTTTTAGATAAAGGCAAAATTGAAAGTCAAGGAAAACATGAAGAATTAATTTCTAAATCAACCATTTATAAAAAATTACAACTAAGAGAACAGTTGGAAAATGAGTTTTAAAAAAAAAATTTTTAAATTTTCTATATCTCAAAAAATTTTGGCATTTATAGGTTACCTATATATCTTGTTCGTATGTTACACCTCTAAAATACAGATTATAAACTCTGAGTTACCAGAAAAATTGTGGAGAGAGAATAAACCTTTTATTTTAGCATTTTGGCATGGTCAATTGATGATGATAGGATATGTATGGAAAAGTAAAGCTGTGTTAAATATGTTAGCATCTAGCCATAGTGATGGTCGATTTGGTGCATATATTGCAGGTCATTTTAACTTAAAAAATGTTTCTATAATGTCAAAAAATAAATCACCTTCATTAAGGAAAGTATTTAAAATTTTAAAAGATAGAAATTATATTGGTATTACTCCTGATGGACCAAGAGGACCAAATAAGAAAGTCTCAGAAGGAATTATAAAAATTGCAATTCATTCACAAGTCCCTATTATACCACTTGGTTTTGCTTCAAATAAAAATCTTAAACTTAAATCTTGGGACTCATTTTTAATTACATATCCATTTTCAAGATGTAGATTTGTATGGGGTGAACCAATTACTATTCCTTCTTCTACTAAAGATGATGATTTAGAGAAATATAAGAATTTCTTGGAAGAAAAAATTAATGATTGCATGAAATCAGCAGAAAAAAATCTAGATGCTTAGAATATATCAAATACTCAGTACTCTTCTCATACCAGTAATTATTTTTAATATATTTATTAGGATTTATAGAAAAAAAGAGGATAGACTAAGATTTATTGAACGGTTTGGAAAACCAACGTTAAAAAAAAATAATGAGAAAAAAATTTTATGGATACATGCAGCAAGTATTGGCGAATTTAAATCTTCAGATTTAATTATAGAACGATATCATAAAGTATTTGATATTTTAGTTACTACAACAACAAAATCTTCAGCAGAATATATTGAGGAGTTTTATAAAAATAAAATTATCCATCAATACATCCCATTTGATGTGTCTCTGTGGTGTTCAAGATTTTTAAACTTTTGGAAACCAAATCTGATTCTTTGGATAGAGTCAGATATTTGGCCAAATATGCTTAATAAAATTAGAGTTAAAAATATCAATTGTTTATATGTAAATGCAAGGATTTCTCCAACTTCTTTTAAAAAATGGAAAAGTCTAAAAAATTTCTACAGAAATTCATTAAAGAGTTTTAATAAAATTTTTGCACAAAGCAAAGATGACAAAAAAAGAATTCAAGAATTAACAAACTTACAAATTGACCATATTGGAAATTTAAAATTAGCTAAGAATAAAAATAATTCTTCAATAAATAAAGATCAATCAAATACAATTATGATTGCAAGTACTCATTCTAATGAAGAAAAAGAAATAATTAAATGTATTAAAAAAACAATACATGAATTTAATTTAAAAATTTATCTTGCACCAAGGCATCCAGAAAGAATTAATACAATTAAGCAAGAATTAAATAAAGAAGGATTTAATATTTCTTTAGAATCGAAAAAAGAAATTGAAGAAAATAATATCGTAGTAATTGATAGTTTTGGAAAATTAGATCAATATTTTAAAATTAGTGATTTAGTTATTTTAGGTGGTTCTTTTTTAAAAAATATTGGTGGACATAATCCTATAGAGCCTGCAAGTTATGGATGTGCTATTATTAGTGGTAATTATGTTGATAATTGGACTAATATTTATGAAGATATGGTAAAAGCAAATTCATGTATAATGGTGAATAAGTTTGAAGATATTGATAAAAAGATGAAAGAATTACTAAATAATGATTTTGAAGTAAAAAAAATTCAAGCAAATGCAATTGAGTTTTCTAATAGATCTTTCTTTGAAAAAGAAAAGCTTTTCAAGGACATCGAAAAGTACATTAATTAAAATGCTTAAAGCTCCTAAATTTTGGTATAAAAAAAATGACACATACTTATCAAATTCCTTATATCCACTCTCATTACTATTTAGATTTGGAACTAAAATTAGAAATTTTGTTAGTAGAAAAAAATCTTCTGGAATTCCTGTAATTTGTATTGGGAATATAGTGGTGGGAGGTGCTGGTAAAACACCTGTTGCATTAAAAATTGGAAATTTATTAAAACTTAATGGATACAATCCTCACTTTGTTTCAAGGGGTTATGGTGGAGTTGAATCATCTAATGTTCTCGTTAAAGAGTGGCATTCGGCAAAAAGTGTTGGAGATGAATCCTTGTTGCTAGCTGAAGTTGCTCCAACTTGGATTGGTCAGGATAGAAATAAATCCTTTATTTTAGCTCAAGAAAAAGGTGCTGACTGTATAATTATGGATGATGGCTTTCAAAATCCAACTCTTCAGAAAGATTTTTCAATTATAGTAATTAATGGTGAACAAGGATTTGGAAATAAACGAGTTATTCCTTCTGGACCTCTTAGGGAAAGCATATCAAGAGGTATTTCTAGAGCAAATTTAGTAATTGTAATTGGTGAAATTGCTCAAGATGTTAAAGATAAAATTCCTAGCACTATTCCAGTTATTCATGCGAAGTTTCAAATTAGTACAGATAATAAAATTTATAAAAACCAAAAAGTAACAGCTTTTGCAGGCATTGCTTATCCTGAAAAATTTTATAATTCACTAAGTGAACAAGGCGCTATTTTAGAAAAAAAAATTAGCTATCCGGATCATCATATATTTGATGAAAATGACATGTTAAATCTTGCAGAAAATGCTAATCTTACAAAATCTGTATTAGTCACTACAAAAAAAGATTTTGTAAGAATACCAAAATCATATCGTTCTTTGGTCAGCACACTTAATGGTGAGATCAAATTTGAAGATGAAAATTTACTAAAAGAGATTTTAAGTAATGTACTAGAAAATAAAATTAATGATTTAGCAATATGAAAAAGATAATTTACTTTTTACAGTATATTGGATTTATTTTTATTTATTTTTTCTATAAGATTTTACCACTCAATCTATCTTTGAAAATTTCATCATTTTTATTTAGAACTTTTGGAAAATTTTCGCGAGCCAACAAAATAGCTATAAATAATTGTAAGTATGTTTTTCCAAATCTTAAAGATGAAGAAATACAGAATATTATTATAAAAAGTTGGAATAATCTTGGAATTACAATTTGTGAACTTCTAAGAATAAATGATATTTTTATTAAAAATAAAATAAAATATATCAATCTAGAAAATATAGAAGATTTTACTAAAAATAAAAAACAAGCAATTTTTATTAGTATTCATCAATCTAATTGGGAAGTATTAGTTCCAGGTTTAGATAGAATTGGAATTAATATTGGTGGCATTTATCGGCATATAAACAATAATTTTATTGATAAAGTAATACTTAATATTAGACAAAATTCTCTTGTTTCTAAAAGTAGCTTTTATACTCCTAAAGGTAAGAAAAGTGCCAAAGATATTGTTGATGCAATAAATAATTCTTTATCAATTGTATTATTAATAGATCAAAAAGATTCCTCAGGAGAAGAAGTAATGTTTTTTAATAAAAAAGTTAAAACACAAACAGGTTTTTTAAAAATAGCTAGAAAATATAACTTACCAATAATTCCAATACAAAATAAAAGAATTGATAATGGAAATATTGAGCTAACATTTTTAGAGCCACTTTATCATAATAATTTAGAAATAAATGATACTCAGATGATGGAAGTAATTCATAATAAGATTGAACAGTGGATTAAAGAAGAACCCAGTCAATGGTTCTGGCAGCATAAAAGATTTAGTTAATTTTTGTTACTTTTATATCAATTATACCATCAATAAGTTTAACTGATAATTGATCATCAGTAGTAATTTTTTTACTTGTCTTAATAATTTTCTTTTTATCCATCAAAATTGAGTATCCTTTTTTAAGATTTGAAGAAATAGAATTGGAATTGAGCAATCTTATATTAGACTTATATTTTTCAAACTTATCTTTATAATTATTGGCTATATTCAAATTAAGATTTTTTGAAAGATTGTTAATCTTTATTTGTTTTAAGTTAATTGATGAATCTGGTGAAATAATAGATTTTCCCAGGTTAAGAAGATTTAATTTTTTTATACTAAATTTATTTTCAATTGATAATGTTAAATTTTTAAAATCATCTAAAAGCTTCTCCTTATAATTATTAACTATCAAGCTTGGAGATTTGAGAAATTTATTTAAATATTCATAATTTTCTTTTTTGGTTTGAATTTGTGAATTTACTTTGGTGTTTAATCTAAGTTGTAAATTTTTAATTTTTTCTAATAATTCAAATCTAACTGGGGTAGCTTTTTCTGCTGCCGCAGTTGGTGTAGACGCTCTTAAATCTGATACTAAATCAATAATTGTTGTATCTGTTTCATGACCTATTGCTGAAATAATTGGTATCTTTGATTCAAAAACACTTGTTGCAAGATTTTCATCATTAAATGCCATTAAGTCTTCAGTGCTACCTCCACCTCTAGCAACAATAAGAATATCTGGTTTACTAGATTTAAGTTTATTGAAACCTTCGATAGCATTTATAATGCTATCTGCTGCGTCAACACCCTGAACAGAAACAGGCCATATATCTAATGGCATAGGAAAACGATCATTCACCCTATTAATTATGTCATGTACTACAGAGCCAGTGGGAGAGGTAATTATACCTAATCTATCAGGCAAAAAAGGTAATGGGATTTTTTTATCTTCATCAAAATAGCCTTTTTTTTGAAGTCTTTTTTTTCTTTCTTCAATAAGTTTTAAAAGTGCTCCCTCTCCTGCAATTTCAATTTTATCAATATCAATTTGGTAAGTAGTTTTATAGCGAGACCAAGTGGTGATTCTGCCAGTTGCTATTATTTCTAGTCCTATTTCTGGATTTATATCTAAATATTTTTTTTTCTGATCCCAGATAACTCCACTTAAAATAGAATCCTCGTCTTTAAGTGTTAAATAGATTTGACCTCTTGTTGCAGTTTTAACTTCGGAAATTTCTCCTTTAATTCTTACATAATTAAAATTGGACTCAATTACTTCTTTAAACGCTTGATTAAATTCTGAAACCTCAAATTCTGGTATATTAATTTTATCTATCACTTTTATTTTTAAAAAATTTTTTTAGTAAACTACTACATTCTTTTTCCATAATGCCACCATAAATAGTTGGCATAAATATGTTTTGTCTTTGAAAAGCAACTCGGAGTTTTTCAATTCCTCCATTTTTATCATCATATGCACCAAAATATACATCTTTAATATGTACCTCACTTATTGCACTAGCACACATAGTGCATGGTTCCAAGGTAACAAATAATGTCATATTCTCTAAATATTTTAGCTTTAGTCTTTCGCAAGTTTCTTGGATTAGATTTAATTCACAATGTTTAATAGCATTTTTATCTTTATTTACTGTATTGTAACTTCTGGCTACAATCTTGTTCGTTGTGTTATCGACAAGTATTCCTCCAACTGGAACCTCATTTAAATTATAAGCTTTGTCTGCTTCGATAATTGCTTCTTTCATAAAAAAATCAACGTTCATTCTGGAACACACTTATGATGTACATTATAGTTGAATTATAATGAAAAAACCAATTATTGGAATAACTCTTGATAGTGAAAAAAAGAAAACATACTCAAAATTTCCATGGTATGCGCTAAGGGAAAATTACTTAACTTCCTTAACAAAATTTAATGCTATTCCATTTCCTTTGTTGCACGAAAAAAAATATATTGATGATTTTTGTCATTTAATTGATGGTTTAATTATTACTGGAGGAGATTTTGATATTCACCCTAAATTATATAAAACAAGTAATACTCAATCTAAAAATATTAAAAATAAGAGAACGAATTTTGAATTAAATATTTTCAATAAATTTTTTAAATATAACAAACCTATATTAGGAATTTGTGGTGGTGCGCAACTTATTAATGTTGCATGTGGTGGAACATTAATACAAGATTTAAAAAGAGATCCAATAAACCATGAACAAGTAAATCCAAGAAATCAAACTAGTCATATTGTTAATATTTCAAAAAATACTCAACTACATAAAATATGTGGGTCTCAAAAAATTAAAGTTAATAGTGCACATCATCAGTCAGTAAAAAAAATTGGTAAAGACTTGAATGTTTCATGTGTAGCTAATGATGGTGTTATTGAGGGAATAGAACACAAAAAACACAAATGGTGTATTGGCTTACAATGGCATCCTGAATTTTTAATTACAAAATATGATATAAAAATAATCAAAAATTTTATTAATGAAGCAAAGTGAATATTAGAATTTCAAAATATCTATCCAGTGCTGGAATTTGTTCACGAAGAGATGCAGAAAAATTAATAGTTGAAAAAAAAATTAAAATTAATAATCAACTATGTGTTCATCCAAGTCATAAAGTAAGTGATTTGGATGTTATTAAAGTTAATAATAAAATTATTAAAAAAATAAATAAAGTTGAATTATGGAAGTTATACAAACCAATTAAATATATTTGTAGTACAAAAGATAATTTAGGTAGAAAAAAAATTTTTGATTTATTACCAAAAAATATTGGTCAATTGATAAGTGTTGGAAGATTAGATTACATGAGTGAAGGATTAATTTTACTAACTAATAATGGTGATTATTCAAGATATTTAGAACATCCATCTTCAAACATTGAGCGGGTCTATAGAGTTTGTATAAATAGCAATGTACAAAAAACTGATTTACAAAAAATAAATAAAGGCATTACAATTAAAGAAATAAATTATAAAAAAATTAAAGTTGCCTTTGAAAAAAAATTAAAAAATCATAGTTGGTTAATTTTTAAACTTAAAGAGGGAAAAAATAGAGAAATTAGAAATATCTGTAATTATTTTTCATGGAATATAGTTAAATTAATAAGAATTGGATATGGACCTTATAAGCTTGGAAGACTTAAAGAAGGGCAATTTCAAAAATTAAATTCAATTAGCAAATGATACGGATTACTGGGGGAAAGTTTAAGCAAAAAAAATTAGCTAGTATTAATGATTTTGTAAGACCAACTTCTTCTCTAAAAAGAGAAGCTTTTTTTTCAATTATTGAAAGTTATGCAATCAAAAATTCTATCGAATTATATAAAAATAAAATTTTTTTAGATCTTTTCGCAGGTATTGGCACAATGGGTTTAGAAGCAATTTCTAGAGGAATGAGTGAAGTAATTTTTATTGAGAATAATATTGAAGTTCTTAAAATTTTAAGAAAAAATTGTTTAAGTATTTGTAAAAATAATCAATTTAAAATTTATGAAGAAGACCTTATTCATTCTAAATTAGAAATAGAATTTAAAAATATTTCAGTTGTTTATATTGATCCACCATATGCAAAGTATAATTTAACAAAGCTTTTAGAGAATTTATCTAATAACATTAAAAATACTACCGTCATTGGTTTAGAAACGGGTGTGAAAGATAATATTGTAATTCCAGAAAATTTAAATCTGCTTCAAAAAAAGACTTACGGTAAAACAATAATTTATATTTTTAAATTATCTTAAATAAGTTTTAGTTAGTTTTTTACCCTGTTCAACAGCAGGTTGATCGAAGGGATCAACATCTAAATACATACAGGAAGCAATTGTTTCTATTATACTAAACGATAATAATTTACCTAAGTTTTGTTCATCTATTTTAGGAATATAGATTTCTCTAAAACTAAAATTATTTAATTTAAAAGTTTCAATGGTTGCGCGCTGTTCAGCTTCCATTAGATCTCCCATTGTTTTATCTTTAAAATAGTCAATATCGGTATTTTCAAACATATTATTATTAATTTTTATGCCCTTATTTGAATGATCTGTAGTGATAAAGGTGAAATATTTATCTTTAGGTCCATCTAAATACAGTTGTAATTGACTATGCTGATCAGTGGTCCCTACTGAATGAATTGCTGTAATACCTTTATTATTTTTTCCAATACTTTCTGCCCAAAGTTGCAGATACCATTTTCCAAAAAAATAAAGTGAATCAGAATATGTCATTAAAACATTATTAGTAAATTTTACATTTTCTTTTTGAGTTAAATATCTTCCAAGATCGTACGGTTTGTAATTATCAATATTATTAATTACTTCAGATGCTCCGCCAAAAAGTGCATCTATATTTAATCCAGAAATGATTGCAGGAACTATACCAACATTGGTAAATATAGAATATCTACCTCCAACATCTTTATGATGCTCTAATAGTAAACAATTATTATCTTTAGCAATTTTAAAAAGTGGTGATTCTTTAAATTCAGTTATGATTAGAGTATTTGAAAAAAAATCTTCAACTTTGTTAGCTTCTATTGCCTTTTGGTAGAGACATGAAAATTGAGATAATGTCTCTGGTGTAGTACCCGATTTTGAAATAACTAAGAAGCCAGTTAGTTCAAAATTAATATTTTGAAAATTTTTTTCAAAATTAGTAGGATCAACATTATCATAAAATTCTAAGATAATTTTATTATTTAAAATAATATTATTTAATGCTCTAGCTCCTAAATTTGAACCTCCTGTTCCAAATACAATTATTTTTTCCTTTTTCTCTTTAAATTGATTTGAAATTTTTATAGTTTCTTCTAATAAATTTTTATCTGAAATAATATTAAGAGAAGGAAGTTTTTCTATTACATTAGTTATACTTTGATCAGTATCTTTATTTTGAGTGATTTTGTCAAAATTTGAATTAAAGTATTTTATTTCCATTTATAAAATTAAAAGAAGAAAAATCTTTTTTTCTTTTTAGGTTCACCTTCTTCGCCATCTTCATTTTCTTCTTTACTGCTGAAAAAGAAAAATCTTTTCTTCTTTTTTGGCTCTTCTATATTTTCATTTTCAACATCTGTAATATCTTGACTTATTTCATCTTCTGAGTTCCCATCAAGATCTTCTCTGATACTATTATCTACTTGATCTGCTTCAGTTTCTTTTAAAATATTGTCTATAACAGAATTTTCAGAAGGTGTTTCATCACTTTCTTCATCCAGGCCAAAAAGAATTTCCTTTGCAAGCTCACTGTCGGTATCATCAATATCTTTTGATTCAATTTGATCGGGTGGTAGTAAATTAAAATTTGGTGGAATTACTAATGGAGGATTTTCAACTACATTATATTCATCTATTACTTTTCTTTCTACACCTGCACTACTTCGAATAGTATTACAAGAAAATAGAAAAATTGATGAAATGATTGTTACACAAATAACTTTTTTCATTTTACTGTTTTTGATTTTATAAAAAAACTCATTATTAACATGATAATTCCAATTGTAATATAGATATCTGCTAGATTAAATGCTGGCCAATAAAAATTTTCATAATGTAGTAAGATAAAGTCAACAACATAACTATTTATCAATCTATCAATAATATTTGATAAAGCCCCAATTATGACAAAGAAATAAGCCAGTTTTTCAAGTTGTTTATCTGATTTAATAAATAAATAAAAAATTAATATAACAACTATTAAGGCTATAAATATTAATAACCAATGAGAAACATAACCAGAAAATAAACCAAAAGAAACACCAAAGTTCTGAACATAAACTAAATCAAAATATTCATTGATTTTTATTGATTGATTTAAAAACAAATTATCTTGAATTAAATACTTAGTTAGTAGATCAAAAAAAATTAATGATACTAGTATAGCTATCTTAGTCACTTAACTTATTGCATCATTACAACGATTGCAAATTTCATTTTTTATTAATTCCTTTTCATATTTCCAACATCTTTGACATTTTTGACCACTCACCTTAGAAACTTGCACTTTTACATTTTTAATATCGTCTATTGAAAAACCATGGCTATTTTTATCAAGTATATGCAATTTAAATGATGAAGTAATAGCAATTTCATCAAACATAACTTCATTAACTTTATCATAACTTTCCTTAGAAATATAAATATCCAAATGAGCTTCTAAACTTGAACGTATAATTTTTTCTTCTCTAATTTTCTCAATTGCTCCAGTAGCAACTTTTCTAATATTTTTAATTAGATTCCATTTTTCATTTAATTGATTGTTTTGGTATTCTTTATTACAAATTAAGAAGTCTTGAAGATGTATACTTTCAGTATTTCCTATGGCTTTCCATGCTTCTTCAGAAGTGAAAGAAATAGAAGGTGCAAACCACCTAACTAAATGATTAAATATTATATTTAAAAGTGTTCTTGTAGATCGCCTCTTAATCGAATTTTTACTATCACAGTAGATGGTATCTTTTCTTATATCAAAGTAAAAAGCAGAAAGATCATTAGAACAAAAATTTAAAAGTGTTGTAAACATCAAGTGAAAGTTAAATGTTGATACGCATTTTTGAACAACTTGATCAACTTCCCACAAACGATGAAGTAGATATTTTTCTAACTCTGGAAACTCGCTCTCATCAATAGCTTCCTCATTAGTAAAATCATTTAAATTGCCAATTAAAAAACGAAAGGTATTTCTTATTCTTCTATAAGACTCAGCTTGTGATTGGAGGATAGCATTATCAAGCTTCAGATCATCATAATAATCAGATGCGACAACCCACAATCTTAAAATATCTACTCCATATTTTTTTAATATATCATCTGGAGAAATAACATTACCTAAAGATTTAGACATTTTACGTCCTTTTCCATCAACAACAAACCCGTGTGTCAGAACACTTTCATAAGGAGCTTTACCTCTTGTGCCAGAAGATTCTAAAAGAGATGAATGAAACCACCCTCTGTGTTGATCACTTCCTTCTAAGTACATCGATGCAGGCCATTTCAAATCTTCTCTTTGTTCTAGACAAAAAGCATGTGTAGAACCACTATCAAACCATACTTCAACTACATCTTTAACCTGTTCATAATCTTCAAGTGAATATTCATCCCCTAAAAACCTTTGTGGATCTTCAGTAAACCACGTATTGCTTCCTTCTTTTTCATATATGTCTGCTATTCTATTGATAATATTTTCATCTCTTAAAGGTTGACCCGTTTTTTTATTTACAAATAATGGTAAAGGTACACCCCACACTCTTTGTCTAGATACACACCAATCTGGTCTAGTTTCAATCATTGATCTAAGCCTTGTTTGGCCTTGAGGAGGGTAGAAAATAGTTTCATCAATTGATTTAAGAGCAATGTCTCTTAAATTATTTTTTTCCATGGAAATGAACCATTGTGGTGTATTTCTATAAATAAGAGGAGCTTTAGACCTCCATGAATGAGGGTAGCTATGACGAAGCGTTCCTTTAAATAATAATTTTGAAAATTCTTCTAATTTATCTGCGATTTTGTGATCTACTTTATAAATATGTTCACCTTCAAAACCAACAGCATGTTGATTATATTTACCATCATCTTGAACAGTCTGTATTATATCAACATTATTTTCTATCCCTAAAACATAGTCGTCATCTCCATGTCCAGGAGCTATATGTACAACTCCTGTACCCTGTTCTAAGTTTACAAAATCCCCATGAAATGGTTTTACAATAAAATCGTATCCCAATTGTTTAAATGGATGCTCACATTCGCAAGAAGATAAATTATCTCCTTTAAATTTCTTTTTTGTACTAAATTTTTTTATTCCAATTTCTTTAGTTACACTTTCTAAAAGTTCTGAAGCAAATATTAATCTATCATTTTCTTTGACTAAACTATCTTCTTCTAATTCTTCAACAACAATAAGTGAATAATCTAATTCTTTACCATAAGCCAAAGCTCTATTTCCTGGAATCGTCCAAGGAGTTGTGGTCCAAATAACAATATTTGAGTCAATTAAATCTTTATCAGTAGAATTTTTAATTAAAAATTTAACGTATATAGTGTTGGACGTATGATCTTCATATTCAACTTCAGCATCAGCTAAAGCTGTCTTTTCTACAACGGACCAGAGAACTGGTTTTGCTCCTTTATACAAACTTTCATCAAGCAAGAATTTTCCAAGCTCACGAACAATTTGTGCTTCTGCTTGATTTGACATTGTGAGGTATGGATTTTCCCAATCCCCTTCAACACCAAGTCGTCTAAATTCTTTTTTTTGTATCTCGATCCATTTTTCTGCAAACTCTCTACACTCATTTCTAAATTGAACAGTTGGAACATCATCCTTGTTCTTTCCTTTTTTTCTATATTCTTCTTCTATTTTCCATTCAATTGGTAAACCGTGACAATCCCAACCAGGAACATAGATAGAGTCTTTACCAGCCATTTGTTGTGTTCGCACAATAACGTCTTTTAAAATTTTATTAAGAGCAGTTCCCATATGAATATGTCCGTTTGCGTATGGCGGACCATCATGAAGAACAAATTTTTCTCTACCTTTAGATTTATCTCTTAGCTTTTTAAAAATATTTTCTTTATCCCACTGCTCTATTATTGCAGGTTCCTTTGCTGGAAGGTTAGCTCTCATTTCAAAAGATGTTTTGGGAAGAAAAATTGTATCTTTATATTCCATTATAGTTGATGATATTTTTTAGCTGTATTTATATCTTTGTTGATTTGCTTGGTTAATTCTTCAAAATTATTAAATTTTTGTTCAGACCTAATAAATGTAAGGAATTCAACAGTCAATTCTTTACCATATATTTCTTCACTAAAATTAAACATATGTGTCTCTAGAAGGAGTTTGCTTCCATCGACTGTTGGTCTTAAACCAAAATTTGAAACACCTTTGTATTTTTTGCCTTCTAATAGCACTTCCACACAGTAAACACCTCTTTTTGGTAATATGTGTTGATCTGGTATCATATTAGCAGTCGGAAAATTGATTTCTCTAGCTCTTTTATCGCCTTCAATTATTTTTCCATGCATATGCCAGGGCCTACCTAAAGACTCTGTAACATCTTCCATATAACCTTCTTTTATTTGTGATCGAATTATCGAAGATGAATATTTATCAGATTTATCAGTAAGCATAATAGGTTCGATTGAATGAATATTAACATTATTTTTTTCAGCATACTTTTCTAATGTTTTAAAATTACCTTTTCTGTCTTTTCCAAACTTAAAGTCAGTACCTATAACTAAATATTTAATATTTAATTTATCAATAAGAATTTTAGTTACAAAATCATCAGCTGATAATACTGATAGATTGTTATCAAAAGAAAAATCTATAAATATATCTAAACCCAATCTTTCAAGAAAATTTATTTTATCATTTTGAGTATAAATATTAAAAGGCTCATTAATTTGATTAAAGTAAATACGAGGATGAGGATTAAAACTCATTATAGAAGATAATAAATTATTGTTTGATGCAATCTCCTTAATTTTATTTATTATTTCTTGGTGCCCTTTATGTATTCCATCAAAATTACCTATTGCGAGACAAAGGTTTAATTTTTCAAAATCTGATGCTGTATCTAATTTATAAATTTTCATAATATTTATAAATCAATTAGTATAGAAACTTATGGTTAGTAACTACAAATATTTATTTAAGATATTTTCCAGATATTCTTGTCTTCCTGAACGAGGTTCTGGTTCAATATTATCGTCGATTACTTTTTTATTTATATCATCTAATCCAGTATCTTTATTATGAATAAACTGCCCCAAACTTTTATTCCAGTCTTCATATCTATCTTCAATAAACTTAGGAATAACATTATCATTCATCATTTTTTCAACAGCAATAAGTGTTTTTGCACAAACATCCATGCCTCCAATATGAGCATGGAATAAATCTTCAGCATCGATAGATTGTCTTCTTATTTTTGCATCAAAGTTCATGCCTCCTTGACCTAAGCCGCCATTCTTAAAAATAAAATAAAATGACATAATTAAGTCAGCAGGATTATTTGGGAATTGATCAGTATCCCAACCTATCAAAGTATCGCCTCTATTAATATCAATACTTCCTAAGGCGCTATTTGAAGTAGCGTAAGCAATTTCATGTTCAAAATTATGACCAGATAAAGTTGCATGATTAACTTCAACATTTAGTTTAATCTCATTTTCTAAACCTGCCTTTCGTAAAAACGCTAAACAAGTTGCAGAGTCAAAGTCGTATTGATGTTTAGTTGGTTCATGAGGTTTTGGTTCCAATAAGATTTGACCTTTAAATCCTATCTTGTGTTTATAATTAACGACTAATTCTAAAAATCTTTGAAGATTAGAAGTTTCCTTCGTCATGTCAGTATTAAGAATAGTTTCGTATCCTTCTCTACCACCCCAAAGAACATAATTTTGACCACCCAATCTCATTGTTGCATCCATACAATCTTTTACTTGTGCAGCTTTATATGCAAAAACTTCTGGATCTGGGTTTGTAGAAGCACCACTCATATATCTTTTATGAGAGAACGCATTTGCTGTCCCCCAGAGTAATTGCATACCTGAGTTATTAATTTTTTGTTCCATTAAATCTATTATATGAAAGAAATTTTTTTGGGTTTCGGCATAGTTTGAGCCTTCAGGAGATATATCTCTATCGTGAAAACAGAAAAAGGGAGTTTTGATTTTAGTAAAGAAATCAAACGCAGCATTAAGTTTCATTTCAGCCATTTTTATTTCGTCACCTGCTTGCATCCAAGGTCTATTAAATGTTTGACCTCCAAATGGATCAAGACCTGGCCAAGTAAATGTATGCCAGTAACAAGTTGCAAATCTTAAATGCTCTTTCATTGTTTTGCCCAAGACAACCTTATTTTCATCGTAAAATTTAAATGCTAATGGATTTGAGCTATTTTCACCTTCGTATTTAATTTCAGGAATATTTTTAAAATAATCTGTCATATAATCTCCCTAAATTATCTTACTCTATCTTGATGCCCAAAGCAAACCACGATGATAAATTTTTTTCATTTCTGGATGATTAAGCTCATCAGCAAAATGACCAAGGGAAGTGTAAAAAATTTTTCCTTTTCCAATTTTTCTTTTCCATACAACTGGCATTTCAACACCCTTTATCCATTCTGTTTGGTATTGATCATCTCCTGGCTTTCCTGGCTCTTGCTCTAATTTCCATATTTCATGACCTTGAAAAGTAGTTGTTGCTAAAACTTCATTCATTGGATCAACGTGCATATAATATTGTTCAGAATGATAATCAAAATCTTCAATACCTTCCATAATTGGATCATTTTTTTTAGTAATATTCACTTTATAATCGTGAATACCATTAGGATGACTTACCCATTGACCACCAGTTAAAAATTGCCAATCAATTGATTGTCTAAAAGCATCACACATCCCTCCATGATGACCTGCAAGACCACAACCATTTACAACTGCTTTTATTAAATTATTAACTTCATTTTTCTTTATTTCTCCTTTGGGAGAATGATGAAAAGCCATTGTAACAATTGGTATAATTAAATCCATTTCGTGTACATAGTCTTCAGCAAAAGCTTCTGTTGAATTTTCAGATCTTACTTCGTAACCTTCAGAATTTAAGAATTTACTTAAAATTTCATTACATTTTTCAGGCTCATGTCCTGGCCAACCTCCAAATACGATTAATGCTTTTTTCATTATAAATTTACCTTCATTTTAATAATTTAAAATTTTCCTCTTCTGAAAAATATTCAATCGCTGATACAGAACTTCTTAATTCCAATTTTTTATCTTCTTTAGCAGATTTAATTATTGTGTCTAAGATGTCTAAAACATGAAGACTTAGCTCACCGTTACATCTATTTATTCGATTATTTTTAATAGAATCAACCATTTCACTAACTCCTATTCCTCTGTAATTTGCTATGCCTGGTTTTTCATTTGTTTTTTTACTGTTTTCAACATTTATTTTACCTAAATTATTTTCGTTAGTCTCTATAGTTTTCCATTCACCATTTTTCTCTGTACATAACTGTATAGATCCCCCAAAAGTATTTGGGTCAGGGATATTTATGGAACCCAAATCACCATAAAGCTCAATATGATTTTTGTTATGCTTCCAAATATCAAAAGAGAAAAATGAGTCTATTAATGTACCGTTTTCAAACTCAATTTGTGAAATTAAAGTAGTAGGAATATCTACTTTTATTTGTTGGTTTTTTCTTTCTCCACTTCCAATTACTCTTTTATTGTAAACCGTCCTTGATTGTGAATAAATATTTTTAGCTGGTCCCAATAAATTCACAAGAGCTGTAAAATAATATGGCCCCATATCAAGGACTGGACCACCACCATATTGATAATAAAAATCTGGATTTGGATGCCAAATTTCATGACCAGCCACACCCATTGAAATACTGCCTAATACAATATTTCCGATTATATTATTAGATAAAATTTTTTTTGATTCTTGAATGCCAGCGCCTAGAAAGGTGTCAGGAGCACATCCTAAATACAAATTTTTCTGATGTGATAATTCTAAAAGTTTTTTTCCGTGATGAAACTCAATTGATAGTGGTTTTTCTGAATACGCATGTTTTCCAGATTGTATAATTGATTTAGAAACTTCAAAATGAACATCTGGTATTGTTAGGTTGATGATTAATTCTATTTCATCATTATTAAGTATTTGATCAATAGTTAAATTTTCTACATTATAAATATTAGCATAATGTTTAGAAGCTTCTGGTTTAATATCAGCACAAGCTACAATTTCAAAATTATTGAAATATTTTATTGAATTAGAGAAGTATATGTCTGCAATATTTCCACAACCAATTATTCCAGTTTTCATTAAATAAGTTCTTTTTTAAATAATCGTGATGAGAATTATTTATTTAGTAGAGTTCATTTTCAATGCGTGTTAACCAATAATCAACATCCATTTTCTTATGACCAGTTAACAATCTCCAAAATTTAACAACATTGATTTTGTCAAGTCTATTTGTATCTGCTTCTTGCCAGGGATAAGATCTCATTAAAATATCGTTTATCGTTTTTTCCTTACTTTCATCCGTCCAATAAAGTGCACGGTTTGGCAATGGCTGATATTTTTTTTCAGGATCCCATAGTAATTCCTGTTTTTCTGTAGGTTGGAGTCTCACTTTAAACATATAGCGAATATTTTCTGAAAAATTTACACCTGCACCATGCCATAAACCACTATGGAAAATACCAATTGTACCAGGTTTACAAACTATACTCTTTTGTCCTAAAATATTTTGATATTTTGCAATTCCAAATTCATTAACAATACGTAAATGCGTACCAGGGTGATATCTTGTTCCTCCCATTTCTTTTGTTACCTCTGTTGGAAAATAAAATAATTGTACGTCAAAAGTACTTCTTGGATCAATCGTACTATCTTGGTGATTTTGTTGAGACATCTGACGTTGATTTGCTTGTTTAAAGTATTTGGTAGGAAACGTAATATGAAGAAACTGGTGATCAATAATTGTGTTACTACCAACTAAACTTTTAATAGCACCATCAACAACTTCATGTGCAAAAATTTTTTCTAAAGGAGAGCCTTTTGGATAAGCATCTTTAAGTTTTGTTCCTGCTGGTATTCTTGGGATACTACTTGTTGCTTTTATATTTCTATAATAATGCTGAACACTATCAACTTCATCAATTTCTGTATGACCAATATCATCTAAAAACTCTTTATTAGTTTGTTCATCAATTAATTCATCAAAAAATAAACATCCACTATTTGCAAATTCAGCCATTTGCTCTGTTGTCAATAACTTAGCCATATTAAAAATCTCCTTCTTCTAATTTTTCAAAAAAAAATTCATGCTTTAAATACGATGTTCTGAATTCTTGACCTGGATGTTCAGGAATAGCTTGACTTGCTTGAAATAATCTCCAGCCATCTAATAAAGCATCCAAACCTGTAGGATAAGGAGGCTGATCACTATCTCCTGTCATATGTAGTTTTTTTCCCGTACCATCAAAGGTTGCCCAAGAAATTACTTCTCCTTCTAAGCTTGGTAACTTTAAATAGAGAACTAAAACTTTTTGTCTTTTGGCCATGTTATTTATTTTCCTAAACCTGCTAAAGACCTTACAAAGTATTTTTGGAAAATCAAGAATACTATAAGAACTGGTAAGATTGCTATTGTTAGTCCAGCCATAATTGATGGCCAATCAGATGACCATTCTCCTCTCAGCTTCATTAGTCCTAATGGCAAGGTTTTTACTTCATCAGATGTCAACATAATTAATGCTAGTAGAAATTCATTCCAGATCCATACAGTTTGAAAAATTGCTGCACTAGCAATAGCTGGACCAGATAATGGAATAATAATTCTAAAAAAAATCTGCATCTTACTGCAACCATCAATAGTGGCTGCTTCCTCAACTTCTTTTGGGAAATCTAAAAAGAAAGCATAAAATAAAATAACGGTGAATGGAATACCAAATGCAGTTAACGGCATTACTACACCATATATACTATTTAATAATCCTAAATTTGATACTGTTACATAAAGTGGTACAAGCACAGCTGCTGGAGGTATTGCGAAACCTGCAACAATTAATAAATAGACATATCTATTTATTCTAAAATCTATTCTTGCTAGAACATAGGCAGCCATTCCTGCAATTATTACTATTAAAATAACTGAAAATAATGAAACCAAAAAAGAATTGAAGATAAAACCCCCAAGGCCTATGGATAATGCCTTTTCAAATGAAGAAAAATTAAATTGACCTGGTAAACCTAGTGGTTCTAAAAAAATTTCCCTTCTTGTTTTAAAAGTAGTCAGTATCATCACTATTATTGGTAATAGTACATAGATACTAAAGAGAGTTACAAAACCGTAAGCAAATATATTAGCTAACTTAAATTTACTCACTACGCTCTCCTACTTGCTTTAAGTTGAAACCAACCTAAAATTAAGGCAATAATTAATAGTACAACTGACAAAGCATTGGCATAACCCATATGCAATAAATTAAATGCTTGTAAATAAATATATGTTCCTAATACTTGTGTTGCATTCGATGGACCACCTTGGGTTAAGACATAAACAAATTCAAATACTTTAAATGCACCAATAGTTGTTATCAAAATTGCAACAATTATAATATTTCTAATCATCGGAAGAGTAATATACCAAAATGCTTTTACACCCGTTGCACCATCTATCTCTGCTGCATCATAAACTTCTTTAGAAACTCCTTGTAAACCAGCTAGGATTAAAACCATCATAAATCCAGTATTTTGCCAGCCAGCAACAATCATAATCATCCAAATAGATATATCAGGATCCCCCAACCAACCCATTGAAGGTGTTGGCAAGCCTATTGCTTTTAATATGCTATTTAAAATTCCAACATTTGGATCATAAATTATTAACCAAATTATACTTACTGCAACAGATGATATAACCATTGGTGTAAATATAATAGTTCGAAAAATTACTTTTCCGTATTTTATTCCTCGATCTAAGATAGCTGCTAGTATTGTACCTACACCTACTTGCAGAACGATTGACGCAAAAACAATTATAAAATTATTTTTTAATGCAATCCAAAAAAATTCATCCTGTGATGCTTTTATATAATTATCAAAACCAACCCATTTCCAATCATTAAGAGAAGTCATTCCATAGCTATAAAACGATCCAACTATGGCCCAAAATGCTGGAATAAATATAAATATTGTACAAAATATAAGAGCTGGGATTAAAAGAATAATTACGGATACCCTATCACTAGATAAAGAAAAACCAATTGAGTTTGTTTGAGTTTTATTCATATAATAACTTCGGCTATTAATTATTAATAGCCGAAATTAATTTTTTTATTACATTGCTGCTTTAGCTTCTAAAGCAACTTTTCTAATGAAATCCATTGCTTCTTGAGGAGATTTTGTTCCATTAAGAACTTCAGTTCCCATATCAAGATAAGCATTAGATACATTCGCTTCTAAAAGAACATCTAAAACATTTACATGTCCACTTTTGTCAGCAATATCATTGACATAAAACGTAAACCAATGAGGAGCATCTTCCATTTGATCAATTAAAGTTGCATTTGATATCAAACTACCTCTCAACTCAGCATCTGCTAAAGCCATAGTATCAGATACATTAATTGATGCTACTAAAGCCGCTGCTTCTGGATGTTTAGTTTTTGCCGATACTTGTAATCCTTCTGCAACTAGAAAGCCTACAGTTCCATCATCAGCTCCACCTTCAACACGTGGAAATCTAAACATTTTAAAATCTGTGAAACCTTCAGAAGCAAAAATACCTCCACACCAAGTTCCACAATACATCATAGGTGAAATTTGAGCTGCAAACATTGATCTAGTTAATTCTGGATTAGTTGCATTTGGCGCATCATTGAAACAATTTTCATTTAGTTCAACAACTTTTTCCCAAGCTTCAACATATTTAGGATTTGTGAATAATTCATCATCAGGTGCAGTTAATGCATAATCCGCTTTTGTATTTTCTGCTCCTACTACTCTTTGATTAAGCATGGTAATAACATGATTTAATTTCCATCTCTCAGAATTACCCATTGGCCATGGAACAATTGAAGGGTCTATTGCTTTTATACTTTTACAAGTATCAATTAACTCTCCAAATGTTGTAGGAACAGATAAGTTATGTTGATCAAAGAATGCAGGATCGTAATAGAAGTATTTTGAAACTGCTTTATTAGCAATACCATAAATTTTTCCATCTACTGCACCAGCATCTTGCCAACCTTTACTAATGAAGCTTCCATATCCACCTTCCATATCGGCGTAAGGTGTAAGGTCGAGTGCTAAACCAGCTCTTGCTAGTCTTGCACTATCTTCACCAAACCAGTTAAAGAAGACATCAGGTCCATCGTCACCATTAAGAGCAAGTTGAATTTGAGTTTTATATGCCTCATTTTCCCACTCGGTTACAATAACATTAATATCTGGATTATATTTTTTAACTTCTTTCTTTAATAATTCATAGAACTCATCTTGACCTTGTCTTGCAGAAAGATCCCAAAGTTTAATATCAATTGCATAAGAGCTACTAGTGAATGAAAAAGAAAGTAAAGTAATTAATATACCAGCCCATATTCGACTAAAATAATATTTCATCTTACATTCCTCCTTATTAAGATAGGGAGAAATTAGCATAAAAGAGCCAAAAATAAATACTTTTTGAATATTTTTGTATGTTAAAGTCAGTTTAAGAGTATAAAAAAAACTAGAGAATTACTTAATTTTTATTTTAAATTTTTTTTCAAAAAATTATTTAAATTTAATAATTTATAAAATAAGCTGTTTTCATGAATGAACCATCAAGGCAAATACACTTAGATTTTCACACTTCAGAGCATATCCCTGATGTTGGAAAATATTTTTCAAAAGAACAATTTAAAGAAGCTCTAAAAATTGGGCATATTAATCAAATTAATATTTTTGGAAAATGTCATCATAGTTGGTGTTATTATCCAACAAAATTAAAGCATGCAAAAATTCATCCAAATTTAAAAATTGATTTACTTGGTCAACAAATTGAAGCTTGTCACGAAATTAATGTAAAAGCTCCAATATATTTAACTGTCGGATGGTCAGCACATGATGCAGAAATTCATCCAGAATGGTGCGCAAGAAACAGTGACGGTAGTATAATTGAGTTTAATAAAAAAACTGAAAACGAAATTGAAGAAATTACAAGCACCGGTCAACATAGCGATAAAGAGATAAGACAAAAAAGTAAAGAGTTTAGACCTTATTGTAATTGGAAATTTATGTGTCCCTCGGGAAATTATGAAGAATTAATTTCAAACATTGTTACTGAATTGTGTTCAAATTACCAAGTGGATGGTTTTTTCTTTGATATACATTTCACTCAACTAAAATGTTACTGTGATAATTGTAAGCAATCTATAAAGGAAACTGGTTATGATATCGGTAACCCTGAAGAAGTAAATGCTCATTGGAATGAAATTGTTCTAAAAAATTTTACTAAAAATATGACTGCTCATATTCAGTCTATGAAATCAGATGCAAGTATATTTTATAATGGTTTAACTGTTCTTGAGAGAAAAGAAAATTTACTTTACCGCGTTCATGAAAACTCAACTAAAAATGATTTAGAAGATTTACCAACAACTTGGGGCGGCTATGATAAGATAGCAACTCAGTCTAGATATTTTCATAATTATACAAATAAACCTATAATTGGTATGAGTGGTAAATTTCATACTTCATGGGGAGAATTTGGAGGTTTTAAATATCCTGAAGCACTAAAATATGAAGCGGCTGCTATGATCTCCCACGGTGCACGATGTAATTTTGGTGATCATCTTCACCCAAGTGGAGAAATGGATTTGGATACATATAAGAACGTCGGTGTTGCTTTTGAATATATAAAAAAAATTGAAGAATATGGAATTGGCGGCAGACCTTTTTCAAATATTGCTCTTTATTTGACAGGTTCTTACAATGCAGATGATGGTGTAGCTAGAATGTTATTGGAAGAGCATATTGAATACGAAGTCTTAAGTATTAATGCTTCTCAAGATAGAATTAACAACTTTGAATTAATCATTATTCCATCATCAAATACTCTATCAGAAGAGGAAATAAATAAATTGAAAGATTTTCAGAATCGTGGTGGGGCGTTGGTTGTGATTGGTAAAGGATCCCTTAATAATAAATGCGATAAATTTGTTTTTAATCTTGGAGCAAAATATATTGGACCCTCTGATTTTGATATGGATTATGTACAAGTAAGAAAAGAGTTATCAAATAATTTAGTTTCTTCTCCATTTATAACTTATTTACCTGGTATTAAATCAGAAGCAAATGAAGATAGTAGTATTCTAGCAGATATTAAAGTACCATATTTTAGTCGAACGTTAGAAAAATATAATGGACACTTATATGCGCCAAACAAACTTGATAAAGAAAATTATCCAGCTGTAATACAATATAAGAACACAATTTTTTTTGCTCATGATTTAGATAGGATATATGCAGAAAATGGATCAAAAGTTCATCGTCAACTATTTGGAAATACAATTAGGCACTTACACAAAAATCTATTAATTGAAACCAAGGGTCTACCAAGCTCTGGGAGAATAACATTACTTCATCAAGAAAATAAAAATCGATATGTTGTTCATCTCTTATATGCTCCTCCACTACAAAGAGGAAGATGTTTAATAATTGAAGATGTGCCTGAAATTCACGGTGTTGAATTAAATATTAATCTAAATGAAAAAATTAAAAAAGTATATTTCGTAAATCTAGAAAAAGAAATCAAAATAGAAGATACAAAATCTATCCAAATTAAAGTGGATAAGTTTCAAATACATGAAGCGTTAGTTTTGGAATATTAGCTTTATAAATAAATAATAATTGATTTAAAATTATTATTAGTATTATATTTATCTACAATGAAATATTTGCATACAATGGTGAGAGTAGAAAATATTGATGAATCACTAGATTTTTACTGCAATAAGCTTGGATTGAAAGAAGTTAGAAGAGTAGAAAATGAAAAAGGTAGATTTACATTAATATTTTTAGCGGCAGAAAATAGTGATGAAAAAACTGGTTTATTAGAATTAACGTATAACTGGGATCCTGAAAAATATACTGGTGGAAGAAATTTTGGACATCTAGCTTACAGTGTTAAAAATATATATGAAGTTTGTGAAAAACTAATGAATAATGGCGTTACTATAAACAGACCTCCAAGAGATGGGCACATGGCATTTGTTCGTTCTCCTGATGGAATTTCAATTGAAATCTTGCAAGAGGGTGAATCATTACCACAACAAGAGCCTTGGAAATCAATGGAAAACTCTGGATCTTGGTAAATTTAGTTATTTAATTTTACTTTGTAGTATTTATTTTGATCTGTTGCTAAAGAGATAACAGCTGGTAAAACTTTTCTATAAAAATCGAAAAGACTAGTAAAAGGTTTAGGTAGTTCATTATCAATTTCTTTTCGTAATTTCTTTAAATTATAAGACGGGATCATTGGAAACATATGATGTTCTAAATGATATTCCATGTGCCAATATAGAAAACTTAAAATTGGATTGATTCTCACAGAATAAGTACTTAAACGGTGATCCTTTGTGTCAACTTTTGCAGCTAGGTGTTGCGTAACATTAACAGCAAACCAAATTGGCTTTCCAATATAAGTAGGTAGAATAATATAAATAATTGGTAAAAAAGAACCGATGTAAAAAGAGTAAGCAAATACCAAAACCCAAATAAAGACATACAATCTGGAATTCCAAAGAATTTTTTTCTTTTCTTCTTTAGGTGCAGTTATATCAATGACTGGAGTAAATTTTCCAAAAGCATGTTTTAGAACTTCAAACTTAATTAATTTATGTGGATATAATAAATCTGTAAGAGGTATAAAATTCAAAAAGAATGCAAATAATTCAATAGGTCTTGAAACTTGTATTTCGTGATCATAATCATCTTCTGTTTGTAATGTTTTTGAATGATGAAAAGTATGACTCCACCGCCATCTAAAACCTTCAAAGTCACACATAAAAGAACTAATGTGATAAAAAACTTCATTTATCCAACGTGTCTTAAAAGCAGTTCGATGAACAGTTTCGTGCCAGTTCGCTACACTAAAAGCGTAAATTGTACCGTAAATAAAAAAGAACAAATATGTCCACCAAGTTCCTAAAGTTAGGTACGCTAGATAACCTGATGCAAATAAAGATAAAAAATAAAAAAAGAAATGGATTAGTCCAGGTAGATCTCTTCTTTTACTTAAGGCTTTTAATTTTTTTCTGTCGACTTCTGGTCTGTACCAATCATCGAGATTAACTTCCATGCTTGATAATTAAATTAGTTATCCCAACGATCTAACCATGACCCATCAACTGTGGAGTCAAATTGGTCTTTTTTTGAAGTCCCTCTAAATTTAGTGTGTTCTTCTTCATAACCTTTAAACCAAGAATCCCAATCAGCTGTATAGCTTGAGTCTTCTGATTTTCTCATTATGATTGGATCAACTAAACCAGTATGAAAACCAGCTTCATCTTTTGGATTTTGAAATCTTAGGTCAACACTCCATCTTACATCCTCAGATAAATTTTCAAGTGATCGATGAGGAACTAATTGATGTAAAAATAAAACTGAACCAGCCTTCATTTCACAAGTAACGACTTTCTCCTCTGGAATATCTTTGTCTTCAATAAACAAATACCAAGAATCTTTTACTGAACCATCTTTCTTTTCTAATTTATGATTCAAAACTCTTTCAGGTCTATGTCCCCCAGGAACAACTTGCATGCATCCATTATGTTTATTTACATCAAGAAATGGAATCCATGCAGCAGGCTGAGTGGTTTTTTCTGCTCCATCTTTTAAATAAGCAGAATCTTGGTGCCATGGAACTGTCATCCTAGCTGTCTGAGGTGTTTTAGATCTAATATTCCAAACTGGATGACCAGAAATATCTTTGCCAACCCAATTTTCAACCATATCTAAAAGTTTTTTTGATCCCCATAAGTTAGCAAGTGCTGGTTTTAATTCACCTCTATGATGAATTAAAACCGAAGAACCTTTAAAATCTCTTTCGAGAGCAGCTAGTCTTTTAAAAACATCTTTATCATCATGTTTGTTTGTAATTTTTCCAGCTTGAAAAGCTTTTTCTGCAAAATCATCAACAATTTCTTCAAATTCATTTAATATTGGATTTAACTCATCCATACTAAAAACATTTTCAACGATCGTATAACCTTCTTCGTTATATTGTTTTATTTGCGCATCACTAATCATAATTCCTCCCAAAATTATCCATTTACTAATAAATCAGTGAGATGATCTATTGTTGTATCCTTTTTATCTAAATCAGCAATTTTTTCACCTCTTGCCATTACACATAAATGATCAGCAATTGGATACACATGACTCAAGTTGTGAGTAATAAATATTGATGTCACGCCTTGGCTTTTTAATCCTTCTACAAACCTTAGTACTTTATTTGTTTCTTTTACTGATAGGTGGTTTGTTGGTTCGTCTAATATTAAAACTTTTGATTTAAAATACATTGCTCTTGCAATGACAACACCTTGTCTTTCACCTCCGGATAATTGGTTAACTGGTGTATCTGGAGATCGAAGATGCAATTCTACATCTGTTAATGCTTTCATAGCATCGTCCTGCATGGTTTTAGTTTTCATCAAACCAAAATTGCCAACATTATATTGAGTTTGTTCACGTCCAATAAAAATATTTCTTGCAATAGACATTTCAGGGATCAAAGCTGAATACTGATAAATTGTTTCAATACCTAAATTCATTGCTTCTTTTGTAGATTTAAATTTAACCTTATTACCTTCAAAATATATATGACCTGAATCAGGTTGATGTGCTCCAGATAAAATTTTAATTAATGTTGATTTACCAGCACCATTGTCTCCAATAAGACCAACAACAGAGTCTTTTTTTATCTTTAAGCTTAAATCTTTTAAAGCATGAACTCCTGAATAGTATTTGTTTAAGCCCTCACAAACTATTATATCTTCCATCTTTAATCCTTTGCCTTGTTTTGACCAATTCGTGTCGCTCTTCTACTTATATAAGTATTAAACACGACGGCTATAATAATTAAAGAACCTAAACCTGCTCTAAACCATTCAGCATCTATTCTAGCCATAATGATTCCACTTTCTAAAAACCTGATTAGTATTGCGCCAATAACTGCACCAAAAACTGTTCCGATACCTCCAAATAAACTGACACCACCAATAACTGCTGCAGCAATTGACTCTAGTTCTAATAAGTATCCTTGAGATGGTAATGGTGCTTCCAATCTAAATGTTTGAATCATTCCAGCAAAGCCAGCTAAGAAACCACATAAGATGAAACAAAACATTTTAACGTTTCCAGTCTTTATTCCCATTGAAGATGCTGCGTTTTGATCTCCGCCAGTTGCATAGATCCAGTTACCAACATTACTTCTGTGAAGCATAACACCTAAAACTACGGCAACTAAAAGTGCCCAGTACAAGGAAGCTCTAAATAACTCAAATTGATAAACGAATAACTCATTTGGTAAAATATGAGGAAATGGTGGTGGAAATCCTGCAGTAGCTACAGTTGTAAGACTTCTAGCAATATAGAGCATTCCAAGAGTTGCGATGAAAGAAGGAATTCCAAATCTTAAGGTAATAAATCCATTAACAAAACCAACAATAATACCAATCATTAATCCTAGAAAAATAGCAAACCATGGTGGTATCCCTTGGTGGACCATTTGTACGATTGTCATAGGTACTAATGCAAAGACTGAGCCAACAGATAAATCAAATTCACCTGATATCATTAATATTGCAATCCCTATAGCAACAATAATATATTCGGGTGTGATACCCATAACTATTCTTATATTTCTTGCATCTAAAAATCTTTCATTAGCAATATAAAATCCAATCATTATTGCTAGAAACATTAAGAAGGTTGCTACCTCTGGTCTTACTAATAAACTTCTAAGACTAAAATTTTTACTCATATTTTTTTTATTTAAAAAAAAACCAGGCTCTATTTAAAGAGCCTGGTTAAGATATTTATCTAACTGACATTCCTTTGAACGATCTGATTGTTTCAACATCATCAGGACCAATCATAGCTTTACCAGTGTTAATATCTAGTGCACTTAAACCATACTTGTTCATTAAGTATAATTGGTGAACTGACATATAACCTTGGTAGTATGGTTGTTGGTCAACTGTTAGTTGAACATAACCTTTGTCCATTTCTTCAAAAACTACGTCAACTAAGTCAAAACCAGCAAGAAGTATTTCACCAGGTCCATAACCTAAGTTTCTTACTGCTGCCGCTGCACCAGCTTCCCAGAAACCTACATCAAGATATGCAGTTGTATTTGGGTTAGCTTGAACATAAGCTGCAACTCTGTTTCCAACAGTTGAAAGATCTAGACCTGACTCGATTTTCTCATAAGTTACTTTTCTATCAGGGTTAGCTGCTTTGTAATCTTCCATGAAACGTGCAATACCGTTTCCTCTAGTGTATGCCCATGATTGGTTCATGTCTGCAACACCGATTAGAACGTGAATATCTCCATCAGGAAACATTTCAGAAAGATTAGCTGTTAATTCATAACCAGCTGCTTCTAAGTCTTGTCCAACATATGCTAGTCTGTTACTACCAGCAGCACCTTCTGGATCATCAGTATTAGCTGTAATTACTGGAATACCAGCAGCTAATGCTTCATCAACTGCAGCATCAAAGATAGTTGGGTTAGTAATTGTAGTTACGATACCATCAACACCTTGAGCTATTGAAGACTCTAAGTTTTGTAATTGCTCTTGTTGATCTCCATCACCTGAAAGAGTTAACATTTGGCAATCAGCATTAATTTGTGCACAAGCATCTTTAAAACCTTTATGAACAGCTGCCCAGAAAGCATTGTTCGTATCACTGTGCATTACGAAGTTAAATTTGTATTCTGCCTTCGCTGAAGTAGCAAAAAGCGCTACAGAGGCAAGAATAATTGAAGCAATTTTTTTCATGCATTCCTCCTATAAATAATTTTTTCCTAACAAGAATAGGTATGTAAAACAAGGAGAAATATTGGGAATTAGGTAGTAAAATTATCGCACTGATCAGTAGCTTGGTAAAATTTATATTTTTTTAAGGATTTGCCTTATGAAATCATCATGCATGGGTTCAGGTTTCACGCATGAGGAGCGAAGTTCAACCTCCACTTTATAAATTGAAGAAATCATGGCACACTCGATTACATCCAAAACGTGAAGAGCAAGTTCTCCATTACATCTATGCATTCTATTATTTTCTATTGCATCAATCATTTCAGCAAGGCCAATACCCCTATAGTTTGCTTGTTCAGGCGCTTCATTACTTCTACCGCTATGGTTAACTATATTTGTTTTTCCAAGGGGTTTATTTTCGACACTGATATCTTTCCATTCAGATCCAAACTCGCCAGATATAGATACAGGACCACCAAACATATTTGGATCAGGCACTACTATTGAACCTTTCGTTCCATAAAGTTCCATGTGATTACGTTTATGATTTAAAACATCAAATGAAATGAAACCTTGAATGATAGCTTTATTTTGAAACTCAATATTAAACATATAAGAAGTTGGGATATCAACATTAAAGGTTTCTCCTTTTTTTGGACCAGCTTTGTATTCTCTTTTATCGAAGAATTTTGCCCCTCTTCCTCTTATGTTTTTAACAGGACCTAGCAGATTAACAAGTGTTGTAAAAAAATATGGACCCATGTCTATTACAGGCCCTCCCCCTTCTTGAAACCAAGACTCAGGACTTGGATGGAAATCTTGAACGCCGGGAAAAGCAAATATAAAATTACCAGTTAAAACTTGTCCAATATCATTATTATCAATTAAATTTCTAGTAAGCTGTCCTCCTCCTCCTAAAAAAGTATCAGGGGCATTACCAATATATAAGCTATTTTTTTTTGCTAAATTTAGTAATTCTTTTGCATCATCAAATTTAACACTCATTGGTTTTTCACAATAAACATGTTTGTTTGCTTCAAGAGCTCTTTTCGATATTTCATAGTGCGCTTGAGGGATTGTGAGATTAAGAATAATGTCTACATTTTTGTCATTTAATATTTCGTCAACTGATAGAGCTGCAATATTGTACTGCTCAGCTGTTTTTTTAGCTGCATCTAAATTGATATCAGCACAAGCTACAAAATTTATGTTTTTAAAATATTCTTGCGCTCTAAAATATGTTTCTGCAATATTACCGCAGCCAATCAATCCAATATTTTTCATATTGTTAAATGATATACATTACTACAAAATTTAAAATAAAAAATTGAAAAATAAATTTACGTTATACGTTTGGTATTTTTCTATCAGGAACATAGTTTGGATCAAATGCCTGCTTAATAATAACTGGCACAATATCTTTGTAGGCGCTAACTAAACCATAGTTTGGTTTTGGTAGTTGATCCTTAATAATTTTATGTAATTTTGGTAAATTATACCAAGGTACTTGAGGGTACATGTGATGCTCAATATGATACTCTAATTTAATGTAAAGCCAGCTTAATATTGGATTGAGAATTACTGTTCTTGTATTTACTCTGTGATCTTTAACATCAAATGCAAGTCCTGCATGTTGAGTTAAACCGCACATAAAAAATAATGTGTTGCCATAAAATGTAGGTAAAAGAAAAAACAATACAGGTAAAATAGTTTGAAAATATATAGAAAATAAAATTATAGATAACCATATTAACATATGAATTCTAGAAGATAAAAAAACTTTCCATTGATGTTCTTTTGGCACACAATCTCTTATTACCGGGGTCATTATACCTAGGGAATTTTTTAATGTTTCTACTAGATAGGACTGATGTATCCATAGCAGAGGTCCAAAAGGGATAAAACTGACGAAATATTTAAATAGCTTACTTGGTCTATCTACTTGAATTTCAAAATCATGAGGTTCTTTTGTATGTAATGTGTAACTATGATGTAATGTGTGAGTCCATCTCCATCGGACTGGTTCAAAATTTGTCATGAAAGAAAAAATATATTGAAATAAATCGTTTAACCATCTTTCTTTAAAAAGTGTTCTGTGACGACTTTCGTGATCATAAGCACCGCTGAAAGTGTAAATAGTTCCATAGACCCAAAACCATAAAATTGTCCAATAAGTACCCCAGGTGTAATATGCTAGATAACCTGAGATAGCTAAAGCAAAAAAATATAATGAGACATAAATAATTCCTGGTAAGGATCTTTTAACACAGAGTTCTTTTAATACTTTTCTGTCAAGATCTGGTTTCCACCAAATATTCTTACCTAGTTTGGCTTCAAGATCCGCAGAAACATTTGTATCTCTAATGACAGTCATATATTTAATATATATAATTTTTATAAAAAAAAAATAAACAAGATTTATGAAAAAAAAACTAACCGTATATGACCTATTAAAGCTTAAGGGTGTCAGACAAATTCATGAGGTATATGTAAATAATGTAGAAGAGGCAATAGCAGCAGAAGAGGCTGGGATTGATATGATATGTACAGCGTATGATATGCCGCACCATGGAATTTTTGGAAAATTAGATGATGTTAAAAGAATAAGAGATGCGGCACCTAACACTCACCTGATGAGTGCTGCACCTGAAAAATCATACGCAACTGCTGATGAAGCGGTGAGAGCGGCTTACAAATTGTTATCAATTGGTTGTGATTCATTTTATACAAATAATAGTTCAAGTATTATTAAAAGTTTAAGAAAAGAAAAAGTTCCAGTAATTAGTCATGTTGGCTTGATACCAGGTCATGTAAATTGGATTGGTGGTTTTAGAGCGATTGGTAAAAATGCCAAAGAAGCGATAGAGGTATTAGAACATGCTTTAGAACTTGATGATGCAGGAGCAATAGGTCTAGAGGTTGAAGTTGTTCCTCCAAAAGTAGCTGAAATAATTACAAAAAAAGTAAAGCTATTAACAATTTCAATGGGCAGTGGTTCTGGTTGTGATGGACAATATCTTTTTTCTCAAGACATTCTTGGATACAACACAGGCCACGTACCAAGACATTCAAGAATCTATAGAAACTTTAAAAAAGAGTTCGATAAACTTCATATTGAAAGAGTAAATGCTTATAAGGAATTTATTAAAGACACTGAAGATAAAAAGTTTGATGATCCTAAGATCACTGTTGGAATTGAAGATAAAGAATACGAAAGCTTTTTGAAATTATCTGATAAATATTAATACATTTTGTATGTATGATTTGAATTGTAAGCTTGTTTAATTACAGACGGAAGAACTGATTTCCAAAATGAAAATAATGAAGGATGCGGTTTAGGTATTTGATCTTTGATAAGGTTATGTAATTTTGGAAGATTATAAGATGGCACAGTTGGAAATAGATGGTGCTCAAGATGATATTCCATATGATAATATAAAAAACTAAAGATAGGATTTAATTTTATATTATGAGTTGTTAATCGATGATCTTTAACATCAAATGGCACACCCAAATGTTGTGTTATGTTAACAATTTGGTTTAGAGGTGCTCCTAAATAATTTGGAAGTAGGAATAAAAAAATTGGTAACCAAGAATTATAATATATCGAAATTGAAATAATTAGTAACCACAACAACACAAACAATCTTGAATTTCTAATTATAATTGATTTTTCTTTTTCTGGAGCATTCTGTTTTACAACATCTGTTAAGTAACCCATTGAGTGTTTTACTATTTCGAACTGAAGAGTTTTATGCGGATAGATCAGTTGTCCAAATGGAATAAATTGACAAAAGAAATGTATTAAATCTGTTGGTCTTGTTAATTGTATCTCGTGATCATAATCACCATGTGTTTGAAGAGTATGACTATGATGGAAAGTATGACTCCATCTCCATCTTACTGGCTCCATGTTAGCCATAAAGGAACTAACATAATAAAAAAAATCGTTTAATGTTTTATTTTTAAATGCTGTCCGATGTAGTGTTTCATGCCAATTAGATGGGCTATAAGCCCATATCGTACTGTAGCAGATGAGAAGGGGTAAGGCTAATAAGCTTCCCCAGGTTAGGTAGGTAAGAAAACCAAATAAGAATAAAAAAAAGAAGTAAATTCCGAAATGTTTGAAACCTTCCCAATCACTTCTTTTTGATAATTCTTTTAATAATTTTTTGTTTAATTCAGGCTTAAACCAAGTATCATCAACGTGCATAAATATTAAAATAAATCAACAATTAGGCTTTTTCAATAGCGCCTGTGATTAAAGCTGTAACTTCTTCAGGCGAACTTTCTTTTGCAAGTTTGTTTGCCACTAATTGACCTCTTCTTAGTACTGCAATTCTATCGCTGACTGCAAAAACATCGGGCATTCTATGACTAATGATAACAACTGCTATACCCTGATTTTTAAGTTGCTTAATTAACTCTAATACTTCCGCCACTTGTCTTACACTAATTGCTGCAGTAGGCTCATCTAACAATACAACTTTAGCTTTCGATAATTTTGTTCTACCAATAGCCACTGCCTGTCTTTGACCTCCAGACATCATTTTCACTTCTTCATCTGGTAATGTTTCTGACTTAAGATCTTTGAAAATATCTTTAGCTCTTTTAAACATCTCTGAAAAATTAATGATTTTAATTAATCCAAAATTTCTTTTAATCTCTCTAGTAAGAAAAATATTAGAAGCTGCTGTTAAATTATCACATAATGCTAAATCTTGGTAAACAACTTCTATACCTTTATCTCTAGCTTCCATTGGTTTTGAAAATTCAACCTTTTGGTTTTCAAAATTTATTGTTCCAGATGATTGTTTAAAGTTCCCAGCTATAATTTTTATTAAGGTAGATTTCCCAGCACCATTATCGCCCATTAATCCTAGAACTTCTCCTGATCGTAAAGATAATGATACATTATCTAGTGCTTTGATAGCTCCAAAACTTTTAGAAATATTATTTAACTCTAGAATCTCCATTAATCCTCTTTTGGTCCGCCTGAATTCGATTTAAAAGTAACATTAGAATTAATTACTACTGCTAAAAAAATTATAATACCTTTAACAACTTTGTTTAAATCTGGATCTATTCCCCAATGTATTAAACCATTACTGATCATAGCTATAAATACACATCCAAGTAAAGTGCCAGTCATAGTTCCTACTGCACCTCCGAGTGCTGTTCCGCCAACTACAACTGCAGCAATAACATCGAACTCCATGCCATCTGCAAGGTTTGCATTACCTGAAGATACTCTTGCGACAAATAATATTCCTACAATAGCAGCAAAAAGACTAGTTCCTATCAATGCTAGAATCTTCACTCTATCAACATTAATACCAATATTTCTTGCAGCTTTAGGATTGCCACCAACAGCATAAAAATTTGTTCCAGTGACTGTATACTTACTAGCAAACCAAAAAACTAGAAAGGCTCCAAGCATTATCCATGTAACAGTTGGTAAACCTAAAATGTCACCACCAAAAAGATATCGAAACTCCTTATTACTTATTGCGATGGGTCTGCCTTCTGTAACAAATAGAGAGTAACCTCTTAAAGCGCTCCACAATGCCAAAGTTGTAATAAACGTTGGAATAAATAATTTTGTTCGAGCAATACCTATGAAATAACCTAAAAGTATTCCCCATAAAATTACAATAGCAGCTGATGAAAAATAACTGAAATCATACCACTTAATTAAAATAACAAAAAATAAACCAGACCATGCAACAGAAGGGCCAACACTAATATCAATTTCCCTTGTAATTAAAACAAAGGTCATTGGGAATGCAATTAATCCAACGTAGGAAGCACTTCTTAAAATACTAGTGAAATTTCTTTGAGTAAAAAAATTTTCAGTAGTGAAAGAAAATAAAAGAAGAACTAAAATCAACGCAATTAACAATCCAATCTCGTGAAGATTACTAATTTTTATTTTCTTTTTATTTTTCTCTAAAGTTTGTTCTGTCATAAAAAAAGGGGTATCTTTAGATACCCCTTAAATGATTAATTAATCGTATCCTCTTTCAGATAACCAAGTATCAATTGCTATCTTATCTATTGAAGTGAATACTTTAGTAGGTGTTAACTGAACATATTCATCAATTGCTTCACCTTTAACAGCTTTTAATGCAGCTCTCATTGCACCTGCTCCCATATCTCTTGGGAATTGTGAATTAACTGCTAACAAAATTTCACCATCACTGACAAAATTCATCAACTCTGCTGTTGCATCAGTACCCATAACATATGTTTTACCAATTTGACCAGCTGCTAGAACAGCATTAACGGCACCTATTGTTCCACCCTCGTTAGCTGCGTACATTAAATTGATTTCAGGATTTGCAATTAGCATATCTGTTCCAACTTGTGTTGCAACATCATTTGAAAAAGCTTCTTGATTGTTAACTACTTCAAAATTCACACCTGTTGATTTTAATCCATCAATAAAACCATCTTCTCTTTCTTGACAAGCTTCATATCTATTACAATTGTGAATTCCAATTTTTAGATCTATTCCTGCTTTAATTGCCCAGTTACCAGCAATAATACCAACAGGATATCCTAGCTCTCTTTGACTTGTAGTTACCAAAGCATATGCAAGTCTTTTTGCATCTTCATCATTTAAACAAGTGTTGTAACAAACTACTGGTACTCCTGCTTCTGCAAGTCTTTCAACAGCCGCAACAGATGATTCTGTTGACACTGGCGACATAATTACTACGTCAACACCAGTTGCAAGAAGTGTATCTATAAATTCAGCTTCTCTAGCAACGTCACTTTGAGAATTAGCACCTGTAAGTTCGATACCCTCTTCTTCTCCAGCTTTTTCTATACCGTATTTGATTTCACCAAAAAAACCAGCAGTATCAAGATATAGTGCACCTACTTTAAGTGCGTTTGCTGAGAAAGAAATAGTTAAAAAAGTGATAGCCGAAGCTATAATAAAAATAAATTTTTTCATTATTCCTCCTATTTAATGAGATTTAATTTAAGGAAAAAAAAAGATAAGTATATAAAAATTATAAATATTGATAAAAAAAAGGCCGCAAAGCGGCCCTTTTAAAATTCAATCTTCTACAGCTTACATAAAGTCTGCAGCGTTTTCTTTAGTAACTAATACAGTTCCAGTATCAATATTATCTGGAATGCTCTCACCATTAGCTAATTTAAGTGCATTTTCTACACCCATGTATCCCATGTTGTATGAGAATTGAGCAATAGTAGCTGACATTTCACCAGCCATTACACTTGCGGCAGCATCAGGGTTAGCATCAAATCCAACAACGACAACATCATCTAGCATATCAGCATTTTTTAATGCTTGGATAGCACCTAGACCCATATTATCATTAGAAGCAAAGATTGCTTTTAGATTTGGATTACCAGTGATGATATCTTCAGTTACTGACATACCTTGTGCAGTATCCCAGTTAGCTGGAAGTTCAGCAACAACGTTCATACCACATGCTTTAAGACCTTTACTAGATCCTTCAGCTCTGTGCTGACCAGTAGTTTGAGTGATCATACCTTGAAGGATTGCAACATCAGAACCACTTGGAACATTATCACAAATATATTGAGCAGCTAAAGCAGCACCATTAATATTGTTTGTACCAATGAAAGTTACACCTTCATTAATTCCGTTAGTATCAATGTATACAACTGGAACACCTGAAGCCATTGCATCATCAAGAATTGGTGCAACTGCGTTAGGGTCAGTTGGTGCGATCGCAATACCGTCTACACCTTTTGCAATTTGGTCTTCAATTTGCGCTACCTGAGCCATAACATCACTTTCTTGTGGTGGTGAAAGTATGATTAGGTTTACACCAAACTCTTCAGCAGCATCTTTAGCACCAGCTTCAACTGAAGCCCAAAAAGGGTTTCCAGCACCTGGTCCTTTAGTACTTAGCATTATTGTTTTTGCGTGTGAGCCTGCAAGAAGACTACCTGAAAAAAATAATACAGAAGTAGTAATTAAAGAAATAAAAAATTTCATTTTTTCCTCCTAAAATTTTTTTTTAAACATTAATCAAAAATGAAATCTAATCAAGTGACTGTTTGTCAGAAAGTGATTATTTTTTAATATTATGTTCTGGTCGCAAGTTGTCTTCTAAGAACATCAATATAAACGGCCAAAATAATAATGGAACCAATCAAAACTTGTTGCCAGAAAACACTAACATTCATTAAATTTAGACCATTTCGGAGTATACCCATAATCATGACTCCGGCAAACACACCTAAAACCGTTCCTCTGCCCCCAAAAAAGCTGGCTCCACCAATAATGACGGCCGCAATAGCATCTAACTCAGATTGTAAACCAGCATTTGGATAAGCAGAATTCGTTCTTCCAGCTAAAATTAAACCTCCAATACCAGCTAAGAAACCACACAGTGTGTAAACTACGATTAAAATTCGGTCTACATTAATACCTGCGGCTCTTGCTGCTCCTGGATTACCTCCAATTGCGTAGATCCATTTACCAATTCTTGTATGATTTAAAAATATCCAAAAAATAAAAAATATTACAATCATTAAAATTAAACTTGTGGGTATATATTCTCTTGCCCCTTCTCCAAAAAATGCATCTAGCTTGATTTTACCATTTCCAATAACTCTTATCTGTTCAGCAAAGCCTGTTATTGGTACACCTCCAGAAATAAGGTTTCCAATTCCTCTAAATATGTATAGCGTTCCCAACGTCATAATGAATGGATGAGGCATTCGAAGTAACGTAATGCCAATACCATTAAACATACCACACAAAAATCCAATTGCTGGTGCAACTAACATGACGACATACCAAGGCATTCCTGCTTTAGAAGCAATAGCTAGTCCCATTAATGATAACATGATAATTGAACCAACTGATAAATCTATTCCTGCAGTCACAATGACCATAAAGACGCCAAGTGCTAACATAGACTGCCAAGAAACTTGTTTAAAAACATTTGTTACATTTCTCCATGATAAAAAAACATCGGGTTGTAATAAATGCAAAACAGCAATCATTATTAGGATAAGTAATAAGATTCCATATCTTTCAAAAAAAGGAATGAGTCTGACAAATAAAGATTCTTGATTCTTATCCATTAATCTTTTTTCCCCATGATCCATCCAATAACTTCATCTCTTGAAGTGTTTTTTAATTCTGATTCAGCAAAATTTGTTCCTTGAAAAAGTGCCATTACGCGATCACAAACAGTAAAAATATCATCCATTCGATGGCTAATTACTATTACACTAACACCTAACTTTTTAAGATTTAAAATTAAATCTAGAACCTTTCCAACTTCTTTAACAGCAAGTGCAGCTGTCGGTTCATCCATCAATACAATTTTTGCATTAAAAGCTGTAGCTCTAGCAATTGCAACTGCTTGTCTTTGTCCTCCTGATAATTCTTCAACCTTTTGATCAGCACTCTTTACGTTTATTTTTAGTTTTGCAAGATGCTCTTCGGTTAACTGTTTTCTTTTTTTATGATCCAAAAAATTGAAAGGGCCAACTTTTCTTGTTGGCTCTCTTCCTAAAAAAATATTATCACCAATAGGGAGATTCCCAGCTAGTGCTAAATCTTGATAAACCATTTCTAAGCCCAAATTTTGAGAGTCTCTCGGACTATTTAAAGTTACTTTTTCTTTATCAAAAAAAAGTGATCCTTCACTTGGCTTGTATAATCCTGATAAAACTTTCATTAATGTAGATTTTCCAGCACCATTATCCCCAACGACACCTAGTACCTCACCTTTATTTAAATGAAGATCTACATTTTGAAGAGCCGTAATAGTACCAAAAAATTTTGAAACTGATTTGGCTTCCAGTACTAAGTTATCTGACATAATATGTTTTTAAATAAATTTTAATTAATATCAACTGGTTTTGAACGTAAATATTTGACAGTCTCTCTTTCAGCTTTTTTGCATAATTTAGGAGGTAGCCCTTTTGAAATAAGTTTTAAATCTTGAATTACTAATTCACCCATCTCTTTAAATGCGCTGTCTAATGCACCAGCCCTATGTGGAGAAAAAATAACATTTTTGAGTTTTCTTAATTTATGATTTTTAGGAAAAGGCTCTTGAGGAAAAACATCAATAGCAGCAAAAACATTTCTATTTTTTAAAAAATTAAAAAAATCATCAAAATTTATTATGGCCGCTCTACTCATTAAGACAAACACTGATCCATCTTTTATTAATTTAAGTTTAGAAGAATTAATCATAGATTCATTAGAGGAAGTAATGGAAGCTAATACATAAATGATGTCAGCATTTTTGAGTAATGAATTTAAACTGGTAGGTTTCACATCAAATTTTTCGATTTCTTTATTGGGAATCCAAGGATCATAGGCAACGATATTATTGGAGAATGCCTTCAGTATAGGGGTAAGTGATTTAGCTAAATCACCAAAACCAATCAAACCAAATGTTTTATTTTTTATTAAAAAATTATTCTGACTTATTGCACCGCCATATTTTTCTTTTTTTGAAATAAAGTCTGAGTGAGCAATATGGATACTTCTTGCTATTGATAAAGTGAGGCCCATTGCCATTTCTGCAACAGGCTGAGCAAACACAGGAGATGTTGCTAAAACATGTATTCCTTTTCTAAAACAATAATCATAATCCATGTTGTCCATAAAATTACTCTCTACATTAAATATTGCTTTAAGTTTTTTAGATTTAGAAATTAAAGATGAAGGTAAATTGGGTTGCCCAAAAATATAATCTGCCTTTGATAAATTTTTTTTATAAAAATTATTTTTATTTTTATTTGAAGCAGTAATCAAATTAAAATTTTTTTTTAAATATTTTAAATTTGATTTAGAAAAAAGTAGGTCCATAGTTCTAGGATATGGATCAACTAATATAATTGGTTTGTTTTTACTCATACGAATTTTAACTTTTAGAAAAGAATTTTATTTTATACACCTTTACGTTGTTTATTTTTTCCTTCTAAAAATTCATTAAGAGCTGATTTCTTACCTTCGGTATTATCCACTTCAAGTGTAGGGCTTTCCCAAAAAGCTGTACCTTCTAACCATTCATACCCATCTGTTTTCAAAGAAATAACGTATGTTTTGTCAGATTCTTTTGCTCTTTTAAACGCAGCCTCCAACTCAGAAACAGATTTAACAGTCTCACCATTTGCCCCCATACTTTTTGCATGTGTTTCAAAATCTACAAACTGTACATTTGTAGCTCTGGCTGCATTGAGATTACAAAGATATTCATTCCCGCCTTTAGCTAGTTGCAATCTATTAATGACCATGTGACCGCCATTATCACAAACAACTATGATTAATTTTTTATCATACAAAACAGAACTGTAGATATCGCTATTTTGTAATAGGTATGAACCATCTCCTACAAATACAATTACATCTTGATCAGGTTTAGCCATTTTAATTCCGAGCGCACCAGATATTTCATAACTCATGCAACTAAATCCCCATTCAGTTTCAAAGGTGTTTAATTCTTTAGGTTTCCATATTTGAACCACTTCGCCTACTAGTCCTCCTGCTGCAGTTACAACAATATCTGATGGATCTGAATTTCTATAAACTGCTCCTACTGCATGAGCATAAGATGGTAATTCTTGGTTTGTTGGCCCACTCTCTTTAGCAACATACTCGTCCCATTTATTTCTTTCCTCAATAGAACGCTGGTACCAAATATCTGGTGCTTTCCAATCTGCTAATGCTTTTGATAATTCTTGAAGTCCAATTTTTGCATCACTTACAACAGGAATTGCGCGATGTTTTGTAGTGTCAAATCGTGAAGTATTTATTGATACAAGTTGAAAATCTTCATTTTCAAAATTCGTCCAAGAACCAGTTGTAAAGTCTCCTAATTTTGTTCCTACAGCTAGTGCTAAATCTGTATCAGTAGCAAGGTTATTAGATGAACCCTCTCCTAAACATCCAATTGCACTTATATAATAAGGATCGTTTTTATTCATACATCCAATACCCATTACAGTTGCAGTTACAGGAATATTATGTTTCTTTGCAAAAGCAGATATTTCCTCTTCTGCTTCTGAATATAAAACACCTCCTCCAGAAATAATAATAGGTTGTTTTGATTTTTTTAATTTATCAGCTGCTTTTTGTATTTGATTTGGATCAGGATGAATTCTTCTAATTTCATGAATTTTTTCTTCAAAAAAGATTTCAGGATAATCATAAGCCTCTCCTTGAACATCTTGAGACATAGAAATTACTGCTGGTCCACAATCTGCGGGGTCAAGCATTACATTAATTGCTTGAGGTAAAGAAGTTAAAATTTGTTCGGGTCTGGTTATTCTATCAAAATATCTTGATACAGATTTAAATGAATCATTTTGAGTTTCTGATGGAGAGTTAAAATGTTCAACTTGTTGTAAAACTGGGTCTGGAAAGCGACTAGAAAATGTATCACCAGGTAAAAGTAAAATTGGAAGTCTGTTGCTTAATGCAACTGCTGCTGCAGTAACCATGTTAGTTGCGCCTGGTCCTACTGATGACGTAGCAACAAATATTTGTTTTCTTCTTTTTGCGCGAGCATACGCAATTCCAGTTAGGGCCATGTTTTGCTCATGATGACCTCTATATCCTGGAAGTTCATTTTGATATTCTTCCATTGCTTGTCCAATACAAGCTACATTTCCATGACCATAAATACCGAAAGCACCTGGAAAAAGTGGTTCTTTTTTTCCATTAATTAAAA
>CABYRH010000007.1 GCA_902521315.1 uncultured Alphaproteobacteria bacterium | reverse complement strand
TAATCTCTTTCTTGTAATTTCTTTATTTAATTGAAGTTCCCTGTAAGAAATTAGAAGCACACCACAAAAAATTACAGAAGCACCTAACCAAGTATAAAAATCGGGTTTATCACTAAAGACAAAAAATCCAATTATTGATGAAACTATTAAACCTAAAAATGAATAAGGTTGAGTCATAGTTACATCAACTAATTTATATGCATGATTTAAGGCAATATGTAAGATCGTTCCTGACATAGCAGCACATACTATAAAAATAATTGTTTGTAAGCTTGGTTGATCCCAAAAATATATAACTAATGGAAATGAAAAGAGACTCATATAAACATACTGATGCGATAATATTGTTATAGCACTATCATCATTCGATACTTTTTTTGTTAAGATTATAACTACGGACCAAATTAACGATGAAATAAGTGCCATATATATTCCAATAGAAATATCTATAATACCGGGTCTCAAAATTATTAACATTCCTAAAAAACCCATTACTAATGCAATTGACCTATATAAATAGATTTTTTCCTTCAAAAATATCACAGCTAAGATTGTAACAATTATAGGAACTATAAAATGAATAGCTGTCATTTTCTCTAATGGCAGCATAGCTAAAGCTGCAAAACCGAGTAGCATTGCAGGTAAGTTTAGTGCTGACCGTAAAATATGAATTTTTAAATTTTTTGTACTAAATACTTCAAACTTTGTTTTTAGAATGTACGGGGTAATGATTAAAAAACCAAAGAAAAATCGTAAAAAACCAGTCGTAAATACATTTAATTCTTCTTGAGCTAATTTTATAAATGTACCCATTAAAGTTCCAAAAATAATTGATATAATGATTAAAAAAATTGCGAATTGATTATTGCTTAACAAATAATATTCCTAACTAAAAAAGAATTAGAGTAATCATAACACAATTTTTCCTTATTTATATCTCTATTAAAACAAAATTAGATTATATTTTAAAAAATGTGGCACTTATCAAAAGAATAGTTCTTTTTTTCATAACAATAATTTTTATTATAATTCTCCTTGTAGGTGCCACAACTTCATTTTAAGATTAGAAAATGTTAAATTTACAAAATGAATTGATAATTTCTAATAATGGACAAGGAATGTATGAAATTACAAATAATGTTCATGATTGGATTGTAAAAAATAATATTAATAAAGGTCAGTTAAATTTATTTATACAACACACCTCTGCTTCATTAACAATAATGGAAAATGCTAGCCCTGATGTTTTAGAGGATATTAATTATTTTTTTAAAAAAATAGTTCCTGAAAATTCTTCATTATATAAACACGGTTATGAAGGAGATGATGATATGCCTGCACACATAAAATCTATGCTTACCCAAACTTCATTAACAATTCCTATAAATAATAAAGAAATGCAATTAGGTATATGGCAAGGAATATATCTAATTGAACATAGATACAGTAAATACAAGAGGAAAATAATTCTAAGCTATATAGGTGAGTGAATTATACCCTTACTTTATTTAAATTTCTTTGATCTAAAATAATTTTTGATAAATTATTAGGTATAAAAAATGAAGCTATTAAAGATAGAAGAGCAAAGAAAGAGCCAATTAAAAAAACTATTGAATGAGAATTAATCCAAACAAATCCTAAAATTACAGGGATAAATACTGCAGCTATATGATTGATAGTAAATGAAACACCTGCGGTACTTGCAATATCTTTTGGGTCAGCAATTTTTTGAAAATATGTATTAATTGCTATAGCTAACGCAAAAAACATATGATCAATAATATATAACCCTGCTGCAACATAAGCATTAGTCACAAATGCATAAGATGTAAAAACAACTACGAGTCCAATATATTCAAATATAAGGCATTTTTTCTCACCGAATAAATTTATTAACTTTCCAATACGTTCGGCAAAAAACCAATTAAAAATATAATTAACCAAAAACAATAAAGTAACTTGCGAAGCCGAATATCCAAATTTTTCTACCATTAAAAAAGCTGCAAAAACTACAAAAATTTGCCTTCTGGCACCTGATAAAAAAATTAAGATATAAAAAAGAGAATATTCTTTTTTAAGAATTAGTTTTTTATGTTGCTTATTTTTGATTTCAAAAAAAGGAAAGGAAATAAAAAGGTGTATTGAAATAAGAATACAAATTAATCCTGCAATTAAAAATATATACTTATAATCTAAATTAAAGATTTCTATTAAACTCCAAATAATACAATACAAGAATAAGGATGTAATTGAGCTAACGGCTATTAATTTTCCCAAAACTGGTGGAGCCTCTTCTTTTGAAAGCCATTGCAAACTCAAAGAATTTTTTGCTGTTTCACAATAATGAAAGCCTGTGCTCATAATAATTGTTGTAAAATACAAACCATAAACAGTTGGTAAGAAACCAGTAATTGCAACACCAAAACCAGTTAAGGCTAAAGAAAAAATAGCAAAATATTGTTCTTTAAAATAGAATAGTAAAAAAATGATAGTAAATGCTAAAAAGCCTGGTATTTCTCTAATACTTTGAAGTATTCCAATTTCGACTCCAGTAAAACTTGCTCTTTCAACTGAGAAATTATTTAATAAAACCATCCAAGTACTAAAAGCAATAGGCATGGCTATTGAAGATAAAATTAACAAAGTTATTGGACTATTATTATTAATTGACAGTTTCATAAATATTAAAATAGTTTAGTTTATTTGGTCATTAACACAAAGTAGGAGATTTGGTATGTCAAACATAATGAGAAAATCTTTTTCTGAGGGAGAAATTAAAACACCAGATAAAGTTCATTCTTCAACCGTGACCTTGGGTAATGTTTCAATGAGTCAAGTTACTTTACAACCAGGATGGAGCTGGAGTTCTTGTATTAAACCGCTAGTAGGTACTGAAAGCTGTCAAGCTGGGCATGTTGGTGTTGTTATAAAAGGTGAAATGAAAGTAAAGCATGATGATGGTAGTGAAGAAACTTTTAAAGCTGGTGATGCTTATTATTTAGCCCCTGGTCATGATGGTTGGATTGTAGGAGATAAAGAATTTCAATCTTACGAATTTACATCTGATCAAAAAGATTTTGGGCCTTGGAAAAAATAATACTCTTAATGATGGGTTGTTGTAATAACCCATCATTACATATGTTTATAAATTAATTCGTTTATAGTCCGTAAATTAAAATTAGTTTTTTCTTATTGTTTCATTATAATGATTATTCAACTCAAGCAGATGTTGATACGCTTCATGGTCAAAGTCATCTTTTGCTACTATATCCTTTTTAAAATTATTGTACGTATCTATTCCCCTTACACAAATAGCACTATCATTTTTGCTTTTTAATTGTTTCATATCTGTTGAAATAAATTGAAAATTTAAACCTATTCTTCTGTCATTACTAGAATTGGGTTGAGACGCGTGTAATGTTAGACCATGATGAAAAGAAACTTCGCCAGGTTCTAATGGGCACGAAACTGCATTATTTATATCAATATCTTTTACAGTTTGACCTCTGAGTAATACATTATTTTTATCTTCAGTTGAATGATGTTCAAAAAAACCATTTTTATGAGACCCTGGTATCATTTGCATACACCCACTTTGATTATTAGCATTTGATAAAGCAAGCCATGCACTGACTTGTTTTTCATTATTATCAAAACCCCAATACGTAAGATCTTGATGCCAACTTACATGTGTTTTTGTATTTGGTTCTTTTATTATAAAAGTTGCATTATATAATAATATATTTTTACCAATTATTTGTTCAACAAAATCAAGCAAAACTTTATTAGTAGCTATTTCATACACCCATTTCATTATTGTATAAGTTTTTACAATATAATGAAGTTTACCTAGTTTTTTTTCTGTGTCTTCTAATTTTCTTCTAAAAAAATTTGCTTCTTTTGCGTTGTAAATTTTCAATGGTGAGAAATAACCATTCCGTTCATAAAAATCTTTCATAATTTAAATATTATTAATATTGGTTATTTATTCAATAAAAATTAACAATAAAGAAACCAACTAAACAAATAATTAATAAATCAAATATTAAAATAAATTCCATATGGTTGTGACACTAATACTTTATGGATAGAATACATTTACTCACTAAATATATATTGGTAGATTAGTGCCACATAACCTATGTACATATTAATTTAGGCATAAATTGAGTTAAAAAGAGGCAAATTTATGAAAAAAATCAGTTGGGTAACACATAAAGATTATGATATTCCTTTGCCTGAAAATCATAAATTTACTGCCAGTAAGTTTTCTGATTTGTATAACGAATTAAAAACTTTAGATTTTTATCATCGTGCAAACATTCTCAGTCCTAAAAAAGCAAGTGTTGATGAGGTTTCTATATGCCATGATTTGGATTACGTATTAAAAATTAAAAATGGTTGTTTATCTGATAAAGAAATAAGAAGATTGGGTTTTAAATGGTCAGAAACACTTTCTAATCGTTCATTTTTAGCAGTTAATGGCACTCTATTAACATGCAAAGAAGCAATCAAGAATGGAATAGCAAACCATTTAGCTGGTGGAACACACCATAGTCATAGAGATTTTGGTTCAGGATATTGTGTTTTTAACGATATGGCTTATGCTTCATTACATTTAATAAGAACTCATCAAGTAAAAAAAATATTAATTTTTGACACTGATGTACATCAAGGAGATGGTACTGCTTCAATCCTTAAAGATAATGATAAAATTTTTACATGTTCTATTCATTGTAAAAATAATTTTCCGTTTAGAAAATCAATTAGTGACATGGATGTTGAATTAGATGATAATTTAAAAGATGATGAGTATTTGAAAATATTAAACCAAACTCTTAATAGTTGTATAAAAAATTTTAATCCTGATTTGGTAATTTTTGATACAGGAGTTGATATTCATAAGGATGATAAATTAGGAAATTTAAAAATAACAACTGAGGGATTATTAAAAAGAGATCTTACAGTGCTAGAATTTTTTAAGAATAAATCTATTCCCATTGCGACAGTAATAGGTGGTGGATATTCAAATGATAAATTAGAGTTAGCTAAAAGACATAGTTTAATTTTTAGAGCTACATCAATGGTATTTAACTAATTACATTTAGAAATAACTGCTTGTATAGACTTATCATTATAGAGATATTCAAAACAATAATTTTTAAACAAATTAAAATGATCCTTTATAATTTTTAAATTTTCTTTTTTGTGATCAAAATAAATATATTCAAATTTAATTTTTTTAACAATGTTATTAGAAAATATCGGCATTGTAATTATTTCACCTTCTTTAAATATTGATTTTAAATAAAACGTATCTGAATCATTATTTACTTTAGCAAATGAATTCTTTTTTATTAGAAAAAGAACATTTTCATTCCAATCATTTTTTTGAAATTCAAAAAGAATATTTAAATCATTAAGATTTATTAATTTATTAGAATCTATAGCTTTAGTATTTAATGATATAAAAATTAAACATAAAAAAAGTAGTTTTTTCATAAAAACAAGTGTGATTCAAAGTATGATACTGGTAGATATATTATTCATCTATTTATTTTCAAATATTTATGAAAACAAGAAATAAAGGTCTTATATTATCATTTATTGGAGTTTTAATACTTAGTCCTGATAGTTTATTAATTAGATTAGTAGATTTAGATGATTTTAGTTTAATATTTTATAGAAGCGCTTTACCAATTGTTACAATATTAATTTTTCTTATTTATACATACCAAAAATCTTTTATAAAATCATTTTATCTAATTGGTATACCAGGAATAATATATGCTATTCTATATGCGATAACTCATATTTGTTTTGTGTACTCAATTCAGAATACTGCTGTAGCAAATACACTAGTATTAATTGCATCCGCACCAATTTTTGCAGCTTTATTTTCAGTTTTTATTCTTAAAGAAGTACCTAGTCTTTTTACGTGGATAGTAATTTTAATTGCAATATTTGCAATGATTATAATTGGTGTAGGAAGCTTTACAACTACAGGATTATATGGAGATATAATGGCACTCATTGTTGCCATAGGTATGGGTTTTAGTATGGTTCTTGTGAGGTTATTTAAAAATAAAGATTTAGTACCGGCATGTTTATTAGGATGTTTAATTTCAGCACTTTATGCTCTTCCATTTGGTATTAATTTTGATTTAAATAATGATCAATTTGTTTTAATTTTTATTATGTGTTTAATATTATTACCAATACCATTTATGATTATGACCATTTCCCCCAAATTTGCTCCTGCACATGAAGTAGCTTTAATTTTTTTACTAGAAAGTGTTTTAGGTACTACTTGGGTGTGGTTTGTAATTAAAGAAGTTCCTCCATTGAATACAATAATTGGTGGTATTTTACTACTAGGATCAGTTACTATATTCATTTATCAAACAACTAAAAAATCAAATTAATTTAAGTTTTTTTATTCTCTCTAATAAAAATATAAATTCCGCTAAATACAATTAAAGATAAGCCCAAATAAATCCAAATATCTGGTAGATCGCCAAAAAACATATAACCAACAAGTATATTTGTTGATATTTCAAAATAACCTAGAGGTGCTAATTTAGAAGCTTCACCAAGTCTTAAAGATAAAATAATCAAAAAATGCCCTAATGTTCCTATAGAAGCTAACAAAATTAATAATAGTAACTGTCTCATATCTATATTTATCCAATAGAAAGGTAATATAATAGATATTAATATACATCCCACTATACCTGTAAAAAGCAATGTAACTATAGGACTATCAATAAATGATAATTTACGAGTGTATATAATATAGAATGCATAAGCTGTTCCCGCACCTATAGCTGAAACAGAAGCAAAATTGATTTCTAAAAATCCTGGTCTTATGATTATTAAAACACCAATAAAACCAATTATAACTGCAGACCAACGATGGATACCTACTTTTTCTTTTAAATAAAATATTGATAAAATTGTTACTATTATTGGAGAAACAAAAGCAAGAGTTAAAGCTTGGGCCAAAGAAATTATTGAAATTGCATAAAAGAAAAACACAGTCGAGAGGAATAAAAAAAAACCCCTAAATAGTTGTACTGAAATATTTTTGGGAAATTTAATTTCTTTTCTAAAAAAAATTAAAGCTAAAGGAAAACTTACTAAAATCATAAAAAAATATCTACCCCAAATAATTTGAATAAAATGGATTTCAGAGGATAGGTATTTAGCTATACCATCCATAAAGGGTAATAAAAGCCAACCAGATATATTGAGTATATAGGCTAACATAAATTTAATTAAAAGGCATCAGGGTCGCAAATTTTACAAACTAAATTTCCTACTCCTTTTTGAGGATTATATGTTTGATAAAAGATATCTTTTGATTGAATATTTTTTTCAAATAAATATTTTTCAATTTCCCAATAAAAACGATAACATTTTGAACATTTTGGAGCATCTAACTTATGAGCTGGTTTATAAATATTTACCCATAATTTTTGAAATTTATCTAAATTTTTTATATTAATATTTTCTGATATATTTGCTGGAATATCCATAAAACATGCAGAACATTGTATTTCTGAAACAACATCTTTATATGGTCCTTCATTATATTTTTTTCCCATTGTTGTTTTAGATTTATATTTATTTGATTTACAGTTTGGGCAATTAAAATTTATATCTTTTTGCATAAAAAACTATAGAGAAATTTCCTTATCACTTATAGATAAATAATAATATACTTTTGTTATGAATTTATATTTTCCTTATCTTTTTGTTTTTTTTTGGAGTTCAGCATTTATAAGTGGGCAATTTATTGTACAGTCAGCAAGTCCATTTGCTGCATTATCATTTAGATTTTTAATCGTTTCTATTTTTTTTTTATTATTTTCTTTTTTCTTTAGAGAAAAAATTTTAGTTAATTATAAATTAATTTTACAGGCATCAATAACAGGGGTTCTTTTTCATGGTTTTTATCTCGGCGGTGTTTTTTTTTCATATTCAATTGGTTTATCAGCTACATTATCTGCTCTAATAGTTGGTTTACAACCTATTCTAACAAATATTTTTAGTGGACCAATATTAAAAGAAAGAGTAACACTAGTTCAGTGGATAGGAATAGCGCTTGGATTTATTGGAACAGTATTAGTCATTGGTTATGATATTGGTAAAACTATTCCAGTTTTAGGTGTAATTGCTTCAATAGTAGCTTTACTTGGTGCAACTACTGCAACAATTTGGCAAAAAAAATTTACAAGTGAAATTACATTGTCAGTAAATAATTTTTATCAAGCAATTGCTGCAACACTGTTCTTAATCATTGTATCTTTTATATTTGAAGTTTCATTTATAAATTTTGATAAAAGATTTATTTTATCAATGGGGTGGCAAATAATTATGGTGTCTTTTGGGGCATATGCAATTCTAATGTATTTAATTAAAACTGGAACAGCAAGCAAAACATCAAATCTATTTTTCTTGATACCGCCAACTACAGGTGTCATGGCATATTTCGTACTAGGAGAAGATTTATATTTAATTGATCTTATAGGTTTAACTATATGCACTTTTGGTGTTTATATTGCTACAAGGAAATAAATGAATCAATTAATTTTTTTTGTAATTTTATCTGCAATTTTCTGAATAAAAGGACTTAATAATAAAGAGACAGGTATGGCTATAGAACATGCAATCAACCAAGCTAAAAGCCATTTATAAAAAAAAATATTTGAAAAACCAATATTACTTAATGTAACTGCAAAAGTCATAATCATAGTCATTGCAATTGAAAGCAAAAAAACAAATATTAATCGATTGATTAATTTTTTATCCATATAGGAGATGACCAAGCTCTATGATTATTTTTTTGGATAATTTCCACTCTATATCTGTCATTACTTTTCATTTTTATTTTATCTTTTTTATATTTTAAAAAATTTAAATGATCATAGCTAAAAGGGCCAACTTTAAATAATTGACTTAACCATTTATCAGTGAATATTGTTTTACTTCCTTCATTAATTATATCCTTTAAAAATATTTTATATGATTTTTTATTTATATTAAGAATAATGTATGAATTTTTTTGAAACTTAATTCTTAATTTTACAGCCTGTGTATTGTCATCTTTTAATGTGGAATTTCCAATAGTTTTAGACTTTATAACTAATTTATTTCTATATTTTATTAAATTGTTTGGTAAGGCAATATTATTAATCTTTAGAATTTTTGAATCATTTGGTGAAAGTTTAGGAATACCTTTAAAACAAGTTTGATATTCTTGAATAGCTGCCTTTATAAATTTAATTTCAATATTCCAATCAAATACTTTATTTTTATCTCCCCATCCCCATTCAAAATTTAAGCTGCCTGAATTTTTAATTTTTTTGTTATCTGGAGTAAATAAATCAAATTTTCTATCATTTTTGAATAAAATACCATGTGATATTTCATTTAATGATTTTGCATAAATTGAAATATTATTCAGTTTTTGTTTTTTTATTTCACTTCCCATAATTTTATTATTGATAGTAAAAAATAATTCTATTTTATCTCCAGACACAGCGTAAACATTTTTATTTTTTAATGATGACCACAAAGTTGATTTTTTTTTATTTTTTGCGATTACACCTAGTAAACCTGATCCATACGAACCTGGATAACCTGCATGATGATCAGTACTGCCTATTATTCCAAACTTATAACCTTTTGACCATCCATAAGTAGCAGTTCCATCACCAGATAATGTACCCATATCATGTAACATTTTAAATGAATTTACTTCTTCTAAAGAAAGACCATGCATTGAAAATATTTCAACAAATGGAGATTTACTTTCATTAAAATACTCCCAATTTATACCTCTTTTATTTTTTCCATAACCAATATGATGCGGAATAACAAAACTATCTTTTGAAATACTTTTCTTTAAAGTATCTATATTATCAGCTGAAATTAATTTTAAATTAAAATTTTTGTTTATTATATTATGATCGCCATATTTTAAACTATGCCACTCATAACTTGGAAAAATATTTATTATATACTTTTTTTCAAGTTTTTTTAAATCTGCTAATATTTTGTTCCATTTTTTTTTTAATTTTTGAAATCCTCTTAAATGATAATTTTTAATTGATTTTAAATGATTAATTTCTGATATATCAGGCCAAAATGCATGACCTGTTATTGTACAAAAATCTAATTGTTTAGAAGCTCTATAAACAGCATGGGGTAATTTTCCATCACCATAACTAATATTACAATGTGAATGCAAATCACCCCAAAAAACTCTATTGTTTTTCACTGATTTATTTTATTTTTTAAAAAAACGATTAACAACCTCTTTAGGAGCATCATTTTCAATCATTTTGTCATATATTAAATCATTCATTTTAGAGATAATATTTTCATCATTTAATTTATTTAATTGACCGGGGTCATTTATCATATCGTATAAAGCTGACTCTGTATCAACAAATCCCATATTATCCCCTCCATTACTATTTCCAATTGATGGTCCTTTATCATCATTTTTAATCTTCATAACTGGGACGCCCTTTGTGAAACTGAAAGGTTTTTCCATTTGCGCTGTTTTTAGTTCTTCAAGAGTAAAAAATTGCCTTAAATGTGTGGGCATTAGAGTGTATTGAAATGGATCTTTTCTACTCATATTGTCAGGATATTTAAAATAAGTGTACTTACCATTGGTAATATTAACTCCGCCACCCCAATAACCAAATAAAGCTGAGTGATTAGTTAATTTTTCTTTATCTAAAAAACTTAAAAGTGACTTACCTTGAACTTCTTTTGGAATGTTAATGTTATGATTTTCTAAAAATGTTGGCATCAAATCAATATTTTGAGTCACAACACTTCTTCTTTGACCATTATTATGTTTATAATCAGGATGATAAATAAAAAGAGGTATATGAGATATTTCATTGTATAGAGGCATTCTATTTTTTGCCCACCAATCATGTTCTCCTAACATAAAACCATGATCTGTTGTTAAAATTAAAGTTGTATCTTCCCATAAATTATTTTCATCAAAGAAATCTAAAACTGAACCCAATAAAAAATCACATAAACTTATTAAAGCAAAGTAATTAGCTTTTAATTCCGCTACCTCATCCGGTGTTTCTTTTACTCTATCATATTGAGGCCAATCTAAACGGGGTCCAGAATAATTAGTTTTAAATTTTTTCCTAAATCTTTCAGGAGCAAAAAATGGTTCATGAGGATCAAATGTTTCAATTTGAAGAAACCAATCCTTTGCAGATTTATTTGTCTTTAAAAATTCAAGACCAGAGGAAAAACATTGCACTGAAGGAAAATCTTTTTCTTCTTTAATATACTCACTGTTTATAGGATAAAAATAAAATCTTGATTCTCTATCTGTAAAGTCAGACTGACTCTTATGATACATTTCTTTAAATCTTTCAATTGGTGGCTCTACCATTGCTTTCCAAGGATCCCTCTCTTGTCCTCGAATAAAATCAAAAGAATTATATCTGTTATGATAAGTTGATCCACCATCTTCAAAGTAATGATTATGATCTGTAACAAGATGAGTATAAGTATTTTTTAATCTTAGTATTTCAGGAAAAGAATTATCAAATGGTTCTAATGGCCCCCAACTTCTATGTAAAAAACTTAATCTACCACTTTGCATATCTCGTCTAGCTGGCATGCAAGGCATACTTCCAATAAAATGATTATCAAAGGTTATTGAATTTTTTGCCAATCTATTAAAATTCGGGGTGTCTACAAAAGTTCCACCATACGGATTAAGCATTCTTCTGTTGAGTGAGTCAAAAAGTAGAAAAACTGTTTTCATATAATTTTAATTTTTAATAAAACTTATTAAAACCTAAATAATTTTTTTATATTTATCAAAATAAAAATTATTTTTATTTTTAATTTTTTATTTTAGTACTTATGAATATATTTGAATATTAAAAAAACTAAGAGAATTACTTGTTTTTTTAAATTTGACATAATTTTTAATGGATGATTAGGTATATCTATAATTAATAGGAGGAATTATGAAAAAAATTATTTCTACAATTTCTATTTTTCTATTTAGCATAACTTTTGTTGGAGAGGTTTTTGCCGGTCCAAAATTAACTATGTTAATAAATCAATCTCCTTGGTTTGATGGTTTTAGAAAAACATTAGAGATGTATGAAGAAGAAACAGGAGCGAGTATTGAGTTAGATGTTAACCCATATCCCGCTATGTCTGAAAAAATAAGAAATTCTATAAGAGCACCTGAAGGTATTTACGATATTGTTATTACTTCTACTGAATTTATGTCGACTTACTCTGATAGTGGTGAATTTAGAAATATTAATGACATTGATCCTAATTACAAATTAGATCCGGGAATTTGTAGTTATCAAAATACTAGTTATTGGAACTATGATACTCAATCTTATGATCCTGTAAATGGAGAATTTATTGGTATTCCTGTTAATGGAAATGTTCAAGTTCTTTACTACAGAAGAGATCTTTACGAAGAAAAAGGATTAACTCCACCTAAAACATGGGATGATTTAATTGCAAATGCTGCAGTGTTTCACAATCCTCCTCAAATGTATGGTATGATTCAAAGAGCTGAAAGATCATCAGTTACTTATAACTTTGGACCATATATGTTTAGTCATGGTGGTGCTGTATATAAAGATCCAGCTAATGGAGATTTTTCTATAGTATTTAATAGTCCTGAAGTGAAAGCTGCAATGGAAGCTTATCTTAAAGTTAGAGATACAGTTGGGCATCCAAATGCACACGCTATAGGACAAGGAGAAATGATACAGTATTTAAGAACAGGAAAAGCTGCTCATGCAATAGCTGTAATTGCTGCATGGGGTGGTATGGATGATCCAAATAAATCAGCTGTTATTGGCAAAATGGGAGCTGCTTTAAATCCTGCTGGACCAATGGGTAGTGCTAGTAGTCTAGGGCACTGGGAAGCACATATTCCAAAAAATATACCTGATGAAAATGCAGTTGAAGCATTAGATTTTCTAAAATGGTTAGTCACTAAAGAAAATCAAATTAAATACATTGAAAATGGTGCTGTGCCAGTAAGATGTGATTTAATTGATTCTCCGATGGCTAAACAGGACGAATTTAGATTCTTAGAAGCATTAGGGCAGAACTCAGATGTAGCGCAATTTATTGCACCTAACGTAGAGGCTGTTGAGTCAACTTCAATTACCAACCTATACTTAAATAAAATTGTTGCAGGTGAAGTTTCAATTGAAGAAGGTTTAAATGCAGCTGCAGAAGAACTTTATCAACTTTTAACAAAAGCTGGTAAAAAGACAGGAAAATTGCCTGATCTGTAAAATATTTGTGTAGCACCTTTATTTATAAAGGTGCTACTTTTTTTTTTAAAAAAATTATGAATACAAAAGATAAAAGTTGGAAAATATTATCATTAATACCAATTATTGCTGTTTTGGTGATTCTAACTTTAGTTCCGCTTGTTAATATTTTTTATAATTCTTTTTTTGATATTCGTTGGGATGATGGAAAATATAATTATACATATATTGGTTTAGAAAATTATATCGAACTTCCAAATAATAAATTTTATCTCCCAGGCCTTATAAATACAATAAAATTATCCATATTTGCTGTATTTTTTCAAATGCTATTCGGTTTTTTAATTGCATTAGGCATAAGTAAAATAAAACGTGGAAAGGGATTTTTTATATCTCTATTTTTATTACCAATATTACTTCCTCCAATTGTAATTGGCTCAATATGGAGACTTATGTATGGATTTGATTTTGGAATTTTTAATTATCTACTATCTTTTTTTGGTGTATTCCCTTTAGATTGGTTAGGCAGTTCAAGTTTAGCTTTTACATCAATAGTAATTGTAGATATCTGGCATTGGACACCATTTGTTGTTTTACTTTTACTTGCAGGTTTAGAATCTTTGCCAACGGATGTGTATGAAGCAGCAAGAGTTGATGGTACATCTGGTTGGAACGAAATTATCTACATTACTGTACCATTAATGATACCAACGATTATAGTAACAATGGTCTTTAGATTTATATTATCTTTTAAGGTATTTGATGAAATTTACTTATTAACTCAGGGTGGGCCAGGTACATCAACTGAGGTAATTAGTTTTTCAATTTATGAAACGTTCTTTGAGTCAGATAATATGGGGCTGGGATCCGTAATGTCTGTTGTTTCACTATTCGTAGTTTCATTATTAATAATAATAGTTTTAAATGTAATTAGAAGAGTAAATAAATATGCGAACTAGTACTGAAAAATTAATAAACTATATCATGCTTTCTTTTTTTGCAATTTTAGTTCTTGCTCCGTTTTTATGGATAGCAACAATAGCATTTAAAACACAAATAGATATAATGATGATGAAAATTATATTTAAACCAACTTTATTTAATTTTGATAAATTATTTTTTTCTAAAGAAGCAACTTTTTTCAGAGATATTTTTAATTCATTATTTGTAGGAATAATTTCTACTTTAATAATTTTAGTTGTTTGTAGTATGGCTTCGTTTACAATGATTAGAACTAAAATCTCAAATTGGATTACAGCAGTTCTTTTTCTGTGGGTAATAGTTTTTCATATGTTACCCCCAATTACCTTTGTTGGATCATGGTTTCAAATGGCAAATTCTGTTGGATTATTTAATTCAAGAATTGCTTTGATTCTAGCTCATGTAACTGTAAACTTACCTCTGGGTTTGTTAATTATTTCATCTTTTATGAGAGATGTTCCAACTGAAATACAAGAGGCTGCATATATTGATGGGTGTAGTAATAGACAAGTTTACTTAAAAGTAATGCTTCCATTATTAGGGCCTGGATTATTTGCTACTGCAGTAATTGTATTTTTGTTTAGTTGGAATGATTTTATGGTTGCTATGAACCTTACAGCAAAAGCAACTCAAACGGTACCAGTTTCTATAGCAACTTTTTCTCAGCAATATGAAGTTAGATATGGAGAAATGGCCGCAGGTTCTTTAGTATCACTTGTTCCTGCATTAATCCTTACATTTTTTGCACAAAAATATATTGTAAAAGGATTAACTGCTGGTGCAGTAAAATAAATAATTTGAAAAATAAACCTAACATAATTGTTTTTTTTACCGATCAACAAAGATGGGATACTTCGGGTTTACATGGAAATCCATTATCTTTGATGGAAAATTTCGATCATTACGCACAAGAAGGAACGCATTTATTTAATTCATTTACATGTCAGCCAGTATGTGGACCTGCAAGAGCTTCATTACAAACTGGAAAATATGCAACTAAAACTGGTGTATTTAGAAATCATATTACATTAAATAAAAATCAAAAAACATTAGCTCAGTATTTAAATAAAGAAGGTTATGAAACAGCTTATATAGGAAAATGGCATTTAGGATCATCTGATCCTGTAAAAAAAAATGAAAGAGGCGGATATAATTATTGGCTTGCATCAAATTTACTTGAATTTACCTCTGACTCTTACGACACTATTATCTATGATAAAAACAACAAAAAAATCAAACTTCCTGGATACAGAATTGATGCGATAGTTGATGCAGCAATTAGATATATTAATCAAAAAAAAAAGAAGCCATTTTTTTTATTTATTTCATTAATAGAACCGCATCATCAAAATCATACAGATGATTACCCTCCTCCAATTGGATACCGAGAGAAATATGCAGGACGTTGGGTCCCGCCAGATTTACAAACTTTAAAAGGATCCGCGCATCAGCATTTAGCTGGATATTTTGGAATGACAAAAAGAATTGATGAAGCGTATGGTAGATTAATAGATAGTTTATTAAGTTTAAAATTAATGGATGATAGTGTTTTATTTTTTACATCAGATCATGGTAATAACTTTAAAACACGTAATGAAGAATATAAAAGATCATGTCATGAAAGCTCAATAAGAGTTCCTTCTTCAGTTATTGGAAATATTTTTGAACAAGGTGGCAGAATAAAAAACTTAATTAGCATATTAGACATACATGCAACAATACTTGATATTGCAGGTATAAAAAATTTCCAAAGTGATGGTAAATCAATTTTGCCATTAGTGATGAAAAAAAATAATAAATGGATTGATGAAATATTTATTCAAATTAGTGAAAGTCAAGTTGGAAGATCATTAAGAACTAAAAAATGGAAATATAGCGTCAATAGTCCTGAGTCAGATCCATGGAACGAACAAGGATCAAATCAATATACAGAACAATTTTTATATAATTTAGATGCAGATCCTTATGAGTTAAATAATTTAATCGGAATTAAAGAATTTAACACTATTACAAAAAAACTAAGGGACAAATTAACTCAATACATAAATAAACACGAAAATTTAAAAACTAATATTAAAAAAGCAAACAACGTAAATAATCCTGGACAATTAGGTTTAGAGCCTGGATCATTCATGGATGGTTACTAATGTATATCATTTTAAAAACATTAATATCTGCAATAATTATAGTAGCAGTTTCAGAAATAGCTAAAAAATATACTTGGACTGCAGCAATTATTGTTTCTTTACCATTAACTTCAGTATTGGCATTTGTTTGGTTGTATTGGGATACAAAAGACTCTCAAAAAGTTATAGAACTATCTTATAGTACAATAGTTATGACAGTTCCTTCAATAGTCTTTTTTATTGTTTTACCAACTCTTCTAAAGTTTAAACAAAACTTTGTTTTTTCTCTAATCGTTTCAATAATTAGCACTGCAATAGCTTATGCTATTTTCATGTTTATAATTAAAAAACTTAATTTTAATTTTTAATTACATTCTCTTTATTCATTAAAATTGGTCTTCCATCGTGTGCTGTATTTAATGGATAATATTCATCATTGTATTTAACACATAATGTTAAGCCATTTCTTTTTTCTTTACCTAGATTTACCTCTAAATCGACTATTACTAATTCAGTTTTTTCTAAAACTTTAATAATTTTCATAACTATCCTTTCAAAATATATAAATATATTTAGTAAGTACTATATGATGTATCAAGTTTATGATTAGAGTTATAGTAATATTTAGTTTAATATTCTTAATAAAGAGTGCTCTTGCAGATAATAAATATATAACCATAGCAAGTACAACATCTACACACGATACAGGTTTATTAGAATATATTAATAAAGAATTTGAAAATAAATATAATACAAAAGTTAGAGCACTATCTCTTGGAACAGGCCAGGCAATTAAAGTTGCAATGGATGGAAATGTAGAAATTTTATTAGTCCATCATAAAAAATCAGAGCTAGAATTTATGAATAATGGATATGGTATCCTACGATATGATTTGATGTACAATGATTTTGTATTAATTGGGCCAAAACAAGATAACAGAAATTGCTCATCGATTGAAAATAAAATGATTGAAATAAAAGAATCAAAATTATTATTTATATCTAGGGGTGATGAGAGTGGAACACATAAAAAAGAAAAAGAACTATGGGAATTATCAAATATAAAAATACCATTTAAAGAAAATTGGTATCTCAGTGTAGGTCAGGGAATGGGATCTACATTGTTAATAGCCAATCAAAAAAAAGCTTACACTCTTAGCGATCGTAGTACTTGGATAGCTTTTAATAAAAAAGAAAATCTACAAATTGTTTGTGAAAATTTACCTCCATTATTTAATCAATATGGAATAATTTTAGTAAGCAATAAAATAAATAATAATTTAAATATCGAGACAGCTAAAAAATATATTGAATGGATTACATCAAAAGAAGCAAAAAAATTAATTAATAACTATAGAGTAAATGGGAAACAATTATTTTTCTTTAATCACAATTAGTTTATTCTACCAAAAAAGGTTAATCTTGCATTTTCTGAGAGCATTGTACCCTCCTCTTCATTATAATTTAGTGTTACTAATATTCTTGGTTTTTCCGACTTTACTGGTGTTACACGATGCAAATAATTTCTTCCATAAAATAATATAAGAGTACCGGCATCAACATCTGCTTTTTGTGGTAAAGTTTTTCTATCTAAAATATTTTTAATATATGATTTATCGATATAGTTTTCTGAAAAATTTCTTCCTTTACTAACATATTCAAATTCACCACCTTTATCTGATGATTGTATCATTAAAGTAATAGCAAATGATGCATTATCAAAATGCCATCCTAGCTGTTGTGTTTTTTGATAATAATTATAATTTATGGAAGATAAAGTATCACTGTATGGATAAATATTTTTTAAATTCAAGACACCTTTTAAAAAATTTTTAAAGATATTAGATTGATATAAAATATTTAATTTAGATTGCTCATTTAATAAATCATGAGGAACACAACCTTTATCACTTACGACCTCTCTATTTAATGGATCATTTAAGTCACCTAATTTATCTTGTTTATTAAGTAAAATAGTATGATTTTGAGAACAATAAAAAACTTGATCTTGTAATCCATGTGCTTCAGTAATTAATTCACTTAAGCAGTCATTTGTTAAAAAATCATTTAATATTAGTATAGAATTTTTTTTAATTTTATCATTGCAATATTGAATATATTCATCGCTATCTATTGGATGTTTTGACTGATTAACTATATCAATTATGGTATTCATTGCTGACTTAATACTTATATACTAAAGTTGTAGATGTTAAATTTAAAAAATTTATATATATTTATTCATAATGGTTTGGAATTTTCAAGATAGCTATACGAAATTACCTAGTATTTTTTATAGTAAAGTAAATCCTGAAAATTTTAGTAATAAAAAATTAGTTTTGTTTAATAGTGATCTTTCAAGGCAATTAAATTTAGATTTTAGTAAATATGATGATGATGAAAAGTGTAATATTCTTTTGGGAAAAAATAAATTAAATAAAAATTACTTTTCTCAAGCTTATGCTGGACATCAATTTGGAAATTTTACAATTTTAGGCGATGGTAGAGCTGTAATTATTGGTGAACATATTACTAATAATAAACAAAGGGTAGATATACAGTTAAAAGGATCAGGTCAGACACCTTACTCTAGAAATGGGGATGGAAAAGCTGCATTAGGTCCAATGCTGAGGGAATACATATTGAGTGAAGCTATGCATAATCTTGGTATATCATCAACCAGAGCACTTGCAGTTATTACCACCGGTGAAAATGTATTACGTGATAGATTAGAGCCAGGAGCAATTTTAATTAGAGTTGCGAATTCGCATATTAGAGTGGGGACTTTTCAATTTGGAAGTCTTTTAAAAAATAGAGAAGAATTTCAAAACTTTATATCTTATACAATTTTAAGACTGTATCCAGAGATAGAAAATAATAATGATAAATATTTGAACTTTTTTGAAACTATTTGTGAATTACAAATTAAATTGGTTGTTAATTGGATGAGGGTTGGTTTTATTCATGGTGTTATGAATACTGATAACATGTCTTTATCAGGTGAAACTATAGATTATGGTCCAGCAGCATATCTAGATGAATATAATCCAAAAAAAGTTTTTAGTTCAATTGATAAAATGGGAAGATATTCTTTTGAAAATCAATCAAAAATAACGTTGTGGAATTTAGCAAGATTTGCTGAAACTTTTCTTTATTTAATTGATTCAAATGAAAAAATAGCAATTAAAAAAATCGAAGATATATTAAATAAATATAAAAAATTTTTTGATCAATCTTGGTTAACAATGATGTCTATGAAATTAAATTTAGATACTAATAATAATAACGAAGAAATTGTTAAAGAATTTTTAGATTTGATGCATATTTATAAACTTGATTATACAAATACATTTTTAGATTTAGAAAATAATACTCTTGATAAAAAGATTTTTAAAAATTGGGAAGAAAAATATAAAAAAAATAAATTAAGAAAATTTAAAAATGTTAATCCTCAAATTATACCTAGGAATCATATTATTGAAGAAATAATTAATGAAGTGTACAGCAATAATTACGGTCAATTATATGAATTCGAAAAATTACTAAAAAACCCTTATGAGAAAATAAAAAATAAAAAATATATTACCCCACCTCTTGAAAGTGAAAAAGTTATTGAAACTTTTTGTGGCACTTAATTAAATAGCTATATTATATCTAAAATTTTTTTGGAAAGGATAAATTGGTTTTTCCCTAAATAAATTTTTAATTCTTTTAAAATCCTGAGTAACAAATCCATCTGTTAAAATCATAAAATTATCTGCTTTAAGTTTTTTAAGTTCTGGTGAAAGATATCCTGATTTTACTATCAATATTTTATATTTTTTTAAATTTATATTTAATTCCCTAAAATCACTCAGATAATGAAAAGGTTTTCTATATTTAGTAAAAATTACTGTATTATTATTTGAGATTATAATCGCATTATCTTTTTTTAGATAAAATTTATCAATCGAAATAGAAATTTTCTTTTTTGAGATACTATCTTTTATGACAATTTTGTTTTTTTTATTTTTTAATTCTCTAAAAATTTCTTCATTATAAATTCCTGCAAATAGTGTGTTCTCTATCTTGTTTTTAAATACGTGCTCTAATACATCAATTCTGCTACCTATTCCTCCAGCTGTTGGATTGTCTCCGCTATCGGCTAAAATTGTAAATCTTTTTTTATTAACTACATGAAAAATCTTATTTAACTTATAAGATTTCATATCATAAACTAAATTAAACCTATTTTTCCAATAACTAAGTGCTATTTTCTTACAAATTTTTTTACCGATATTAACATCTGCACAATTTACAATTGCAGAAGCTGTTGCCCTCTTGGTATCAGCCCAAACATATCCTATAAGTAAATTACAATCATTAATCCCATTTAATTTATTAAAAATATTAAGATTTTTATAAATTTTTTTACATGGCTCAACTATTGTAGATGACATTTCACCTGAAACTAAAACTGGTATTTTTTTCCAAATAATATGATTTTTTTTATTTTTTAATATTCCATCTATTAACATTTTCAATGACCTTGAATAAGTTTGCTTAACGTCGACATGTGGGGCTGTTTTATAAGCTGCAAAATAATCAATATTTTTTATAATTGAATCAGTCATCTGCCCGTGAAGATCATAAGATAATGATATTTTACAGTTTTTAGATACCTTAGAGCGAATTTTTTTAATAAAAAAACCTTCGGGATCACTAATACCTTTGACATACATCGCACCATGCATGATTAGCAAAATACCGTCAATAGGTTTTGATTTTATTAAATCATTTGTGATATTGTTAATTGTTTTTATAAAAAATTTTTTATCTACAGGCCCACCAGGTAAACTTCGATAAAATTTATTTGGTATAAATGTTACATTATTATGTTTGGAATATGCAAAATTTATATATTTTAAAAGTTTTTTTCCGCTTAAAACTTCAAAATCTTTTTTATTTTGTATTAATGTTGAATAAGAGCAACATTCAGTACTAATACCGCAAATAAAAATTTTTTTTTTCATTAAATTAACTTTAAATTAAATCAATTTTGGAAGCTAATATAAAATCATTAACTGATAATCCTTCTATTGCGTGAGTATGGACCATAACTAAACAATAACCCCATCCTATTGATATATCGGGATGATGACCTTCTTTTTCTGCTATTTCTCCTACTTCATTTGCAAATGATATAGCTTTTTTAAAATTGCTAAATTTAAATTTTTTGAAAATCATTTCTTGATTGTCATTGACTGACCATTCATTGAGTTCAGATAAAAATTTACTAATTTCTTGATAATCTAATTTAGGAGTGTTCCCATTGCATGGTTCACACTTGCCTGAAGATAAAGGTTTATTCATAAAATCTGGCGCCTTGTTGATTTAATTCAATTGAATATAAACTAGTTGTGGCTGTTATGTACAAAATATTTCCTTCCACTCCTCCAAATTCTAAATTTGATACTAATTCAGGGATTATAAGTTGCCCAATTAATTCGTTTTGAGGATTAAAACATTTAATTGCTTTTCCTGCACTTGTCCAAACATTACCATCTTTATCACATCTAAAACCATCGGAGAAAAAGGGTTTAAAATCATAAATTAATTTTCTGTTAATGGGTAATCCTTCAATCATATCATAAACATACAAATGTTTGATATTTTCTCCAGTATCTGCAACATATAATTTTTTTTCATCTGGAGAAATGGCAATTCCATTTGGTCTATCAAGGTCGTCAATCATAACTTTTAAAGTATTTAATTTAGGATCAAAAGAAAACACATTACAGCCACCATATTCTTGCTCACCAGGATATCCCTCATAGTCTGATAGAATACCATAAGGTGGATCTGTAAACCAAATTGTATCATCCGATTTAACAAATAGGTCATTTGGAGAGTTAAGTTTCTTACCGTTATAATTATCAACTAAGACTTCCACTTCTAAATTATCATTAGTTTTATAGATACATCTTCCTCCATGTGAACAAGAAATTACATTCTCTTCTTTATCAATAGTATTTCCATTACAATAATTTGAGGGATTTTTATATTCAGATACTATATCATTTGATAACTTTAGCATTCTGTTATTTGGTATATCGCTCCAGACTAATGTATCTAAATGAGGAATATAAGCTGGTCCTTCTCCCCATAACATTTCAGAAAAAACCTTTTTAACTTCAGTAGACTTTAAATAGTTATTGAATTGATCAGTATTTTCTACATGTTCATTATATTTATTTTTGTAAGCATAACTTGGATTTCTTGAATCTAAATCGGCAGGTAATAATTTTTTATCTGACATATTATACTTCTACACCTTTTTGTTTTTTTTGTTTATCAATTAATTGTTTTGGGAAATTTTTTGCTCTTAATTTAATTTTTGCATCTTTTTCAATTAATTTAATAATACTAGTACTAAATGATCTTTCACCTAAAATTTTCATACCAAGTTTAAATTTTTTACTTAGATAATTTCCAAGTTCTAATTTTATATTTTTTCCAAGTTTATTAAAAAGATTTATATCTTTATTGACTAGATCCATTGTAAATCCAACATCATAACTACCTCCAAGAATGACCTTTGTTTCAGTTTCATTTACAAAACTATTTCCGGAGCTTATTTTTATAGCTTTATACGTTAAACCTAAGTCAATTTTATTTTTTTTTGCAACACTCAAAGCTTCACCTATACCTACTAAATGTAATGATGCTAAATAATTTGTAATTACTTTTAATATTGATGCATTTCCAATATTTCCACAATATAAAATTTCATGACCAAGTAATGATAAAATTGGGAAACATTTTTTGAAAGTTGATTTTTTTCCTGCAGCTAGAATAGATATATTACCTGATTTTGCTCTATGCTCTCCTCCTGTAATTGGACATTCCAATACTCTTCCACCTTTAGAAATTACCTTTTTGGATAAGCTAATCATATCATTTTTATCTGTAGTACTCATCTCAATCCAAATATGTTTTTTGGTTAAATATTTTAATATGGTTTTTAAAACTTTGCTTACCGCTTTTGGTGAAGGTAAACAAGTTATTATAATATCACTCTTTTCAGTTAATTCTTTTAAAGTTTTACAAGGCTTGTTTTTTAAATTTTTTAATCTTGAATAGGATTGATGATTATTATCATATACAAATATATTGTTATTTGACTTTAATAAATTATTTGTAAGATTTGATCCGACATTTCCTATTCCAATGCAACCAATCGATACTGGCTTCATAAATTAATAGTCATACCATCATATCCAGGTTTTATGTTTGGTGGGCATTTTGTTATTAATTCTTTTTCATCTAGTAAAGCTGTCATATGAGTAAAAATAGTTTGTTTTGGCTTAATATAGGAGATGAAATCCATTATTTGATCAAATCCAGCATGAGCTGGATGAGTATCTTCTCTTAACAAACCAACAATCCATAAATCTAAATTTTTTAATTTATCAATATCTTGATTATAAAATTTTTTTAAATCTGTAGAATAAGCAAAATTTCCAATCTTATATGTTTGAACATCTATTGAACCATGGTTATGTTTAAATGTTTCAATATTTACATTTTGAAAATTTATACTAGAATCTAATTCCTTAATTTCCATAAAGGGTAAATAATCTTTTTCCCCTTTAAAAATATATTTATAATTTGTCTCCATCTCGGAAATCATTTCTTTTGGCATATATGCAGGTATAATTTTTTTATTTATTAAAGACATAGCTCTCATATCTGGAACTCCTGATGTATGATCAGAATGAATATGAGTATAAAGAACTGCATCAATATTTGTACATTTAGCATTATAAAGTTGCTGTCTAAGATCTGGACTAGTATCAATTAGAATATTTTTATTTTTATATTCAATAAGTATCGATGATCTTGTTCTAAAATTCCTTTTATTATTTAAATCAATATTACCATGTCTATTCCATGCTAAAGGTGAACCAAAAGATCCTCCGCAGCCTAAAATTGTTATTTTCATTACAGATAATTATCTCTTTTAGCCTTCGTAAACAAATTAAAAAAATTATTATCAGTGATTTTTTCAAATTCTTCTAACGATAATTTAAAAAATTTTGCTAAATATTCAGCTGTATATTTTACAAAAGATGGCTCATTAACTTTACCTCTCATTGGCTCGGGTGCTAAAAAAGGACTATCAGTTTCTATAAGTATAGAATCTAAAGGAGCTTCTTTAATTATATCTCTTAAATTTGATGCATTTTTAAATGTTATTATTCCAGAAATTGAAATGTAATAGTTATTCTCTAAACAAAAATTTAACAGTTGATTTGAACCGGTAAAACAGTGAAAAATTAATTTTAAATTATTTGATTTATAATTTTTTAAAATATCTACAATTTCTTTTTCAGAATTTCTTTGATGAATAATAATTGGTAGTGAATGCTTTATTGAAGCTTCAATATGGGTTTCAAATACTTGTGTTTGTTCTTTGAGAAATTGATCATTATGATAGAGGTCAATCCCTGTTTCACCTATTCCTATTACTTTTTCATTATTACAGTATTGATCAAAGTTTTGTAATTCAATTTGGTTCATTGATTGAACATCACTTGGGTGAAGTCCATATGAGAGATAAATAGAATTATAATTTTTTATTAAATTTAAATGATCTTGGAAATCTTCAGGTTTGGTATTGATTGATAATATTGAGCTTATATTATTTTTTTTAGAATTATTAATTATATTCTCAAAATTTTCTGATAATTTTTTGAAATTTAAATGACAATGTGAGTCAATCATTCAATATTCTTGGAAATATTGGTTCTGGATTATTTATTTTTATATTTTGATTTATAAGTTTAGTGAAACTCTCAAATTTATTATTATCCATATTGTAATTAAAAATATTAAGAATTTTTTTTGAACTAGTTGGTATTATTGGATAGAGCATTATAGCTGATTTAATAATTATATTTGTAATAATATACAGAACTGCTTCCATTCTAACTTTATTTGTTTTTTTTAATGTCCATGGTGCTTGTGTGTCGACATATGCGTTACCAGCAGATAATAATTCCAATACTGATTTAATAGCTCTATCAATTTGTTGATTATTCATAAAGTTAGAATATTCATCAAATTTATCTTTAAGGATATTAATTAAATCCTGATCGTCATTAGTTAAATTTTCTGCTGGCTTTAGTAAAGAATCATTATTTTTAACTGCAAATGATGAAATCCTTTGTACTAAATTACCAAAATTATTTGATAAATCGGCATTAATTCTATTTGCGATTGCTTTTTTTGAAAAATCTCCATCGTTCCCAAATGGTACTTCTCTAAATAAAAAAAACCTAATTTGATCCAACCCATATTCATTTATAATTTCGTAAGGATCGATGACATTGCCAAGTGATTTTGAAATTTTTTGCCCTTCGTTAGTCCACCAACCATGCGCAAATATTCTTTTAGGAGGTTCAATACCCGCAGCCATTAAAAAAGCTGGCCAATACACTGCATGAAATCTTAATATATCTTTTCCTACTATGTGTGTTGCGGGCCAAAATTGCTTATAATTTTTATTATTTGTATCTGGATAGCCAATTGCAGTTAAGTAGTTACATAATGCATCAATCCAAACATACATAACATGCTTAGGATTATTTGGAACTGGCACTCCCCAGTTAAAAGTTGTTCTAGAAATAGACAAATCTTTTAATCCGCTTTTAATAAAACTTAAAACTTCATTATATCTCGTTTTTGGTAAAATTGATTCTGGATTTTTTTCATAATAATCAATTAACTTATTCTGCCATTCTGAAAGTTTAAAAAAATAACTCTCCTCCTTAACCCACTCTACAGGTGATCCATTATCGGTCACAAATTTACCATCAATCTTTTTCAATTCATTTTCTAAATAAAATGCCTCATCTCTAACTGAGTACCAACCTTCATAATTTGAAAGATATATTTGATTATTTTTAACTAATTGCCTCCAAAGTTCTTGTGACGCTTTAATATGCCTTTCTTCAGTAGTTCTTATGAAATCATCTATTTCACATCCTAAAAAGGGTATTAAATTTATAAAATTAATCGAAAGTTTATCGACAAAATCTTTAGGTTTTAAGTTTGAATTAATAGCAGCTTTTTCTACTTTTTGCCCATGTTCGTCTGTACCTGTTAAAAAGAATACATTGTTTCCCAATAATTTATTATATCGCGCAATAATATCGCAAGCTATACTTGTATAAGCATGACCTATATGAGGAATATCATTAGTGTAGTAAATTGGTGTTGTTATATAAAAATTCATTTTATTGAGTTAAAAAATTTAATATAAATATTTTCTTATCAAGATTTAAACTAAATAATTCTTTTTGGTTATTAGTTAAATAATCAAATCTATCAATAAGATTTTTTTGGGTAAGATTTGTAGATAAAGACTCTAACTCTAGATAATTTGGCATATTAACCAAGCTTTTATCATCACTGTTTACTTTTAGTTTATTAGCAACAATTAGAATAAATTTAAGCATTGATAAATAATTATTAAATTCATCATTAGTAAGTTTTGATAATATATTTGATAAATTTATTTTATCATCATCTAGATCATTTGATAAAAGACATTTAATTGATAATTGGAAAATATCTAAGAAATCATTATTGTAATAAATAATAGCAGTTCCTGGTGATCCATACGTTAATTCAAAGTAAAAATTTATCTCTTCATTAGATATTTTATCGATATTATTTTTAATGATTTTAGTAAAGTTAGTTAAATTATGAGCATTAAATTTAATTTTCAAACATCTTGATCTGATTGTTGGCAAAAGTAATGAAATTTGATTTGATATTAAAAAGATATAGGTACTTTCATTTGATTCTTCTAAAATCTTGAGCATACTATTTGCTGAACTGATGTTTAAATAATCAGCAGAATCAACGATAACTATTTTAGAAGAATTTTGCATTATTGATGTTGAATTTAAAAATGTTTTTAATCTTCTAATTTGATCAATTGTTATATTAGATTTAATTTTTCCACTTTTGCTATCAATCTCTTTTTCAATTATTTTTATATTTGGATGTGTATTATTTTTAAATAAATTTAAATGATGATCTGCATTATTATGTTTAAATTCTATATTTAAAATATTTTTAACTAATTTGTTGAGAAAAGTTCTTTTACCTATACCGTTTAATCCATGAATTAAAATTGAATTTGGAAGATTATTTGATTTGTATCTTTTAAGGAGATCACTATACTCTTTTTCATAACCTATCAATTCGATCATTAATTATAACTTTAATTTTTTAATAATTTTTTTGTGAATTATATCTTTAGATAAAGAAGCATCAACCGCAATATATCTTTTTGTATTTGCTATTTTTTTATATCCTTGAATTACTTTTTGATGAAATAATAAGTTAGATTTATCGTACTTATTTTTAACTTTTCTTTGTTTTAGTCGTTTTATTATTTCTTTTGGGTTGATTTGAAAAATAAAAGTATAGTCAGGAAAGAAATTGTTGAGAAGTTCTTTATGAAGTTTTTGAGCTCTTTTAATTCCAAATTTATTTACATATCCTTGATATACAAATGAGGAATCTGCATATCGATCTGAAATGACAATCTTACCTTTTTTAAGATTAGGGATAATTACTTCATTGATATGATTTGATCTAGCTGCCATAAGAAGAAGCAATTCCTCTAAATTATTAATTGTAGATTTATTATCTAAAATTAATTTTCTTAATTTTTCTGCAAAATTAGTCCCTCCTGGTTCCCTAGACACAATAAAAGGAATTTTATTTTTTTTTAAATATTTTGATAAAAGTAATATTTGAGATGATTTTCCACTTGCCTCAGGTCCTTCAAAACTAATGAACAAACCTTTATTTAATTTCATCTAAACTTCTTCCAAAGATTAAGTATTTTGCAGCGGCAAATATTTTAAATAAAGGGTTGATTTCAGATATATCTTTTTCAGCAATAAGCGGTACTTCTATTTTTGGCTTTCCTTCTATATTTATAATTAATTTTCCATACTCATCACCTTTTTTAATTGGGGCAGATATTGGTTTTGTATATGTAATAGAAGAATTCATTAATTGAATTTGATCAAATGATAATGTTGACACTAATTTTTGTGAACTAATTAAATTAATACTACTCTCACTACCCAGCCATACATCAACTTCTTTAATAAATTGATCTTTTTCAATTAATGTTTGTTGCGAAGTTTGATTAAATGCCCAATTTATTAAATTAGAAGATTCATTTAATCTTGATCTAGAGCTATTGGTACCATTGATAACAACTGTAATCCTTCTATCATTCCTTAATGCTGTAGCAGCTATTCCCCACCCAGATTCTTTTGTAAAACCTGTTTTTAATCCATCTGCCCCTTGAACTTGATATAAAAGTTTATTTCTATTTGGTTGAGTAATATCATTATAAGTAAATTCTTCCATTTTGAAATATGTATAAAGATTTGGAAAATCTCTAATTATTGCATTTGAAAGAATTGCAATATCATTGACAGTGGAATAGTGATTATCATCAGGCCAGCCAGATGAATTAACAAAATTTGTATTTGTCATTCCTAAGCGTTCTGCATAAACATTCATAAGTTTGGCAAAGTCTTCTTCGGTACCTCCTAAACATTCTGCTAAAGCTATAGAAGCATCATTACCAGATTGAACGATTATACCTTTTAATAAATCATCAACTGTTACATTGTCATCTATCTCTAAAAATGTTCTAGAGCCTCCCTTTTTATAAGCCTTAGGAGAAACTCTACATTCATTAGAAATTGCAAAATTTGTATTCTTTATTCTATCAAATGCAACGTAAACAGTCATAATTTTAGTCATTGAAGCAGGTATAACTTTTGCATTAGAATTTTTTTCAAAAAGAACTTCATTTGTATCAAAATCAATGACAACTGCTTGCTCTGCCTTTGTATCAATAGCGTAAAGTTTTAAAGAAATAATAAAAAATAAAAAAAAGCTAAAAATTTTTACCATAAATATTAATAATTCTTAATTATGACCTTTATTTGTTATTCAATAAGAATTTCAGTCTCCTTATAACCTTTTGAGATAAAGTATGAAACCAAATTATTTGCTTCTGTATTTTCTAAAGGACCAATAATTACGTCATATTTGGAATTATTTTTTTCAGAAGTATATTTAAGATTATTATCATAATTATCTAATACTAATCGAATACTCTCATAATTTTTAAAGCCTTTTATTCTTAAATATAATTTAAAATCAGTTATTTTTTCTGATTTTAGTTCAATTGGTTCTTCTGTAATTGTAGCACTCTCATCATTAGTATCTATAATTTCATCAATTTCTTCAATAGATACAATATCTGTTGGTGCAGAAGAAATAGTTTCATTAAAATTTTCTTCATTTAATGAATTTGCAACACTCTTCCATTGTTTACTAGCATCAGAAAGTATTTCTACTTTTACAGTAGCTATTTTAGATTTATAAAAACCAAGAAGTTGAGCTACTTTTCTTGAAACCTGAATAATAACTGCATTATCATCATGTCTATCTATTATTTTTACATTTATAGAAAGTCCATTATCCAAGTTAGTAACCTTGACCATACTTGGAATAGGCAATGTTTTATGTCTCCCAAGTAATTCTGTAACTTTATTTAGATCATTATTTACAGTTTTTATATTATGTAATTCCTTACCGTAAAAAGAAGAAAGGCCAATTTCTGAATAATTGTAATTTTCCTCTGGAGTATAACTAACCCCTTCAATAAAATAGGGTTCGCCAACATAATAAAAAATATTATCTTTTGCTTGTTTATTATTTGATTGCTTTTTTTCTTTTTTATCTTCTTTTTTATTATCAATTATTTCCTCTATTTTATTTGTGCTATTTTCTACAACATCAGAAACATTATTAAGATTTAATTCATTACAAGAAAATATAAATAATAGAACAATTAAACTAATTAGATATTTTATCACTTAGAAGACCCACTGATACAGCATAATATGATGAACAATTATAATAAAGAATATTTTTATAATTAGGATATACTATAAACATTCTACCATCTATCCCATCTGGCATTATTAATCTAGCTTCTAAATCATCTCTTATAGGTAAAGGATCTCCATTGATTTTTGTAAATCCTAATTTTGCCCATTCGGACAGTGTTTTTGGAATTGATCTACGTTTAACTGCTCCACAACCTTTTGGGTTAATTTGCTTTATAGAATCAAAGAAAGATAAGGAAATATTTTTTGGAGGGAGCACTTCTCTTCCCCAAGTGCTATCATTAGACCATGGATTTTTATCTAATGAAGTTAAATAATTTGCAGTACTTGCAAAAGCATCTGCATAACTATTCCATATATCTATTCCATCACCATCCCAGTCGTATGCTGTTTCTAAAAAAGTTGTGGGTATCATTTGAGTCATACCAACTGCACCACCCCAACTTCCTTTTAATTCTCCACTAGGAACAAGATTTTTGTCTAAAATTTCAAGAGCTGCAAATAATTGTTTTTTATAAAAATCACTTCTTCTTCTATCAAATGCAAGAGTTGTTATTGCAATTATGGAATTAATTTTTCCTTGATTTCTACCATAATAACTTTCCATACCTAATACAGCTACTATAAACCTAGGTTGAATTTTAAAATGTTCTCCAATTTCTTTTAATAAATTTTCGTGTTTTTTTAAAAAATTTTTACCCGCAAATATTTTATCTTTTGTAATTGTATAAAATAAATACTCATCTAGAGTCATTGTTGATGCTGGTTGGCACCTGTCACGCATAATAATTTTACTTTGTGGCTTTACATTATTTAATTGTTTTGAGATAGTATTTTGACTTATGCCTATTTCTAAGGCTTCTTTTTTTATATTTGAAAGCCAACTATTCCATTCTTCATCAGTTGGCATTTTTGGTTTTTCACAATCTGCTGAGTAGAGATTAAATGATATAAATAAAAATAATATTACAAATCTAAAAATCATTATGTAAAAATACCAAAACTATCGTTAATTAGGAAATGATATATACTTAATATTTTGACATTTTTATGTTGAAACTATAGTAAGCACCTAAACGGAGAGATGGCTGAGCGGTTGAAAGCACCGGTCTTGAAAACCGGCAACGGGGCAACTCGTTCGTGAGTTCGAATCTCACTCTCTCCGCCATTAATAATTTAAGATATAATATTTTAAAAAAATTAATTTTTATCTTCAAGTTTATCTACTCTTTTTTTTAAATCTTGAATTAAAAAATAAATATAGACAATTGGCCCCATAATCATGACTCCAACTAAAAAGGCTAGAAATTCAAACATATTTATATTATAAATCAAAAAGAATTTTTCTCAATAGACACAAAAAATTATTTTTTTTCAAATAACCATAATTTATCTTGAGCTAAAAAAAATATTTTACCATTATCTGGATGAATTTTAATATCTCTTATTCTTCCTATTTCTTTTTTAAAAATAATATCTTCTTTTACATTATCTAAATTTGAAAAATCTAATGAGCGTAGAGATTGATCTTTTAAAGATGTTATGAGTGCTAATCCTTTGAATTCTGGAAATTCTTCTCCATCATATATTGTAATTGCACTAACAGCAATTGAGGGCACCCAATAATGGATTGCTTTAGTATAACCAGGTAACCATTTGGGGCCAATGTTGGAATTATCATAATTAGTTCCACCCCAACCTAAAATTTTCCAACCATAATTTTCACCTTTTTTTACTTCTCCAAACCAATCACCGCCTTTTGCTCCATGATTACTAATATAAATTTTATTATCAAAAGGTGAGATGGACATTCCTTGAGGATTTCTTACACCGATTTGATATATTTCTGGTAACCACGTTTCTTGTGAAATGTAATGAGGGTTATCTTTAGGTGAAGTTCCGTCTAATTTAATTCGAATAATACTTCCAGGATGTTGTTTTGCATCCTGAGCTATCATTCCTTTCCCTCTTTCGCCCACAGATGCATATAAATAATCATCATGAATAGCTATTCTAGAACCAAAGTGATAAGGAGATCTTATAGGCGGATTAGCTCTAAAAATGTTTTCAAAATCTAAGAAATTTAAATCTAAATCTGCTTTTGCAATAGATGTGGTTGATGGGCTAAATAATTTATCACCAATCTTTTCGGAGTAGGATATAAAAATCTGATCATTATAAAAGTAAACATCTAAAAGGCCTCCTTGCGAATTTTTATCTCTAATAAAATTTAAGTTGTGATCTATTGCGGCAATCTTATTATTTTGAATATCAAATAGCTTAATTTTTCCTGTTTTTTCGCTTATTAAAATCTGATTATTATTTATAAAAGTGAAACTCCAAGGAGAACTTAAGTTTGATTTTAAAATTTCAAGCTTATATTTGTTGTTTAAAGACAAAACATTTTTACCAAATAATAAAAAAATTAAAAAATTAAATATGATAATAAATTTAACCATTATTTAATCAAATTAATCACATTTTTAGATAATTCAAATCTGTCATCAATTAAATTACCACCAAAATCATAAAAAATTTTTTGATCAGGTCTTAATATTAAAGAACTATTTTTTGTTAATGAGAGTTCTAATAATTTTTCTGGATTTTTTGGTTTATTTTGAAAAAAACTAATTAATATACCCTTTCTGCTAAATTCAAACTTTTCAATATTATTTTTTAAACAAATAATTTTTATTTCTACTAATTTTAGTAAATTAATTAATTGTTTAGGTAATTTACCAAACCTATCTACTAATTCTATTTTAATCTCTTCAATTTCCTTTTTATTATTTATGTTTGAGATTCTTTTATAAATAGAAAGTCTTAGATCAACATCGTTAATAAAATCTTCAGGTATATAAATTTCAACAGGGATTTTAATAATTGGTTGAAAACTATCTTTTTTTATAAAATCTGAATTAATTTTACTTTTTTGTAAATTTATCTCTTCTTCGAGCATTTGATGATAAAGCTCAGTTCCAATTTCCTTGATAAAACCACTCTGTTCTTCACCTATAATTGAACCACCCCCTCGAAGGTCTAAATCTTGAGATGCAATGTTAAAACCTGCCCCAAGATGATCAGAAGAGTTTATTATCGATAATCTTTTTCTCCCATTATCTTTTAACTCATTTTCCTTGTATGTAATGTATGCGTATCCACGTTTAGAAGATCTCCCCACCCTTCCTTTCAATTGATATAGTGCAGCTAAAGAAAAAATATTGGATCGGTAAACTATAATTGTATTTACATGAGGTAAATCTAAACCATTTTCAATAATATTTGTACTAAGCATTAAAGGAACTTCTTGATTATAAAATTTTGAAATTCTACTTTCTAATAATTTAGGGCTAAGCTGACCGTGAGTGATTACATATTTTATTTTTGGTAAATTATCATTTAAAAATTGTTCTATAAAAGGTAAGTCTTTTTTTCTTGGCACTACAAAGTAAACCCCATTCTTTCTCCCATATATCTCTCTCTTAATAGCTTCTGTGATAGTTAAAGAGTCAAAAGGTGAAACATAAGTTCTAACTGCCATCCTTTCAAATGGAGCTGTGAGAATTAGACTTAGATCTCTTATCCCTGAAAGAGACATACTTAAAGTTCTTGGAATAGGTGTTGCACTAAGTGAGATACAATGCGCTTTTGGAGCTATTTCTTTAAACTTTTCTTTTTGAATTGTTCCTAGTTTTTGCTCTTCATCGTAAACTATTAGACCGAGCCTGTTAAATTTTAATTTATCGTTTAATAAAGCATGAGTTCCAACTAAAACATCTATTTTGCCAGTATTACATTTTTCAAAAATTTCTTTTTTTTCTTTTAATGATACTAATCTAGAAATTTCTGCAATATTAATTCCAAAAATAGATAACCTTTTTTTAAAATTAATAAAATGCTGCCTAGATAAAATTGTAGTTGGCACTAAAACTACAGATTGTAAATTTGATTTTGCAGCAAGAAAAATAGCTCTTAAAATTACTTCTGTTTTTCCAAATGCAACATCGCCTACAATTAGTCTATCAGATGGTATCATCTTAGAAAAATCATTAATTACATCTTGAATTGCATTTAATTGATCATCTGTTTCAACATATGGGAAAGTGCTAACAAATTTATCGTATTCTGGAATATTTGTATTGATTTCATAAGATTGAGATTGAAGTCTCTTAGAAGCTATTGAAATAAGTTTTTTTGCAGCATCTCTAATTTTCTTTTTTGCATCTGCTTTTCTTTTTTGCCAATGAGAAGCACCAAGTTTATCTAAAATAATATTTCCATCTGTATCATCACTGTATTTTGATACATAACTTAAATTTTCAACTGGTAAAAAAAGTTTTTGATTTTCAAAAAATTCTAATTCTAAACACTCATGAATTGAGTCATTTAATTCAATTTTTCTAATATTATTAAACTTACAAAGACCGTACTCAGAATGAACCAGAATAGAATCAATAGATAATTTATTTAATTCTTCAAAAAAAATAGTTTGTTTACGTGATTTAGATATTTGCGTATTAAAAAAAAATCCAAACAAGGATTTTTCATTAATAAAAATATATTTATTAAATTTAAATGACTCTTCAATATCAAGAATAGTTAAAAGAATATTATCTGAAAGTGAATGATTAAAGTTTGTTACATTATTTAAATTTAAACTTAAATTATTCTGTAATATTTTAGATACTCTTTCTAAACTTCCTTTACTACGGCAACATATATATATAAAATTTTCTTTAGAATTAGTTATAAAAAATTGATTTATAAAACTAAAATCAATTTCTTTTTTAATTGATGATAAATTATGAATAATATTTACATCAATATTGATATGATTATTTTTATCAAATGTACTAAAGTAAAAATGCTCATTGTTATCTAAATATTTTTGGAAAATTTCTTTATTTAAGTAAAAAAATTCAGGTGATAAAAAAAAATTTTCTTTATTATTTTTTCTGGCTAAATAAAAATCATTTATATTTTCTAATCTATTTTCAAATATATTTTTAAATTCGTCATTTAATAGTATTTTATAGTCTTTAACGTAATCAAACAATGTTTCAAGGTTATCATAAAATAAAGGCAAAAACTGTTCACCACCAGATGGAATAATATTTTCAGAAAAAAGATTATAAACTTGACTATTTCTATACTCTGGAAATATTTCCCTAAAATTTTTTCTAAATAAGTTAAGATTATTTTCATTAAGAATTAATTCATTAATAATATTAAACTCTAAATCACTATTTATTTCTTTTAATCTTTTTTGAGTAATTGGATCAAATTCAAAAATTGTCTCTATTTCTTCATCAAAAAAATCTATTCTTATTGGCTTAGATCTATCATTTGGAAAAATATCCAGAATAGATCCTCTTACAGAAAATTCTGATTTATCACGCACTAAAGAAGTTCTTTGGAAGCCTAAGAGGACAAGGTTATTAATAAGATCCTCAAATTTAAATTTTTGATTTTTTGAAATTTTAAAAAGTTGTGAATTAATAATTGATTTAGGGATTATTTTTTGAGTTATTGAATTAATTGTAGTGAGTATTATTCTTTTTTTTTCAGAATTTGATAAAATTTTAAGTGTTTTTAATCTTTCTATTTGAACTTCTTTTGAAGGAGAGACATTATCATATGGAATTTGATCCCAAGACTTAAATAATAAAATTTCAACATCAGGTAATAACCATTTAATTTTTTGTTCCATAGATGATATTTCTCTCTCATCTTTTCCAATATATAAAATTGATTTATTAGAATTTTGATAGAACTGAGAAATGAAAAAGGGCTCAACATTATGAATTGATGGACCGATTGTATTTTTATTCTTCATTAAGTATTTTATTAAATATTTCCTTAAATTCTAATGGGATAGCTACCTTAGAAGTAAGAAAATCATAAATCTCATTATCGGAGAATAGATTAAATATCGATTTAATATCCTCAAGATCTTTTTCAGTAAATTTATCTAACTGATTTATAAAATATCTTTTGTATAAAATATCTGTCTCTTTTGTTCCAGAGTAAGAAACCCTATATTTAATTGTTTTTTTAAGTGAATTGAATGACATAAAAATTGAATATAGAATATAGTTTATAATTTTATAAAAATCTATGCGACCAGAAAAATTAAACTACTTATTATCTTCAATATCTTCTCTCAAAGGAGTTGGTCCAAAGTTAGAACAAATTATTAATAAATTAGGAATATATAAGAATATTCATTTTGTTTGGAATATACCAAATAATATTCTTGAAAGAAAATTCTATGAAAATATTCATGATGCTGAGATTAATTCTTTAGTAACATTAAATTTAAAAATAATTAAACATGAACCTTCAAGGTTTAAAAGGCAACCCTACAAAATAAAATGTATCTGTGGAGATACAAATATTGATTTAGTGTATTTTAATGCAAGACATCCTATGTTGAGACAAATGCTTCCAACAAATGAAAATAGATTAATATCTGGAAAATTAGAATATTTTAGAAACACATTTCAAATAACGCACCCTACTCATGTAAGTGCTTTAAACAATAATAAAATAATCAAAAGTAAAGAGGCAGTTTACAGTTTAACTAGTGGCCTCAATCAAAAAATAATGAATAAATTAACTGATCAAATATTAAATAATTTACCAAATTTTAATGAATGGATAGAAAATTCAATATTAAATAAATATAAATTTAAACGATGGAGTGAAGTAGTTAAAAATCTTCATAATCCAAGTGATAATAATATAAAAAATAAAAATTTGCTCAGAAGAAGACTAGCATTTGATGAATTATTATCTCATCAATTAGCTATAGGCATTATGAGAAATTTTAATCAAAAGAAAAAAGGTCTTAAAATTATTAGTGAAAATAAAACATTAAATAACTTTTATAGTAATTTAGATTTTCAACTCACAAATTCACAAAATAATGTAATCAAAGAAATACTTCAGGACCTAGGAAGCTCTAATCAAATGATCAGATTGTTGCAAGGAGATGTTGGGTCTGGAAAAACTATTGTTGCTTTAATATCAATGATAAAAGTATTTGAAAGTAATTTTCAATCTGCTTTAATGGTCCCTACTACAATTCTTGCATTTCAGCATTATGAAAATATTATAAATTTATTAAAAAATTCAAAAATAAATGTGCTTGTTCTTACAGGAAAGGATAAGGGTAAGGAAAGGAAAGAAAAATTAGATCAAATTGCAAAGGGAAAAGCAGATATTATAATTGGGACACATGCTTTAATACAAGATACTGTAAAATTTAATAATTTAGGTTTAGCAGTTATTGATGAGCAACATAGATTTGGAGTTTATCAAAGAATGGTATTTAATCATAAAAATCATAAACCAAATATTTTAGTAATGAGTGCGACTCCCATTCCAAGAACATTAACTTTAGCAGCATATGGAGATATGAAAGAGAGTAAATTAATTGAAAAACCTTTAGGTCGTAAACCAATTATTACTAGCTCTTTGTCATTAAATAAAGAAAATCAACTTATTAATAGAATAAATGAAAAAATTAAAAATTCATCTTCTAAATTTTACTGGGTATGCCCTTTAATAGAAGAATCTGAAGAATTGGATCTAAAAGCAGCAGAGGAAAGATACAAAATTTTAAAAAAATATTTCAAAAATAAAGTTCTTTTGATGCATGGACGTTTAAGCGAAATAGAAAAAGAAGAAATAATGATAAAGTTTAAAAATGAGGATTATAAAATTTTAGTTTCAACAACAGTTATTGAAGTTGGTGTAGATATTCCTTCTGCAACAACAATTGTCATTGAGCATGCAGAAAGATTCGGTTTAGCTCAACTTCATCAATTGAGAGGTCGTGTTGGTAGAAATGATATTCAATCATATTGCATACTTTTACATAAAGATAATATTGGCGAAATTTCAAAACAAAGAATTGATATAATGAAGCAAACAAATGATGGTTTTAAAATCGCTGAAGAGGATCTAAAAATAAGAGGTCCAGGAGAAATTTTAGGAAAAAAACAATCTGGTAGCCCATCTTTTTATGTAGCTGATCTTAGTTTTGATTACGATCTATTAGAAGATGCTAAAATTATGGTAGAAGATATATTATCCAAAAATCCAAAATTAGAAAACATAGAAGGAGAAAATCTTCGAAACTTATTGTATCTTCAGGAAAGAGATGCAGCAATTTTAACACTAACTGCAGGATAATAATTATGGATATAGAAAAAGGTATTAGATTTGAATGCCAGGGTTCTGGAAATTGTTGTGTTTCAAGAGGTAACTATGGTTTTGTCTATTTAAGTAAAAAAGATATTAAAAAATTGGCAGATGGATTTAAAATAACAGAACAAAACTTTGTAAAAAACTATTGTCAAAAAACTGATGGTTTCATTCATCTAAAGGAACTAAAAAAAAATAATGGAAGTTGCATATTTTTGAAGGATAACAAATGCACCGTTTATAAGTCAAGACCCATACAATGTAGAACTTGGCCTTTTTGGCCTGAAAATATGAATACAAAAACTTGGAATAACGATATTGCTAAAAATTGCCCTGGTGTAGGTAAAGGTAAAGTAAAAACAAAGAAAGAAATTTTAAACCAAGTACAAATTGATTATGAAAACGAATTAAATATTAGGAATAAAAATTAACCGTCAGACTCAAATTCCATTTCTTTAAAATACCCAATATATTTATTAGTCTTTTTCTTAAGTAATATTTTTATTGTTGTTCCTTCAAGAACTACTTCAAGAATGTTATTGTTTTTTCTTAAAATATCGCAATTTTTCTCAATACCAGATGAAATATTTTTTATTTTTGCTTTTTTCATTTTGGATGGTGAGCCCTGCAGGATTCGAACCTGCGACCCATTCCTTAAAAGGGAATTGCTCTACCAACTGAGCTAAGGGCCCATCGAATGTGTATTCTATATAGTTCAAATATTGTAAGCGCAAGTGATTAACTAAGAGTTTTTTTTATTAAGTTGTTCTAAAGTATTTTTAGAAACAAATTTTGAAACATCCCCACCTAGTTTGTGGACTTCTTTAACAAAATTTGATGAAATGAATGAGTTTTTTTCAGAAGTCATGAGAAATATTGTCTCAATATCAGGATTAAGTTGGTAGTTCATACCTGTCATTTGAAATTCGTACTCAAAATCTGATACTGCTCTTAAACCACGTATTATACATGTGGCATTTTGATCTTTAGCAAATGTTGTAAGCAATCCTGATAATTCCATAACATTAATTTTTGAATTAAATTCATTTAGATTACTAATATCACTATTGATGATGTTGATTCTTTCTTGGATACTAAACAATGAATCTTTATTAATATTGTTAGCAACTGCTATTACTAGATTATCTACTATTCTTAATGATCTTTTAATTATGTCCATATGTCCTGAAGTCATGGGGTCAAAAGTGCCTGGATATATTCCAATTTTATTCATCATTTTCAAATTCTTGTATTCTAGAAACAGAAACAATTCTATCACTTTCAGGAATCTTAAAGATACTTACACCTTTTGTAGATCTTCCAGCTATTCTAATTTGATTTACATTAACTCTAATTATTTGACCCTTATCACTAACAAGAATAATTTCATCATTGTCCTGGACAACAAAACAATCAACAACTTTACCATTTTTTTCAGATGTCATTATTCCAGTTATACCCTTGCCACCTCTATTTGAAATTCTATATTCATAAGCGGATGATCTTTTTCCAAAACCCTTTGATGTTATGGCTAAAAGAAATTCCTCATTATTATTTAATTCTTCAAATCCATTTTTAAGTGATGAAGTTTCTTTTCTACTTTCAGATGCTGCTCTTAAGTATTCTTGACGAATGCTCATATCAATCACCGAATGTTTTAAAATTGCTAAAGATATAATTGTATTGCCCTTATCTAATTTTATACCCCTTACACCTGATGAATTTAAACCGGAAAATAATCTTAATTTTTCAACAGGAAAACGTAAACATTTTCCATTTGATGAAGAAAGCAAAATATCATCATCTATAGTACAAAGCTTAACACCAATTAATTCATCTTTTTCATCAAGCTTAATAGATACTTTTCCTGAGTCCCTCAATTCTCTTTTTCCACTCTTTGCAACATCTATTAATTTATTTTTTCTTACCATTCCATTTTTTGTTGCAAAAATAACATAGAGTTTATCCCATTGATTTTCATCCAGAGGTAATGGAAGGAAAGTAGATATTTTTTCATTAGATTTAAATGGCAGTAAATTTACTATTGGCTTTCCCCTAGCCTTTAAGCTGGCTTCAGGAACATCATGCGATTTTAGAGAATAAACCTTTCCTAATGAAGAAAAAACTAAAAGTTTAGTATGAGTATCTGCAAAGTGAATTTCTTTAACAAAATCTTTTTCTCTTGTTGACATACCAGTTTTACCTTTACCTCCTCTATTTTGAGAACGATAATTAGATAATAGTGATCTTTTAATGTATCCATTATTAGAAATAGTTAAAACTATATCTTCTTGTTGAATATATCTTAAATCATCTACTTGCTCATATTCTTGATCAATAATCTCACTACGTCTTTCAGTTGCAAATTCTTTTTTTATTTCAGCTAATTCATTTTCTATTTCCTTTAGAAGAATATCCCTAGAATTAAGTATAGATAAGTAATTTGTAATTTCTAAAATTAAACTTTCTAAATCCTTTTGTATATCTTCTCTTTCTAAAGCAGTTAATTTTTGTAATCTTAATTCTAAAATAGCTTTAGCCTGTGCATCAGAAAAATTGAAAGTGTTGTTTTTTAACTCTACAGTATTATCCTCAACTGATTTAATAAAATTAAGATTTTGTTTAGATACTTTCCATTTCTTTTTAATTAATTTTTCTTTTGCTTCTTTTGTATCTTTTGAACTTTTTATTAATTCTATAATTTCATCAATATGTTCATTAGTAACAACTAATCCAACTAAAATATGAGCTTTTTCTCTAGCTTTATTAAGGTCAAATAATGTTCTTTTTATTATTACTTCTTCTCTGAAATCTAAAAATGAAGATAAAATTTCTTTTAAATTCATTTGTTCTGGCTTACCTTTATTTAAAGCAAGCATATTAGAATTGAATGTAGTTTGAATTAAAGTATGTTTATATAATTGATTGAGAATAATATTTGAGTCTACATCTTTTTTTAATTCTATCACAACCCTAACACCGTTTCTATCTGACTCATCTCTTAAATCTGAAATTCCTTCAACAATTCCATTTTTTACAATTTCTGCAATCCTTTCTAATAATTTTGATTTATTAACCTGGTAAGGTATTTCATGGAGAATAATTGCCTCTCGATCCTTTTTAAAATTTTCAATAGTAGTCTTCGATCGAACTACACACCCTCCTTTTCCAGTTTCAAAAGCTTCAGTTATTCCTTTTTTACCAATTATTTGACCTCCTGTTGGAAAATCAGGGCCAAAAATATATTTTTGAAGGTCTGAGATATCACAATCTGGATTTTTAATAAGATATAAAGATGCATCTATTACCTCTCCTAAGTTATGTGGGGCAATATTAGTCGCCATTCCAACAGCTATTCCTGATGCTCCATTTACTAAAAGATTTGGAAATTGAGATGGCAAAACTGAGGGTTCATTTGTTGTATCATCATAATTAGGTTGAAACGAAACTGTATTTTTATCAATATCTTCAACAAGCTTTTCGGATACTTTAGCAAGTCGTGCTTCAGTGTATCTCATTGCTGCAGGAGGGTCTCCATCTAAGGATCCAAAATTCCCTTGACCATCAACTAACTCTAATCGCATGGAAAAATCTTGTGCCATTCTAACCATAGAATTGTAAATGGCTGAGTCTCCATGAGGATGATATTTACCCATTACATCACCCACTATTCTTGCAGATTTTTTGTATGGTTTATTAAAATTGTACCCTGACTCACTCATAGAGTACAATATTCTTCTGTGAACTGGCTTTAAACCATCTCTACAGTCTGGAAGTGCTCTACTAACTATTACAGACATTGCATAATCCAGGTAGGATTTTTGCATTTCTTGCTCTAAACTTATTGACGGTATATTAGTAGGTTCTTGATTGTTGTTATTTGATGTATCTATATCGTCAGGCACTAAAAAAATCCAAGTTTTCTAAGAAAAATTAAGTGTTTTTTATACCAAAAAGCACAATTTAAACCAATATAAATACATGATTAAATTATATTAAAAAAACTATATTTTTCAGTAACTAAATAATAAAATCTAATGTAAAAATTTAAAAAGGGATATCTTCATCTAAATCTTCAGAATCACCTGATTGATTTGCAAAAGAATTGTCTTCAATTGGCTTAGATTGATCCATTTCTTGAGAATTATCTGATACCTGAGAATTACTATTTCTGCTGTCTAAGAGGGTTAAATTACAATTATATCCCTGTAAAATGACCTCTGTAGTATATCTATCATTTCCATCTTTATCTTGCCATTTTCTTGTTTGAAGCTCTCCTTCAACATAAATTTTTGAGCCTTTTTTAACATATTTTTCAACTATATCGACTAGACCGTCTCCAAAAACAACAATGTTATGCCAAGATGTTTTTTCTTTTTGTTCTTGAGTATTTCTATCTTTCCATCTTTTTGAAGTTGCAATTGAAAATGAAGCCATTTTAGCTCCAGACTGCATAGATCTAATTTCAGGATCTCTTCCTAAGTTTCCTAATAAAATTGTTTTATTAACACTACCAACCATAAGAATTCTATATATATCCATATAACATATTAACGTTATTAGATAACACTAATATTCATGAATTTAGATAAAATTGTTATAAAAGGTGCAAGAGAGCACAATCTTAAAAATATCAACTTAGAAATACCAAAAAACAAACTTGTTGTAATTACAGGTGTAAGTGGCTCAGGAAAATCAACTTTAGCATTTGATACAATTTATTCTGAGGGACAAAGAAAATATGTTGAGAGTCTATCAGCATATGCAAGACAATTTCTTCAAATGATGAATAAGCCTGATGTAGATAGTATTGACGGTTTATCACCAGCTATTTCTATAGAACAAAAAACAACACAAAAAAATCCAAGAAGTACTGTTGGAACTGTTACTGAAATTTATGATTACCTTAGAGTTTTATATGCTAGAGTTGGCGTTCCCTACTCTCCAGCAACAGGTAAACCTATTAAATCACAATCAGTAAGTGAAATAACTGATCTTATAATTAAAAATAATATTGATAAAAGAATTTATATTTTATCTCCAATAGTTAGAGATAGAAAAGGTGAATACCGAAAAGAAATCGAAGATTTAAAAAAAAGAGGTTATCAACGTCTGAAAGTAGATAATGTTGTTTATGATATAGATGAAGTTCCTTCACTAAAAAAAAATTTCAAACATAATATTGATGTTGTAATTGATCGACTTGTTGTAAAAAAAAATATCCAACAAAGACTGAGTGAAAGCATAGAAGTTGCTTTAACATTATCAGATGGTTTGTTATATTTAGAAAATTTGGATACAAATAAAATATCTGTATTTTCATCAAAATTTGCATGTCCTGTATCTGGATTTAGTATTGAAGAGATTGAACCTAGATTATTTAGTTTTAATGCACCACAAGGCGCATGTTCTGAATGTGATGGACTAGGAGTTGAAAAATATTTTGACGAAAACAAGATTGTGCCAGATGAGACTAGATCAATTTCTGATGGAGCTATTAAACCGTGGGAAACAAAAGTATTTGGTTATCAAAAAAAATATTTTGTTGAAACAATAGATAAAATTTTAAAACAATTCAAAGTTAAGAAAAATGTTCCATGGAGTGAAATTCCAAAAAAAGTAAAAAATATAATTCTGTATGGAGATGAGAATAATGAACTAAATTTTTTATATGATTTCGAGGGAATAATTAACTTTATTGATCGAAAATATGAGGAAACTGAGAGATGGTGGCTTCAGTATGAATTAGAAAAATATTTATCTGAGAGAGATTGTGAAGTTTGCAATGGTTTCCGTCTTAACGATAAAGCTTTAGCTGTAAGAATTGATGAAAATCATATTGGAAATATTACTAAAAAATCAATTAGCGAATGTTTAAACTGGTTTTCATCACTTGAAAGTAAACTTGATAAAAATAATAAAAAAATTGCTGAAGGAGTTATTAAAGAAATAAAAGATAGATTAGTTTTTTTAAATAGAGTTGGTTTAGATTATTTATCATTAGCAAGAGCTAGTAAAACTTTGTCTGGAGGTGAAAGTCAAAGAATTAGATTGGCAAGTCAAATTGGCTCAGGTTTAACAGGAGTTTTATATGTTTTGGATGAACCATCTATTGGATTACATCAAAAAGATAATCAGCAACTAATTGAAACTTTATTTAGATTAAGAGATTTAGGAAATACTGTAATTGTTGTTGAACATGATGAGGATGCAATTAGACAATCTGATCATATAATTGATATTGGTGTTAAAGCAGGAGTTAATGGAGGGCACATAATTGCAGAGGGAGGACTAAAAAAAATACTTAAAAATAATAAAAGTTTGACAGCAAAATATTTGAATAAATCTTTAGAAATAGAAGTTCCAAAAAATAGAAGAAAATTTAATAAAAATAAAGTTTTTAAACTTAATAAAATAAAAACAAACAACTTAGATAATCTTAATATAACTTTACCTTTAGGAAATTTTATTACTGTTACAGGTGTATCTGGAAGTGGTAAATCTTCATTAATTATTGATACATTGTATCAAAGGTTAGATGAGTATTTCAATAAATCTTTAAATAAAGATGAAAGTCGTTTTAACTTTAAAGGTATTAATCATATCGATAAAGTAATTGATATTGATCAATCACCTATTGGAAGAACACCAAGATCAAACCCAGCAACATATACAGGATGTTTTACTCCGATAAGAGATTGGTTTGCGAATTTAAATGAATCAAGTGCTAGAGGCTATAAACCAGGTCGTTTTTCATTTAATGTTAAAGGCGGTAGATGTGAATCATGTGAAGGTGATGGAGTGAAAAAAATAGAAATGCATTTTTTAGCTGATGTTTATGTTGAGTGCGATATCTGCAAAGGTAAAAGGTACAATAGGGAGACTTTAGAAGTAAAATATAAGGATAAATCTATTTCTGATGTTTTAGAAATGACTGTTGAAGAAGGCTATAAATTTTTTGATAAAATTCCTGCAATAAAACAAAAATTACAAACTTTAATGGACGTAGGATTAGATTATATAAAAATTGGTCAATCAGCTACTACTTTATCAGGTGGTGAAGCGCAAAGAATAAAATTATCAAAAGAATTATCAAAAAGATCAACAGGAAAAACACTATATATTCTTGATGAACCAACTACCGGTCTTCATTTTGATGATGTAAAAAAATTACTTAAAATTCTTCATACTCTTGTTGATGAAGGTAATACTGTAATCGTTATTGAGCATAATCTTGATGTTATTAAAACAGCTGATCATATAATTGATCTAGGTCCTCTAGGAGGTGTAAATGGTGGTCAAATTGTTGGAACTGGTACCCCTGAAGATATTGCAAATAATAAAAAAAGCTTTACAGGTGAATTTTTAAAGAAAATTTTGTAAATCAAAGGAAATAAAATGATAAATCTAGAGTTACCAGATCTACCCTACAGTAAAGATGCTCTAATGCCGTATATGTCGGCTGAAACTTTAGAGTTGCATCATGATAAGCATCACATGGCTTATATTACTAATGGAAATAAGTTTATTAAAGAACAAAATATAGCAGACGATAACGTTAATGATATAGTTATCAACTCTTATCAAAAAAATGCTCCGGTATTTAATAATGTGGCACAACATATAAATCATGTTCATTTTTGGGAAGTAATGAAAAATAATCCAGATGGAAAAATTCCCTCTGAGCTCGAAAATAAAATAGTTTCAGATATTGGTTCAGTTGAAAAAATGAAAAAAGATTTTATAAATGCAGGCATTGGTCAATTTGGATCAGGTTGGTGTTGGTTAGTTCTAAATAATGGAAAATTAGAAATTACTAAAACACCAAATGGAGAAAACCCAATCGTACATGGTCAAATTCCTCTACTTGGATGTGATGTTTGGGAACACTCATATTATGTTGATTATAGAAATAAAAGACCTGATTATTTAAAAGCTTTTATCGATAATTTAGTTAACTGGGAAAAAGTTACAGAAAACTTAAATAACGCTTAATCATCTTCATCTTGCGGTCTGAACTTAAAAATTAATAAAGTTGGGACCGCAATAAAAACAGATGAATAAGTACCAATTATTACACCTATAATCATTGTTAAAGCGAAAGGTCTAATAACCTCTCCTCCAAATATAAATAAAGAAAACAATGCAAGAAGCGTTGTTAAACTTGTCATTATAGTTCTCGATAATGTGTTATTAACTGATAAGTTAAATAAATCTACTAATTCGAGTTTTTTATATTTTCTTAAATTTTCACGGACTCTATCAAATATTACTACTGTATCATTAATAGAATATCCAGCAATTGTAAGTATTGCTGCTATTGTTGCTAGAGAAAATTCTACATTAAGAATAGATAGCAATCCAAGGGTAAACAATACATCATGAGTTAATGCAACAACTGCGCCAAAACCAAATTGCCATTCAAAACGCAGCCAAATGTAAATTAAAATGGCTATTAGTGCAAAAGAAACAGCTTGAAACCCTCTAAACAGAAGTTCAGAACTAATTGTAGGACCAACAAATTCAGACCTTCTAAACTCAACAACCTTATCTTGAATTAAATTTTTGACAGAATTAACTGTTTGAATACTTTCTTGATTACTTTTATTTTGAAGCCTTATTAAAATAATATTCTTATTGCCAAATTCCTGTAAAGATACATCACTATAAGAAAAAGATAAAATTTCTCTTAGTTCACCAATTGAAGTATTTTTTGTACTTACCTCAATTAAAGTACCTCCTTTAAAATCAATACCAAGGTTTAAACCTTTTATACTTAACAGACTAATTGAAATTAATATTGCTAAAATAGAAAAAATTAAAAAATTTCTTCTTAAACCTAAAAAATTTATATTAGGTTCAACAGGAATAATTTTATTTAAACCAAACATTATAGTTTTAATTCCTTTTTATTTGCAAATGATAAGTACATATATACTAAAAAATTTGTAAGCATTAAAGCAGTGAACATTGACGCTATCACACCCAAAGATAATGTAATTGAAAAACCTCTTATTGGACCCGATCCAAATGCAAATAGTAAAACAGCAGCAATTAAAGTAGTAATATTGGCATCAAGTATAGTTGACATCGCTCTATCGAAACCATTTTTTACAATCTGAAAAACTTTTGTTTGTTTTAAACTTTCTTCTTTAATTCTTTCAAAAATTAGAACATTTGCGTCTACTGCCATTCCAATTGTTAATACTATTCCAGCTATACCAGGTAATGTTAATGTTGCACCTATAGTACCTAATAGTGAAATTATTATAAATAAATTTACTATTAAAGAAACATTAGCAAGAGCGCCAAAAGTTCCATAAATTAGTATCATAAATACACATACTAAAACCATTCCAATAATAGCAGCTATTTGACCAGCAGCTATAGAGTCTGCTCCTAAACCAGCACCCACTGATCTTTCTTCAACTATTTCTAAAGGCGCTGGCAAAGCACCAGCTCTTAATAAAACAGCCAAATCAGATGCTTCCTGGGCATTAAAATTTCCAGTTATGATCCCTGATCCTCCTGTAATAGCACTACTTATTCTAGGGGCTGTGATCACTACACCATCTAATACAACAGCAAGATTTTTCCCAATATTGTTTGTTGTGACTTTACCAAATTTTTGTGCACCTTCTGTATCAAAACGGAATGATACTGCATGACCTTCTGTTTGATCAAAAGAACCTTTTGCATCTACTAAATTTTCTCCACCAACAACCGCTCTTTTGTCTAATAAGTATTTTGTATTTTCATCATACATGTCTGGAACAATAATTTTTCCAAAAGGCGCTAAGTTGTTTTGAAGAGCAGAAGTATTATCATTATCAACAATGTGAAAAGTTAATTTGGCTGTTTTACCTAATAAATCTTTAATTCTTTCAGGGTCTTTTACTCCTGGTAATTGTAAAAGTATTCTCTTTTTACCAGATCTTTGGATTAGAGGTTCTTTAGTTCCAGATTCATCAATCCTTTTTCTAACAATTTCAAGTGATTGCTTAATCGCTGAGTCTTGAATAATTTTTCTATATTCATCATTTAACTTTATACTAAGTCTATTATTACTAATTTGTAAGGAAACTCCTCTGTACATTTGGAAAAAGCTGTCTCTAATATCTTTTATCTTCTCTTTGTTAGCAAAAAAAACAACAACCTCATTTTCTTGAATATCAATTTTTTCAATTTTAACAGCTTGATCTCTAGAAATCAAACGAACACTATCAACAAAATTATCTAATTCTTCTTTATATAAAACATCTAGTTGAACTTCTAATAGTAAATATGATCCACCTTGTAAGTCTAAACCTAGATTAATCTTATTTTTTAAAAACCAATTTTCTGAATTTTCATCATAAATAATTGAAGGAATTGCAAAAATTATTCCTAATAGAACCAACGATATTACGGTAAATGATTTCCAGATAGGATAATTTTTCATTAATAAAAAAAATTATTTTTTTCTAGAAAATAAAGAGAAGCTAGATTTACTCTTATTCTCTTCTTTTGGTGGTTCTTTTTTTTGAACTTCTGGCATTGCATATAAATCCGCAACCATTCCTGATGCAATTTTGATTTCAACATTATCTGCAACTTCTAAAGTTAATTCCCTATTATCAGCAACCTTGTTTATAGTACCTATAATTCCACCAGAAGTGACAATTTTATCACCTCTTTTAAGATTAGATAGCATTTCTTTATGCTGTTTAACTTTTCTTTGTTGTGGTCTAATTAATAAAAAATAAAAAACTACAAATATTAAAATAAGTGGTAAAAATGTTCCAAATGCTTCCATAATAGTACCTATGATGATTTAATTTGAGTGATTTATTATACTGTGTAATAAGAAAAATCAAATAAAGTATTTATTATGTTTTTAAGCAATTTTTTATCTAATATTACACTCTCAAGAGCAAATGCATTTATTTGGGATAGTAAAATAAAAAACCTTAAAATAATCTCACATTTTAGATGCTTAGATTTAGATCTATTAATTGGAATAGAAAGACAAAAAAAAACTATTTATAATAATACTATTAATTTTGCTGAAGGAAATTTTACCAATAATGCTTTGTTATGGGGATCTAGGGGAAATGGTAAAAGTTCTCTGATTAAATCAGTTTTTTATGAAATAAATAAAAAGAATAAAAATTTAAAATTAATTCAATTAAATAAAAATAATATTTTTGATATCGAAGTTATTTACGAAAAATATGCTAATTTAAAAAATTATAATTTTATAATTTTTATTGATGATTTATCATTCGAAAAAATTGATAGTGATTACAAAATAATTAAATCAACATTAGATGGGAGTATTCAAAATCAACCTAAAAATATTGTTCTTTATGTAACCTCTAATAGAAGGCATTTAATGCCAAGAGATATGATAGAAAATGAAAGATCTTCTGCTATTCATACAGATGAAAGTGTTGAAGAAAAAATTAGTTTAAGTGATCGTTTCGGTTTATGGATTGGTTTTCATAATATTTCTCAAAATGATTTTGTTGATATAATTTTTAAGTATTGTGAAAAGTTTAAATTACCTTTTAATGAAAAGACTGAAAAAGAAGCAATTAAATGGAGTTTACAAAGAGGTAATAGAACTGGGAGATCAGCATGGCAATTTATTATTAATTATGCAGCTGAAAATAATAAAAAAATAGATTTTTAATTTTATTCAAAATCAAAATTTATTTTTTCTAAACCTGATACTCCGTCCTTTAAATGATAAATATTTACTTGATCAAGCTGCTCAACAAATCCATTAGCTAAAATTGAAGATATGTCTCCATTTTGGCTTATAAAAATAACTTTCTCTCCTATTTGAACATTTTCTTTATACTTTTCAAAAAAATCTGGAAAAAAATTACCATTTTTATCAAATGCTGTTATCTGTATTGCTCCTGGGATTTTATTTTTATTAGTTATTTGATCTGCATTTCTAATATCTATAATTTTAAAATCATCGGTCATCGCTAATTTTAATTGGTAACCATCTATTTCCTTATATCCAGGTGGAATTACTTTTATTACTTCAATATCAAAAATAAGATTTGATTTTGGTGGAATTAAATTTCCTGCCCCACTTTCTCCATAAGCTAATTGATAAGGAATAAATATTGTTCTTTTTCCACCCTCTCTCATACCAAGTAACCCAGTTTCCCAACCTAGGATTACTTTCCTTACTCCTATTTGAAAATCAAAAAATTGCCCTCTATCGTATGAACTATCAAAAACGGTATTGTCCTCGAGTCTACCGATGTAATGAACAGATAATTTTGAATGATTTTTTACCTCTAAACCATTACCAACGGTTTCATTTAAGATCTTAACTTCGATAGAAAAAGATTTATAGCTAAAAAAGAAAAGAAATAAAAATAATAAGATTTTATACATTAATTTGCTTCCTTTAATTGTTTTATTTGCGAAGGTAATGAAACAATTCCACTTAAAACTATAAATATTGCTCCAATATAAGCATATAAATTCATATATTCATTAAATATAAATATTCCAACTAAAGATGACCATAAAACCTGAAGGTAAACTAAACTAAATACTGATGCATAATGTTTTTGTGCAATCTTAAAAGCAGTAGTTGCAAAAAACATTGCTGAATTAATAAATAATGCAGCAGTTGAAATTAAAATAAATTCAAAAAGAGTTACTTTTAATGGATTCATAAAAAATAAAGGTATTGAAATAAAGTGAACAAAGAAACCGCCATAAATAAAATACCCAATATTTGTAGTTACATGATTATATTTATTTACAATAAATGTTGTAATTGTAATTAATAATACACCAATAAGAACAATTAGATAATAAATATTAAAGCTTTCAAATCCCGGTTGTATAACAAATAGCACACCTAAAAAACCAATGAACAAAGATATGTAAGTTAAAAAATTTAATTTTTCATTTAGTAAAAAAATGGCAAATATTGTTCCCATCAATGGAGCAGTCATATTTAAAGTTGTGAATTCTGGAAGTTTAATTTGTTCAAGTGTTATAAAGGCAATAAAAGGCAAAGGGATATTTAAAAAACCTCTGAGAATAGGTGGAAAATAATTAGTGCATTTTATATTTTTTTTTAAAGTTCCATTAAAAAATAAATATAAGGGGAAACATAAATAAATGGGTATTCCATAAAAGATGAAATGATAAAATTTTACATCTGTTTGAGTGAGGTAATTTATTATTGCATCATTTGTTACAAAAAAAATTCCAGCAAAAAATAAAAGAATTGAAGAATAAACTATACTTTTTTTCATATAATGAATTGAAGGATTGTATGATAAAAAAAAGTACTTATATTGATACTTCAATGAATACAAATGAAATAAAAACTTATCGACTTATTATAAAAGGAAAAGTTCAGGGAGTGGGCTTTAGACATTGGTTTAGTGATTTAGCAATATCTTTGGGATTAAATGGTTATATTCAAAATAAAGAAAGTAAAGATGAAGTAGAAGCCATAATTCAAGGAGATATGCAAAGTATACTATCTATTACTGAAAAAGCTAAAGATGGTCCCTCACTAGCTCTAGTTGAAGGAGTTATTCCAAATAGTATCATTAGTAACGTTAAGTATTCAGGTTTTATAGTTAAATACGAAACTTAATTAAAAACTTGCTTTATAGTTTTATGAAGAGAGTCAAATATTTCATCAATTTGATTTTTAGTAATTATGAATTGAGGACACAAAACAATTGCAGGACCTAAAGGTCTGCAAATTAATCCATTATCAATTGATAAATTAGCAACTTTATCTCCCATATTAAGATGACCTTCAAATGGTTCTTTTGTATCTTTATTTTTTACCATCTCTAATGCAGCCATAAGACCTATACCTCTAGTTTCTCCAATGTGTTCATAATCATTAAATTCATTTAATCTTTCAAAAAAATAGGGTTCCATCAACTTTACATTATCTAATAAACCCTCATTCATAATTACATCTATTGCTTTCAAAGCAATTGCACATCCAACAGGATGACCACCAGCTGTAAAACCATGTGGAAATTCTTCTGCTTCTTCTGATACTTCAACAAATTTATCTGAAAATTCTTTATTAACTATAACTGCACCCATAGGAAAGTACCCAGCTGTTAAACATTTAGATGAGATAATTATATCCGGTTTGATATTGTAGGTTTCACAACCCCATAAATTTCCAGTTCTACCAAATCCACAAATTACTTCATCTGCGATAAAAGGAATATTAAATTTTTTTAATATAGGCTGAACTAAATCAAAATACGATTTTGAAGGAGGTATACAACCTCCTGCACCTTGAACAGGTTCTGCAACAAAACCTGCAATAGTTTCCGGATCCTCTTTGATGATTTTTTCTTCTAAATTTTTGGCCATCCTAAGTGAAAATTCTTCTTCCGTTTCATTCTCTAATCCATATTTCCAATAATGAGGACATTCAATGTGAATAAATTCTTCAGATGGTAAACCAAACTCTTTATTGTATGGTTTGGCAGTCATTGAAGAAGCTCCTAAAGTAACGCCATGATATCCATTAATTCTTGTTATAATTTTTCGTCTATTTGGTTTTCCAATTCTTGCATTTAACATCCATAACATTTTGACCATAGTGTCATTTGCTTCAGATCCTGAATTACAAAAGAATACACGACCTTGATCACAAGGTGATACTTCAATAATTTTTTCAGATAGCTGTAAAGTTTCTTCAGACAATCTTCCAAATAAAGAATGATAACCAGCAAATTTTTCATACTGTTTTTTTGCAACTTCAACTAATCCAGGATGGTCAAAACCAGCACACTGATTCCATAGACCAGAATTCCCATCTAGATATTTATTACCTTTAGTATCGTAAACATATATTCCTTTTCCATAAGAAATAACTAAAGGGCCTCTTTCATTTAATGACTTCAAGTCAGTAAATCCATATAAATGGCTGGAAGTATTTCTTTGTAACATATCAGTTAAATATTTTTTTTTATTATGAAAAGCAAGATTTTATTTTCAGTTGGGACGATAGGTGTACTTTTTATGATGGCTGGCCAATTATCATTCTCTATAAATGATAGTTATGTCAAACTTGTTGTAAAAAATATAGGTGATGACAATTCATTATATTCTGTAATTTTTTTAAGAGGTTTAGTAACATCAAGTTTATTAGGTTTATATTTAGTTTTTTTCGAAAAAAAAAATTTAATTAAAATACTATCAATCAAAAGTTTTCATATAAGGGGTTTGTATGAAGTTTTAACGGCATTATTTTTTTTGGTTGGATTAATATTACTTCCAATATCTGAGGTTTATACACTTTTAATGACTAATCCTTTCTTTGTTACAATATTTGCTTTTCTTTTTTTGGGAGAGAAAGTTGGAATTAGAAGATGGTGTGCGGTTATTATTGGGTTTTTAGGTGTGTTAGTAGTTGTAAATCCACAAAATTTTCAATTTAATTATCTTTTAATGTTACCAATTTTAGCTGCTATTTTTTTAACTATTAGAGATATTGCTACAAAAAGTTTAGCAACTAAATCAAATAGTGTTGAAATTACATTTGTAACAGCATTGTTAATTACTGGGTTTGCAGGGTTGGGTTCAATTATTTTTGGTTATCAAGTAAGCGGTGAAGATGTAATTTATATTCTTGCTTCTAGTATATTTGTTTTATTCGGATATTTATTTTCAGTATTAACAGTTTTTTATGCACCACTCTCATTAACCGCCTCTGCAAGATACAGTGTAATTATATTTGGTATGATTTTTGGATATTTAATACTAGGTGAAACTCCAACTTATAATATGATTATTGGTGCAATAATTATAACGTTAAGTGGTTTATTTGTAATCAAAAGAGAAAAAGAAATAGGTAAGATTAAGTAAAAATTCACTGATCCTTACAAAAATTATAAACTTCTTCAACATGACCTTTAACTTTAACTTTATTCCAAGAATTTAGAATTTTTCCATTTTTATCGATTACAAATGTAGATCTATCTATCCCAAAATATTTCCTACCATACATAGATTTTTCTATCCAAATACCAAGTTTATCACAATTTTTTCCTTCATCCGAACCAAGTGGGTATTTCAATTTATACTTATCTGAAAATTTTTTATTCCGATCAACAGGATCTTTAGAAGCTCCAATTACATCAAAGCCAATTTTATTAAATTTTGTTAAATATTTCTGAAAATCTGCAACTTCTACTGAGCATCCACCAGTTAACGCCTTAGGGTAAAAGAATAAAACTGTTTTATTCTTTAAATTAGATGTATCAAACTCATTATCGTTTGTTAATTGAAGTTTTATCTTGGGAATTTTTTTCATAATTATACTACTAGTTTAAGACCGTACCCAGCTTTTTTAACTCTTGTTTTAAAATAATTTTTATTAAATTTATTTAATGTTGGCTTTGTATTTATTTGATTTTCGACTTTAATTCCAGCTTTCTTAATAGAATTAATTTTATTTTTGTTGTTTGTAATAAGATTAACTTTATTTATTTTTAATAATTTCAGTATTCTAGCTGCAATATTAAAATCTCTTTCATCATCTAAAAAACCAATATTATGATCTGCATCTATTGTATCCATACCCCTTGCTTGAAGAGAATAAGCTCTCATTTTATTAGCTAATCCTATTCCCCTACCTTCTTGTTCTAAATATAATATAATTCCACCATTATTTCTAACCATGTAATTGATTGATTGATTTAATTGTTCACCACAATCACATTTTAAAGAATGAAAAATATCACCTGTAAAACAAGCTGAATGTATTCTTAAATTAACAGATTTTTTATTTATTTTTTTTGGATTAACAATTATAGCTACATGTTTATCAGATCCAATATATGATTTAAATATTTTAAAATTAGAATTTTCGTTTTTTGGTAGTGGAACTTTTGCACTAGAAACTAATTTAATACTTTCACAAATTAATTCATTTTGCTTCAATAAATCTTTGTAATCAAATATTAAAATTCCATTCTTAAATCCAAATTCATTTATATTTTTGTAATATTTTTTATTAATTTTTTTAAAAACTAGCGATGGTATCATTTTAGCATTTTTTGATAGATCGATACAAACATTATGAAAATTTTTAGATTTGAATTTTTTAATATTGGTAAATTTAATTACTTTATTATTGCTAAGAGGATTGACAAACAAATTTATTATTTGATTTACATCTGTTTTGGGATTTATCTCAAAATAAATATTACTTTTAATATTCTTATTAAAAATTGATTGAGCTTTTTGTTTAGTAATAAGTAGATATTTTTCATCAATTAAATGCTTATTGAATTGATTAAAAATTTTACTTTGGGAATGCTCTATATTAAAGAACATCCAATATTCCTTGTTATTTTGAATTATTAAGGGTCTTCCGGTCCTGAGTTCGTTAATTGCCCTATCTATTATAGTTCCTGTATTAGATTTGAAACTCATGAAAACTTTATATAGATATAATTGAAATAAAAACAAATGATTACATCTAAAAATATAGGAATTTTACTAGATTTTATAAAAAATTCTAAAAAGAATAGTGATTTATATTTATTGGTTAAAAAAAATAGTATTTCTTTGTCATCAAAAAGAAAAAGTAATTTTTACATAAAAAATAATAATCTGGAATCTAAAGTTAATATAAGTAAATTTTATCAATCAATCTTAAATATCCTTCTCCCAATATTAAGAAAAAACAAAAAATTAGTTATAGCTCAAATAGGACAAAGTATTGATGGTAGAATTGCATTAAATAATGGTAATTCACATTACATAAATAATCCCAAGAGTATTATTTATCTACATTGTTTACGAAGTATCAGTGATGCAATTATTGTAGGCTCAAATACCATTAAAAAAGACGATCCTCTATTAACAACAAGAAAAATAAAGGGCACAAATCCAAAAAGAATTATTATCGATGGCAGTCTTTCGCTAAATAACAAATATAAAATATTTAATGACGGTAATGAAAATATAATTTTTACAAAAAGTAATAAAAATATTAGATTGAATAATTCAACAATAATAAGATTAAAAGAAAAAAATTTTACGAAAAACTTTATTATGCAAATAAAAAAACTTAAATACAAAAAAATTTTAGTAGAGGGAGGATCAAAAACTATTTCAGAATTAATAAATAATAAATATATTGATATTCTTCAATTTATGATTGCCCCAATATTAATAGGCTCTGGAATTAATTCATTAAATTTAAAAGAAATTTCAAATCTCAATAAAGCTATTAGACCCAAACATAATTTTAATGAATTAGAAAATGAAATTATTGTTAATTTATTTCTTAATAGCTAAAAAATCTGTATTATTTAAAATAAATCTAGAATTTTTTTCTTTAATACTTTTTAAACGAAATTTTAACCAATCATCAAAGTTAAGTTTATTTTTTTTAATAATTTCTCTACAAAAATTTAAAAAATAAATTTGAAATTCATAATTTTGACTAACATCCCATGTAGAATCAAAAACATATGTTTTGTGAGTTCTTTTAAATACTTTATTTATTAATTCAGTGCAATCTGGTCCAACGGCCAATTCCCCTATTCCTTTGTCAGATTTTTGATCTTTATTAAAAATATTAAGAATTCTTTTATTATCCTTGTGCTTTGGAAAAAATTTAAAATTACCGTTATAATTTAAGGCAAAGTAGACTATTTCTGTATCAACATTTAATTTATAAAAATTTTTAAACCATGTTTTTGGAAGAATATCTAAAAAAGCAGATCCAGTAACTAAATTATAATTATTAAAATTTATTTTTTCTAAATTATTAATTACATCAACAATTTTAAAATTAGTTTTTTTTATTTTAGACGATAATTTTATATTTTTTTTAAAATAATTTGTTGATTGATGTGATATGTCTACAAAAGACCAATATTGATTATTTAATAGTCGTGACTTAAGAAATCTATAATTAGATCCAGCACCTGAGCCTAAGTCAACAATTCTAATATTTTTTTTATTTTTAAAAAATTTATTAATTAAATATAGTATTCTTTTGTTTCTTGAATTTCTATCGACATTTTCTCTAAGATTTAACCATTTATTTTGAAATTCATGCATATTAAATTAATTTAACAAATTTCTTAGCTGACTCTAGGGGAGTAAGAAGATACCTTTTATTTTTTTGAATATCAATATTTAGTTTATTAAAATTTTTTTTATTTAATATATTTTTAATAATTATATTTCTAAGATCATTTACTTCAAATTTTTTGAAATAAATAACACCCTTTTTTCCTAGTGTATTTAAGATAGTATTTGTAAAAAAGGTTATAATTGGCTTTTTAATTATTAATGCATTTGCTAAAGACATTCCAAAACCTTCATATTTACTTACCGAAATGTAACAATCTGTTTTAGAATATAATTTTGCTAATTTTGTATCTGAAATAGTGCCGTGAAATATTATTTTTTTGTTCATTGAATTTTTAGAAATAAATTTTTTGAGTTTTTTGTAATAACCTATATCTCTTGTAGTATCACCAACAATTTCTAAAATAAAATTATCTAAAGGCTTTAAAACTTTTAATAAAAATAGATAATTTTTTCTATTTATTATACTTCCACATGTTAAAAAATGAATTTTACTATTATTTTTTAAATTATAATTTGCTAGTCTTTCTATACCAGGTTCAACCACAGAAATTTTATTTTTTATTACCTTAAATTCATTTATTAATAAATTTTTTGTATTTTTAGATGTAACAATAAATTTATTTATTTTTTTGAAATTTTCTTTTTCTAATCTTAAGAATTTTTTTGACCTTTGACCTTTAAATTCAAGATATAAAGGATGATGTATTAGCGCGATAACATTATAAGTAAGTATTTTTTTAAAAATGGAATACATTCCTTCTAAAGCTAATCCATCTATAATAATTTTAGAGTCAGGATCAATTTTATCTAAAATTTTTAAAAAATATTTTATATCGTTATTTGTAGGAAAAGGATAGTTTTCACTTAGCGCAATTGGTCTAATATTTATATCCCTTATCTTTGCATATTCTAGGATATTTTTTTCATAAATATATCCTCCAGTTTTTGCATTAATATTTCCTGGATAAACAAAATAAATATAAGATTTATTTTTAGATAACCTCTTTTTCATATGATGCCCATGCAACATTTGATTCTTGCAAGGTTATTTTAATTTTTTTTAAAGATTTGTAATCTTCAGAGAATTCATTTCTTAGTCTATTCAAGATCTTATTGCATATATCCTCTGCTAAAAACTCTGTAGATGTAATTTTTCCCTTAAATTCATCAATCTCATCTAAATTTTGATAATTATATATTTTGAGAATATCTTTTAGTGTCGTGGACACTATTCCTAAATCCATAATTATATTGTATTTGTTAAGTTTATCAGTGAAAAATTCTGCATCTACTAAATATGTAGCTCCATGCATATTTTGGGCTGGTCCAAATACTTCTCCAGGTAAAGAATGAGCTATTAGAATATTTTCTCTTACTTTTATCGAATACATAATTAATATTTAACTAGATGCATTACTGTATCCTTATTTTGAAGGATTTTATAGTAATCTTTTTCTAAATCAAAAAAATTACTTTCACTAGTAATTAATTTTTCTAATTTTGAATTTTTTAAAGATTTAATTGCTAATTTTAATCTCCCCTCAAAATCATATTTATTTTTCATGTATTTTGGTATTTTAGATACCTGTGAGCTAATAATTTTTAATCTTTTAGAATGAAAATACCCACCTAAGGCAACTTCTCCTTTATTTTTACCATACCAACTAGCTTCTACTATTTTTCCTTCGATAGATAATTTTTCCATTAAAGAATTTAAAACTTTATAATTAGCTGTAGTGTTTATTGCTACATCTATTTTCTCAATCTTTCTTATATCAATAAAATTTAATCCTAAATAGTTGGCAATTTTTCTTTTATTTTTATTATTATCAAAAACATAAACATTTTTATATCCATTAATTTTAAAAACAAATGCAGTTAATAATCCTACAGAGCCAAGTCCTACAATTAGAATTTTGTTATTACTTTTAGATTGTGCGTCCCAAAAGATATTAATTGCTGTTTCCATATTTGCAGTTAGAACATATTTTCTCAAATTTCCTTTTGGTAAAAAAATTAAATTTTGAATAGAAATTTCATATAAATCTTGATGAGGATAAAGACTAAATATTTTTTTATTTATATATTTCCTTGGACCATCGATAATATTCCCAACATTTATATAACCGTACTTTATAGGTAAATTAAAAGAACCTTCTTGAAAAGGGGCTTTCATTAATTCAAATTGATCCTTACTTACGCTTTTAGATGAAACTAATTTTTCAGTTCCCTTGCTAATACCTGAGTAAATAGTTTTAACTAAAACTGTTTTGTTATTTTTATTGTAAACAAGTTTTTTTTGATAAATTTTAGCTTGTTTTTTTTTATCAATCCATAAAGAATAAGATTTCATAATTTACTTATAAATGTATAATAAAAAAATGCTAACAAACTTTTGGGAAGAATTAACAACAAATGAAATTAAAAAAATAAATAGAAAAACAGTTTTAATTTTCCCATTTTCATCAATAGAACAACACGGTCCACATCTTCCATTAAATACTGATAAAAAAATTCTTGAAGGAATATTATTAGAATTCAATAAAAAATATAATTCAAGCAAATATTTAATTATGCCTGAAATATATTTTGGTTCAGCTGTTGAACATACAGATTTTGAAGGAACAATAAGTATTGATTCATTGGAATTTATATCGCACTCTTTATCAATTTTAGAAAATGTATGTAAATTGAAATTTAAAAATATATTACTTTTAAATAGTCATGGTGGACAAATTAGCCATATAGATATTATTGCTAAAGAATTGAAGTCAGAATTTAAGGTAAACATAGTAAAAGGCACATATTTTTTATTTGATCAATTTAAAGGAATTATATCAAGTAAAGAAAAAGACTTTGGTTATCACGGTGGAGAATTTGAAACATCTATTATGTTATATTTATTTCCAAACCTAGTTAGGCAATCTAAAATTTCTAAACATAGATTATCTCCCGATTATTTTTCATCTAAAACCATTTCTTATGAAAAAAATATTAAGAAAGCTTGGGTAACTAAAGAATTAAGTAAAAGTGGAATTATTGGAGATCCTAGAAAATCCAATGCACAGATAGGAAAAAAAATAATTGATAGAGTAACACAAAAATTAGATAAGATAATAAATGAGATGTTTTAGATTTTTATTTATTAAGAATTAAATTAAAATAATTTTTCGTATACCTCATTGTACTCACAATCGTATATCTCACAGTTATCCAACATATATTCAGTTATTTGACTTAAGAATGTACCATGACTGACTAATACGATTTTTTGTAAATTAAGGTTTTTGATAGATAGTAGAAAAGACCTTAATCTCATTTTAATATCATTGTGAGACTCTTGTATAATTTTTTTTTCATTAATAGGTTTGTTATTATTCCACCAAAAATCATTTAAATTATTAAAATCAAAATCATTAAATTCTTCTTTTAATTTTTTTGGTTGTCTTCCTACATCACATGAGTGGTACAAATGTTCTCTTATTAAAGGTTCAATTACAGGTTTATTAGATGGAAAAACAATAGAGAATGTTTCCAATGTTCTTGTTAAGGGGGAACAAAAATAATTATCAAATTTGAGATTTTTAATTCTATTATTTAATTTTTTTGCTTGCTCAACTCCTCTTTGAGTAATTCTTGCATCATAATAATAAGTTGGATTATCTAAATCTGATGCTGCATTAGCTTCTGACTCTGCATGTCTAATAAGATATAATTTCATTTTTTAATTATAAATACAATAAACATTCATGCATCAGTAAGTATAAAACTTAGTTTTATTTACGGGAAGAAACGGCCAGTAACAATGGCACAATCATAACTAAGGTTGTTAAGACTGATGGATTAAATAACCAATAAAGAACACCTAGAGAAAATATTAACATCCAAAATTCATTTTTATACAAAAATTTCATTATTTTTTAATTATATTAATTCAAATTATTTTCTACTAATACTTTTTTAACAGTTTCACCCATTACAGAAGGGTTTTTGGAAATTGTAACTCCACACTCTTTAAGAAGTTCTACTTTTTCTATTGCGCTTTCACCATAAGCAGAAACAATTGCGCCAGCATGACCCATCACACGACCTTTAGGTGCAGTTAGTCCTGCTATATACGCAATTACCGGTTTACTCATATTTTCTTTAGCAAATTGTCCAGCTTCAACTTCTTGTGGACCACCTATTTCACCTATCATTAAAACTGCAATAGTTTCATCATCATTTTCAAACTTTTCAATTATATCTCTAAAAGAACTTCCATTTATTGGATCGCCTCCTATACCCACACTTGTTGAAACACCAATTTCCAGATCTTTTAGTTGTTGTGCAGCTTCATATCCCAAAGTGCCAGATCTACTAACTATTCCTATTTTACCTTCTTTGTAAATATGACCAGGCATAATACCTAACATAGATTTACCAGGACTAATTATTCCTGCACAATTCGGACCTACTAATCCCATTTTTTTATCTTTTGGATATCTTCTCATGTATCGTTTTATTTTAACCATATCATGAGAAGGAATACCGTCAGTAATAGCCACACACGTTTTAATACCTGCATCAGCAGCTTCCATTGCTGAGTCTGCTGCAAAGGCTGGTGGGACAAATAAAATTGATGTTGATGCTCCAGTTTGATCTACAGCTTCTTTAACAGTATTAAAAACAGGAAGATTTAAATGAGTCATACCACCCTTGCCAGGTGTTACACCGCCAACAACGTTAGAACCATACTTAATCATTTCTTCAGCATGAAAACTTCCAATTTTTCCAGTGAATCCTTGGACTAAAATTTTTGTATTTTTGTGAATAATTATAGACATGATTATCCAAGAGCCTTCACTGCTTTATTTGCTGCATCTTCTAAAGTTGATGCCTCAATGTAATTAATATTGCTTTTTTTAAGTATTTCATTTCCCTTTTCGACGTTAGTTCCAGCTAAACGTATAACTAAAGGATGTTTAATTTCAATTTTTGATAAAGCTTGAACAATTCCTTCTGCAACCCAATCACATCTGTTAATTCCTGCAAAGATATTAACTAATATTACCTTAACTTTTGTGTCCATAGAGATTAATTTAAAAGCTTTAACTATTTTTTCAGGCGTTGCACCTCCACCAACATCTAAAAAATTTGCAGGTTGACCACCAGCAAGTTTTATCATATCCATAGAAGCCATTGCTAAGCCTGCACCATTAATAATATTACCAATATTCCCATCTAAGCTTACATAATTCATTCCTCTGTCAGAAGCATAAACTTCATTTGAATTTTCTTGTGTTTTATCTCTAAGTTCTGCAATTTCGTCTCTTCTAAACATTGCATTATTATCAAAACTCATTTTACAATCTAATGCTAATATTTCATCTTGGTGTGATACAACTAATGGGTTAACTTCAACCATTGTTGCATCAAGCTCACTAAAAGCTTTATAACAACCGATAATTGTATTTGCAGCTCTTGAGATCAATTTGGATTCAATTCCTAAACCAAAAGCTATTTCTCTTGCTTGAAATTGTTGAATACCAACCGCTACTTCTATTTTAGATCGTATAATTGTTTCAGGTTTTTCTTTTGAAATTTCTTCGACACTCATTCCACCTTCTGTTGAAGCTACAACCATTATACTTTCTGAAGATCTATCAAACACTAAACCTAAATATAATTCATGCTTGATATCAGTTGCTTCTTCAATATAAATTCTGTTTATGATCTTCCCCTCTGGACCAGTTTGGTTTGTAATTAATTTTTTACCCAACAATTTATCAGTTGCATCAGCAACTTCTAACGGAGAATTACATATTATAATTCCTCCCGCTTTTCCTCTAGCACCAGAGTGAACTTGCGCTTTTACAACCCATTTAGAACCACCAATTTCTCTCGCTTTATTTTCTGCATTTTCTGGACTATAAACAATACCACCAGTGGGAATTTTAACACCAAAATCGGACAATATTTTTTTTGCTTGATATTCGTGTATATCCATTACTTACTTTCAATTAACTTATTAATATTTACAATATTTTCAGCCATTCTTGCAGATGCAGCATCGATCATTCTTCCATCAAGCTGAGCAGCGCCCTTTCCTTCAGCAGCTGCTTTTTCTAATTCTAATAATATTCTTTTTGCCTTATCTATTTCTTCTTTGGGCGGAGAAAAAACTTCATTAGCTAAATCTATTTGCGATGGATGTATTGCCCATTTACCCTCAAAACCAATTGCTGCCGCTCTTTTTGCTGCATCAAGATATCCTTGTTTGTCATTAAAGTCTCCAAAAGGTCCGTCTATTGCTCTTAAGCCATATGATCTACAGGTCATTACTAAAGTTGATAGGCCATGATGCCATTGATCACCAGGGTAATCAGGATTTAAACCTCCTATGACAACAGTTCTTGCTCGCATACTTGCAGCATAATCTGCAACTCCAAAGTGTAATGCTTCTAGTCTAGAACTTGATGTTGCAATTGATTGGATGTTAGACATTCCTAGTGCTGTTTCAATTAAACATTCTAAACCTATTCTATTTTTAAATTTTTTATTTTGTTCAATTTGATTGAGCATACAATCAACCATATATACATCAGATGATGAGCCTACTTTTGGAATTAATAATGTATCAATCTTATCACCAACCTCTTCTATAATTTCAATCACATCACGATACATATAGTGTGTATCCAAGCCGTTAATTCTTATAGAGATTGTTTTACCTTCTTCCCTCCAATTGTATTCTTTTATTGCATTTATAACATTTTTTCTTGCATCAATTTTATCATTTGGAGATACTGCATCTTCTAAATCTAAAAAAATATAATCGGCATTTGATTTTAATGCTTTTTCAAACATCCTTGGATTGGAGCCTGGAACTGCCAATTCACTTCTGTGTAATCTAGATTTTGCAGGTTTATAAAATAAATGGCTCATTAAAAAAAAATTATATATTTGATTAATATTATAAAAGCGATAAAAAAATTTAGATATTATAAAGATATTTCTTTAAGGCAATTTTCATCATTATTTTTTGGATTATTTACAATTTTTGATACTGGATAAAAGTCTAAATCTTCCTCGATAACACTTTTGTTTTTATGTAGAAATTCATTTTCATTATCGTTAAGAAAATCAAAACCCTCATTATGAGACATAATAAGAGGCATTCTATTATGTATATGGGAAAGATTTTCATTTGCCTCCTTAGTAATGATACAGACAACATTCATTTTTTTATTATCTCTTATTTCTTCCCTCCAAATTCCACCAAAAAATAATAATTCATTTCTAGGAATTGATATTAAATAAGGTTGTTTTTGATTATTTATATTTTTCCATTCATAATATCCATTTGCAATAATAAGACATTTTCTTTTAGTAAATGATTCTTTAAATAAATATTTATCATTAATCGTTTCAATTCTTGCATTAATAACAAATTGAGTAACAGTATTTTGTTTACTAAAAAAACTATAACTCCAAATAAAAGTATCTATTAAAAGTTTATGATTATTTTTATAAATAATATTAACGATATTAGAAGGTGATATATTGTAAGACTTATGTGCATAATTTAAAACTTCTGAGTTAGGAAATAGTTTTGTAATTTTTTCTTTATCTTCAGTGCTTGTAAATCTTCCGCACACTATGATGCTTGTGATAAAGGCATTGGTCTAGAAACACCGACAGTCATCCAGCAATCTTTAAATTCACCGTTTTGCTCTACTTTTTCTACTGTCCATTCGAAACCAAATTTTTTTCCATTACTATCTGTAAGCTCTACAAAGTAATATGAACTGTTTTCTTGTTCTTGAACAGGAATTATATTGTGTTCTAAGTGATCAATCATCATTGCATAAGATGGATTTTTAATCATCCTAATAAAATTGTCTAGAGGACCTGTGTACATTCTATTATTTGGATGTGCAAATTCCCAAGTTTGTTCAATACCGGCATCGTCAAAAGGTAAATTATTTTTTTGTAGTGCTTTTAATTGAATTGAAATAACTTCTTTAGGGCCAATTGAAGGGTCTGGTTTTATCATTTCTCCATAAACATTTTTTGATAATAAAATAAACAAACTAAACAATATAATTTTGTGCATATTTTTAAAATAGTGTAATTACAATTTAAGGCAATATGTATATTTATGATTTTATCCAAGGATTAATAATTGGAGGAACATTAATTATAGCCATAGGACCTCAAAATTTATTTGTAATACAGCAAGGGCTTAAAAAATCTTATGTTTTTACAGTTACTTTATTTTGCAGTCTATCAGATAGTTTACTAATTATAATCGGAATATATCTATCTAATTATATCATTCAAATTAATCCAAGTATTATAGGAATAATAAAAGTTTTAGGTGGAATTTGGCTTATATTTTATGGATTAAATAAAGTTATAAAATTAAATAAATTTAAAGATATAAATAAAGAATTAAATATAATTAACGAATTCGGTAAAATATTAATTACCTTACTCCTTATTACATACGCAAATCCTCATGTTTATCTAGATACAATTATTTTGCTGGGATCATTATCAACAAATTTTAATGATCAATTTTCATTTGGCATTGGAGCAATTTCAGCTAGTTTTTTGTTTTTCTTTTCTTTGGGATATATGTCAAAGTTCTTATCAAAATATATTTATTCAAATAAAACTTGGTTTTGGATTGATCTAACCATTGGCATGCTAATGATTAGTTATGGAATATATTTTATAATTTTTTAAAGAAAGTTTCTAAGTTTTTACATACTTGATCAACATTTAATTTTGTAAATACAAGAGGTGGTTTTATTTTAATAACATTGTCATAAGGGCCATCAGTGCTCAACAAAATACCTTGATTTCTCATATAATTAATAAGCAATTTAGCTAATTTTTTGTTTGGTTTAGACACATTACTATTTTGAATAATATCTATTCCTAAAAAAAGCCCCCTACCTCTAACTTCACTAATATATTTTTTATATTTAAGTTGGATTTTTTTTAATTCTTTTAAAAAATAATTACCAACTAACAAAGCATTTTTTTTGTAATTTATTATTATCAATAGTCTCTAATACTGCTTTACCGATAGCACAGGAAACGGGATTACCACCGAATGAATTAAAATATTCCATCCCATTATTAAAAGTTGAAGCTATTTTTTCTGTAGTTATAACAGCAGCTAAAGGGTGACCATTACCCATAGGTTTTCCCAAGGTTACTATATCAGGAACGACATCATGCTCTTCAAATGACCAAAAATTTCTTCCAACGCGTCCAAAACCAGTTTGTACTTCATCAACAATACATAATGCATTGTTGTTTCTAATTTCTGAAAATATTTCTTTTAAATAATTTTTTGGAAGAATTACTTGACCACCGCAACCAAGTATACTTTCAGTAAAAAAACATGCAATTTTTGTTTCTTTAATTTTATTTCTAATTACTGTTTTAGCATCATCTATATATTTTTGAATCCAATTTGAATTTTGATATCTCCACTTACCTCTTAAAGGATCAGGCATATCTAATACGTGAACATAATCTTTTTTACCAAAACCACCCTTACTATTAAATTTGTATGGACTTAGATCAATTAAAGCATTGGTATGCCCATGATAAGCATTGTCCATCACAAAGACATCTTTTGCACTAGTATAAGTTTGAGCTATTCTATAAGCTAAATCATTAGCTTCAGATCCTGTACATACGAAAAATATCTTATTTAATTTCTTTGGAAACTTACTTAAAAGTAATTCACTATAATCGTTAATTGTATCGTATAGATATCTCGTATTAGTATTAAGTTTTAAATTTTGCTGAGTCATAGCTTCATGGACATAGGAATTTGAATGTCCAACATGGGAAATATTATTTACACAATCTAAGTATCTCCTGCCATATCTATCAAAAAAATACTGATCTTTAGCTTCAAGCATATGAAGAGGTTTCTTGTAAGAAATTGATAAATTATCAGAAATATTTTTTCTTCTTTTCTTTAAAGTATCTTTAAAATTATTATTATTAGAATAAAAAGATTTTGGAATTCGTAGAATTAAATTTGGATCAGGTGAAATTTTATTCCAAATATTGAATAAAAATTCTTCACCTACTCCTGGAAAATTCTTATCATTTCCTAATAAATCTAAAATAATTTGAAAATGTAAATGAGGTAACCATTTTCCATTTTCATTAGAATTACCAATTTTACCAATCCATTCACCTTTCTTAATTTTTTTTCCAATTTTTAGTTTTTGAAATATTATTTTGGATAAATGACCGTATAGAGTATAAAATTTATATTTTTTAAAACTATGCTCTAAAACTAGAGTGGGGCCATAGTCATATTTAAAATTATTATTTTTTAAAATTATAATTTTACCATCAATTGGAGCAAATAAATCTGTTCCCTGATCAATAAAAATATCAATTCCTAAGTGAATATTACGTCTTTCTTTCGTATTTAATTCAGAAATAAAGTTAGGTCCCTTATAAACTTTTCTTTTTTCATTGTATAAACCTATACCTATACGAGAATCATCTTCATTAAATATTTTATTAACTCTTTTTTTAAGCGAACTATTATCTGGGTTGCCTTTCAATAAAGGTGAATCAGAACTTAATTTTAAGATAGATTTATTTTTATCAAGTAAATTAAATTTAAAAATATTACCAAAGTTGAATTTATTTATATAATTTATAATTTCATTATGATGGTGAATAATATCAAAGCCACATATTTCGCGAACAATATATATTAAAAAATTGATAGGAATTTTGTCTAATTTTTCTAATAAAGACCATGCATCTTTTTCACTAATACTTAAATATTGATTTGATGGATATTTAATTCTTTGTTTTTTTGCCATTACAACAGTAATCATAAGTCTTGACTTACATAATGATATTAATGAATTAATTTCATCCTCATTAATAGAAAACTGTTTATTGTACTCTGTGATTATATTTTTAAGTGTAAGATAAATATTATCATTGTTCATTAATGCATATGAAAGACATATAGCTAAATCATTTATTGTTGGAGAATAAATAGAATCTCCATAATCTAGTAAACCACAAACATTATTTTCTTTAATGACAATATTATAATTATTTGGATCTGAATGAGTTATTGAATATCTTAATTTATTTAAATTATTTTTTACAAATTTTTCATATTCTGAAAAACATTTTAACAAAATTAATTTTTTTGAACCAGTAAAAATATTAATGTCTTTTTTAATCCATTTTATATTTGATGGATCCCAAATAAAATTTCTATGGGCATCTATATCGTTAAATGCTTGCAATTTAGTTGATACTTTTCCAAGTAAATTACCTAAAGAATTTTCAATTTTATCGTTACTTTTTGTATCTCCATACATTCGCCCTTCAATATAAGATAAGATCCTAACAAAACATTCTCTATTTTTTTTATCTAAATATTTTACAATCTTTGTATGGTGTATTTTTGGTATAAAAGATTTAAGACTAAGATCACTTCGTAAATAATTAATTAATCTATCTTGGTATTTTAATATATTTATTTTTTCTGATGGGTTTGAAATTTTTAATACATATTTTTTTTTATTATTTATGAATATAATAAAATTTATATCCCTTTCACTATCAAGTTGTTTAATTTTGAGTAAATTATTTCTTAAGAAAGAAAAATTAATCTTTAACCATTTAATTAAATGTTTATTATCAATAATAGGTGGATCAACATCAAAAACTGACATAAAAGGTGTATAATTCATAATGCTGAAATCTAAAAACATTTTTGTTTGTATTGGGGCAATTCATCACGATTATTTATTAAATCTTAAAAAAAATATTATTAATTTTAGATCTAATCAAATTACACAAAAAAGCAGAATTGGTGGAGTCGCGTACAATATTGCAGAATTGCTTTCGAATTTTGTTGATGTAAACTTTTATAGTTTAGCTATCAATGAAGAGATTAGAAAAAAAATCTCAAAAAAAATCTATGTTCATCAAGTGAATAAAGATTATGCAGATAGATACTATTTAGCTTTATCAGATAAAAATAATAAATTTTTATTAGGATTAGCTAAAACAGATGAATATGAAAATAATAAATCTTTAAAAATACCAAACATTAAGAATAAAAATATAATATTTGATCTAAATTTTTCTAAAACCTATTTGGAAAAATCAATTAATAAACTATCAAAAAAAAATAAAATTATAGTGTGCGCAACATCAGTGCATAAAGTTTTTAAAATTAAAAGGATTATAAATAAAGTTGATTTTATATTCTTAAATAAAGCAGAGTTACTTAAACTTACAAATTCTTCAAATATAATATTAGGTGTAAAAAAAATATTAAAACAAAATAAAAAAATAAAAATAATTACTACTAATTCTAAAAATAATGTAATCTTTGGAAGTAATGAATTTATAAAAAAAATAAAACCCCCATCAATCAAGGTAGTAAACGAAAATGGAGCTGGGGACGCACTAGCAGCTATGATGCTGTATTTGTTAAGTATAAATGAAAAAATGAATTATATTTTGAAAACTTCTGTAGCATGCGGGTCTTATTATGCTAGTGGTAAAAGTTTAAAAACTAAGAGTGATTTTTTAAAAATTAAAAATCTTTCTAAGAGAGTGATTGTACAATAGTATGCATGAAATATTTGATATAAGTAAAAAAGTTCAAGAAGCAATAAATAGAAAAAAACCAATAGTAGCTTTAGAAAGTACATTGATTAGTCATGGATTGCCCTATCCAGAAAATATTAAAGTCGCAAATGAGTCTATAAAGGCTGTTGAAGATAACGGTGCAATTGCTGCAACAATAGGAATAATTAGAGGTAAGGTTAAAATAGGATTATCGGAAGAAGATATTCAAATATTAGCAAAAGAGAAAAATGTACAAAAAGTTTCAAACCACAATATAAATTTATCAATATTTAATAAAGAAAATGCTGCTACAACAGTAGCAAGTACAATTTCTATAGCTTCTAAATTTCAAATAAGATTTTTTGCAACAGGAGGAATTGGTGGTGTGCATCTAAATGCTGAAAATACCAATGATGTATCTGCAGATGTATATGCACTTTCTGAGAATTCAAATTTTGTAATCTGTAGTGGTGCTAAATCTATATTAGATTTAAGTAAAACAAATGAACTTCTTGAAACTTTAGGAATTACAAGAATTGGTTATCAAACAAATTATATGCCTGGTTTTTGGTATGAAGAAACAGAAAATAAAGTCGATAATAAATTTGATGAAATTCATGAAATTTCTTCTTTTTTAAAACTTAATGAAAATATAGAAAATAAAAAATCAATTCTCATATTTAATAAAGTTCCATTTGAAAAAGCGCTTAATAAAAATGATATAGAAAAATGGATTAATAATGCAACAAAAAAAGCTGATAGAAATAATATTAGTGGAAAAGAATTAACCCCGTTTCTTATAAAAGAAATTAACGAACAATCAAAAAATCAAACTCTAAATGCTAATGTATCTTTAATAATTAATAATGCAAATTTAGCTGGAAAGATTGCAAAGAGTTTTTATACTTAAGGTAATAACGATAATTTAGCTTTAAGTAATTGAAAAAATTTTTCATCATTAGCTCCATTCATCACAAAACAATTTACTGGTCTTTTGGTAACACCAAGCCAATCAACAACGGTCTCCCCTCTTGTTAATTCAGAATTTTCTTCAACTGTGACATTAACTTCTTTTCCACTAAAAATTGATGGATCTAATAAATATGCAATGACACATGGGTCATGCAAAGGCGTTTCCTCAGTTTCGTACAATTCTTTATGAAATATTGTATAAAATTCCATTAGTTCTCCAAAAAACTTAGAACTTTTATTTTTATTTTCATTCATTGATTTGATAATTTTTGAATTTACATTGACCTGATGAGTAACATCTAAACCCATCATTGTTAAAGGAATACCTGATTCTAAGACAATATTAGCTGCATGTGGATCCACATAAATATTAAATTCAGCTGAAGGTGTAGTATTTCCTAAGCACATAGCAGCCCCACCCATAAAAACTATTTCTTTTATATTTTCTTTAATAGACGGATCTTTTTTTAAACTTAAGGCAATATTTGTAAGAGGTCCTGTTGGACATAAATAAATTTGCTCTGTTGAAGATTTACAAGTTTCTACTATGAAATCAACTGCATGTTTTTCTTGAGGTTTATAATTTGTATCTATTATTATAGGATCACCTTTTTTATCTAATCCGGTTTTTCCGTGAACATATTCAGCTGTAAATAATTCATAATGAATAGGTTTATTTGCACCTGAGTAAACTTTAATGTCCGTTCTTTCAATTAACGTACAAACTTTAAGAGCGTTATTTACTGTATTATTTAAACCACTATTTCCACCAACACAGGTGATACCCAGTATGTCAATCTCTTTAGAAGAAGCAGCCAACATTATTGCTACAGCATCATCATGACCTGGATCACAATCTAAAATTATTTTTTTAGTCATTAATAAAACTTTTAAGAGGAATTGAAGATCTTTGTAACCAATTCCATTCAGGATATTCGTTGTTATTATCAATTACATGAATTGTGTAAGCATGTCTTGATTTTAAACTTGTGTTCTCACATGAATAATGAGGAAGTCTACCATGTAATAAAACAAGTGATCCTTTTTTAACTTCTATAAAAGTATCAGTTTCAGGAAATGGTGCATCATTTAGATCTATCATTTGCATTTTACCATCTACTTTTTTAAAAAGTTTTCTTAATGGTCCTTTATGACCTCCGCTTGCAACCTGTAAACATCCGTTTGTTTTATTTGCGTCTTCTAATGCAAACCAGAAACCGATAGTACTTTCTGGCTCAGTATATAAAAAAGTAGAATCTTGATGACAAACTACTTCACCACCTATTTTAGGTTGCTTAAAAATATACATAGACTGAAGTAATTTTGGTTTTGAGAAACCAAGTGATAAAGCAATATCTTGAAGTTTTTGTTTATGAGAAAATTTATAAAAAACTTTATCTAAGTCATGCAACGCATGACCAATTTTATTTACAATAAAATGTTTATTTTCTTCTATGTTATCATCATTTAAATTAGCTTTTTCTTCAAAGAAGAAACGAATTTTATCTCCAGATTCTAAAAAATAACTATCATCATTATGAGCTTGATTGACTGTATCAAAAATAGATTTTTGATTATTAAAATTATTATGCTCGATAAGATATGATGATCGTTCCATTAATTCATCACATTCTTTATCTGTGTTGAAATTCTCTATAACTAAATATCCATTATTTCTCCAAAAATTAATCATTTCTTCGTTTAAGGGTAGATCATTTGTTGAGAAATATTTCATTATATTCCTATTAATTTTGTCAAGAATGGTAAACCAACTTTTATAAGATTTAATAACTGTGGTATCAAGAATTTTCCAGTTGTTGCAAGGAAAAAGATTATACCTCCAATTATGACTATCAAAATTAAATTTCTATAAAAATTACCATAATTATTATATTGTGATTTGGCTCTTGATCTCAAAATAAAAAGAATAATTACTATAACAATTAAAACTATTAACAATCGGATCATATATTTTGTATATTTAGTAATAATTAATTTGCAATACTAATTATATCTTAATAAATAGTTTTTAGTAGATGATCAGATTAAGCATATTATTTTTATCAATTTTTTCTTTAATTTATGGAATTTGTTTTTTAATTTTTCCATATAGCTTTGTGAATTTAACTGTTGCTGAAAATACCAATATAGCATGGCTAAGAAATCTTGGCGGAGCTGTAACAGGTCTTTTATTTATTGGTCTTTTAATGATCTACTTAAATACAAAGGGCTCAATTAGATTACTTAATGTTATTATTATTACATCCATAATACAGACTTCAGCTTTGATATATTCAAGAATAGCTAATGAATTTTCCGCAAATAATTTAATAATTATTGATATAACTATTTATGCCGCAATAATTGTTACTATTTATTTATTATTCATTTCAATTAGATTTAAAAAACTATTTATTTAAATTTAAAAAAAATTCTAAGTAATAAAAAAATAATTAATATTAAAAAAATTAAAATTAATTCAAATGATAAAATATTACTAAGTTGAAATTCTTTAACTTGAATGAGATCAGAAAATTGATTACCAATGAACGAAAAAAAAAGAAAATAAGGAGAAAAACCAATAAAAGATGAAATTATAAATTTAGTTTTAGAAATATTTAATGTTGATAAAAATAAATTTTGGATGAACAATGGTACTCCAAAGATTAGTCGTAATAATACTAAGTATTCAAATGATGATTTTTTAACAATATTATTTAGTTTATAACTAAATTTTTCAATTTGTTTATTAAAATATTTTTTGAATATATTTTTAAAAAAAAGAAAAAAACATAAACTACCTAAAACAATTGTTGATATATTAATTATAAAACCTGTAATAAATCCAAAAAAGAAACTTGATGCAAGTATAATTATTAAACCTCCAGGTAGGGAAAAGGTAAAAAACAAAAATGAAAATAAAAAATATAAAATTAAAGATAATTCTAGATTATTTTTAATTAATAAATCAAATTGAAGTAAAAAATTAAAAACAATATCAATCATTTAATAATTTTATAACCTCTGAAAAAAATAATTGATGTAATAATCAATGTTATTAAAATAAAAAATATTATAAAGATATTTTCAACTAAATTAAATGAAAATTCATCATTAAATGAGTTTCTAAAGAAACTTACAACATAATAATAAGGATTATATAGAAGTATAGCTTTAAAATTATCAGGAAGATAATTAATTGAAAAAAAAGTTCCTGATAAAAAATTTATAGGTGCAACAAAAAAGCTTGAAAATGTACTTTGTGAATCCCAAGAATTAAAAATTATTCCTACGAAACATCCTAGACATGAGAAAAATATTATAACTAAAAAAAGATAATAAAAAAAATAAAAAAAATTATAAATTTGAATATCTATAAAAAAGGTAAAAATTATAAAATTAAATAATGCTAAAATAATACCAATAATAATAGATGTTAATACTAATGAAATTAATATTTCAATTCTGTAAATAGGTGCCATTAACCAATCATCTAAAGAGCCAATTTGCTTCATATGAATTAAAGTAGCAGATGAATTATCGTAACTTTCCTGAGCAACGATCATAATAATTAATCCAGGAGCAATAAATTCAACAAAAGATCCAGAATCTATAGATAATGAATAATAATTCTCTACTGTAAGAAATACTAAAATAAATAATAGATTTGTAGTGAGGGGGGCTAATAGTGAATAATGATATTCATGAAAAAATTCTCTAAGTCTTGAAGAAACAATTGTATTAATTGCACTTAAATTAAACATTAAAAGATTTTTGTTTTTTATTTTGAAAAATATTTCTTAACTAAATCTACCCAAAAGTTCACACCAATAGGTAGTAATTTATCATTAAAATCATACTTAGTCGTATGAAGACTTGCTGTATGATCTTCGTCCCCCTGACCTATAAATAAATATGAACCAGGTTTTTCTTCTAATAAATATGAAAAGTCTTCACCTCCCATACAAGGATCTATATCAGTTTGTACGTTATCTTCACCTACAAGGTCTTTTGCAACTTGCGAAGCAAAGATTGATTCTTTTTTTGAATTGTATGTTGGTGGATATTTATTAGTTAAATCAAACTTTATTTTTACCTCTGCTCCATGAGCCTTTGCTATACCTTCTGTTATTTCATTAATTCTTTTTTCAACATAAGATCTTGTTTCTTTTTTAAACGTTCTAATAGTTCCTCCAAATGTAGCTTCATTACTTATTATGTTGTGAGCGCTACCTGCATTTATTTTAGTTATACTAACTAAAGCTTTATCGACTGGATCAATTGATCTACTTACAATAGTTTGAATTGAATTAATTATTTGACTGGCAATTACGATTGGATCTATTGTTTGATGAGGCATTGCAGCGTGGCCTCCTTTTCCTTTAACTGTTATGTCAAATTCATCAACAGCTGCCATCATAGGACCATTATTGACTCCAAAAGTTCCTAATGGTGTATCTGGCCAGTTATGAAGCGCGTAAACTTCATCTATCTTAAAATCTTTGAACATTCCATCTTCAATCATTTTTTTCCCACCTGCGAAGCCTTCTTCACCAGGTTGAAAGATAAAATAAACCTTTCCATCAAAATTATTATTTTCACTTAAATATTTAGCAGCACCAAGCAACATAGTAGTATGTCCATCATGACCACAACCATGCATCATTCCTTCTTTAGTTGATTTATGCTCAAAATCGTTTTTTTCAGTCATTGGTAAAGCATCAAAATCTGCACGTAATCCTATTGTTTTTTCACTATTATTATTTTGGCCTTCAACCCAAGCCACAATACCTGTACCTGCATACCCATCTTTAAAATCTATGTTAAATTCTTTAAGTTTGTTTTTAATATATTTTGATGTTTCATATTCTTGAAGACCTATTTCTGGGATTTTATGAAGATCTTGACGCCATTCAGTCATTTGATCTTGCATTTGATTTATACTATTTAGAATTGGCATTATAATATTCCAAAGAAACCTTTTTTATTAAATTTTTCTTCGCATTGTTTTAGTTGTGAATTAAACATCTTAGTATTTCTTTCTACATTTTTAGCAACATCAATCAACCAATCTTTGCTTTTATATGTCTTTTTAGACCATCCATTTTGACCTTCATGATATGCTAAATATTGATTATAGTAATCATTTTTTGAAATTCCAACCATATTTTCTGATTGTGAAGTGTACCAACCAATAAAATCTGTTACATCTTTAAAATTTGCCCTTGATGCATTTTGATTTCCAGTTTTATTCTTATACCAATCCCAAGTAGGATTTGTTATTTGCGCATAACCAAAAGCAGTTGATGGTCTAGAGGTTGGAATTAAACCAAGAAATTTTTTTCTTTTCGGTTTTGCAAATTGGGTAAAAGATGATTCTTGTTTTATAACTGCTAATTGAAATGCTATTGGGGTATTCCATTTTTCGTAAGATTTTTTTGTTGCTTTATACCAGCTTTTCTTTTCATCAAAAATTATGCAACTATCAGCAGTATTTGTTAACTGATTTGAAGTACATGCATATAAAAATAACAATGTAATGCACAATAATTTTAAAATATTATCAAACTTCATTATAGACCTAAATACCATAACTTTTACTTATATAGCCTTAAATGTGGCAAAAAATTATTGCTTACTATTGAATTATAGATATGAATGCTTAAATTTCAAAAATGGCAGAAAAAACTAAAGAAAATAAAACATTTCAAGCTGAAGTAAGTAAGCTTCTAGATCTTGTTGCTAATTCTCTTTATAGTGAAAGGGAAATATTTCTAAGAGAACTAATATCTAATTCAGCCGATGCCTGTGAAAAATTAAGATATCAATCACTCTCCAAAAAAAATCTTTTGAAAGATGAAAAGGATTTAAAAATTAATATCAGAGTTTCAAAAAAGAAAAAAATTATTGAAATTGAAGATAATGGAATTGGAATGTCAAAAAATGAACTTATTGATAATTTAGGAACTATAGCAAGATCGGGAACTAGTAAATTTATTGAAGCAATGAAAAATAAAAAAAACAACGATATTTCAGCAATTGGACAGTTTGGTGTTGGTTTTTATTCCTCATATATGGTTGCAGATAATGTTGAAGTGCTTTCTAAAGATGCTGAAAATGAAGAAACAAATCTTTGGTCATCCAATGGAAAAGAAAATTATACCATAGAAGAAGCTAAAAAAGATAAAAGAGGTACTTGTATAACATTAAATATAAAGAAAGATGCTGATGAATTTTTAGATTCATTTCGCTTAAGATCAATTATAACAAAATACTCAAATTATATTCCTTTTCCAATTTATCTTAAAGATCTTGATGATAAAGAAAAAGAAGAAAAAATAAATGAAGGTAGTCCATTATGGCTAAAAGATAAAAAAGATATTAAAGAGGAAGACTATAAACAATTTTATAATAATATTTCATTTAACTTTGATGATCCCTTAAAAACTATTCACTATAACGCTGAGGGTGTTATTAGTTATAAGGCTTTACTGTATTTTCCTACAAATCAACCTATGGATTTATTCAATGCTGATAGGAAAAATAAAATAAAATTATATGTTCAAAAAGTTTTTATCACTGATGATTGTGAAGATATAATTCCTAATTGGTTACGTTTTATTCCAGGAGTAGTAGACTCACAAGATATTTCTCTTAATATAAGTAGAGAAATGCTTCAAAATAATCCTATTATTATAAAAATAAAAAAAGGCATTACAAATAAAATTTTAAGTGAAATTGATAGCTTAGCTAAGAAAGAAAAAGATAAATTTGAGACATTTTGGAATAATTTTGGTCCTGTTCTAAAAGAAGGGTTATACGAACATAATGATCATCATGAAAAAATCTTACCTCAATTAAGGTTTGAAAATTCTTTAAATGATAAAAAAATATCTCTTGAAGAGTACACTAAATTAATGGCTAAAGATCAAAAAGAAATTTATTACTTTGCTAATACTGATAAAGATCATATTAAAAACTCCCCTCAATTGGAAGTGTTCACTGATAAAAAGATACCGGTTTTGTTTATGGTTGATGCAGTAGATGAGTTTTGGATACAAAATGTAAATAAATATAAAGATTTAGAATTTAAATCAATAACCAAAGGTAAAGTTGATGTTTCAAAAGTTGGCGAAAAATCAAGTAAGAAAGACGAAGATAAAAAGGAAATAGATAGTAAAATCAATGATTTAATTAACATACTTAAAACAGAGCTTAAAGAGATTATATCTGATGTTATTGTATCTAAAAGATTAACCAAAAGCCCAATTCTGCTTGTTGCGGAAGAAGCTGGGATGGATATAAATATGGAAAAACTGATGAAAATGCATAATCAAAAAACTCCTGTTTCAAAAAAGATACTTGAAATTAATCCAAACCATCCGATGATTGTAAATTTATCTCAAAATTTAACAAAAATTGACCATAAAAAAGCTTCAAATTTAATTTTAGATCAAGCTAATATATTAGATGGTAACATTCTCTCAAATCCATCTGCTTACTTAGAAAATTTAACTGAAATTTTTATTAAGTAACTGAATTTATAATTTTATTATTATTAAAAAATTCAACAAACTGGTTAGCAACCATTTCTGCTACAATTATTTGTGCTTCATCAGTAGAAGCAGCAATATGTGGAGTTAAAATTATATTATCTAAATTATAAAACCCACTTTCTTCTAAAGGCTCATCTCTAAAAACATCTAGTGCAGCACCTTTAATTTCTTTTTTTTCTAGAGCTTTTTTGAGATCATCTTCATCAACTAAGTTACCTCTAGCGGTATTGATAATGATGCAATTTTTTTTCATTAGTGATAGATGATTTTTATTAATAATTGAGCCTCCATCCTTATTGGGCTTACAGTGAAAAGAAATTATATCTGAATCTTTAATAATCTCATCGATAGAACAAGAATTATATTCAGGATAGTTATCCTTAATTGTTTCAAAGTATGAAGAAAATATTGAAACGTGCATTCCCAATACATTGGATATTTCTGCAACTCTTTTACCTACATTACCAAAACCTACGATACCAATTTTCTTGCCTTTAATTTCATTTCCTTTTAATTTCTTTTTTTCCCAAAGACCCTTATGAGTTGTTTCATTGGCAATAGTAATTTTTCTTTGTAATGCAAAAATTAAACCAATGGTGTGTTCTGCTGTAGCATTTGTATTTCCTCCCGGAGTATTCATTACGATAATATTTTTATTTTTAGCAGCTTCCACATCAACATTATCTACTCCTGCCCCTGCCCTACCTATAATTTTTAAATTTGAAAGAGAATCGATTAAATCTTTTCGCACTTTAGTTGCAGAACGAATGATTAAACCATCATAGTTATCAATTATTTTTTTTAATTCTTCAGGAGATAAGTTTGTTTTTGTATCAACTGAAATGTTATTCTTTATTAAAATTTCTGATGCAATATTATCAAGTGAATCTGATATTAGTACTTTAGGCATGTTTTGATTTAATCTCTGAATAAGCCCAATCTATCCAAGGTAAAACTAATTCTACATCTGAAGTTTGAACCGTTCCTCCAGCCCATATTCTAAAAGAAGGTGGTGCTTTTGGATATCCATTACAATCAAATCCAACATTATTTTCAGAAAGTAATTTGCAAATATCAGCCATTACAGCTCTTTGACCGCTTTCATCTTTATTAGTAAACCAATCTTCAATAATTTTAAATGTTATCCCAGTGTTTGAAATATAATTCTCATCTTCAATTTCAGATAAAAAAGTAACCCAATCTCGCTGATTAATCCATTCTCGGATTTTTTGTAAAGAATTCTGAGATTTGGAGATTAATGAATTTAATCCTCCTTGAGAAGAAACCCAGTTTAAAGAATCAATAATATCCTCAACACATATCATTGATGGTGTGTTAATTGTATTTCCTTCAAAAATACCTTTTATTAATTTTTGTTTTTCAGCCAATCTAAATAATTTTGGTACTGGCCAAGTAGGTGTAAAACTTTCTAATCTTTCAACAACGCGTGGAGAAATTGCAATCATTCCATGAGCGGCCTCTCCTCCAAGTATTTTTTGCCAAGACCAAGTTATAACATCACATTTATTATAATCTATAGGCATGCCAAAAATTGCTGAAGTTGCATCACAAATGGTTAAACCTTTTCTGTCGTCGGGTATCCAATCTCCATTAGGAACTTTGACACCAGATGTTGTTCCATTCCAAGTAAAAATAACATCATTATCAAAATTGACTTTGCTAAGGTCAGGTAGTTTGCCATAATCTTCCTCATGAATATTTAAATTATCTAATTTTAATTCACTAATTGCATCTATTACCCAATCTTTACCAAAATTTTCCCATGCAAGAATATCGACTCCTGTTTTACCCAATAGGCACCACATAGCTGCTTCTAAAGCACCAGTATTTGATCCAGGCATTATACCCAATAAATAATCATCAGGTAATTTTAGAATATCTTTAGATTTATCTATTGCTTCTTTTAGTCTTGCTTTACATTCAACAGATCGATGAGATCTACCAGTTAAAGCATTACTCAACACTGATATATCCCATCCAGGTCTTTTTGATGTAGGCCCACTTGAAAAGTTTGGATTGTTAGGCTTGCTATTAGGTTTATTCATATAATTTTTCAAACTCATAAACTACTAAACCATCTAAAGGTTTTGGATCAAACCATGTTGATTTAGGAGGCATAGTTAAATTTTTATTTGCGACTGTAATAACATCACTTATTGATGATGGGAAGATAGAAAATGCCACACTATCATTATTTTCATCAACTTTTTTTTCTAAAGCTTCTAAACCGTGGCATCCAGCAATAAATCTTATTCTTTCATCATTGTTAACATCAGAAATATTCAAATGTTTTTTGAAAACGAAATTGTTTAAAATATTAATATCTAGTGTATCAATAAAATTATCAGTTTTTAATTCAGTTTTAAAATACAATGAATACCATTTTTTTTCATGATACATTCCAAATTGTTTATTTGATTGAGGCTTGAATGGATTTTTTTCTTTTTTTATTTCGAAGTTTTCAGAAAGAATTTCTAAAAACTTTTCTTCACTCAAACCATTTAGATCTTTAACAACTCTATTATAGTCAAATATTTTAGCTTCATCGCTTGGAAACGCTGCTATCATAAAGTCTTCCTGCAAAATATTTTTATTATAATTTAATTCTCCAATAATTTTCATTGCACCCATTCTATGATGTCCATCTGCAATATAAAAATTGTCTACTTCATTTATAAAAACAGAAGATAACTTTTCGATAAATAATTTATCAGAAATACACCAAAGTTTATGAATAGATTTATCAAAGCTTTCAAAATCATAATCTGGAGTATTTGATATTACAGATGATAACAAATCTTTTATCTTATTATTTTTTTTATATACTACATAAATAGGACCAATTTGTGTTTTTATATTTAACATTTGCTCTGCTCTTTCTCTCATTCTTGTCTCATATATTTTTTCATGTGCTTTAATTTTTTCACCTACAAAATCTGAGATTTTAGAAAGAGACAAAAAACCTAATTGAGTATGCCCTTTAAATTCAATTTGATAAATATAATAAAATAATTCTTTATCTTTTTTAATTACATCATTTTCTTTCATTTCTTTAAAATGAGATTTTGCTTCTAAAAGAGTATCTACTTCTTTTAATTGTCCTACGGGATTCAAAATTTTTAAATAATTCCAATAATTATTTTTTTTAAATATTTCTATATTTTCAATACTTAAATGATCAGTAGAAGGAGCAATTAAATTTTTTGCATCTTCGTTATAAGGACGTGTTCCTTTAAAAGGTTTAATTTCAACCATAATAAAGAAACACCTTTAATTAAATAAAAAAAAATTTAAACTTAAATTACGCTAATTCTGGTATTTGAGAAATAGATTTGCCTATTCCATCATCATCAATAACATCATCAGCCATTGATCCATTTAAATAATCATCATAAGCTGACATATCAAAATATCCATGACCACATAAATTAAAGAGAATAGTTTTTGATTCACCTTTTTCTTTACATTCTAAAGCTGCATCAATAGCCCCTTTAATTGCATGATTTCCTTCTGGAGCAGGAATAATTCCTTCTTGTTTTGCAAAAGTTAAACCAGCTTCAAAACAATCTTTTTGACCATAAGCCTTTGCTCTCATAAGACCTAGTTCATATAAATGACTTAAATGATAAGACATACCATGGTATCTTAATCCACCAGAGTGATTAGCTGGCGGTAAGAAATCAGATCCAAGAGTATGCATTTTAATTAATGGAGTCATTTTTGCCATATCACCATGATCGTATGCATACTTACCCTTCGTAAATGATGGGCATGATGCAGGCTCACAACCAATTATATCAATTTTGTGACCACCTCTTAACTGTTGTCCTAAAAATGGAAACATTAATCCAGAAAGATTACTACCGCCACCTGTACAGCCAACAATTATATCAGGATAATCTCCAGCCATCTCCATTTGCATAATAGCTTCATTACCATTTATAGTTTGATGCATTAAAACATGACCTAAAACACTTCCAAGTGAGTATTTAGCTTTACCTCCACTTTTAACAGTTGCTTCTATTGCTTCTGATATAGCTATTCCCAAACTACCAGGGTTATCAGGATTTTCTGATAATAACTTATTACCGAAATCAGTTAAATTAGATGGACTAGCGTGGCAGTTAGCGCCAAATGATTGCATCATTAATTTTCTGTAAGGTTTATGATCAAAACTAACCTTAACCATGAAAACTTCTATATCTATACCAAAGATCTGACCTGCAAAAGCTAGTGAACTTCCCCACTGACCAGCGCCAGTTTCAGTAAAAATTTTACTAATTCCTTCTTCTTTATTAAAAAATGCTTGTGGGACTGCGGTATTAGGTTTGTGACTACCAGTAGGACTAACACCTTCATATTTATAATAAATTTTAGCTGGTGTATCTAAAAACTTTTCTAATCTTCTTGCTCTAAATAAAGGAGAAGGTCTCCATTGTTTGTATACTTCTCTTACTGGTTCAGGAATTTCTATTTCTCTTTCAGTAGAAACTTCTTGCATAATTAAACTCATTGGAAATAAAGGAGCGAAGTCATCAGGTCCTGCTGGTTGTTTAGTTCCAGGGTGTAGTGGCGGTGGTGGTGGACTTGGTAAGTCTGCATTAATATTATACCAAAACTTTGGTGCTTTATTTTCTTCAAGTAAAAATTTAATTGAGTCACTCATAATAAGAGTATATTGGACTATAAAAAATTAAATTTCAACCATAAATGAAATACTTTAACTTCAAAAATGTGTCTATTTTAATTGCTGTTTTATTAGTATTATATGTTTTTTACGGATATTTTACTCATTGATTTTTTTTGCCCGACAAACAGGCCAATAAAAACTAAAATAATTCCAACTATAGAACTAAATACTATTTGTTCAGAAAGAAATATGAATCCCCAAATTAAAGCAAAAACAGGGATTAAATACGCAACATAAGATAAGAAAACCGGACCAGATTGTTTAACTATATGATAGCGCATATGAAATGCAATAGCTGTTGGAAAAACACCTAAATAAATAATAGAAATTAAAGAAATATCATTAATATTATTTTCATAATTGATAAAATCATAGAATAAAAAAGGTAATGATATTATCGCTCCAAACAATGTAGCAAAAGTTGTAATTGAAATAGGGCTTAAGTTCTTTAATTTATTATAAGCAGCAATATTTGAAATCATGTAACCAAATGCTGCAATAATCACAAATATTTTTGCTAAAGTACTAATGTAGTTTTCATCATTAAAATTAAATTTACTTATATCTAAAATAAAAATAATACCTACAAAACCTATAATAATTGATAAAAATTTAATCCAAGTAAACTTATCGTCTGAAGTTAATACATGAGACATGAGCAATGTTAGTAAGGGACCAACTGACATTAATAAACCTGCAGTAGAAGAAGAAATGTATTGTTCAGCCCAACTAATCAGATAAAATGGTAAAAAATTTCCAGTAATGCCTATAAAAGAAAGAATTAAAACTAAATCAAGATTTAATTTAGGATGATTGTTATATGAATAATATAATATAATTAAGAATATTGATGCTATAATTAATCTTAAGGAAGCAATACTTGTAGGCGTAAAACTAGACAAACAAATTTTAATAACAAAAAAAGAAGATCCCCAAATAGCAGCTAAAATTACAAGAAGTATTAAATTATTTGATACTAATTTATTTAACAAAAATTAGATTTTGTTTTTTGGTTGTGGGATTTCTATATTTTCAGAAGATTTCATAAATTCATCTCTTCTTCCATCCCAAAGATAATCTGCATAATCAAATTCTGTAATCATTCTATCAGATCTTTCAAATGTTAAACCGTATTTCCTACAATAACTAGCAAATTCCTCAGCATTATCTATTGGTAAATTCTCTACAGTCCATTTTCTCGCACTTCTATCAAATTTGAAACCATTTTTTTTGAACCAATCTCTGTGATAATATGAATCTCTACCAAAAGCTGAGAAAGTTATTTTTTTTGTCATAATGACGTTGGCTCTTACATGAAAAACTTAGAAATAACAAATTTAATTTTTAAAATTAATTTTATTTAAAATAGTAGAAATCTAGTAGTATTTATAATAAAATAATCTTATGGATCTTTACAGTAGTAGTGAAATAACAGTACATAAGTTAAATGAACTTAAACAAGATGACAAAAAAATTCAAATTATAGACGTAAGAGAAGATACTGAGAGAGATCACGCCCATATTAAAGGTACGATACACATGAAACTTTCAGAGATTGCTAAAAGATACACAGAATTAGATAAGAAAAAAAATATTTTTGTAATGTGTCATACAGGAACAAGAAGCCAAGCTGTATGTAAATGGCTTAAAGCACAAGGTTATAATCATTGCGTTAATGTACTTGGTGGAATAGATGCATGGGCTGCATTAATCGATAGAAATATAAGAAGATATTAAGAAATACTCTCTAAGTACAAACCTAGAAAAATAATAATTATACTAATTAAAAACAGTATAATCCTGAACAGTATTTCAATGAAAAGTTTAAATCTTATTCGTTTTTTTATAATTAGTTTATATAGAGGATTACTAATTGATAGAGAAATTAAGAGTATCCCAATAATAATAACAAACCAATGCATAAAGTTAAAAAATACATAGCTGAAGATTTAAAATTTTCAAATCAAACTATCAAAGAAATGAAAATTAATTCAAAAAATTTTTATAATAATATTAAAGAGAGAAGAAGCATACGCGAATTTTCAAAAGATAAAATTGATATAAATATTATAAAAAATGCAATTTTATCTGCTGGATCAGCTCCAAGTGGAGCAAATCTTCAACCCTGGCATTTTGTAGTAATAAAAAATAAAACTGTAAAAAAGAAGATTAGAATAGAAGCAGAAAAAGAAGAAGAAAAATTTTATAAGTATAAAGCTCCTCAAGAGTGGTTAGATGCGTTAACTCCTTTAGGAACTGATGAAAATAAAAAATTTATTGAAAATGCACCTTATTTAATAGCTATCTTTGAAAAAAAATTTTCAGTTTCAAAAAATAAAAAAATAAAAAATTATTATGTTAAAGAGTCTGTCGGTATAGCTACTGGTATATTAATTGCTTGTTTACATTTTTCTGGCTTAGCAATGTTAACACACACGCCAAGCCCAATGACATTTCTTAATAAAATTTTAAAAAGACCTAGTAATGAAAAACCATTTGTTTTACTTATTGTTGGACGACCAGATAAAGATGTAAAAGTTCCAAGGTTTGCAAAACAAAAGAAAAAGTTTGAGGAAATTACTTCAATTTTTTAGCCAAGTTCTTCTGGTTTCATAGTTTCATAAACCTCATAAGGCATATGTATCCAAGGAGAATCTTCTAAATAATCAACATAATAATTTGGTTTAAACGAAGATACTGATTTATAAAACAAAACTCCAGTTCTTATTGGTTCATCTATATAAAAACCATAAGTATGATTTAACCAATCTATACTTTTTTTAAGGGTAATTCCTGAGTCTGCCAAATCATCTACTATTAAAACTTTTGATCCAATGTTAGGGCTTGTTTTTGCTAAATCTCTTGAAAATGTAATTGCACCTCTTTTATTTTTTACTCCCTCACCTTTATATGATTCAACAGAAAGAATTGCTAAGGGAACGTCAAATATTCTTGCCATTACATCCCCTACTCTCATACCTCCTTTTGCGATACATACAACCTGATTAAATTGCCATCCATCCTTATGAATTTGTTTTGCTAAATCTTCTGTTTTACTTCTATATTCGTCCCAACTAATGTGTAAATCAGACATAAATCTTCCTTTGAAATTAAGAATTAAACCTCTCCCTAAAAAGAGAGAGGGTTATAAGAATTTTAATTATTGTGGTACTTCGCCGTCAATACCTTGAACATAAAAGTTCATTCCAAGTAACATTCCATCAGGTGCTACTTCACCTTCAGGAACCACAAGCTCACCTGCTTGATTGTAAATTGGACCCGTGAAAGGATGGATAGTTCCATCTTTAATTCCAACTTCCATATTTACTGCTTCTTGAATTAAACTTGCTGGCATAAGTTTAGTATTATATGGTGACATTACAACCATACCTTTATCCATACCATCCCAAGTATCACCAGAAGACCAAGTACCATCCACAACAGCTTTTGCTCTTTCAGCATAGTAAGGGCCCCAAATATCTTCAATTGAAGTTAAATGTGCATCAGGACAAAATTCTTCTTGGTTTGAAGCTTGACCAAATGCATAAACACCCGCTTTTTGAGCAGCTTGGCAAGGAGCATATGTATCAGTATGCTGAACAATTATGTCAGCTCCTTGATTAATTAATGTATTAGCTGCATCAGCTTCTTTACCTGGGTCGTACCAAGTAAATACCCAAATAATTTTCATTTTGATATCTGGATTTACTTTTGAAGCCGCTAAATAAAATGCATTAATTCCTCTTACAACTTCAGGAATAGGGAATGAAGCTATATAACCAATAGTATTAGTTTCAGTCATATGACCAGCAATATGCCCTTCAATCATTCTACCTTCGTAAAATCTAGCTGAATACGTAGCAACGTTATCTGCTTGGATATACCCAGTAGCATGTTCAAATTTTATATCAGGAAAATCCTTAGCTACTTCATGTGTCTGATCCATATAGTTGAAGGACGTTGTAAATATTAAATCATGTCCTGAGTCTGCTAGTTTTCGGATTGCTCTAACAGCATCTGCGTTTTCAGGAATATTTTCAAGATAAGTAGTAGTAATAGAGTCACCAAGTTGGCTCTCCATATACTTTCTACCTACATCATGCATATATGTCCAACCATGATCACCTGGAGGACCAATGTATATAAATCCAACTTTTTTAGGGTCTGCATATGCTGAACCAAATGCAAATACCAAAAAAGTAGATAAAAAAGTTATTATTCTAATCATTTTAACCTCACCTGCTAATATAACGATTACTCAACTATATACTTAATATATACAAATAGGTTTGATCAATAAATCTATATGATTATAGAAAAAAAGAAGTGGATATTTATCTGCCTTTATAAAAAGGAATAGTTAATGAAGCTGGTGCACTAAGTTTTATTCTTAATTTATTACTAGAAATTAACACTAAAACTATAATAGTTGCAACATATGGAGCCATACTGAAAAATTGACCAGGAAATCTTAAACCTAAAGCCTGAAGATTCATTTGAAGAATAGTAACACCTCCAAATATATAAGCTCCAATAAGTACTCTTTCTGGTTTCCAAGTTGCAAATACAACTAATGCTAACGCTATCCATCCACGTCCAGCTGTCATACCTTCTTGCCACATTGGAGCATAACAAATTGAGATATATGATCCTGCAAGAGCACACATAGAACCTCCAAATAAAATTGATAAAAATCTAATTTTAATAACGCTATATCCTAAAGCATGTGCAGAATTATGGGATTCCCCTACTGCTCTTAAAATCAAACCAGCTTTAGTTTTATAAAAAAAATAACTAACCAAAAAAACAATTAAGAAAGAAAATATAACAAAAAACCATGGTGACAGACCATCGATTGGTGTTCCAATATATTGTTTGCCAAGCATTGAACTAAGACCTATTCCAAAAATAGTTAATGCTAATCCTGTAGCAATTTGATTTGACATTAAAAATAGAACAAGAAAAGCAAATAAACCAGACATGATAATTCCAGATAATATAGATACAAAAAAAGCTAAAAAATAACTTCCGGTAATTACTAAGATAATAAAAGCGGACACTGCTCCTACCAACATCATTCCTTCTACACCTAAGTTTAATACTCCAGATTTTTCTGTAACTAACTCACCTATACCAGCAAAAACTAGAGGTGTTGTTGCAATTAAAACAATTTGTAATATTCCAAGTATTAAATCTAAATTCATAATAATTTTTTGTAAGTTAATTTATAGTTAATTAGTAATTCCGCACCTAATAAATAAAATAAAACCAAACCCTGAAATATAAAACCTACCGCTGAAGGTATTTGTAAAAACAATTGTGCATCTTCAGCACCAAGATAAGTAAGAGCGATAACTAAAGAAGCAAAAATAATACCAATTGGGTGAAGTCTACCTAAAAAAGCAACAATAATTGCAGTAAATCCATAATTTGGAGAAATATCTCTATATAATAATCCAATTGGGCCAGATACTTCAGCTAAACCTGCAATACCTGCAAAAGCGCCACAAATTGCAAAAGCAAAAAAAACTAAAGTTGTTTGATTAAAACCAGCATATCTAGCAGCTTTGGGGCTGTAACCGGATACTTTTAATTGAAAGCCAAAAATAGTTTTTGAAAATATAAACCAAGATACAAAAATTAAAAATAGCGTTATAATTAGTCCAAAGTGCACTCTCAAACCATCAAATAACAGAGGCATTCTTCCAGATTCACTAAATGGTCTTGATTTAGGAAAACTATAACCAAATGGATCTTTCCAAGGTCCCACTACTAAATAATCTAAAATAAATAAAGCAACATAAACTAACATTAAACTTGTTAAAATTTCATTTGTATTAAATTTTGTTTTTAAAATAGCAGGTATTAAACCCCACAATGCTCCTCCAATTGCTCCTGCAAAAATCATTAATGGCAACAACCAGAACGCATTTGTATCATGAAATAATATTCCAATACCTCCGCCAAAAATTGCACCCATGGTAAGTTGTCCTTCAGCTCCAATATTATAAATATTGTTCTTAAAACAATATGAGAGACCAATTGCAATTAAAGCTAAAGGAGTTGCTTTTACAAACAATTCAGAAATACCGTAGGTTGAAGAAATAGGTGAAATAAAAAATGTATACAATGCATAAACTGGGTCAAAACCAAGAAGAATAAAAATAATTGAACCTGTAATTAAGGTTAAAACAATAGATATTATGGGAACAAAAAAATTCATTAGACCCGAACTCTGCGAGCGAGAAGCTATAGAGGGAAATAAACTATTCATTTTTTCCACCCATCAATAATCCTAATTTTTCTATTTCTACTTCACTAGTTCTAAAAGGTTTGGATAATTTTCCATCATAAATAACAGATATTTTATGAGTAATTTCAATCAATTCATCTAAATCTTGAGAAATAACAATTATTGATGTGCCATTTTGAGATAATTCTATCAAAGACTCTCTGATAGAATGCTCAGCACCGGCATCTATTCCCCAAGTTGGATGTGAAATAATTAATATTTTTGGCTTAGATGATATTTCTCTACCAATTACGTATTTTTGTAAATTTCCTCCAGATAAACTTGATGCTTTGGCGTCATTCCCAGGAGTAATAACTTTAAATTCATTAATTACATTATTGGCAAAATCGTCAACGTTATTTTTCAATATTATACCATTTTTAATAAAATTATTTTTTGGAAATTGACTTAAAAGAATATTTTCAGACAAACTTAACTCAGGTACTGCACTATGACCCAATCTATTCTCCGGAACAAAAGAAATAGATAAATCTCTTCTTTTTTGTGGCCCATACTTTTCAATTTTTTTATTATCAAAAGTAATTGATCCAGATTTAATATTTATATTTTCTCCTGTTAAAATATCCATTAATTCTGATTGTCCATTACCAGCAACTCCAGCAATGCCATAAATTTCACCCACTCTAACTTGAAAAGAAATATTTTTAAGATCTGTTAAAAATGGATCATTAAAATCACATGAAATATTTTTTACTTCAAAGTTAACTTCGTCTTTTATATGCTCATAATTAGTTTTTAAGTCATCTAATTTTTGTCCTAGCATTTTTGTTGCAAGTGTTTTTGCAGTTTGATTTGCAGTACTTGAAGTGTCTATAATTTCACCACTTCTCATTATAGTAACTGTATCACATATTGATATTACTTCTTCGAGTTTATGAGTGATATATAATATTGTACGACCTTCTTTGACGAGTGCATTTAATGTTACAAATAAACTTTCAACTTCTTGTGGTGTTAAGACTGAAGTTGGCTCATCCATAATAAGTATCTGAGGGTCTTGTAATAAAATTCTTACAATTTCTACACGCTGCTTTTCTCCAGCTGATAAAGCAGTAATTGGAGCATCTAAATCTAAGGGAAGATTATATCTTGAGCTTATATTTTCTAGCTTATTTTCTAAATCTGAATAAGTCATCTTTTCATCAATTCCTAAAATTAAATTTTCTTTTACTGATAAAGAATCAAATAAAGAAAAATGCTGAAATACCATTCCTATTCCTTGTTTCCTTGCTTCTGCTGGGGAATTAACTTTAAAATCTTTATTATTTAATTTAATATTTCCTTCATCTGGTTCTAAGAGACCATATAGAATTTTTACCAACGTAGATTTCCCTGCTCCATTTTCTCCTAAAATTGCATGAACTGCATTTTTTTTAATATCAAAAGTAACCTTTTTATTTGCAATTACTCTTGGAAAAGATTTTGTAATATTTTCTATATTTAATATTGTATCACTCATAATTTAATTCAAATATCTCTGATTGTTCAAAATTATAAATCTCAATATTATTATCCGCATCTTTTTTATCAATGGTAATATATTTTTCATTCTCAAGAGATATTAGAGGAAAATGCCATACTTTGGGATTAAAATTTATACCATCACCACCGCTTACTTTGAATATTTCAATTAAATCAATTTTAGGTTTGTTACCTATTGGAGCAACTAAAACTAAAAAACCTGTAGCATTAAACGGAAGAAATACTTGAGAGCTAAAGGGGTGATTTTCTAACATGTTAATTTTTAATGGAAAGTTTCTTTTCTTTGCCTGAAAAATATTTAATCTAGATCTTTTGTCATCACCAATTATTTGAATATTTGCTAAATCAAAAAAACTATCGGTTGTATCTTTATTAATACTTTCATAATTTTTATTAGATATTGTAATTAAATCACCATAATTTTTGAAATTCTCTTTACTAATATTCTTTATTTTATAGTTCACAAAAACTTTCCAATTGCCCTGATCCGTGAAATACCACCGTCAGGATAAATATTTAACTTCAAATAATTTATTTTTTTAATGTGTTTAGATGATTTAATTTTTAATAATGAATTAGGTTTAAGATTTTTATTTTTTATTAAAAATTTCCAATTTTTGCTTTCATTTATTAATTTGCTTATATTTATATTTTTTATTGAATAAAGACCTTGTACTGAGCAATGAGACGGATAATTACCTTTAAAATAATGAGTTTCAATATTAAACTGTTCAATTAAACCAGGTTTGCCAAGTTTAATTATAACCCAGTCATATCCTGATCCTCTTCTTCTTTTAGTTTCCCAACCATTGCCCATATTTTTAGATTTAAATGGAAGTAATAAATTTTCTGCCCTTCCAAAATGTTCATCACTACATGCCACAATTTTTGAACCATTAAGGATGCTAAGTAAATCAAATTTTTTATTTGGAAATTTTAATTTTGATACATCTAGATTTCCTAATAATTTTAATCTTGCAACTCCTCCATCTGGATAGATGTTCAATCTTATGAAGTTAAAAACTTTATTATTCTGTTGAGTTTTAAAACCATGAAGATAATTTGGATGGAGTTTCCTTTTTGATAAAATATTAACCCAATTAAATTTATTTTTTTCAAAATAACAAGCATCAATGCTTGCGTATTCAGGTTGATTGCCATTAAAATAGCTTGTGTCTATTTCAGCAAAATTAATTTTACTAGGAAGGCCTAATTTAATAGTAACATAATCATTTCCTTCAATTCTTTTTCTTCTTGTTTCCCATCCATCCATCCATTTCCCATTTTTATCGTAAACTCCTTCTTTAAAAATTGGCTGCTCCTCTTTAAGCAATCTGGATGCTGATCCAAAAAACTGATCAGAAAATCTATGAATTTTTGTACCTAAAACCTTACTACATAAGTTTATATAATTTTTTTGAATGTATTTCTTATTCATTAATTAATTCTGTTAATCTTAATTTTGCAATTTCTTTTACTTGTGAAATTGAAGTTTTTATTTCTAAGTTTAAATCATTATTGTCTAATCTACTTTTGAACTCTGTTATAATTTCATTTTTATTTTTATTTCTAACTGCAAAAATAAATGGAATATTAAATTTATTTTTAAATCTTGAATTTAAATCTTTAAATAAGTTAAATTCTTGTTCTGAACAATCTTTTAAACCAGATCTACTTTGTTCTTCATCAGATAATTCAGACAAACCATTATTTATTTTTATTTTATCGGCTAGATCAGGATGTTTTTTAATTATATTTATTTTAGTTTCTTCATCTAAATTATCAAACAACTCTAAAAATATTAATATCATTTCTTTTTTATTTTTAAATGGTCGCTTTTTATCTGCATGTTCTGTTATAAATTTAGATTCTTCATAAATATTTTTAAAAGAATCAATAAATTTTTCAGAGTTATAATTATTAATATCTTCAATTTTCATCACTAAAATTTTCATACCAATAATTGGCAATTTCCTCTCTTTTGCATATCCAAATATCATTATAACCAGAAATATAATTCAAAAATTTTACCAAAGACATAAATCTTCCAGGTCTGGCTATTAAACGACAATGTAAACCCACACTCATCATTTTTGGTTTATTGAAATCGTTTGCTTCTCTGTATAATGTATCAAATGAGTTTTTTAAGTAATTATAAAAATCCTCACCTGTGTTAAAACCTTGTAAGGTAGAGAATCTCATATCATTATTATCTAGAGTGTATGGAATAATTAGATGTTTTTTATTTTTTACTTTTATCCAGTAGGGTAAATCATCAGCATAGGAGTCACTATCGTAAATAATATTTGTATTTTCTAAAATTATATTTCTTGTATTTGGGCTTGTTCTACCGGTATACCAACCAGACGGAAAATAACCAAAAATATCTTTAATAATGTTGTTACATTTTATAGTATGTTCTTTTTCAACTTCCTCAGTTATATTTTGATAGTCTATCCATCGATAACCATGGCTAGCTACTTCATACTTTGATTTAATTATTTGTTCACAAACATCAGGATTTTTTTCTAAAGCCATGCCAACGCCAAATATTGTTAAAGGTAATTTTCTTTTTTCAAACTCATTATGTATTCTCCAAAAACCTCTTCTTGAGCCATACTCATATATTGATTCCATATTCATATTTCTGGCACCTATTATTTGCTTTGCATTAATTATTTCCGATAAAAAAGTTTCTGATCCTTCGTCACCATTCATTATTGAATTTTCAGCACCTTCCTCATAATTTAGAACAAATTGAAGAGCTAGTTTTGATTTATTAGGCCAATAAAAGTTAGAGTCATTATTTCCGTAGCCTTTATAATTTCTATCGTCTTTCATAAAAATGCTTGATTTAATATTTAGCTAAATACTGTATAAACGAATAAGTATTATGTCTAAAGGATATTTAACTACTCATGTTTTGGATACCTATAATGGTAAGCCTGGTTCTGGTATAAAAGGGTCACTTTTCAAAATTGATGGTGAAAATAAAGTTAAAATTTCAAATTTCATTCTCAATGAAGATGGCAGATGTGAAGAACCTATATTAAGTAAAGAGAATTTTATACTTGGAAAATATGAGTTATTATTTCTTTGCGGGAGTTATTTTAAGGAATTTACAAATCTTGATGAACCATTTTTTCTTGATGACGTAATAATTAGATTTGGAATTAACAAAGAAGAGCACTACCATGTCCCTCTTCTAATTACCCCGTGGAGTTATTCAACATATAGAGGAAGCTAGTGTCTAAAGCGCATGTCGAATTTCTTCTAAATGAAGAAAAAATCTCTATTAAAGATTTAGACACAAATACAACGGTCTTAAATTATCTTCGAAACAATCATGAGCTAACTGGAACAAAAGAGGGTTGTGCATCTGGTGATTGCGGAGCATGTACTGCAGTTGTAGGAGAATTAAAAGAGAATAAAATTTCTTATAAAAGTATAAATACTTGTATTACTTTTTTGTACTCTCTCCATGGCAAGCAATTAATAACGGTTGAACATATAAAAAAAAATAAACTTCATCCTGTTCAACAATCAATGATTGATAGTGATGGATCTCAATGTGGTTTTTGTACACCTGGTATTATTATGTCAATGTATAATATGTACGAAAACAAAATAAAACCAACAGAAGAAAATATAGATAAATTTCTTTCTGGAAATTTATGTAGATGTACAGGTTATCTTCCAATTAAAAAAGCAATTAAGAATATGTATAGCTATAAAAGTAATAAATTTTCAAAAAGTAAAGTTATTAGATTATTAAAATCAATTAAGAAAACTGAAATTGTTATTAAAAAAAATGATTCTAAGTTTTTCATCCATTATAATTTAAATTCTCTAATAAAAGACTATCAAAAGATTAATAATGGACATTTACTAGTCGGGGGTACAGATCTCGCTCTTGAAGTAACAAAAAAAAGAAAAGATTTAAAAAATATTTTTTATTTAGGATCAAATAATGATTTAAATTATGTTAAAAATAAAAACAATAATTTACACATTGGATCCGCTACCCCCATAAATGATATTTTACCAATTTTAGAAAATATTTATCCAACATTTGCTAAAATGTTTGAAAGATACGGATCTGAGCAAATAAGAAATACTGCATCTCTTGGAGGTAACATTGGAAGTGCATCTCCAATAGGTGATAGTTTACCTGTGTTAATTGCACTCAATAGTAAAATTGTAATTCAAGGAAAAGTTAAAAAAACTTTATTATTGGATAATTATTTTCTCAGCTATCGAAAAACTAAATTAAAACCTAATGAAATAATTAAAGAAATTATAATACCCATTTATAAAAAAAATATTCTTAAATGTTATAAAATTTCAAAAAGAATAGATGATGACATAAGTTCTGTTTTCATGGCTATAAATGCTAGGATTGAAAAAAATATTATTAAAGAAATAAAAATTGTTTGTGGAGGTTTGGCAGAAACTCCAAAAATAGCTGAAAAAGCACAAAAATTTTTATTGAATAAAATATTTAATGAAGAAAATATTAATGAAGCAAAGAAAATTATTAAAAAAGAATTTGATCCAATAGATGATATGAGAGCGTCAAAAAATTATAGAACTAAAATTAGTCAAAACCTTTTAGAGAGGTTTTTAAATGAAAAAAATAAAATTAAATCAACTTTATATTAATGGATAAAATATTTACAAAAAATATAGAACATGAAAGTGCAGTAAAACATGTTACTGGAAAAGCAATTTATACTGATGATATATCAGAGCCTAAAAATTTACTTCACGCAGTAATTGGATACAGTAATTGCAGTAAAGGAGTAATAAAAAAAATTGATTATAAAGATGTTTTATCTTCAGAAGGTGTAGTAGACATTATTACTGAAAAAGACATTGAAGGTATAAATGATGTTGGGCCAATATTTAAGGGAGATAAAATATTTACTTCAAAAAATATAGAATATTATGGACAACCAATTTTTGCAGTTATAGCAAAGACCAATAATTTAGCAAAAAAAGCTGCATTAAAAGTAAAAATAGACTTAAAAATATCTAAACCGATCGTTTCAATTGAAGAAGCATTAAAGAAAAAATCATTTGTTTTAAAACCGAAGCATCTAACTAGAGGAAATATAAAAGATGGGTTTAAAAAATCTGACAACATTCTAAAAGGTAAATTGTATTCAGGCGGTCAAGATCATTTTTATTTAGAAGGTCAAATTGCAATGACTATTCCACAAGAAGATAATAATTTTTTAGTTTATTCTTCAACACAACATCCATCAGAAACACAGCAAATTATTGGTAAAGTTCTTAAACAAAATTACAATAGTATCCATGTAATAGTAAGAAGAATTGGTGGTGGTTTTGGAGGAAAAGAAACACAATCTTTTTTGTTTGCAGCCATTACAAGCATTGCAGCAAAAAAGTTATCTAAACCAGTAAAGTTAAGAGTCGATAGAGATGATGATATGATCATGACTGGAAAAAGGCATGATTTTTTATTTGATTATGAAGTAGGTTTTAATAATAGTGGTGAAATACTTGCTCTAAAAATAATGATGGCATCGAGATGCGGTATCTCTCCAGATTTATCAGGAGCTATAAATGATAGAGCCATCTATCATATAGATAATGCCTACTTCTTACCAAATATAGAAATTAATTCGTATAGATGTAAAACAAATACTGTTTCTAATACAGCTTTTCGTGGATTTGGTGGTCCTCAAGGAATGTTTTGTATTGAAAATATAATTGAAAACATTGCTCAAAAATTAAATCGAGAAGCAAGTGAAATAAGAAAAATTAATTTTTATAAAGATAAAATTAAAAATACTACTCATTATGGGATGAAAATTACTGATAATGTGATTGAAGATATTTTTAATAAATTAATTAAAAAATCTAATTACAAAAAAAGAAAAATAGAAATTGATAATTTTAATAAAAAAAATAAAGTTTTAAAAAAAGGAATAGCAATAACACCTGTAAAGTTTGGAATATCATTTACAACTACTCATTTAAACCAAGGTGGTGCTTTAGTTCATATCTACACTGATGGATCCATTCATTTAAATCATGGAGGAATTGAAATGGGTCAAGGATTAATGACAAAACTTGCTTTAGTGGCTTCAAATGAATTTGGCCTTAATTACGAACATATAAAAATCTCTTCAACGGACACAGAAAAAGTGCCTAACACATCAGCAAGTGCAGCATCAGCTACAACTGATATAAATGGAGCAGCAATTGTTAATGCTATAAATAATATTAAATCAGGACTAAATGAATTTATTTATGATTATTTTAAAACGAATAGCAAAATAAAATATGAAAATAATTTTGTTTATTTTGATAAAAGAAAAATATCTTTTAAAGAATTGATAAATACTGCTTACCTAAATAGAATCCCACTGTCATCTTCTGGTTTCTATAAAACTAACAAAATTAATGTAAATACAAAAACACTTCAAGGTAGACCATTCTTATATTTTACTTATGGAGCAGCGGTAACAGAAGTAATCATTGATAAATTAACAGGTGAAAATAAAATTCTTCAAGTTGATATAATTCATGATGTTGGTAATTCTATTAATAAGAGAATTGATAAGGGGCAAATTGAAGGTGGTTATATTCAAGGATTAGGTTGGCTTACAACTGAAGAAGTGTCTTGGAAATCAAATGGAGTTCTAACAACTCATAGTCCTTCTACTTACAAAATACCAACTGCAGGTGAGACACCATTTAAATTTAATGTCGAAATTTATGATCGTGGTTTTAATAAAGAAAAGGTTATTAATCGTTCTAAAGCTGTTGGAGAGCCACCATTTATGCTAGCAATTTCAAGTTTTATTGCATTAAAGGACGCAGTATATAATGCCAATAAAGGAAAAAATTCTGAAAATTTAATTGCACCTGCTACTGCTGAAAATATATTAAAAAGTTTGCATTAAAATGTATCTTAAAAAATTAAGTAAAAATATAAATTTTAATAGTAAAATAGTTAAGGCTAAAATTATTGAAGTTAAAGGATCATCGCCCAATAGTTTAGATGACATTATATTAATCTCAACTGATACTATCTTTGGAACTATCGGTGGTGGAAACTTAGAATATTTAGTTATCGATGAAGCGAGAAAATTAATTGATAATAATATAGCAAATAAAGTAATGAATATTCCGCTTGGGCCAGGAATTGGACAATGTTGTGGTGGATACGTACAAGTTAAATTAAGCTTACATAATAATTCCAAAGATGCACTAAAAAATGAATATGTTGTTAATAATATTAAATCCAACTTATATATCTTTGGATCAGGACATATTGGTCAAGCGTTAATTTCTAAATTAGTAAATATTAATTTTAATACTTTTATAATTGATTCAAGAGAAGATTATTTAAAAATGACAAATATCAAAGATGTAAATTATTTACTTTCGAAAAAACCTTGGGAGATTGTATCAAAACTAGAAGATAATTCTTATTATATAGTCTTAACTCATAGTCACGATTATGACTTAAAAATATTAAATGAAATTTTGAAAAAAAATAATACTTTTGTTGGTCTAATTGGATCTGTTACTAAGAAAAAAAGGTTTTATAAAAGATTGATTGATAATGGTCACAATAAATCAATAGTTGAGAAAATTGAGTGTCCGATTGGAATTGATATTGGCAACTCAAAAGATCCGAATGAAATAGCTTTCTCAATAATTACAAGAATAATATCTATAAAAAATAAATTAAAACATTTATCAAATAATAAAATTAAAGAAGTTATATGAAAAACATAGATTTTATGAAAAGAGCTATTTTACTTTCAATTGATAATATCAAAAATAATGGAGGTCCTTTTGGATGTGTAATTGTAAAAGAAAATGAAATTATTGCAGAGGGAGTAAATAGAGTAACATTTAATAATGATCCTACTGCTCATGCTGAAATTGTTGCTATTAGAAACGCATGTCAAAAATTAAATACCTTTAACTTAGAAGGTTGTGAATTGTATTCCAGTTGCGAACCATGTCCTATGTGCTTGAGTGCGATATATTGGTCACATATAGACAAAGTATATTATGGTAATTCTAGAGAAGATGCTGCAAAAATTAAGTTTGATGACAAGTTTATTTATGATGAACTATCAGTAGAAATGAAAGAGAGAAAAATTCCTATCAGTCAAATATCACGTGATGAGGCAATAAAAGCATTTAATATTTGGGAAAAAGAAGAAAATAAAATAAGATATTAAAATGGAATTATTTCTTAAAATTGTTGCACCAGTTCAATCTTATGACTTTCAAACCTTTTTTCATAATTTACTTTTGTCACTACCAGCATCAGCTTTATTAGGTTTATTATTATTTTTTATCCTCGGGGCATTTTCAAGTTTAAAATCTAAAGAACAAAGGCTCTATATTGTAATTGCAACAACTATAGTCATTTCTTTTACTGCAGCTTTTTATAATTTAGGCGTTCCAACAGAAACATTATTTGCAGTATATTCTGAGTGGTTACATTTAATTGTTAGATGGGTTCATATAATTGTTGGTGTAGCATGGATTGGAACATCATTTTATTTTAATTGGCTAGATAGTAGACTGGAAAGAGATGATCCAGATTTTAAACATCTTGATGGTTATTTATGGTCTGTTCATTCAGGTGGGTTTTATAGAATTGAAAAATTAAAAGGACCTCCTAAAAAACTTCCAAAAGTTCTTCATTGGTTTAAATGGGAGGCGTATGCAACTTGGATAAGTGGTTTTGTACTACTTATTTTAGTTTATTACTTAAATGCAAGCTCTATGATGTTGGGAGCAAGCGGTATTATATTAACACCCTTTCAAGCAATTCTAATATCTATATTCTTACTTATAGGATCTTGGCTTCTATATGATTATCTTTGTAAAAATGTTTTAAAAGATAATGAGCAAACTTTGATTGCAACTGGTGTTTTATTATTTGTATTATTAAGTTATTTATTAACCCAAATATATGGATCAAGAGCTGCATATATACATGTTGGAGCAATTATTGGCACCATTATGGCGGCTAATGTTTTTAGAGTCATTATTCCTGCACAAAGAAATCTTGTTACATCAGCTGAAAATAATCAAAAGCCAAATTTAAATCTTTCAATAGAAGCAAAAAACAGATCAATACATAATAATTATTTTACCCTCCCTGTTTTATTTATCATGATTAGCTCACATTTTTCTTTTACGTATGGGGCAGTAAATAATTGGTTAATATTAGCTGTCATATCAATAGCTGGTATTTTAACTCGCCATTACTTTAATTTAAGAAATAAAAAACAATATAAATTTTGGATTTTACCATCAGCTGGTTTAATCATGTTTTTTTTAATGACTTTAAGTAGTCTTTCAATATTTGAAAAAAAAGATGCAAATGCATCTCTTTCTTTAGAATTAGTCAGTTTCAATGAAGTACAAAATATAATTAAATACAGATGTGGAACATGTCATGCTAAATACCCAACTTTTGAAGGTATTGAAGCGGCGCCCAAAGGAGTTGTATATGACACGGCTCAAGATATTGTAAACAATATAAAATTAATCAAAGCTCAGGCTATTGATGCTGAAATTATGCCTCCAAATAATCTTACTGGTATTACAAAAAATGAAAGAGAGATATTAAAAGTGTGGATTGAGCAAGGAGCAAATATCAATAATTAACTGGAATGGGGTCTAATGATCTCCATAAATACCATGTTGCTTGTGAACTATATGGACTCCATTTTTTATAAAGCAATTTAAGTTTTCTTTCACTTATAGGAAGTTGAACCTTATAAAGTTTTGAAATAGCTTTTAAAAACCCTAAATCACCTGTTGGAAAAATATTTGAACTTCCATAACTAAACATTAAAAACATATGAATAGTCCAATTCCCTACTCCTTTTATTTCAATAAAATTATTATAAATTTCTTCTTCAGAAGATTTGTTAATATATTTTATGAATTTCTTGTTTTGTAAAAAAAATTTAGAAATATTTCTTATATACAAGATTTTTTGTCTTGATAGACCGCATTTTCGTAAATCTGTAGTACCTAATTTAGATACTGTTTGTGGTGTTATATTTCTTTTAAGTTTAAAAAATTTAGTTTTCATCGAATCAGCTGCAGATACTGATATTTGTTGACCAATTATTGAATTAATTAATGAATGAAAATAATTAGAATTTAGATTTAAATATTCATTACTATAAGTTTGAATTAATTTCTTCAAAACTTTATCTTTATTTGATAGATAAATTTTACCTTTATTCCAATATTTAGGTTTCATATGAATTATTATAACAAATTTAAAAAAATAATATCATACATAAATTTTATTTTTGGAATTTATTTATGGGCTTTAGTAATATATGCAATATTAAGGGCTACAGGGTTAATTAAAAGATTTGCATTACAGGAACATCTTTTAGGTGAGTATTTATCAATACCTATTAAATTTATTTTAAGTTTATTTTAATAAATAATATGATCTATTATTACTTTATTGCAATGGCTGCTGCACTCTGTTGGGCAGTGGCATCTTTAGTATCAGCAGATGTTACAAGAACTATTGGTGGTTTAGCTTTTAATCGTCTTAGATTATTTTTTGTATCAATAATGTTAATTACTTACACATTTTATATAAATACTTGGAACACAATTAGTGTTGATTACTTAACTGTTATTATAATTTCTGGAATTATAGGAATTTTTTTAGGAGATACTTTACTATTTATTGCTTTACAAAAAATAGGGCCAAGAAGAAATAATATCTTATTTTCATTAGCTGCTCCATTTACTGTAATAATTAATATTTTTTTTCTAAATGAGCTTGCTTCAACTATAAGTATTATTGGATGTTTTATTGTTTTTTTTGGTGTTCTTTTTGCAATTTCATATGGAGACAAAAAAGGATCTGAACATAGATGGGAAACAGTAGAAGGATCAATTTATATAGGAATAATATTATCCATTGGAGCTGCATTGTGCCAAGCAATTGGTTTAGTTATGATGAAACCTATATTGTTAAATGGAGCAGATCCAATAGCTTCAGCTGCAATTAGAACAACAATTTCATGTATTTTTTTATCATTTACATTTTTTTTAAATTATGAAGTTTTTAATACAAAAGTTAATCTTACAGGAAAAATTATTTACCAATCAATTCTTAGTGGTTTTTTAGGAATGGCCTTAGGTATGAGTTTACTTTTAATAGCATTGCAAAAAGCAGATGCAGGTATTGTTGCAACTTTATCTTCAACTAGTCCAATAATGATATTATTCCTTCTTTGGATATTAACAAAAAAAATACCCTCATACGGGGCATGGATGGGGACAATTATTGCAATTTTTGGAACAGGATTAATTTTTATCTATTAATTTAATACCTAGCTCTTCTAATCTTTCTTTGTCGATACTTGCAGGGGCATCCATCATTAAATCCATAGCTTGTTGATTCATTGGAAATGCTATTACTTCTCTAATGTTTGGCTCATCAGCAAGTAACATGACAATTCTATCAATACCTGGTGCACTACCTCCGTGAGGAGGTGCTCCAAACTTGAGTGCATTTAGCATTCCTGAAAATTTATCCTCTAAATCTTTTTTTGAATATCCAGCTATATCAAAGGCTTTATACATAATTTCTGGTTTATGGTTTCTAATTGCGCCAGAAGATAACTCTATACCGTTACACACAATATCGTATTGAAATGCTTTTATATCAAGAGGATCTTTTTTTTCTAAGGCTTCCATTTCACCTTGAGGCATTGAAAAAGGATTATGACTAAATTGTATTTTATTAGTTTTTTCATCAATTTCATACATTGGAAAATCAACTATCCAACAAAATTCAAAAGAATTTTTATTAAGTAAATTTAAATCATTACAAATTTTTTCTCTTACTTTACCAGAAAATAATTGAGCATCTTTTAATTTATCACAAATGAAAAATATTGAGTCATTTTCTTCAAGTTTTAGTAATAATAATTGATCTTCATTTAAATTCTTTGCAATGGGGCCTTTAAAACTATTTTCTGTAAATGAAATATAGCCTAATCCAGCTGCACCTTCTTCTCTTGCCCAGTTGTTTAATTTATCGAAGAAACTTCTAGGTTGATCGCCAGTATTTTTTACAATTATTCCCTTAACAATTGATCCTTTTTCTATTTGATTACTAAATATTTTAAAATTTGAATCTTTAAATACATTTGTATAATCGTTTATAACAAGTGGATTTCGTAAATCAGGCTTATCAGAACCGTAAACTTCCATCGACTCCTTGTAAGGTATTCTCCTAAATGGGTATGGGCTTACCGAAATTTCATTATTTTTCTTATTTTCATCAAATATTTCAAATAAAACAGGTTCAATAGCGTCAAAAACATCTTCTTGAGTTACAAAACTCATCTCAAAATCTAGTTGATAGAATTCACCAGGAGAACGGTCCGCTCTACTGTCTTCATCTCTAAAACAAGGTGCAATTTGAAAATATTTATCAAAACCAGCAATCATTAATAATTGTTTAAATTGCTGAGGAGCTTGAGGAAGAGCATAAAATTTACCCTGATGTATTCTAGATGGGACTAAATAATCTCTAGCACCTTCTGGCGATGATGAAGTAAGAATGGGAGTCTGAAATTCTACAAAGTTTCTATCAATCATTTTCTTTCTAATATCTGATATTATTTTACTTCTTAAAATAATGTTCTTATGTAATTTATTTCTTCTTAAATCTAAAAATCTATATTTTAGTCTTATTTCTTCTCCATATTCGATATCAGAATTAACAGGTAAGGGAAGAATTTCAGATTTAGATAAAATTTTGTAATCTTGAATCTTTATTTCAATTTCACCTGTTTCAAGATTTTTGTTAATTGTCTCATCAGATCTTTTAACAACTTCTCCACTAATTGTTAGAACACTTTCATTACTTAATTTACTTATTTCTTCAAATAAAGAGTGAGTTCCGTCAATAACACACTGTGTAATTCCATAATTATCTCTCAAATCAATAAATAATAAATTACCATGATCCCTAATTGTGTCAGCCCAGCCAGACAAAATGACTTTTTCACCTAAGTTTATAATAGATAAATCAGAACATAAATAAGATCTATATTTATTCATAATTTTGATCCATCTACAGTATTTCTTTTATTAATGGTATTGTTAATTGTCTTTTTTTTTCAAGTGATAATATATCTAATTTTTTTACAATATCATTAATTCCTTCATAAGTTCTATCTACTCTTCTGATAATATATTCAAATATTTCATTTGATTTAATTATAAATTGTCTTTCAACAAGTAATTTTGTTAATATAGTTAATAGCATTTCATCATTAGGTTGATTTATTTCTAAATTAGAAAATGTTTTTAAACGTGAAGATAAATCCTTAAATTCAAAATTAATTTCATTAATTTTGTTATCTGAAGTTATTAAAACTTTTGAATCATTTAATATACAATTATTTACTATATGAAAAATTTTTTCTTGATCATAAAATATAAAATTATCTATTAATATATTATTATGTAGATCAAGAAGTTCTTCATAATTATTTTTATATTCAATTGCATTATTTTTCTTTAACCAAATTTTAGAAAGATATGATTTACCTGATTTTTTTGGTCCGTATAAAAAAGAGAGCTTTGTGTCATTATTGATAAGAGCATTAAATGCATAGAAATTTGTTTTATTTACAAAAAAATTAAGTTCATTATCTTTTTTATCGTTAAATTTATAATTAAAGCTTTTTTGCTTAATCATATTAATTTAATTGTACATTTATCTTCATTATAGTTAATTTTTAATTTATTTAATTCAGAAATTTTTAACAATACTTCTATATTTCCATAAAAATAAATTTCATAACTAATACTTTTGTATGATAATTTTTTTATATTTAAGTTGTTAATAATTGATACATTGCTTAAATTTTTTCTTATTTCCTTTAATTCAATCATATTAAAATAACTTATTTCACAATAAAGAAAATTAAGAGTTTCATTTTGTATTTTATTTATCTGTTTCCATAAATTCAAAGTTTCATTTTCTAAATTAGTATAAAATAAATGCATTTCATTTTTTTTCAAAATCAAATTTTTTTCTAAAATATTGCCATTTGAATTCATAATTATACTATAATTTGTATTATCTTTTTGATTTTCGGCAATAACAATTATATTTTCAATAGAATTATATTTATCAGAAAATTTGTTAATTTTATTTAAATCTCTTTTAATAATGTCTTCTTCCTTGAGAATAAATCGGTCGTTAATGTCTAAGTTTGGAATTTTAAATAAATTAATATTTTCTTTATTTTCATTAAAAAATTTATAATAATTATTATTTTTTGTAAATAAATTATTATTTAATTCATTGATTTCATAAATTATTAATAAAAAATTAGAAGGGTGATATTCAACATAGGGTATTTTATTTAATCTAAAAAAATTTATAATTTTTTTTTTATCAAAATTAACTCTTATTTTTGATATATATTTACTATTAATAATTTTTTCATCATTAATGATAATATTTTTTATGAATGTATTGATTAAATCATCAGTTAATTGTTGATTTATATCCAAATAATCTTGCTCGGTTAGTGCATTTTTTAAAATAGATGAAATACTTTTAATTTTTATTTTGTTAATTGCCTGTATTTTATCATCCTCAATATTTTCAGATGTAAATTCAACATTGTAAAACAATGTACTAAATATATTCTTTGAATAAACATTTTTATTAAATAATATTAAAAGTAAAATTAATATAAAAATTTTCATTATATTATTGCAATAAGTTTGTTATTAATTATTATATATACTATGGATTACAATAAAGATAATTTAGCCAAAGATAAGGCACAAACTTGGAAAACTTTTAATAAATTAACTATATATACAATAATTTTTGTGGCAGTAATTCTGGTAATTATTTTCTCATTATTTAGTTATTAAAAATTTCACTATCTTCAAAAAAATAATTTATTTCAATTTTAGCATTTTCTTCTGTATCTGATCCATGAACTGAGTTTTCTTGAATATTAAGCGCATGCTTTTTTCTAATTGTACCCTCTTCAGCATTCTCAGGATTTGTTGCTCCCATAATCCTTCTATAATTTTCTACTGCATTATCTCCCTGTAAAACCTGTACAATCACAGGGCCTGAAGTCATATATTCAATAAGATCATTAAAAAAGGGTTTATCTTTATGAATTGAATAAAAGCCTTCTGCTTTTTCTTTTGATAATTTTATCCTTTTCTGAGCAATAATTACAAGATTGTTTTCTTCGATAATTTTATTAATTGATCCCGTAATATTTCTTTTTGTGGCATCAGGCTTTATAATTGAAAAGGTTCTATTCATAAATTCTCCTATAATTATTGATGCTATTAATTAAGTAATTTGATTTTGTCTATAATTTGATAAAATTTGAATTAATTTTATTAAAACAATGGTAAAAGTCTAAAATTTAGAGGTAATTATTATCTATTTAATTAGTAGTATGTATATTGACAAAATAAAAATTTACTTATTTTCTCAGATTACAAAATATTTTATTTTAATTTTATTTATTTTTTTATCGATTGCATGGCTATTACAAATTACTAGACTTTTTACAGTAACAAACTTTTTGCATATCGAAGTTTTAGATATTTTATTACTTTCTGTATATTTAATTCCAAATTTAATTACAGTAATTCTTCCATTCATATTAATTTTTGGTCTTTTATTATGTTTTATGAAATTAAAAAAAGATAATGAATTAATTTCTATTTTATCACTTGGATTTGGTTTAAGGCCTTTTAAAGTTATCTTAATTTTTTTTTGTTCGATAATTATTATAATTTTTACACTATTAAATTTTTACATAGCACCAAAAATATATGAAATATATAAAATTAAAGAATTAGAACTGAGAAATACATTGGACTTCAATAAGATGGCTTTTTCTAATTTTCTTAATCTTGATAAAAATACGATTCTAGATTTTGATAAAAAAGACAATCAATATGAAGAGATTTTTATA
>CABYRH010000006.1:55000-107772 GCA_902521315.1 uncultured Alphaproteobacteria bacterium | reverse complement strand
ATCAGTATATATAATTTTTAATTTATCTTCTTTATCTCGGATTTTATTATTATTATCTTCAAAAGTTACAATAATTACTTCATAAGTTTCTACTAACTCATGGGATAATTTATTAAGAACCCATTGCGCTCCTCCGCCTGATAATGTAGGTAATATAACAACAACTTTTTTATTTTTTTGCATTTACAACATCTTTTATTATATTCATTTCACTTTGAATTCTATTTTCCCATAAGATAAGATTTTTTTTTGCAAATTCCAAAGTTTCAAATTTGTGTTTATTAATTAAATTAGTATTTTCAATTAATTTTGCAATTTGTTTTACAGCACTTTCAACAATATATTGTCTATCAATTTTAAAAAAAATATTATCTGGTAAAAATTTGTTAGTGAAATAATCTTTTTCAGTTTTTTTATCTTCATTTAAAACAAATGTAACTAATCCCTGTGAAATGCATTCAAGTGTTGCATTACTTAAATTGCCTCTTTTATTTATAGAAATATAGATATCCATATTTTTGATAAAATTAACTACCTTATTATGTTCCAGAACCTTTATAAAATTTACCTCTATTTGCTGGTTGTTAACGATGAATTCCTCAATTTTTTTTTCTAAAATGCCAGAACCCAATATATTGATCTTAACATTATCAAATTTTTTTGTTAATTGATCCGCAATTGATAAAAATTCAATAATTCCCTTCATAGGCTCTAATCTTCCTAAAAAAAGAATATTAATCTTATTTGTACTAAAGTTTTTTTCTATAATATGTTTTGGAATATTTGGTACTCCGTTTATCAAATTAAATAAATTTACAGACTTAGTTGCTTTTTTTTGCCAATTTTCTATACCTGATCCATCCTGAGTAAAAATTAAAGCATTATATTTTACTAAATAAGAGAATCTTAATATTAAATTTTTGATATTATTTTTTTTATATACATACCTCATAGCATCATAAACGCCCATCACTCTAAAAATAGTTTTATAACCAATAATTTTTAAAAAAGCTCCAGTCCATATGTTCGCATTTCCAATATAAATAACATCAGGTTTATAAAAGAGTGAGATTTTGATAATTTTTAAAAATTGTATAAATTCAATAATAATAAAGAAATATTTATGCAAAAAAGTTTTTTTGTAAGAATGCAATAATACAATATTTGCTTTTAATCCATTTAAAGAATAATTAAAATTATCTTTTTTTAAGATTATGTTTTGTTCTTTATTTTTTTCTGTAAAAATAATTTTTAATTCAAAATCTTTGTCTAATGCTTCAATTAATTTGTAAATTGTGGGCACTCCTGAGGGATTCCAAAAATTATTATTTATAGAAACCTCTAATCCACTAAAGATTCTAGCAATATATAAGACTTTCTTCAACTGATTAACTTTTTCAAAATTTTTTTTGCAGCATTTCCATCTCCATAAATCTCTTGTTTGGGAAAATCAATATTACTTTTAGTATGAATTGCTTTTAAAATTTTATTTTGATTTGCACCAACAAGTTTATTTACTCCTAGACTTACAATTTCTTTCCATTCAGTATCATCCCTTAAAGTTACACAATTAATTTTATTAAAATATGCCTCTTTTTGAATACCTCCACTATCGGTAATAATTAAATTTGAAAATTTTTGCAAAGATATATTTTCAAAGTAACCTAATGGGTTAATCTTAACAATATTATTTGGAGTTTTAATTTTATTTTTCCTTAAAATATTATTTGTATTTGGATGAATTGGAAATATAATCTTCCTTTTCACCTTTGATAATGTTTTAAATATTATTTCTAAATTATCTACAAGTTCAATATTTGATTTCCTATGTATTGTTAAATATATATAATTTTTTTCTTCAAGATTATAATTATTTAAAATATTTTTATTTATTAATTTTTTTTTAATAGCTAATTTGAAGACATCATACATGACATCTCCAGAATTAAAGATCTTTTTTTTAGGTATACCCTCATTTATTAAATTGTTTACAGATTGTTGACTAGATGTAAATAAAAGGTCAGCGCAATGATCCGTTAACCTTCTATTTATTTCCTCAGGCATATCATAATTATAAGATCTTAATCCTGCTTCAATGTGAACTAAATTTATATTTAATTTTGAAGTTGAAATAGCGCCAGCTAAAGTAGTGTCTGTATCACCATAAACAATCACATAATCAGGTTTAATCTTCTTTAAGATTTTCTCAATTTTTTCGATCATTCTTCCTGTATTTTGACCATGTGATCCTCCACCAATCCCTAGATTATAATCTGGATTATTTAATTCTAATTGTTTAAAAAAAATATTATTCATATCATAATCATAGTGTTGACCAGTATGGATGAGTTTATTTCTTATATGCTTAAAATTTTTTTTTAATTGATAATTGATAGATGAAAATTTTATAAACTGTGGCCTAGCTCCTATTATATTTACTATAAACATTTAAATTGATTTTGATATTTCAACAATTATTTTCTTTTGATCTGAAAATTTAATATAAGGATGAATGGGTAAGCTTAATACTTTTTTGCATAATTTCTCAGTAACTGATAATTTAATATTCTTATCATTGATAATAGGTTGTGCATATATTGGTTTTTTATAAAAAATAAAAACAGGAAAGTTTTTATTTTTTAATTTTTTAAAAATTGAATCTCTCTTATTTAATAATATTGTGTAAGCAGCAAATGTAGAAAAATTATTTTTTTCAATGAAAGGAGTAATAACATCAGGACAGTACTTTTTAATTAATTGTTCATAATTTTTAGCAACAATATTTCTTAAATATAATTCTTTTTTAAAAATTTTTAGTTTTTCTATTAAAATTGCAGCTTGTAATGTATCTAATCGAAAATTAGAACCTAATATTAAATGTTCGTTTTTTCTTACTTGACCATGATTTACAATTTTCTTTAATTTCATAGATAAACTTTTTCTATTTGTGAAGCAGGCACCTCCATCGCCATAGCATCCTAAAGGTTTTATAGGAAAAAAACTTGTACAAGAAATGTCAGCATAACTACATGAATTTATTTTTCCTTCTTTAGAGCCAAAACTTTGTGCGGCATCTTCAATAAAATATATTTTATTTTTTTTGCAAATTTTGTTAATCTTTTGTAATGGACAAGTTTGACCAAATAAACTTGTCGCAATAATTGCTTTTGTTTTTTTTGTTATTTTCTTTTCAATTAAGGTTGGATCTAAATTAAAAGTACGCTCATCAATGTCACAAAATACCGGAATTGCACCTATCAATAATATTACTTCTACAGCAGAAATCCATGAAAATGGTGTGGTAATTACCTCATCACCGCTTTTAATATTTAGAGCCATTAAAGCAACAAGTAAAGAGTCTGTTCCAGAAGATGTTGCAATACAGTGTTTAGAATTAACAAACTTAGCTAACTTATTTTCTAAAATATTAATTTCTGAACCCAATATATAGTTATTTTTTTTTAATATCTTTTTAATTGATCTATTAATATTTTTAGAAATAATTTTTTGTTGAATAGATAAATAATTATATTTCATTTTTAAGAATTAAAGATTTCCAAATTTTAAAATCACTAATAATTTGTTCCTTTTCTTTATCGTTAAGATTTTCATTTTTTGCTAAATATTTAATTTTATTATATTTTATTTTTGTATGATTCTTTAATATAGAACATATATTTCTATGGCACTCTAATTGATTGTTATATAATCTTTTTTTAATCTTTTTTATAGTATCAGATTTATAAACACTAATTTTTCTTATAAATATTTTTTGTCCTAAATCTATATTTTTATCAATTAAATGAACAGTAATAGCTGGACGTAATTTTTTTTTTATCATCCAATAAAATGTATCGAGACCTCTAAGATCGGGTAATTTTCCTGGATGATAATTAATAATACCAAAATTAAACAAATTAATAATGTCTTCTTTTATTATTCTAGCTCCAATTATAATACCAATATTTATATTATTCTCAATTACTATTCTTTTTATAAAATTAAAATCTGTATGTTTTTTTTTATAATATTTGAATTTAAATTTTTTGCACAAATCTTTTTGACTATCAATTAAAGGAAATTCAATGCTGGAATTTATTTTTTTTTTTATTTTAATGAATGGACTACAAATTACAACTGGATCTAGTTTATATTCATTAAATATTTTTAACATATCATGAGATTTAACGTGGGGAAAATCATATGCAAAAACAAGAATTTTATATTTCATCTAAATAAATTTCTTTTTTTTCTTTTTGAGATAAATACATAGCTTCTAATAATTTAATTGATTTAATACCTTCTTCACCATCTGATACAAAATTTTTATTTGAAATCAAAGAATCATAAACTTTATTATAAAAAGAATAATGTCCATTACCATAAACATCAGTTGTATTGTAATTCTCGGAAAAAATATTGTTATTATGGGCTACATCTCCAAAATTCCATTCCTTAATTTCGTTTAAAGCAATACCCCCAACTTTAACAGTGCCATACTCTCCAATAATTGTGACAGAACCCTCATAATTTTTAGGAAAAGTTAAAACATTTGCATTTAGGTTGCCTATAGCCCCTGATTTAAATTTTAATATAGCTGTTCCAACATCCTCAGTTTCGATATTTCTCTCAAGATTATCCATATAAGAAAATACTTTTTCAACTTTTCCAAATAACCACTCAACTAAATCAACATAATGACTAGCCTGATTCATAAAGATTCCGCCATCCTCATTTATTTTTCCTCTCCATTCATCCATATCATAATAACTTTGGGGGCGAGTCCAAAAAACATTAAATTGAACAAAGTAAATTTTACCAAATTTATTGCTATCTATTGCTTTTTTTAGTTTTAAAATTGTTGGATTTAAGCGATTTTGTTTAACCACAAATAGTTTTTTATTATACATCTTTGCGTTTTCTAACATTCTTTTTGCATCGTAGTAATTTAATGCCATTGGTTTCTCAGTAATTACGTGCTTATTCTTCTTTATGGCTTTAATTGTTTGTTCTGCATGTAAAAAACTGGGTGTGCATATTGATACCAAATCAAAGTCCTGTCTATCTAACATTAAATCTAAATTGTCATATTTTTCTATATTTTCTTTTATATGAGATAGTTTTTCAATTTTATTGTCACATACAGCAATGAGTTTGAAATTATCTTTAAGATTATCAAGGGCTTCAAAATGTTTTTTTGAGATTCTACCACAACCAATAATCCCTAAATTAATTTTTTTCATATATTTGTCTTTAATTTATAATATAGATAATATCCCATTAAGATTTTTTTAAAATGTTTATAATTATTTAAGAAATTTATATTTTTTTCTTTTCTATAACTAATAGTATCCCCTATACTATTAAAATCCAGATCATTTACATAATTTTGATTTGTTATTTCATATGTGTCATTGCATAAATTAACTTCATTACCAAGTGATTTCAGAAATAATATATTCTCTTTACAATCTTCAATAGCAAGACTTACATTATAATTAGAAGTATTTAAATAATCACTTTTTAGAAGATTGTCATTCAAATTTATTTTGATGGATTTGATAATTGATTCCCTGAAAGATAACCAGTTAGAAAAATTTGTTAAAGTAGTTTTCCATAGATTCAAATCATCAATTAAGTTTAAGATATTTTCAATTATATACGGATGTTTTGATAAAATATTTGGATGATCATAAAGTAAAAATGTTTGCGATTCATCATTTTTAATTCTTTTAATTAGTTTTTCATAATAATATGTAATATTATTTTTTTTTCCTTGCCTAAATTTATTATATACAAGTGGCTGATAAGGTATTTCAATAGAAGAGTTTAATAAATTATTATGAACAGTTCTATAAGGAAATGATTTAAAATCGTAACCTAAAGATGAAGTGTATTTAATATTTAATTTTTTTACAATGTTGCATAAATTATCATAATAAAAATATTCAGGTGAAACAAATATATTTGTTATAAAATTATTTTTTTTTAATAAATTAAAACTTTTTAATACATTTCTGTAGGAGTGGTTATACGTAGGTAAATTAATATGCAAATAATTATGACTAACTAAATCATATTTATTATTAAATAGATTTAAAAATTGTTCATAGTCGGGATGTCTTCTATAAAAGTTTATTGCATAAGTAGTAAAATCTGCATAACCTTCGAAGCTAGAAAGAGTTTGTTTAATATTATACATAGCTTCATCTTCAGAACGATTTCTTTCAGGATCAACATCAATTCTAAAGTTAAAAACATTAGAAAATTTAGCTGGATATTTCCATATGTAAAATAATTTTTTATTTAATAATTTAGCTGAAACTTTTAAAATAGATTTTAATATTTTCCTTACATTATTTTTATCAACTTTGTTTAAAGTTTCAAAGCAAAAGTCATCATCAGAATAGTTTAATATAATTTTTTTCTTTACTTGTTTATTAAAACTTAAAATTTTAATATCAAAATTATATATAATAAAAAAAACTTTATCTCTTTGATAAATATCAATTCTAACTTTATCAATTTTGTCAATAGTATAAGAAAAGTTACTTTTATTTAAATCATATTCTATTGATTTTATAAATTTGCAATCTCTTGACAAAAGATGAATATTTTTATAGTCTGCAACAATAACACTTTTTTCATTATATAACTTAGGGATTTTGTTAGAAAAGTCGGTAATCAATATATCGTATTTATTTGATTTGTTGATAAAAAATCCTTCTGATAATAAAATTGAATACCAATAAGGATTATTTCTAATATTTAAATTAATTAACATCTAACCATTCTAATATACATTTAGATAAATAATTTCTTAATTTAATATTCTTATCTATTGGAATATTTAATATTAAATTATCAATTCTGATACCATCAATTTTTTGATTAGAAAATGACTTATATCCAGTTGAATAGTAAATAGATTTTGATTGAAGGTAATCAGTAAAGTTTTTTTTATGCTCAATCTTATAAAAAAATAAAATTAAGCGAAATGATACATTCTCTCCTCTTATAGATTTTATTATTTTAAAATATTTGTTAGAAGGAAAACTCAATATATAATCATTTTTATAATTAAACTTTCCAGTTTCTTGCCTATTAATAAGTTTTAAGTTATAGTTTTTTACCCAATTAGGTAAGTTGAGATTAGATAAATAATCTATTTCATTGTTGAAAAATTTTTTTTTAATAAATGAAAATATAAATCCAATTTTGAATGTGTATAGCTTATCAATTAAGATCCTATTTAAAATAAAAATTATAAAAGTAAGGATAAAATAACTATTATTATTAAATTTATGTATTAACTTAAAATTTATATCATTTGAAAACAAATATCCGCCAGCAAATCCTGATAAATTTTTACCTGGAGAAAAAGAAAAAAAAGAAGCATTTCCAAAATTTGTAATATATATATCATTAATTTTAGCTCCAAAAGATTGACAACAATCATTTATTAATAACAAATTTCTTTTTTTGCAAATATCACTAATATTTATTATATCACATGGATTTCCGTATAATGAAGCAACTAAAACTGCAAAAATATCATGATTCGTGTTTAATATATTTTTTAAAGATTTAGTCGAAATATTAAGATCTTTAATATCTACGTCAGCAAAAATGATTTTACATTTATTATATCTCAGAACTTCAATAACATCTGTACAAATATAGGATGGAATTACTATTTTCTTATTTTGCAATTTATAAAATTTACATAAATAATCGATACACGATTTACCAGAAGAAAAGTAGTTATAATTCTTATGATTTTTTTTATTAAAATCTATATTTATATTATCAAATAAAACAAATTCTGGTCTATACTTTGAAATTTTCACTATATACCTAAACTATTTGTTTTATAATTTTTAAGTAAAAGTTTAATTGGAAATTTAAATTTATATAATAAAAAAAATATTTTTTTTGAAAAAATATAATCTATAAGTTTATATATAAAGTTTCGTCTATTTGTTAATTGATTTTTATAAATATATTGAATCATATTGTTTTTTGCAAAATTTTTTTTAAATTTATAAACTCCTGAATTTATTGTAGCCTCACCAAGATCAAAATAATTTATATTTCTATTTTGTAAAAATTTAATTATTTCCCATATTAATAAATCGTTTATGGAATATTTATTATAATTTGTTAAGCTACTATGAAAAGGATAATGGGCGTAATTATTTTCTAAAACTAGAATTACCCCTCCTGTTACTTGATTTTTATCTAAACTAACAAATAAAAATATTTTATTATTATATTGCTCAAATAAATTTTTAAAAAAGTCATATGTGTGGGGCATTATTTTTTTTTTAAGCATATTTGAATAATAAATATTATAAAAATCTTCTAAGTATTTACTATCTTGAATAATTTTAACTTTATGTTTGTATCCTCTCCTAATCATATTTTTAGTCTTGCTAGGTATAGAGTCCCATTGCTCATTATAATTATCAATTATCTTTAATTTTATATTTACAACTTTCTCTTCAATATTTTGATTCAATTTGTGTTTATCAAATATCACCATCGAATGATTCTTGTATTTCTTTAATAAAAATATCAATAATTTTTCTTTAAAAGTATCATCTTTGTAAAAAAAAGTATTTTTAAAATTTAAAATTTTTTTATTTTTGATGAAATAAGTCAAGCAACTACAAATTTCATTATTTTTAATATGACATAATATTTTAATTTTAAGATTATAACTTAATTCTGCACTTAATATAAATTTATTTCTATAATTTATTTTTTCAAAATTTTGTAAATACTTTAATTGATTAATATTATTTATTGATATAATTTTAAAATTAATCATTTTATAAAATTTTTAATCCCTAATGACTGTAAATAATCCTCTGCAATCCATGAAAAATCATTTCTTTGACCTCTTAAATCAAATAAAACTTTTAGGTATGGATTTAATGCCATATTTTTAGCATCATCTAAAAAATACCAAAATACATTTTGGTGATATTGCCTCCATTTATCTTTACCTAAAAATATAAAAAATAGTTTAGATAAATTTCTTAATGGAATTAACCACCTAGGAAAGATTTCACTTTTTGGATTATTAATATCAATAGTTGAAAATAAATTAGACCAATTATTTGAAAAAATAATTTGATTATATAAATTTTGATTTATTTTTAATGTTTGATCAACTGAAAGCCAAAAATCTATTATGTTATTATCCCAAAGAGGGACCCTCCAATCTAGTTTTAAAAAGTCGTAAGAATGTTGCATATTTATTACATAGTTGCATTGTCTATTTAAAAACTCTAAAATATATGAATATTCATTTTTGTTAATTTCTTTATAATTTTGATAATAATTAAGCTGCAATGATAGTTTATTTAAAATTTTTTTATCATTTTTATCATTTCTTAAAACTTTCCATAATGTATAATGTTTATCAATAAAACTTTTTATTGTATTTTTATAGTTGTTTACATTAATTAAATGTCCTCCACTTAAAAAATCTCCTCCATTTCCATTAACAATTATTGAGTCTTTATGAATAAGATTACTTTTTTTTGCATAATAAAAAGAAGAAATATCCTGTAGAAATGTCATAGAACTAAAAGTATTTGTTTTTTCTTTATACTCATTGAATACTGTTGAGCGAAAAAAATCCTTTTGTGATTTAATTGTTATTGGTATTTGCACAAACTGATAATCCAATTTTTCTGCAATTTTTTTTCCAGTCCTTGATTCGAATGCATTAGGATGACCATATGAAAGAAGTTTAAGATTTTTATATCCAATTTTTTTAAAAGCTGCACTTAACAATCTTGAATCTTTTCCAGCACTTATAGATAATACTATCTCTCTAGAATCGCTTCGCGATACTATATTTTCAATATTATTAAGTAAAATTTCATTAAATTTTTTTCTTAAAAAAGTTAAGCTTTTACTTCTATACAAAGGTTGATTATTAAATTTGAAATAATTTAGTCTATAAATTTCTTTGTCAAAAAAAAATATTTCTGATTGTCTTAATTTAAATAAATTATTTATAATGGTTTCATTATCTATAGCGTATCCTGACATAGCTATTTCTAAAATAGCATCATAATTATAACTATAATATTTTTTGAATATCTGATTTTTTATTATTAAATTTGGGTTATTGGAAATTATAAAATGATTATTTTTTTGAAAATAATAAATTTTTTTTGAATTTATTCTATCAGTTATAGCAATAAAATTCTTTTTAAAAGAAAATATAATTCCAAAATTACCATTTAAATTATTAACATATTTTATAAGTTCGTTACTTTTAGGACCATAATTATCAATAATATAAATTATTTTTTTTAAAATTTCATCTTCACTGTCATTAATAAAATATCCCGAAAAATAAATTATTTTATTTTGAGTTATTTTTTTTTTCCAACCCAGTTCTTCTGAAAATAATATCATTAAATACTTATATGTTCAGAAAACCAATTTTTTGATTCTAGCATTTCTTCATAAGAGGAGTTTTTTACAATTCTACCATCTTCTATTAAAATAATATTTGAATTTTTTGGTAAAAAACTTAATGAGTGTGAAATTACAATTATAATTTTTCCTAAAGATGAAATTTTATCTAACAATGTAAATAACTTTTTAGATGAAGGTACATCTAAATTATTAGTTGGTTCATCTAATATAATAATTTTTGAATCATTAATAAGAGCTCTCGTTATATCTATTTTCTGTATTTGCCCACCAGATAAGTTAGTATTACTATCGTTGATTTTAGTTTCATATTTACTTTCTAAATTATCAATAAAGTCATGAATACCAGTTTTTTTGGATATGTTTAAGATATCTCCTTCTGTTATATTTTTATTTTCTAATTTTAAATAGTCCTTGATGGAAATATTTAATATATTATTCTGCTGTGAAACATAAGTGATATTTTTTCTTAAATTTAATAATTTAATATCTTTAATATCTTTGCTATTAAATATTATTTTGCCATTATCTATTTCTCTTAATCTTGGTATCAAATCAATAAGTGTTGACTTACCACTCCCTGATGGCCCTATTAAAAAATTAATTTTATTTGAGATAAAATCAACATTAATATTTTTTAATGTGTAATTTTGTTTCGTTAAATACTTAAAATCAACATTAGAAAAACTTATTTTGGTTAATTTACTTGGAAATGATTCAACTCCCTTATCCTTTTCAGCATTTAGATGCATATTTTTTAGTCTACTTAAAATTATTTCAATTGCTCCAATATTAGATTTTAATCTTTGTACTGATCCCAAAAAACCTTTTGTTACAGGAAGCATTCTCACAGCAACAATCATATATAATCCAATCAATTCTACCGAAAAATTAAGGAATGTTACTGAGAAATATAAGAAAAATAAACTCAATAATATAACTATTGGTTCCAAAAACATTTGTGTACTGTTCATCAAAATTGCTGCTTTAAAATAATATCTAAATTGTTTTTTTAAAATTAATGAGAAATTATTTTTCTCTAAAAAGTTAATACCTGATAACTTAATTAGTATTGGAGATTTTAATCTATTTACTAAATATGCTATTAAATTTTCATTATTTTTTGTTTGCAAGCGACTATTTTTCTCACTCATTTTTATAAAAATTCTTGGTATTATACTCGCCAAAGCAAGAACCATAACTCCAAAGATTGTTACCTGCCATGTCATTAAAAATAACATTAATAGATAAACTAGACCCATAATAACAAAAGATACTATATCAATTGGACTCAGTGTACCATTCACAGCGTCAACTGCCTCTCTGGTCAATGTATTTGTAAAACTCCCAATGGGATTGTTATCATAATATGAATTTTTTACTAAAAAGTATTTATTGAACAAATTTTGTTTTAATTTTAATTGCAAGTTAAATGCCACAAAAGCTCTATAATTTGCACGAGCATATAATGAAAGCTGTCTTAAAAAAAATAAAATAAAAGCTGTAATTAATAAAATAGATAGATTGATATCAATATTAATAAACTTGTAAGCATCAACAATATAGATCCAAATTTCTGATTGTTCTGACAATAAGTTAATATCACCATCAAATCTCAAATATTGAAATATTGGAAAAAAAATACTTATTCCAAAAGCTTCTGTAATTGTTGACAAAAGCGAAAGTGAAATTAGTATTGATATATCGCGATAATTTAGACCAATATTTTTTCTATATATAAACCAATTTTTAACAAAATTCATTTTTTTATATTATTAATTTCATCAATAATTTCTAATATTCCCTCGCCGATATCTAATGTTTCATTTGAAATCAATTTTTTTGAGATACTTGGAGTATATCTATATGGAGTAATACTATAATGTGCATTGTCTTCTTTTGTGTTATCTTTAAAAACTATATTTTTTTTATATCCCATGATCTCAAATATGAGATGTAAAATATCCTTAGAGGTAAAGGTTTGATTTCCGGTAATAGTGATTGGACAATTTTTATAATTTTTATTTAATAAATCTACAGTCATCTTCGCTGCATCAATTACATGTATATATTCTCTTCTTTCATTACCATCTCCAAAATAAATGATTTTTTTATTCTTTAAGATTTGACGTATATATTGGTTAAGCCCATTCCATTCTTGAGATCTTTTGCCATATAATGAGCCATATCTTAAATTTATAAATTCATATTGATTTTTTTTTGCAAACTCTTCGATAATATTTTCACAAGTTTGTTTAGCTATTCTATAAAAAGACCCTTTATTACTATAAACATAGAGACTTGATGCATACAGTAATTTTTTAACTTTATTTTTTATTATTGACTCGATAATATTTAAAGTTCCAATAATATTTATATTTAATGCCTTAAATGGATTTTTAATATTTTCTTCTATATCTGCTATACTAGCTAAATGATAAACTATATCTTGATTTTTCATGGCAGCAAATAATTTAACTTTATTTTCGATATTTCCTTTTATAAATTTAATATTTTTGTTAATTATTTTAGGAGGATTAATATCGTAATTAGTAACATTATATTTTCTTTCATATAAAATTTCTAAAATATTTGAGCCGAGAAAACCCGATCCACCTATTACAAGCACATTTTTATTTTTTTTCATCTAATAATTCATTTAAAAAATTCAAATGCCTCATTAATGGCTGAATTTTATCAGAGTTAACAATTTCATTCATAAATATTTTTCTTTGTTCAAAATTATAAGAATTATTATTTTTTAAATTAAAAGAATTAATTTTTTCTACCATTTCTTTAGGACTACTAACAATACATTTTTTTAAATATTCATCATAAATTGTCTCATTTGTATGAAGAAATTTAGGATAAATAAGTTCCTTATTATCAAATACTAATTGTATACCAATACTACTTCCCCATACTATACCAAGATGGCACCATTTTGATAATGCATAAGAAGGTATATTATTATTTACAATTTTAATCCTAGATTTATTTTTTTTTTCTATTTTGAAAAAATTCACTCTCATACCTCTTGTATGTGGTTTAATGATTAAATTAATATGTTCAATATTTGAAAGATCGTTAATTGCTTTTAAAAGCATTTGTTTATTTACATTGTAATGCAGTTTATTTAAAAAAATAACTACGTTTATTTTTTGATTATCTTTAAAATAATTTTTTAATAAAGTTTCATACTTATAATAATTTTTATTAATTATTTCTATCCAATGCTTATCATACCTTGTAGATCCTAAAATTTGAATTTTTTCACTTTTAAATTTTTGTTTTATAAAAGTTTTTTTCCCAATCTGATTTTGAACAAAGATATAGTCAAACTTATAACTAACATTGTTATTTAAAAATTTTTTTTTTAATGTAGTCTTTTTATTTACAATATTTTCATTTGTAAAAACTTCAATACCATGAGGAATTCCAATTACTAGTATATTCCTTTCTTTAGCGTACTTTACTATATTTACATATGGAAAAGAATTTATATCTGACCAATCAAAAAATATACATCTAATATTTTTACTATTAAAGATATTCAGATGCCAATTTTTTTTATTATTTAAGTTTATATCTATTTTTTTTTGAATAAATTTTAGAGAAACATTAAAAAATTTTTGTAAAAATTCATTAGGATTTAATAAATTATTCAATTTATAAATAAATTGAAATATGGTTTCTAAAATATTATCATAATAATTAGTTGTATTGTCAAATAAATATCTTACTTTAATATTTTTTGAATTTAAATAATTTATATTTTCGTTTGGTTTTAATCTATTTAAGTTTACTTTAGAAAAGACTTCTAAACTATAAAAATCAGAAAGATAGTTTATCAATGGAGTTGTATGATCTATATCATTATAAGATCTAATAAAAAAAATAAATTTTTTTTTATTCATTTTATAAGTTCTATAATTTTTTTAAAATTTTTTTTATCTGTAAGTGAAAATCTAGAATAATTGATCATACTTTTATGAGAGAAGCTTCTTTTATAAATAAATTTCTTACTAATTTTATTAAAAATATTTTTTTCATTACCATTAAAATCAACATTACAGAAATTACCATATGTCTCATAACTTTTATAACCCAATGATGATAATTCTTTTAAAAAATATTTTTTAGATTCTATTAATTGGTTAACAACTTGTCTTATATCTGAATAAGAATTTAATAGATTTTCTGCAACATATATAGCAACAGAATTAACTGGATACATTGGTGATACAGAATTAAATTTATCTATAATTTTTTTATTTGCTAATGCGTAGCCTATGCGTAATCCTGCTAAACCCCATGCTTTAGAAAAAGTTCTCGCAACAATTAAATTATCAAATTCTTTTATATTATTTATATATGATTTATTGTAAAACAAATAATAAGCTTCATCCAAAAATAATAAAACTTTTTTCTTTTTACATAATTTAATAATTTTAATTAAGTTTGTATTTTCTATAACTGTTCCAGTTGGACTATTTGGATTTGCAAGGAAAAGTGCTTTAGGATTATGATTATTAATTAAATTATATATTTTTTTTAAATTTAAAGTCGGACCAAGTAATGTGTATTCATAATCAACAAATTTGACTTTTGCTTTAAAAATCTTAGCATATATTTCATACATAGCAAAAGTAGGCCGAATTAGAATAATCAAATCATTTTTTTTAATAAATAATTCAAAAAAGCCTCTTAAAATTACATCTATACCCGCACCTATGTAAATATTATCAGAATTAATTTTGTGGAATAGTGAAATTTTTTTAAATAATTTAGATAAATCTGGATAAGCATTTAGTAATTTTATATCAATTTTAGATAAAATATTTTTAATTATTTTTTGTAGTTTCAAATCTAAATTTTCATTTTTATCTAAAAAAATTTTATTATATGATCTATTTTTATTTCTTAAATTTGTTCTTATTAAATCAGTATAAATATTTGTCTTAATGGTAGTTGTTTTAATTAAAGTTTTTTTCTTTAAATTTTTCATACCTATTTTTTGTTAAATTTTTTATTAAATTTATTTCTTTTAAATTAATTTCTATATTTCTATTTAGTGGTTCTTTTATTACTCCTATTTTTGTATTTTGAAAACTACTATCTGCTTTGATTGGTTTTCCGAAAAAACTTGGAGTTAATAAATTTTTATCCCAATTAAGTTCGAGCCAATTAGATAAATCTTTCATAATCAATTCTGTGTTACTTAGTAAGTTCTCAAATAAAATTATTTTCATACGATTTTTAAATTTATATTTATTTGAAATTATTGAGTCAAAACAATTATTCCACAGTTTCATTGAATATTCTATATCCTTATATTGATTTCCATGCCTTTTTGCAGAAAGATACCAATTGACTGGATCTCTAATTATACTAATTATCTTACCATTATTATAATCTTTTAAATAATTCTCTACGGACTCAGAGTACATAATTAATCTAGGAACAAAGGCTATAATATATTTTTGCTCAGTATTGATTTGATAATTTAATAATGAATTAAAAAATGATGTAAAATATATGTTTATAATTTCTCTATTAGACAAATTGTAAGAGCTTTTCATTAATTTATAAAAAATAATTTTTTGTCTTCTTCTAATTAAATTAAATTCGTATTTATTTTTTTTTACTCCCTCATTATAATAACCATTTAAAATATAGTCGGATAAATAATGACTAAATAAAAAATTGAAGGCTTTTGAAATAGACATTTTATTAAGATTAACAGGCCAGAGCCACTTAGGTTTTCCAATCATTAATTCACATGGATAAACAAACATCTCAAAATGATTATCAAATAATTGATTTAATAATGTTCCTCCAGATCTCTGGATTTGAGAAATTAGAATTAATGGTTTATCAATTTTTTCAACTTCATTTATTTTGAAATTATTAAAATAATTTTCATTTATCTGCTTAATATCAATTAGAAAATTATTAAATAACTTAACAATACTTTTTTTACTCAACATATAGATGTCGTTTATTATTCTAAAATTTTATTAAAGGAACTAATAATTAATTTCTTATTACTGATAGTAACTACTTTTGCTTCTCCAATTTTTTCAGATAAAATAAATCTATTGCCAGTAATTATTTTTTTTTTATCATTATTAATTAAATTAAATAATATATTTACTTTGGGTTTTTTTAAACTTTTAATTTCATTTATATGAACTGGTAAATTAAATTTACTGAATATTGATTTATGTTGAGAGATTATAGTTTTATCTACTTTTTTATTTAATGCACAGGCCATATAAGATGCACATATACATCCAAGACTAACTGCCTCACCATGCCTTAGAGATTTTTGATCGATTCCATAATATGACTCTAATGATTGTCCAAATGTATGCCCATAGTTTAAAAATAATCTTTTAGCTTTTTCAAACATATCTTGTCTAGTGTGCATTAACTTAATTTCTAATGATTTTTTTATAAGATAAAAAATACTTTCAAATTCTAAATTATTTATTTTATCACTATTAACATCTAAATAATTAAAAAAAATTTTGTCTGATATAATTGATTTTTTAATTGACTCTGCAATACCTGCTCTAAAATCTCTTTTATTAAGGGTATAAAGAAATCTCGTGTCAATGAAAACCATTTCTGGATGATAATATGTACCTATCATATTAACTTTATCAAATATGTTAAGTCCTGTTTTTCCACCAATAGAACTATCTAACATAGAAGTAGTAGAAGTTGGAACGTGTATTAACTTAAGTCCTCTCAAGTATATTGATGCTGCCAGACCAACAATATCGCCAATTACACCTCCACCAATTGCTACTATATAACTATCTCTCGTTAAATTTGTTTCTGATAAATGAAAAAGAATCTTAGTTAATTGGTTTAAAGATTTTGATTTAATACCTCCACTTATAAAAATTTTATTATAATTATTAATAATTTTAGTTAATGTTTTGGATGGATGATAATTATTATCTTTAAATTTACTATCTATTATTAAAAAAATATTTTTTTTCTTAATTTCACTTAGATATATATTTAGGCTAGAAAGTGAATTTTCAGATATGATAATTGGGTAAGATGCATTATAGTATTCAGCATTTAATGAGGCGAACATTAATATTTTTTTCTAAATTTATCTGTTTGCATATAAATTAAAGCACGCGTATAATCCTCTTTTAGATCAATGGAAAATGAATCACCCTTCAATGGAACAGTATAGACTTTAAAATCATTTTCAATAGCTCTTAACAATTCGACTCCTTCTACGGACTCTAAAAAAGTTTCTTTTAATTTTGCATATTTTTTCAAAGCATAAGGAGTGAATGAAATTACAGACAAATGTTTTTTTACAGAAGTTATAACACTCTTAAATCTGTAAGGAACATTCGCTCTTGTTAAATAAAGAATTCTATTCGATTTAGAATGAACCACTTTTACAATACTTTTATTTGAGTCATAAGGTATTTCAATAGTTGGAATAATTATATCAGGTTTATTTTTATTTTTTATGTGAAATTTTACAACTTGATCAATGTAGTTTGGATTAATTAGTGGCTCATCACCTTGTATATCAACAATGAGTTTGCAATTAAATTTATTTGCAACTGATGCAATCCTTTCAGTACCATTGTTAAATTTAGATGAAGTTTTAATGGTTTTTATGTTATTTTTTTTACAAATATTGATTATTTCTTTGCTATCAGTACAAACATAAACTTCATTCAACGATTTAGACAGTAAAGCTCTTTTTGCGGTATGTACAATAATTGGTAATCCATCAATCTCAAGCAAAGCCTTTCCAGGAAGTCTTTTTGAATTAAGTCTACAAGGGATTAATCCAATAATTTTCATAAAAACTTAATTAATATAAATTTACTGACTTTAAAAGATTTATTAAACATTGTTAATTATAATTTTAAAGATAAAAAGATAAGATGTTAAAAAATAGTTTTTATTATTCAACTAGCTACCCATCCTCCATCAACAAAAATATTCTCACCAGTAATATAACTGCTTTTATTTGAAACTAAAAAATCGATTACATTAGCAATTTCATTTGACTCACCCCATCTATTCATTGGAGTTTTCTCAATAGTCCAATTATACAATTTTTTTTTATTTCTTTTAAAATTACTGGCATAACTGGTATTTATAAAACCAGGTGATATACAATTTATTCTTATTTTTTTTGATGAATATTCTATTGCTAAAGATCTAGAGAAAGATTCAATAGCTCCTTTAGTTGCTGCATAAACTGACAAATCTTTAAAACCTTTTGGGCCAACAATGGAACTAATAAAGACGATACTATTGTTTTTTCGTTTGTTAATATTTAATAAATAATTTTTTGTGAGGTTTAATTGACTTAGTATGTTGTTATTAAACACATGCATAATATCGTTTAGACTTGTACTTTCGAATGATTTTCTAAACCTTACTCCTGCATTATTAACTAAGAAATTAATATTTTTATTTTTTTTAAATATCACTTTACAAATTGAGGAAACAGCATCAAATTTTGTTAAGTCTACATAATAAATTTCTAAGTTTGACTTATATTTATTTTTTAGATTATTAAGTTTAATTGATTTTGATCTTGTGATTGCAATAATTTTATAATTTTTTTCTAAAAAAAGTTTACAAGTTGAGAATCCAATACCTTTCCCAGCTCCAGTAACAATTCCTTTTAAATTTACATCATTCATTATTATCTATCCACCATTTTAATTGACCCACTTGCCATTCAAAATCTATATCAAGACCTGCGTTGTTGTAGATTGGCAAAATTTTTTTACCCATCCATCTTTGTGGTAAAAAACCATCATCTATATTATCTAAATTTTTAGCTTTAACAACTGAAAGAGCTACGTCAGCAAACCAAACATCACCTTGAGAATCTCTGTCACAATTTAATGTTCTTTTATTGGGATGATATTTGAAATCAATATATGGTTTTAAATATCCAAATTTATCTAATTTTCTTGCCCTAATAGGGCTAAACATATTATACTTACTAACTGACACAACTGAGTCTGCATTGGGATTTTGGTTTAACATATCTATTGCTTTATCAATCATTTTTGAATTAACAGTAGGTGCATTGCAAAACAACAAAACTAAAAATTTAATATCCCTGTATAATTTTTTTATTTTTTTATATCCATGAACAAAAACATCATCTCCAAGTGCTCCAGAAGTTGCCAAATAATTTGGTCTATTAATAATATTAAATTTAAATTTATTAGCAACTTCCTTTATTTTTTTATCATCAGTTGAAACGAAGTTTGCTGTAATTTTTTTTGATTTACTTGCAGCATTCATTGGATACCAGCAAATTGGCTTATTATTTATTAAGAAATTATTTTTATTTTTAAAACCTTTACTGCCCTTTCTTCCAATAATAATTGAATATATCATTTAGATAACAACACACTTTGAACAAGGTTCTAAACAATTTCTTTTTTTTGATAAATGTTTATGTCTAATTGTATTGTACGTAGGACTATTCCATATAGACTTAATAGATTGATAATTCACATTAAGATCAAATAACTTAGTCATATAATCTACATCACAAGCTCCAACTTTACCATCCCACCATATAAACATTCTTCTCCATAAATCTGAGCAACTTTCTGACATATTTTTTTTTGTTGAAGTGTATACATTTTCCCAGGGAACATATTTTACAAAACTAACCTGATCTACAATATTTCCCCAAAATTTTTCCATTTCATTAAAATCTTGCTTGTTGCTATATTGCACTCCAGAAACTCTAGTTATTATTTTAGAATTTGGAAAATCAGTTTTCTTAATTTCATTAAAAAGTTTAATATTATTTAGAACTTTTTTAAAGTTTCCATTCACTCTGTAAAAACTATAATCATCTTCAGATGCAGCATCAATTGAAAATACTATAGTTTGAATATTTGAATCTAAAATAGAAGCAATATTTTTTTTATTTAGTGAAGAACCATTTGTATTTAATTTAGATGCTAGAAATTTATTTTTAGTATACTCCATCATTGCTGAAAAGTTTTTATTTAAAGTTGGCTCTCCTCTTGAGGCAAAAGTTATTGATTGAATTTTTCCATACAACTCATCTATTATTTTTTTAAATAATTCCATACTCATTTGACCCATGTATCCATTTTTTTTATTTGAAAATTTTAAATCAGTTTGATAGCAAAAAATGCATCTATAATTACATATTGAAGTTGTTTCAATTTGTATAGTAGGTGGATATTGCGAGAGTATTTTTTTTTTAGGAAAAACCTGATAAGAATATCTATATTTTAAATAATCATATAAATCTTTATCATCTAACCTATAAATCTCTTCAATAATATTATCATCTAAAGTAAAAATTTTTTTATCTTCTGAAAAAAAAAGGTCGATATTTATGGCATTGATTATTTTATCATTAGTAAATTGATCACAACATTTTTTAATTTTTTTTATAACAAAATCTTTTCTATCAAATTTATTTACAAAATTATTAAAACTATTTGCTTTTTTATAAATAGTTGTATCCATTTTATTTAACAATTTTTTCAAAAAAGTTTATATACTCTAATACACTTGAACGATTATTATAATATACTGAATTTTTTAATATTTCTTTTATACCTAAATCATTATTGAATTCTAACTTATATTTTTTGAAATTTTTAATTTTTTTATCTAATTCATAAACATCTTTTGCTATAATTACTTTAGAAAAATGCTCATAAATTGTTTTTTGATCATACTGAGCAAATATAGGAACAATTATTGGTTTATTTAATGATAAAGCATGCAAACCAATACTTGTACCCCACATAATACTTAAATCTGACCATTCAATCAATTGTGAACTATTATAAGAGTCATAAACAACTTTTATATTGTTTTGCTTGATTATATTAGAAATGAAATCAATTTTCATTCCTCTTGTATGTGGTTTGATGACAATATTTTTGGTTAATTTACTGCAATGGCTTATTATTTTTTTTATAGAATCTACATCACCCTTGTATTGCAATTTATTAGGAAATATTACAACTTTGATATCTTTACTGTTGTTCATAAATTGAAATTTTTTTTGAAACCTTACCTTTGTCTCAATCCATTTTTTTTCATATCTAGGAGATCCTAATACCAATATTTGGTCAGTACTTTTTACTGAATCTAAGCCTTCAAATTCTAATCTATTTTTTAAAAAATTATTTTGTACAATATACCAATCAAAAAAAATATCATTAATGGTGTTTTCCATTATTCTTTTTTTGTTTTTTTTACTTCTCAAAGTATATTCTGCTGAAACAATATTATTATTAATAAAAGGTCCTAATCCATGAGGCAATGAAACCAATGGGATTGATATAGATTTTGCTTTTAAAGAAATTTTTGAATAAGGAAATTTATTTGGAGAAGTCCAATCATAAAAAATGATATCAGGATTTGTTTCCTTAAAAAGATTGTTAATCCACTGATCATTTTTTATATAATAATTTAAAATAATTTTGTAAATAATTCTAAATATTTTATTTTTTATGATACTGAAAATGCGATTTAAATTTTTATTTTTGAAAAAAAACCATAATTTAATATAGATTTTTTCAAGTAAAATAATTATTTTTTGATTATTATTGTAGATATATTTTAAATCTAAATTATAGTTTATTTTTAAAAATTTAATATTATCATCATTTTTATGAAATTCAATCGGTGTACTAGAGTAAAAATAAACATTAACTTTGTTTAATTCTAATAACTTACTTATTATTGGTGTAAAATGATCAACATCATTAAAAGCTCTAACTATAAATAAATAATTCTTCATTCTTTTAAAAAAAATTTTTAAATAAATTTTCTAAAGCTTTTTTTGCAATGTCTAAAACTAATTCTGAAGAATTTTTTGTCTCTGCATGACCATCAAGATCAAAGGAGTTTTCATATTGAGTTTTTGAAAGTACTTTTTTAGAATGTTCAAAATTTTTATCATTTAAAGAATTTTCATATATCTTTTTTATAGCATTTTTGCAGTCAAAATAATTGTTACAATAAAATACCGTATCAAGATGATTAATTAATTGATGCTTACCAAAAGATATTACTGGTTTTTTAAAATAAACAGCTTCAAAACCAACAGTTCCTGTCATTGATACTATGACTTTTGAATTTCTTAACCATTCAAAAGAATCAATATCCGGGTATGACCAAAAAACATTCCCAATTTTATTTATTAGGTTATAATATGACTTAGATCTTACACCATAACTGTGAATGTGCTCTTTAACAACAAGAACAGATGAGGTGGGAATGCACTTAGATATATTTGCAATTATTTCCATTGAATTATTAAATTCTGGTGTAAAGGCTAAAGTAGAAACTTCTGGCTCTAAATGTAGAGTTAGATAAACAATATCATATTTTTTTAAATCTTTAGGTTTCTTTCCTATTTTTTTAATAAATCTATAATTATTAACTCTTCTGAAGGCTGGTTTAGCCCAACCTAAATATCCATAAGAGTCTTTTTTATAATTTCTTCTTATTAAACTTTTAGTGTTTTTATAAAATATTTTTAAAAATTCTTTGAATGAAGAAATATAATTAAATTTTAGATTTGTATTAGCTTTTTTTGTAAATTTATCGACCTTATAATCAATCTCTTTATAATTAGATAAATCTTGAGATTTTATTTTTTTAATATTTTCTATTAAGATTGAACTAGTTATATAATTATCATCACTCCAAAATCTTCTATCTCCTAATCTAACACTAGCCAAACAAAAATATTTTTTATTATTATAATCCATAATTGATGAAACTAACTTATTTGCCCATCTTCCTATGTAAACATCTGAATCTTGAAGGATTTTTTCAAATTTTAAAAAATCTTCTAGAATAAATTTTATTTTTTTTTCGTGTGACCACATTGATTTTCCTATATGTGGATGCCTACTCACATTGAAAAGATAACCTTGACCCAAACCTCTGTCCTCAAATATTGCCATAGCAAAATTAAAATTATATTTTTTTTCAATAAATGAAGATTTTTTTATTATGTCATTTTCATCAATACTTATTTTGTAATCATTAAATACAATATCAGTATCCTTAAATTCTCTAAATTTTGATATAAATTTTTTTACATATTTATCTCTTGCAATTATGATAACATTGCAGTTATATTTTTTTTCAAGAATTTCACACATTGATACAAGAAGTGCTTTGTGCTCAGTAGAGATGTAAACTACAAAATTTTTTTTTACGTTCATTATATTAGTAAAATACTATGTATTTCTGATAATTTTGATGGTAAAAAAATACTACGTGATACTTTTGTAATTGGGTCGAATATTATTATTGAAGTATCTATTGAAATATTTTTAGAAACACCAAAAGTCTTACTAAAATTTCTATTTCTACTTTGACCAATGTAAAAAAAAGTTCCATCAAAATCCAAGCCTCTTGTGAAACCGGGGAAGATTCCAATTTCTTGAGCATTATTTTGTCTTAAACCACCTCTTAAAGAGTCTAAAACTGTTAAATTACCACCAATATAAGAAATATTATGGGGCATCCAAAGGTTGCTTATCACAGGTCTTAAAATTTCTTTAGTCTCAATATCTATTTCCAATACTACTCCATCAAAAATATCATTTGTAAAATTTCCAGAATAAGAAAACATTGAAACGTACAAACTATTTTCAACAATACAAATGTCATTACAATGATGTGCTAATTCTTTATTTTTTTCGTATTTATTTGATATATTTATTTCGTCTAAATAGTTTAATGATTTGTCAAATATTAATATTTTATCTAGTAGACTGGCAACAACAAAATATTTTTCAAACTTATCTGAATATGCAATACCGTGAGCTCTGGTACCAATTTTAAACTTTTGAGATTGTGTAATTTTATAATTTTTTCCAAAAGAAATTAAACCTTTTTTATCATCAACAGCTATATATTTATTTTTATTTTTAATTACACCGTAACAAGTACCACTGTAAATTTTTTTGTATTTCCATTTATCTTTTTTTATGTCAAGCTCATAAATACCGCCTCCATATTCTTTTGAATTTTCTGCTGGCAAACCGCTTGTAAATAATATTTTTTTATTAATACTCTCTAAATCATAAATAATCCTTAAATCATTCATTAATGGGCTGACTATAAAATTTTTACCTGAAATTAAACCATAATTAGTAAGTTGATTTGAAACGGATATAAAAGATGTAGTACAAATAATAATAAAATAATTATTTTTATTAAACTCATTTGATTTAATAAAATTTGGATTTAATATTTTTAAACCCATACTTTCACCACCCCAATCATTGGGGTTATTATCAAGTATGATTGATAATTTGAAATCAATTAATTTTCTTTTTGTTTTTTTAGCAACACTTCCTGCACCAAAAAATACTATTTTCTTATTTTTAGCTAATCTATAAATTTCTTGAAAACTAGTAAAACCTCTATCAATCATTATAATTGCCCGTTATAGTTTTTTTTTATTAAATATAACATTTTAGTTATTTTTTTTTAAATTTTGAATAAGAAATTGAGTCATTTGATATCTATTTTTTTCTAGTTATTCAATAAAATATCGTGAATTTGGCTAATTTATTAATTATGAGTTAAACAGGGTCATGTGATAGTAATAAAAAAAAATCAGATAAAATATATTTAATATTATTATTACAGAGATTCATGTGATAATACATTATACAACTTTTTATTATTTTCTGAAAAAATATATTTTTTTATAAATAAATCTCTTTTTTGTTTTTTCATATTCCACAAATGTAATATTTCGTCGATTTGCTTATCTAACAAATTTTTAATTTTTTTTGAAATATCAATTTCATCAATTTCGAAATAAAATAAGCAATCTTTAAATGTTTCTTTTAACTTGGGATTAAAAGGTAATCTATTTTTATTATTAATAAATATTAAAGGTAGATTCGACATTAACAACCAACTTAATGTTGATGTAGCACCAGAGCTTATAATAATATTATAATTTTTAATTATATATCTTATATCGATCTTTTCTTGCAGTAATTTTATATTGTTAAATTTTTTTGATTTTAAAATTGCTGGATCAGTATCTACATATCTTCTATTAATTTCCGGATAAGTTTTGTAAACAACTTCAGATTTTATATTGTTTAAAATATTTTCTAAAATAAATATTTCATTCTTACATTGATCTAAATCATGAATATAACTATAAAAAAAACCTAAATTACCTTTGTAAAGATTAGTTGAAACGTATAACACTCTCTTTTTATTTAAATTTGTTTTTGAATGTTCTATTCTTTTGTGTCTATTTGAAGAGCCAATTATAATTGATTTATTTGGTTTAAATTCTAGCTGGTCAACGACATTATTGGCTGCGTCGTTGTATGAAAAATATATATTTGAGTTAATCGCTTCATGTCTAATTGAAGAATCATAATAATGTTCTACAATTTCGAGTGTAACTCCATGCTGAAACGAATAAACAGGTATATTTAACTGTCTGGCAGCTTTGCTTACAGAATTTACGAATAAACTAGATACAGTTCCATTAAAAATTAGATTTTTACATTTACTAAAATTATTGAAGTAATTTTTAAAATATTCTATCCTAGTTTCATGCTCTTCCATATATTTAGTAATATTATTTTTAAAAATAGATAGTATTATTTTTGAAATTTTTGGTTTTGAATATTTACTAATATGATTTTCCAAAATCTTAAATACTTCTTCAGGTATTTTTGAAATATCATAATCTATTTTATTTTTTTTATTATAATCTTTTAAGATTACCAAACTGTAACCTTTAAAAAAGAATTTTATAGAGTTTTGAATAATAAGAGGGTTGTCACTAATTATAAAAATATTTTTCTTAAATTTTAAAATATTTGAAGTAATTTTACAAAATTTGATAATCAGTCTATACAAAACAGATTCCAAACCTGCAATTTTTAGTCTTCTAATATATCCTGTTTTATTTAAATTATAGTTGTCCCAACTAGAATCATTAAAATCTCTCTCTAATTCTGTAAAAAAATAATTCTCAAAAAGAGATTTCCAATCAAAATTTATGTAGTCCCCAAAAGTATTAACTTTTGCTTTATGTTTAATACAATAAACATTTTCTCTTAAAACTTCATCATCAATACATGAATATTTATAAATCTTTCTTTGGAAAAGCCATATAAATTGACAGATTGCTAAAATATCTTCTTTTTCAAAATTACGATTATTTTTCAAAAGTAAAATAATTTCAGAAGATACTTTTTTCATATCTTTTTGAAATTCCCTAATTTTATAATTATTCCATTTTGACTCAATATAATGAATATTTGTCATAGATTTAAATTTCAATATAACTGCTGGTGATGAAGTAAAAATTTTTATATTTTTTAATTTTAAATTTAATATTGATTGAGTTTCATCGACTGAGTCACATATTACTATGCTATTATCTTTTATGTAATTTAAATTTTCCATTGAGAGGGATTTGTAAATTTTTTTTCTTTAATCATATATTTTTTAAAATTCAATAAATTATATTTTTTAGGTTTAATATTTAAAAATTCATTCAAATGAATGTCATTATTAAAACCAATTATATATTTGTCAATTTGTGGAATATTATCTAAAAATTTAATGCATTGATTTATCTTTTCAATTCTATCGTAATTACAATCTTGATGAAAATCAAAGAATTTGTTTTTCACCTTATTGAAATAAGGGTTTAAATTCTCTGGATTTATAAATATTAAACCTTGAAAAAATATACTTCTCGCATGTATTTCAATATTTTTGCTTTTCATTTTATTTAAAAATTTTTCGACTAAAAAAGAATGATTAAAAATATTTATTGGCAATTGTACAATATCAAAATCATACTTATTTAAAATATCAAGGCAAGAGTTTTTATCATAAACTGATATACCAATTTTTTTAGTTAAATTATTTTTTTTATAATCTAAAATTTTGTTATAAATTAAATAACCATTTTTTTTTTGTATATCTCTAGAGTTATGAACAAGTAAAGCTTCAAACTTTTTTTTATTATATTTAAGTAGATTACTATAAATTTTATTATCTAATTCTTTAATATATTTTTTTATTGATTGACTTTTTTTGAGATGAGGTATTTTTGAAATAATTTTAAAATTTTTTTTTAAACCAATATAATTTATAATTTTATTAGGGGTTTTATACTCAATTGCTGTATCTATGATTTTGATATTATTTGTTTCACATAAGTCAATTAATTTCTTAGAATTTGATATAGTTTGAGTTTTATTATTTGAAATACCATAATTAGTTCCAATCTGAGCACCTCCAAGTATTAATTTTTTATTTAATTTGAAATTCATGAATTATACGATTCAAATATAAGTTAATCATTTATCATATTTTATTAGAATTTTTTTAAGATTATTTAGATTCGAAATTTTTAGATATGGAAATATAGGTAAGCTTAATGCTGTTTCATAATATTTTTCCGAATTATTTAGTTTTGGATATTTTTTTCTTGAATAGAATGGATGTTTATAAATTGGTATATAATGAAAATTGACATTGTAACCGTTTTTTAAAAATTCATTATAAGCCTTGTTTCTAATCATTTTATTTTTAAAAATAACTATAAATAAATGAAAAGCGCTGGTTCTATCATTTTTTAAAGATAAAAATTTGATGTTTTTAATTTTTTGCATAAAAAAATCTTTGTAATGATCAAAAATAATTTTTCTTTTTTTATAAAAAAAATTTATTTGCTTTAATTGATTTGTCCCAAGAGCTGCCTGAAATTCGGTCATTCTATAATTTAATCCTAAAACTTGTTGTTCGTAATACCAGCTAAATTTACTATTTTTTTTTGATAAAAGTTTACTTTTTTCTCTTGTTATGCCATGATTTTTATACAACAACATTTTATTGTAATTAGTTTTTAAATTAGTTGTGACTGCACCACCTTCACCAGTTGTAATTGTTTTAACAGCATGAAAGCTAAAAACACACGCATCAGAGAATTTACAATCACCAATTTTTGTTTTTTTGTATTTAGCACCTAAAGCATGTGATGCATCTTCTATAATTCTAAAATTATATTTTTTCGATAATTTCCAAATTTCGTACATGTCACAAGGTTGCCCAGCCAAATGTACTGGCATAACTATTGAAGGAAGTTTATTTATTTTTTTTGCTTTAATTAATTTTTTTTCTAAAAAATTAATATCAATCAATCCAGTTTTAATATCTATATCTAAAAATTCAACAGACGCTCCACAATAAATTGCACAATTTGCAGAAGCTACAAAACTTATTGCTGATGTCCACAATCTTTGATCTTTGCTAAGATTTAAAGCTAGACATGCTATGTGTAAAGCTGAAGTACCACTATTAACAGCTACTGTATATTTTGAACCCACAAATTTTGATAATTTTTTTTCAAATTTTATGTTTTGTGGACCTTGGGTTATTAGAGCAGAACTAAGAACTTTATTAACTTCATTAATATCTGATTTTGAAATATTTTGCTTACTATATGGAATAAGCATTAAATTGTATCTATAAAATTTTTAATTTCATCTACAGATAAAAAAACATCATTTTTATCAGAAGAATATTCAAAGTTATTATCAACAAAAATTCCTTTTTCTCCTTTTGGGTTCGATATAAAATCATGAGGTCTTTCATAAAATTTTATTGTAGGAATTAAAACATAATGATTTTTAAATTCTAAAGTTCTTATAGCATCATCAATTGAGAACATTATTTCATGTAGTTTTTCACCTGGTCTAATACCAACAATTTTAAGTTTTTTATTTGAATTTATAGCCTTTGCTATATCAACAATTCTCACAGAAGGAATCTTTGGAATAAATATCTCACCTCCATACATATTATTAATACAATCCTTAACAAACTTTACACCTTGATCTAGTGTTATCCAAAATCTTGTCATTCTTTCATCTGTAATAGGAAAAGATTCATCATTCTTCTCATTTATTTTTTTAAACAAAGGAATTATTGAACCTCTTGAAGCTGCAACATTTCCATACCTAACAACAGAAAAGAGAGTTTCTCTACTACCTGCTATATTATTTGCTGCAATGAATAACTTATCAGAAACTAATTTTGTAGCACCATATAAATTTGCTGGATTAGCAGCTTTGTCAGTTGATAATGCTATAATTTTTTTTACATTATTGTTTAAAGATGATTTTATTACATTTTCAGCTCCATGAATATTTGTTTTAACTATTTCCATTGGATTGTATTCGGCTGATGGTACCTGTTTTAAAGCTGCTGCATGAATTACAATATCAATGCCTTTAAGTGCCTCATTTAATCTATCATAATCTCTTACATCACCTAAAAAATATCTAAGTCTTTCATCATTAAAATATGTCTGCAATTCAGATTGTTTCAACTCATCTCTAGAAAATATAACTACCTTGTTATATTCTTCACTAGTTAATATATTTTTAATAAATTTTACTCCAAATGAACCTGTAGCACCTGTAATAAGAATTGATTGTTTTGCCATTATAGATATATGATTATTTTTATTGTTTAACATAATTTTTTAATTATAAAAATGAAAAAATCTATTATTCATATAGGGCTTGCCAAGACTGGCACAACTAGTTTTCAAAGAAACGTTTTGAAGTTAATCTGCCAAGATAATAAAATTAATCACTACCATAACTCGGAAGAACTTTTACAATACTTAAGCCAACATAAATCAAATATGCGATTTAATTATGATATAAAGAAAGCACCTGATATAGAAAATTATTTTATTAGTATGGAGAGTTTGAGCAATCCAAGAGATCCCTTTTATTGGAAAAAATGTGCAAAAGAAAATTTTAAAGCATTTGGAGAGGATAATCATATATTACTAGTTTTGCGTAAACCATTTGAATATTTGAATTCATTATACTTAGAAGTCTGCATTCATGAGGGTTACTATAAAAATTATAATAAATTCTTTTTAAAAAAAAATAATTATATTAATGAAATCTCTGGATATAAGTTTTCTATAGAAGATTTTAGTTATACAGATTTAATAAATGAATATAAAAAATACTTTAAGAAAGTTACATACGTTAAGTTTGAGGAATTTGGAAAATTTGATTTTTTTTATGACTTAATAAATATTGACTCAAATAAGCAAAAAAAATACTGTAATGCCTTTAACAAAAATGTTGTAAATATTTCATATAACTACTTTAGTGTATTATTAACAAAAATTCTCTATTACTTACTAAAATCAATTTTTCTTTTACTAAATAATTTTTTATTTAGTTTTTTGATGAAATATATAGCTAAAATATACATTAATAATTTGAATAAAAATGAAATAATTAAAAAGCAAGCAATAGAAAAAATTGAAAACAAAAAACTTAATTTTGAACAAGTTTTTCATCATATTATAAAAGTATTAAGATGGGATAAATTTATTTTTTATATTTCAAAGATCATGCCAAATAAAAAATATAAAATTCAGTTAAAAGATAAGGAAATACTTAAAATAATAGAAAATTTCGATAATGAATATAAAAAATTAAAAAATTACGAAACATTCATAAAATCTTAGCCTTATATAAAAAAACAATAATAAATATTTTTAAATAAAATTGTAATTTTTTTATGAGAGTCAAATCTAGTAATAGTAAAGATTTTATAAATTTATATGAAAATAAGGTTTTGGTTTTAATAATATTGTCAATATCATTTTCATTAATTTTGTATGAAATAAATATATTAATAAAATTCTCTTGATTAGTTGTTAAAACTTTTTGCCAATAATTTATGGTATTTTTATCAATATTTTCATTATTTTGAGATTGCTTAAAAATAGACTTGCCTTGATAATTCTCAATAAAGTCACTTAAAGCCTTTTTTGTAATTTTATTTAAATTTAAAAATTCAAATAAACTATCTATTTCACCTTGAGTATCATTAATTAAATTTTCAAAAAAAAGAATTTTGTAATTTTTCTTCTTTGATTTATTTATAATTTTTAAATTCATAAATATCCATTTTTCTAAAAATTTTATAAATTGTATGTCTGAAATATTTATAAATTGTTGGTCAATTTTGTCTCTATAAAGCTGAGAGGCTAACACAGATTTAGGATTCCTCATTATTAAAATAAATTTACACTTAGGAAACCATTTATTAATTGAATTAATACCTCTCCAGTTGTTAGATTTATCCGCCCAAGAATTAATTTTGTTAAGTCTAATCTGAGAATAATTCTTATTAACTAATGATAAGTAAGCATAGTACTTATATAGTTTTTTAAAGTTTTTATTTTTAATTGCTTTATTTATTTCATTATTATGAATTTCAAAATCTAGTGAATTATCCAAACAAATTTTTTCGACATTAAACCATGGTATCATTTTTTTATAAATCAATTGTTTTAATCTGTAGTGTAAAAAAAAATTATTTCTGATAAAATTTGAATAGAAGTGTGTCATGCTTGGAAGCTTATGAATTTCATTTGAAGTATTTAAAAGGTTAAAAAGAAGTGTTGTGCCACTTCTAGCAGAGCCGCATACATAAATTAAATTTTCTAATTTATTAGAATTAATACTTATTTTTTTATTAAATTCTTTCATATTTTGAAATCATATAAATAGAAAAACTTAATAGATAAAAAATAATCGAATTACTCCAATTATTAAAAAAATTACCGCTAGTAAATAATGGGAAAAAAATCACAATAATTGAAATATATGAAATTGCTAATAAATTATAGTTATGATTTTTATAATTATATATCTGATTAATAATAATTCTATAAAAAAGCAATAAAAATAAAATTAATATACTTAAAAAGCCTAGGATACCAGTTTCTGAAAATACTTGTAAGTATTTGTTATGAGGATGTGTTGAACAACCAATTTTATTATCAATTTTTTGTTTTTTTAATTTATCTTTTTTTAATTTCTCCACTAATTTTAATTTTTCATTATAATTTGTAATGTAAGGATGAGATATGTATTTAATATCATCACATAATAATCGAAAATTTTTTGGACCAACTCCAAAAACAAAATTTTGCTTAATCATATTGAATGATGTTAAATATAAACTTTTGTATTTTTCTGGAAATGTTATAGATTTATCAACTGTTATTTGATTAATTGTGTAGTTATAAAACCTATCATATGAATTATTAAATAAAAATAATGAAATTATAAAAATTACTGATATCGAAGCTAAAAAAAGAGCTTTTATTTTTAACCTATAATTCAAAAATAATAGACATAATAAAAGAAAAAATAAATATTCTAATGCTGAAGTTCGCTGTCCAGAAAATATTATAATTTGAAAAGATATAAATTGCATGAATATAAATAACGACAATATTTTTAAATTAAATGCATGTCTTATTTTATAAAAAAAAAGTATACTCAAAATTAGAATAAACTTTACTGTAAATGAGCCTAGCACTAATTCAGTATTAAAAAAGCTGCTTATTCTATTATTTATGGATTTAAAACCAACTATATTTTCAGAAAATATATATTGATAAGTAGAATCTAAAAACAGAATAATAATAATTAGACTTAACAATACATATAAATTATTAACAATAATATTTGGGTTTTTATTAATAAAATAAACTATACCTAGTGAATATAAAACAAATCTAAAAAAAAATAATGAACTTTCTAATGAATGAAGAGGATATATTGAAATTAAAGAAGTGAATATAAAATAAAAACATAAAAAGAAAAAAAATATATATAAATAATAAACAATTTTTAAATTTTGAATGTAAAAATAAATTTCCTTAAATTTATATATTGAAATTAAAGAGATTATAACTACGACAAAATCAGGTATAAAAGGCCCTGTTACTAAAAAAATTGGAAAAAGAATAATTAACCAAGGAGCTAAAATATTTAGCATTAATCAAAAGTAATTTTTCGAAAAACAAAAAAAATAAATGAAATTACAAAACTTATGAATAAAGATAAAATTATTACCAAAATAGAAGAAATATTTGTTACAAATGCTTTACGGCCTTTATCAAAATTTTCTACAGTAACTTTGTATTCAAATCCAAAATCTATGTAATTTTCAATAAATTTTTTTAACTCATCATAAACAAAAAGAACGTTTTCATCAGTTTCTTCAATTAATAGAAGCGATAAGGTTTCTGTAAAAGATTCATATTTTTTAAGATCATCAAATAAATTTTTGTTTTTATTTATAATTTCTTCATTTCTTTTTTTGTTTATCGGATCAGAAAAATTAATTTTAAATTGAATTAAACTTTCTAATGTTTTTAATATTGATTTCTTATATTTTGGTTCTATGTAATTTTTTATACTATTATAAATTTCTAAATTAAGATTTTCACTATAATTTTTTACTGTGTGAATAATATAAAATGTGTCTAATTCATTCAAGCGGTTTTCAATAGTTATATCTAATACATTTTCAGATAAAGCAGAATTAAAATTGGTTTTATATTGATCTAAATCAAAGTTTAAGACAAGATTTCTATCAAATTTATATTCTTCAAAATTTTTATGAGAAGAATTATCAGTTAATACGCTCTTAAAAAAAATTACATCTAATGCTTCATTAAAAATAATTGGGTATTTATCTTTAAGTGGTCTGATATGAACTTTAACAATTTTTTTATTATCCATTTGAGATATAGTGCTATCTCTATCATTTTTATAATAGTAAAATAAAGATACTGAAATTATTGATAAAATTAAAGTTGATATAATAATTTTAACAATTTGAGATAAAAAACTATTTATTATAATCTGCATACCAATTAATAAAGTTCTTTATACCTTCTTTTATATTTGTTCTAGGTTTAAAATTAGTGAATTTAGTAATTTCTTTATTACTTCCATGAGTCTTTTTAACATCTCCTGTTTGTAATTTTAATTTATTGATTTTAGGTTTTTTCAACTTTAAATTTTTTATAATTTCATTCAAAAAATTTTTTAGATATATCGTTTTACCAGTACAAATATTATATATATTATATTTCCCATTACTATCTTGTAAGAAAATTAGTTTTTCTACATAGCCAATAACATCATCAATATATGTAAAATCTCTATAATGATTGCCATTATTATACAAATCGATTTTTTTACTTTTTGATAACTTTTCAACAAATTTAAAAAGTGCCATATCTGGTCTTCCAAAAGGTCCATAAACAGTAAAAAATCTTAGACCTGTTGTTTTCAAATTATAAATTTGAGAATAAGAATAAGCTATAACCTCATTGCATTTTTTGGTTGCAGCATAAAAGGACTGGGGGTGATCAGTGTTATTATTTTCTTTTAATGGAAACTTAGTTGCATTTCCATAAACTGAACTTGTTGAAGCATATATAAGATGATTTACCTTAAATGATCTAGAGCATTCAATAATATTAAAAAAACCTATTAAATTATATTCAAAATAAATTTCTGGATTATCTATTGAATTTCTCACTCCAGCTTGAGCAGCTAGATTGACGACAGTATGGAATTTATTTTTTTTAAAAATTTCACTGAGCTTCGAATTATTACAAATATCAATTTTTTTAAAAAAAAAATTTTTATTTTTTTTTAATTTTTTTAATCTATTTTTTTTTAGCTCAACATCATAATAATTGTTAACATTGTCTATACCGAAAATTATATTTTTTTTATTTTTTAATAATTTGTAGCACAGGCTATAGCCTATAAAGCCAGCACACCCAGTAACTAAAATTTTCATTAATTTGTAGGCATTTGATATTCTGCGCCTGATTTAATACTTTTTGGCCATCTTGATGTAACAGTCTTTAACTTAGTGAAAAATCTCACACCTTCAATTCCATGCATAGCATGATCACCAAATAATGAATGTTTCCATCCGCCAAAACTATGAAAAGCCATTGGCACTGGGATAGGCACATTGATACCTACCATGCCTATATTTATATTAGTGCTAAAATGACGTGAAATTTCTCCATCTGATGTATAAATGCTTGATCCATTTCCATATTTATGATCATTAATTAATTTTATCCCCTCTTCATAATTTTTAACTCTTACAACTGATAGAACAGGACCAAATATCTCCTCCTTATATATAGTCATATCTTTTGTAACATTATCAAATATTGTAGGTCCTAAAAAATATCCATTTTCATATCCTTGGACATGAATATTTCTACCGTCCAAAACTATTTTAGCCCCCTCATCAATACCTTTGCTTATATATTCAAGTATTTTATTTTTATGCTCTTTACTTATCACTGGACCCATTTCTGATTCTGGATCGGTCCAAGGAGCAACTTTAAGAGAAATTGATTTATCATTCACTTTATTAATTATATCATCTGCAATATTACCTACAGCTACTACAACCGAAACAGCCATACATCTCTCACCAGCAGAACCAAAAGCTGCGCCCATAACCCCATCAACAACTTGATCAATATTGGCATCAGGCATGACTAATAAATGATTTTTTGCACCTCCTAAAGCTTGAACTCTTTTTGAATGTTCTGCTGCAGTTTTATATATATATTTAGCTACTGGAGTAGATCCCACAAAACTAATTGAATTAATATTTGTTGAAGTGAGAAGCATATCAACAACATTTTTATTACCATGTAACACGTTTAAAACCCCATCTGGCAATCCTGCTTCAGAAAACATTTGTGCTAACAAATTGGCGCATGAAGGATCTTTTTCTGATGGTTTTAAAATAAAAGAATTACCACAAGCAATTGCAATTGGGTACATCCACATTGGAACCATAGCTGGGAAATTAAATGGGGTAATTCCTGCACAAACACCTAAAGGTTGCCTAATTGACCAAGAATCTATACCACTTCCTACGTTTTGTGAGAATTCACCTTTTAATAAATGAGGTATACCACATGCAAACTCTACGACTTCCAAACCTCTGATAACAGAGCCTTTGGCATCTTCAAAAGTTTTTCCGTGCTCTAATGAAATTACTTTTGCCAGTTTTTCCAAGTTTTGCTCTATTATATTTTTATAATTTGATAAAACTCTTGATCTTTTTAAAGGTGTGGTATTTGCCCAACTAATTTGGCTTTCTAAACTAGTATCAATTGCTAACTGAAAATCTTCCTTATTAGAATTTACAACCTCTGTTATTTTTTCTCCCTTGGATGGGTCTTCTACATCTATAAAATTATTTGAGTGATTTTGAAAATTTCCATTTATATAATTTAGGACTTTATTCATTACCACCTCTATATATTAAAATAAGATTCCTGACATATATAAAAACACCAAAAGTTTGACCAACTATAATCACAGGATCTTTTCTAAAAATTGCATAAGTTAGTAAACCAAGCCCTCCAAATATGCTAAGATACCAAAATGCTATAGGTATAGCGCTTCTTCCAATTCTCTCTGAATAAATCCATTGAATAATAAATCTAGAGGCAAATAATCCCTGACCAGTAAAACCTATAATAAGAAATATTATTTCGTAAAAAGATAAACTAGATAAATAATTAGTCATCATATTTTGTACTTCTTTTATACTTTCTTATAATAAAGAAAACTCTTATCATGTCTGCGACACCTTTAAAGAGTCTATTTAATGTTCCATATTTAGATACCCCATACTTTCTTTGTCTATGATCTACGTCCAAGTACATTATTTTTTTATTATAACCATTAAACAAAGATGGGATAAATCTATGTATTCCATTAAAAAAAGGAAAGGATAAAAAAATTTTTTTTTTAAACATCTTTAATGAACAGCCAGTATCAATACAATTATCATTTAAAAAATATGACCTAATAGAATTTGCAATTTTAGATGAAAAAATCTTAATAATACTATCTTTTCTTTTTTTTCTTATTCCACATACTAAATCTACATTATTATTTAAATATATTTCGATTATCCTTTTTAAATCTCTAGGATTATTTTGACCATCTCCATCGATAGTAATAATATTTTCATATTTAGATTTAGTTATGCCGTTATGAATAGACATGCTTTGCCCTAAATTTTTTTTATTATTGAGTATTTTAAGTATTTCATTTTCCTTAGATATATCATTTAAAACTATTAGTGAATTATCAGTACTGCAATCATTAACAAAGATAATCTCAAAATTATATTGTTTTAGATCAAATATGTTTAATTTTATTTCATCGAATAGTTTTCTTATATTTCTTTCTTCGTTATAAATTGGTATTACTATAGATATATTGTTCATCATAAATTGATAGGAATGAAAAAATTCACATATATACAAATACTCACTTTTGCAATTTTATTAAGATTAATTTTATTTATCTTTTTTTCTTTATTTCCAGTCTACCATGAAAAATTTGGATTTATATCACCTATATCTTATCAGATATTTGCTGATTTAGAATTCTATTTAAATTTTAAATTAATTTTTGATTTCTCTTTATCATCACTGTCAGAATTTATTAATACTTATAAAAATATATTATTACTCAACTTTGATCAAGTTAGCGAAAGATATCCAGGTGTTTTCTTTTCATTTTTGATATTAATTACAAATTATAGTGATCAAAATCCATTTATTTTATCAGCAATTATATTTTTGACTGAGATTATATCATTATTTATATGGGGAAAATATTTATGTGAAAAGTTTAGTAACTTATCATTTATTATTTACGCTTTTTTGCCCATACCTCTACTATTTGGATTTTTGCATTCTACCGATGTATTATTTTTTTTATTATCTAGCTTAATTTTTTTAAAATTAAAAAATTACTATAATTATAACTATTTTTTTTTATTCATACTTATGATTTTACTTGTGTTGATAAGACCGGCTGCAATTACGGTAATATTTTGTGCGCTTATATATTTTATATATAATAATGAAAAAAAAATTTATATTTTAATTACTGCAATAATTTTGTTATCAAATATTATTTATTATTTGCCATATTTTATAATAGAATTAGATATAGTAAATTATAAAAAACCCTTTAAAGCGCCCACAGTTTATACTACTAAACTTTTCCTTTTAATACCTGATATATTTCAATTTGAATTTTTAAAATCAATAATAAAATATTGTGTAAAGTTTGTTTTTTTATTTGGTTTTCATCCCTCAAGCTCAGGCAATTTTTTGATTTACGTTGTAAGATTTTGTTGTGCTTTGATTTTTATAACTGGCTATATACACAGTCTAAAAAAGAAAAATATTGATTTCATATATATAAATTTGATTATTATTCCTGTAGTATTATTTCTTTATCCAAGTTATCGATATATACTTCCAATAGTACCATTATTGATTTTAAATTTTTGCATTTTAATTTACAGTTTTTCTAAAAATAGATAAAATAAGTTTAAAACTATCTATAAAGGATTTAAAGTTGGATTTATTATCTTTAAGATAGGTTGCAGTAATTAATATTTGTTTAAATTTAATTTTTGCTTGTTTTAGCTTTATCAAACTGATTACTTCATAATCAAATTCATTAGCATTTATATTGATTAATAAATCAATATATTTATAATTTATAGCTCTTAATCCGCATAAACAATCATCAATTTCAATATTATGGAATAACTTTATTAAGAAATTAAAAATTTTATTACCAAAATAATTTTTTTTTGGATTTTTAAGGCTAAATTGTCTTTTACCAATATAAAAATTAAAATCATCTTTTGAGAGTTTGAATTCATCAACAAACTTATCAATATCGTCTTTTGTATGCTGACCATCACAATCAGCAAAAATTATGTTATTTATTTTTGAATAGTTTTTTTTTAGATATTTAAGACCAAATTTAATTCCTGCGCCTTTTCCATTATTAAATTTTTTAGTAATAATATTAGTATGATCATATTTTTTTAATTCTTCAAAATACTTAAGATAAATAGTAGAGCATCCATTATTCACTATTAAAATTTTACAATTAATTAAGCTATTAAGTGATTTAATTAATTTAATTGTCTGAATATTTGGTTTATATGCTGGGATTAATATTATATTCATAAATAAATGAAAACTTATGTTAAGGTTGTAATTCTTTGTGGTGGAAAAGGCAAGAGGCTTGGAATAGTTGGTAAAAAAAAACCAAAATGTCTAGTTAAAATAAATAAAAAGCCTATAATTCATTATATTTTAAATAATCTTTCTAAATATAGAATTGAAAAAATATTAATATCAGGTTTTTACAAGTTTAACTTAATTAAAGAATATTTAAAAACATCAAAATTCAAAAATGTATTAGTTAATAATGATGGAGATATATCAATAGCAAAAAGAATAAAAAATAATTTTTTGGACTGCAAATATTTATTGGTTTGCTATGGTGATGAGATTGCAGATATTAACATTGATAAACTAATTAGATCTCATATAGCGTCTAAAAAAACATTTACAATTACAACTTACCCGATGAAACTTCAGTTTGGGCTTTTAACAAAAAATGATAGTGATTTAATATTTAAGGAAAAACCTATAATTGGAAATGTTAATATCGGGTTTATGGTTTTTCAAAAAGAAAGCATTAAACATATAAATAAATATGAAAAAATTGAAAATTTTATAAATTATATGGCTAAAAATAAGTTATTAAATGAATATACTCATAAAACTAATAGAATTACTGTTAATACTATTGAAGAAATTGAAATTGCTAATAAAAAAATAATAGATTTTTAATATATGTATAATTGGAAAAATAAAAATGTATTAATTACTGGAATAAATGGTTTTGTTGGATCAAATTTGTGTAAAAAACTTATAAATTTAAATGCAAATATATTTGGAACAATCAATAATAATTCAACAAGTTCATTATTAAATTTTGAAAATTTATCACAAAAAGTAAATATTATAAATGTTGAAAAAAATAATTTCTTACAATTAAAAGAAATAATTAAAAACTACGAGATAAATTATATTTATCACTTAGCGGCTCAAGTTGAGGTAGTGAAAGCTAATCAAGATCCATATTTTACTTTGAGAAACAATATAAATTATACACTTGATTTGTTAGAAGCTTCTAGATTAGCAGAAAGTGTTAATTTTTTTTACTTTGCTTCAACGGATAAAGTTTATGGTGATATTGAAAAACATAAATTACCATATAAAGAAAAATATATTCCCAAACCTACATTTCCATATGATATATCTAAATATATTTCTGAAATTTTAGTAAATTGTTATAAAAATAATTATTCAATTCCACTTGTAATTGGAAGAACTTGTAATTTATATGGACCAGGACAATTAAATTTTTCTGCATTGATACCTTCTTTAATCAAAACTGTATTAAAAAATGAAAAATTCATTCCTAGATCGAATGGAAAAACTACAAGAGATTATATGTTTATCGATGACTGGGTGCAAACACTTATAAATTTACCTTATAATTTAGATCTAAAAAATAAAGAATTAATTTTTAATTTTGGAAATGGTAAACCAATATCAACTTTAGAAATATCTAAAAAAATATTTCATATTATGAAATATAAGAAAACTAAAGAAGTAATAGATGCTTTTAAAAAATTTGAAATGGAAAATTATGATGAAATATCTAATCAATTTCTAGATAGTCGTAAAGCAAAAAAAAATCTCAATTTCAAAACTTATACATCCATTGACTTTGGTTTACAGAAAACAATTCAATGGTACAAAAAGTATATCTAATATTATAATTATTGAATTATATTTTTATTTATTTTTTTTTATTAACTTTTGCTCTACAAATTTATCTAAATAATTATTTGCCTCTCTGAAATTTATTTTGTTTAACAAACAAATATCAGATAATTTTGATACACCATTAATATAATATAACAAGTTATTATTAAATTTATTTTTATTTAAATCAGGTCTATCTTTTTTATCAAAATAAAGACCCCTCTTAGTTAACCAAGGGGGAAATTTATTTTTATATTTAGGCTTATAATCATTTTCTAATATATAAACAAATTCTTCTAATATTTTGATTATATCAATCAGGTAATCATAGTTAATTAAATCTAAATTATCAGATGATGTATGATACTGTGAAAAAGGATATCTTTGAAGTGCTATACTTGGAATATTAAAAGTTGGCCAAGAAAATATTTTTTCATCATTTAGATATCCCTCAAAAAAATTCAATTCTTTAAATTTAATTTTCAAATTACTTAAAGCAAGTCTCATAATTTTTTCTAAAAAAAAATTTTCATTTAAAGATTTTTTTAAACATAGATTTTTACCTGCCCCAACAGTTTCTAGGTTGATCATGCCATAATAATTTGACAATTTATGCTTTATTTTATTAAGATAAAAAATTGGTCCAAATAATTCTGGAAATAGTAAAAGCTGATAGCTATATTCTAAATTATTAATTTTATTCAAATTTTTAAAAAACTCTATTCCTGCAAGACAGCCACTTAAATCATCATTACACAATTCATCAATATGAGCTGTTAAACATATAGTTTTTTTGCTATTCCCCTTTATAAAAATTTCGCCAACTTTCATACTTTGTTTTTTAAACTCTACATCTATCTCAATATAATATTTTTCATCTTTTAACTGTTTCCATAATTTATTTGGAAGAGTTATGCCCCAACTTTTTAAATTATAATCATAAGCATTTCTATGCTCTAATAAATAATCATTTGGCTTGTCTTCTCTTGTCATTAAATGTTTGCTGATTTCAGATTTTGTAAACCATCCTTTAACAGGCTCACTATATGGGGCAACAAACAAATAATCATCATTAATGGATGCCAATATTTTTTTATTTTTATCTTTAAGTAATCCTTTTGTAACTCTCCAATTTTTAGGAACGACCCAATCCTCAACTTTCTGACCTGACTTAAATTGATGTATAACTAGATCAGGATTTTTTTCTTTAAGTAATTTAAATGTATCATCTAAACCATCTGAATTTATCATTCTTTGCAATGGAGTAATTTTTTTAAATAAATCTTTTAAATTTTTGCGATTATTTTTGTACATTGAAATTTTTATTAGTAATTGAAAAAATTATGTGATCTTCTCTACCTGAATTATATTGAAAAAAATTTTTTATTTTTGCTTCTTTTTTAAATCCTGTTTTTTTTAATAGATTATAAGATCCAACATTACTTCCATAAACACCAGCTAAACATTTATATAAATTTAGTGTTTTAAATGCATATTCAACTGCTAATTGTACAGCTTCACTTCCATATCCTTTACCCCATTCGTTTTTATTTCCAATAAAATAACTTATCTCAGCAGTTTTATGAAAGTTGTTGATTTGTCCTATTTTAATATTGCCAATATGTAAGTTCTTCTTTTTTTTTAAACAGATTGCCAACAATATAGAATTATTAAGTTTGCATTCTTTAATATATTGTATGATTTTACCAATATTATGATTAGAATGTCTAGTTTCCATGAATTTATTTGTTTCAAAATCATTAAGCCATTTAACATATTCTTGATTGACATCTTTAATTAAAATTTTTCTTAAATTTATTTTTTTACCTTTTATTAAAAACTGCATTTTATCGAACATATTTTTGCTTCAAATTATTAGGCAAATAAACATTACCATAACTTGAAGGTTCTCCCCATATGTTATCTTTATACCACCTATCTTTTTCTATCCACCAAACTTTTGGATCCCTAAAACTATCAGCTGTCATCCAAAATTCATCCTCTTTCATATCTACGTAATCTAACCAATGATATAAATCTTTTGAAACGACATGATCATATTCTCTAACATATTCTATCCCCTTATCTCTATTAATATACCCTGTTCTTATATCTTTAGAAGCATGATCAGAACATCTTCCATAGCCGAATTTTATAAACTTTAAAAGATCATGGACTCCATTTTCATATCTATCATCGAGATTTGAAAAATTTCTATAAGTTCTTTCAAATTTTTTATCAGATTTTTTCCAACCATATTTATCTATAATCATTTGTGCATGCCAATTTGGATCCCACTCAAAATAATTACCAATAAATATACCTCTGACTCCTACTTTTAAGATTTCTTCATCAGAAGGATATTTAGCCCACAAAAAATCTTTTTCACAAAGTGGATTTTCTTTATCATTTAAGAAATCATTCCATTCATAACCCCTTAAATCATGTTCATGACGTACTCTAGCACTAAATTCTACAAAATCATCAGGCGAGAACATTCCTGAAATATCAAAGGGTATTTCACCCCATATTATTAAAGGTATTTCAAATTTAACTGCTACTGTTATTGGAGATGTATTTATTCCACAATGATTTTGCCAGTTCATATCACCCATTCTTTTAAATGTAATCCTATTTAATTTTTTTAAAACCTCTACACTTGGTCCCCAAACTATATGATCAGCATTAAATACATGACGCATTTTATCTCTATTATAATCTCCTTCAGGCAAAAAATTGTTACCATGATAGGTCATTAGTAATGGCTTTAAGCCATACTTTTCAGTAATTAAATGAGTTTGATAGTAACTATCTTTGCCTCCACTGACAGGAATTAAACAATCATAATTACTATTATTATTAATTTTTATTTCATTAACCAATCTTTCAAATTTATTTTTTCTTAAATCCCAAAATTCTTTACCTAGTTTCTCAAAATTCTCAAAAGTTCTACAACTACTGCAAATTCCCTCATCATCTATATGAAGATTTACAGAAACCTGAGGATATACACATCTTTTACAATAAATCATTTAATCATCAATAAATCTGGTTTTCTTACATTTACATTTTTTTCATATAAAAATTTTTTTGCAAGAAAAACGCTTTGGTCTCTATAATGAAAAATATTAGCTGCGGCAACAGCATCAACACACGTTTTATCAAAAATATCATACATATCAAACCAATCTCCAGCTCCTCCACAAGCAATTATAGGTATGTTTATTTTTTTAGATATTTCATTAAAAAAATCTATATCATATCCATTTCCTTTTCCATCTCTATTTACTGAGTTTAAAAAAATTTCACCAGCTCCAAAATCTTCAACTTTTTTTATAAAATCATAAATATTTATCTCTGTAACTTTTCTAGTTTTATTATCAAAAATAAAATATTGATTTTCAAATTTATAAAAGTCTAATGATACTACAATACATTGAGATCCAAATTCTTTTGAAGAATCTTGTATAAATTTTGGATTGTGTATGGCTATTGTATTTATAGCAACCTTATCAGCGCCTACTTTTAATCTTTTTTCAATATCACTTATTTTATTGATTTTTCCACCAACTGTAATTGGCATAAAAGTTACTTTAGAAACATCAGTAATTATATCTAAAAAATTTTTTCTATTAGGATAACCTTGATCTGATCTTTTGATATCATAATTATCATCTCTGCTTATATCTAAATATATTAATTCATCGGACGCCCATTCACTTAACCTTTTTACTGCAGTTACTGGATTACCTAGATTTTGATAATCTCTAAAATTTCTGCTTTGAACTAACCATCCATTACGTAAAAGAAGAACTGGTATCAATCTTCTTTTTTTCATTACTGATTAAGAAAATTATTAATTAATATCATGCCTGCTTTTTGACTTTTTTCAGGGTGAAACTGAATTCCATAAATATTTTTTTTCTTTAAAACACTACAAAAACTAGTTCCATAAGAAGTTGTTGCTATTATTTCATTGTTATTTTTTATTTCTAAGGCATAACTATGAAGAAAGTAAAAATCCCTCACATCATTTAAATCTTTAAATATATTGTCTTCTTTTACTATCTCACAATTATTCCAACCAATATGAGGTAAGCTCAAATTTTGTGTTTTTAATTTTTTTACATCTCCTTCAATCCACCCAAGACCCTCAAACTTACCATTTTCATAACCAAATTGAGCTAAAACCTGCATGCCAACACATATACCCATAAAGTTTTTTTCTTTAATCAAAACTTCATTTTTAAGAGTTGAGATTGGTATTTTTTCATTAATTTTCATCATGGCATATTCAAAAGAGCCGACACCAGGTAAAATTAAATGTGTACATTCAATAATGTCATTTTCATTATTTGAAATTACAAAATCATAATTTAAGTATTTGATAAGATTTTCAACAGATTTTACATTACCAGAACCATAATCTAAAATACAAATTTTTTTCATAATTCAACTTTTAAAGAAAATATCCTATTACTTAATTCTTCCGATACAAAAAGTCTATTTTTAAATATGGCTACATTCATTGGATAATTTAAATCGATATCATAAATATATTTAAAATTAAACTTATCATCAAAAATAGTAATTGAATTCATCAAATAATCACAAATAAAATAATTGTTATTTATAAATTTTATAGAAATTGGATCCCTTATATAATTATTTTTAATAACTTCTATTAAATTACCTCTAACATCCAAAATAAATATTTTAGGATTTTTAGAGGAATGATTTACTATAAAAAATTTTTGATTGTTATAAATTACATAATGTGGGAAAAAATTTTCTTCGTTGAATGAAATTGTTTTGATAAAATTAAATTTATTATCAAAATATAATAGCTTATCTGAATTTTTATTTGTCCAATTTATTATTAAATAAAAATTTTTACTTTTAGCAACGCAAATTGGTCTATTTAGTTTATAATTGATTGAAACTTCTTTTTTTTTCAAAAACTTATAATAATAAACTTTATTAAATTTATATGTTGTAATTATAAATTTATTAATATCATAATATATACTATGAGGACTATTTACTTTTATTTCATCAATTAATTTATTTTTTAGCAAATCATAAATTAATAATTTATTGTTTCTATATTCAGGTATGTAAATATAATTATCTTTTATCAATAGATCGTAAACACTATTATTATAGCCCTTTATAATTGAAGTTGAATTGAGATAGATTTCATTTCTGAGGTTAGATAATTTCAAAATTCATTACTTCTTAATTAAACCATCTGAACTGTATTCTGGTCTAAACGTCATTGATTGTTCAATTTGATAAATAGGTGTATAAATTCTATCACCTAAATTTATTTTTATTTTTTTCTTTTTTGTGTGAAATATTTCTGCAGTAATAATTCCATTAAGTGAAATAATATCATACAAATTTTTATTTATATTACAAATTAAACCACTCTGAAACGGATGAAATTGTAATTTCTTTTTTAACTTAGCATTTTTTATAAAAACTCTCTCACCTTTAATCATCGATGAAGATCCGTCATATGGATCATCAAAAGCATTTATAAATTTAATTATATTATCTGTATTCCAAGTATACCAATTGATCCATCCATTAAATTTTGTATTTAATCTTGGCAAGTAATAGCTTTTACTTTCATCAATATTTTTTATTTTTATATTATTTTTTTCGATTTTATTTAGAAATTTAAGAATCAATTTTTTTGATATTTCTGATTGTTTTTTAAAATAATCATTAATTTTCCATTTTAGCTTATTTTTAAAAGAAATTTCCAAAACAATACCGCCTGAATCAAAAACACCTTGCACCATATCTTGGTTAATAATTTGAAGACATGCTCCATTAAATCTTTCTTGTTGCAACATCATCCATGTAAAATGTGCTCCACCTCTGTATCTTGGTAGTGGTATACCCATATAATCAAAAAGATATCCATTAAACAAATCAATTGTGTTTTTATTAAATGACCATGTTTCACCAAATCCTATACCCAATGAATTACTATTAACTGTTTTTTTTAACTCATTGCACTTGTTTATGTCATTTGTAGAAATAAAATAAATTTTCTCAGTTTTTAAGTTTTTCTTTAAACTTCCTTTTGAATTTATAACATCATCTAATAATCTTTTTGACGAAAAAACTTTAACTGAATATTTTTTATTTTTTAGAAATTTTGCTACTTCTAATAAAATGATCGATCCTCCAAAGAGTATAATTTTATTGAATTTATTTTTTTTTATTATCATTTTATGTTTTAGTTCTAATACTAATTCCTGCATTTTTTAAGGCAGATCTTACCTGCATAAAGCCCTGATCTTTGAAACAAAAATATGTGCTTGCAGATACAGCGCTTACATTGCCAAATTTATAACCTTCTACAAAATGTTCCAAGGTTCCGCAGCCTCCTGAACATATTATTGGAATTTTGGTAACACTACATGCTTTTTTAATATAATCAATATCCATACCTTTTTTTGTCCCATCTCTATCTATATTACACAAATGCACTTCACCAGCTCCTCTTTTTTCAACTTCAATTACCCAATCAATAGGGTCAATACTTACCTCTTCATCTCCTTTATTAATAAAAACTTTATATTTATCGTCTTTATTTTTTTTATAATCAATACTTACGCATACTGTTGATCTGCCAAAATATTCAGAAATATCAGTTATAAGTTTAGGATTTTTAAAAGCCGAACTATTAATAGAAACTTTATCAGCTCCATTTTTTAGATATTCTCTTACTAAATCTAAATTGTAAATACCACCACCATATGTAACAGGTATAAAAATTTCACTAGTTATTTTCCTCAATAATTGATAATTTACATCTAAATCTATTTGATTATCAATATTAAGTATTATTAGTTCATCAGCAGATTGTGCATCAAATATTTTAGTCTGACTAAAAGGATCGCCTACAGAGGTAAACTTAGAAAATTGTGACGATGTTACTAGAATATTTTTTTTAAGACTTTTATTTTTGGTTATTAATAATTTTGGAATTAATCTTAACTTGTACAATTTTATATTTTTGAAAAATTTTCTAATATTTTTAAACCTGTATCCTGACTTTTTTCAGGATGAAATTGCACACCATAAATATTATCTTTATTTATAGATGCTGTAAGCTCGGTACTGTAATTAAATGTTGCCAGAACATCATCTGAATTAGAATTTTGAACTGAATAAGAGTGAACAAAGTAGAAGTCATCTTCATTATTTATATTTAAAAATAATGGAGATTTTTTTTTTAAATTTATTGTATTCCAACCTACATGTGGTAACCTATATTTTTGTATATTTACATTTATTTCCTTTACAGTTCCTTCAATCCAATTTAATCCTTTAGTTTCTCCAAATTCAAGACTTTTAGTTGCCATGATTTGCATACCAAGACAAATCCCTAATATTTTCTTTTTATTTTTTAAAACTTGGAAATTTAGCTCGTTTAACAAATCTTGGTTTTTTAAAATTTCAATACATTTGCCAAATGCACCAACACCAGGTAAAATAATTTTTTCTACTAACTTTAAATCATTTTTATTATTACAGATTTTTATTTTTAAACCAAGATATTCACTTGCACTCATAAGAGAATGAATATTTCCCATCCCATAATCAATTAGACCAATCATTGTTAATTATTTTTTCTTTTTTTCCATTTTGTTAACAAGAATTCAGCCTCTTTTCTTGGCATTTCATCTTTTATTGTCCATTTATCAAAATCATGAATTTTTTTTCCCTTTTTTTGAAACGAAAAATTATGACTATAAGGATACACCATATGTTCAATTAAAACTTCATTAAATTCATCTTCGGTTAATCCAATATATTTTAAAAAAATATCTAAACTTGGAGGTCTTTTACCTTCATAATTTTTAACCAGCTCTAAAGCTTGTTCTCTATTTAACCTCTGATTTCTTATATCAATTGATGTAAGATGAGTAACTCGGGAGTATCCCCTTTTTATAAACTTAATGTAATCTCTTACACCCTGCATATAACATTCAATTTTCTCGTAATTATATTTTAATGGGACATTTTCAACTTCATCACCTTTCCAATTTAATTCATCTTGTATTATTTTAGATTGTTTTTGAGTATCCCATTTAATGTATGAACCTAAACAAATTGATCTATAATTTAATTTTTTTAGTTCAGAAATTGAAGGGTACGAAAAATATTTCAAATCTTCTTGATTTACTAACCCTTCAAGGCGAATTTGCATATCTTCGGCAGTAATACCTAGGTTGATATATCTATTAAATCTTTTTTCATCTACCTCTTCTTGCTGATCATAACTATAGTATGCTGTATATTCAGCTGAAGGTTCACCCCAAATGATTAAAGGTATTTGTTTTTCAATAGCTACCCACATGGGATACGCAAATATTCCAGTGTGACAATGCCAACAAAAATCTCCTTTTTCAAGAAAGGACTGGAGCATTAATTTTCTAACAGTTTCCCATTCTGGAGTATAATTAAGAAAATCAACTTCAAGTTGTGAAATTGTATTTTTGGTATTAATTTCTAGATTTGGTCTCAAAAAACCATGATCAAACCTAACAACTAAAGGATTAAGCTTGAGATGTTTGACAACATAAAAAAGAGTGTAGGTGCTGTCCTTCCCCCCACTAAAAGGTACAAGACAATCATATTTATTTTTATTTTTATACAAAGAAATAATTTTATCTAATTCAATTTTTTTTTCTACCCAATTTAAATTATTTTTAATTTTTTGATTATTACACACATTGCAAACATCATTTTTATCAAAAATAATTGTTTCATGAGTCTCAGGTGTTATACAAGTTGAGCATCTTTTTAAATTGTTCATTTTTTTAAATTAATAACACTTGAAAATTTTATTGGATCACCAACTGTTAAATTTTTATTACTTTTAAGACCAATAATTTTATTAAAGTACTTTGGCTCTAACCCATATCCAGGCCTAATAACCCTTATATTATCTTTAGTAAATTGTTCATTTTTATTTATACTTTGAACTGCATAAATTGATTTTCTAAACTTTAAAGAGTTTTTTTCAGATTTTGTGGAGCCATAAAAAATTTTACCTAATGATTGCCATGCATTATTCGCCTCTTTAACCAGTTGTCTCATTTCATCTGGTTCCATTGAGAAATCAGAGTCAACACCACCCTTTTTTCTATCCAAAGTGAAATGTTTTTCAATAAAAGTTGCTCCTTGAGATATTGCAGCAATTGAAACACCAATGCCTTTCGTATGATCTGATATTCCAACTTCACAATTAAATTTTCTTTTTAAATCTTTAATGGTAACAATATTAGAATCAATCGGCTCAGAAGGATAGCTGCTTGTACATTTTAATAAAATAATTTTCTTACATCCATTTTTATTGGCTGTTTTAATTACTTCTTTAATTTCTTTTAATGAGGCTAATCCTGTGGAGATAATCATTGGTTTACCTTTTTTTGCTATTTGTTCGATTAGAGGAATATTGTTAATTTCAAAAGAAGCAATCTTATATGCAGGAACATTTAAATTTTCTAAAAAATCTACAGCAGTGTGATCAAAAGGGCTGCTAAAACAAATAAGTCCTCTTTTTTTACAATGATTAAATATTTTTTTGTGCCACTCCCAAGGGGTATATGCCTTTTTATACAATTCATATAAAGATTGATTTTTCCATAAACTTTTTTTATCGCTAATTTGAAAATCACTTTTTTTTGAATTAATTGTTAAAGTATCAGCAGTATATGTTTGAATTTTTACTGCATCCACTCCACACTTTGAAGCTTCATCTATAATTTTTAATGCATTATTAATTGATTGATTATGATTTCCTGACATTTCTGCAACTATAAATGGTTTATATTTGTCACCAACTTTAGATTTATCTATTTTAATCATTTTATAATGCAATCCCAATAATTTGAGATACTTTTGTACTCCATCCTTTAGTCAAAAATTTGTTATAATTATTAATATCTTTTGAAAAGTGAAAAGATCCTTTTTCCAATACAATTTTTTTCTGATATTTATTTGTTTTTAGATATTGCCATTTTTTATAAAAAAGATTTTCTATTGACTGCAATAAGAAATTGTAAGAAGTTTCTAAGGTATCATTTTCATTATAAGAAATTTTATTACGAAAAATTATTGGTCCTTCATCTATTTTTTCATTGATTTGATGAATTGATACACCTCTAGGTGTATTTTCAGCAAAACTCCAAAAATTTGGATCAGCACCTTTATTCCAGGGAAGATAAGAAATGTGCAGATTGAAACAATTATAATTAAATTGTTTTAAAATTTTATTATTAATTTTATATTTATATCCGTATGAAATTAAAATATCATAATAATAATTAAATTTAGTTTCATTGATATTTTTTTTAATGTGTTTAACCTCATTATTATCATCAATTAAAAATTTAATAATTTTTAATTGAGATTCTTTATCTGGTCCTAGAAAAACAATTTTCATTTACTTGACAATTTCTTAAATAATAATGAAATTTTATTATCTGAAACATTTATTTTTTTTACTAATTTTCTTGCCTCATTTGGTGAGTGTTTAAATGCTAATCTGAGAAGATCCATCCAATTAACATTATTTTTAGTTCTAACCTTTTCTATTTGATCGATTATTTTAAAATAATTTTCTTTTTTTTTCATAGTATTAATTTAACCTCCCAAATTTACTTTGTGCTGCTAGTGAATTAAGAAATTTATTTATATCTTCTCCATCTTCAAAAGATTTTATTTTTTTAAATATTTTATCTAATACTTTAAAATATTTAATTAAATAAATTTCTTTATGGGCCATCGAAACATAAATTGAGTTTGTTGCAAGGATTTTGTTTTTTAGCATTTCTTGTGTTATGTAAGTTTTATATTTAACCCAATTAAGGTAAGGCATATTAAAACTTGGTAAAGCATCGATACCTGTAATTTTAATTTTCAGGTTATATTTTTTTGCTATATTTTTCCACTTATTTTTAATTTTTTTTCCAGTTTCAGTTATTTTAATCCATGATTGATTTTTTTCCATTTCATCTAATGTTTTTAAAGCGGCAACATAACCAATTCTATCCGACCAAAATGTACTAGAAATAAAACTACTATTAGCACTTTGCATTATCTCTTCCTTGCCTACAACAGCTGTTAAGGGATAGCCATTTGATATTGCTTTTCCATATATTACTATATCTGGCGTTACTTTAAATTTTTTATGTATTCCTCCAAAGCATTCTCTAAAACCAGAAGTACATTCATCAAAAACTAAAACTATTTTATTTTTTTTTGCAATTTCTTTTACTTTATTTAAAAAATTATTTTCAGGATTAATATTTCTCATCACTTCCATTTTAATCGTGCCAATATTATTATTTTTTATGATTTTTTTTAATCCAGCAAGATCATTATAATTAAATGGATAGACTGTACCTTTAAGTTTTTTAGGAACACCAGATGTATACAAACCCTGAAGCAAATGAGAGTCTAAATTTTTACTATTGTTTAAATTTGAAGACAAATACCAGTCATGCCAGCCATGATAGCCACAGATAGCAATATTGTCTTTACCACTAAAAGATCTAGAAATTCTTACTGCTATTGAGCTTGCATCTGCGCCAGTTTTAGCAAACTTAACCAT
>CABYRH010000006.1:0-50000 GCA_902521315.1 uncultured Alphaproteobacteria bacterium | reverse complement strand
TCTGTAATTCAAACACACCATGTCAAGGTCTGGTAAGGTTCTTCGCGTTGCTTCGAATTAAACCACATGCTCCACCGCTTGTGCGGGCCCCCGTCAATTTATTTGAGTTTTAATCTTGCGACCGTACTTCCCAGGCGGAGTGCTTAATGCGTTAGCTACGACACTGAGACTGTTGTCCCAGCGACTAGCACTCATCGTTTACTGCGTGGACTACCAGGGTATCTAATCCTGTTTGCTACCCACGCTTTCGTATCTCAGCGTCAAAAATGGCCTAGTTAGTCGCCTTCGCTTCTGGTATTCTTTCCAATATCTACGAATTTCACCTCTACACTGGAAATTCTACTAACCCTTACCAAATTCTAGATCACTAGTTTTAAATGCAGTTCCTGGGTTGAGCCCAGGGATTTCACATCTAACTTTTTGATCCGCCTACATACGCTTTACGCCCAGTGATTCCGAACAACGCTAGCCCCCTTCGTATTACCGCGGCTGCTGGCACGAAGTTAGCCGGAGCTTCTTCTTCAATTAATGTCATTATCATCATTGATGAAAGAGTTTTACAACCCGAGGGCCTTCTTCACTCACGCGGCATTGCTGGATCAGGGTTTCCCCCATTGTCCAATATTCCCTACTGCTGCCTCCCGTAGGAGTCTGGGCCGTGTCTCAGTCCCAGTGTGGCTGATCATCCTCTCAAATCAGCTATAGATCGTAGCCTTGGTGGAGCAATTACCTCACCAACTAGCTAATCTAGTGCGGGCTCATCTGAAGGCGATAAATCTTTCTCTTTGCAGACACATCCGGTATTAGCTACAGTTTCCCGCAGTTATTCCGAACCTTCAGGTAGATTCCCACATGTTACTCACCCGTGCGCCACTAAGTCCGAAGACTTCGTTCGACTTGCATGTATGAGGCATGCCGCCAGCGTTCGTTCTGAGCCATAATCAAACTCTTAAGTTAAGTAAATTTGACCGAAGTCAAAAATTACGGAACGTCCGTTAAAGCGGAATACTTCTTGTAAAAACAAAAAATATTTGTTGATACGTATTCCATTAACATTCGTAAAAATTAAATTACGAATTGTTGTCTACGTATCTCTTTATAATCTTATTAACAAATTAAAGAGCATACAAAACTCTAACATTTTTTAAAAAATTGTAGAGGATTGTTCTTTTCTCAAAGAAAAGAGTATGTGCCTATAATAGTATAAAAATTCCTTGTCAAATCATAAAAAATAAAAAAAAACACCGTATTTCTGGGGATATTTATGTATAACTTCGATATTTATAAATAAATAATAGAATCTCTATGAAATTATTGGTTGCGGGAGTAGGATTTGAACCTACGACCTTCAGGTTATGAGCCTGACGAGCTACCGGGCTGCTCCATCCCGCGATATAAAATGGACTGTTATTACTATAGTATTGAAATTACAACAAAAAAAAATGGTAGCGGAGGAGGGATTTGAACCCCCGACATCACGAATATGAGCCGTGCGCTCTGACCAACTGAGCTACTCCGCCAATGATTAAATTTTAAATACTAAAAGACTCACCACAACCACAAGTACTTTTTTCATTTGGATTATCAAAAACAAATCTTGAAGCTAGTTTATCTTCTCTATAATCCATTATTGAACCTAATAAAAACATTGTAGCTTTTGGATCAATTAATACTTTTGCTCCATCTTGATCAATAATTTCAAAATTTTTAAATTCAGATGATTTGCCAAAATCTAATTTATATGCATATCCACTACAACCAGACTTATCTACTCCAATCACAACAGAGTCCATGCCATTAGGAGCGTTTGACATTAGTTTTTTTATTTGTGCAGTTGCTTTTGATGTTATAGATAAAACGCTATTCATATTGTTATTATAAATTAAATTAAAAAATATCCAAAGCAAGTTTTGCTTCTTCAGACATTAAATCTTTATGCCACTTTGGATCCCAAACCAAAGAAACTTCAATTGAATTTAGATTTGATAATTTTTCAACTGATTTTCCTACACTTTCAGGCATACTTCCTGCAACAGGGCAGTTTGGGTTAGTTAAGGTCATTTTTATTTTAATGTCATTATTATCATTGATATTAATTTCGTATATTAAACCTAAATCATATAAGTTGACTGGTATTTCAGGATCAACTACAGTCCTTATACACTCTATGACTTGTTCTTTATGAATGTTAGTGGTGATTTTTGAATTATTGAATTTTTTTATATAACTTCTGTTTTTATCTGGTAAAAAATCTTCTAGTTGTTTTTCTTCCATTAGTTATAATAATATTTTTATTATTTCATTAATGCTGTCAACTAAATAATCAACATCATCCTTTGTATTGTATATTCCAAATGATATTCTAGAAGTTCCAGTGACATTAAAATGTTTCATAAGAGGTTGGCAGCAATGATGTCCTGTTCTTATTGCTATGTTTTTTTTATCTAACATTGCACCTAAATCAGAATTATGCACACCTTCAATATTAAAAGAAATGATTGCACCTTTATTTTTATTTGATCCATATATTTTTATATTATTGAATTTTGAAAGTTTTTCATAAGCATAATCATGAAGTTTCATTTCATGATCATAAATAACATTTGGATCAACTTTATTGATAAAATTTAATGAAGAAGAAAATCCAATAACTGGTGCAATAGGAGGAGTGCCTGCCTCAAATTTTTCGTAACCATTTGCATATGTACTTTTATCGATATCTACATCATGAATCATTTGGCCTCCACCTTGATAAGGAGAAAATTCTTCTATCCATTTGTCTTTCATGTAAAGCACACCAAGACCTGAAGGGCCATACATTTTATGTGCAGAAAAAACATAAAAATCAGGATCTAAATCCTTTAGATCAACTTTTTTGTGAGGAGCAAATTGACAACCATCGAGTAGTAACGGTATATTATTTTTTTTTGCTATTTCTTTTACTTTATCAAAATTCGTTATTGATCCTGTAACATTTGACATGTGGGTTAATGTAATTAATTTAGTTTTTGAGTTAATTTTATTATTTAATTCATCATAATTAATCTCACTATTTTCATTTAGCCCTAGAGGATTAATTTTTATTTTTTTTTCAATTAAATGCCAAGGTACCAAATTAGCATGGTGTTCAAGATAACTTAAGATTATTTCGTCACCATCTTCTAAAAATTTTTTAGACATACAAGATGAAATTAAATTTATACCTTCAGTAGCACTTTTAACAAAAATAATATTGTTTTCAGATGTATTTAAATAATCTGCAACTTTTTTTCGAGCATCTTCAAATTTTTTTGTTAACTTTGAACTTAATTCATAATTACCTCTATGAATGTTTGCATATTCATTTGCGTAACAGTTATTGGTAGCTTCAATCATGTCATCAACTTTTAATGCTGAGGCGGCAGTATCTAAAAAAATTAAATTGGGATTTTTTTTGAATACAGGAAATTTTGATTTTAAGCTTGAGATATTCATTTTACTTTACTTAAGTATCTTACCAGCTTCTTTTGTATTATTTCAGACATTTGTTCGTTATCAATACTACTTAATTCTTCATTGATAAATGAAGATATTAATATTTTAGTTGCTGCAATTTTACTCATACCTCTAGACCTAAGATAAAAAATAGCATTTTCATCTATTGGTCCAATGGTTGAGCCATGACTACATTTCACATCATCAGCATATATTTTTAATTCAGGTTTAGAAAAATACGATGCATTATCAGATAAAAGTATCCCTTTGCTGAGTTGATATCCCTCTGTTTTTTGTGCCACTTGATCAACATGAGTATTACTAAAGTATGTTGCTTTAGAACTATCATTCAAAATACCTTTGTAAACTTGATTACTTTTGCAATCTTCAGCTAGATGCTTAACAAATGTTTTGTTGTTAGATGTGTTGTTATCTTTTAGAAAAAATATTCCTTGTAAATCCGCTTCTGAGTTAGCCCCTATTAACTCAGAGTAATGAAAATTTCTTACATAACCTTCTGAAAAATTATATACTTTTTGGGTGTAGGTAGAATCTTTTTTACATGAAGAATGAGATGTTATTATTAAATTATGATTCGGAGAATTGTCTTGAATTAGAAAATGGTTTAGCTGAGAATTTTTTTCTAATTTAATTACATTTAATATATTTGATGTAGAATTATTTTTATTTTCATATTCTTCAATAAGATTTAGGGATGATCCCTCTTCACAAATATAATTATTTTTTTGAAAAATAGTTAAATCATCATCGGTTATAATGTTTGATATTTTAATTTTAATGTTATTATTTTTTTTTATAACAATCTTAAAACCGCTATTTAAAAATAATGAATTTAAATTTACAAAATGATCATTATTTTCAATCGTATCATTTTTAGAAAAATCATTATAATCTTCATCTAGAATTTTAGTAATTTCAATTTTATCATCTTTAAAACTCGAACACTGTCCATTTACAGAAACTATTGAATAATTATTTTCCTGATTATTGTTTATTACTGATGTTTCTTCAGAGATCAGATATCTATACTTAAAATCAATAAAATTTTTTTGATTTATATTTTTAAGACTTTCATTATTTTTTTTATCAAATCCATCATTTTCAAAAATATTTATTAATTTCTCTCTATGAGTTTGAATATCTTTGTTTTCTGAAAAAAAAATATTTTTTTTATTTTTTAGATAATTATCTTGGATATTCATTACTGAAATTTTTGAAATCCATCTTTTTCTATTTCAGCAGCAATTTCAGATCCTCCTGATTTGACAATAGAACCGTTTACCATAACATGTACATAATCTGGTTTAATATAATCCAAGAGTTTTTGATAATGAGTAATAATTAAAAATGAATTATCTTTTGTTTTAAGTTTATTAACCCCATCGGTAACGATTTTAAGAGCATCAATATCCAGGCCTGAGTCTGTTTCATCTAAAATAGCTAAATCTGGATTAAGTATACTCATTTGTAAAATTTCGTAACGTTTTTTTTCACCTCCAGAGAAGCCTGTATTAACTGATCGTTTAAGCATATCAATATTAATACCTAAATCACTAGCTTTAGATTTTAAAAGCTTAGCAAATGATAAATTATCAATTTCTTCTTCATTCATACGTTTTCTTTTTGAATTAATTGCAGAATATAAAAATGGAGTGATATTTACTCCAGGTATTTCAACAGGATATTGAAAAGCTAAAAACATTCCTTCTTGTGCTCTTTCTTCGATATTTAAATCAAATAAATCATTATCTTTGAAATTAATTCTGCCATTTAAAATTTCGTAATCTTCTTTACCTGCTAGAACATTTGCTAATGTACTTTTACCAGATCCGTTTGGACCCATAATTGCGTGAACTTCACCTTTATTAATATTTAAGTTAAGACTTTTAAGAATATTTTTATTTTCAATTTTTACTGAAAGGTCTTTGATTTCTAAAAACATACTAGCCTACACTTCCCTCGAGAGATATGGATACTAGTTTTTGTGCTTCAACAGCAAATTCCATAGGAAGTTCTTGCAAAACTTGTTTGCAGAAACCATTTACTATTAATGAAACTGCCTCTTCATGACTTAAACCTCTTTGTCTGCAGTAATAAAGTTGATCTTCATTTATCTTAGAAGTAGAAGCTTCGTGCTCAATAACTGCACTGTTATTTTTTGAATCAATATAAGGAACTGTATGTGCTCCACACTTATTTCCTACTAACAAAGAATCACATTGAGTATAATTTCTTGCCTTATCTGCTTTTCTTAAAAAAGAAACCTCACCTCTGTAAGTATTTTGAGACTTACCAAGAGAAATACCTTTTGATATTATTTTACTTTTGGTATTTTTACCAATGTGAGTCATCTTTGTCCCTGTATCAGCTTGTTGAAAATTATTTGTTATTGCTACAGAGTAAAATTCACCGATTGAATTATCTCCTTTTAAAATACAACTAGGATATTTCCATGTAATAGCAGAGCCAGTTTCTACTTGAGTCCATGATATCTTACTATTTTTACCTGCACAAAGACCTCTTTTAGTGACAAAATTGTAAATTCCACCTTTGCCATCTTCATCTCCTGGATACCAATTTTGAACAGTTGAATATTTTATTTCTGCATCTTCTAAAGCAATTAATTCTACGTTAGCAGCATGTAATTGATTATCATCTCTTTTTGGAGCAGTACAACCTTCTAGGTAACTAACATAGCTACCTTTATCTGCAATAATTAGAGTTCTTTCAAATTGGCCAGTATTTTCTGCATTAATTCTAAAATATGTTGATAGCTCCATTGGACACTTTATACCTTCTGGAATGTACACAAATGATCCATCAGTAAACACAGCTGAATTTAATGCTGAAAATGAATGGTCTCCAGCTGGTATAACTGATCCTAAATATTTTTTTATTAAATCAGGATGTTTCTGAATTGCCTCTCCGATGGAACAAAAAATTATACCGAGTTTTTCTAATTCACCCTTATATGTGGTTGCAACTGAAACGCTATCAAACACAACATCAACGGCAACACCCGCTAATACTTTTTGCTCCTCTAGAGGAATGCCTAGTTTATTGTATGTCTCTATAAGTTTTGGATCTACTTCACTTAAATCTTTGGGTTTCTTTTCAAAACCTTTTGGTGCTGAATAATAGTAAATATCTTGATAATCAATTTGAGGAAAATTAAGATTTGCCCATTTTGGTTCTTTCATTTTTTTCCATTTTGAAAATGCTTTTAGTCTCCATTCAAGCATCCAATTCGGTTCTTTCTTTTTTAGTGATATGAATTTTATAGTATCTTCGTTTAGCCCTTTTTTAGGCTTTTCATTATCTATGTCAGTTACAAAACCATATTTGTACTTATTTTTACTATAAGAATCTAATGTATTTAGAGTTTCTGAGTTCACATTACATCATCTAATTCATTAATTGAAAAAATCTAGTTAATTCAACAAGAATTAAGCAAATTTAGAACCTAGTTTAAATTTAAGCGGTAATCCAACCACCGCCAAGTAATTGGTCATTTTTATAAAAAACACAAGCTTGTCCAGGAGAAGTTTTATCTAATTCTGTTTCAAATGTAAAAGTTCCTTGGTCACTTTCTATATCAAGAATTCCTGGTAAATCTTCTTGAGTTGATCTTATTTTTGCAGAACAATCAAGTCCTTTAGGAAGAATATTACCTCCTAACCAATTGATATTTTTAAAATTAATAACGTTTTTCTTCAATTTTGCTTTTGTGCCTAAAGTAATTGAATTCTGATCTTTATTTATATCAATTACATATAAAGCTTCTTTTGAACCACTAATACCAATACCTTTTCTTTGACCAATGGTGTAATTACTAATACCTTCATGAGTTCCAAGAATATTTTTATCAATGTCATAGATTATGCCTTTTTTGTTTACGCTCGGATTTAAGTTATTAACAAGATCTCTGTAAGAATCAGATGTTACAAAACATATATCTTGACTATCAGGTTTATCGCTAACACTTAAATTATATTCTTTAGCTAATTGTCTAATTTCAGATTTTTTATAATCACCTAATGGGAATCTCACGTAATTTAATTGCTCTTGTAATGTTGAAAAAAGAAAAAAACTTTGATCTTTTGTAAAATCTTTAGCTTTATGTAAACTTGCATTGTTTAATGAACCTCTTCTTATAGCATAATGTCCAGTAGCAAGGGCATCAGCTCCAATTTTTTTTGCCTCGTTAAGTAAATCTGAAAATTTTACTGTTTCATTACACTTTACGCAGGGTAAAGGAGTTTCACCATTTGCATAAGAATCGACAAAGTTGCTAATTACTCCATCAAAAAATTTGTCTTGGTAATCTAAAACTTCGTGTTTGAAATCATTTTTTAGAGCAACATTTTTTGCATCTTCAATATCAACACCGGCACAACACGATTTACTCTTAGATATGTTAGAATTATTATATAGTTTTAGTGTAATACCAATTACATCATAACCTTGTTTTTTTAACATAACAGCAGCAACTGAACTATCTACGCCGCCGGACATAGCAACTACGACTTTTGTATCTTTTTCTGACTTATCAAAACCAAGAGAATTCATATATTTAAAACATCTATATTTACAAAATCATATAACTTCAATATTAGCTTTATCAAATGGTAGACTTACTAATTCCCGGACCAGAAGGTAAAATAGAAGCCAAGTATTCTCATAATAATAAGGACGACTCGCCAATAGTTATTTTATTACACCCTGATCCTTCCAAAGGAGGAACAATGCATACTAAATTAGTTTTTAAAATGTACAAAATTTTTATAAAGGCTGGATTTTCTACAATACGATTTAATTTTAGAGGAGTTGGTAAAAGTGAAGGGTTTTTTGATGATGGAGAGGGTGAATTAAGCGATGCAGCATGTGTATTGGATTGGTTACAGCAATATAATACTAATTCAAAAATTTGCTGGGTAGCTGGTTTTTCATTTGGAGCTTGGATAGCAATGCAATTATTAATGAGACGGCCTGAGATAAATGGTTTTGTTAGTATTTCACCTCCGGCAAATCTAAGAGATTTTAGTTTTTTAGCACCTTGCCCTTCATCTGGTTTAATAGTTCACGGAGATAAAGATAATATAGCTTCATTTGATTCAACAAAAATATTAGTTGAAAAACTGCAACAACAAAAAAAAGTTGATATAAAATTTAAACCTATAAAAGGCGCTGATCATTTTTATGAAAGTTATTCAAATGAATTTGAAAATTCAATCAATGAATATATTAATCAAGAAATTGAAAAAAAATAATTACTTATGAATTTTAAATCAGAATTTCTTAATGAAATTAACGAAAGAGGATTTATCTATCAGCATATAGATATTGAAGATTTGGATAATTTAATGTCCAAAAATCAAATATCTGGATACATTGGTTTTGATATAACTAGTGATAGTTTGCATGTTGGTAGTCTAATTCAATTAATGCTACTTCACTGGCTCGATTTTTATGGTCATAAATCAATTGCTTTAATTGGAGGTGGTACTACTTTAATAGGAGATCCTTCTGGTAAAGACCAGACAAGAAAAATATTAAGTAAAAAAGAAATTGATATTAACATTAGTAATATAGAGCTTAGTTTTAGTAGATTTATTAACCTACAAAATAATTCTTTAATAATTAATAATTATGATTGGCTATCTAATCTAAATTATATTGATTTTTTAAGAGAATTTGGATCCAGAATAACTTTGAATAAAATGCTGACTTTTGACTCTGTAAAAAGTAGACTAGATAGAGAGCAGCCGTTAACAATTTTGGAATTTAATTATATGCTTCTACAAGCGTATGATTTTTATTATTTAAATAAGAACCATAATTGTATTTTGCAAATGGGTGGATCAGACCAATGGGGAAACATATTAAGTGGAGTGGATTTAATCAGAAAAATTAATAAGAAAGAGGCTTTTGGTATTACTTCACCTCTTATAACAAATAGTGATGGTTCAAAGATGGGTAAAACAGTGGATGGTGCTATATGGCTTAATAAAGAAAAAATTTCAAGTTTAGATTTTTTTCAGTTTTGGAGAAATGTAAATGATCAAGATGTATCTAAGTTCTTATACTTATTTACTAAGCTTCCATTAGATGAGATAAAGAAACTTTCATCACTTAAAAATCAAGAAATAAATGAAGCAAAAAAAATACTAGCATATGAAGTAACAAAAATTGTTAGAGGAACAGAAGATGCTGATGAAGCGTTAGAAATAACTGACAATACATTTAACTCAAAAATTATTGATCAAAGATTGCCAAATATTTCTCATAATGAATCAGATATAAAAAATAACAACTTTACAATTTTAGATGCAATTGAAAAACTTAAACTTGTTAATAGTAGAAGTGAAGTAAAAAGATTAATTAAATCTGATGGTATTAAAGTTAATGATAAGTTGTATAAAAATAATGATCTTTCTTTAAGAGAATATTCTGCACTTAAAGAAATCAAAATCGCAGTTGGTAAAAAAAAGATTGGAATTTTAAAAATAATATAGATTATTTATAATGTTAGAGAATTTTCTAAAAATTTATCTAGTTTTCCATCTAATACATCATTTACATTAGAAGTTTCATATCCACTTCTTAAATCTTTAATTAACTTATATGGATGTAAAACGTATGATCTTATTTGATTTCCCCATCCTATATCTTTTTTTTCTTTGTTTTTAATACTTTCATCTTCTTTTCTTTTTTGAAGTTCAGTTTCATAAATTCTCGATTTAATCATTTTCATTGCATTAGATCTATTCTTATGTTGAGATCTATCACTTTGGCATTGAACGACTATATTAGTTGGTAAATGAGTAATTCTAACAGCACTATCTGTTTTATTAATATGTTGTCCACCTGCACCAGAAGCTCTGTAAGTATCAATTCTTAGATCACTATCCTTTACATCTATTTCTATTTTTTCATCAATTTCAGGATACACCCAAACACTTGCAAAACTTGTATGTCTTCTTTTGTTGCTATCAAATGGTGAAATTCTTACTAATCTATGAATTCCACTTTCAGCTTTCAACCATCCATACGAATAATTCATAATAATTTTTAATGTACATGATTTTATACCTGCCTCCTCACCTCGCATTTCTTGCAATAATAAAATTTCACAATTTTCTTGAGCATCAGACCATCTTAAGTACATTCTTTGTAACATTTCTGCCCAATCTTGACTTTCTGTACCACCTGCCCCAGCATGAATTTCAATAAAAGCATTTAAATGATCAGCTTCGTCATTTAACAGGCTAACATATCGAATTTTATCAGATAATTTTAATGTTGATTTAACTTCTTCATGAAGTTCACGTAATAAAGATTCCTCATTATTTTCTTGAATATAATTAAAAATTTCCTGATTTCCTTTTATTGATTCTTCTAGTTTATTTAAATCATCTATTTTGTTTTCAATATTTTTAATTTCCTGAAAAATATTTTTTGCGTTACTTTTTTGCCAAATATTTGGATCAGAACTTTTTAACTTTAAATCTTCTAATTTTTTTTTTAAGGAGTTATAGTCAAACTCCCCTCCTTATAAGATCGAAATTAGATCTTATTTTTTTTAGATTTAATTCAATAATCTCAAGATTTGACATATTTGTTATTGTAATAAACCACCTGTACCAGAAATGGAATTATTATTAAAATTATCTAAGCCATCTATAATTTTAATATTATCTGAATATGGTTCAGAGCCAAGAATAAAAGGCTCAATTATACTATCTTGGTTTGTAGAAACATTGCCATTTTTAGGATCAATCCTTACAAAACTTATACCAGCTGGAATTCTAAATGGTTTTTTGTTCTTATTTATTTTTATTTTTTCAGCAAATTTTTTAAATATTGGAACAGCAACACTTGAACCAGTTTGTTTATATCCAAGAGATTTTGGTTGATCGTATCCTACATAAACACCTATAACTAAATCAGGCGTATAACCAATAAACCAAGCATCTTTGTTCTTGTTTGTTGTTCCAGTTTTACCAGCAATTGGCACATCTAAATCATTTAATTTTTTTGCCGTACCCCTTTTTATTACTCCCTCCATCATTGATGTGATTTGATAGGTTAATCTTGGATCTATAATTATGTTTTTAGATTCTTCTAAGTTAGGTATTTTGTTCTTTGATAATATTGTTTGAATTCTACATTCAAAACATTTTTTTACTCTCGTATCATAAATTTTTTTTCCATCTTTAGAATAAATGCTTGTGATTAATTTAGTTTCAATTTTCTTTCCACCATTAGCAATTATTGCATATGCTTTTGTTAATTCTTCTAGAGTCACAACTCCAGAACCAAGAGACATTGAAAGATTTTCATCTAAACCATCTTTAATATCAAAATCATTAGCAATACTTAAAATTTTATTCATACCTATTCTGTTAGCAAGTCTCACTGTCATAAGATTTCTTGATTTTTCTATTCCCGTTCTCATTGTTGTAAGGCCATAAAATTCATCTGTATAATTAGAAGGTTTCCATTTTGGAAGACCTGGACCTTGATCAACTACATAGGGCGCATCTAATATCAAAGTAGCGGGAGAATAACCTTCATTTAAAGCAGCTAAATAGACAATTGGCTTAAAAGCAGAACCAGGCTGTCTTTTTGCTTGAGTTGCTCTATTAAATTCGCTTTTTTTAAAACTATAACCTCCAGATAGAGCTAAAACATCACCAGTATATGGATCTAAAACAATTATTGCACCATTTACTTTAGGCTCTTGATTTATAATATAATTATTATTTTTTTTCTGAACATAAATAACATCACCTTTTTTAAAAGTTGTATCTAAAAGCCAATTATTAAAATCATTATTCAAATCAATTTCTAATTCAATTTTATTTAGATTAAAGGCTTTAAGTTTTTTTTGATATATTTTTTGAATAATAACAGTTTCCCATTTTGGAAAAAAAGGATTCATATTAATGTAATCACTCTTGTTACTTAAAAAATTTTTTAAATTGGTATTTTCGATAAGGCCATGCCAACCATTTCTTTTTTCATATTCGATTAATCCTTCGATAAGACTAAGATTTGCATTTTTTTGTAAACTTGAATCAAGAGCAGTTTTAATTATTAAACCGTCAGAATAAAGTTTTTCTTTACCAAATTTGTTAAAAAGTTCTTTTCTTATTTCTTCATAAAAATAATCAGCATCTGAAAATTGAATATCAAACCTCTCGTATACTTTGAGTGGTTGATATTTATAATCTAGATCTTTTTTTTTAATAAATCCATTAGTATACATTCTATCTATAACCCAATTTCTTCTATCAATGGCTTTTGAATAATTTGTTTTTGGATTATAATTATTTGGAGCTTTAGGTAACGATGCGAGAAATGCTATTTCATGAAGTTGAAGATCGTATATTGATTTATTAAAATAATTAAGACTAGCTGATCCAATACCGTAAGAACCATATCCCAAATAAATATCATTCAAATACAGTTCTAATATATCATTTTTATCTAAAATATTTTCAATTCTTATAGCTAAAATTATTTCTTTTATTTTTCTAGAGTAGCTCAATTCATTACTAAGTAATAAATTTTTTACTACTTGCTGGGTAATTGTCGATGCTCCTACTACTCTTTTATTAGAATTTATATTTATAATATTTGTAAGAAATGCTCTGAAGATTGCAATAATGTCTACGCCATAATGATTGTAAAAATTTTTATCTTCAGATGCTAGAAAAGCATATTTTATTTTTTGTGGTATTCTGTCTATTGGAATAAATATTCTTTCTTCGCTATAAAAACTTTTAAGAAGAAAACCGTCTGAGCTATAAATTCTTGAGGAAAGATTAGGTTTATATTCCACAATTTTTTCATATGAAGGTAAATCTGATGAGTATCTCCAAAGTGTATAAAAAATTATAAATATTGAAATAAATCCAAATATAAATAGAAAAATTAATAATAATTTTATATAATTCAGAAATTTAGTCATATTGATAATCTACATTGTGAAATAGTTAAAAATATGACATTAGGCAAATATTATACAAATATTCAAAATGATTTTAATATACAAAAATTTTTACGGAGTTTCGGCATTATGTCAAAAAATATACTTATTGATACTACAAACAACATTGAAACAAGAATCGCTGTTACAGATGATGGCAAACTTGATGATTTTGAAATTGAATCAAGCAAAAAAAACGCTGTAAAAGGAGATATTTATTTAGCAAAAATAACAAGAATCGAACCCTCTCTTCAAGCTGCGTTCGTTGACTTTGGAACTAGCAGAAATGGCTTTTTACCCCTTAGTGAAATACACCCGGATTATTTTAAAATTCCTGCAGCAGATGAAGCAAAAATAAAAGAATTAAATGATAAAATTTATAATCTCAATGAAAGAGAAACTAACAATACTGATAGTGAAAATGAATTAGAAGATATAGAAGAAAACAATATTGATACTAGATCTGAAGATGATGATAATGAAGATAAAGTTATTTCTATTAAAAAGAAAAAAAATAAAAAATTAAGTCCAAAAAAGGAATATTTTAATTTTTTTAGAAAATATAAAATTCAAGATGTAATTCGACCAAAACAAATCTTACTTGTTCAAATTAATAAAGAAGAAAGAGGTTTAAAAGGAGCCGCGCTAACGACATATTTGTCTTTTGCTGGAAGATATTGTGTCCTAATGCCAAATAGTATGAATAGTGATGGAATATCAAGAAAAATTGGAGATATAGAAGAAAGAAAGAAATTGAAAAAAATATTATCATCAGTTGAGATACCTGAAAAAATGTCAGTAATAGTAAGAACAGCAGGAATTGGAAGAACAGAAAAAGAAATTTCCAAAGATTTATCATTTCTTATAAGCCAATGGAATAAAATTAGAGAGCTTACTATGAAATCAGAAGCACCAGAGTTGATACATGAGGAAGGTAATGTTTTAAAAAGAGCTATAAGAGATATGTTAAGTGAAGATGTAGAAAAGATTTTAGTAGAAGGAAAAGAAGGATATGATAAAGTTAAAAAAATCACCAAGAATCTAGCACCAACATTTGTTAAAAAAGTTAAACAATACAAATCTGAAGAAAACTCACTTTTTGCAACTAACAATATTGAAACTCAGATTAATGATCTTTTTAGTCTAAATGTTAAATTAAAATCTGGAGGTTCAATAGTAATAAATACTACTGAAGCATTAGTGGCAGTTGATGTAAATTCAGGTAAAAATACTTCAGAGAGAAATATAGAAAATACTGCTTTAAAAACAAATTTGGAAGCTGCTGTTGAAATAGCTAGGCAATTAAGATTGAGAGATCTTGGGGGTTTAATTGTCATTGATTTTATTGATATGGATGATTATCGAAATAATTTTAAAGTTGAGAAAAGCTTAAAGACTGCGCTCGTTAGAGATAGAGCAAGAGTTCAATTTGGAAGAATAAGTATGTTTGGCCTTATGGAACTATCTAGACAAAGGCTGAGATCAAGCCTTATTGATAAATCATTTGAGAGGTGTAACTATTGTAAAGGTTCAGGACTAATATTAAATTCTTCATCATTAGTAGAACAAATAATTAAAGTTATTAAAGAAAAAATCTCCGATAAAAAAAATTATACAATAAATGTGAGATGTAATAGTGGATTAGCTGAAAATTTACTAAATAATAAAAAAGGTGAAATAAATTTATTAGAAAATAAATTTGAATCTAAAATTAATTTTTATTTTGATCCACAATATTCTTTACATGATCCTTTAATTGAAATTGATGAAAATAATCAATCCAAAGGTCCTGAAAAAATAAGTGAAAAAAAGAAAAATAAAACTACTAAAGTTACGAAAAAAAAGAAAATAATAAAAACTAAAAAAACAAAAAAGAGTATTAAGAAAAATGATTTAAATGATAATGAAATAAAAGAAGATAATAAAATTGATACAGAAAAGGATCTAAATTTAATCGAGAGTGAAATAAATGAAGATGATGAAAAAACTGGATGGTGGTCTTAAAAAAAATATCAATATATTTGCTATTTTTTATTTTTTCTTCAAACATTTGTTATAGTTCACAAATACTAGATTACGAAACAGAAGAATTTGTTAAAGAAATTATTGAAGATATTACTGAAGTAAATAAAATAAATAAAAAAATTAATTTTAAATTAAATAATAGTAATGAAATAAATGCTTTTGTAGATATTAATAATGTAATACATATTAATTCTGGTTTAATTATTCATTGCTCAGATTATGTTGCATTATTGTCAGTATTAGCTCATGAAGTTGGCCATATAGATCTCAATCATATTGCACTTAGAAAAAAAACAATAGAAAATATTAAAAAATATAATACCTTAGGGCTTTTATCTGTAATAGCTGGATCAGCATTAACTCAAAATCCTCAATTGTTACAAGGCAATATTCTTACTTCAGGAGCTTTATCAAATCAGTATATTGTTTTTAGTAAAGATCAAGAAATGGAAGCAGATTTATATGCTTTGAAAACACTAAGTTTACTTAGAACTAATTCTAAATCTATTCAAACATTATTAGAAACAATAGAGCAAAAATTATTAAATAAGGGTTTTTCAAAAGATGATCAAAGAGTTAGTACTCATCCATATTTTGAGGATAGGATTTTATTAATAAAAAACTTCGAAGACAATAAAACTAATAATTTTAATGAAAGTTATAATAAAAGATTTAACTACATAAAAGCAAAATTTTTAGGTTATAGTGATAATGAGGAAGTTTTAAGTGAATTAAATGAACCTTTTAAAACTTATGCAGAATCAATTAAATTAGCTAGAAGTGGAAATCTAAAAATGTCCCTACAGAATTTAAATGAAATAATCAAAAACAATGATAATAATTTTCTACTAGAAACTAAAGCAGATATATTATTCTCTTATGGATATACTAAAGAAGCTAAAAAATTCTATAAAAAAAATTTAGAAAAATATCCTTTAAATTATTATGCTCAAATTAGAATATTTGAAAATATAGAAATAAAAAATTTATCTAATAGTGACACAGAAATAATTTTTCAAAATAATAAAGATCTTTTATATAAATTTTATAATAATAAAAATGTTCTATTAAAATATTTTGAACTAGCACAAAAATTAAATAAAAATGAATGGTTAGATTTCTTTAACTTTTTTTTATCAATTAATGATATGAAAAAAGAAGTTTTTGATATTGAAATAAAAAATTTTAAAATGACTAATGATAATGACTTATTAAAACTTGTAAATATAATTGAGAATGTAAATTAATGAATGGATCTCTAGTATATCAAGATTATATAAATTTAATTAATAAAAATTTTATAATCACTGAAAATATTACAAATAATCAAATACAACCATCAAGCATGGATTTGTCATTAAGTGAGGAATGCTATGAAATTAAGTATAGCTTCTTATCCTATAATTCAAAAGTTAGAGATAAATTAAAATATTTAGCTATTAAAAAAATAAACCTAAGTAAAGAATTTATATTTAGAAAAAACAAGACTTACATTGTTAAACTGAATGAAAGTCTTAACTTGAAAAATAATATATTTGGTCACTGCAACCCTAAAAGTAGCACCGGGAGATTAGATATTTTTTGCAGAACACTTGTAGATTATGCAGAAGAATACGAAAAAATTCCTAAAAATTATAAAGGTGAGATATTTTTAGAAATAACATCAAGATCATTTGATGTATCTTTTAAAAAAAATAATTCTTTAAATCAATTGAGACTTGTGAATAAAAATCATAATTATTTGACTGATAAGCAATTAATTAACCTGAATAAAAAACGAAAAATTTCAAATCAAACTAGAGACAATGTTAAAATTGATAACGGATTAAAGTTATCAGTTGATCTCGCTGAGTCAAATATAGTTGCTTATGTAGCCAAAAGACATACTCCAGTTCTTAATTTTTCTAAAATAAAATCTCATAAAATAAATGATTTTTGGAATGTAATTAAAAAAGATAATAAAAAATTAGTAATTGAAAAAAACAAGTTTTATATTTTAAGATCAAAAGAGAAGGTAGTAATACCATCAAATTTAGCTGGAGAAATGATACCATACGATACAGGGATTGGAGACTTCAGAGCACATTATGCAGGTTTTTTTGATCCTGGTTTTGGTCTTGGTAGAGGATCATATGCAGTTCTGGAAGTAAAAACAAATGAAGTGCCTTTTTTATTAGAAGATGGTCAAACTATAGCTAGAATTAAATATGAAAAGTTGAACAAAAATAGTAATATTGTATACGGAAAAGATATTAAATCAAATTATCAGAATCAAGGTTTAAAATTAAGTAAGCATTTTAAATAGAATGAAAAAAATATTAATTATTAATGGCCCTAACCTAAATCTATTAGGTAATAGAGAAGATGATATTTATGGTAAAGATAGTTTAGATAAGATTAAATCTGATTGTGAAAAAAAAGGTACAGAGAAGAAATTAGAAATTATTTTTTTCCAATCTAATAACGAAGGTGAGATAATTGATAAAATTCATGAAGTAAATGATAAATTTGATGGTCTAATTATTAATCCAGCAGCATTTACTCATTCATCAATAGCCATTCTAGATTCATTAAGAGCAATAAATAAGCCCAAGATTGAAATTCATCTTTCAAATATTTATTCAAGAGAAGAGTATAGAAAAAAAAGTATTACTTCCGAAGGAGTACATGGTTTGATATGTGGATTTGGTGGAAATAGTTATCTTCTAGGAATTGAAGCAATATGCAAATTAATTTATAATTAAGTATGACTAAAATAGATAAAACAGATTTAGAGAATATTAAGTTAATCATTAAAGAATCAAAAATTAATAATGTTGCTAAAATAAAAATAAAAAAAAATGATTATGAAATTGAGATTTCCTCAAATGACTTCGTTGAAAACAATGTTTCTCTTCAAAAAAAAGAAAAAAATACTGAAGTTAAAGAGGTTGAAAATACAAATGAAGTTATAAATGAAGATAATATTGTTAAATCTCCAATGGTAGGGGTTGCTTATCTTTCTGCTGATCCAAATTCGCAACCTTATGTTAAAATTGGCCAACATGTTAAAGCTGGTGATACTTTATTGTTAATTGAAGCAATGAAGACTTTTAATGAAATTAAAGCTCCTAGATCTGGTATTATCAAAAAAATAGTTACTTTGAATAGTCAGCCTGTTGAATATGGTGATACTCTTATTATTTTTGAATAATGTTCAAAAAAATATTGATTGCTAATAGAGGTGAAATTGCTTTACGTGTTCTTAGAGCCTGCAGAGAATTAGGAATAAAAACTGTAGCCATTCACTCTGATGTTGATGAAAATGCAATGCATGTAAGAATGGCAGATGAAAGTATTTGTGTCGGACCAGCCTCTGCACAATCTAGTTATTTAAATATACCTGCAATTATAACTGCAGCTACATTAACTGATGTAGATGCAATTCATCCTGGATATGGTTTTTTAAGTGAAAATCAAAGGTTTGCCGAAATTATTGAAGAACATAATATTAAATTTATTGGGCCAAAATCGGAACATATCAAAATAATGGGTAATAAAATTGATGCAAAAAAAATAATGGATGAAACTGGGGTGCCAACAGTAAAAGGTATAAATGACTTAAGCGATAAAAATAAAATTGAAGAATTTATAAAAAAAGTAAAATACCCAATTATAGTAAAAGCAGCAAGTGGTGGTGGTGGAAAAGGAATGAGAATTGTCACAGAAGAAGATGATTTAAATAAAGCTATAAATGAAGCAAAAATTGAAGCAAAAAAGTCATTTAATGATGAAAATGTTTATTTAGAAAAATTTTTAACATCTCCTAAACATATTGAAATTCAAGTTCTTTGCGATTCATTTGGAAATGTTGTTACTCTTGGAGAAAGAGATTGCTCAATTCAAAGGAAGCATCAAAAACTTATTGAAGAAAGTCCAAGTTCGGTTCTAACAAATCAAAATAGAGAAAAAATTTCTGAACTTTGTAGAAAATCTATGAAAGAAATTGGGTATGAAGGAGTAGGAACATTAGAATTTTTATATGAAAATGATGAATTTTATTTTATGGAAATGAATACACGATTACAAGTTGAGCACCCTGTTACAGAAATGGTCACTGGTATTGATCTTGTTAAAGAACAAATTCTTGTTGCCAATGGTGAAAAGCTTACAATAAAACAAGAAGATATTAAACTAAAAGGTAGTTCAATTGAATGTCGAATTAATGCCGAACATCCAGAGAGTTTTATACCATCACCTGGTAAGATAACACAATATCATCAACCTGGAGGACTAGGTATTCGAGTAGACTCAGCTGTTTACGATGGATACTCAATTCCATCGCACTATGATAGTATGATTGGAAAGCTAATTACCTACGGCGCGACAAGATCAGAGGCTCTAAAAAAAATGAATAGAGCGCTAGAAGAATATGTAATTATGGGAATAAATACTAATATTCAACTACATCAAAAAATTATTCAAACTGATGAATTTAAAAGAGGAAGTTACAACATTAATTTTATGTCAAATTTAATTGAGTAAAATAATTGATTTAAACAGCTTAATTGAATTTTATAAAAAAGCTTACTTTCCAATGGCTGATAGTAAGTATTCTAAAGAAATAAAATTTTATAAACCCAAATTAAGATTTATTATTCCAATTTCAACTTTTCATTATCCAAAGAAACTTTTTAGTGAGTTTAAAAAAACAAAATATAATTTTAAAATTGATCAAAATTTTGCTAAAGTTATAGAGTTATGCAAAGAAATTAAAAGAAAAGATCAAGATACTTGGATTAATGAAATTATTTTAGATACATATATTGAATTACATAAAATAGGTAAATGTCACAGTGTAGAATGTTATGAAGATGATAATCTAATTGGTGGTTTATACGGTTTACATATAGGATCATGTTTTTTTGGTGAAAGCATGTTTAGCTTAAAGACCAATACAAGTAAGTTTTGTCTACTTTATTTATTGGCAATATTGAAAAAAAATAATTTTTCCATTTTAGATTCACAGTTTTTCAATCCTCATTTAGTTCAGTTTGGGGCGTATGAGATGGAAACTGAAATTTATGAAAGTAAACTAAAAGAAAGTTTAGAGATTGAAAGTTTTTTTAAGGAAATTAATAATTTTCAAGAAGTCTTATCGTTACTACAATCAACTAACCAAAGATCATAAATAGGATTTTCTAACGGAGTAACATCGGGGGAAGAAGAAATCATCCAGCCTTTATAAATATTAATATTTTCATTATTGATAGTATCGTGTACATCTATCAAAACATAATCTTCAGGAATTTCAGTTGGGGGAGTACTACCGCAATACAAAACTTCAATATTTAAAGTTTCCCATGATATTTTCGAACTTACTAAAATATCTTTAGTAGAAACTTTATTAGTAGTCTTGTTTAATAACTTAAAAGAAGCATATTTTTTTTCAATAGTCTCAGCAGAAACAGTTAACGGTAGGAGAAAAAAAAATGTTACTCTAATTAGGAGTCCAAGATTTATATTCTTCTTCTTTTTTTTCTGGGTCATAATTTTTTGAAAGAGGATGAGATGATGGGAAATATGCATCACTAGTACCAGTCATATTTGGTTTATGATTTTTTTGCCATTTATATTTATGCGAATAGTCAAGTGGAGGATTATCAATTGATTTGTGAAGCCAGGCATGCCAATGCGGTGGAATATTTGAAGCTTCTATTTCACCATTAAAAATTACCCATCTTTTTGCTTTTAAATTTTTAAAATCTTTAGAGCTACAGTAATATTTATTTCCTAATTCATCACTACCAACTAAGTTACCCTTAAACCAAGTATAAATTTTTGTTCCTAATGACATTAATATTTCTATAAAGATTAATGGACTACTTTCCAATTAATTTTTTTATTAGCATAAAAATTCTTAACCTGAATATCATTATAACTAGATAATTCTGACATAATCCATTCTTTTTTTTCTAATTTAATTTTTTTATCATTAATTGGAAAACTATAATGTTTTGCTCCGTTTATTGAACAAAATATCTCTAACTTATCAATTGCATTTTCTTGGTCAAAAATTTCTGCATATAATTCTATTGAGCAAGGAGATGAAAATATTCCTGGCTTAGATGACATATCTGGTTTTTTTTCTTGAATTGGATGTGGAGCTGAGTCCGTACCTAAAAAAAATTTAGAATTATTGTGACATGCAGCTTTTCTTAATTCTATTAAATCTGTTTCGTTTTTAACAACTGGCATACAAAAATGATGAGGATTAATAGAATCATCATGAAATACATCTTTTTTTGTTAAAAGCATGTGGTGAGGTGTAATTGTTCCAGCAATATTTTCATTTTCTTTTACATAATTAACTCCATATGAAGTTGATACATGTTCAAGTGTGATTTTTAAAAGGGGAAATTTTTTTCTAATAATGCTTAATTCATCATCTATAAAATATTTTTCTCTATCAAAAATATCTATATCTTCAGCTACTTTTTCACCGTGTATTAGTAATGGACTTTTTTCTTCTTCTAAAATCTCTAAATATTTAAAGATTTTTGAAATGTCATTCACTCCATGACTTGAGTTTGTAGTTGCATTTGAGGGATAAAGTTTAGACCCAAAGAAAACTTTATTTTGCATACCTTTTCTAAAATCTTCTAAATCTAAATTTTCATTTAAATAACAAGGTATAAGTGGTTCAAAATTATTACTAGATGCTTTATTTAAAAGCTTTTTATAGGCAGAGGCTTTATTAGTATCTGTTATGGGAATTTGTGTATTTGGCATTGCCACACATCTATTATTTATTCTTGAGGAGAAATTAGTAACCATTTCTAACATGTCGCCTTCTCTAAAATGTACATGCCAATCATCAGGCTGAATTATTTCAATATTTTTATTCACAATAATTATTTTTTTGTAATGTAAAATAAATCTTTTCTACGCTTATAGAGTCCATATAGGACTTTGTTTTATCAATATTTATACTTTTAAAATAGTCATAGCTTTCATTTGTTCTTATAACTTGTGAATCTTGCATAAATGGACCGTAAATCACATCATTTGTTGGGCCAAATAATACTATAGACTTTAATTTTGTGGCTGAAGCCATATGTGATAATCCTGAATCATTTCCAATAAATAATTTTGATTTCTTCATATAAGCAGCAGTTTGAGTCAATGATGCACCAAATATATTAATTATCTTATTACTATCAATATTTTTTGTTATTTCATTTAAATAATTTTCTTCTTCTGACTTTGAACCAACTAAAATAAATTTAATATTTTTATTTTGAGATAAAATTTTGATTAATAGTGAATTATAATTTTTAATACTCCAAATTTTTGGTTTCCAATTTCCACCTGGAAATATAACAAAATATTTAAAATCATCGGACAAATGTTTTGTAACTATTTCTTCTTCTTCTGTATTTGTCTCAATAAACAAATTTGAACAATCAAATTTAAAATAATTGGATAATTGCTGTACATGGTTGAGATTATATTTTTTTTTAAAAATAAATTTTTGCTTATATTTTAAAAAATATGATAACAACGAACTTCTAAAATCAATAATTATATCCCACTTCTTTCCATAACAATTAGAAATTATATCTAACCAATGCATATTATATCTTTTTTTTGAAACAGTGATTATGGTTTCTACAGATTTAAAGTTTTTGAAAATTGATTTAGCAGATGGACCAATTACAAATGTAAATTTAGTTTCAGGATATTTATTATTAAAATAATTTATTACTCCAGTTGATAGAATTGTATCCCCAATGAGATTTGACGAAATAACAAGAATTTTCACAGAAATATTACACTTTTAATATATTCAATATATATTTAGATAATTATGAAAGATAAATACTTTTTTCATCATTTGAATTCAAGATTTTTTGAGATTTCTGGAAAAGATAGTAAATCATTTATTCAAAACTTAATTACTAATGACATTGAAAAATGTGACGATGGATCAATTATCTATTCATGTCTATTAACACCTCAGGGTAAATTTTTAGCAGATTTTTTTATATTCAATATAAATCAAAACTATATTTTTGAAACTAATGTTAAATTTTATAGTAATTTATTAGGACGGTTAAAAATTTATAAACTTCGCTCTGATATAGAAATTAAAGAAATTAATAATCTAAATTCTTATTCATTATTTAATATAGATTATGAAGATGATTATAATGTTTATTTAAATGATCCTAGAAATATAAACTTAGGTAAAAAACTTATAACGAATAAAAAAATTTTAATTGAAAAAGAGAGGTTGAAAGAAATTAATGAAACAGAATATCATGAAATTTTAATTAATCATACAACACCCTATTCACCATTTGATATTTTAGAAAATAAATCTTTATTATTAGAAAATAATTTTGATAATTTAAATGCTATTGATTGGGATAAAGGATGCTATGTGGGTCAAGAAATTACTGCAAGAATGAAATACCGTGGATTACTCAAGAAAAAACTTTACGCTTTAAAAATAAAAAGTGGAGATGTGCTAGAGGGAGATGAGTTGATAGTAAATAATAAAAAAATAGGCACAATTGTATCAAAAGCAAATTCAAATATTTTTGCAGCATTAAATATTAATTTTGTTAATGAAATAAAAAATAAAAATCAAAATTTAGTAATTAATGATTCATTATCCTTTGATTTTTTAAACTGAAAATTTTTTTCTATAAAAACTTACTGGAATTATTAAAATCATAAAAATTATTAGCATTGGAATAAATATATTATTAATTCCATAGTTGTTTGCTATAAATCCTAATGAAGCTGGAGCCCCTATAAATGTTCCGTAAACTGCAATTGAAATGATTGTTATCCCTACTCCACTGTCAATTCCCTCAATTTTTCCAGCTAAACTATATGCGATAGGAACAATTGAGGATGCTCCGATACCTAATAATGAAAAACCAATAATAGCTGCATAAATACTACTGAAATTAGATAAAATTATTAAACTTGTAATCGTCGATAAAAATAAAAAGAAAATCAAAAGAAAAACACCAATTTTATCTCTTACCCAATCACCACTAAATCTTCCGATAACCATAAATATATTAAAACTTAGAGTTGCTAAGCCGATATAGAAACCATCAACTTGAATAAAATCTCTCATATAGAGAGCTCCCCATGCATCAACACTTCCTTCCGTTAGAGCATTAGCCATTGCAATTAATGCTAATAAAAAAATAAGTAAGGGCCAAATAAAAAATATATTTTTTTTACTGGAGTCTTCTGATTTTGTTTCAACTTGTGACTCTAAACAAAGTACAAAATACAAACTCAAAGGAAGAAGAATGATGACATACAAAAGTATATTAAAAATAAAAGAATAATTCCACTCTAGTAAAAAGCTTGTAATGAGAGAGCCAAATAAAACTCCAAGACTCCAAAATGCATGAAACCCTGACATCATTGATTTTTTTTCTCTAACTTCTAAATTTGATGCATAAACATTGCATGCTATTTCGAATGCGCCATAACTCATACCAAAAACAAATGAGAAAACCATAAAAAGCCATAACTCTTGAATGAAAGGTACTGGCAACCACAAACAACCTTCGGCAATTAAGGTGCATGTTAAAATAGATTTTGTAGAAGTTTTAAGAATTAGAGCATTTGCAAAAATCATTGCAACAATTGAACCAATTGCAAACGATAACATAATATATCCAACACCAACATAATCAGTTTGAAGTTGATCCTTTATGGTAGGTATCCTAATAGCCCATAAACCTACATAACAAGCAGTTATAAAAAAAATAATTTTTATTGCATGAATATCACTAACTTTTTTCATACAATTTTATTAATTAAAATATTTTTTGTAATATTCAGATAAATTTTCGATAGAAACTCTTTCCTGTTTCATAGTATCTCTATCCCTAACAGTAACACTTTTATCTTCTAGAGTTTCAAAATCTACAGTTAAGCAAATTGGTGTTCCTATTTCATCATGTCTTCTATAATTCTTACCAATGTTTCCTGAATTTTCTAAAACAACTCTACCCAATCCCAATTTCTGTAGATTAGATTTTATTTCTTTAGATAAATTAACTAATTCATCATTATTCTTTTTGAGAGGAATAACTGCAGCTTTAATAGGTGAAAGATGAGGTTTTAGAGATAAAAGAATTCTTTTATTATCTTTATCTACATTTTCTTCACGGTAAGCTTCATTTAACAAAGCAAGAACTCCTCTATCAACACCAGCTGATGGCTCAATTACGTAAGGAATATACCATTTTTTTTCTTCTAAATCTTGAACAGCTAATTTTGTAGTTGAAGAGGAGTTTTTCATAACTTCTGATGTAATTTTAAAATCGTTTTGATTTTTAGTATGAGAGCCTAAGTCAAAGTCAGTTCTATTGGCTACCCCTTCCAGTTCCTCTTCACCGTGAGGAAACACATAATTTATATCAACAGTTCTTTTTGAGTAGTGAGCTAGTTCATTTTTTTCTACTTCAATTTTTTTTAAATTTTCTTTTTTTATGCCTTGATTAACCCACCATTCTATTCTCTTATTTATCCAATATTCATGCCATTCATCATCAGTACCTGGTTTAACAAAAAACTCTAATTCCATTTGTTCAAACTCTCTAATTCTAAAGATAAAATTACGAGGTGTTATTTCATTTCTAAATGCTTTTCCCATTTGTGCGATACCAAAAGGAACAGTTCTAGAAGTTGAATCTAATATATTTTTAAAATTAGTAAAAATTTGCTGACACGTTTCTGGTCTTAAATATGCGAATGATGAACCATCATCTACTGGTCCAATTGCAGTTTTAAACATTAAATTAAAAGGTCTTGGCTCAGTAAGATCTTCTGATTTACAATTTGGGCATTTATTATTTTCCAATAATTGATCTGCTCTCCACCTTGATTTACATGCGCGACAATCAACTAGAGGATCGGTAAAAGTATCTTCATGACCTGAATGTTTTAAAACTACTGGAGAACTTAAAATTGAGGCATCCAAACCTTCGGTATCATCTCGTTCATATACCATTGACTTCCACCAAGCTTGTTTAAGATTATTTTTAAACTCAACTCCCATTGGTCCATAATCATATAAACCTTTGATACCGCCATAAATGTCATTTGATTGAAATAAAAAACCTCTTCTTTTGCAAAGAGAAACTAACTCTTCCATTGTTTTTGCAGTCATATAACTCTTAATCTTTTGGTTTATATTCTTTCGTTCTTGGATCTTTCTCTAAATCGATTACTGAGTCATTATTTACTTTATTATTAGTGAATTTGTCTTGTTTTTTTTTCTTAAATCTTAAAAATAATAAAATAGAAGCTAAAATTACAACTAAAACTAGAAATTTCATTACAAACCAAACCTAGAAAACATAATTCGTTCTTCAATTTTATTTAAAATTTCATCAGAATTAAATATTGAAGAAGAAAACCTACGTTGTAAAAATGATTTTTTTTGACTGATTATTTTAATTTTAATTTTTTTTCCAAACTTCTCTTCTAAAATTGGTTTTATTGCACCAATACCATCTGCTAAACCTAAATCGATAGCTTTATTACCAACCCAAAATAAACCAGAAAAGATGTCATCTAATTTATTCTGATCGAGTTTTGACCCTCTTCTATCTTTTACATAATTAATAAAATTATCATGAATTTGTTCTTGAATATTTTTTAATCTATCAATGTCTTCCTGTTTTTCTTCTTTAAAAGGATCAAGAAAACTTTTACTTTTTCCAGATGTATACACTCTTCTTTCAATTCCAACTTTTTTTAAAAGATCTACAAAACCAAAACCTGGTGAAATAACACCTATTGATCCAATAACAGAGTTTTGATCAATATATATTTCATCAGCAGCACAAGCTAACCAATAACCACCAGAAGCTGCAACATCTTCAACGAATGCTAAAACTTTTTTGTTTTTTTCCTTTGCCAGATCAATGATCCTTTTTGCTATTAAAGAGGATTGTGTAGGAGAACCTCCAGGTGAATTAATGACCAAACCTACAACAGGAGATTTTTTATCAGCAAATAACTTATCAATTAACTTTTCTAAATTATTGATAGCTAAACCAGAGCCTGTTAAGCCTGACTGTGATGATATAATGCCAGATAAACGTAAAACTGGTATTGTAGTACTCTTCGAAAATAACCTTTTAAACATAATATCTAATAGCAAATGTTAATCTTTTCTTAAAGCGTTATGTAGCATTTGTTTGTAATTTTAGTAATTTGAGTTTAAGTGCGTCAATTAAGTTAATGAATTAACATAATATTCTAATAGTTAAATAATATGGATAATGTTCTTCCACTTAGAAAAAAAGATTTTTCATTTGAAGATGAAATCAGAGAATTAACAGATCTATGCAAAGAAGATCTAGTATCCGTAAATACCATAATCCTTGATAAATTAGATAGCAATGTACCTTTAGTTCATGAAGTTGGAAAATACCTTATCTTATCAGGGGGAAAACGATTACGACCTCTTTTAACTGTTTCAAGTTTTCATATGACAAGAAATGAAACTAGTGAAATTGAAAATAAAATGAATCATATTGGTCTATCTGCAGCAGTAGAATTTATTCATACAGCAACACTATTACATGATGATGTAATTGATGAAAGTAAACAAAGAAGAGGAAAACCTACAGCAAATGAGAAATGGAAAAACAAAACAAGTGTATTAGTTGGTGATTTTTTATTCAGTAGGGCTTTCCAATTAATGACCAAATACGGCAACACTGAAACATTAAAAATATTAGCTGATACTAGTGTTGTAATTTCTGAAGGAGAGGTTTTAGAACTTGCTAATGATAAAAATTTAGAAATAAATGAAAATATTTATTTTGAAGTTGTAAATGCAAAGACTGCTTCTTTATTTAGTGCAGCATGTCAAGTTGGATCAATTAGTGCTCTTGGAACAGAAGCTGAGATTAATGCATTAAAATCATTTGGAACAAACTTTGGTATGACTTTTCAATTAATTGACGATGCTATTGATTATTCCTCAAACAAAAAAATATTAGGAAAGAATACTGGAGATGATTTTAAAGAAGGTAAAATTACTCTTCCAATAATATTAGCATATGGAAGATCAAATGATAAAGAGAAAAAATTTTGGGAAAGAACAATATCTGATCTTAACCAAAATGATGGTGATTTTGAAATGGCATTAGAAATAATTAATAAATATCAATGTATTGAAGATACTCTTACAAGAGCAAATCACTTTTCAAATGTAGCTGTTGACTCAGTTGATATATTTAAAGATAACATTTACAAAGAAAAATTAGTATCTCTTGTTTCAAAAAGTGTTTCGAGAATTTATTAATTAATATTCCTCATAAGATTTAACTTCTACTAATTCAGAACCAAAGGTTTTATTAATATCATTTTTTACTTTTGCTCTTTCATCATTGGTAAAATAGACACTTCTAGCTAGATCAATAAATGTTTGATCAAATAATTTTTTTCTTTCACACTCTCTAATATCGTCTTCTATGTTCCAAAGTTTAGAATTAATGTTTATTAAATTTTCTAAAAAATTATTTATTTCTTCTTTTTGAACATAATTCATCAATGTTTTTTGAAGAAAGTCTAATTCTTTTTTGACATGATCAAGTTTAGTTTCATCTGTTATATTTTTCTGCTTAATAATTAATATAGAAATTTTATCTACAAGTTCGCCAAGCGATATAGGAGTATTAATAAGCATTAAATTCTTTCATAAATATCTTCGTATCTTTTAATATCATTTTCATCAAGATTATCACCGTACCACATTTCAATAATAACTAAATCATGATCTCTTTTATTGGCCATTCTGTGAATTGCCCCTTTAGGAATAAAAATATTCTCGTTTTCTTTTAAATTAATTACTTTTTTATCAATTGTGACTTCAACCTCTCCTTCAGCAACGATCCAATGCTCAGATCTATTTTCATGACTTTGAAGAGATAAAATTCCTCCTGGTTTGACAAAAATTTTTTTTACTAGGAATTTTTTACCCGACTTAAGTATCTCAAATGACCCCCAAGGTTTTTCTGTGATAGAATTCATTATGAATGTTTATTTATATATTATATATCTCTTTATAAATGATAAAAATATCACCATCAATATTATCAGCAGATATTCTTAAATTAGAAGAAGAGGTTAGATCTTTAGATCTAAATGGCGCTGATTATATTCATATAGACATCATGGATGGCCACTATGTCCCCAATATTACTTTTGGACCAAACATAGTTAAATCATTAAGAAAGGTTACCTCTAAAATTTTAGATGTGCATCTCATGATTAAACCGGTAAAGAAATATATCAATGAATTTGTAGAAGCTGGCTCAGATATCATTACTTTTCATCCTGAGGCCGATGATAACCCAGATGAAATTATTAAAATGATAAGTGATGCTGAAATTAAAGCAGGAATAGCCATTCACCCTCAGGTAAATATTGCAGATATTGATCATTTATTAAGTAAAGTGCAACAAATAATAGTTATGACAGTCACACCTGGTTTTGGTGGTCAAAAATTTATGCATGAGCAAGTGAAAAAAATTAAAGATTTAGATGAAATTAGAAAAAATAATAATTATAACTATGAGATAGCTGTTGATGGTGGAGTAAATAATGAAAATGCAAAAATATGTAAAGATAATGGAGCTGATGTGTTAGCAGTAGGATCTTATTTATTATCTCAAAATCAAAATAACTATTATGAAATTATAAATTCCTTAAGATAATGGACTGGGATAAATTAAAATCATTTTACGAAATTGCAATCTCAAGAAGCATTTCAAAGGCAAGTGCTAAACTAAATATCAGTCAATCTGCGCTTAGTAGACAAATACAAGATCTTGAATACGATTTAAAGACACCCTTGTTTATAAGACATCAAAAAGGTGTAAGGTTAACAGAGCAAGGTGAAAATTTATTTAATACTGTAAATCAAATTAATTTTTCAATTTCTGATTTTGAAAAAAAATTATTAGATAAAAAAACTAAACCAGTAGGAAAATTAACCGTAAGCACAACTGTTGGTTTTGGATCAGCATGGCTCACGCCAAGAATAACTAAATTTGCTAATCAATATCCAGAAATAGATGTAAATTTAATTATGAGTGATGAAGAAGTTGATTTATCTGCAAGAGTTGCTGATGTTGCAGTTAGAGTAAAAAAGCCAACACAGGCAAATTTAATTTTTAAAAAATTTGTTAATTTTCATAACCACATTTACGGTTCTTCAGATTACTTACATAAAAGTGGAATACCAAGAAATGTAAATGATTTAGATAAACATGATTTAATTTGCTTTGGAGCTGGATTACCTTCTCCTGTTTCTAATATTGATTGGATATTAAAAATTGGAAAAGAAGGAACAAAAAGACGACCTAAATTTAGAGTAAATAGTATTTACGCGATGTCACTTGCAATTGAAAAAGGTGGAGGTTTAGCATCTTTACCTGATTACATGGTTGCAGACAAACCTCAGCTTGTACGTGTTCTACCAAACCTAGAAGGTCCATCATATCAAACATATTTTGTTTATTCTGAATCTTTTAAAAACGATAGAAGACTTGAAGTTTTTAGGGATTTTTTATTTAATGAAGCTAAAGATTGGCATTATTAGTCTTTGACTTAATTTTTTATTTTTGTATACCGTATCTACATTATGGGATATCCAAAAAAACATAGAGGCAGACGTAAAAGAGGCTCTAAATACAGAAGAAACAAAAAGCGTCAAAAGAAGAAATAATTAATACCTACCTTCTTTTTTAAAATCTAATTGAACATATATATATACAATGTTTAAATTTTTCACTGAACCAAAGTGGTATGTATGGGCTTATGTAGGCTCAGTAGTCATACTTACTTCTATATGGGTCCAAGTTCAGATTGATGTTCAGATCAACGAATGGTTTGGTGAATTTTATGACATGATCCAAAAAGCACTTGGAACACCAAATGCTATAACTATGCAAGAATATATGGGTGCTTTATTTAGTTTTGCTCAACTTGCTGCAATTTCAATTGCTTTAGGACTAGCAATTTCATTCCTAACTTCGCATTTTCTTTTTAGATGGAGAACAGCAATGGTTGAGTGGTACCATAGCGTTTATGATCAAGCGAGAACTATCGAAGGTGCAAGTCAAAGGGTTCAAGAAGATACCATAAAGTTTAGTAGAATTATGGAAGGTCTTGGTACGAGCTTAATTGAGTCAGTTCTTGTACTAGTAGAGTTCTTCCCCCTCTTAATGACTTTATCAGTAGGTATACCAATTTTATGGTTTGGTGATTGGCAATACGGTTTAGTATCTGGAGCATTTATATGGGCTGTCGGTGGTACAATTTTAATGATTGTATTAGCATGGTTACTAAGATTAGTTGGCATTGAGTATGATCTTCAAAAAAAAGAAGCTGCTTATAGAAAAATTCTAGTTATCGCTGAAGATGATGGAAGTATTAGGCCTAAATCTTTAGAAGAACTTTTTCAAGGCGTTAGAGAAATTCACTTCAAAAGTTATTTGTATTATCTCTACTTTAGTATTGGAAGATTAGCTTATCTACAAGCTAATGTTCTTGCTGCTTACATTTTTTTAGCACCAGCAATTGTTGCAGGTGTCATGACACTTGGTGTGATGCAACAAATTATAAGAGCGTTTGGAAGAGTAGAAGGTTCACTACAATATTTATTCAGAGCATGGCCTACAATTATAGAACTTGCTAGTGTCTATAAAAGATTAAGAGAATTTGAGAATAAAATAGAAAAAAACATTCAGGATGAAAAAACTGGTATAGTACGTTAGTGATTTTTCTAGCATTTATTATTATACCAATAATAGAAATAAGCATTTTTATAACAATTGGTTCCAATATTGGAATTTTAAATACTATCGCAATCATAATAACTACTGCTTTAGTGGGAATATTTCTTGTTCGTAGACAAGGAATAAAATTATTATTTGATGCACAACGAAATTTATCGCAAGGTGTAATGCCCACTGAAGAAATAAAGGGGGGTATTTTCTTATTAGTATCAGGATTACTTTTAATTACTCCTGGCTTCTTTACTGATTGTATTGGTTTTGCTGTCTTCTTAAAACCAGTTCAGAATTTAACTGCTTATCAAGCCAAAAAATATTTTAACTCACGTATTCGCTATTAACGGATCTATTTTTTTTACTAATTCTTTTAATATTAATACTAACTTTTGATTTGTAGGATCTTCAATTTTTTTAAGTGGAGGTAAAACAATATTCCAATCAGGAATATTATCAACAATTGAAAAATATGCTTTCATTAAACTTATTGGTTCATGCGAAGTAATAACTTGACGAATTTTATGCAGTAGATTTTGTAAATCGGCAAAATTTTTAATGCTACTCTCATTTTTATGATTTTTTAATATGAAGCTGAGCAATTTACCACATACATTAGTACCAGCTGTAATTGCTCCTGCCCCTCCTCGCTTACATATATTTAATGCTAAACTATCATGACCACAAAACACGGCAAAATCATTAAAATATTTTATAACTTTCATCATTCTATCACTGTCCCCGCTTGAGTCCTTTAATCCAACGACGTTATTCGGATAAAGTTTTAATAAAATTTCAATCATCTTAAAATCAATTGATACGTAAGAATTTTGAGGGATATGATACAAAACATATTGTAAATCACTCTCACCTACTCTTTCAATAATATTGCGATAATAATTTATTACACCTTCATTTGTAACATTCTTATAATAAAAGGGAGGAAGTAAAAGAACAGCTTTAACTTTGTGACTAGCAGCATGTTTGGTCATATCAATTGCGTCATTCAAGGATGAAGATCCTGTTCCAGGCATAAGGATATTAGGATCGATACGATTTGATACTAAAAAATCCAGATGATCTTTTTTTTCTTGAACTGAAAAACTATTTGCTTCTCCAGTAGTACCAAATATTGCAAGACCATCATGACCTTGTCTCATTAAATATTGGCAATGACGAAGATAGAGATCTTTGTTAATTGATAAATCATTTTTTACAGGTGTTAATGAGGCGCTAAAAACCCCAGATATTTTATGCATAAAAATACAATAAGATAAATCCTAGTAAAACTCTATAAATAATAAAAATATTAAAGGTTGAACTTCGTATTATTCGCATCATGATGTTAATTGATACTAGAGCAGTAATACACGCAACGATTGATGAAAATAAAGATTGGTATAAATTAATATTAATCTTAGAACTACTTATAAAGTCTAAACTTGTTAAAACTAAAGATGCTAAAATAATGGGAATAGATAAAAGCATAGAAAAAATTGCTGCAGATGATCTATCAAATCCTAAAAAACGCGCTCCAGTAATTGTAACACCTGCTCTACTTGCCCCAGGTATAAAAGCTAAAACTTGAAACATACCTATAATAAAGGCCTGCACATAACTCATATCCTTCCAAGAAGATATTTTCATTTTAAAATGATCTGCTACAAATAGTAGAGCAGCAAAAACAACACTTGTGACTGCAACAACTTTAATATCGCGAAAATATAGTTGAACAAAATCAAAAATAAAAAATCCAACTATTACAGCAGGTATTGTTGCAATAATAATTTTAATTAAGTTATCATTGTTAGAAAGCTGAAAGGAAAAAAAACTCTTAATTAATATTGTTATATGAGATCGTAGATAAATTATAACTGCTAATAATGTTCCAACATGAACGGCAACATCAGTAAAAAGACCTTGATCTTGCCAACTAGTTAATTGCGATACAAGAACTAAATGCCCAGAAGAACTAATTGGCAAAAATTCAGTAAATCCTTGGACAATGCCAATAATAAAATATTGAAGCTCAAACATTAACCAAAAATTATTTTGCTCAGTTCTTTACCACTTGGAAGGGGCTCAGCATTTTTATTAGAAAAATATTTCTCCATAAAATTTAAATAAACATTGTAATCTTTTAAAATTTGCATTTTTTGATCTTTATTTTCATCATCACTTTCTTCCATTTTAACTAATTCTGTATCAGTTTGTGACATTGCTTCAGGTATTGTTGTAAATGGTCTTTCTTGGTTAATAACTAACCTTTCATGTAACTCTCGATGAACCATTTTAAAATCTTCTTTTGATAAAGTTTTTGGACTTTCATCAAATATAAGTCTTTTTAAAATAAAGTTTGCTCTTGGCTCTTTAATTGAAAGAGCAATTTTATATTTTTCATTCCAGTCATTCTGTTCATGAAATTTAGCTATTTCTGTTGATTGTTTAAAATCAAGAAAAGCATTTGCTGCACTTTCAGGAAATACATTATCTTGAGATTTTTCATCCTCTTTTTCAATTCGCCTGTCAATTTCCATCAGTTTAAACTTGTCTGCTAAATCTTTATTTTTGAATACTATTTTAGCTCTTTCATTTAGTACATCAGAACCAATCTCATCGTAAGGCTCGTAATTAGCAGCAATCTTGCCTGGTAGAATAATAGGATGCTGATTGGTAATTACGTATCTATTTTTTCTTTTGATCAGTTTTTTAAATTCCTCAGAATTAGCTTCTAGTAATGGTATTGGATCATGAGCTAAATCGATTGTGTGAAACCAACCATTATACTGAGATTCACATACCATCGACAATGCTTGAAGTTTAATTCTTCCCCCAAAACTCGTCATAAAACAAAAACCTTTATTTTTATTTATATATTCAATGGTATCTTCTTTACTCATTGTCATTTGAAGCTGATTCCAATTAGTAGTGTCTGCTTCGTTAATATATTTTGTCAGAGCAATTGATGTCTTAACATCTGAAAATGCATCGTGAGCAAATTCAACAGGCAAGTTGTTCATCTCTGCAATTTTTTCTAATTTAAAACTAGGATTACCTCTTTCTGTTAAAGGTGTTTTTATACTTGATGGGTTGATGGCATATAAACCTCTCGCTAAATTTAATGTATCGCCCCTACTCTTTCTTGTTACATAAGGATAAAACATATGATTAAACAAATTGTATTCGAGAACTGATTCATCAAACTCTATTATGTTGTGTCCTATAAAAGTAGAACTTGGATCATCTTTTTTCCATTCATCAAAAGTTTCATTAATTTTTTTCATTAATTCGTAAGATGATTGAGGGGCATCAAGTGCCTCTCTCATACCTTTAAGCGTTGTTATTAATGCACCAGGTTGAGAAATCACTGATGTTCGAGGTCTGCAGAATTCATTCATATTTTGATTTGTTTGATTAAACTTAGAGTCAGTAACTATTGCAGCAATTTGCATTATCTGCTCCCATTTTGGAGTAGTACCAAAGGCAGTTGGATATTCTTTCTTACCTCTTCCTGATGTTTCTAAATCGTAAAATATATATTTTGACACTGATAAATAACCTTATTGGTATTTATAGACTATTAATTATCTCTTTTGGACCAATAAAAATGATAGAAAATAGTTGCTACAATGGCAACAAAAAGAGAGATAAAAGCTACATAAATTATAGTTGCGATTGCCCAGTAAGCTACAGCTATTAAAAGACCAATAGCTGTTATCCCAGCCCAAAAATAGATCAGTCTTTCTAAAAATAATTGCATAATGATTCTATTATACATTAATTATAGAAGTTTATCAATTTCCTCTCTAGAAGGCATGGAATTTGCTGTTCCAATTTTCGTCGTTGATAAACCAGCTGTTGCACTGGCAAATTTAAGCGCATCTTTAATATTTTGACCTTCGGTAAGTGCCGCAGCAAAACCAGCATTAAATGCATCGCCAGCACCAGTAGTATCAACTACTGGATTAGAAAGATTAGCTATAGGTAAAGAAAATTTTTCATCATTGTTGGCAAAAAAAGCTCCTTTTTCTCCAAGAGTAATAACGACATTTTTAATTCCTTTTTCTAATAATTGAATTGCAGCTTTTTCAGCATCCTCATGAGTTTCAACATCGTGATCAACATAAAAACTTGCTTCCGTTTCATTTGGTGTAAAATAATCAATCATAGAAAATAAAGATTCATCTATTTCAGCAGCTGGAGCAGGATTTAAAATTGTTTTTACATTTAAATTATGTGCTTTTTTTAATGCATAGGTAACGACATCCTTTGGTGCCTCTAGTTGTGTAAGAAATATACTTGAGTTTTTAATTGTCTCTTCTGCTTTATCTATATCTTCAATGGTAATTGCACCTGCTGCACCCGGAAAAACATTAATAGCATTGGCTCCAGTTCCTTCATTTACAAGTATGCCTGCAGCACCTGTCGAATGATCTTTTGAAATAATTACATTACTATAATCAACACCAGAATTTTCATAAATCTCTGTTGCCATAGATCCAAATTGATCATCACCAATCTTTGAAATAAAAAAAGTTTTTGAACCAGCCTTAGCTGCAGCTACAGCTTGGTTTGATCCTTTGCCACCAGGACCAATAACAAAATTTTTACCAAGAATAGTTTCTCCCTCAACAGGAATTTTTTCTCCAAAAAAAACGAGATCAGCAACAAAAATACCAAGAATACTAATCGACATAATTATTTATCGATTATCCAAACAGTACCATCTGGTTTAATAACACCTTTTGTTAAAATAAAATTACAGTAAGGTCGTCTTTCACTTGTTGTAATATAGGCATAGGTTGATCTTGATTGCTTATAAAATTCTTGTCTTTCGTATGAACCTATTTTCCAATGATCTCCTGATACTTCCTTAATTGCATCAATTACTTCTTTATTAGCGTCATTAATTTCATTTGGTTGATTATCAACTTCCATTCGGTAAACGGCAGAGTCTACAAAGCTGTCTAATGGAAAAACAGATAAGACAGCTCTCATAACAGTTGTCATATCAAGGCCGTCTAATCGGTGAACTCTGTTATGATTTGAGTGAGCAGGATAATTAATATCGGATATAACGAGCCTATCGCCATGACCCATTTCTCGCAGTGTTTTTAATATATCAGGACTTAAAATAGGATCGACGTTAATTAACATATTATTAGTATATCACTCTCCGTATGGGATCCAAATATTTTTTACTTGTGTACTTTGATATAAAAACTCCTTTAAGAAATCTTCCTCTTTCGAAGACCAATCAAGATTTTTTGATTGTGGACACCAACTTCTCTTTAAATTTGATGTTGTACTTTGAATAACTTTTAAACGCTCATTATTATTTTCACTAAAATACCAAATACCATCGATATTTTCATGTTCTGCTAAGATTTTATTCAAACTATTTTGTTTAGTTGTAAGAATGTTAATATAGCCTGCTGGAACATCAGAGGTTTCAAGTAGTTGATATAATTCTGTTGCTAAAAGAGACGTATTTTGACCTGGAACAATAATACTAGCATTTCCTGCAGCAAAATTTGCTCCTAATGTTGTAATTAAACTTAAAAGAGGAAAATCATCATTTAAAATATTTGCAACAACACCTATCGGTTCTTTAACGGCTAGTGTTAAACCTCTTATAGGAGGATTATGTATAGAGCCTTCAAACTTATCAGCCATAGCACCATAATAAAATAATCTTTCAATTGATTGATCAAATTCTTTTTCGGCATCTTTTTGAGAAATACCAATTAGAGATGATAGTAAGCTAGAAAAAGTATTTTTTCGATTTTGTAAATTTTCGGCTAAGTAATAAAGAATTTGAGCTCTATTAAAGTTAGTGGAAGATTTGCTAATTGCTTTAAATGCAACCTCTACTGTATCTCTTACATCTTTGCGATTTGCGTTTGGAACATCACAAATAAAATTATTATGAGCATCATAAGAAGAAAAAGAATAACCACTATCAGGTCTTTTTTGTTTACCTCCAATATACAATTTTGGAGTTCTATCTATAGAATTAGATGATTGACCTTTAAATGATTTTTTTCCTTTTTTTGACTTATTAAGTGGAAGTGGTAATTTTGAATATGCTCTAATACCTTCTGAGCCACCTTCTCTTCCAAAACCACTTTCTTTGTAACCGCCAAAACCACACGCAGCATCAAATAAGTTTGTAGAATTTATCCAGATGACTCCAGCTTTTACTTTTGGAGCAATATCTAAAGCTAAGTTAATATTTTCAGACCAAATACTTGCAGCAAGTCCATATGGTGTATTATTTGCAATGGATACAGCTTCACTGGGTGTTCTAAATGTCATTGTTGTCAAAACTGGTCCAAATATTTCTACTTGAGCAATAAAAGATGACGGTGTTACATTTGTAAATAAAGATGGAGGATAAAATAAACCATTAGTTGGACATGACCATGAAGGTTGCCATAATTTATTTCCATCTTTTTGTGCTTTATTTACTAAAGAATTAATTTTTTTAAGTTGGACAGGCGCAACTATAGCGCCAATATCAATAGACTTATCTAATGGATCACCAACACGAAGTTTTTCCATTCTTTTCTTAAGTTTTTGGATAAATTTTTTCTCAATACTTTCTTGTACTAAGAGTCTTGATCCTGCACAACATACTTGACCTTGATTAAACCAAATTGCATCAACGACACCTTCTACTGCGCTATCTAAATCAGCATCTTCAAAAACAATGAAAGGTGATTTGCCTCCAAGTTCCATTGTCATTTTTTTATCTGGATTAGTATTTGTTTGAATTATTTTTTTTCCAACTTCAGTCGATCCAGTAAAGGCAATTTTTTTAATATCTTTATGCAATGTTATATATTCACCGGTAGAACCATCTCCCGTAATAATATTAATTACACCTTGTGGAATTTTAGCTTTTTCACAAAGTTCAGCAAAATAAAGCGCTGTTAAAGAAGTATACTCTGCAGGCTTTAAGACTACTGTATTGCCAAGAGCAATTGCAGGAGCAATTTTCCACGCTAACATTAATAATGGAAAGTTCCACGGTATAATTTGTCCTATAACACCAATAGAGTTATCAGAGTTATTTGTATTCCTAGCAGCCCAACCGGCATGATAATAAAAATGTCTAGCAACAAGCGGAATATCTATATCTCTTGTTTCTCTTATAGGCTTACCATTATCAATGGTCTCTAAAACAGAAATAAACCTTGAATTTTTTTGTATGAGACGTGCAAGGGCATATAAATATTTTGATCGATCAAACGATGAAAGTTTTGACCATTTGACATGAGCTTTTTTGGCAGCACTAACAGCAGCATTTACATCTTTTTTTGAAGCAATAGACAATGTTGCTATTTTCTTATTTGTAGAAGGGTTAATTATATTTAATTTTTTTGAGCTAGACGATTTTACAAATTTACCATTAATAAAATGATTATTGGGATTTTTTAAATTTTTTATCCAATTTGTAACTTCTTTGCTGTCTTCTGGTGCAGGACCATAAGATATATTTTGAAAATTTTTAATAACTTTATCCATATTATCCTATTGCAAGTTTCTCTTTGTTTGCATACCTGCCACTAGTGTAGTGATAGAGTTGTCTTTCTATATCAATTAATAAACTAGAAGCACCAATTCGCAATAATTTAGGATTAACCCATTCAAATCCTAGTTCTTCTGCAACTAATATTAAAAACTCTAAAACAGATTTGGCCGTTGATATTCCACCTGCAGGCTTAAAGCCAATTTTTTTTCCAGTTTTTGTATGAAAATCTCTAATCATTCTCAACATAACAAGACTGTTATTAAGATTTGCATTTATACTTTCTTTTCCTGTTGATGTTTTAATAAAATCGGCACCAGCCATCATACAAACCAACGAAGCTTTTGCTACATTTCGAAGAGTCTCAAGATCACCAACACCAAGAATAGCTTTTATTTTTGTTTTACCTGCAGTTTCTTTAAAACTGCGAACCTCATCATATAATTTTTTCCAGTTATTTTGGAGAACATATCCTCTATTGATGACAATATCGATTTCATCAGCACCATCTTTAATAGAGTAAGAAATTTCTTTTTTTCTAGTAGTATATGATGATAAACCTGCAGGAAAACCTGTAGAAACTGCTGCAATTGGGATTTTGTTTTGAATTAGTTTTGTACAATCTTTTATTAGATGATGATAAACACAAACAGCTCCTACTCTTACTGCATTATTTTCTATTCTTAAATCCTGAAGAATATAATCATCAATCGGATTAAGGGCTTTATTACACAGTCTTTCAACTTTTCCAAAAGTGTCATCGCCACTTAGCGTAGTAAGATCAATTAAAGTAATAGCTTTTAACAGCCAAGCGACTTGAAATTCCTTTTTTACAGTTCTTCTTTTAGTTAAAGTAGATGTTCGACGCTCTACCGCACTTAAATTAATTTGGATATTGTTCACCCAACTTGAATCTAAGTTATAAAATGTTTTTTTTGTCATCAAATTAAATTTTTTCTTCTGTTATTGGTCTACTCAGTAAATTACTTAGTTCTTCTTTTAAATCATGTTGCTTATAAAGTATATTGTATACAGACTCCATTATTGGCATATCAATATTTTTATTTTGTGAAATATTATAGACTGCTTTAACTGTATAATAACCCTCTGTTACTTCTTGCGATTTTAAAAGATCTAAAAAATTATCGTATTTTGAAGAAGCTAATTTAATACCAAACTGTGTATTACGAGAATTTTTAGAGCTACAAGTTAAAATGAGATCACCAAGCCCAGATAAACCAAATAATGTATTTTTATCAGCTTTAAATTTTTTTGCATACCTTGTCATTTCTGCAAAAGATCTAGATATAAGTGCACTTTTAGCATTTTCACCTAAATTCAACCCTTCTGCAACACCTGCAGCTATTGCGTATATATTCTTTAACGCACCACCTATTTGCGTTCCGATTAAATCATTTGAATAATAAATTCTAAACTCTTTGTTAGGTATAAGTTTAGAAATATTCTCAAAATCTTTTTTATCTTTTGTTGCAAGCGTTACTGCAGTTGGTAAACTTTGAGATACTTCATTTGAAAAAGATGGGCCTGATAAAATACTAATTGATTTAAAAGACATCATTTCTTGAAATACATCTGTTAAAAATTTTGATGACGATATTTCAATGCCTTTTGAACATATAACAATATGATGATTATTATTATGTAATGATGAATCCTTAATTACCTCCCTGATGTTTTGTGCGGGTAATGTTATAAATAAAAATTTAACATTTCTAATTTCTTTCAAAGAAGTAGTAGCAGTGACATTTTCATTAAATGAACTGTATTTTAATTTTGGATTAATTTTATGTTCATTTATTGATTTAACAATTTTTTCATCTCGAGCATAAATAATAACTTTATTATTACTTAATACTCGGGCAAGTGCACTCCCCCAAACTCCTCCGCCTAAAATTCCAATTGTCATACGTTTGATCTTTATCCGGTGAGTCAAATGAAGTCAATTTATCGTTTTTGGCTAAAATATTAGGTATTTTTATGAAAAAACTGCATGATTGATTTTTGGAACTAGTATATGAGGTAGCCTATATAAAAAGTATACTTTTTTGGAGGAAATATGAAAAAATTACTTCTAGCTGTTATTGTAAGTTTGTCGACTGTAACGACTGGTGCATTAGCAGAAATTAAAGTAGGAATTATTCTTGGTTTTACAGGACCAATTGAATCTTTAACTCCTGCTATGAGAGATGGTGCTAGAATGGCATTTGATGAGGCATCAAACTCTGGAAATCTTTTAGGTGGTGAATCAATTACTATCTTAGAAGCTGACTCAACTTGTGTAGACTCTGCTGCTGCAACTGCTGCTGCTGAGGATCTAGTTGCACAAGGTGTAACTGCTATTATGGGTGCTGACTGTTCAGGTGTAACAGGTGCGATTAATGCAAACGTTGCAGTACCAAATGGTATCTTAATGGTATCTCCATCTGCAACTTCACCAGGTTTAAGTAAAGTTCCTGATAATGGAACTTTTTGGCGTACTGCCCCATCTGATGCAAAAGGTGGTCAAGTGCTAGCTAAACTTGCTTTGAGCAGAGGAATTGAAAGTATAGCTGTAACGTATACTAACAATGACTACGGAAAAGGTTTAGCTGAAGTATTTGAAGCTTCATTTGCTCGTGGAGGTGGAACTATTACAGCATCAGCTGCACACGAAGATGGTAAAGCGGATTATTCATCAGAAGTTGGTGTTCTTGCATCAGCTGGTGGAGACGCGCTACTAGTAATTGGTTATATTGATGATGGTGGAAAAGGAATGATCGAAGCATCTTTAGATTCAGGTGCTTTTGACACTTTTGTTCTTTCAGATGGTATGATTGGTCAATCAATTGTAGATAATATCGGTGCTGATCTTGAAGGATCATTTGGTTCTATGCCAGGTGCTATTTCAAAAGGTTCAGCTAAGTTCGGAGAACTAGCAGCTGCAAATGGCATGGATGGAAGTGCTCCATATGTTGGAGAGTCTTATGATGCTGCAGCAATTATTGCTCTTGCAATTCAAGCTGGTGGATCTGCTGATAAGCAATCAATCTTAAACAATATTGCTAAAGTATCTAACGCTCCAGGTATTGTAATTAACCCTGGTCAATTATCTTACGGCTTACAAATGTTAGCTGCAGGTAAAGATATTGATTACCAAGGCGCAACAGACGTAGAATTTAATGCGTTTGGTGATGCCGCTGGTGCGTTTAAAGAGTTAGAAGTTAGTGGTGGCGAATTCGTTACTGTTGGCGCTCTTTAATACTTAAAAACTATATTAATTTAACCCCAGTTTTTAACTGGGGTTTTTTTATGAGTGCCTTACTTTCTCTGGAATAATTCCCTTTGGCCTATAACGTAAAATTAATAATAAAATTAAACCCATAAATAAGTATCTAAAGTAAGGAACGCTATCTAGTAAATGTAGTTTTAAAGCATTAGTTGGCTCTAAACCTACTGTAAGTTGATTAATAATAAATGTTGTAAGTGGTGCTGCTTCAATCCAAGAAAACCATATGACAAAACCACCAAATATAGCACCTAAATTATTTCCACTACCGCCTACAATAACCATAATCCAAATAATAAAAGTGAAACGAAGTGGTCGATACCCTGAGGGAGTAAATAATCCATCCAGAGTAACAAGCATTGCACCTGCAACACCTACAATAGCTGCTCCTATGACAAATATAATTAAATGTTGTTTAACAACATCTTTACCCATTGCATTTGCAGCAGTTTCATTATCTCTTATAGCTCTCATCATTCTTCCCCATGGAGATAATTGAGCTTTGTTCGCAAAATAAAAAATTATCAACATAACAATGAGAAACAAAATAGCATAAGATAATTTTACAAATATTCCTGAACCATCAATTATAAGATTGTTTAATACTTGTTGTCTATCACTTACATCAATAATATTATTTAACTTTGATGAATTAAGATATGTAACTAAATTTATAAACCAATCTGCGTTTTGTAAATCAATTTCATAAGGAACTGGTCTCTTTAAACCAATTACATTTTTTACCCCTCTAGATAACCATTCTTCATGTTTTAAAACACTAACAACTATTTCTGAAATTCCTAGAGTTACAATTGCCAAATAATCAGATCGTAATCCAAGAGCTACTTTACCAATTACAAATGCAACACCTCCAGCAAATAAACCTCCTACTATCCAAGAAAAAATTATTGGTAGTCCAAGACCACCTAAAAAGCCTGCTATTGCGGGATTAACATCTTCTATATTATGTGTGGCATTTAAATAAAAATGTCTGATAATTAAAATACCAAAAAAAATTATAAGAGAATTTAAAATATACCTATTTCTTTTTTGGATTACTGTTTTATTAATATACATTACAGCTATTACTAATACGACAAGCAAAACAAAACTGATACCTAACCCTCTACCTCCAGCATGCCAGGACTCGGCAATGGGAGGGTAAGAAACTAGCACTGCTGCTAATCCACCCATGGCAAGAAAGCCCATCACACCAAAATTAATTACTCCTGCATAACCCCATGAAATATTAACTCCCATTGTCATTATTGCTGAAATAATACACATGTTTAAAATTACTAAACTTACTGACCATCCTTGAATGAAACCTACAAAAATAAAGAGAAAGATCATGATTGTAATAGCTAACCATTCATATCTCTCAAACTTCATCATAAGACTCTTCCCTTAAATATGCCTGATGGTCTAATCAATAAAACAATGACTAAAATTGAAAATGATACAGCAAATTTATAATCTGTTGAAAGTAATTGTACTAGACCTGTTGGCTCGATAGAACTTGGAAGAAGATAGACAAAGAATTTCTTATAAGCATACGTGACCATAATCTCTGAAAACGCGATGACATAACCGCCTACTACAGCTCCAAAAGGACTGCCAATGCCTCCAACAATTGCTGATGCAAATATTGGCAAAACTAAATTAAGATAAATAATTGGCTTATAGCTTTTATCTAATCCGTAAAGGGTACCCGCAACACATGCAAGAACACCTACAATAATCCATGTAGTAAAAACTACTCTATCAGGATTAATACCAGACAATAATGCTAAATCTTCATTATCTGAAAATGCTCTCATAGATTTTCCAGTTTTTGTTTTTTGCAAAAACCAAAAAGTAAATGTTAAAAGCAAAATTGTAATTAATATTGTAATAACTTGAGACGATTTTAATGCTAATCCTTCATTTAAACCTGTCATTAATTTAAATTGTTTTGCTTTCAAAATAAATTTCTGTCCATCAGAAAATTTTATAGTTTCTGTTCCAATAATAATTCTTATTATTGCATTTATTACAAACATAACCCCTATTGAAACCATTGCTAAAACAACAGGAACACTTTTTTGATATCTGTAATATTGAAAAACAAATTTATCAGAAATAATGCATAAAATAATTGTCGCTATTATTCCTATAGGTAAAGCTAACAAGGCAGTTGGTAGAATTCCTAAACCAATATTTTGTGATTGAAAATACCAGGTAAATAAAATTGTTATCATCGCTCCAAATGACATGATTTCACCGTGTGCAAAATTTGCAAAACGAAGTATTGCATAAACGAATGTAACTCCGAGTGCTCCAAGTGCTAGTTGAGATCCATAAGAAATGCCCGGAATTATAATAAAATTCAGAAGTAAAATTATAGAATTAATAAAATCAATCATTTAACCTCCTAAAAAAGACTTTCTAACTTCTGGATTATTTAATAATTCTTTTCCTGTACCTTCTCTACTATTTTTCCCATTTACTAATACGTATCCTCTATCAGCAATACCAAGTGCTTGTTTTGCATTTTGTTCAACCATTAGTATCCCAACACCAGTTTTACGAACTTCTATGATTCTTGAAAATAACTCATCCATTACTATTGGTGATACTCCTGCAGTTGGCTCATCTAACATTAAAATTTTAGGTTTAGTCATAAGTGCTCTCCCAAAAGCTACTTGTTGTCTTTGACCTCCAGATAATTCTCCTGCACTTTGATTTCTTTTTTCTTTTAAAATAGGAAAAAGATCATAAACATCATTAATGGTATGAATAATGTTATCCTCTCTTAAAAACCCTCCCATTTCTAAATTTTCTTCTACTGTCATACCAGTAAACACATTGTTGGTTTGAGGAACGAATGCCAATCCTAAATTAATTCTGTTTTGAGGTAGCATTGAAGAAATTTCCTCATTTGAATATTCAACAGAGCCTGAAGTTAAACTTAACATGCCAAGCAATGCTTTCATTGCTGTTGATTTCCCTGCTCCATTTGGACCAACAATGACAACAATTTCACCCTCGTTAACTTCTAGATTAATATCTTTAATTATATCAACCCCTCCATATCCAGCTGTTAAATTTTTACCAATCAAATTATTCATAGAATTCTAATTTTTATTAATACCTTTTCCTAAATAAGCTTCTATAACTGTTTCATTATTTTTCACTTCATTAAAATTTCCTTTAAATAAAACTGAACCTTCCGCCATTACAATGACAGGGTCACAAATTTTTTCAATGAGATCCATGTCATGTTCAATTACGAAAAAAGTATAATTCTTTTCTTTATTCAATCTTAATATTGCATCCGTAATTTCATTGAGAAGTGTTCTATTTACTCCAGCTCCTACTTCATCAAGTAAAACGATTTGAGGATCAACCATCATGGTTCTCCCTAACTCAAGTAGTTTTTTTTGACCACCAGATAAGTTACCCGCAAGTTCTTGAGTTAAATGACTTAAATTTAAAAAATTTATTACATCTATAGCCTTTTGTCTTATTTCTTCTTCTTGTTGTTTTACTTTAGCGTTACTTAATAAAGCATATGATAATTTTTCACCAAATTGATTTGGTGGTACCATCATTAGATTTTCAAGAACAGTTAGTGTTGAAAATTCATGGGCAATTTGAAAAGTTCTTAGAACTCCTTTAGCAAATAACTCGTGAGGTTTTAAAAAGGAAATATCCTCATTATTAAGAATGATATTTCCCTCATCTGGATCATATAATCCTGCAATAGTATTAAATAATGTTGTTTTTCCTGCTCCATTTGGACCAATTAAACCTGTAATGGAACCCATTTCAACTTTCATTGATGCGTTATGGACTGCTTTTAATCCTCCAAAAAATTTATTAACCTTATTTATTTCAAGCATTATGTAATTTTTTTAAATTTCCATTCAATTCTGCATTAAGAACTAATCCTAGAGACATAATTATAGCAAGCATTGCTGATCCCCCATAAGAAACTAAAGGCAAAGGAATTCCAACAACAGGCATTAATCCAGATACCATAGATATATTCATTATCACATATATAAATAAATTACTTCCAACTCCGATAGAAAGGATCCTACCAAAAATATGATTTGATTTTATGCTTATATTAAAACAGACTGATATTAACAAAAGAAATAGTAAAATTATAAACATAGTACCAATAAAACCAAATTCTTCTCCAATTAAGGTAAATATAAAATCAGTTTGTTTTTCAGGTAAATATTGTAGATAAGATTGAGAACCTTCCAAAAATCCTTTACCAGTTAAACCACCAGATCCTAAAGCGATTTTAGATTGTATGAGCTGATATCCTCTTCCAAGAGCATCTGCTTCAGGATTTAAAAAAGAAAAAATTCTATCTTTTTGATATGGTTGTAAATAATTTAATGACAAAGGAATTGATAAAATCAGAACAAATAATCCTAATACAAACTTCCAAATTCTTATTCCACTTGCAAATAGAATAATAATTCCAAGCATTGCAATGCTTAAAGCAGTTCCAAGATCTGGTTGTATAACGACTAAAGCAAACGGTAGAAACAAAATTAATATTGGAAAAAATAAATTTTTTATTCTCTTAATTTCATCAAACTTTAAATCATGATAAAATCTTGCTAACGCTAGTATTATAGTTATTTTTATTAATTCTGATGGTTGGATACTAAAACCAAATAGATTTATCCATCTAGTTGCTCCTTTACCAAAAACTCCAATTATTTCAACAGATAGCAAAAGTAACAAAGATAAGATAAAAAAGACATAGGCAAATTGATAAATATATTTGATATTTATTAAGGCTAGAATAACTGCTAAAGAAATAAAAAAGGCTAATCTAATTAAATGTCTTGATGCCCAAGGACTATATGATCCTCCTGCTGCAGAATATAATCCTGCTGCTCCAATAAATGAAATTAATACTACTAAAAAAATTAATAAATAATTTAAGTTTTGAATTTTATTTAACATTATGTTTCTAATTTTTTTGTAAATTGAAAAATTTCTTTTGCTATAGGTGCAGCAGTTGATGCACCTGAGCCTCCATGCTCAATAACAACCGAAACAGCATATCTAGGATTTTCAACCGGCATATATCCAACAAATAAAGCGTGATCTCTTTTTTTCCACTCTACTTCTTTTTTCCTAAAATCTTCACTTTCTCTTTCAGCTACAGTTATTCTTCTAACTTGTGAAGTTCCAGTTTTACCTGCAAAAGGAGCAGATTCAGATCTTGAATTATAAGCTGTACCTTTAATGTCATTGACTACTTTAAACATCGAACTTTTAATGATTTTAATTGCATTTTGGTATTTTTCTAATTTTTCAAATACAATGTTATTATCTTGTTTAATAATATTTGGTTTTATATTTTCTCCATTAGAAGCAATAATGGAAGTCATAACAGCAAGTTGTAGTGGATTAGTTAATACAAAACCCTGTCCAATTGCTGAGATTAAAGTCTCTCCAGGATACCAACTTTCATCATATTTTTTCTTTTTCCAATCACGAGAAGGAATAATTCCTTTTTTTTGATTAGGTAATGGCACTTCATAAATTTGTCCTAAACCGAAATCTTCAGCAACTTTCGAAATTTTATCTATGCCTATCTTTTTTGAGATTTCATAGAAAAAAACATCACATGATTCTTTAATAGCGTCACTTACATTCATTAATCCATGACCATTATTTTTCCAACAATGATAAAGTCTATCGCCCAAACCAATTTTTCCACTACAAAAATGCTTTGTGTTGGTATCTATTACCCCGTGCACTATTCCAGCAATTGCAACAACCATTTTAAATGTTGAGCCTGGGGCATACAAACCCTGAATACATCTATATGTAAGTGGGGAAAGCTCATTTTCTAAAATTGAATCCCAATATTCTTTATTTGGTTTTTGTATAATTTTATTAGGATTATAAGATGGGGTAGAAGCCATACATAAGATGTTTCCATTTTTTATATCCATAAGTACCACTGATCCTGCCCTATGCTCTTTTAGTAAATTCAAAGCATATTGTTGAATTCTTAGGTCGATAGTAATATGAATATCATTGCCTTTTTGACTATCTAGCCTAGATATTTCACGTATTACTCTACCATAAGAGTTCACTTCAATCTCTCTTTGTCCTGATTTACCAATCAGATTAGGATTAAAACTTTTTTCAATACCATCTTTTCCTATTTCTAAATTAGGCATATTTGCAATAAAGGGTAATTCTACTTCTTCTCGATTAGGTTTATTTGTATAACCAATTAAATGTGAAACAGTATTATTATGCTGGTAAATTCTCATATAATCTTGAGAAATAAATATTCCCTCAATATTAAGTTTATTTGCTTCAATTTTTTCAAGTTCAGACCAATTAATATTTTCTAACACTTTAATTTTTTCAAATTTTTTTACTTTTTTAGATAATTCTATTATTTTTCTTCTATTACTAAAATCTATTTTAATAATTTGATTTAATTCACTTAGAGATTTATTAATATTTTTTGTATTTTCAGGAATTATATACACATCAAATACTTTAATATTAGATGCTAAAATCTTGTTATTAATATCATAAATCTTCCCTCTAAGAGGGTATATAATTTCAACATCTATTTGATTATTTTTAGAAAGAGTTTTATATTTTTGAGAATCTTTTATTTGAATATCATATAGTCTCCATCCTACAATTCCAAAAAAAGATACTTTTAATAAATATAAGAAAAAAGTTCTTCTGTTAAGTACTGAATATTGTTTTTTATCATCTGAATAGAACATGTCACTTATCTAATTTATTAAACAAAAATACAGTAGGAATAAAAATAATTAAAGAAAT
>CABYRH010000005.1 GCA_902521315.1 uncultured Alphaproteobacteria bacterium | reverse complement strand
AAACTTACAACAATTCTTTCTTCATTACTGAGATTAGCGTTTACTGAATGATCTAAGTAACTAGGAAAAAGAACTAATCCACCTTCTACAGGGTTTACCACATTGACCATAGAGTTTAAGCTGTTTGGATTAGTAGATAATGGATGAGAATAAACCGGGGCTGGTCTTGGATCATAAAAAACAATTTCACCACAATTTTTAGGTGCTCTTACATAATAAGCAGCACTTATATCACTGTTTCCATGATGATGTCTTGAATTGGAAGCTCCTCCTGTATTAATTATTGCCCACATACTTGATACTCTAACTGTTTGTTTAGATATGTCCCAATTCATATCATTCAAAACGTTGTTGATATTTGGAGAAATCATATCAATAAAATCAATTACATTTTCATCTTTCATATTAAAATCGTTCGAGTGCCATCCTTTAACATTACTTTTAACTATTCCTTCTTTATCTGCACTATGTAAATTTTTAATGTAATGATATATTTTTTCATTAGTTTCTTTATAATTATCTATTTTAGAAACCCAAACTGGTGTTGAGAAGAAAAGATTAGGATTAGACATAATGTATTTATTAGAAAGAAAATATATCTTAAATTTTTTTAGTAAATAGAAAATGTTAAAAAATAGATATAACTATGAAGGATTAATTAATGAAGGAATTAATTATGCAAGAGCAGGAAAGTTGGCTGAGGCAAAATCATCTTTTTTAAATGCAATTAAACTAAACAGTAATAATAATAAAGCCTATATAAATCTTTCAAATATATATATTTTACAAAATGAATTTAATAAATCTATTAAATTATTAATAAATTTTTTAAAAAATATATTTGATGAAGATATTTGTAATCAAGCTGCAAAAATTTGTTTTAAATATAAATTAAGAAAAGACTTCAACAAATTAACTAAAATCGTAAATTTAACAAATAATATTTTTAATAAAGAAAAAAAATATTTATTCTTCATAGATGCTCTTTTTTATGAAGATGAACAAAAACTTAACGCAGCTAAAAAATCTTATAAAAATTCTATATTATGTGATACTTTTTATTTTGATGCATACATAAATTTAATAAATTTGTATGAAAGCACTAATGACATCTTGAATTTAAAATTACTCATCGAGTCTGCTTATAAAAATTTTAAACATAAAGAACAAAAAAATATATTAAATTTTTTTAATAGTCTCAGATTGAACAGAGAGAATAATTTTAAAGAGTCAGCAAATTTTACTATAAGCTCAAACTTAGATGATGCATTTAAGAACAATAAACATTACCAAATTAGACTTCTGAATCTTAAATCTAAAAATAATGAGAAACTAAAGAAATATAATGATGCATTTAATAATATTGAGAAAAGAAATAGCATTTTGTTAAATCTTAGAGAAAACAAGAAGTATAATAAAAGAAATGTTTTAGATACTATAGAAAAATATAAAAATTTTTTTATTAAAAAAAATCTTAATAAGATAATTATTAATAATAATAATTATAGTAATGATAAAAATCTAATTTTTCTAGTAGGATTTCCTAGATCTGGCACAACATTATTAGATACAATTCTTAGGTCTCATTCAAAAATCAAAGTTTTAGAAGAAAAGCCTATATTATTAAATCTAAGACATGAATTTTTTAAAAATAAAAATAACAATCTATCAAATTTATTAAAAATTACTGAATCAGAAAAAAATTATATAAGACAAAATTATTTAAAAAAGATAATTTTAAATAAAGATGATGAAAAAAAAATTATAATTGATAAATTACCCCTATCAATTATTGAGCTTGGATTTATAAAAATAATTTTTCCTAATTCAAAAATTATTCTTGCAATGCGTCATCCATGTGATGTTATCACAAGTTGCTTTTTTACATCTTTTAAAATCAATGATTCAATGATCAATTTCTTAAAAATTAACGACACTATTGATTTTTACAACAGTGTTTTTAGTTTATTTGAAATTTATCAAAAGGAATTTAACTTTGAATATACTATTGCTAAGTATGAAAATATTGTAAATAATTTCAAATATGAAATTACTTACTTACTTAAGTTCTTAGGACTGAAATATGAAACAAAACTCAAAAAATTTTACTTAACAGCTTTAAATAGACCAAAAATATCTACACCTAGCTATAATCAAGTTATAAATCCATTGTACCAAAGTTCTATAGGAAGGTGGAAAAATTATGAAAAAATAAGTAAATATAAATCCAAACTCAACAAATGGATTTTGAAATATGGATATTAAATATTCGAAATAATTAAAATGTCAAAATATGCTGTATTTACTAATAAGACTACAAACAAAAAACTGATATATTACCCATGTCCTAAAAACGCTAATACTTCTGCTAAAATGTTTTTTGCAAAACACCTAAATGTCGATAAACATTTTTTATTTTTAGGAGATGAAACACCTCAGATAGAACAAACACAAGACCAATATGGGGGCAAACAAGATATTATTGGAATAATTCCATCCAAACAGCCTTTTAAAAAAATGAATGTTGATTTTAAGTGCTGTATTGTAAGAGACCCTATTAAAAGATTTATTTCTGCATATAAAAACAGAATACTTTATCATCAGGATATTCAATTTAAAGATCATTCAATCGATATGATAATAGAAAAGCTTGAAAATAATAATTTTGAGAATAGACATTTTCTACCACAAGTATATTTTTTAGGTGAAGATTTAAGCTATTATACTTTTTGGTCTACGACAGATGAGGTGAATCTTTTTGCTGAACAAGTTAATGACTTTTTTTCAAGAAAGATTATTTTTCCTAAAATCCAAACTGGTGGAAGTGATATTAAAATAAAACTTTCTAATTTACAGATTAGCAAAGTTGAAAAAATATATGCAAAAGATTTTAAACTAATACAAAAATGAAAATTTTATTTGAGTCAGCATTTACAATAAATCAAGAAATCAAAAAGCTTATAAATAAAGAAGCATTAGAAAGTTTTTCAAATTCAATTTATCAAGGTGATAACGCAAACTATTGTATATCTCTTTTCCATGATTATTTAATAGACCCAAATGAAACTAATAAAAATTTTTTATTTTATATGGGAAAAAATTTAATTAACTGGGCAGAAAAAAATCTCCACAGAGGATATTTCAAAATGGAAGACGTCCACCACGGATCAGAGCTTTTTTTAGGTTTTTTACCTAGATACATTGATCTCTTTCCCGACAATTTAAAAGCAAAAGAATTAATTATAAATGTTTCCAAACTAATTGGAAATTGGGATAGGGAAACAGAAGATTGGTATAACTACTCCTTAAAAAACTTTAAGAGCTGGTATTTTGGGAGTGATGGTATAAGCAATAGAGATCATTATAAATTTAATACTGCTGATCATTTAAGATTTGTACATATAGCTTTATTGGCCTGGAACTTAACATCAGACCAAAAATATTTAGACTGGTCAATCGACTATAGTAAAGAATTTGCTGAGAGAATAATTGTTGCAAAAGAAACAATCCCTGTTGCTTGGAGCTGTGAATGGGAAGAGTTTTATTCTAAAGATATGATAAAGCCAGAAGAAAAATTTTTAGCATCAAATCAGCATCATTTTAAAGATGACCCTCTCTCAGGAATTGAAAATTTAATTGCATCAGGTTTTATATATATTTTTGGAGACCTTTATAATATCACAAATGATAATATTTTTTTAGAGGCTTCTAAAAAAATAATCAAAAATTTAATATCTATCATTGACCATCCATATTCAGATAATGTGGGAACAATTATTTCTTATTACAGAAATGCTTTTTCTGATTATTCTTTTGATAAGTTAGTTTTAGATTCTATATCAAGTTTGAAACCGTATGATGACTCAGAAATCATGCTAACTTTTCCCCAAAATCAAATAATTAAAAGGCCTGGTTTAGGAAATAGAAAAGACATGATCTATTGGTATTTTTTTAACTCATTTGAACCCAAAGAATTTAGAGAACCCTCAACTTCATATTTTTCATTATTATATAATATTACTGGAAATATTGAATATGCAGAAAGGGCTTTGAGAACTGCTGCAAAAAAAATTAAAATTGGTTCATCCATACTTCGTCTTGGCTACGAGCACTCAGACTCTGGAAAGCATTTCAGCTCTATTGTATCTGGACATGGAAGAAATTGGGGAATTGGATCTGTAACAGGCTGTTATACAAAGTTAATTATTGGCAGTAATGAAAACCTAGGAAAATCTGATTATTTAGTTAAATTTAAATCAGCTACTATAAAAGCAGGTATTTTACCATTGATACGTGAGTTGCCAGATGAAAGTACAGAATTAAGAATATTTAATTTTAGTAATAAAAAAAACACTATTAAATTTTCTTACAAAAAAAAAGAAGATACTACTAGAGAAATTCAACCAAATTCCCAAGTAAAAATAATTTTAAAAAAAAAATAGATACAGTTATAAAGCTTTAAGCTTTAGTATAAATAATTTATTTGTAAATTTTATATAATGGAAAAACCTATAGTCATTTATACAGACCATATAATGAATAGAACTCTATGTTATAATTTTGCAAAAGGATGTGATTCTGTTTTGTGCCATGTAAATAATTTTAAGGAATTTGATAAAACTATTGCAACATATGGAGTATTAAGAGGAACTCTTGAAGTAATTAAAAAAGTTAAGAATTTTTATTATATGGATCATGGTTATTTTAATCAATCAGAAAGATTATTTGAAAATAAATTAACCAAAGTAAAAAATATGGATGGTTATTTTAGAATTGTTTACAATAACTTTATACATAATGGTAAGGGTAATTTTCCAAGTGATAGACTAAGTAAACTTAATTTAAAGATACTTGATCAAAAAAAATCAGGTAGTTACATAATCCTTTCTGAACCATCTGAAACCATGAAAAAAATGTACAATGTACCTGAATGGACTGAAGAAACAACACAATTAGTAAAAAAATATTCTGATAGAAAAATTTTGGTTCATAATAAATTATCAAAAATGCCATTGAGTTTATTATTAAAAGATGCTTGGGCTTTTGTTAGTTTGCAATCAACAGCTGGTTTTATGGCAATGTATAACGGGGTTCCTTCATACTTTACAGACAAAACCCTAAGTCACATTGGTAAAATAAAAAACATTGAAAATCCTATTATAGATTATAACATTTTCAATAATTTAGCATATGGTCAGTGGACTCTTAAAGAGATAGAAACTGGAGAAGCTTGGGAAAATATTTTAAATAATATCTCTTGTTAATTTTGGTCTATATTTTCAATTTAAAATATTTTTTAATTATTTCTATTGTTTTTACAATTCTATAATTATGTTGATCAAAATTTTTTCTACCTGATGTAATTTTAGGATGGTCTTTAATTAAAATTTTTAAATAATAAGGAATTTTATTTTTTTTATTCAATGTTTAAAGAGCCTGTTTTTTGTAAAATACAATGATATTTTATTTTTTACTGAAAAAGAAATTATGACTTTATCATTTATTGAGCCTCCAGGTTGAGCTACAGCATCGCATCCATTCCTATTGAGAAGGTTTATACTGTCTACAAAAGGAAAAAAACCATCTGAAGCACAAACGAAGTTTCCTTTTTTAAAATATTTATTCATATTTTTAATAGCATAATATAATGCATCTACTCTGTTTGTATGACCATGACCTAAACCTAAGGTTTGCTTGTTTCTAGATAAAACAATAGCATTTGATTTTAAGTGTTTTGCAACTTTTAATGAGAAAATCAAATCATCAACTGATTTAGTTGACCCTTTCTTTTTTGAAACTAAAGTTAAAAACTTTCTATTAATTGTATTTAAATCTGTTGTTTGATAAAGATCTCCAAATAAAGTCGACCTATATTCAAAGGTTGTTTTTTTAATATTAGGTATTTTTAGCAAAATTAGATTTTTCTTTTTTTCTAAAATTTTAAGTGCATCTTGATCAAAATCTAAAGCAACTACCATCTCAAAAAAATTTTTATATATTTTTTTTGCAAGCTTAGAATTTATTTTTCTATTTAGTAAAATTATACCCCCAAAAGCACTTTTAGGATCGCTTTTATAAGATTTATTAAAAGCAACCTCTATATTTTTTGCTGAAGCTATACCACAGGGATTAGTATGTTTCAGAATTATTGATGTAGGCTCGAGAAATTCCTTTAAACATTTTAATCCACTATCAAGATCAATCAGATTATTATAACTTATTTGTTTTCCACTAATCTGATAGGTAAAAATAGAATTTTTTTGATCATTAATTAGATAGCCTTCTTGATTTGGATTTTCTCCATATCTTAATTTAATCTTATTCTTTTTACTTTTCATTTAGCCAATTAGAGATAATTTTATCATATTGAGCTGTTTGTTTAAAAACTTTCCGAGCCATTTTTTTTCTAAAAAAAATGTCAGTTGTTCCTTTATTTTCATATAAATTTTTTACTAATTTTTTATAATCTAATATATCAATTATTGGAGTTATATATTTGAAATTCTTTCCTGCTGCTCTTAATAAACTTGGTCCCCCAATATCTATCATTTCTATAATTTTATCGTAATTATTTTTTCTTAAATATTTTTTAAATGGATATAAGTTCACAACAACAATATCTATTTCAGGCATCTTCAACAATTTAAATTGTTTTTTATGAATTTTATTATCTCTAATGTACAGTAATGAACTATAAATTAATGGATTCAATGTTTTAACCCTACCCCCAAACATTTCTTTAAAATTTGTTAATTTTGAAATATCCTGACATTTAAAACCTAATTCGCGTATTTTTTCTCCAGTAGATCCACTCGACATAAAACTGTAATTAAATTTATCTAAGTTAGAGCAAAGATATTTTAAATTTCTTTTTTCAAATACTGATATTAAAGCAAATTTTTTCTTTAAATTTTTTCTAAGGACCATTTTTCTATAATCTTTTTATCTGACAATACACCCTTAATTACAATTTGTTTAGTAGGTTTCGTAATATTATTATCAACTAATATACTATCCTCAATTATAAGCTCTGTATTACTTTTAAATAACCAAATATTGTTCTTTTTAGTTTTTAAAATTATATTTTTTTTATTATTTGTAAAATTTAAAACTATATCATTCTCTAAATGAAATCTAATATGGTAGATTAAACGACTCCCAATATCTTTATATGAAATAAAGCTATCCTCGCCATTGAATTTATTTTTATTTCTATGAATAACTAATCTTCTTTTTATTATTTTACTAAATTTCTTTAAGTATCCATTATGTGATCCTTCAAATATTTCTTCTTGTTCATTGGCTTCTTTTCTAAAGACTACAGATTGGGGAAATTTTATATGCGGATTGTCTTCCTTTATCTCACTTATATTAGTATTTTGTAAAATAATGGTAGAATGAGCTGCACTGTATCTCAAATATTCAGGATTTTTACCAAAACTCTCTGAAGCACCACAATTTGTAACTATTTTTTCTCCGAAGCCACTTAATTCGATTGATAGAGTTCCAGCACTTAAGTTCGAACTAATCATATCCGAATTTGGCTGTACTACATCAAAAAATATTTTTTTATTTTTATCTGAGTAAAATGCAATTCCATTATCAATATTCAAAAATTCCCTTTTTTTTAAGTAACTCTCTTTATTTAAGGAATTGTAAATATTCATTGAATAAATATTATTGGTACCATTAAATAGTGCAAGAGAACCATCTAAATGGAAATATTCATTTAATATCGATGTCATTTTTAGAATTACTTCATCAAAAACATTTGATTTATTTGATTTAGAAAAAAGTAAAATATTTTTTATTTCACTAAGATTATTTATAAACTTAGAATGTTCCAAGAAATTATAACTTTTATGCATACCAATCTTATCAATTTGGTTATCAACAATATATTTTATATAATCAATTTCTTTTTCATTAATTTTCTTTAGGAGTGAGCAAGATAACAAATATGCTTTTAAATCGTATGAAGTAAATTCAGATATTTTTTTTGAGTTGAAATCAAATAAAATTCTTTGAATATGAAAATAGATAATAAAATCTAATTTTTTCTTATCAGCTTCCTTTGAGGAAGAATTTATATATTCATAGTTATACAAAAGATTTATTAGCCTTTTAGATGATAGATCTTCTATCCAAGGAAAGCCTAACTTATTTTTGTTTAGTTTATGCCACTCAAAGATAGCTTTTTTAGACAAATTTATACCAATTTTACCACCAAGTTTATTTGAGAAATTTAAAAAATCAAAACTATGAATATTTTTATTTCTGTAAGTATAAAAATTTTTTTTAAAAATAAATGATTTTATTTTATCATGATTTGTAAAATCTATTTTTTTAAAGTTTAAATCTAAATAAGATAAATTTTTTTTTGCATTGAACTTAGAGGTTATAAATAAAAATAATATTTTCTTTATTATTAAAATCATTATATTTTTTTTAAAAAAGCTGCAAAGTATCCATCAATATTATAGTCAAAAATTATATTAGGAATAGTTATCATAAAATTATTTTTAATAAATTTTGAGTAATTTTTTTGATTTTCTCTTAATTTAAAATTTGAAAGCACAAAATTATTATTTAGTTTAAGGAACTTCTTAACTTGATCTATGGTTTCAATTTGTAAAAAAGAACAAGTCATATAAATTATAAATCCGTTTGTATTTAATAAAAATGATGCTTTTTCTAACATATTTTCTTGTAAAGAAAGCAGTTTGTCAAAATTCGGGCCTTTATTTTTAAAAAAAATTTCAGGATTTCTTCTTATTGTTCCAACAGCCGAACAAGGAGCATCAATTATAATTACATCAAATTTTTTTTTATTATCAAATTTAATAAAATCTTTATTATAAATTTCTGCGCTTAATTTAAGTCTCTCTAAATTAGTTTTAAGGGTCTGAATTCTATTTTTGTTTTTATCATTCAAGATGACATTTAATTTCTTAGATAAAATTTGAAAAGATTTTCCACCTGGAGCCGCACATGCATCTAGGAAAACCTTTTTTTTATTTATTTCATCAAAATTATACAATGGAAGAAAGGAACTGAAATCTTGTACCCACCAATCACCATTAATAAAAGAAATTTTTTCCTGAAAATTTTTTTCATCCAATAAAAAACCAGATATCATTGATGTTTTAAGTATTTTAGCATCAAATTTTTTTAACTTTTCTTCATCTTTAAATACAATATGAATATTTGGCTCTTTGTGAAAATTTTCTAGAAATTGTTTTTTTTCATATTCAGACATAAAGCGAGTTTTTCTTTGAAACCATAGAGGTAAATCGCTAAAATTAATTTTGATTTTTTTCAAATCATTTTTATCTTTAGCTATTTTCTTTAATGTTGCATTAATAAGACCAGGATATAAATTTAGTTTTTTTGCTATTTCAACTGAACAATTAATGACAGCGTATTCCTTAAAGTTTAAAAATACAATTTGGGTAATAGCACTAATTAATAAAATCTTTTCCTGATCTCTTAATTTTTTTTTTATAAATTTGTCTATTATTTTTAAACAATGTAAATGTAACCTCATTGAGTTTAGCGTTACATTATATAAAAAAGCTATATCTTCTTTTTTTTGTTTATTAATTTGTTTTTTAATTAAAGAATTATTTAGAGTTCTATTAAATTTATAAACTGAAAATAATATGTTATGAATTTCAAATCTAATTTTTACACCTTTTAACATTACTTCATAAAATTAATACTTATTTAAAATAATTATATAATAAATTGTAAAAATAAAATATATTGAGTTATGCGAGGAAATCTTGAGACAATAGTTGGAGCGATGTTTGCAGGTAAAACAAGTGAATTACTGAAAAGAATTCTATGGGCAAAACATCAAAATAAAAAAATTATAGTAATTAAACCAAGTATAGATGACAGATACTCTAATGAAAAAATTATTACGCATAATGATTTGAGTCATGAGTGTTATGCGATGACTGATTGGGAAACAACATTAGAAAAATTTATTTTTGAAAAAAGTGAAGTTGATATGGTATTTTTAGATGAAATTCAGTTTATGGACATGAAAGATACATTAAGCAATGTAGAAATAATCTTGAATAAAGGCATAGATGTTGTTTGTGCAGGTCTTGATCAAGACTCAAGAGGAAAGCCTTGGGAAACATCTTCAATGTTACTGGGTTTATCAGATAAAATAGTAAAGATTTATGGTTTTTGTAATGTTTGTGGCTTAGAAGCCACCAAAACTTTTAGAAAAACATTAGGCGGTGAAAGAACGCAAGTTGGGGCAGCAAATATTTATGAACCTAGATGTTTAAAGCACTGGGAGCCTCGATAGTTTTTATTTATTTTTTCTATTTTCAATCAAATCATTTACAACAGATGGGTCTGCCAGTGTTGTTGTGTCTCCCAAATTATCAAAATCATTAGAAGCAATTTTTCTTAGAATTCTTCTCATAATTTTGCCTGACCTGGTTTTTGGTAAACCAGCAGTGATGTGAATAAAATCAGGTGTTGCAATTGGACCAATTTTTTCTCTAATAGTTTTTTTTAAATTTAGTACTAAATCATCAGACGTTTCTATACCCACCTTTAAGGAAACATAACAATATAGACCATTGCCTTTAACATCATGTGGGTAGCCTACTACTGCTGCTTCAGATACATCTTTATGAGAAACAAAAGCACTTTCTATTTCTGCAGTACCTAGATTATGACCAGAAACAATAATTACATCATCGACTCTACCTGTAATCCAATAGTAGCCATCCTTATCTCTTTTACACCCATCACCGGTAAAATATTTTCCATCAAATTGCGAAAAATATGTATCAATGAATCTTTTATGGTCACCATAAACCGTTCGCATTTGACCGGGCCATGATCTATTCATGCATAACATTCCTTCACATTCCCCTTCTAGTTCTTTACCATCTTTATCTACAATACATGGTTCAATACCAAAAAATGGTTTTGAAGCTGAACCAGGTTTTAATTTTATAGCACCAGTTTGAGGAGATATTAATATTCCCCCAGTTTCAGTTTGCCACCAAGTGTCAACAATTGGACAATTTGAATTACCTGGAACTTCGAAGTACCATTTCCATGCTTCGGGGTTTATTGGCTCACCAACTGTTCCTAAAAGCTTTAATGATGATCTACTAGTCTTAGTTACGTAATCATCACCCTCTCTCATTAAAGCTCTAATTGCAGTTGGGGCTGTATAAAAAATATTTACTTTATGTTTATCTACTATTTGCCAAAATCTTGAAAAGTCAGGATAGTTTGGAACTCCTTCAAACATTAAAGTTGTAGCTCCATTAGAAAGAGGTCCATAAATAATGTAACTATGACCAGTTATCCATCCTATGTCTGCAGTGCACCAATATATATCACCATCATTGTAGTTAAAAATATATTCATGAGTCATAGAAGCATAAACTATGTAACCACCTGATGTATGCATTACCCCTTTCGGCTTACCTGTTGATCCTGATGTATATAAAATGAATAATGGATCTTCAGCATTTAAAATTTCTGGTTCACAAAAATCATTAACTTCTTTAAGAACATCATCATAGAATAAATCTCTATCTTTTATTAATTTTATTTCTTTATTTGTTCTTTTAACAATTAAACATTTCTTAACGTCGGGACATGATTCTAATGCTTTGTCTGTTGTTAATTTTAAAGGAATAGTTTTACCTCCCCTTACACCTTCATCAGCGGTTACAACATACTCTGATTGACAATCTTTTATTCTACCAGCAATAGATTCTGCAGAGAAACCTCCAAATATAATTGAGTGTACAGCTCCAATTCTTGCACAAGCTAACATTATATATGCTAACTCAGGTATCATTGTTAAATATATGGTTACTCTATCACCTTTTTTTACACCAATTTTTTTAAGTACATTTGCTGCTCTTGATACTTTTAATAATAGCTCTTTATAAGTTATATTTTTTGTCTCATTCGGGTCATCACCCTCCCAAATTATTGCAATTTTATCAGGATTACTTTTAGCATGTCTATCTATACAATTATAAGAAACATTTAGATTACCATCTTCAAACCATTTAATGCTTACATCATCTTTAGAATATTTTACATTTTTTATTTTTGTAAACTTATTAATCCAATCCACCCTTTGCGCTTGCTCAGCCCAAAATTCATCGTTATTTTGAAGTGAATGATCATACATTGAAGAATATTTCTCTTCATCAACTTTTGCATATTGTAGCCATTCTTTTTTAATTTCCATAGTAAGAGACTAATTCTAAATTATTTAAATATCAACAAGTAATTATTTTTTTAAGCTAATTTGACATTTTAATTATTATATCCCATTCAGTTTTCTTTAAAGGCATTACGGAGAGTCTGCTTTGTTTAACAAGTGCTATATTTTTCAACTTATTATTTTCTTTTATTTGATCAAGAGAGACTGGGTTTTTTAATTTTTTTGTTGCTTTAACATCAACCACAACAAAACGTTCTGTTTTATCAGTAGGATCTGGATAATATTCTTTTACAACCTTAACAATACCAATAATACTTCTTTCTTTTACTGAGTGATAAAAAAAACATAAGTCATTTATTTTCATTTCTTTTAAATTATTTCTAGCTTGATAATTTCGGACCCCATCCCACATCGATGCACCTTCTTTAACTTGATTATCCCAAGACCATGCATCTGGTTCAGATTTCAACAACCAATATTTCATTTTAATATTCTTTAATTTAAATTTTTTAAGATATTAATTTTATAATATACTTCTTACTTCTAATCTAGGAATTGGTTTAAAAAATAAGTCATTTCTGTCTTTTTTATAAAATTTCATACATGCCCATGCAATCATTGCAGCATTGTCTCCCATCATTTCTTTTATAGGATAATAAATTTCAATATTTTTTTCGACGAAAAAATTTTCTAGTTTACTTCGGATATATTTGTTATTTGACACTCCTCCTACTACTGAAATTGATCTTATATTTTTATTTTCAGAACTTAATCTTTTTAATCCTCTATCTAACTTTTCAATAAGAATTTCAGTTATATTTTTTTGAAAAGACGCTGACAAATCTTCTACAAATTTTTTATCAATTTTATTTTTTTTTGTTAAAAGATTTATATTTGTTTTAATACCAGAAAATGAAAAATTAAAATTTTTTTCTTTAACTAATGGTTTTGGTAAAACAAATTTGTCTTCATTCCCTTTAAGCGCTTGTTGTTCAATCTCACTACCACCAGGATATGAAAGACCGATTAATTTTGCTGTTTTGTCAAAAGCTTCTCCCATTGCATCATCAACACTTTGACCTAATAACTCCACTTCATTCTCACTTTTCATCAAATAAACCTGAGTATGCCCCCCAGTTAAAAGCAAGATGAGACTTGGAAACTTAATATTGTTATTAAAACTTGTAGACAATATGTGTCCTTCAAGATGATTAGTTGGAATGAATGGTTTGTTAAAAGAAATTGCTAAAGATTTGGAAAAAGTTGAGCCAACCAATAAACTGCCTATAAGCCCGGGCCCACAAGTAGCAGTAAAAGCATCAATTTCTTTTGGTTCTATTTTTATATTACTAAATAAATCATTCGTTATACTTTGTATTCTTTCCAAATGTGATCTTGAGGCTAACTCTGGGACAACTCCACCATGTATTTTATGAATTTCTTGAGAAAAAGTAATATGTTCTACAATAGAGCTGTTTTCCATCAGACATACTGATGTTTCGTCACACGAAGTTTCTGCAGCAAATACAAGCATATTTTTTTGGTATAGTATTTTACACTGTTAAACAACAAACTAATAATGCTAAAAAAAGGACATGAAAAAAATTTTTGACAGTTTTTATATTTTTTCTAAATTTTCATTAAGCTTTATTCTTTTATTGTGTGTTTTTTTCTTAATTTATCTTCTCTATACAAATTATCAAAACGAAGATAATGTATCCAAACTTCAGATTGAATTAGAAAATGAACTTAGGGACAATATAAATGAAAATTCTGAATTTATAAAAAATATATCTAAACAAATATTAGAAACAAAAACAGCCTTATCAAACATAGAAAAACTTATTAAAGAAAATTCGAATAAAGAACCAAAAGCTGATTTGACGAAAATCAATGAAAGTATAGAATTGTTAAATAAGAATTTTAATTCTCTAAGTTATGAGATTTCTTCTATAAAAAATAATAAAATTGAAGATCAACCTAATAACAATCCTGAGCTAGTAAATCAATCTATCACAGAAATAGTTGAGCTAATTAAAATCAAATACGAAAACAATATAGATTTTGATAGAGAGCTCAAATATCTTGAAACAATTTTAGAAAGTAACAAAAATCCTATTTTGGAAAAATTATCAATTCTAAAAAGAAATAAATACAAAGGTCATTTATTTCTAGAAGACCAATTTAATAGTGAAGTTAATTTATATTTGAAGAATATTGTGAATGAAAATAATAGTTTATTTAACAAAATTCTTTTACCTTACATAAACCTTTCTCCATCTTCTGAAAATATTATTTCTGATCAAAAAATTTTAATATTAGAGGAGACTAAATTTTTTATTAAAAATAGAAATATAACTAAAGCCTATGACAGTATAAGTAAGATAGAAAATTATAAAGTTTTTTTTAAAGTATCTTTAAATGAAATGAATAACTATAATAAATTTATAACAGAAATATCAAAATTAAATAATGTATAGATTTTCAATTTTTATATTGCAGTTTTTACTATTAATCATAGCTCTCACTTTTATTTTCACTAATCCATTTATTGTATCCTTAGATATAGGAAATTTAAAATATTCTTTTTCTTCAAATTTATTTGCCGTTGTTTTTTTATCTTTTGTTTTTCTATTATATTTGGTACTTTATTTATTTTTCCGATCAAGACTTTCACTAGGTAAATATTTCCTAAAAAATAAATATAATAAAATTGAAAAAGGTTACTTACATTTTGTTGATGCAATGATTGCTGTAGCGAATAAAGACAATAAATCTGCAATAAAATCTCATAAAAAAATGACTTCTTATTTAAAAGATGACCCATCTTTATCTCTTTTATTAAAATCTGAGGTATTAAAGATAGAGAAAAAATTTCCAGAACTTAACAATGTCTATGAAGATATGATTAAATCAAAAAAGACAGAAACACTAGGTTATAGGGGTTTAATGGAACAAAATTTAAAAAACCATGATTATCACCATGCATTTTTATATGGAGAAAAATTATTCTCTTTAAATCCTAATATTGAAAAGCTTTATGAAACATTAATATTTATTGCGGCCAAAACTAAGAATTGGAATCAACTAATTTTATTATCAGATAAAGCCTTTTCAAATAAAATTATAAATAAAAATGATCTTAGTGAAAATAAATCAATTGGATATTACGAGATAGCAAAAATTAAATCTGAAAGTGAAATAAAAGATGCTTTAAAAAATATTCTTAAAGCAATTGAATTAAAGAAAAGCTTTGCTCCATACATAAAATTACACTTAGAGATTCTTGCAAATTTAAATGATAAAAGAAATTTAACTAAACAAATTAAGAAGTATTGGAATTTAAATCAAAGCTCTTTACTGAGATCTATTATAACAAAAATATTAATTCAGAATAATTTAAGTGAAATAAAATTTATAAATGATTTGGTTAAAAATAATTTAAATTCAGAGGAGTCTAAAAAACTTTTAGTGTATTTTGCCATAAAAAATCTTAACTGGGATTTGGCTAGGGAAAATATTTCAGGTATGATTGGAGCTAATCCATCAAAAGAAATCTGTTACTTTATGTCAGACATAGAACTTGGAGAAAATAATGATAAACAGAAAAGTGATGCATGGATTATGAGAGCTGAAAATGCAAATATGGAAGATACTTGGATTTGTAGAATTACTAATCAAACCCAAGATGAGTGGAGTAGTTTATCTAATTCTGGAAATTATAATTCACTTGTTTGGGCATCACATAAAATGTTAAGAAATAGTAATTATTAATATGAAACTACATTTCTTCATAGGGTATGATTCTAAAGAAGATATTGCATATAGAGTATGTAAACACTCACTTTTAAAGCGATCTAGCATTAAAGTAAACGTTATGTCTTTAAAACTTGAGGAGCTTATAGCTAAAAAATTATATACTAGAAATGTCGACCCATTAGCTTCTACAGAATTTACATATTCCAGATTTTTAGTTCCTAAACTTATGAATTATGATGGGTGGGCAGTTTTTTGTGATTGTGATTTTATTTTTTTAGGAGATGTTGCAAATTTGTTAAACAATCTTGATGAAACAAAAGCTGCTTATTGTGTTCAACATGATTATACCCCTAAAGAAAAACATAAGATGGATGGACAAAAACAAACAATCTATCCAAGAAAAAATTGGTCTAGTTTTATCCTTTACAATTGTTCTCATCCAAGCACAAAGAACCTTACAGTTGAAAAAGTAAATAATGAAACTGGTGCATATCTTCATCAATTCAAATGGTGTCAAGATGATGAAATTGGCTTACTAGATGAAAGATGGAACTGGTTGGAAGGTTGGACCTCAGGTCACAATAATAAGAAACCCTATGCTGTTCATTATACACGAGGTGGACCTTGGTTTTCTGAATGGCAAGATGTTGAATTTGCAAAAGAATGGATATTGGAAAGAGATGAATATCTTTCAAATAAATTTAACTCAAGTACCTAAAATATTTTTTAAAATTTTAGAATCATTTAAAAACTTTTTTTTGTCAATCAGTCTAACTGAAGGATACCATGGAGTATTATCTGTTTTTTGATTCCAGTAATGAAAAACAGCAAAATTTTCTGGCTTAATCAAAATTGTTTTCACACCCAACGCTCCTGCAAGATGGGCAGTACTGTTACTAACAGAAATAAAAACATCAAGTGACTTTAATAATGAAGCAATACCTTCAAAATCATTTATCAAATCCAAACCCTCTATACTAACTAGTTTATTTTTAGTTGTATTATTGAAACTATTTATTTCATCTTCAACATCACCATATTGTAAATTAAAGATATCACAATTAGTAAGACTAAAAATTTTATTAATATCTTTAAGGTTTAAAGATTTATCTGTGGCAAATTTATCACTAAAACTTTTCCATGATAATCCAATCTTGTATTTTTTTTTATAAATTGACAATTTTCTTTTCATTTTCTCTAATTTTTTTTCGTCTACTTTTAAAAAAGAATTATTTTTAAAATCTTTTATATTTTTACGGTAATATTTTCCTAGGCTTCCAGCGTAAATTATATTGTCAATTTTTTTTAACTCATCATCATCATTTGTAATAGTTCCAAGGCTAACAAATTTTGCCCTATATTTTTGGAATGATCTTTTGTAGAAATTTAATAAACGAGGATCACACTCTATAATTATATTATTAAAATCACTTAATATATCTTCATACATAGAACTATAAAGTATCTCATCCCCAACTCCCTGTTCACGTACAATCAGAAATTTACCTTTTTGATTATTAAGACTACGTGATCTATATAATTTTTTGTTTAATTTCTTTATGAAACTATTTTTCTCTTTAAAATCCTCAATATCCAATCTTCCATCATAGTAGTTCCAACCATTTTCAAAATCATGATCTTTAAGATATATGAAGGAAATAGTTTTTTGAATATCACCATCACCCTTTTTCATTTTCAGAGCTTTAAAACTATTTACCATAGCTTCTTCATGATTGTTCAAATCAAAATAGATTTTAGCTAAATTATTATAGATATATGCATTATTTGGATTTACCGAAAGAGCTTGTTTGTAGTAAACAATAGCTTTATCGTAAGATGAATTCTCTCTATAAAAACCTGCAATATTATTTAATAAATAAAAAGATGACCCTTCAATCTCTAGTGCTTTTAGATAGTATGCTTCTGCTTTTAGTTTATCGTTTTTTTCATTATGTATCCTTGCTAAAGAGTTTAATGCTGAGAGATTTTTTGAGTCTATATGTAGTATATTATCAAATATTTTAATTGCTTCATCATATTTTCTTTCATGAAATAAGCATTGACCTATTACAGTAAGAAAACCTAAATCTTTATTATTTTTGTTTAGGTAAAAAATGCAAATTTTTTTTGATTCTTCAATTCTATTCAATTTATAAAGAACAAAAGCTTTGTCTTTAACTACGTTTTCAATTGTCTTTATTTTTAAAATACTTTCTATTGTGTTAAAAGCTTCATAATAATTTGCTTCTGTAATATCCATATTATAAAGATTAATCATTGCTTTCAGATTTTTTTCATTTTTTATTAAATAATTATAATTTATTCTAGCCTCTTTATTCATGTTCAGACTTTGTTGAATAACTGCTAGATTATATCGTAATAAATTATTACCTTTATTTTTTTTAAAAATTTTTTGAAGTTCTTTATAACTTTTTAATTTATCACCAGTTTCAAATTTTTTAAGAATAACATTAATTTGAGAAATTAAATTCATTATTCTTTTCTACAATGTTGTTTATTTGCTCTATAGTTTCATTTATTGAACTTTCTACTCCTAAAACTTTTATATTTTTATACCATATTGATGACCCACTATTTGTATTCCAATAGTAATACGTAGACGATTTTTTAGGACATATTAATATTGTGGGTATACCTAGAGCTCCTGCAAAATGAGCTGTTGAGTTACTAACTGTTATAAATAAATCTAAGTTTTTTAGTAAACCCATACAAGCTTCAATATCATTGAATAAGTCTAATTCATTAAAAATTTTTAAATTTTTATTCTGGCTTAATAAATATTCTTTGTCTTTTTCAATATTTCCATATTGTAAGTTTATAATAAGTCTGTCACTAGTAAATAATGGCTCAAAATCTTTGATAGATAATGATTTTAAACTTCCATAAATATTTACAACACTTTTCCATGAAATACCCACTTTGAGTTTTTCTTTGTAATTAGATAATTTTTCTTTGTATTTATCAATAATATCATTTCTAGCTATTAAAAAATTACTATTAGTAAAATCACTTTTCCTTTTTCTAAAAAATTTAATTATACTTCCAGCGTAAACCACATTATCAAAATCCGATATCTTTGAATTTTTTGAATAATATCCATCTTCAACAAATATATCTTTTTGAAATGATCGAATAAATACCGATACCAATCTTTTATCAGCTTCAATTTTAATATCTTTAAATTTATTGATAGCTTCTTGATATACAGAGCTAAATAAAATTTCCTCACCAATTCCTTGCTCTCTTAAAATTAGTACTTTATTTTCTGGATGAACTTTTAAATTCTCAAACAGATTATTCTTGACTAACTCAAAATTAATTAATTTAGCTTTATTTTTTTCAATCAATAATCTTGAGTCAAACAAGTCCCATGAACTTGTAAAATTATTTATTTTTAACTGGGAGGTACAATAGGCATATTTTAATTTATAATCGTATGGATTAATTTTTATTGCTTTATCATAGAAAATTTTAGCCTCTTTTTCTTTATTTTCCCTGCAATAACATATTGCTATATTAGATAAAATTTCTTGATTATTAGGGGACAAATGTAGAGCTTTGTTGTAAATTTTTATAGCCTCTATAATTTTATCTTGAAGACTTAAAACATTACCCAAATTTATAAGAGTTTTAGTATTATTAGAGTCTATTTTATAAGCGTCTTTAAAAATTTTATATGCTTCATTTAATTTCTCTAACTCGAGCAAGCAAACACCTAAATTATTATAACTATCAACATGTTTATTATTTATTTTAATTGCTTGCTCAAAATAATCTTTTGCTTCATACAAAATATTATATTTTAAATATATTAAACCTTTAATATTAAAGGCAAAGAAATCATCATCTTTTAACTTTGAAATTTTATCTATGTATTCTTTTGCATTAACAAAATCATTTTTCATAAAATAAATATAGGCTTTATCGCGCATTGCTTCATAATGTTTCTTATTTATTCTTAAAATTGTATCAATATATTCTAAAGCTTCATCAAATGAAGATTTGATTAAAAACAATTTATAAATTTTAGAAAGAAGATCGACATTATTATCTTCGATTAATAATATTTTCTTTAAAGAATTTATTGTTGTATCTATATCTCCCATCTTTTGGGAAATTTGTGACAACACATTTAGAACTCTTATATCTTTTTTATTTTTTTCAGATAATTTTTTTATATCTCTATAACCATCTTCCTTATTAATATTGTTAAATGTGTTAACTATTTTCTTTAGTTTATTTTCTAAGTTAGACATAAAAAAACCCAGTCTTTTATAGACTGGGTATAATAAAAAGATATTTTGGATTTAAAAGAATTATCTTCTTTGGCCAAATAATTGTAGCAATAAAATGAATAGATTAATGAAATCTAGGTATAATTTTAAGGCACCCATTAATGCTTTCTTAGAACCTATCTCGTAACTATCACCACCATAATACATATTTTTGATATTTTGAGTATCGTACGCTGTTAAACCCACAAATACTAAAACACCAATCACTGAGATTGCAAATTGTAAGGCTGTTGATCCAACGAAAATATTTACTACACTTGCAATAATTATGCCAATAAGACCCATGAACAAAAAACCACCAAGTTTTGTCAGGTCTCTTTTTGTTGTGTAGCCGTATAAGCTCATTGCCCCAAAAGTACTTGCTGTAATGAAAAATACTCTTGCAATAGAAGTTTGAGTAAATTCTATAAAAACTGATGCAAGAGATAAACCCATGATGCTTGCAAAAAGCCAAAAGGTAATTTGTGCGGCTGAAACTGACATTCTGTTAATTCTCGCACTTAAATAAAAAACAAATCCTAGGGGTGCTAGCATAACAACCCATTTTAGAGGAGATCCAAAAAGTAATGCCCCTACTTGAGTTACTCCAACAATTTGCCCCATATCATTAGTAACTATTGATGCTTTTCCAAAAAAATAAGCAATAAAACCAGTAAGCAATAAGCCAATTGTCATATAATTGTAGACTTTAAGCATGTACGCCCTCAAGCCTTCATCAATTGCCGCCTGATCTACTGATTTAGTATAAGATCGTTGATTAAAGTCTAAAGCCATAATTTCTCCTTTTAATTATTACTAATATCGCTATAAATCCGACAATTTCAAGGCATTTTATAAAAATAATATGAAATATAGAAAACTAGGAAATACAGATATTGATGTAAGCGTCATTTGTTTAGGCACTATGACATTTGGTGAACAAAATAGCCAACAAGATGGTTTTGATCAAATGAATTATGCTGTCGAAAGAGGAGTAAATTTTTTTGATACCGCAGAATTGTATGCTGTAATGCCTCGTAAAGAAACTTATGGAAAAACCGAAGAAATAGTTGGCAACTGGTTTCTTGAAAAAAAAAATAGAGATAAAATAATTTTAGCATCAAAAATAGCATCAAAATCGGACGGTCTAGAGTGGATTAGAGAGGGATCTAAAAGTCTTGGTTTTGATAAAAAGAATATGAATGCCGCAATAGATGAAAGTCTTAAAAGATTAAAAACTGATTATATTGATTTATACCAACTTCATTGGCCTGAAAGAATAGTTCCAAAGTTTGGAGTTTTAGACTTTGAGTATGATGCAAGTGATAATGATTGGACTACAGTAGAAGAGGTTTTATATAATTTAGATCAGCTTGTTAAGTCAGGGAAGATTAGATATGCAGGTTTATCAAATGAAACACCCTGGGGTGTTATGAAATATCTCCAAATTTCTAAGGAAAAAAATCTTCCTCGAATGATGTCAATACAGAATGTTTACAGTCTAGTTAACCGTGTATTTGATATTCATAATTCTGAAGTTTCTATTAGAGAAGGCTGTGGTTTACTCGCTTACTCACCATTAGCAGGCGGTAGATTAAGTGGTAAATATATAGGTGGAAAAAATCCTCAAAAAGCAAGATATACCCTTTGGCCACGAAGATTTTCTAGACATCATACCGAAAGAGGAGAAAGAGCAATTGAAAAATATTTTAAACTTGCTCAAAAACACAATATCACCCCTTCCACTTTTGCAAATGCTTTTGTGAATGATCGTCCATTTGTTACGAGTAATATAATTGGAGCTACAACAATGGATCAACTTAAAGAGAATATAGATAGCATCGATATTTCACTTTCAAAAGAACTATTAAAAGAAATTGAAGACATACACTTATCTGATCCTAACCCCTGTGTTTAATCTTTTATATTTTAATTTTATCTAACAAACCTCGAACATTTTTAATATAGCTTCTATCCCACAAATAGACGTTTAATAATGAATAATACAATTGATAAATTGGTTCATAATTTAGGAAATACTTATCAATACTAATGTGATCATTATATTTATCTAAAAAATTCTTATCAATAAATTTAGGATTAAACCATCTCAAATAGGATACTTCTAATTCATTATGACCATAAAAAGATCCTGGATCAATTAAACCTGAAAATTTTTTATTTTTGAAAAGTATATTTCCTTCCCATAAATCACCATGTAGTAGTGATGGTTTTGGTTTGTTGGGAATGAAATTATCAATTTTTTTTAATAATAGTTCAATTTTAGTATTTATAGCTTTATCCATTGGTTGATTTTTATTTATTAAATCAAATATGTAATACAATCTTTTGTCTCCATAGAATTCTACCCAATTTTTTGAGTTAGAATTTGACTGCTTTAATCCACCAATTTGAGTATTAAAATTAAATCCATAATTATTACTTCTTTTAGAATGAAGTGAAATTATAGCACCTAATAAATCATCATTAGTATTAAGTGGTAGGTTATTATTGTTATCTATGAATGACGTTATAAGAAATTTATTATTATTATTAATGATTTTTGGAAAAAAATTGAACTTATGACTATTTAAAAAAATTATATTATCAGCTTCAGATTTTATTGCATTGAATCTACCCTGTTTTTTGTAATAATATTTTACAATATATCGTTCTTTATCTTCTGTATCAATTTTCAAACAATTTATTCCAAAAGAGTCAGATAAAATGTTGTAATCTAAAATTTTTTTATTATCTAAAAGTCTTTCTATTTCTAAAATGATATTATTTTTAATCATAATAAATGTTCAAAAAAATTAATATACAATTCCTAATTTCATATTTTGGGTTAATACCATACGCTATAGTATTTTTAGATAAATATTATTTTTTGAAAATTGAAGAAGAGATTTTATTCAATTTTATTACTTATTACACTCTAATAATCATTGTTTTTATTGGATCAATTAACTGGAATTTAAAGAATAATCCACCTACACATATTGTAGTGTATGGTTTTCTACCAAGCTTATTCTCAGTTATTATTATAATATTAAATCTTTATAATATTAATATTTTAATAATATTTATTTTAATAATTCTGCTGTTGTTAACACAATTATTTTTTGACTACATTATTATATTTTCAAACGAATTAAATAAAAGTGCTTTTTATTTTCTAAGATTGCCATTAACAATATTGATTGGTATATTTTTGTTACTTATATTATCTTACAGTTTATAAACCCAATCTTCTTTTCTGCATGATTCTTAAGATAAAGCTCTTCCTTTCTTTGTAAGTTTCTTAGTTCACTTTTATTCATTATTTTTAATTTTTTAAAAATATTCATTATAGTGATTGGTATTGCCCTTTCATTACCATCTACTACTTTAATTACTCCACTTATTCCCTTTTTCAAATGAGCAAACAAAAAAACACCTTCAGCCCCATGTTTACAAAATATTTTACTTTTTGAAGAATCAATTACTTTTGTATCAAAGCTTTTTGTTCCTCCAACATATTTTGGATATTTTAAAGTTGAATCAATCAGTATTCTCACTGCTATTGAATATTCAAAATTACTATTATAACATTTAATTAAATTATTTAAGGCTTTAGATATTGATTTTATTTGGAATGAATATTGTGGAGCACTACAACCATCTAAAGAGAAATTTTTTTTTGATAGTTTTGATTCTGTGAATTTATTGAAAACTTTTCTAATATTTTTTTGATGTGGATGATTGAAATCTAAATAATTTGTAATGTTATTATTATTAAATAAACAGCTTGTTAACATAGCTAAGTGTTTGCCAGCACAATTGTTATGTAGCTCGTTAAACTTCTTTCGAGAATATATTATTTTTTCTGAAGCTATTTTATCTAATGATTCATGAATACCGCATTGTAAATTCTTAGTTTTTAATTTTATTCTTGAAATCCATTTTTTTAATTCACTTATATGAAATTTCTCTCCTTTGTGTGAAGCGCACGCTAAAGCTATGTGTTTACCGTTTAACCTATATTTTTTGATTGCACCTGAAATTGCAAAAGGAATTGCTTGAAATATTTTAATTGAGGATCGAGGGAAAAAAAAATCATTATCATTATTTGTAGATAACAAAACTCTACCATCAATATTTGTTACCAAGGCCTTAACTCGATGAGTACTTTCAATTTCTTTACCTCTAACAAAATCGACGTGAATTCCGACCACAGTTAGAATTATACAGTAATGAATTTATTTTGACTTAAAAAAAGATTTAATAAATGTAAATAAATTTAGAAAAGATCCGTATTTACCATAGAAAATTACATCTTTTTCGGTAATACTTAAACATATACAGCCAGTATCCCTAGATGCGATCGGAGTATGTTTTATTTTTTGATCGTTTATCTGAATGTCCCCTTTAGAGTATTCGCCATATTCATCACAGAAGCTGCCTTCTAAAACTAATATGTACTCTTTTCCACCATGGGAGTGAAGTGGTACTGAAACTCCAGGGTCCATTTTAATTAATTTTAATTCATCTTTATCGTCAATTGACGCTGTATACTCTTTGAAACCTTTATAAACTTGTTTCCACTTTAAATTGTTAAGGTTCCCAAAGAAACTAGTTATTGGATCTTTAATATTTGAAGAGGGTTTACTATTTTTACTTTCGATGCAGTCTGTATACTTCAAACTTTTAGGCTGAATGTTTTCATTATCGATTAGATTTTCACCCAACATATTTTCAAATGTACTACCAATTTTAGAAGCTTTTGTATTTAGTTGTAAATATGTTGAAGCAAATAGTGACTTAGCTGGACCTAAAATTCCTGAAGCAAAATCGAAAATAAGCTGGTTTTTTACTACTGTTCCGTTCATCTTAAAAATTCCTGCATTTTTGTTAAAATATGCCTTATTCTTGATTTAACTGTCCCCAAAGGAATTTCAAGTTCATCTGCAATTTTTTTATGACTTTTATTTTCAAAAAAGTTCATTTTTATCATTATTTTTTGCTGTTCATCGAGCTCATTATTTATTCTTTCTATTTGTTTTTTTGCTTCATTTTCTTCAATTAGACTAACTTCTCTATCTTGGTATAAAAATTCTCTTATGTCCTCTTCTTTAAAATCTATCTTTGAAATTTTCCTGAAAAAGTCTATTTTTTTGTTTCTTGCAATAGTAAATATCCACGTTGAAAGAGCTGATTTATTCGAGTCATATAGGTTTGATTTTACCCAAACAGTGCTTAAAACCTCTTGTGTCAGTTCTTCAGAGCTTTCAAATTTGATGCCATTTTGGATAAAATAAGCATTAACTTTTGGTGCAAAAAAATCAAAAATTTCCGAAAAAGCCATTTCGTCGCGGTCTTTTTGAATCCTTCTCATTGAGTTATCTAAGTTTGGTTTTTCCATAATTCAAAAAGACTCTAACATTGATTAAACGCTCTTAACTAATTGCATAAGATATACTAAAAGAAGCAATTGATGAAAATTATTCTTAAGTTTTTACTTGTGCTATATGTAGCACTGCCTAGTACCCTAAATGCTTTAGAAGTAGGTAAATGGTCTTTTGAGAAGGCTGACGAGTATTGTTATATTGGCAGTTTAGCAACAGAGACAGATTTACCAAGTGATAAGAAAAGAGGAGACTTCTACGTTTTAGTCTATAAAAATATAGGCAATCCAGACAATGTAGTTCAAATAGAGGCTGGTTATAGTTACAAAGTTCCTTCTGATATTATTATAACTATAGATAAAGGAGAATACAAATTTTATACAACCGAAGATTTACCAACTGCTGCTTGGACAGAAGAAGATGCTAAAGTAATTTTTGCTATGAAAAAAGGGCTTGAACTTAAAGTTACAGGCGAGTCTTCTAGAGGCACTATTACTGTTGATACATATACACTTAATGGATTTACTGTAGCTTATAATAAATTAACTGAAGAGTGTTAAATGCCTAAAAAAATTGTTTTAGCTTACTCCGGCGGATTAGATACCAGTGTTATACTTAAGTGGCTTCAAAATAAATATGAATGTCCAGTTGTTACATTCACAGCTGATCTTGGTCAAGGTGAAGAGTTATCACCAGTTAGAAAAAAAGCAGAGTCTCTAGGTGTGAAAGAGATTTTTGTAGAAGACTTAAAAGAAGAATTTGTTAAAAATTATGTATTTCCTATGTTTAGAGCAAACGCTATTTATGAGGGATCTTATTATTTAGGAACTGCTATAGCACGACCTTTAATAGCTAAAAGACAAATAGAAATTGCTGAAGAAGTGGGTGCAGATACTGTAGCTCATGGAGCAACAGGTAAAGGGAATGATCAAGTTAGGTTTGAATTAGGCTACTATGCAAATAATTCAAAAATAAAAGTAATTTCTCCATGGAGAGAATGGGACTTGAATTCAAGAAAAGATCTAATTAACTTTGCAGAAACAAACCAAATTTCTATTCCAAAAGACAAAAGAGGAGAGGCGCCATTCAGTACCGATGCTAACTTACTGCATACATCTTCTGAGGGTAAAATTTTAGAGGATCCATGGATAGAAGCGCCCGAGTATGTTTTTTCAAGAACTAAATCAATAGACAATTCTAAAAATTTACCTGATGAAATTATCTTAAGTTTTAAAGGTGGAGATGTAGTGGCTATCAATCAAAAAGAATTAAAACCTCATGAAATACTTACTGAATTAAATAAATATGGCTTTGAACACGGAATAGGAAGAGAGGATATTGTAGAGAATCGTTTTGTAGGAATGAAGTCTAGAGGTATTTATGAAACTCCTGGTGGATCAATATTACTAAAAGCTCATAGAGCAATTGAAAGTATAACTCTTGATAAAGGGGAAGCTCATTTAAAAGATGAAATTATGCCAAAGTATGCTGAAACTATATATAATGGTTTTTGGTTTTCTTCAGAAAGAATTGCTATGCAAAATTTAATAGATTCAACCCAAAAAAATGTAACTGGTGACGTCAGATTGAAACTTTATAAAGGAAACATAATTATAAGTGGACGTAAATCTCCTTTAAGCAAATATAAATTATCTTTGGTATCATTTGATGAAGTAGGAGATTATAATCAAAAAGATGCAGAGGGTTTTATAAAGATTTCTTCATTAAGATTAAAAAATTAGACTTAATATTAAATGATTAAAAAAATTTTTGTTACAACTTTTAATTTTTCACTATTTGAAAAATACGCAAACAAACTTATTGATAGTTTTATAAAAACAGATCAAAGTCTCAAACTTTACTGTTATGTTGAAGATAATGTAGACTTATATCCTAAAAATAAAAATATAGTTTATCTAAACTTATTTACAGAACAGCCTTTATGTTACAAATTTATTGAGAGAAATAAAGAAAAGTCTAAAATTAATTCAGAGGTATCTTATTTATTAGATCCTGTAAGATTTTGTTATAAGGTTTTTGCTCAGAGCGATGCAAGAAAATACTCCGAACAATTTTTCTATATTGATGCAGATACTGAATTTCTTAGTAAAATTCCTAATAGCTGGTTTAATAAATGTTTGCCTGAAGACACTTTGTTATCAATCTATGATAGGATTGGATATTATACAGAATCGGGGTTTATTGGTTTTAACAATTTATTACTAAACAAAAAAAAACAAAAATTATTAGATATTTTTTTTAATCAATATACCAGCTATTATACTTACGACTTAATATATAGCTTACCTGCATTTACTGATTGTCATGCTCTTGATGCAACAAGATCACGATTCATGTTTTTAAAAAACTATACTCAAGAACACTCCAACTATGAAGAAAAGATACTTGGTAATTGGTCAAAAAAACAAGATTTTGATGTAATGGATCATGACAATTTTATTAATAAATATATAAAGCATAAAAAGGGTAACAAATAAAAAAAATAATTATTTAACAACTTTTAATCTTTAGTTTCCATTTATCTCTAATTTTATTTTTTATTTCTATTTTGCTTTACAGCTAATTTTCATACGTTATTTGAATTTTTAAAAGCTATAGTTGTGTTTCTTAGAAGACAAGCAATAGTCATTGGTCCTACTCCTCCTGGAACCGGAGTTATTGCACTTACAATATTTTCCACTTCACTAAATAGAACATCACCAACTAATTTAGATTTCTCTTCATCTATTTTTATTCTATTTATACCCACATCAATAACAATTGCGCCTTCTTTTACCCAATTTTTTTTTACAAACTCAGGCTTACCAATAGCAGCTACTAAAATATCAGCATTTTTACAAATACTTTCAATATTTACAGTTTTTGAATGAACTGTTGTTATAGTACAAGATTCCTTGAGTAATAATTGAGACATAGGTTTTCCAACTATATTTGATCTTCCAATCACTACAGCATTTTTACCAGCTAAATTAATATTAAGTTCTCGTAAAAGTAACAGACAACCATACGGAGTGCATGGAATTAATAATTTTTCATCATTTTTTTGGCTGATAGAAAGTTTGCCGACATTTAATGGATGAAAGCCATCAGCATCTTTTTCTGGAATTATACTATTTAGAACAGTCTCTTCATTTATAGTTTTTGGGAGAGGTAATTGTACAAGTATGCCATTTATATTTTTATCTATATTTAAATTATTAATTAAATTGATTAACTTATCTTGGTTAGTCGTCTCCTCTAGATGATGATCAAAAACATTAATTCCAACTTCTTTAGCAGCTTTTGTTTTGGCTTTAACATAGACACTACTTGCAGAGACATTTCCTACTTGAACTACAGCTAACCCTGGAACGCAATTAAATTTTGACTTTAAATTATCAATTTCTATTTTTAGCTCATCTTTCAATTTTTGCGCAACTTTTTTTCCATCTAAGATTTGAGGCATAATTATTTAGGCCAATACTCAATTAATAAACTTTTAATAAACCACAAACCTAGATAAACAACTATAGGAGACAAATCTATAGATCCAAAATTAGGTAAGTATCTTCTAACAAAATTTAAGCTTGGTTCACATAATCGATATAAAGCTTCGAGGATGCTATAAACTAATCTATTACCTGTATTAATTATATTAAAGTTTACTAACCATGTTAGAATTATGTAAATTATGAGAGCAAATTGAAATAGGTTTATTATTTGGATAATTAAATACAAAAGGGAATTCATTATAAATTTTTGTTTAATTTTATTTAATCATTATTACTATAATTTTATTAAAAAAAAGCGGTCTATAAGACCGCTTTTCAACAAATATGTGATGTATTTACATAGAAATGTCTCTACCAAACCACTCTTTAGTTATTTCAGCAGTAGTTCCATCTTTAGACATTTCTGCAATAGCTGCATTCCACATCTGTAAGATATCTGCATCTTCTTTTCTAACTGCTCCACCAACACCATCACCGAAGACTCCACCAGAAAATGTTGGACCAGTAAATGCAACATCAACACCACCATCAGATTCCATAAAATCAATGATTGAACCAACATCAGCAAGAACTGCATCACATCTTCCAGCAGCTAAATCTAAATTATGATCGTCTACCGCTTGATAAAGTTTTACATCTACTGCACCAGACATATGTTTTTCTAAAAAATTCTGATGAATTGTAGAAGATTGCACACATACAGTTTTACCGTCCATTGCAGCAATTAGTTGACCTATTGCAGCTTGTTCTTTTCCACCTGCATTATTAAGATTAACTTTAGCCATACCAGCAATATTTAAATTTGCTAAACCACTATTTTTTAAAACAGCAAATCTTGCACCATCAGTCATATATCCATTAGTAAAGTTAACTTTTTCTTTTCTTTCTTCAGTAATAGACATTCCAGCAATAATAATGTCATATTTTCCTTGAAGAAGAGCAGGTATTATACCATCCCAATCTTGAGTTACCCACTCACAAGTAACACCCATTCTTTTGCAAGCTTCGTTACCAAAGTCTATCTCCGCACCCTCTAGTTCACCAGCTGAGTTCAGATTATTCCATGGTGGATAAGCACCTTCTGTACCAATTCTTATTGTTTGTGAATTTGCAATTGAAGCAACTCCAAAAACACCAATTGATAATAAATATATTAAAATTTTTTTCACATTTCCTCCTTGAAGAAGTATTTCTAAATTATAGGAGAACCATATAAGCTAAATAAAAAAAAACAAAATAAATTGTTTCAGACCTTGTTTCTTTTGCTCATAATTAATATAAAAAACAAGCCAATTATTAGTAATATAAAAGGAAAACTCCAAAGAAAGATATTATTATAATTCATTAATGGTCTAAAAAGAATGTATTCACCATATCTTGCAACTAAAAATTTCTTAATATCTCGCTCACTTTCTCCAGCTTTCAACTTATTTATAACTATTTTTTTAATATCATTTGAGAACTCTGCATCTGAGTCATAAATGCTCTGATTTTGACAAGTCATGCATCGCAACTCTAAGGTTAGTTTTTTTACTCTCTCTTCGATATTTTCAATTGCAAATATTTTAAAAGTAAAAAACACAAAACCTAAAATAATTATATGTAAAAATTTATAGAAGTGGCTCAATTTCATTTTTTAAAATATCCATTGTTATCGGACCCATAAATTTATAGATAATCTTACCATCTTCATTAATTAGATATGTTTCTGGTAGACCAAAAACACCAAATTCTAATGCAATTAAACCATCAGAGTCTACACCAACAAAATCGTATGGATTTCCATCATCCTCCAAATATTTTTTTGCATCAGAAGGTGGATCTTTGTGGTTAAATCCCAACAAATATAGTTCAGGATATTTTTTACGTATTTCAAAAAAAAGTGGATGCTCTATTTTACAAGGACTACACCAAGAAGCAAAAAAATTAATTAAGGTCTTCTTATTTTTTATATCTTTTGTTTTGATTATATCCTTTGAATTGTACAAAGAACTACTTTCAAAAATAGGAACATCTTTATTTAAGAGTGCACTCGGTGGTTTATTAGGATCTTTACCACTTAATAAATAAACTAGTGAAAAAATACATATGACTAAAAGTACTACTAATGGTGTTAAAATAAATATCCTATTCATCTTCTAGAAACTGCTATTAAACCTGAATACATCATTATTATTACTCCAAGCCATATAAAACTAACAAATGGATTAATTAAAACTTTTACAAACCACTCATTATTTTTTTGATCTCCAAGGATAAAATATATATCCTTATTCCACTGATGTAAAATACCAGCTTCAGATGTAATCATCTTTGACACTGGATAATAATTTTTTCCAGCCTCTATTTCTTTTGATTGATTTTTTTCAATATCAAACAAAAATTTTCCTCTTAAAGATTGAAAATTAATTTCATTCGTTGTTTCTATTTTTTCAAACAAAACTGTTTTTCCATTTACAATAAACTTATCTCCCTCATTAAGGTTAAAATCTAGCTCATTTTGAAAAACACTAGAACAGGTGATACCGATTATAGCAATACCAACACCAATATGCGCTACATGAGGATTAATTATTTTGAAAAACTTAATGTTGATTTTAATTTTATACGATGAAAATATAGCAATTATTGAAGCCAATATTATCCAAAAACCTAAAAGTAATCCAACAAAACCCCATGTATTAAAATCCAAAAAATATGATTGAATTAGAACTAAAACACTTAAGACAATAAAAGCTAGAACATATTTTTTTGAATTATTTATCTTATTTGTTTGCCATGATAAAATTGGTGCAACACTCATTAATAAAAAACCAGGTATCATTATAGGAATTACTGTTGAATTAAAATAAGGGCCTCCAACTGATATTCTCTTATTATACAAAACTTCAATTATAATTGGGTATATGGTTCCTAAAAGAATAGTTAAGGTTGCTATAATCATTAAAATATTATTTATTACAAGTGCTGAAACCTTATTGATAAATAACAAGTTTAAATCATTCGATTTTTTTGGTTCTTTTAGCAAGAAAACTAAAAAACCAAATCCAGTTACAATAAAAAAAATTAGTAATATAAATATGCCTCTGGATGCATCTGCTGCAAATGAATGTACACTTGTTAAGATTCCAGATCTTACTAAAAATGTTCCAAAAACACTCAATGAAAAGCAAAGAATTGATAAAAAAACTATCCATTTTTTAATGGCTTGCTCACCTCTTACCATCATTAGTGAATGAACTAATGCTAGTCCAGCAATCCAAGGCATCAGTGAAATATTTTCGACTGGATCCCAAAACCACCAACCACCCCATCCTAATTCATAATATGCCCAATATGAACCTAGAGCTATTCCACCAGTTAAAAAAGTCCAACTAATCAATGACCATTTTTTAGCAACATATAGCCATTCATCATCTGTATTTTGAAATAAACCAGCTATTGCAATACTGAAAACTATAGAATAGCCAACATAACCTGCATATAAAATAGGAGGATGAACAGCCAAACCAGGATCTTGTAAAATAGGATTCAAACCCAAACCCTCGTTTACTAATATTGAATTAACAAGAAAAGGATTAGAGGTAAAAACTATAAATAGACCAAACAAAATATGAAGTAAAGATTGGATAATTAATGTTAATCTTTGAAAGCTTTTGTCTATATTTTTTGTAAAAGAAAAAAAGAAACTAAAAATAGATAATATACTTAGCCACAAAAGCATTGAACCTTCATGATTTCCCCAAGTACCTGAAATTTTATATATTAATGGTTTATTTGAGTGAGAGTTTTGAAATACATTATAATTTGAGAAATCAGATACTACATAGGCATACATTAATGAAAAAAAAGATAACAAAGTTAATAATGATGATAGGCGGATAAATAAATTAAATTTCTGTTTTTTAAATTTAAATATGTATCTCGATAAAAATAAGTAAAAATTAATACCTATCGCAATAACCAAGCTTAAAAAACCAACTAATGAACTCATTTATATTTTTTATTCCAATAACCTGTATTTTGCAGATCTTCTTTTATTGATGCTGGCAAATAATTTTCATCATGTTTTGCAAAAACATTAGTTGCATTAAAAATGTTTTTATCAACAAAAGCACCTTCTATCACTGCACCTTGTCCTTCTCTAAATAAATCAGGAAGAATACCTTCGAAAGTAACAAGTATAGATGCTTTTTCATCAGTAATTTTAAATTTAAATGAACTTGAAGAAATTTTATTAAAGCTATCATTTTCTACAAAACCACCTATTCTTATTATTTTATTTATTATGATATCTGATTTATCAATTTCAGATGGTGTATAAAAATACGAAACATTTTCTCTAGTGTTATATAAAATAAGTAACACTGCACTTAGTATAATTACCAAAGTAAGCAATATTAATAGCAATCTTTGAAATCTTAGACTCATTTATTTTTTTATTCTTCTAAGTTTTAGGTAACTAAAAAATAATAACAAAAAAATTAAAAGAAAAGCAGTGATATAGGATCCTAGAATATACCAAAAATACATAGCTTCTAATAACAAAAATACTTAGGAATGATACTTAATCCAATGGACTAAAAGTCACAAATTAACTTAAATAAGATTTTCTTGAAATTATCTCTGTTTTTATTCTTAAAATCGCTATTGCTATTCCCATCATTATAAATGCAAATGTCATAATAATTAAAGGCGTCATCATTGAAGGATCAATACTGGGTTTTGATAATTTACTTATTGTTGCTGGTTGATGTAGTGTATTCCACCAATCCACAGAAAATTTAACTATTGGTAGGTTTACTGATCCAACAAGAATGAATATAGCAACAACCTTTTCTCTTACAATCCTATTCTCAAAAGATAAATTTATAAAAATAATAATAAGATAAATAATAAAAAGAATTGCCACTGAGGTTAAACGTGCATCCCATACCCACCAAGTACCCCACATTGGCTTACCCCACAAAGATCCACTTATAATACATATCAGAGTAAAGACTGCTCCAATGGGAGCTACTGCCGTGTTGATAATAAACCCAAACGGTATTCTAAAGGCTAATCCAGCAATACTATATAATGTCATTATAGCATATGTAAGCAATGCTAACCAAGCACTAGGTACATGAACATACATTATACGTACAGTTGATCCTTGTTGATAGTCGTCAGGAGATAAATAAAATGAAAATATTAATCCAATAGAGAATAATATAATTGATAAAATCAACACTGGTAGAAATACATAATCTGCAACCTTATTAAATTTACTAGGATTAACTAAAAATTTCATATCAATTATTTTCTAATGAAAGTTTAAGACACAAACCACTTGCCCAAGGATTTATAGCAAAAACTATTAATAGTATTCCAAATAATATACTTATGAGAGAATTAAAGTCTTCTTCAAGATTAGCAATACCTACAGAAAAAATAATTATTGGAACACTAAATATCATAACTATAACACTTCCTAACAGGAAGTTTCTCTGGTTCATTAAGTTCATTGAAGATGAAATAGAACCTAGGCATGATAGAATGAATGATCCTATTGCAAAACTGGAAAACAAATAGATAAGTTTATCATCTGCAATATTTAACAAGATACATGCAATTGGTATAGACAATAAAAAAGGCACCTGAACAAAGATAAAATGTGAAAAAGTTTTTAAAATTGCAATAAAACCAAAACTAAGCCCATTTAAATGCATAATTAATAAATTACCATTCTCAAAGTCATCTTGATAAAATTTCCTTAAAGATAATGTTGAGCTCAACAATAATAATGTCCATACTATGCTAATTCCTATATTAGAAATTGTTTCCTTGTCTGGTCCAATAGAGAAAATAAATATGAAAATCGAAACAAAGAAAAAAATAATATTTGTTAAAATATCTTGAAAGCCACTTAGATTTAATTTGTACTCCCTGTAATAAAAAGAAATTATTTTATTTAAAATTATCATTTTATTTATAGTAGAACTTCCTCTGACACATTTATTTCTGATTCTTGATGCGAGCTAAATATTATTGAGCCTTCCTTAGAGCGATGATCTTCAAAAGTTTGCGCTATAACATCGATTGACTCATTATCTAAATTAGACAAAGGTTCGTCTAAAATCCAAACTTTTTTGTTTTCTATAATTAATCGTAAAAACTCTAATTTTTTTGTTTCTCCAAATGATAATGAATTAACTTTTTGATCTAAATAAATATCTAATTTTAAAGTTTTTAAAATATTCTCAACTTGAGAATTACTAATATTTGATAAAAAGATTTTTTTCCAAATTTTTATGTTTTCTTTAACTGATAATTTACTTAAACTTGATGTTCTGTCAGCAATATATGTAACATTATTAAAAAAATTATTTAAATTTTTTTTTAATAATTTTCCTTTCCAATATATCGCACCAGAGGATGGTTCTATAAGGTTAAGCAATGCTTTTAATAATGTAGTTTTCCCAGAACCATTTTTCCCTTTTAATAATATTATTTTTCCAGATCCAAGAGATAGATTAACATTCTCAAATATTTTTTTATTAGATCTTTCAATCGATAAATCTTTAACGATTATCATTATTTAGATCTAATTATTTTTTGATTTAAAACAATAAAAAAACGGGGCAGAACCCCGTTTTATCTTTTTGAAAAAGATAAGAAAAAGAAAACTTTAAATTAAAGTTTTCCTGAAAAATCGAAGTATCTCTATCTTCTCTTCTTCTTCTTTTTAGCAGCTTTTTTCTTTTTCTTTTTAGGAGCTGCTTTTTTCTTTTTCTTAGGAGCAGCTTTTTTCTTTTTCTTTTTAGGAGCTGCTTTTTTCTTTTTCTTAGGAGCTGCTTTTTTCTTTTTCTTTGGAGCAGCTTTCTTTTTTTTCTTAGCCATAAAATACTCCTTGTATTTTGTTACCCCGGAGGAACCTCCCTCCATTATCACCGTAGTGATAATTATAAAAGGCTAAGCATTTATTCCCAAAACTTACGATTAAAGTCAACAATATACCAATATTCTAAAATTAATCTTATTATTGATTTAAATTATTATTTAAAAAAAAAAATATAAAAAAAACTAACTTACTTTTTTATTTTTTCGCAGAAAACTTATAATAAATAAACATTTTGCTATACAAAAATTTATCTTCATACTATTTAATTATTATAATTATTTATCAACTTTAGCATGAAAAATACAAATTCTTTCAATTCAGAACATATAATCGAAATAAATGATCAAAAGTTTAAATATTTTGACTTAAATAAAGCAGCTCATTATTTTGATACTGATTTAAGTAAAACCCCAATTTCTATAAAAATAATAATTGAAAATCTACTTAGAAACGAGGATGGTGAGAATATTAATAAAGATATGATCTCCAAAGTTTTCAACTCTTTAAAACAAAATAATAAAAAGAGTGAAAAAATTGAAATAGCTTTTTTTCCAACGAGAGTTTTAATGCAGGATTTTACTGGAGTACCAGCAGTTGCCGACCTTGCTGCAATGCGAAATGCATTAAAATCAAGAGGAATTGAACCAAAAAAAATAAATCCATTATCTAGAGTCGATCTGGTTATTGACCACTCTGTTATGGTAGATAACTATAAAGATAATAATGCTCTTAAAGAAAATGTTAGAAAGGAATTTGATAGAAATAAAGAAAGATATGAATTTCTAAAATGGGGACAAAGCTCATTTGATAATTTTTATCTTGTTCCGCCAGGAGCAGGAATTTGTCATCAAGTAAACTTAGAAAATATAGCAAAGACTATATGGATGAAAGAAATTAATAATCAAAACTACTTATTTCCAGATTCTGTTGTAGGAACAGACAGCCATACAACAATGGTAAACTCACTTTCTGTTTTAGGATGGGGAGTTGGGGGAATAGAGGCTGAAGCTGCGATGTTAGGTCAAGCAATTTCCATGAATATTCCAGACGTCATTGGTTTTGAACTTAAAGGACACTTGAAGGAAGGTATAACAGCTACTGATCTAGTTTTATCTATTACTAAAATGCTTAGAGACAAAGGTGTTGTTGGAAAGTTTGTAGAATTTTATGGAAATGGATTAAACAATTTATCATTAGCTGACAGAGCAACAATTTCTAATATGGCTCCAGAGTATGGAGCAACTTGTGGATTTTTTCCAACGGATGAAGAAACAATTAATTATCTTAAATTAACCGGCAAACAAAGTGAGCACCTAAAGATCGTTGAAGAATATTCAAAAAAACAAACTCTTTGGGCAGACGATAATTATTCACCTAATTTTTCTGACAAAATATTATTAGATTTAGATACGGTCGAACCTACTCTAGCAGGCCCCAAGAGACCTCAAGACAAAATTCTTTTAAAAGAAGTTCCAGATGAATTTAGTAAGATGGACAACAAAAAAATTATAAATAAAAATAAATTAAATACAGGTGATGTTGTAATAGCAGCCATCACTAGTTGTACAAATACATCTAATCCTAATGTTATGATTGCAGCAGGACTAATTGCTAAAAAGGCAATTGATTTAGGTTTAGAAGTAAAGCCTTGGGTAAAGACAAGTTTAGCACCAGGTAGTAAAGTTGTTAGTGATTACCTTGATAAAGCTGGATTAACAGAATATTTAGATGTTTTAGGTTTCAATACCGTTGGTTATGGATGTACTACCTGTATTGGTAATTCCGGCCCCTTAGATGATTGGGTCTCTAATGAAATAAAAAAACATAATTTAACTGTCTGTTCAGTTTTATCTGGAAATCGAAACTTTGAAGGCAGAGTGCATCAAGAAGTGAAAGCAAATTTTCTTGCCTCACCTCCTCTTGTTGTGGCTTATGCTATTGCAGGAAATATAAATGTTAACCTTACGACTGACTCCCTAGGCAAATCTAAATCTGGAAAAAAAATATATTTGAAAGACTTATGGCCATCTAATAAAGAAATTAATCAGACACTTAGTTTGTGTTTAACTCCAGAGATGTTTCAAGAAAGATATAAAGAAATTTACAAAGGAGATGATAACTGGAAATCAATTAACAATTCAAAAGATACAACGTATGATTGGAATGATACCAGTACCTATATTAAGCACCCTCCTTTTTTTGACAAAAAAAATAAATTTGAACTAAAAGATATAAAAAATGCAAGAATATTAGCATTACTAGGTGATAGTGTTACAACTGATCATATTTCACCTGCAGGAAACATTAAAGAAGATAGCCCTGCAGGCCTCTATTTAACAGATAGACAGATTAATTCTAGAAACTTTAATTCCTATGGATCTAGAAGAGGTAATCATGAAATCATGATGAGAGGAACTTTTGCAAATATAAGGATTAAGAACCAGATTTTGGATAATGTTGAAGGAGGCTACACAAAATCTTTCATCTCTAATAAACAAATGTCAATTTATGATGCTGCACAAGAATATATAAAAAGTAATATAGATACAGTAATAATTGCTGGGAAAGAATATGGTACAGGATCATCTAGAGATTGGGCTGCAAAAGGAACAAGACTTTTAGGAGTTAGGGCAGTTATTGCTGAAAGTTTTGAGAGAATTCATAGATCCAATTTAATTGGAATGGGTGTTTTGCCTCTTGAATTTATGAATAATGAAAATAAAATAAATCTAAATATTGAGGGTGAAGAATTTATATCCATATCTGGTTTGTCAGATTTAAAACCAGGTATTTTACTAAATTGTGAAATAAATTCTGAAGAAATTAAAAATATCGAATTAAAGTGTAGAATTGATACAAATAAGGAACTTGAATATTACAAAGCAGGAGGAATTTTAAATTACGTTTTAAATGAAATAATATCAGAAGCTGCATAAACAAATGTCTAATTCTGATGAAAACCTATTAGCTATACTTGGGCCTACTAATACAGGTAAAACTTATGCAGCATTTGAAAAATTACTCTCCTACTCTTCAGGAATATTTGGTTTTCCATTAAGACTACTTGCTAGGGAAAATTACGACAAAGCTGTAAAAAGAATTGGGTTAAGTAAAGTAGCTTTAGTTACTGGAGAGGAAAAAATATTGCCAAAAGAAGCAAAATATTTTTTCTGTACTGTTGAATCAATGCCAAATAATATTTCTGTAGATTGTGTTATTATAGATGAAATTCAATTAGCTGCTGATTATGAACGGGGACATATTTTTACAGATAGAATTCTAAACTTAAAAGGTAATTTCCAAACTATTTTTTTAGGATCAATGAATGTCGAAAATATATTAAAAAAAATCTATCCAAACATTATTATTGAAAAAAAAAATCGATTTTCTCAACTTACTTTTTTAAGAAAACAAAATTTCTCAAAACTTGAACCCAGATCAGCAATAATAGCTTTTAACATTAATAAAGTTTATGAAATTGCCGAAAATATTAGAACCTATAAGGGAGGAACTGCGGTTGTATTAGGATCACTTAGTCCAAGAACTAGAAATGCGCAAGTTGAGGTATATGAAAACAAAAATGTTGATTATCTTGTAGCTACTGATGCTATTGGGATGGGTTTAAATTTAAATATTAATCATGTAAGTTTTTCTTCTCTAGAGAAATTTGATGGTAGATATAACCGAAATCTTGCTCCTAATGAATTAGGTCAAATTGCTGGAAGAGCGGGTAGATATAAACAGGATGGCACATTTAGCCATACAAAAGAAGCAGGTAATTTAGATCCCTTAATCATTCAACAAATAGAAAATCATAACTTTGATAACATTAATAAATTTTATTGGAGAAATAGTGATTTAGATTTCAATTCTATAGAAACATTGTTATCATCATTAAAAAAATATCCTATTAATAATCATTTCATTCATAAAAAAAATGCTTTGGATGAGGTGAATTTTCGCAATTTAATAAGTGATAATGATATACAAAAAATTCTTAAATCAAAAAAAAATTTAAAGTTATTATGGGATATTTGCCAGATTCCAGATTTTGAAAAATTATTTAATGATAATTATTTGTTACTCTTAAAAGATATATACTTAGTCTTAACTAAAAATAATTATTATATACCTGAAGAATGGATCAATACTAAGATAAGTAAGCTTGATAACTATGGAGGAGGTATACCCGAACTATCAATCAAAATCTCCCAAATTAGAACTTGGACTTATATTTCAAATAATCACAACTGGCTAAAAAATAGATATTATTGGCAAGAAAAAACTCAGAAAATAGAAAATGAATTATCTGATCAACTACATAATAATCTTACAAATAAATTTATAGATTATTCTTCAAAGTTTTTTATTGGAGAGAAAAAATTTCTAAATATTGAAGATATCCTAATAAAAAATAACAATGAAATATTTCTAGACAAGAATAAATATGGAATTATTAAAGGTTTTGATCTAATTGAAGATAAAAATATATATTCACAATCTTTTTTTTCGATTAGTAATATAAAAAAATCGGCAAGAAATATGATTAATGAAAAAGTAGAAAATTTTTTAAATTCACCATTTGACTCAATAAATTTCGGTGATATCGGAAATTCCAAAATAAAAGATGATACCTTTATTTATTGGGGAAATGAGGCAGTAGGAAAATTAAGAAAAGGTAATTCAATATATAAGCCAATTGCTGATGCTTTAAATTCCGAATATTTATCATCAGAAAATAAATTATTAGTTTCTGCAAAACTTCAAAAATGGCTAGATAAAGAAATAAATGATACACTTTACCCTCTTAACAAAAAATTAGATGAAAATATAAATTCAGAAATAAGAGCAATTGTGTTTAATATTCTTGAAAACTTTGGAAATTATCCAATTGAAAAATTTAAAGATACTCTAAAGACAATTTCTCAAGAAAGTAAAACACAACTATCTAAACTAGGAATTAGAATTGGTGCAAAGTATTTTTTTATACCAAATTTATTAAAGAAAAAACCTTTAGAGTTTTGTGCGATTTTATGGAAAACATTTAATCAAAATAACAATGATAATTTTTTGCCTCTACCAACCAATGGTAGAGTATCTTTTACATCCGAAATAAAAATGCCTGACAATTATTGGCAATCAATCGGTTATATAAATATTAAAAATTTTATATTCAGAATAGATGTTTTTGAAAAAGTTTTTTTTATAGCAAGACAAAAATTAAAGAAAGGACCATTTTTAGAATCATCTGATCTTATGAATCCAGTAGGTTGTAATAGCAATCAATTAAAGGATATAATGACTTTTTGTGGTTATGAAAATGTTATTATTTCTGATGAAAAGAAACTATTCTTTCTCTCCAGTAAAAAAAAGGAGACAAAGAAAGTACAAAAAAATAAATTAAATAAAAAAATAAATAAAACAATTAACAAAGATAAAATTAAGAGAGATCCTAATTCTCCCTTTGCAGTTTTAGAAAAACTTCTTTAAATGTATATTGTGGGTATAAATTGCTAAGCTTATTAAAAAATATTTTAAATAGTCAAAATTCCCAAGAGGATAATAATAATAACAAAGATCTAGAATTACTTTGTGGATTGATGATTGAGGCTGCATATACAGATGGGAATATAGATTTAAATGAATTAAATAAAATCAAGTTAAGTTTAATAAATATTTTTTCTGAGGATCCAAAAGAAGTTAGTTTAGTTCTTGAAAAAGCGCAGCAAAATAAAAATAATTCTAAATCTCTTCATTATTACACTTCCTTTATTAATAAAAATTTTGATGATAAAAAGAAAATCCTTCTAATTGAAGTTTTATGGGAAATTGTTTTATCTGATGGAGAGGTTCATGATTTTGAGTCAAATCTTATAAGAAGACTGGCCGGATTACTTTATATTTCTGATGTAGACTCTGGAAATGCAAAGAAAAGAGCTCTAGATAAAAATCAAAAGTAATATGACATACGTTGTTGATGAAAAATGTATAAAATGTAAGCACATGGATTGTGTTGAAGTTTGTCCTGTTGATTGTTTTTATGAAGGAGAAAACATGCTCGTTATACATCCAGATGAATGTATAGACTGTGGTGTTTGTGAGCCGGAATGCCCGGTTGAGGCAATTTTGTCAGATACAGAAGACGGCATAGAAAAGTGGGCAGAAGTTAATAGAAAATATTCAGAAATTTGGCCAAATATTAGTGAAAAAAAAGACCCACCAGCTGATGCAGAGGAATGGCAGAATGTAGAAGATAAGTTTAATAAACACTTTAGCGAAAAACCAGGAAGATAAATGAAAACAAAAAAAAGCTCTGAATTTAAAATTGGTGAAATAGTAGTTTACCCTAAACATGGAGTGGGTGAGATCTCAAAAATTGAAAATATGGAAGTGGCAAATATCAAAACACGCTTTTATGTCGTTAAAATGGAACAGTCTAAGCTTATAATAAGAGTACCTCTTGATAAAAAAGATGAGGTTGGTCTTAGGAAAATTTCTTCAAAAAAAACTATAGAGGAAGTTTATTCCACTTTAAAGCTTAAACCAAAAATTAGAAGAATTATGTGGAGCAGAAGAGCTCAAGAATATGAAACAAAGATTTTTTCTGGGGATCCTATTAAAATCTCTGAAGTAGTTAGAGACTTATTTAGAAAAAGTAGTCAAGCTGAACAATCCTATAGTGAAAGACAAATGTTTCAAGTTGCAATTGAGCGTTTAGCAAGAGAAGTTGCGGCAGTTGAAAAAACAGATTATTTTCAATCAACAGAAAAAATAGAACAAATTTTGAGTAACAAGTAATATCTTGGATAAAATAAGTAATTTTGTAGAACTAAGAAAGTCTAATAAAATATGGGCTATAGGTTCTATTCATTCAAATTTAAAATCTTTTTTTTCTATAAAAAAATTTCTTTTAGATAATTTTGAAGAAAACGACAAATTAGTATTTCTTGGTAACGTTATTGGACTTGGAAATAATTCAAAAGAAACTTTAAGTAGTGTTATAGATCTAAGATTTAATTTAATGTCAAAGTTTAAATTAAAACCTGATTCGATAGTATTTTTAAGAGGAGCACAAGAAGAAATGTTTAGTAAATTACTACAACTTCAACTTGCCCCCAATCCTAACGAAATTATTGAATGGATGTTCAACCACGGCGTAAATGAGACGATTAAATCTTATGGTTTTTCTGAGAATGAAGTCAAAAATATTGCTTCTTCAGGTACCATTAGTATATCAAAATGGACTTCAACTCTAAATAAGGCACTACAAAACAATCCTGGTCATACACAATACTTTTTAAATTTGAAACATGCTGCATATTCGCATACAAAAAAAATATTGTTTGTGAATAGAGGTGTGGATATAACTAGGCCTCTTTCTGCACAAAATGATTGTTTTTGGTGGGGTTTTCAAAATTTTTCTTCAATAGACAGACCATACAAAACATTTTCAAGAATTGTAAGAGGTTATGAATCTAAGCACTTAAATCAAAAAGAAATTTCAAAAAATGATATTGTTTGTACTTTATTCAAACAACCTTTGTCCAATAATAGCGTTTTATGCGGTATTTTTTCAGAAAATGGGGAAATTTTGGATTTATTTGAAAATAAATGATCCAATTTAGATATCTTACGTATAATAGTATATGGTTGCTAAAAATTTATTCTTTTCCAATAACCTTATAGAACTTTCAAAGAAAGCAGCTATTCTCGAAAAAGATGAAGAATTTTATTTAATTAATGATTGGAGAGATAATAAAACTCCAAAATCACTTCAAAAAATACTTAACTCTTACCTGAGGCTTGCCGTTTCATATGCAAGAAAATACTCTAGTTATGGCTTACCAATTGATGATTTAATACACGAAGGTGTTTTAGGAATTATGCATGCTTTAGAAAAATTTGATACCTCTAAAGATTTTAGGCTTTCAACCTATGCCTCATGGTGGATTAGAGCTTCAATTCAGGATTATATTTTAAAAAACTGGTCAGTAGTAAGAACTGGTTCCACCGCCTCTCAGAAAGCTTTATTTTTTAATCTTAAAAAGATTAAACAACAAATAAACGATGTTTCTAGAGAATTTATGGGTCAAGAAGAGCTTAATAAAGTATCAAATATGCTCAATGTTAAATCTATAGAAGTTCAAAACATGGAGTCAAGACTTACAGCCGGCGATTTACATCTTAATCAAAAAGTTGATAACGAAACTGAAAATGACCTTATGAGCCTTTTAGCAGATGAACGTCAAAATCCTGAAGAAACATATGAAGATTTTAATGATAAAAATATAAAAAAAGATTTTATCAACCAAGCAATTGATACTTTAAACGAGAGAGAGAAAACGATTATTCGTCTTAGAAAATTTAGAGAGAGAAGCATCACATTGGATGAACTAGGACAAAAATTAAAAATAAGTAAAGAAAGAGTAAGGCAAATAGAAACTAAAGCACTAGAAAAATTAAAAAAGGCCTTACTAGATATATCTCAACAAAATAAAGAATTTTTTGTTTGATAGCTCAATCAAATAATTATAAGATAATATTGTGATAAGGATATTTATCTCAATATTGATTATTTTTTTTTCAAATTCTTTAGCAAGTCAGGGAACAAATGTATTTGGATTAGGGATTTATGATATAAAATTTGATGGCTCTGAAAAAAATCAAGCTACAGATTTTAGATATGAATATAGAAGTGATAAATCATTACTTGATATTGGTCCAGAAGAAGACAATTTTTTTTTCTTGAAACCTTTCTTTGGTGTTGAATATACTAACGACTCTGCTAGTTATTTTTTAACTGGGATCTACTTTGAGGATAATCTAGGTGAACTTTTGGAGGGAAATAAAAGTAAATTTTTTTTTACACCAAGCTTTGGAGCAGGTATTTATGATGATGGTTCTGGAAAAAAATTAGGAAATGATCTGCAGTTTAGAACTTCACTTGAATTGAGCTATGAATTAAAGAATAAAAACAGAATTGGTATTTCATTTAGTCACATTTCAAACGCAAATTTAGGTGATAAAAATCCAGGTGTTGAAATTCTAAGTTTTTCTTATCATATACCTTATTAAAAATTTAACTTATATTATTTTCACTTACAAATTTTATTAATAAATCTTCAATTAAATTAATCTTTTGATCCTTCATATAATCATTGATTTTAGATTTATAACTTTTGCTATGAGGAACTGAGAAAAAGATACTAAGCAGAGGACTTAATAATCTAAATATTGATTCAAAACCTAATTTTGGTTTTATATACTCAAAATAATTATTAATTATTGATTCATCAATTAATTTACTTTTTTCTTTAAAAATTTTTTTATCAACTTCTTTCAATATAAAAGGATTATTTTTAATTAATCTGCCAACCATTACCCCATCGAATTCCTTCAATAGATTTTCTGCTTTATCAAGATTATTTATACCTCCGTTGAGTATAAAAGTTATATTAGGATATTTATTTTTTATTCTTTTTACAAAATCATAACTAAGAGGAGGTATTGTTCTATTACCTTGCGGACTAATACCACTCAGGATTGCATTTCTTGCATGCACATAAATAAATTTTATTCCACTTTTTGATATCTCATCAATAAACTCATCAAAGAATTCGTAATTTAGTTCTCTGCCTAATCCCAATCTACATTTTAATGTAGCTTCAATCTTATCATTTTGTAAAGCTTCTATACAGTTTCTAACAAGAATCTTATCTCGCATAAGACATGCACCAAAGCTTCCTTTTTGTACTGCTTTACTTGGACAACCAACATTTAAATTAATTTCATCATAATTGTAATCTATTGCTATCTTTGAAGCTTTTGTTAAATCCTCTATTTCAGAACCACCTACTTGAAGAGCTACAGGATTATTAGAGTCATTATCAATAATATTCTCTTTACTCTTCGAATAAATCAGTGATTTTGTTGCAATCATTTCACTAAATAAAAAACTATTGTTTGATAAAATTCTATAAAGTTTTCTGGCATATGGCGTTGTATATCCCATCATTGGAGCTACACAGAATTTCCTACTAATTTCCTTTTTCATTTAATTTTGGTATATAAATAGCATTTTAAATAATAATATTATGGAAATACCAAAATTTTTAATTGAAAGATATCAATTCTGGAAAGAGAATACCTTTAAGGATTATAAAGATATATATCAGCAAGCTTCTAAAACTCCCCAAAAACCAATTGCTATGATTATTACTTGTTGTGATTCTAGAATTCTTGAAAATACGATATTTGGTGGAAGTGTTGGAGATTATTTTATACATAGAAATATCGCTAATATAATACCTGCCAAAAATGATAAGAGACAAAATATACAAACATTGTCTGCCATAGAATACGCATTAAAAGTTCTAAAAATTCAAAACTTAATCATTTTAGGACACTCAAATTGTGGTGGAGTTGAGTATTCTTACAAAACATTATTAGATAAAAAAAATATTAATGATTTTGAATATATAAATCAATGGGTAAGTTGTTTACAAAAATCTTACAACAATATCCCTAATGATTTTTCAGAAACTGAAAAAATAACTTATTTTGAGCAGGAAAATATAAAACAATCAATTAAAAATTTACGTGAATATGATTTTGTATATAAATTAATTAATGCAAATAAACTGAATGTAATTGGTTTGTGGTATCAAATAAACTCTGGATTAATCAAGTTTTTAGACAAAAATAATAGCTTTATAGATCTAAATTAATTGTAAGAAAATTTAGTACCAGGAAATTTTTTAAGTTTAACTTCTCTATTGTACTTTTTAACCACATTACTAGCAACTTTATTAAAATTAAAATAATTTTTTACAAATTTTGGTTTTTTATCATTTAAACTTAAATTTATTAAATCATCAAACACTAAAACTTGACCATCACAGTATTTTGAAGCACCTATACCTATGGTAGGTATCGAAATATTTTCTGTAATTAGTTTAGCTGTATTGGCTGTTACACATTCTAACAATACAGCTTTAGCTCCAAGTGTTTCAGATTTTTTAGCTAACTTTAATAAATTTTGTTTTTCTTTATTAGTTCTTCCTAAAACTTTGATTTTATCAAAATTCTTATAAGTTTGTGGAGTAACTCCTATATGGGAAATGATGTTTATTTTTTTGTCTACTAAGTGTTTCAAAACAACTAATTTCTTTTCACTAATTTCTATTTTCAATAAATCAGGCTTACAGTGATTTAAAAGTATTTTAGCATTTCTATATGCATCAATTTTATTATCATATGTCCTATAAGGCATATCTAAAACCTTTAAACTTCTCTTAATTTCTTTATTAACAGCTACTCCATGATGTTTCATCATATCCATAGTAACTCCTTGAGTATTCTTCATTCCATAAAGTGTTGAACCAAGAGAGTCTCCAACTAGTATTAAATCAATTTTTCCATCTAAAATATTTGCAATTGATGGAGAGTATGCAGTTAAACAGCTTATCGGCTTAGAAAAACTTTTGTGTAAAATTTTTATTTTCTTCATTTTTTAATTTAAATTAAATTTTTACAAGAATTAAACTTTAAGTTTAAAATTCTTTATATCAATAATTTTATTCTCATAAAAATTATTAATTTCTCTGATTATTGATTCTGTATCCATTTTAATATCTTGATATTGTTCATCTGGTGTCATATGTTCAACAAAACGATCTGGAAAAATTAAATTTTTTATTAAAACATTATCTTTTTTTGATCTTATATTATGGATATAATGTAAGACATGAGATGAAAATCCACCTATTGAACCTTCTTCTATAGTTAGGATATACTTATGATTATTTAATAAGTCATCTATTAATTGTGTGTCCAATGGTTTAGCAAATCTTGCATCTGCTATAGTAGGATAAATATTATTTTGATTAAGAAAATTACTAGCTTCAATACATTTTTCAAGTCTTGTTCCTAAATTTAAAATTGCAACATCATTTCCTTCAATTAGAATATATCCCTTACCTATATTGATATCTATAGGCTGATTATTAAAAAGTTCATCTGATCCTGTCCCTCTTGGAAATCTAAAAGCAGATGGTGTGTCATTAATCTCACAAGATAACTCTAACATATTAGATAATTCTCTTTGATTGCTAGGTGCCATAATTATAAAATTTGGTAATGTGGCTAAATAAGTAATATCAAATGAACCAGCATGAGTAGGACCATCAGATCCTACTAACCCTGCTCTATCAATTGCAAATCTAACAGGTAATTTTTGAATAGCTACATCGTGGACTATTTGGTCATAAGCTCTTTGTAAAAATGTTGAGTAAATTGCAACAAATGGCTTAAATCCCTCTGTAGCCAATCCAGCTGCCATTGTAACAGCATGTTGTTCAGCAATACCAACATCAAAAAATCTTTTTTCAAAATTTTGTTGGAATAATTTTAAACCTGTTCCAGACATCATAGCAGCTGTTATTGCCACAATTTTTTCGTCATTTTCAGCAAGCTTTGTTAGTTTTTCTCCAAAGACATTTGAGTAAGATTTTAAATTTGTTTTTTTTACCGAGTTACCTGTATTAATATCAAACTTTTCTACACCATGAAATTTATCCTCTGACTTTTCTGCAGGACTATATCCTTTACCTTTTTTAGTTACACAATGAAGAAAAACTGGTTTATCAAATTTATTATCTCTAATGTTTTCTAGAACTGAAACAATATCATTTATATTGTGACCATCTATTGGACCAAGATAATAAAAACCTAACTCCTCAAATAAAGTACCTCCAGTAATTAGTCCTTTAGAGTATTCTTCGGTTCTATAAAGAGTCTTTGAAAGATTTGATGGTAATATTTTAGAAATTTTTTTAATAATATTTCTTAAGCTTGAGTAAGATTTAGACGAAAGCAATCTGGTTAGATATGTACTCATAGCACCAACTGGTTTGTCTATTGACATTTTGTTATCATTTAAAATAACAATTAAACCTTTTTTTTGTGCGCCAGCGTTGTTTAATCCTTCATAGGCTAAACCTGCACTTAAGGCACCATCTCCAACAACGCATATAACTTTTGATTTGTCTTTATTTATATCTTTTGCAGCCTTAATCCCTAACCCTGCTGATACTGATGTAGAACTATGAGCTGTACCAAAGGGATCATATTCACTTTCTGACCTTCTTACAAAACCATAGATACCATCTTTCTTTCTTAGTGTATCTATATTTTTTTTTCTACCAGTTATGATTTTATGAGGATACGCTTGATGTCCTACATCCCAAATTAACTTGTCATGTGGAGTGTTAAAGACATAGTGAATTGCTACAGTTAATTCAACAACTCCTAATCCAGCACCAAGATGACCACCAGTTTTTGAAACAGTCTCAATTGTTTTAGCTCTTAATTCTTCTGAGATTTGCTTTAAATCTTTCTTTTTAAATTCTCTTAAGTCAGATGGAAAATTAATTTTATCTAAAAGTTCATAATCCATAATTTAGTTTACTATTTTTGCCTGGATTTGATATTTTTATATCTGAAAAAAAACAAGAGTTTGTGGAAAGATTTTATTAAAAAATTTGAAATATTTAAGTTCTTTTTTCTAAAATTATTAAAGATAAATTTTAAAGTTAAAATCTCTAGACTTTTTAGAATATAAAAACTAATTATATTATACATGTTTTATGATGTAGATACAAAAAATATTGATAAACTTGCACATCTATCTATTAAAAGAGGAGTTGCACTTCAAAAAGGTCAAAACCTTTTAATAACAGCACCGTTAGAGTCATTACCGTTGGTTAGAAAAATAGCTGAACATGCTTATAAAGAAGGGGCCGGACTTGTAACCCCACTTTTCAATGATTCTGATATTACATTGTCTCGATTTAAGTATGGAAATGATGAATCTTTCAATATTGCAGCAAATTGGCTTTACAATGGGATGGGTGAAGCTTTTGATAACAATACAGCTAGAATGGCGATTGCTGGTGATGATCCCATGCTATTATCTGAAATTGATCCTGACAAAGTTTCTCGTGCAAATAAAGCTAATGCTGTTGCATACAAACCAGCAAGAGAAAGAATCACTGAATTTAAAATAAATTGGAATATAATTTCGTGGCCAGGAAAATCGTGGGCAAAAAGAGTCTTCCCAGATCTTGATGATAGTGAAGCAATTAAAAAATTAGGAGATGCAATATTTCATGCTTCAAGAATTATCAATGATGATCCTGTTGCTGAATGGGATCAACATAATAAAAATTTAAGAGATAAAACAGATTGGTTAAATGCTAAAAATTTTCATTCTTTAAAATACTCTGGTCCTGGAACATCCTTAACTGTAGGTCTTGCTGATGACCATGAATGGATGGGCGGTGCTTCTGAAGCTCAAAATGGTATTATTTGTAATCCAAATATTCCATCTGAAGAAGTATTCACAACTCCTCATGCTAGTCGTGTAAGTGGTCAAGTATGTTCAACTAAACCTCTATCTTATCAAGGAACACTAATTGAAGATATTAACGTTCGCTTTGAAGATGGTAAAATTATTGATGCAAAATCTTCTAAAGGACAAGATGTTTTATTAAAAGTTCTTGATTCAGATGAAGGCTCAAGAAGACTTGGTGAAGTAGCCTTAGTTCCTAATAGTTCACCGATTTCACAACTAGGAATAACTTTTTATAATACTCTATTTGATGAAAATGCTGCTTCTCATATTGCTTTAGGACAGTGTTATTCAAAATGTTTCAAATCCAAGAAAGACTTATCGAAAGATGAAATTACTCAAAGAGGTGGTAATTCAAGTATGATACACATTGATTGGATGATTGGCTCAGGCAAAATTGATGTTGAGGGTGTTGATAAGGATGGAGTTGTAACACCAATATTTAAACAAGGAGAATGGTGCAACTAATTCTACTATTCTTTTAAATAAGGCCCAAAGCTAAGATCTAAACCTACACCAACTCTTGCTAATGAATAAATAATAACTAAGAAAAAAATCACTATAATTAAGTTTCGTATAATTTTTTTTTCGTCCATAAAATTAAGCTGTTTGTATATTTGTGTTAGATAATGGTTTTTCTTTAATTGGTAAATGGATTATTGCAGAAAATGCACCAACACATATACCCACCCACCATACAATATCATAACTTCCATAGATATCATAAAACAGACCACCTAACCAAACACCTACAAAAGATCCAAGTTGATGAGAAAAAAATACAATCCCATATAACGTACCCATAAATTTTAATCCGTAAATATGGCCAATAATTCCTGAAGTTAAAGGAACTGTTGCTAACCATAAAGCACCCATAACTATTGAAAATATAGCAATAGAACTTGGTGTAATAGGAAGTAAAATAAATAAAATTGCTGCAATAGTTCTTCCAGTATAAATTAAAGATAAAAGATATTTCTTGTAGTGTCCTTTTCCTAAGGCTCCAGCAATCAAACAACCAATTATGTTAAATAATCCTATAAGAGCCATAGATAATGCCCCTAAACCTTCTACAGAATTACAGACTAAACTTATTAAGCTTCCTTCTATAATTGGACTACTAGATTCAACAATAAATGCAGGAAAATGTGCAGTGATAAATGCTAACTGAAAGCCGCAAGAAAAAAAACCAAAGAACAACATTGAATACGTTGGGTCTTTTAATGCAACAAATACGGCATCAGTAATTTTTTCATTTTCATTATTAATATTAGTGTTTGATAATTCTGTTTTTAAAATTGGAACAAGAATTAGTGTAATTAATAATATAATTGAAAAGATTTCAAAAACTGAAGACCAAGGTAAAAAAGATAATAAAATAGAAGCAAGTGGTGGACCAATGACTTGACCTGCTGATCCTGCGGCAGTTGTAATACCAAGTGCCAAAGATCTTTTTTCTGGAGATGTGGCTCTTCCAACTACAGCTAAAATTGGACCAAAACCACTACCAGCTATTCCAAAACCAATTAACAAGTTCAAAGTTTGATGAACTTCTGGTGTTGTTGCGGTACTACTTATGAATATTCCAATTGCATAAAGAATTAAGCCTAGCCCTATTGCTTTTCTGTCACCATATTTTTCGGCAAAAGCACTAAATAGAGGAGTGCCTATACCCCAAGCTAAATTTTGAATAGCAATGGCAAGAGAAAATTCTGAACGGTTCCATAAAAAATCAGACGCAATAGGTATTTGAAATAGACCAAATGTTGAACGGACTGCAAAACTTATTAAAAGAATTAAACTTCCTCCAATTAGAATAGGAGTAAATACAGAACTAACTCTCTCATCTTTCATATTTTAATAGATAACAGGTTGATTTTTTATTTCTAGAATTTTTATTATTATTAAATCGTATTATTTAATTCTGTCTTTTCATTTTCTTCTTTTTCAGGAACGACATATGCAACAGCACAATGATCTAAGCAATAAGGTTTATCTTCAAATCTATCTTTACCACAAAAACGAAAGTCAGTTTCATCAGGATGACCTTCAGGCCATTCACAGCCTCTCTTTGGAGCTGTGTTGAATAAATTTTTAACCACCGGTTGAAAAACAGCAGGCTCTGTAGAGATACTCTCTGTTTCTTTAGTGCTTTCAAAATTTAATTTTGGCATTACTGGAGATCTAGCTTTCTTTCGATCAGGCTTAACAGCTGTTCTTCTTATAGGAGATGGTCTTCTCTCGAGTCCAATTCTATGAGCTTTTCCTACAACCGCGTTTTTAGTGAAACCTAGTAATTTTCCAATTTGTGCCGTTGGTAGACCTTGGTCCCACAAATCTCTTAGTTTTGCTACATTGTTATCATCCCAAGGCATTATCAATCTCCATTACTACATTTAGTAGCTTAAAAAAGGTTTAATATACTAAATATATGTATTAAAAAAGATAAAACTGCAAATTTTTAAAGAAAATCAATGATTTCCAGTATTTTTTTTATATATACATGTGAATAGAAATGAAAGAATTAAGATATCTAGACTGTAAAAATAAAAAAATAATTGTTCGAGTTGATTTAAACGTACCAGTTTTGGATAGAACAATTACAGATCATTCAAGAATTTATGCAATTTTACCAACACTAGAAAAACTAATTAAAAATAAAAATAAGGTATTCTTAATTGCTCATTTTGGCAGACCTAAAGGTCAAGTTAATAATAAATATTCTATTGAGTTTTTATGCTCAGAATTAAAAAAATTTTTAAATCTAAATACAATTCATTTTTTAGCTAACTGTGAAAAAAAAATAATTGAGACAAAAATTGTTGAAATGGACATGGGGGAAATTTGTCTAATTGAAAATATTCGTTTTAATGCTGAAGAAGAAAAAAATGATCTTAATTTTTCAAAATTATTAGCTTCTAGTTTTGACATATATATTAATGACGCCTTTTCTGCATCTCATCGTAATCATGCATCTATAACAGGTATTACTAAATACTTACCTTCATACGCTGGATTAAGTTTCTCAAAAGAAATTGAAAATTTAGATAAATTTTTAGAAAATTCAAACAAACCAAATCTAGCAATTATAGGTGGCTCAAAGGTTTCAACAAAAATAAAAGTTTTAGAAAATTTAGTTGAAATTTTTGACTCTTTAGTAATTGGAGGTGCAATGGCTAATACTTTCTTACTATCAAATAACTATAACGTTGGGGTTTCTTTAGTAGAAAATGATTTTATTGAACTATCAAAAAAAATACAAAAAAAAGCAGAATCAAAAAATTGCAAAATACTTTTACCAATTGATGCTGTCTGCTCAAAAAAAATTGAAGATAGAGTAAATGTTGACACTTATTCAATTAATAATATTCCAAATGATAAAATAATATTAGATGTTGGTGAACAAACTACAAAATTAATTTCAGATGAAATATTAAAATCTAAATCACTATTATGGAATGGGCCTTTAGGTGCATTTGAGTATAGTCCATTTGATAAAAGCACAATTTCAGTTGCAAATATTATACAAAATCATTCAAGCAAGTCTCAATTAGATGCTTTAGCAGGAGGAGGAGATACACTTGCAGCAATAAAAAAAGCTAAAGCCAATGATGCATTTAAATATTTATCTACAGCTGGGGGTGCATTTTTAGAGTGGCTTGAGGGAAATAAATCACCAGGATTTATAGCATTAAGAGAAAACAATTTTTAACTTAATCTTCAATTTGATATTTTTTAATTAAAGGGAATTGTGTCATCGTAAAAATAAACGTAATTGGCAAGATACCAAAAACTTTAAAATTTACCCAAACATCAGTACTTTGTGTTCTCCAAACAATTTCATTTAAAACAGCAAGTGCAACAAAAAAAGCAATCCACCTTTGAGTTAATATTCTCCATCCATCTTCTTCTAGTTTAAGTGCAGCACCTAAAAGATACTTTAAAAGAGGTTTTTTAACAATCACTCCGCCATATAAAATTAATGCGAAGACCATATTTATTATTGTTGGTTTCATTTTAATAAAAATTTCATTGTCAAAATAAATTGTAAGACCTCCAAATATTAATACAATCGCAGCCCCAAGAGTTGGCATAATTGGTATTTTTTTCTCAAGTATATATGAAATGATCACTGAAATTACAGTAGCAATCATAAGAGGAAGTATTGCTTCTTGAAGACCACTTCTTGTATAAAAAATAAAGAATACTGCAAGCGGTCCTATATCAATTAATAATTTATAAACTGACTTCATTTTTGTTCTTCTAGATTTAAAATAGACCTAGCAAAGTTTTGAGAATTAAAGGTTACAAGGTCCTCAATACTTTCTCCAAGACCAACATAACTTATAGGGATTTCAAATTTATTTGCAATTGAAATTAATGCCCCACCTTTTGCTGTTCCATCCAATTTAGTTATTATAAGACTTGATACATTAAGCTCATTTCCAAAGATTTCCACTTGCTTAATCATGTTCGAACCATTCGTTCCATCTAAAACTAACACAGTTTCAATATTATAAGAGGAATTAACTTTTGAGATAACATTCTTCAATTTAATTAGCTGATTAATGAGGTTAGTATTATTTGATAATCTTCCAGCAGTATCTATAAGTAAAAAATCATAATTTTCTTTTCCAAATTCTTCAGTTGCCTGATAAGCTACGCTTGCTGGATCTTGATTACTATTTCCAGCGATAAAACCATTATTATTTTTTTTCGCCCAATTTTCCAATTGCTCAACAGCTGCTGCCCTAAATGTATCACAAGCCGCAATCAGAATTTTTTTATTTGATAAAATTTTATTTGCAATTTTACCAATAGTGGTTGTCTTTCCACTTCCGTTTACTCCAACAAATATTAATATTTTTTTTTCATCATTTTTTTCATTTATTAGAACATGTTCTCTTGGAAGTAATATACTTTCTATATTTTGAGCTAAAATTTCTAATACATTTTTTATTCCATCATCATTAGAAATTTTTATTTTTTTTATAGAATCTATTAGCTGATTTACGACATCCAAACTAATATCAGATGAAATAAGAACATTTTCTAATTCTTCTAAAGTTAAATCGTCTATTTTTTTGTTTTTTAAAATCTCTAAAATATTAAAAGAAAGTATATTTGAAGTTTTACTTAACTTATCTTTAAATATTGAGAACAAACTCATGCTATTCTTGCTAATAACGTATCATTTTCTACGCCTGTGTATATACAGGAAATTATATTCCCCTCTTTAAACTCTTCTTCAAGTTTTACTTTTAAAAAATGCTGATCTTTTCCAAGTGAAAAATTTTCTTTTCTACTTTCAATTAAAATTTGTTCCTTCTTTCCAATATTTTTTTTTAAATGTTGTTTTAATTTTTCTATACCTCTTTCTCTAAGTCTTCTTGCTCTATCTTTGATAATATTTTTTTGAACTTGAGGCATTCTAGATGCAGGAGTGTTTTCTCTTGGTGAATAAGGAAAAATATGAAGATGAGTTAAATTACACTCATCAACTAGTTTAATTGAATCTTGAAACATTGTTTCTGTCTCTGTTGGAAAACCGACAATTATATCAGCACCAAATGTTGCATCTTTTCTAATAGATAAAACTTTCTTACAAAAATTAATTGCCATTTCCCTTGAATGTCTTCTTTTCATTCTTTTCAAAATTAAATTGTTTCCAGCTTGTAAACTTATATGAAAATGAGGCATCAATCTTTCGTCCTTTAAAACATCCCAAAAATCTTCGTCTATTTCAGCGCAGTCAATTGAAGACAAACGCAGCTGTCTTAATTCAGGTACTAATTTTAGAATTCTTTTAATTAAATTAGAAAAAGTAGGTTTTGCTGGAAGATCTTTTCCATAATCAGTTATATCTACTCCTGTTAAGACTACTTCATTATATCCATTGCTAACAATTTTTTTTATTTTATTTACTATCTCTCCAGCAGGTACACTTCTATTATTCCCCCTGCCAAATGGAATAATACAAAAAGTACAGCGATGGTTACAACCTTGTTGTATTTCAATATAAGCCCTTGATTTTCCTTCGAATTTTTCAATTGAATTAGGTACTGTTTTACTTTCTTCTAATATATTTCCTACTTTAAGATTTTTAGACTGATCGATATTTTTCCATGTTAAAGTTTCTAATTTTTCTGTGTTCCCAATTACTGAGTCTACTTCTTTTAAATCTTTATATTTTAATGGATTGATTTGAGCCGCACATCCTGTAACTATTATTTTATTATTAGGAAAATTTTTTTTTGCCTTTCTAATTTCATAAGAAACTTTTTTCTCAGCTTCTTCAGTTACTGCACACGAGTTTATGACTGTAACATTATTTAAATTATTTGTTTTAAGATGGTTTTTAATAATTTCACCTTCATAAATATTCAATCTACAACCTAGATTGACTACGTAGTTTTTATTTTTCATAAATTATATTTCTAAACTACCCCGATAACTTATTTCTGCAGGTCCTATCATAATAGATTCATTATTAATTATATTTATGTGCAGTGAACCTTTTTCAAGTTTCACTTCAGCGTTATTTTCAATCAATCCTTTTTTCCATGCCGCATATACAGCCGCACAGGCACCACTACCACAAGCTAAAGTGATTCCAACTCCACGTTCCCAAACTCTCATTTCAATTAAATTTGAATTAATAACTTCAACTATTTCAACATTAGTTTTTTTTGGAAAGAGCTCATGATTTTCTATTGTAGGACCTATACTTTCAAGATCTGTATCTTTGATCGATTTTCCAAAAAAAACTACATGTGGATTACCTACATTAACAGCAACTCCATTACTATATCCATCAATTGAAATTGGTATATTCATTGTATCGACTTCTTTACTTAAAGGAATTTTATCCCAAGTATTTTTTATTGAACCCATGTTGACACTTATATTATTATCTATTTTTTTTGATTCTAATATGCCTGCATCAGATTGAATTTTTAAAATTTCTTTATTTGAATTTTCATCAAATAGTATTTTTGCCACGCAGCGTGTTCCATTACCACAAGCTTCGGCTCTATCACCACCAGGATTAAAAATTTCAATTTCAGCATCAGCAATTTGATTATTTGTATTATTAATTGTGATTAATTGATCACACCCTGCCCCAGTTCTTCTGTCACTGAGTCTTTTAATAATATCTTCAGTAATTGCGATATTGTTAGACCTTTTGTCTATGATAACAAAATCATTCCCAAGCCCATGCATCTTTATAAAGTCTACTTTTTGCATATTTGTTTTATAACCTAATTTATCGATAAATCTCAGTAAATATGGGAAATTTAAGAATACTTGACTTTCAATTATTCAGCTAATAGAGGGTCACTAACAAATCCTATATTTGTAAACGAATTGAGCTTGTTACAATTGTAATAGGTACTCTAGCCCACGAGTTTCGTGCCCTGGAGTTAAAAGGCTATTGGAGATTTATGTTTGATACACTGAACACAAAATTTGAAAAAATTGTTCAAAGTATTCGGGGTAAGGCTATTATATCAGAAACAGATCTTGAAGTTACATTACGTGAAATTAGAATTGCTCTGTTAGAGGCAGACGTTTCATTAGTTGTAGTAAAAGAATTTATAAATTCCATCAAGTCAAACATTTTAGGAAAAGAAATTCTCAAATCTGTTAAGCCAGATCAAATGATCATAAAGCTTGTGCAAGATGAGCTTGTAAAAATTCTTGGATCAGAAAATAAATCTCTAAATTTATCTTCGTCTCAATTAACTAAAATATTGTTTTGTGGATTACAGGGATCTGGGAAAACAACATCAATTGCCAAACTTTCCTATTTGCTAAAGAAGTCTTCAAAGAAAAAAATTTTACTAGCATCAGCAGACATTTATCGACCAGCAGCACAAGAACAATTAAAAGTATTAGCTGAAGAAACCGGCTCAGATTTCTTTAATCACAATCTAACATCAGCCAGTAAGATTGTTGATGATTCCATAGACTATGCTCAAAAAAATTTATTTGATATTCTTATTTTAGATACTGCTGGACGACAAGTTGTAGATAAAAAGTTAATGAGTGAATTAATAGAAATTGAAAATAAGTTTAAACCTGACGAAACATTATTAGTAGCAGATGCTCTAACAGGACAAGATGCTGCAAATGTAGCTAAAAGTTTTAGTGATGCAATAAATATTACTGGATCAATTTTAACTCGAATAGATGGTGATAGCAGAGGTGGTGCAGCACTATCAATTAAATCGATAACAAACTCTCCTATAAAATTTATAGGACTAGGTGAAAAAGTAGAAAATTTTGAACCTTTCCATCCTGAAAGAATTGCACAAAGAATTTTAGGTATGGGAGATATTGTATCTCTCGTCGAAAAGGCTGCTGAAAATATTGATAAAGAAGAAATGGAAGATATGGCAAAAAAGATCGCTAAAGGAAAATTTGATCTTGAAGATTTTGCCAATCAATTAAAGCAAATGGGTAAAATGGGTGGAGTCTCCGGTTTACTTTCTATGATGCCAGGTGTTTCAAAGGCACAGAAGTTAATGGCAGAAAATAAAATTTCTAATTCAATGATTGATAAACAAATAGCTATAATCAGTTCAATGACAAAAAAAGAAAGGGCTGATCCAGATATTATAAAGGCTTCACGTAAAATTAGAATTTCAAAAGGATCTGGAACAAAAGTTCAAGACGTTAACAGGTTATTAAAACAGTTTCTCCAATCACAAAAAATGATGAAGAGAATGAAATCAATGGGCAAAGGAGGAATTCCCAGTGATTTAATGCAAAAATTACAAGGAAATCTTCCTCCAAACATAAATTAGAAAGGAAATAAAATGCCAGTAAGAATAAGATTATCAAGAGGTGGTGCAAAGAAAAGACCATTTTATAGAATAGTAGTTGCTGATTCTAGAAGAGCTAGAGATGGAAAATTTATAGATCAAATCGGAACTTATAACCCAATGCTTCCAAAGGATAGCGCTGATAGAGTTAAAATGGATTTAGACAAAGCTAAGGAATGGATTGCAAAAGGAGCAAAACCATCAGATAGAATTTCTATTTTTCTTAGCAATCTTGGTGTGATGGAAAAACCAGTTATTACTGAAAAAACAAAAAAACATCTACCTAAGAAAAAAGCACAGGAACGTTTGGCTGCTGCTAAAGAAAAAGAAGAAGCAGCGAAAGCTGCAGCAGAAGAACCAAAAGCAGAAGAAGCAGAAGCTAAGCCAGCTGAAGATGAACAACCTGCTGAAGAACCAAAAGCAGAAGAAGCAGAAGCTAAGCCAGCTGAAGATGAACAACCTGCTGAAGAACCAAAAGCAGAAGAAGCAGAAGCTAAAAAAGAATAAAATCAATTTTTGCTTTGAGTAATAAAGATATTATTCTTGTTGGTCAGTTTGGATCTCCTGTAGGATTAAAAGGTGAAATAAAAGTTAATATGATGACTACCTCGTTTGAAGTTTTTAAAAATTTAAAAAACTATTATAATTTTGATGGTTCAGTTGCTTGGAATTTTAAAAATATTTTATTCAAAAATAATAAGTGTGTTGTTCAAGTTGAAAAATACTTTTCTAGAGAAGATGTTTTAGAGCTTAAAGGTCAAAAAATTTTTTCAAATAAGAAATTTTTTCCAAAAACAAAAGATAATGAGTTTTACATAAACGATCTAATCGAATGCATGATTTTCTTGAAAGACAATACTAGTATTGGAAAAGTTTTAAGTGTTCAAAATTTTGGGGCAGGCGATTTATTAGAAGTCAAATATAATACCAAACTTATTCTTATACCTTTTGATAAAACAAATATTTTATCAGTTAATATTAATAAAAAAGAAATTATAGCTGATCCAATACCTGGTATTCTTGATTAAAATGAGAGTAGTAATTTTAACTTGTTATCCTGAGATGTTCCCTGGTTCATTAGGATATTCTGTAATCGGAAATGCATTAAACAATAAAAAATTTTCTCTCGAGATAGTCAATCTACATAATTTTGGAATTGACAAAAGAGGAAGTGTTGATGATGAACCTTTTGGGGGAGGCCCTGGAATGGTTATTCGTCCAGATGTGATTGAAAAAGCATTAAATTCAATCACTTTCAAAACCGATAATTACTGTAAAATTTTTCTAACACCGTCAGGTCAAAAATTATCTCAAGCCAAACTTAATAATCTATCAAAATATGATGAAATGCTTATTTTATGCGGTAGATTTGAAGGGGTTGACCAAAGAGCTATAGAAATTCTTGATTTTCAGGAAATAAGTATCGGTGATTACGTCCTATCTGGTGGTGAGATTGCTGCCCAGGTGTTAGTTGAAGGTTGTATTCGTCTCATTCCTGGAGTATTAGGGCAGCCACAAAGTTTATTAGAAGAATCTTTTTCTAATAATCTTCTTGAATATCCTCATTATACCAGACCACAAACCTGGGAAGATATTCAGGGAAACACACATGAAGTTCCAGATGTTTTAACATCAGGTCATCATGAAAAAATTGATAAATGGAGAAAAGAAAAATCGGTTGAAAAAACTAAAGAATTAAGACCAGATCTTTATAAAAAGGAAATATAAAATGAGTAATTTATTAGAGACATTTGAAAAACAACAGATAGAAAAGTTAACTTCAAAAAAAAGAGTTCCTGCTTTTCGTCCAGGTGATACTTTAAAAGTTACTGTAAGAATTACAGAGGGAAGTAAGTCGAGACTTCAAGCATTTGAAGGTATTTGTATTGCAAGAAAAAATAATTCAGTAAACTCTAACTTTACTGTGAGAAAAATATCTCATGGAGAGGGTGTTGAAAGAGTATTCCCTTTATTCAGTCCATTAGTAGAAAAAATTGAAGTTGTTAGAAAAGGCGATGTAAGAAGAGCTAAGCTATATTATCTAAGAGAATTATCTGGAAAGAAAGCAAGGATCGCAGATAAAGATAGGGGCGATGAAGCTGATCAATATGAATATATAGAGGAAGCTCCTCCGGTAGAAGAAACAAAAACTGCAGATACAGATACAAATGCTGCAGAGGAACCAAAAGCTGAAGAGGTAGAAGCAAAACAAGCAGAGACAAAAGTAGAAGAAGCAGAAGCCAAACCAGCAGAAGAATCTAAAGCAGAAGCTGCAGAGGAATCTAGTAAAGAAGAGGAAAAAGCAGCCGAAAATAAATCGGATGACAATAAATAATCCTAAAACTCTTTTTGATAAAATTTGGGAGCATCATCTTGTTGATAGACAAGAAGATGGAACTTGTCTTATATACATTGATAGACACCTTGTTCATGAAGTTACAAGCCCTCAAGCATTTGAAGGTTTAAGAAATAATAATCGTAAAGTTAGAAGACCCGAAAGTACTTTTGCCGTAGCTGATCACAATGTTCCAACCTCAGATAGATCTAAAGGTATAGAGAATAAAGAAAGTAGAATTCAGGTTGAAACACTAGAAAAAAATTGCAAAGATTTTGATGTTACACTTTTTCCATTATTAGATAGCAGACAAGGTATAGTTCATATAGTTGGACCAGAACAAGGCATTACTCAGCCAGGTATGACAATAGTTTGTGGTGATAGTCATACAGCAACACACGGAGCATTTGGTGCATTAGCTTTTGGTATCGGAACAAGTGAAGTTGAGCATGTATTAGCTACTCAGACCTTAATTCAAAAACCTGCAAAGAATATGCGAATTTCTGTTGAAGGTAAGTTAAACTTAGGCGTTACAGCAAAAGATATTATTCTTCATATAATAGGAAAAATAGGAACGGCAGGTGGAACTGGTTATGTTATTGAATATGCTGGTAATGCAATTTCCTCTCTTTCTATGGAAGGAAGAATGACAATCTGTAATATGAGTATTGAAGCAGGTGCTAGAGCTGGTTTAATCGCTCCTGACGAAAAAACTTTTGAATATATTAAAGGTAGACCGTATGCTCCATCAGGAGATAATTGGGACAAAGCGGTAGAATTTTGGAAAGCTCTTCCATCTGATGAGGGCGCAAAATATGATGAAGAAATTTTAATTAATGCTGAAGATATTTCACCACAAATTACTTGGGGCACAAGCCCACAAGACGTTGTTGCTATAAATGGTATAGTACCAAATCCTCAAGAAGAGAGTAATCCAAATAGAAAGAAGGCTATGGAGCGTTCTCTTGAATATATGGGTTTAGAACCCAAACAAGAAATACAAAAAATTAAAATTGATAAAGTGTTTATTGGCTCTTGTACTAATGGAAGAATTGAGGATTTAAGAGAAGTTGCTAAAGTTGTAGAAGGAAAAAAAGTTTCTGTAGACTCAATGATTGTTCCTGGTTCAGGTCTAGTTAAAAAACAAGCTGAAGAAGAAGGTTTAGATAAAATTTTTATTGAAGCAGGATTTGATTGGAGAGAACCAGGTTGCTCCATGTGTTTAGCTATGAATCCAGATCAACTAAAACCGCAAGAAAGATGTGCATCAACATCAAATAGAAATTTTGAAGGCAGACAAGGTAGAGAAGGTAGAACACATCTTGTCAGTCCTGCAATAGCTGCTGCCTCTGCAATCAAAGGTTCTTTTGCAACAGCAGAGGATTTATAAATGGAATCATTTAAAACAATAATTGGTATCCCTGCGCCACTACCAATGATTAATGTCGATACCGATATGATTATTCCAAAACAATTTTTGAAAACAATAAAGAGATCTGGTTTAGGTAAAAACTTGTTTCATGAATTAAGATACGATATTCAAGGTAACATAAAGAATGATTTTGTTCTAAACTGGGACCCTTATAAAACTTCAAAAATTTTAATTGCTGGGGCAAATTTTGGTTGTGGATCAAGTAGAGAGCATGCACCATGGTCACTTTTAGATTTTGGCTTTAAGTCAATAATTGCGCCAAGCTTCGCAGATATTTTCTATAATAATTGTTTTAAAAATGGAATACTGCCAATTAAATTAGATCAACAAAAAGTAGATATATTAATTAACGAAGCAGAAAATAAAAATGATGTTTCAGTTGATTTAGAAAATCAAAAAATCACTTATCAAAATGATAAAACAATAGAATTTGAAATTGATGCATTTCGAAAAAAATGTTTGCTAGAGGGTTTGGATGATATTGGTTTGACGCTCCAAAAAAATAAAAAAATTGATGTTCACGAAGAAAAAATACACAGTATCCAACCCTGGATAGTGTAGTCAAAAATGAGTAATAAAAAAATTTTAATTTTACCTGGTGACGGAATAGGCAATGAAGTCATGGCTGAGGTACTAAAAATAATTGATTGGATGGAAAAAACTAAATCTTTATCTTTTGATATTTCTGAAAGATTAGTTGGGGGTACGGCATACGATAAAGAAGGTAATTCTATTAGTGATGAAACAATGCAAGTAGCTATGGATTGTGATGCAGTATTATTTGGTGCGGTAGGAGGTGCTAAATGGGATAACGTAGAAAGAGATAAAAGACCCGAAGCAGCCTTATTAAGATTAAGAAAAGACCTTGATCTCTTTGCTAATCTAAGACCAGCGGTTGTTTTAGATGCTCTTTCAGATTCATCATCTTTAAAATCTGATCTTGTTAAAGGATTAGATATTTTGATAATAAGAGAATTAACAAGTGGTGTATATTTTGGACAACCAAGAGGTATATCAAAAATTAGTGAGACTGAAAGTAAGGCAGTTGATACTCAATTGTATACCACATCAGAAGTTAATAGAGTTTCACGAGTGGCATTTGATTTAGCAAAGTTGCGTAATAACAAAGTTACATCAGTAGAAAAATCAAATGTAATGGAAACAGGTTTATTTTGGAAACAAACCGTAACAGATTTACATAAAAAGGAATATTCTGATGTTAATTTAGAACACATGCTTGCAGATAATTGTGCAATGCAGTTAGTTCGTTATCCAAAACAATTTGATGTCATACTTACAGATAACTTATTTGGTGATCTTTTAAGTGATACTGCTGCTATGTTAACTGGATCTTTGGGAATGCTTCCTTCAGCAGCTCTTGGACCAGTTAAAGAAAATGGAACTAGAGCAGCAATGTATGAGCCCGTTCATGGTAGCGCACCAGATATAGCTGGTCAATCTAAAGCAAATCCTTTAGCAATGATCATGAGCTTTGCTATGATGTTGAAATATAGTTTTGATATGCAAGAAGATAGTCAAATGATTGAGAAAGCTGTACAGAATGTATTACTAAAAGGTTTAAGAACAGCTGATATAAAAGATGGAGCAGAAAAAATTATCTCAACTCAAGAAATGGGTAATGCTGTTATTGAAGAATTAAAAATTCTATCTGGAAATTAAATGACTCAAAAATACAATGTAGCAGTAGCAGGAGCAACAGGTGCGGTAGGAACAGAAATTGTTCAAATATTAGAGCAAAGGGATTTTCCAATAGACAATTTATATTTACTTGCATCATCAAAATCAAAAGGCAAAAAAGTAGAGTTTAAAGATAAAGAAATTGTTGTAGAGGACTTATCAGAATTTGATTTTTCAAAAGCACATATTGGTTTATTTTCACCTGGTGGTAAAATTTCTGCAGAATATGCACCAAAAGCAGCTAAAAAAGGATGTATTGTTATAGACAATACCTCTCATTTTCGAATGCAACAAAATATTCCTTTAATCGTTCCTGAAGTAAACGCTAATGCACTTGATGAATTTTTTGATGATGAAAACAGAACTAATATTATTTCAAATCCTAACTGTTCAACTATACAAATGGTTGTTGCATTAAAACCACTTCATGAAAAAGCAATTATAAACAGAGTTGTTGTATCAACATATCAAGCTGTTTCTGGAGCAGGGAAAACAGGTATGGATGAATTATTTAATCAGACTCAAAATGTTTATGCAAACCAAGAATTAAAAAAAGAAAAGTTCACAAAACAAATTGCGTTTAATGCCATTCCACACATTGGAGCTTTTTTAGAAAATGGTAATACTGAAGAAGAGCAAAAAATGATTGATGAAACAAAAAAAATTCTAGACGAGGGAATTAATGTTTCAGCAACTTGTGTTCGAACAGCTGTATTTATTGGCCATTCAGAAGCTGTAAATATAGAGTTTGACTCGCCATTAGATGAAAAAGAAGCTAACGAAATATTATCTAACTCTGAAGGTATTTCAGTAATTGATCATCGAAAAGACGAAGGTTATGTGACTCCTGTTGAAATTGCAGGAGAGGATAAAGTTTATATTAGTAGAATTAGAAATGATCAATCAATAGATAATGGTTTGAATTTGTGGGTAGTCTCAGATAATTTGCGCAAAGGAGCAGCACTTAATGCTGTTCAAATTGCTGAGTTAGTAATTTCAAAGTACTCAGAAAAAATAACTATTTAATTGGCGGTCTCGTAGGGACTCGAACCCCAAATCCATGTTCCGAAGACACGTGTGATATCCATTTCACCACGAGACCATTTATTATAATTATTTATTATTGAAATTTTCTAATTTTTGAATGAAATCTTTAAGAATAGGATCTCTTTTTATTTCATAGACTATTTTAATTGGGTGCCTATTTTTGTCTGAAGCCCATTTCATATCATCTAAAAGAATTGGAGATGGAATTGTGTTAGTTGGTGCCCAGTTTTCGTTTAAGACATAACCAACAGCTGCCATATCCCAAATTTCTTTTGACCAACCTTTATGGATACTATTGTACTCTTTAAATCGCATTGCTAGAAATTTACCGATTTCACCATGAGGTTCGATGTATCTTTCTATTTCTGGAACTGTTGAAATAAGATGTGAAGTTACTCCTTTACAAGGAACCATAACGAGAGAAACACCGCTATCAAATAAAACTTGAGCACCTCCAATATCTTGCTTCAAATTGAATTCCAAATTTTGTGGCCAATAAAGCGCGTTACCTCCCAACCAAACTACAACAAGTTTTTTTATAATTTCTGGCTCTTTTAATAATGCAGACGCAACATTTGAAATAGCGCCGATAGCTAGTACGTATAGAGGATCTTCTTCAGAACATGCTAAAGCACTTTCTATGATATTATCTGCTGCAGGCGAATTAATTGGTTTTTTTTCAAAACCTACATATTTTGTTGAGCCTTTAAAAACAAAATTATTTTTTTTAAAATTTATTTTTTCTAACAATCGAAAGATTTCATCATAACTAAGCCCCATTCCCTTTTTTGGATTATCCGAACGATTATTCATTGAAAAAGGAGCTGCATTTATACTTTGCACTTCAATTTTTTCTTTTGAAAACAACATTTGCACTAAAGCAAATTGATCATCAATTTCATTGTAGGTATCTGTATCAAGAATTGCTTTAATTTTCCCTTTTTTAAACTTAAGTTGTTTTAAAATATCTGAAAAATTTCTTTCTAAAAGCATATCTTGATTTACCAAGAACTATTCGGTTGTGTTAAAAATACCTCTTCTTCATTTGTTGATTTTCTATTTAGTATTTTATTTCTATGCGGATACCTTCCAAATTTTTTAATTGCCACGCTATGGTCGTCCCAAGCTTTTTTAATATTAGTATATTCTGAATGATTATTTAAATATTGATCGACTAATTTATGACCAAGTTCATGATCCATGATATCCTCACTATGAATTAATGGCAGTAATAAAAAATGTATTTTATCAATTTCTAGGCTATCTAAATATCTTTTATTTATTGCTTCTTTAACAATTAAAACACACTTAGTATCCTGGGCATAAGCTTTTGAATTATTTCTGAAAAAATTTCTTGATAGTTGATCAAGTAATATAATTAAAGCTACACATTCTTCAGCATCATTTCTCCAATTATCATACTCATTATTAATAGCCTTAATGTAATCATTCATAAAACTACTTTTCAAAATATTATCAAATTCATCATCTTTTTTAAACCACTGCTCTAGTGGAGTTTTGATGAAACAAAATTCTAAAATAGCTTTAGCTCTTTCATTAATCACAGAGCTGTAATATAAATATATATCTTCCAAATGACATTAAGTAATTTAAACAAATCCATTATTCATTGCAGAAAGTGTGAACGCTTAGTTAACTTCCGTGAAAAAATTGCTAAAGAAAAAAGAAAACAATATATTGATCAAAGTTATTGGGGTAAACCAATTACTGGTTATGGAGATGAAAAAGCTAAATTATTAATGGTAGGTCTTGCTCCAGCAGCACATGGAGGAAATAGAACAGGTCGAGTTTTTACAGGGGATAAATCTGCAGATTTTTTATTTTCCTGTTTATATAAAACTGGATTTGCAAACCAACCAGATTCTGTAGATAGAGGTGACGGTTTGGAACTTCGAAATATGTACTTAACTACTGCTCTTAAATGTGTACCCCCAGAAGATAAACCTACTTCACAAGAATTGAAAACATGTTTTAATTTTTTTAATCAAGAAATTGCTTTCTTAAAAAATATAAAAGTCATTGTTGCCCTTGGTAAAATTGGTCATGACGCCTGTGTAAATTATTATAAGCAACAATATGAAATACGAAATAAAGATTTTATTTTTTCTCACGGATCTATGAATATTTTACCCGATAAGAAAATTTTAGTTGGTAGTTATCATCCAAGCCCACGAAATGTTAACACAGGAAGAATAGATAAAAGTAAAATGGTAAAGCTTTTAAATAGTATTAAAAAATTGATTTAAATTGTAATGAAAAAATTTTTTTTAAATGATCCTAATCTCTTAATATACGGATTTGTTATGGTCTTCTTTGCAAGTTTTGGACAGACTTTTTACATTGCATTATTTAACGATGATATTCGAAATCTATATAAAATAACAGATGGTGAGTTTGGATTAGTTTATGCCATAGCAACGCTTGTAAGTTCATTTTTATTTATTAACTTTGCTAAATTAATAGATAAAATTGATTTAAGATTATACTCCATAGGTATTATTCTCGGTTTAGCTTTTGCTTGCATTGGTTTTTATTTTATTTTCGATAATATTTTTCATCTTTTTTTTATTTTATTTTTATTACGTTTTTTTGGACAGGGAGCTATGACACATGCTGGCTCAACTTCAATGGCAAGATATTTTTTAATTGATAGAGGTAAGGCAATATCTGTTGCAACACTTGGAGGAATGTTAGGTATAATGTTTTTACCAAAGATTATCGTTAATTTGGACTCATACTTTAATTTTAAAACTCTTTGGTTTTTAACAACTTTGACTCTTTTGATCTTAATACCAATAATATACTTTATTCTTCATAATCAAAAAAGCAGGGATTCTGCTCTTCAAAAAAATATTGATAATGAGAAAACACATAAAAGTTGGACCATTACAGAAATTTTAAAAGACCGAGTTTTTTTTATTTATTTTCCATTAGCTGCAGCCTTTCCATTTATTGGTACTGGGCTAATGTTTCATCAGATTTTTATTTTTGATACTAAAGGGTGGACAATGGAAATGCTTGGGAATGGTTATATATATTTTGGATTATTTTCTATTTTAGGTTTATTAATAGGAGGACCCTTAATAGATAAGATAAATACAAAGAAAGCAATACCTTTTATGCTATTACCTTTGTTGCTCTGTATCACCATTCTTTTTTTCTTTAATAATTATTGGTCATTCGTGCTTTACATGTCTTTATTTGGATTTAACTTAGGTTTATCTGCACCGTTTATGGGATCACTCTGGGCAGAAATTTACGGAGTTAAAAGTATTGGAACTGCTAAAGCTTTACTGCACGCAGTTGGGGTTTTTGCAAGTGCCTTATCGCCAGTTGTTTTTGGTTATATTATTGATTGGGGTTATGGAATATTAGTTATATTTTTAATCAGCTCCATTATGATTGTTGTATCATCAATTTTACCTATAATTTATAAAACATGAATAAACAAATAATGGAGAGTCTTAATTTTTTAATAAAGGAATATAAACGATTAAAAAAGAAAAAAGAAGATAAAAGCATCAAAAGTGGTGAACTAGAAACTTTAAAACAACTTGAACAGTACTTAGGTAAAAAATAATGTTTAATGTTATTGATCAATATAATAGTTTTGTTGAAAATAATTTTATTAAAAAAAATAAACATCAAATTGAATTCTTAAAACAAGCAGATAATGTATGGTCATCTTTTAGTAAAACAAAGTTATTTTTTAAAGATAAAATTTTTGAAGGAATTTATCTTTATGGTCAAGTCGGAACAGGAAAAACATTTTTATTAAATTTATTTTATCAAAATACTAAGATTGGAAAAAAAATTCATTTCAATAACTTAATGAATGAAATCCATGAACAAGTTAAAAAATCAGAAAATAAAGAACTTGCAATCGAAAACTTTGTAAAGAATTTAAGTAGAGATTTTAAAATAATATTTATTGATGAATTACATATTTTTAATATTGTTGACGCACTAATAATAAAAAAAATATTTAATTATTTTTCTAAATATAAAATATTTATATTACTGTCCTCAAATTTTCATCCAGATAATTTATATAAAGATGGTTTGCAAAGAAATGACTTTCTACCATTTATTGATTTAATTAAAAAAAATTTTTTTCTCTATGATATTAGTATTAAAACTGATTTTCGTCGACAAACATTAAATCAATCAAAGACATATTTCACACCCATAACAACTGACACCACAAATGAATTTGAAAAATTATTTAATCGCTTTGTTGATCCCTCCCATTTAACAACTGTAAAAATTAAATCTAAAAGTCGTGAACTAAAGTTTGATAAATGTACATCTAATCTAATGATGATAGATTTTGAAAATCTTTGTGAAGTAAATCTTGGTAATGAAGATTATAAAAATATTGCAGATAAATTTAAGTTGGTATTTTTAAAAAATGTACCAGAATTTGATAATCAGAAAAAAGATTCGTGCAGAAGATTTATTGGATTAATTGATATGTTATATGAAAATAATTGTTCAATAGTAATTTTAGCTTCAAAACCTATAAATTCATTAAATAATATAAATACTCTAACAGAAGAGTTTAAAAGAACTGCTAGCAGATTATATGAAATGACTATAGTAAAACCAGATTGATGAAATACATAATCAGATTATTAGTAAGTACGATAGTTTTATTAATAGTAGTTTATTTTACTGCAGGCTTTTATGTTGCTTACCAAATTTTAAAAATAGATCCAACTTGTGGTTTGCACGAAGGATCTCTTCCTAATTCATGGAGTACAACAGTTGATTCACATGAATACTCAATTCTTGCACGACAAAAAGTAAGAGAAAATTTTAACTTTAAGGACTATTATTTAGATGAATGGCAAGATGTGTATTTTCAATCTCGTGATTCTGATATTAAGATTAATGGATGGCTTTTTAATTATTTTCCAAATAGACCCGTTATAATTGTAACACATGGTATAAGCCCAAATGGTAAATGTAAGTCTGAACCCAATCTAATTGCAAGTTTTTTAGTTAATAAAAAGTTTAATGTTCTGACGATAGATTTAAGAAACTATGGACAAAGTGATACTGTAAGTAGCTACGATGATTTAGGTTTAAAGTCATATAATGATATTCTTGGTGCATTTGATTTTTTAAAAAAAATTGGTTTCAAGTCGTATAGCATTGGATTACATGGAATATCTCTTGGTGCAAGCACGTCTATTTTTGCAGCTAATTCAGAACCGGAAATACGTGCAGTGTGGGCAGATAGTTCACTTGCTGAATTTAATATGATTTTAAAAGATGAAATAGCAAGATATGGTCTTACTATAGAATTTGGGCCAGTAGTTAGTTTAGCTGGAAGAATCTTAACTGGAACAGATCCAAGAGAATTATCTCCAGCTAAAAAATTATCAAAGAAACAATACTATTATTTTACTCATGGCGACTCTGATACAAGAATTTTAACAAGACACTTTAATTATTTTAAAGAATATACAAATCAAAATAAAATTAATGCTGAGTTTTGGTTAGTTGAAAACTCTTATCATGTAGATGCTATGTTTAAATTTCCAGAAGTATATTCTAAAAAGATGGAAGAATTTTTTAATAAAAATTTAAAATAGGCCGGACTCTAAAACTAGTTTGTACCTTGGCAGACACCTCTCTAGAATAAGAAACTCAAATAATTATCAAACGGCGGGTAAGATAATTAAAAATTCTTGGCGTTCCTCCGAAGCTAAGAAACGAGTATTATCCGGCTTATTAAGAGTAATATCTATCTATTTAAAATTCAAGATTTTTAGTTAAATCTGGTATTAAATTTGGTCGATTTTCATAAAATTTGCCACTTTTATCAACATTTTATAAACTTCCATGATAGTAAGAAAAAATAACTAAAACATTAATATTTTGAAATTTGAAGAAAAATACTTACTTATGAAACATAAGAAAAATGAAAAAAATGACTGATAATAGACCATTATCACCTCACCTATCTATTCACAAAAGAGTACTTACAGCAGTATTTTCAATTTTTCATAGGATATCAGGAATTGGATTAAGTGTGGGCGCAATATTAATTTCAATTTGGTTTTTATTAATTAGTTTTGGTCCTGAATTTTATATTTATTTTGAAATTCTTTCTAAAAGTATTTTGTTTAAACTAGTTCTAATGATTTGGACTGTCGGTATTTTTTACCATTTATTTAATGGATGTAGAAAATTATATTGGTCATTCGGTATTGGAATGGAATTATCTCAAGTATATAAATCTGGTTATGCTGTTATATGTTTAACTCTAATTTCTAGTTTAGTTGTCTGGTATTTTGCATGAAAAATTATGCTCTTAAATGGTTAACCCAAAGAATTACTGCTTCAATTTTAATACCTTTGGCGTTTTGGTTTATATACTCAGCAATATCATTATCTAAGATGACTTATTCTGAAATAGAAACTTTTTTTCAATCCTATTTTAATGCATTCTTATTTTTTGTTATGATGCAATCTATGCTTCTGCATTCAAAATTAGGACTGCAAACAATTATTGAAGATTATGTCACATCGAAAAAGATAGCCAAATTTATTAAAGTATCAATTAATTATCTTATTTATTTTATCATGATTTTAATTACTGTTAATTTAGTGAGAATGGTGTTTTAGATGACTAATTCATATAAAATTATTGATCACCATTATGACGTTGTAGTTGTAGGAGCTGGAGGTTCAGGGCTGAGAGCAACGCTTGGATGTGCAGAAGCCGGATTAAAAACAGCCTGTATATCAAAAGTGTTTCCAACAAGAAGTCATACTGTTGCAGCACAAGGTGGAATTGGAGCAGCTCTTGGTAATATGGGTGAGGATAATTGGAAGTGGCACATGTATGATACAGTTAAGGGTTCAGACTGGCTTGGTGATCAAGATGCAATTGAATACTTATGTTCTAAAGCCCCTGAAGCAGTAATTGAACTTGAAGAATATGGCATGCCTTTTAGTAGAACAGATGATGGCAAGATCTATCAAAGACCTTTTGGCGGACACTTAACCAATAATGGCGAGGGAGCTCCTGCTATGAGAGCATGTGCAGCAGCTGATAGAACGGGACATGCTTTACTCCATACACTTTATCAGCAATCACTTAAAAATAATGTAGAATTTTATATTGAATATTTTGTTTTAGATTTAATTTCTGATGATCAAGGTAATTGTATTGGTGTGGTATCATGGTGCTTAGAAGATGGATCGATACATCGATTTTTATCTCATCAAACAATTCTAGCTACTGGTGGATATGGAAGAGCTTACTTCTCATCTACGAGTGCTCACATATGTACTGGTGATGGTAGTGCAATGGCTTTAAGACAAAACCTACCTCTTTCTGATATGGAATTTATTCAGTTCCATCCAACTGGAGTTTATGGTGCAGGAGTGTTAATCACTGAAGGAGCAAGAGGAGAAGGCGGATATTTAACTAATAGTGATGGTGAAAGATTTATGGAAAGATATGCTCCAAATGCAAAAGATCTAGCATCAAGGGATGTAGTAAGTCGCGCAATGACGATTGAAATTAGTGAAAATAGAGGTTGTGGAGATAATGCCGATCATGTGCTACTTCATCTTGAGCACATTGATGCTGATACATTACATAAAAGATTGCCTGGTATTTCAGAAACTGCAAAAATATTTGCCGGAGTTGATCTGACTAAAGATCCAATACCAGTTCTTCCAACGGTTCATTATAATATGGGCGGTATACCGACAAATTATAGAACAGAAGTTCTCAGGCCAACAAATGAAAATCCAGATAATGTATGTGAAGGTTTAATGGCTGTTGGTGAGGCTGCATGTGTTTCTGTGCACGGTGCTAATAGATTAGGAACAAATTCATTAATCGATCTTGTTGTTTTTGGCAAAGCAGCTAGTCTAACATGTAAAGAAAAAGTGAAACCAAATTCTAAAAAAATTGAAATTAGTAAATCAAAAACAGATAATATTATTGAGCGATTTGATAAGATTAGAAACAGCAAAGGAAACACTACAACTGGAGAACTTCGTACTTCCATGCAACATATAATGCAGCAAAAATGTGCAGTATTTAGAACACATGATCTCATATCAAAAGGTATTGAAGAATATTCAAAAGTTGAGAGTTCAATGGATGACATAGATATTAAAGACAAATCATTAATTTTTAATACTGACTTGGTCGAAGCTTTAGAGTTACACAATTTAATGGCACAATCAAAAGTTACTCTTCATTCTGCGTTAAATCGAACCGAAAGTAGAGGCGCACATGCAAGAGAAGATTATAAAGAAAGAGATGATAATAATTGGTTAGTTCACTCTTTAGCTTGGTTAAACGATAAGGGAGATGTGAGTATGAGTTCCAGAGGTGTTCATATGAATACTCTAACTAATCATGTTCAACCAATACCACCTAAAAGAAGAGTTTACTAATGGCTCAGTTTACACTTCCTGCAAATTCAAAAATAACTAAAGGGAAAACTCACCAACTAAAAGAACCTGCAAATGATCCAAAGAAACTTGCAATCTACAGATGGGATCCGGAAGATGATAAAAATCCTAGGATAGATAATTATGAGATAGATCAAGAAAAGTGTGGCCCAATGGTATTAGACGCACTTATGAAAATTAAAAACGAAATTGATCCAACTTTAACATTTAGAAGATCTTGCAGAGAAGGAGTTTGTGGTTCCTGTGCTATGAATATTGATGGTGTTAACACATTAGCATGTTTGAAAAGTATGTCTGATGTTAAGAATGAAATAAAAATTTACCCTCTTCCACATATGCGTGTAGTAAAAGATTTAGTTCCAGATCTTAGTAAGGCTTATGAGCAACTGGCTTCCATTAAACCTTGGTTACAGCGTGAAAAGACAAATGAAGAAAAAAACTCAGGAGACGAAAAAAAACAATCACCAAAAGATAGAGAAAAACTAGATGGTAAATGGGAGTGTGTATTATGTTTTTGCTGCACTACTTCTTGTCCAAGTTATTGGTGGAATGGAGATGAATATCTAGGACCTGCAGTCCTTTTACAAGCAGCAAGATGGGTAAGTGACTCTAGAGACTCAGAAAGAAAAGAGAGATTAAAAGCAATAAATGATTCATTAAAACTTTATAGATGTCATTCAATAATGAATTGTACTAGGTCTTGTCCTAAAGGTCTAAATCCAGCCAAAGAAATTGCTGGACTTAAAAAGGCTATTGTTACAGAATTGTAATTAAAGTATAAAACTTAAATGAGAAAAAAAATTGCTCTCATTGGAGCAGGCAATATCGGTGGGACTTTAGCACAACTTGTTAGTTTAAAAGAATTAGGTGATGTAGTTTTATTAGATATTTTTGAAGGAATGCCTAAGGGTAAATCTTTAGATCTGGCCCAGTCATCTTCCATTGAGGGATTTCATGCTGATTTTAAAGGTACTTCAAGTTTTAGAGATATCAAAAATTCTGATGTAGTAATAGTTACTGCAGGTTTTCCAAGAAAACCAGGTATGTCTCGAGATGATCTTGTAGAAAAAAATTCTACAATCATTCAAAATGTTGGGAAAAATATTAAAAAATATTGTCCAAAAGCATTTGTTATATGCATTACTAATCCACTCGATGCAATGGTAAGTGTCCTTCAGAAATCATCAGGCCTTAAGACAAATATGTGTATTGGTATGGCAGGTGTTTTGGATAGTGCAAGATTAAAATACTTTTTATCCAAGGAGTTTAATGTGTCAATTAATGATATCAGCGCTTTTGTCTTAGGCGGTCATGGAGACACGATGGTTCCACTTATGCGATACTCAACAGTATCAGGTATTCCTGTACCTGAATTAATAAAGATGAAGTGGACAACAAAAAAAAATATCGATAAAATTATACAAAGAACACGTGATGGTGGAGCTGAAATTGTTAAGCTCATGAATACATCTGCCTATTATGCTCCAGCTTCTTCAGCAATACAAATGGCTGAGTCATTTTTGTTAGATCAAAAAAGATTATTACCATGTGCTGCATATCTTAATGGTGAATATGGAGTAAAAGGACTGTATGTTGGAGTTCCAGTAATCATTGGAAAAAAAGGTGTTGAAAAAATTATTGAACTAAAACTTAATAATAATGAAAAAAAAGAATTTATTCATTCTGTTAAAGAAGTAAAATCATTAACTACATTGTCTAACAAGCTTCTAAATAAGAAAAATAAAAAATAATTGTATTTTTCATCTAATCTAACTATTACCTTTTTATCAAAATGAATTTGCATGAATACCAAGCTAAAGATCTACTAAGAAAGTACAATCTACCTATACTTGAAGGTAAAAGTTACATTGAAAATGTTGATGATTTAGAAAAAGATTTACAAATTATAAAAGGTCCACCTTGGGTTATCAAATCACAGATACATGCTGGAGGAAGAGGAGCAGGGAAATTTTTAAAACCATTTAATACAAAAGGTGGAGTACAAATAACAGAATCAATTGATGATGCACAAAAAATTGCAAAAGGAATGATGGGTAACATATTGATTACAAAACAAACAGGTAATGAGGGAAAGTTAGTAAATAGAATTTATTTAGAAGCTGGATGTGAAATTGATAGGGAATATTATTTAAGTATTCTTCTTGATAGGAATCAATCAAAATTAATGATGATGGTATCTGATGCCGGTGGGGTAGACATAGAAGATGTAGCTGAGAAAACACCAGAAAGAATTCAATATGTTTATTTTGACAACTTAGAAGATTTTACAATTAGTGATAGTCTTCAAAATAAATTAAATTTTTCTATTAATGAGTTTAACCAATTTAAAGAAATTGTTTCAAATTTATGTAAGGCCTATGTCGAAATAGATGCTTCTTTAATTGAAATTAATCCTCTTGTTGTGACAAAAGATGAAAAACTAATTCTTTTAGATGCTAAAATTAATATTGATGATAATGCTCTGTATAGACAGGCTGAAATTGAAAAATTAAAAGATACTTCAGAAGAAAATGATTTAGAACTTGAAGCTTCTGAAAACGATATGGTTTACATTAAGCTCGATGGAAAAATAGGCTGTATGGTTAATGGAGCTGGACTGGCAATGGCAACTATGGATATTATTAAACAATTTGGAATGGAGCCAGCCAATTTTCTAGATTTAGGTGGTACAGCAAATAAAGAAAGAGCCATTAAAGCTTTCAAGATCATTCAATCAGATAAAAATGTGAAATCAGTCTTCATAAATATTTTTGGAGGAATTATCCATTGTGATATGATTGCTAATGGTATCATTGATGCAATTAAAGAATTAGAATTTAAACTTCCTGTTGTTGTACGTTTTCAAGGAACAAATTCTAAAGAAGGAAGAGATATTATAAATAATTCATCATTAGGATTAATTTCAATTGATGATTTTTCAAATGCAGCTCAGAAAGCTGTGGAGTTATCAGAATAGTGTCAATTTTAGTTAATAAAAATACAAGACTTATTTGCCAAGGCTTTACGGGTTCACAAGGAACATATCATTCTGAACAAGCTATAGCATATGGTACAAACCTTGTAGGTGGTGTAACGCCTGGTAAAGGAGGTCAGACCCATTTAAATTTACCGGTGTTTAATACAGTCGCCGATGCAGTTAAACAAACTGAAGCAAACGCAACAGTCATTTATGTTCCTGCTAAGTTTGCTGCTAAAGCAATCCACGAAGCTTTAGATGCAAACATTGAATTAATTGTATGTATTACAGAAGGTATTCCAGTCTTAGATATGATTGATATAAAAAAAAGAATTATTAACAATAAAACATATTTGATTGGGCCAAACTGCCCAGGTTTAATAACACCTTCTGAATGCAAGATTGGTATCATGCCTGGTTTCATCCATAAAAAAGGTAAAATAGGTATAGTGAGTAGATCAGGAACATTAACTTATGAAGCTGTTGCACAAACAACAGAGGTAGGATTAGGTCAATCAACATGTGTTGGTATTGGTGGAGACCCAATCCATGGTATGGATTTTGTAGATTGTATAAAGTTATTTTTAGAAGACGATGAGACTGAGGGAATATTAATGATAGGTGAAATTGGTGGCGAGGAGGAAGAAAATGCGGCAGAATTTATTTCAAATTCAAAAAGAAAAAAACCAGTTTCAGCATTTATAGCTGGACAATCTGCCCCTAAAGGAAAACGTATGGGTCATGCAGGTGCTATCGTTTCAGGCTCAAAAGGTACAGCTCATTCCAAAATTAAATCTTTAGAAAATGCTGGAGTTTTGGTGTCAAAATCCCCGGCATCATTGGGAAAAACTATGAAATTAGCAATGCAAAATGGGAATAATTAGTTTCCATTAGTATGATTGTTATGCGAAATGGTTTTAGTTTAATAGAAATCTATGAATGATACTTTCTTAAATAGTGCTAATGCACCATATGTAGCCGAACTATATTCTAAATTTAGAAATGACCCTGAAAGTGTGGATACAACTTGGAAAGATTTTTTTAATAATTTGAATGAAGATGACTATTCTGTTCTTAAAGATTTTGGAGGACCAGAATGGAAAGAACGTCCGTCAAGTATAATAGATAAAAATTACATAACTAAGGTTATAAAATCAAATGCTAATTACAATTCTGAGGAATTTAGAATATCAACCTTAGATTCAATTAGAGCATTAAGATTAATTAGAGCTTTTAGAATTAACGGACATTTAATTGCAGATCTTGACCCCTTAGGAATATCTGAAAGAGAGTATCCTCAAGAATTAGATTATAAAAGTTATGGTTTTAATGAATCAGATTTAGAAAAAGAAATATTCATTGATGGAAGTTTAGGTTTAGAAAAAGGTAAATTAAAAAATATTATTAAAATATTAAAAGAAACTTATTCTGCTTCAATTGGTGTTGAATTTTTACACATACAACAAGCTGATCAAAAACAATGGGTCCAAGAAAGAATTGAAGAGGTAAGAAATAAAACAAATTTTACAAATGAAGGAAAAAAAGCAATTTATAAAAGATTAGTTGAATCAGAACTATTTGAGCAGTTTTTAGATAAAAAGTTTTTAGGTACAAAGAGATACGGTATCGAAGGTGGTGAAGCGATGATACCTGGGATAGAGCAAATTGTTAAACAGGCATGTTTGTCTGGAATTGAAGATATTATTATTGGAACAGCTCATCGAGGGAGACTAACACTTCTATCAAGTGTTTTGGAAATGCCTTACAAAAAAATATTATCAAAATTCCAAGGATCTTTAAACGATCCAAATGAGGTACTAGGTTCAGGTGATGTAAAATATCATTTAGGAGTTTCTGCTGATCGTGAATTTGAAAAAAAGAAAATTCATTTATCGCTCACTTCTAATCCTTCCCATTTAGAAGCAGTTAACCCAGTTGTGGCAGGAAAAGTAAGAGCAAAACAAACTTTAGCTAAAGATAAAACAACAGATAAAGTTATCGGTTTATTAATTCATGGAGATGCAGCAATAGCTGGACAAGGAGTTGTGGCCGAAACATTTGCTATGTCACAATTAAGAGGGTTTAAAACAGGTGGTACCATTCACTTTGTAATTAACAATCAGATAGGTTTTACAACTATGCCACAATATGGACGATCAGCACCTTATTGTACTGAAATTGCAAAAATGGTTCAGGCACCAATATTTCATGTTAATGGCGATGACCCAGAAGCAGTAGTTCATGTTTGTAGACTTGCAACGGAATTTAGAAATAAATTTAAAGTCGATGTTGTCGTAGATATGTTTTGCTACAGAAGATCAGGACATAACGAAGCTGATGAACCTTCTTTTACTCAGCCCCTTATGTATAAGGCTATCAAAAAACAAATCACTACAAGAAAAAAATATGAAAAAAAATTAATTGAGAACAATACTCTTTCAGAAGAAGAATCTAAAGACATTGTAGATTCTTTTAAGAATTTTTTAGATAAAGAATTTGAATCAACTAAAAATTATAAGCCAAATAAAGTAGATTGGTTAGAGGGAACTTGGACAGGTTTATCTACTGCAACATTTGATGCCAGAAGAGGAAAAACCTCTGTAAAAGAAAAAACATTAATGAATATAGCAAAAAAAATTCATCAAATACCGGCAGATTTCAATGCTCATAGAAGAATAAAAAAAATTTATGGAGACCGATTAACAAGTGTTATCAATGGAAAAGGTATTGATTGGGCAACCTCTGAAAGTTTAGCTTTAGCAACACTTTTAGATGAGGGATATGGAGTTCGAATATCTGGACAAGATGTTGGAAGAGGAACATTTAGTCATAGACATGGTGTATTATATGATCAAGAAAACGAAAATCGTTTTGTTCCATTAAGACACTTTCAAAATAAGCAAGGTTACTTTGAAATTATAGATAGTTTTTTATCTGAATTTGGTGTTCTTGGTTTTGAATATGGATATTCACAAGTTGATCCGAAGACACTTGTTATATGGGAAGCACAGTTTGGGGATTTTGCAAATGGTGCACAAATTATGATTGATCAATTTATTAGTTCTGGAGAAAGAAAATGGTTGAGAATGTCTGGTTTAACGATCCTTCTTCCTCATGGACATGAGGGCCAAGGTCCTGAGCATACAAGTGGAAGATTAGAAAGATTTTTACAGATGTGTGCGGAAGATAATATGCAAATTGTTAATTGTACAAGTCCTGCTAATTATTTTCATGTTTTAAGAAGGCAACTACATAGAAATTTTAGGAAACCTCTAATTATATTTACACCAAAATCTACACTTAGACATAAATCTAATGTTTCTAATATTGAGGATTATATTAATGGATCAACTTTCCATAGAATTCTTACTGATAAATTATCTGTTAAAGAAAAAAGGAAAATTAAAAGATTAGTAATTTGCTCTGGTAAAATATATTTTGAAATAGCAGATCATATAGCAAAAAATAAAATTACAAATCTCTCCATAATAAGATTGGAGCAGATTTATCCATTTCCTTATGAAAACTTTAGAGATGAATTAAAACATTATATGGATGCTGAAATTATCTGGGCACAAGAAGAGCCAAAAAATATGGGTGCCTGGGGTTTTGTGAAAGGTAGATTGGAAAGTGTTATGCAAGAAGCGAATGTTAAACAAGAAAAAATATTCTATGTTGGTAGAAGTCCAGCTGCGTCTCCTGCCGCTGGTTCTTTAGTAAGACACTTAAGTAACCAAGAAACTATTATAAAAATGGCAACTGAAGATTCGATTAGCAAAATTATCAAATCTTGGGCAGGTATTTCAACAAAATTAAAGACTAATCTGCCAATTGAATAAATTGACGTAAATGTTATTAAGCATTTAATTAATGAGCACTGAATTAATAGTTCCAACACTTGGAGAGTCAATTACAGAAGCAACTGTTTCAAAATGGCTTAAGAATATAGGCGATAATTTTGAAGCAGATGAACCTTTAGTTGAAATTGAGACAGACAAAATTACAGTTGAAGTACCAGCACCTCATGCAGGCTCTCTAAAAGAAATAAAAGTTTCTGAAGGCACTGACGTTGAAATTGGTGGTATTTTAGGAATCTTAAATGAATCAAAAGGCAAAACACCAAGTCCTAAAAAAACTGAAAATAAAGAAGAAAAAATAAAAGAAGAAGTAAAAGCAGTTAAGGTTGAAACAAAATCTTCGCCTGCCAAATCTTCACCATCTGCAAGAAAAATTGCTGAAGAAAATAATATTAAACTTGAAGATGTCACCTCATCCCGTTCTGATGGAAGAATTAATAAAGAAGATGTAGTTTCTCATCTTTCTTCTTCAAATAAAACAACCAATAACAAAGGTGAAAGAGAAGAAGTTGTTAAAATGTCTAAAATCAGACAGACAATATCTAAACGTTTAAAGGAGGCTCAAAATACAGCAGCCATACTTACGACTTTCAATGAAATTGACATGTCCAAAGTTATGGAAATTAGAAAATCAAAAAACCAAGAATTTCAAAGTCGGTATGAGGTCAAATTAGGTTTCATGTCATTTTTTGTAAAATCGGTAGTAAAAAGTTTGCAAGAGTATCCAGCTGTGAATGCTGAAATTAAAGATGAAAATATAATTTATAAAAATCATTTTGATATAGGTATAGCTGTTGGAACTGAAAAAGGATTAGTCGTACCAATACTTAAAGACGCCGATCAATTGAGTTTTGGAGAAATAGAAACTAAAATTATTGATCTTAGTACAAAAGCCAAAGATGGAACGCTGACCATGGACGATCTGACTGGTGGAACTTTTACAATTTCAAATGGTGGCGTTTACGGATCAATGCTCAGCACCCCAATAATCAATAGACCTCAATCTGGAATTTTAGGGATGCATAATATTCAAAAAAGAGCAGTAGTTGTAAATGATAAAATAGTAATTAGGCCAATGATGTATGTTGCATTAAGTTATGATCATAGAATTATTGATGGAAAAGAAAGTGTTGGATTTTTAGTGAAAGTGAAAGAACTTCTAGAAGATCCATCCGAATTAGTATTAGGAATATAAAATGGAAGATTTTGATTTAATTGTAATTGGTGCGGGACCTGGCGGATATGTAGCTGCAATCAGAGCGGCTCAACTTGGAATGAAGGTTGCTTGTATAGAAAAAGAGCCATCACTTGGTGGAACTTGTTTGAATATTGGATGCATACCATCTAAAGCATTATTAAATTCATCTGAAAAATTTGTTGAAATTTCAAATCATGCTGCAGAGCATGGCATAAAAACATCAAAGATAGATTTAGACCTAAATGTTTTGATGGATCGCAAAACTAAAATTGTAAAAAAACTTACAACAGGGATCGGTTTTTTATTTAAGAAAAATAAAATAACGCATATTCCTGGTATGGCTTCGTTTGTAGATAAAAATACAATTTCTATTACAAATGGAAAAAATGAAATTACTGCCAGTGCTAAAAATTTTATTATCGCAACAGGATCATCTTCAATTGAGATACCAAATATTCCTGTTGATGAAAAACAAATAGTATCTTCAACAGGTGCTCTTTCTCTATCTAAAATACCAAAATCACTCCTAGTTATTGGTGGTGGATATATTGGACTAGAGATGGGATCAGTATGGAGTAGATTAGGCTCAAAGGTAACAGTTGTTGAAGCTCTTGACAGAATTGTTCCAACTATGGATGGCGAAATTGCAAAAGAGTTTATGAAAATGTTAACTAAACAAGGATTAGAATTTAAATTATCTCATAAAGTTAGTTCTGCAAAATCTGGTAAGTCTGGTGTAGATGTTGAGATGGAAACATCAGATAAAAAGAAAATTAAAGAAAACTACGAAATAGTTTTAATGTCAGTAGGAAGAAAACCAAACATAGAGGGACTGGGTCTCGAAAAAATTGGTATTAAATTAACCGCAAAAAAATCCATTGAAATTAAAGATAATTTTCAAACTTCTGTTAAAGGAATCTACGCAATTGGCGATGTAGCTCCAGGACCAATGCTAGCACACAAAGCTGAAGAAGAAGGAGTGGCTTGTGTTGAATTTATAAACGGTCAAAAACCTCATATAAACTACGATGCTATACCAGCGATTGTTTATACCAACCCAGAGATAGCATCAGTTGGAAAAACAGAGGAACAACTCAAGCAAGAAAAGAAAGACTTCAAGGTTGGAAAATTTCCTTTTATGGCAAATGGCCGTGCCTTAACTACCTCCGCATCAGAAGGATTTGTTAAAATTCTGGTTGATAAACAAACAGATGAAATTTTAGGTGCTCATATAATCGGTCATGATGCCGGACAGTTGATCGCTGAAATTGTTACGACAATAGAATTTGGTGGTAGTGCAGAAGATATTGCTAGAGTGTGTCATGCTCATCCGACAACTAGTGAAGCAGTAAAAGAAGCAGCTTTAAGTGTAGATGGTAGAGCAATTCATATTTAAATTTTAGCTAGATCCATTCCTTTTTTGTATTTTTTTGATGATCGTTTTACAACTGCTTGACCGCACCTCATAACTTTTCTTTTATGATCAAAAGTCATTTTTGGTTCACCATGTAATTTCCATCCATTAGAGAGTGCCTCTGTTACTCTTTGGCAAAAATCAATAGTGTCATCATCTGTAATAAATCTATAACCTTTCATTTTACCTTCCTTTCATTTAATACTTAATAAATTTACTTCTATAATTTTAATTAAGTACTCAACAAGATCAGTTTGCATATCAATTGTGAATTTATTTTTATCTTTCGATCCCATAGCCAATATTAGACTATCTTCACGAAACTTAACTTTTAATAAAATATATGATTTTATCGTTGCTGATTTATTAGGAAAAAACAAAAGTAAACCTTTAGGATTTTGATTTAAATTTGTAACCATTTTGTTTTTAAAATAACTATTTGCAATTTTAATATCCAGTTGTGATAAGTTTTCTGCTCTAATATTTTCATTTGTAAAAAAACAATTCATTTCATCACAACCTAAAATTGTTTTAAGATCATTTTTAATTAAGCTTATTAATTTTTGTAAACTTTTTACATTTAGAATTCTAATTGTAGATTTTAGAATTCTTTTTTGAGCATTTAAATGACTTTTTCCTGCAAGTAGTACTTTTGTCATTTGATTTTGTAGATCTATATTTTGTTGAGATATTTTTTTATATCTATAAGCTTCTAAATCAACAACCTTATCAGAACTATTATCTACGGTTGGAAAATTTAGTTCATTAACTAATTCTGAATTTTTAATAAAAAAATTTTTATTTTTTTTTAAAAAATTTATTATTTGTTTTTCACTAATTTCATCTTCATGCGCCATGACGATTATTTTGGCAAGATTTGCTGTCCTGTTTTTGCCCAATCATCAAGAAATGCTTTCAGACCTTTATCTGTGAGAGGATGTTTATATAATTCGTGAATAACTTTAGGTGGTAGAGTTGAAACATGGGCACCAATCACAGCTGCATCAATAAGATGTTGAGTATTTCTAACTGAAGCAACTAATACTTCAGTATCAAATCCATAATTTTCATACATTATTACTATATCTGAAATTAGATCCATACCTTTTTCACCAATATCATCGAGTCTTCCCACAAATGGAGAAATAAATGTTGCACCAACCTTAGCGGCTAGTAATGCTTGAGCAGCACTAAAACATAATGTTACATTTACCATGATATCTTTTTCTCTAAGAGCTTTGCAAGTCTGAAGACCAGCAGGTGTAAGAGGAACTTTTACAGCAACATTCTTAGCTAATGATGCTAAGTATTCACCTTCTTCAAGCATTTTGTCATATTCCGTTGCTGTCACTTCTGCACTTACTGGACCGGATACTATTGAGCAAATTGTTTTAATTGTTTCTCCCATATCTTTACCACTTTTTGCAATCAGAGATGGGTTTGTAGTAACACCGTCTATTAATCCACTAGGCATTAACTCTTCGATCTGAGGTATATCGGCAGTGTCTATAAAAAATTTCATTGTTTGTTGTATACCATATACAAGTTATTTAGAAAGTTAACATATAAAAAATACATAAATATAATGTTGTACGATGTAGTAGTAACAAGACCTTTCGACAAAGTTTTCACTTATTCTTCAACAAATGAGCAACTTGAAATTGGTCAAGTAGTTATAGTTCCATTTGGAAAAAAAATAGAAGCTGGAATTATTTGGAAAAGGAATGTTAAAAATCCTGGATACGAAATTAAAGAGGTTACAAAAATTTGTAATGATCTTATCCTTCAGAATTCTTTAATCGATTTTATAAATTGGATTGCAAGCTATACTTTAGCTCCACTAGGAGCAGTTTTAAAATTATTCCTTATTAACAATGATATAGTTGAATTTGATAAAGAAAAATTAGATAGTTTCAATAACATCGAACCTTCTTTTGTGACCTTGAGTGAAGAGCAAGCAGATTCATTTAAAGAAATTACCCAATCATTTAATAAATCAAACAAACCTGTTTTATTAGAAGGTGTAACAGGCTCTGGTAAAACTGAAGTATATTTTGAAATAATAGATAAATTTTTAAAAGAAAAAAAACAAATATTAATAATGGTTCCAGAAATTAGTTTAACACCGCAACTAGAGACAAGAGTAAAGAAGCGTTTTGGAATGGAAGTGTGTTTGTGGCATTCTAAAATTACAAAAAAAAATAGGCAAAAAATTTGGCATAAATGTTTTGCAGGAGATCCAGTCATTGTTATTGGTGCTCGTTCAAGTTTGTTTCTTCCTTTTACAAACTTAGGATTAATTGTTGTCGATGAAGAACATGACCCTAGTTATAAACAAGAGGACAATATACGTTACCAAGCAAGAGATCTTGCAGTTGTAAGAGCTAAAATTGAAAAAAATTTTATATTATTAGCTTCGGCAACGCCGTCTTTAGAAACAATAAATAATGTTAAAATTAAAAAATATGATCAAGTCTATTTATCAAAACAATTTTCTGGAACTCCATTACCTGAAATTTCTATAATTGATTTAAATAAAAATAAACTTGATAAAGATAAATGGATATCACAATCAATTATAGATTCTATTTCTCAGTGCTTAGAAAATAAAGAACAAACTCTTATTTTTTTAAATCGTAGAGGATACTCACCATTAACCTTGTGTAATAGTTGTGGGTTCAGATATGAATGCGATCAATGTTCATCATGGATGGTTATGCATCAACACAAAAAAGTTTTCTTATGCCATCAATGCGGAACTATAAAAAAATTAAATTTAGATTGTCCTCAATGTAATGAAAAAGATAGTATAAAATTTGTTGGTCCTGGTGTTGAGAGAGTTGCAGAGGAGCTAAAAGAATTCTTTCCTGGGAAAAATATTTCCATCATGTCTAGTGACAACGTTAACACGCCAAACAAAATTAAAAAATTTATTACTGATATAAACAACAAAGATATAGATATAATTGTAGCCACACAAATTATGGCAAAAGGATATGATTTTCCAAATTTGTCATTAGTAGGAATTGTTGATGCGGACGCAGGTTTATTTGGCGGTGATCCTAGAGCTATAGAAAAAACTTTTAACCTACTTCAGCAAGTTGGAGGAAGAGCTGGTAGAGGAAAAAAAATTGGTAAAGTTTTTCTTCAAACATATTTTCCAGATCAAGAAATAATTAAGTCGATTCAACTTCGAGAAAGAGAAGCTTTTATTGAAAGAGCTTTAGAAGAAAGAAAGAATTTTAATATTCCTCCTTTTGGTTTTATGACTTCAATAATTCTTTCTAGTCATACAAAAGCTTTAGTTCTTAAACATGCTTCAAGACTGGCTCAACAAGATCAAAATAGTAAAAATATTAAAATTCTCGGTCCAGTTGAAGCTCCAATTTTTCTGCTTAGAGGACAATATAGATACAGAATATTATTGAAGAGTAATAGTAGAAAAAATCTGAATAAATTCACAAAAAAAATTGTCGAAAAGACTAAATTACCTTCTTCTGTAAAGTTAATTATTGATGTCGATCCCTATTCATTTATGTAATTTACCCACAATTTTAAAAATATCTTCAATTTAACTCATTTGACGCACAAACTGACAGTTTACCTACTTTTTCTGATGTGTTAATAGCCTATTTCTAAACTTCTTATGAACTTAATATATGGCGTCTAATACATTGTCTGGAGACCTAATATCTGAAAGGTACGGAGCAGCCCTCTATGATCTTGCTTCTGAAAAAAAATGTATTGATGATATTCTAAATGACTTTGAATTAGTGCAAAAAGCATTGAAAGAAAGTTCAGAATTGAGACAAGTAATTAAAAGTCCATTAGTAAATTCAGATGAGAAGCTTAATATTTTGTTAAAATTATTTTCTAAAGCAAATTTACATAATCTTACGACAACTTTTTTAAAAGTTCTTGATAACAATAAAAGAATTTCAAATATCGGTTCTATTATTTTACAATTTAAAAAAATAAACTCTGAAAAAAGAGGTGATATTACTGCTGACATAACATCAGCAAACATATTATCTGATGATGAAAAAAATAATATTACAAATCAACTTAAAAAATCTTTAGGTGGAAAATTATCTTTAAATTTTGATGTTGATGAAGACATTATTGGTGGTTTAATTGTTAAGGTTGGTTCCAAAATGATTGATACATCTATAGCGAATAAAATTAATAAACTTAAAATTGCAATGAAGGGGGCATAATGGAAATTAAAGCTGCAGAAATATCGTCTGTAATTAAAGACCAAATAGCTAATTTTGAAACTAAAGCGGATGTTGCTGAGGTTGGAACAGTACTAAGTGTTGGAGACGGAATTGCACGTGTTTATGGTCTTGATCAAGTACAAGCTGGAGAGATGGTAGAATTCCCAGGCGGCATTAAAGGTATGGCCCTCAACCTTGAAATGGATAACGTTGGTGTTTCAATCTTCGGTGATGATACTGGAATTAAAGAAGGTGATACAGTTAAACGTACTGGAGAAATTGTTGACGTTCCTGTTGGAAAAGAATTGTTAGGACGTGTTGTTGATGGTTTAGGAAATCCTATTGATGGTAAAGGTCCTATTCAATCTTCTGAAAAAAGAAGAATTGAATTAAAAGCCCCAGGTATTATTCCTCGTCAAAGTGTATCTGAACCTATGCAGACAGGTATTAAAGCACTTGATGCTCTTGTTCCAGTTGGAAGAGGACAACGTGAATTAATTATTGGTGACAGACAAACAGGTAAAACTGCTGTTGCTATTGATACAATCTTAAATCAAAAATCTGTAAATCAATCAGATAATGAAAAAGAAAAGTTATATTGTATCTATGTCGCAATTGGTCAGAAAAGGTCAACAGTTGCTCAAATTGTTAAAACACTAGAAGATAATGGTGCAATGGAATATACAATTGTTGTATCTGCAACTGCATCCGAGCCTGCACCGTTGCAATTTTTATCTGCTTATACTGGCTGTACAATGGGTGAGTATTTTAGAGATAACGGTATGCATGCGTTAATTGTTTATGATGATTTATCAAAGCAAGCTGTTGCTTACAGACAGATGTCTCTATTATTAAGAAGACCTCCAGGACGTGAAGCATATCCCGGAGATGTATTTTACATTCATAGTCGTCTTTTAGAAAGAGCTGCCAAAATGAGTGATGAACATGGTGGTGGAAGTTTGACCGCCCTTCCAATTATTGAAACTCAAGCAGGAGATTTATCTGCTTATATTCCAACAAATGTTATTTCCATTACTGATGGACAAATATTTTTAGAAACAAACTTATTTTTTGCTGGTATTCGTCCTGCAATTAACGTTGGTCTTTCCGTAAGTCGTGTTGGTTCTGCAGCTCAAACAAAAGCAATGAAAAAAATTGCTGGTCCTGTAAAACTTGAATTAGCTCAATATCGTGAAATGGCTGCTTTTGCACAGTTTGCATCAGACTTAGACGCTTCAACGAAACAATTACTTGATCGTGGCGCAAGACTAGTTGAAATCTTAAAACAAGGTCAGTATTCACCACTAACGGTTTCAGAGCAAGTTGTTTCTATTTATGCAGGTGTGCGCGGATATCTTGATAAAGTTGCAGTAGGTGATGTAGTCAAGTTTGAAGCAGAAGTTTTAAATGAGATTAGAACTAAGCATAGTGATTTATTAGATGCAATTGCCAATGAAAAAGAATTATCTAAAGAAAATGATGATAAATTAAAATCAATCTTAGATGATTTGGTTGGAAAGTTTGCAAGTAATTAATCTATGCCAAGTTTAAAAGATATCAAAACTCAGATCAATTCAGTTGGATCTACAAAAAAAATTACATCAGCAATGAAAATGGTTGCTGCAAGTAAGCTACGTAGATCACAAGAAAAAGCTGAAGCAGCAAGACCATATTCATCAAGACTAGAGGAGATGCTTTCCTCTCTTGCATCATCTGCTGCATCTGGGGAAGGTATAATTAAACTCTTAACAGGCACTGGCAATGATCAGAATTACATAGTAGTTCCAGTAAGTGCTGATAGAGGCTTATGTGGTGGATTTAACAGCAGCATAAATAGAGAAACTTTTAAGTTAGTTAAATCACTTGAGGGTAATGGAAAAAAAGTTCAACTAATGCCAGTTGGGAAAAAAAGTAGAGACTTTTTTAATAGAGTAATGAAGGATCAAATTATAGAGAGTTTTGTCGACTTAAATGTTTCAAGTACTGGTTACGAGTCTGCATTAAATATTTCTAACAAGCTTCAAGAATTATACTTTGAGGGTAAATTTGATAAGTGCATATTAGTTTTTAATAAATTTAAATCAGCTATTTCTCAAGAAGTAACACAACAACAATTAATCCCATTAGACGTTTCAAATTCTGAAAAGGAAGAAGAAAAAGATAATTCTTCAAATGCAATTTATGATTATGAGCCTGATGAAGAAACAATTTTAAAGGATTTACTTCCAAAAAATGTTTCTATTCAAATATTTAAAGTACTTTTGGAAAGTGATGCAGGGGAACAGGGAGCAAGAATGGCTGCAATGGACAACGCAACCCGAAACGCAGGTGAAATGATAGATAGTTTAACGTTAAAGTATAATAGAACGCGACAAGCGTTCATTACAAAAGAATTAATAGAGATTATTTCTGGAGCTGAATCAATATAAAGGGGGATATATGGCTAACAATTTAACTGGAAAAATATCACAAGTTCTCGGAGCTGTAGTTGATGTAGAGTTCGATAGTGAACTTCCTGCAATTATGAACGCTCTAGAAGTTGACAACAATGGAACAAGATTAATGCTAGAGGTTGCTCAGCATTTAGGAGAAAATGCTGTTCGTACAATTGCTATGGATACAACAGATGGACTAGTTAGAGGTCAAACAGCTACTGATACAGGTGCCCCTATTTCAATGCCTGTAGGCCCGGAAACTCTAGGTAGAATTATGAATGTTGTTGGAGAGCCAGTTGACGAAAGAGGCGACATTGGAACAAGTAAATCTTATCCTATTCATAGACCAGCGCCAGAGTTTGTTGATCAATCAACAGAAACTGAAGTTCTAGTAACAGGAATTAAAGTAGTTGATCTACTAGCACCTTATGCAAGAGGTGGTAAGATTGGATTATTTGGTGGAGCTGGAGTTGGCAAGACAGTTTTAATTATGGAATTAATTAACAACATTGCAAAAGCACATGGAGGATATTCTGTATTTGCTGGTGTAGGCGAAAGAACTCGTGAGGGTAATGATTTGTACCACGAAATGATTGAGTCAGGAATTATTGATCTAAAAGGTAAGGACTCAAAAGTTGCACTTGTTTATGGACAGATGAACGAACCACCAGGAGCAAGAGCTAGAGTTGCTCTATCAGGATTAACCCAAGCAGAATACTTTAGAGATGAAGAAGGTCAGGATGTGTTATTCTTTGTAGATAATATATTTAGATTCACTCAAGCTGGATCTGAAGTTTCGGCCCTCCTAGGACGTATTCCATCTGCAGTTGGATATCAACCAACACTTGCAACTGATATGGGTGCACTGCAAGAGCGGATTACAACTACAAAAAAAGGATCAATCACATCAGTTCAGGCAATCTATGTTCCTGCGGATGACTTAACGGATCCTGCACCTGCTACATCCTTCTCACACTTAGATGCTACAACAGTTCTAAATAGAGCCATTTCTGAAAAAGGAATATATCCAGCAGTTGATCCATTAGATTCTACTTCAAGAATTTTAGATCCACAAGTTGTTGGTGATGATCACTACAGAGTAGCCAGAGAAGTGCAGAGAGTTTTACAAACATATAAAAGTCTTCAAGATATTATTGCTATTTTAGGAATGGATGAACTCTCAGAAGAAGATAAGCTAACTGTTGCGAGAGCAAGAAAAATTGAAAAGTTTTTAAGCCAACCATTTTTTGTAGCAGAAGTTTTTACTGGTTCACCAGGTAAGTATGTTGATCTTGAAGATACTATTAAGAGTTTTGATGGACTGGTAAAAGGAGAATATGATCATATGCCAGAAGCAGCATTTTATATGGTAGGTGGCATAGATGAAGCAATTGAAAAAGCTAAAAAATTAGAAGCTGAAGCCGCATAATGGCAACAATTTCTTTTGATTTAGTTTCTCCAGAAAATCTTGTGTTCAACGATGAAGTTGGTACTATAATTGTCCCTGGTAAAGATGGTGACTTAGGTATTTTACCAGGACATAGCAAGGTAATGTCCTCTCTTAGACCAGGAAGAGTAATGGTATACAGCGAAGATAAAAATTTAATTAAATCCTTTTTTGTTTCTGGTGGTTTTGCAGAAATCAACCCAGAAAAATGCATCGTTCTTGCTGAAAGTGTTGTTGAAGTTAATTCTTTAGAAAAAACATCAATTGAAAAAGAAATACAAGAATTAGAAAATAAAGATGGTAAGGAATCAGAGGAACAACTTTCTGTAGCTAAAGCAAAATTAGAAGCAATAAATGTAAATTATTACGATAAAATTTAATTTCTTTCTAAATTAAACTTTAACTAAATTAATTCTAAATTCTTTTTGAATTTTTATATAAACATTTCTTTTAAATGGTACTGCGTTTTGACTAATTTCATCATAATCCATCCATTGCCATTCACTAAATTCAGGATTTTCTGTCCCTACATTTATATCGTCGTCAAATCCTGTAAAACGAAATAAAAACCACTTTTGAATTTGACCTATGTATTTATCACCCCAAGGTAATGTCTTGAGTGTTTCTGTAGGTATGTCATAAGAGATCCATTCTTGAGATGAAGTAATCAAAGATGCATTATTTGTACCAATCTCCTCCATCATTTCTCTCCAAACTGCTTCTTCAGGATTTTCATTTTCATCGATACCACCTTGAGGCATTTGCCAATATCCACTAGGATGATCTAATCTTCGACCTACTAAAATTTGATTTCTTGCATTGAGAATCATCATTCCCACGCACTTTCTATATTTTTTTTGCATTACTATTCTTGAGTTTCATTAAAGAGACTTACACCTTGCACAAGATCAAAAGCTCTTCGAAGTTGATAATCAACTTCTAATCGTTTTTCAAACTCACTTAATTCATTATCTTCAATTTCTACGTCTTCTTCATTGTTTTTATCAAGAGAGTCTTTTAGATCTGATTCAGAAAATCTTTTATAATTAAACGATTCAAATTCTCCTTGTTCAATGATTATATCTGGTACAATCCCCTTACCTTGGATTGATTCACCTGAAGGAGTATAATATCTGGCGGTAGTTAATCTTATACCAGTTAGATTATCAGTATTTGAAACTTGAAATGGAATTATTGTTTGAACTGAACCCTTTCCAAAAGATTGTGTACCTATAATGATTGCTCTTTTATGATCTTGAAGTGCGCCTGCAACAATTTCAGAAGCTGATGCAGAACCACTATCAATAATTACAACAAGTGGTTTCCCATTAGTTCTATCAGATTTTTTTGCACGATATCTTCTTATGTCTTTTTTATCTCTACCTCTTGTTGAAACAATTTCTCCTCTTTCCAAGAATATATCCGTTACCTTAACTGCTTGTGTAAGAAGACCACCTGGATTTGACCGTACATCTAAAACGTAACCCTTTATTTTATTTTCTTGTTCAATCTTTTTTATAGCTTTTAGAAGGCCACTTTCTGTTTGTTCATTAAATGATGTTATTCTTAAGTATCCAATATTGTTATGCACTTCACTTTTAACTGATCTAATTTTGATATAATCTCTGATAATTTCAATCTCAAAGGGTTCAGTATTTGCTCTTGAAATAGTAATTACTATTGGCTCACCTTTTTTGCCTCTCATTAATTCAACAGCTTCATTTAGAGTTAAACCAAAAACAGGTGTTTCGTCTATTTGAATAATATAATCACCTGCAAGAACTCCAGCATCATATGCCGGCGTATCTTCTATCGGAGCAATGACTTTCACAAAACCTTCTTCCATAGTAATTTCAATACCTAATCCACCAAATTTACCCTCTGTATCCATTTGCATTTCTTGAAATACTTCTTCATTCATAAAACCAGAATGAGGATCTAAACCTGACAACATTCCATCAATCGCTTTTTCAATTAATTCTTGATCCGTAACCTCTTCCACATAGGAAGATCTTACCCTGTCAAACACTTGTCCAAATAGATCTAAATATTTATATTTTTCTTCATCTGAAGAAGATCCATATGTTTTAGGTGCAAGAAGTGTAATGAGGGTGAGCAGTAGTATTACTTTTAAAAAAACATTTTTTGAAATTATCATATATTTTAAGCTAGTTTAGTTTGTGAAGAATCAAAGCTTACTTCCCATAATTTTTCTAATGCATATAATTCTCTAATTTCTTGTCGAAACAAATGAACAATAATCTCACCTGCATCAACAATTATCCAGTCACATTGAGGTCTTCCTTCAGGATTTGGACACTTTATCCCCGCTTTTTTTAATTTTTTTACCATTTCGTCTGCTGTAGCATCCGAATGTCTAGTTGACCTACAGGTAGCAATCACAAAGGCATCAGCAACGGATGATTTATTAGATAAATCAATAACTTTTATATCTTCAGCTTTTGCATCACTTAGTATTGATACAATATTTTCTGTCAATGAAGTAATTTTATTAATATTTGCCTCTTAATTTATTTCTTTGATTTCTAATTTCAGATGATGAAATTTTAATTTCTTTATTTTGAATCAAAGTCCATGCAGGAATTTTTTTTGAAACATGTTCTATGTCTTGAGCTATATATTTATGATGAATAAATTTTTTTGCTGCAACACTTTTCAAAGCATTCGTATTATATCCATGTCTTCTAAAAATAACAATAGAGATAATATGAAAAATTGATTGCCACCTTTCCCATTCGTGGAAATTAACTAAATTATCTGCACCCATTAACCAAAAAAATTTAATATTTTTATAATATTGAATTAGAAATTTAATTGTTTGATAAGAGTATTGAGATTTAATTTTTTTTTCTACTTCTAATATTTTTATAGGAAAATTTTTTGTAATTTGTTTACAATTTTGTAATCTCTCTTCGTATGTTGCGGGCTTTGAAATCTTCAAGGGGTTTTGAGGTGTAACTAGCCACCAAATTTCATCTAGCTGTAATACTTTTTTAGCTTCATTCGAAATAAATAGATGCCCTCGATGTGGCGGATCAAAAGACCCTCCCAGAAGTCCAATCTTTTTCAATTAGGGTCTTTCCTGACCATTGCCATTAACTACATATTTAAATGTAGTTAAATGTTTTGTTCCCACTGGTCCTCTTACATGTATTTTGTCTGTTGAAATTCCAATCTCAGCACCAAAACCAAATTCACCGCCATCCGCAAATTGTGTAGATGCATTTTTAAGTATTATTGCGCTGTCAATCTTATTATAAAATTTTTCAAAGGTTTTTTCACTTTCTGTAATTATACTTTCCGTATGTCCAGAAGAATAATCATTTATATGCTTAACCGCTTCCTCAACACCAGAAACAATTTTTACTGATAAAATTTTATCTAAATATTCTAGTGACCAATCTTCTTCACTTGCCGTTTTAAAATCACTATCTAAAGACTGAATATATCCATCGCCTCTAATTTCACAATTTACTTCTTTTAGAGGTTTTAATATTTTCATTGCTTCGTCTTTAATTTTTTCATCAATTAAAAGTGTTTCTGCAGCACCACAAATTTCAGGACGTCTCATTTTGCTATTAAAAACTACTTTTTCTGCAATACTTAAATCAGCATCTTTATCTACATACACATGACATATACCGTCTAAATGTTTGATAACGGGTATTTTGCTTGCTGAATAAATTTTTTCAATCAAACCTTTACCACCCCTAGGAATAATGACGTCAACATAATCTCTCATGCTTAGCAAATGATCAACCGCTTCTCTTTCAGGTGTATTAATCATTTGGACACAATGTTCAGGGAGGTCAGCTTCCGTGAAAGCATTTGTAATATTATTTACCAATTCCTTAGAGGAATGAAAACTATCACTACCACCTCTTAAAATTATACAATTACCAGATTTTATAGAAAGACAGGACGCATCAACAGTGACGTTTGGTCTGGATTCATAAATTACGCCTAATACACCAAGTGGTGTTGAAATTTTACGAAACTGCAAACCATTAGGCCTTTCCCATTTTTCTAATGTAATTCCAATTGGATCTGGTATTTCGATTATATCTTCAATTGATGTAATCAATCCATCAATAGATTTTTCAGTTAATGTAAGTCTATTTATTAACGGCTTAGCTAAAGATTTTTTTTCACCATTTTCTAAATCTATTTTATTAGCTTCAAGAATTTTATTTCTATTTTTATCTAAATTTTTAGTGAGTTTTTTTAAAGCAAGATTTTTTTGATCACTGCTACAGACTTTCATATTTAGAGAGGCAGATTTTGCTCTTTTGCCTAATTCAATAATATTATTTTCAATACTCATGTAGAAAGCCTAACTAAATTATCTTTATGTACCACTTCATCTCTTCCTTCGAAACCTAAAACTTTATAAATTTCTTTACTTTTCTTTCCAATAATTTTTTTTGCATCATTAAAATCATAAGCTGATATGCCTATAGCTATCTTCTGACCATTTTTGACTAATATAGAAATTACATCGCCTCTTTTGAATCTTCCTTTGATATCTATTACACCTGCAGGAAGAAGACTTTTATTTTTTAAAATTGCATTTTTAGCTCCTGCATCAATAACAATGGATCCTGATGGTTTTAAATGATTTAATAACCATTTCTTTTTGGAAGAGTTTGTAGAAATTAAGGGATAAAAAATTGTTGAATTTTTTTTATTAATTTCACTGATTGGTTTATTTTTATCACTATTGGTGATTATCGTAGCACAACCATTTTCAGCACTTATCTTTGCCGCTAAAATTTTTGTGGCCATTCCTCCACTACCTAGCTCAGAAGATTGATAATTTCCAAGTTCTTCAATTTCTTTATCAATTTTAAATACCTCTGAAATTTTTTTGACATACTTATCTTTTTTTGGATTACCTTGATATAACCCATCAATATCACTTAATAAAATTAATAAATCAGCTTCAATCATCTGTGCTACTCGTGCTGCAAGTCTATCATTATCACCATAGCGAATTTCCTCAGTAGCAACAGTGTCATTTTCATTAATGATTGGGATTATGTTTTTGCTTTGTAATGATGATATTGTATTTCTAGCATTTAAATATCGTCGCCTTTCTTCACTATCTTCTAATGTTAATAGAATTTGAGAAACACCTATCTTGTATTTTCCTAGTTTCTTTCGCCATTGATGGGCTAATTCAATTTGACCAACTGAAGCTGCTGCTTGTTTATCTTCTAATTTTCTTAACTTTGTATTTGAAATACTTTTTGCACCTAATGCTATAGCGCCAGAACACACAATCACAATTTTTTTTGTTTTATTCAACTCCGCAATGTCTTTACATAAATTATCTAACCATTTAGATTTGATTTTTTTTGTTTTCGAATCAACAATTGAATTTGAGCCAATTTTTACAACTACTTTTTTATATTTTTTAATCATTTGTGATTTCATTATATTTGAATAAATAATCAATTAGATCATTTATACCTGCATGATTAAAACTTGATATAAAAAGAATCTCCGAATTTAACTTTTGACTAATTTTAATTTTTTTTTCTTCTAAATTTTCATTGAGTAAATCAACTTTGGTAAAAACAATTATTTCTTTTTTTGAGGAAACTTTTTCACTATATTTTGAAATTTCGTTTCTTATTGTATTATAGTTTTCGTACCAATTTTCGTCATTTATATCTACTAAATGAAGTAAATATTTACATCTCTCAATATGTGCTAAAAATTTATCTCCCAAACCCTTTCCCTCATGCGCACCTTCTATCAAACCTGGGATATCTGCTAATACAATTTCTTTATCAAAGCGCTTCACGGTACCAAGTACAGGATGTAAGGTTGTAAATGGATAATCCCCAATTTTTGGGTTAGCATTAGAAATTGTTGATAAAAGAGTTGATTTACCAGCATTAGGTAAACCTATTACTCCTATATCTGCAAATAATTTGAGTGATAACCATATCCATCTCTCTTCTCCTAATTCACCTTTTGTAAATTTTCTTGGAGCTTGGTTAACTGATGATTTAAAATGATTATTTCCTAAACCACCATTACCACCCTTTAATAAAATGTATTCTTCATCAATTTTTGTTAGATCAGTTAGCAATACTGTTTTATCTTCATTGTAAATTTCTGTTCCAGGTGGAACTTTAATAACCATGTTGCTTCCATTCGCACCTGTTTGATTTTTTCCCCTTCCATTTTCACCTTTTTTTGCTTTAAAATGTTGTTGGTATCTAAAATCAATTAGTGTGTTTAAATTATCGTCGACTTTAAAAATAATATTGCCACCTTTGCCTCCATCGCCTCCATTAGGACCACCAAACTCAATATATTTTTCCCTACGAAAACTAGCGCAGCCATCTCCACCATTACCTGATGCAATATATATTTTTGCTTGATCTAAAAATTTCATAATAAATTTTTAATTAATTGGGATTATTGTTCTGTGGGAACAACTGATACAAAAGTTCTTACTCTTGTTTTTTTAAAAGCTACTTTTCCATTTATTGTAGCAAATATTGTGTGATCTTTACCTATGCCAACATTATCACCTGGATGAAACTTTGTGCCTCGCTGCCTAATAATAATGTTTCCTGCTATTACGTTTTCACCGCCAAATTTTTTAACTCCAAGTCTTCGACCCGCCGAGTCTCTTCCATTCCTTGAACTACCACCTGCTTTTTTCGTTGCCATTATTTATCTTCTTTTTTAGTTTTAACAGTTTTTTTAACAGTTTTTTTTACTGTTTTTTTCTTAGTAGGTGAAGCTTTATTTACTGCTTTTTTTGCAACTGTCTTCTTTTTTGTAACTTTTACCTCTTTAGACTCAATTTTTTCTTTAGTAACTTTAGTTTCAGTTTTTTTAACTTTTTTTGTTTCAGGTTCAGCAGTGGATTTTTTTCCACCATAAGAAATTGATTCTATTCTTAATACAGTTAGATATTGTCTATGACCTTGTGTTAGTCTGTAATTTTGTCTTTTTCTTTTTTTAAAAACTATTATTTTTTTATCTCTGATTTGATCAACAATTTTTGCTTCAATTGAAGCATCTTTTAGTAATGGCTCGCCTAAGCTATTTGTGCTTTGATCACTGATCGCTAATACATCAGTAATAGATACTTTATCACCTTTAGATCCCTCAAGTTTTTCTACTTTAAGTATCTGACCAGCTCTTGCTGAGTATTGCTTTCCACCAGTTTTGAAAATTGCTAGCATATCTTTTGATGGCGGGGTTTATAGTGAACTATGCTAATAGTCAAATTAAAAATATGGGGTAAATACTGGAAATAAAGACCTTAAAAGCTATCCTTTGCTTTTCGCAAATAAGCAAATAATTCAAAGTCTGTAAAACCTAGCTCTTTCTTAATTATAGTACCTAATTTTGAATTTTGATTCAGGAATAAGTTATATTGTTTTTCATCTTCTAATAAAAAAGGTACGGATTTTCCTTTATTATTTAAATCATCATTAATTTTGTTTCTAACTGTCAAATAAGCACTTTCTTTTTTGAGTGTTTTCTCAAGAAAATGTAAATTGCCTATTGTATATTCGTGACCACAATAAATAATTGTATTTTTACTTAACTCATTGATTTTTTTTAAACTGTTAAACATTTCATTTAATGTTCCTTCGAACACACGACCACAACCAAGTCTGAACAGTGTATCACCACAAAATAAAACACCATTGTTTTCATCATAGTAAATTATATGATCTAATGTATGCCCGGGTGTTTTTATTATTCTAAATGTATTTAAGCAGGAGTTGACTTCATCTCCATCACGTAAAACGAATCTTGTGTTTTCAATCTGAGCACTTGGAGAGTGTATATTAACTTCTGGAAAAGAATTAAGTATTCCTTTTATACCTGATGTGTGATCTTTATGATGATGTGTAATAAATATATCTTCTATGGTTAAATTATTTTCAAGAGCAAAATTTAATATAGGATTACTATCAGCAGGATCTATAACACAGCTCTTAAGCGTGCCATTATATAAAACAAAAGAGTAGTTATCTTTTAATTGATTTATAATTTCAACTTTCATCTAATAACTAATTTGCAATAACAGAATTTTTTGCAAAAACTTTTTTTGATGATTTAATTTTTATTGGTTCAAAATTTTTATAACTTAATAAAAAGATAGCTTCGTGAGTGAAAAAATTAACTCCAGTAACTGATTCACTTATATCAAATTGCTTACCTTTTGATGTTAATCCAATACTTTTTTCAACCACAATATTCATTTCATTACACAAATTCAAAAAATCCTTAATGGTAAAAAAGTGAATGTTAGGTGTGTCATACCATGTATAAGGTAAACTTTCTGTTACTGGCATTTTTCCAGATATTAAAAGCTGTAATCTTATTTTCCAATGTCCAAAATTAGGAAAAGAAACTATTGCTTTTGATCCTATTCTTAATAATTCAGACAGAATATCTTTGGGTTTCATCATTGCTTGTAAGGTTTGACTTAAAATTACATAATCAAAACTATTATTTGAATATTGAGACAAATCTAATTCGGCATTTCCATGTACAACATTGAAACCTCTTGAGATAGCATTAGCAGCTAGATCTCTATTTAATTCAATGCCATGAGTAATCGCATTACGATTTTTTTCTAATTGTTCCATAAGACCACCATCACCACATCCAATATCTAGGATTTTTCTATCTTCTGCGATAAGTGTTTCAATAAGAGACCAATCTTTTCTTATGCTATTAATTTTATTCATTTATCTTCGCAAAGTTGTTTGTTAGGAAACCTTTTATTACATCATCTAACTGCGGTTCCTCTAATAAAAAACTATCATGTCCTTTATCAGTATCAATTTCTAGAAAGCTTACTTCTCTTGATAGAGAATTTAATTGATTTACAATCATTTTACTTTCTATTGTAGGGAATAACCAATCCGAGGTAAATGAGACAATTAAATATTTTAAATGGTTATTTGGATTATGACTAAACTCAATATTTTTTCTAAATGTTTCATCATGATCAAAATAATCCATAGCCCTTGTTAAATAAAGATATGAATTTGCATCAAATCTTTCAACAAATGATTTACCTTGATATCTCAGATAACTCTCAACTTGAAAATCAGCATCAAATCCAAAAGAAATAATATCTCTTGATTGAAGTTTTCTTCCAAATTTTCTATGCATCGCATTTTCGGATAAATATGTGATATGCGCAATCATTCTTGCTACTGATAGACCTCTTTCAGGCACTTCATTATTTTCAAAATACTTTCCATTTTTCCAAATAGGATCACTCATTATTGCCTGTCGCCCAACTTCATGAAATGCAATATTTTGAGCTGAATGTTTTAAAGCTCCTGCAATATGTATTATATTTAAAATTTTATCTGGAAAATCGATTGCCCATTGAAGTGCTTGCATTGCTCCCATCGAACCACCAATGACAGAAAATAACTTCTCTATATTTAAACTTTCAATCAATAAAGATTGAGCCATCACCATATCTTTTATTGTTACGGAAGGAAAATTACCACCATATGCAACATCATTTCCATTTTGTAACTCTTTAGGACCTGTTGAGCCAGCACAACCGCCGAGTACATTTGAGCAAATTACAAAAAATTTGTTTGTATCAATTGGTTTATTAGGCCCAACCATTCTAGACCACCAACCTTCTCTCCCAGTAATGGGATTATGCCCAGCAACATATTGATCTCCAGTTAAAGCATGGCAAACAAGAACAGCATTAGTTTTATCAGTATTTAATTTGCCGTATGTTTTGAATGCTAGTTTAAAACTATCTATTATATCTCCTGATTCTAGCTTTAAATTAATATTCTCGAAATAGGCTATTTCGCTTTCAAGTTTTGTGTCAGTAGTAAATTTTGTTTTCATATCTTTTTAGTCTAACACTATTTGAAAGAATGAAGGAGGAGTGTAAACGCTTTAGCTGATTATTGCTCCACCCGCAAGCTGTCTCAAATCGGTGATATTCGGTCTTATATTTATATATCTTTCTAAGTCAATAAATCGTCATTTTTTAATTTAAATACTACTTTATTTTGATTTATCGTAAGATAGTTTGTAAAGAAACGTCCAAAATTATGAAAAATAAAGAATTAGACAATTTAAGAAGCAAAATTAATAACATTGATGATGAAATTTTATCTTTATTATCTAATCGATCTAAAATTGTTTTAGAAATAGGAAAACACAAAAAAGATAATTCTGTTGTTGATCTAGATAGAGAACAAAAAATTCTCGACAGATTAAGCTCTAAATTTACAGGATCTTATCCGAAAGATACCATTTTTAGACTTTGGAGAGAAATTTTTCAATCTTCTGAAAAACTTCAGAAGTTAACTAAAGAAAATATTCAATCAAAAAGATCTATTGAAAATATTAATGTTTATAAAGGTGGTAAGGCAAAGTTAAATAATAATAAAAGAGTTATCAAACTTTCTTCCAATGAAAATCCCTATGGTGCTTCACCGAAAGCAATTGAATTGTTAGAAACAAAAAATATTAATCATGATTTACATAGATACCCAGAAATTGATGGATCATCATTAAGAGAAGCAATAGCTAAAAATTTTTCTATTGATAGTAATAGAATTATTCTTGGCTCTGGCTCAGATGAAGTTTTATTATTTGCAGCTTTGGCATTTTGTCAAGATGGCGATGAAATTCTCCACGCAAACCACGGCTTTGAGATGTATTCAATTGTGAGTAAAGTAGTTGGTGCAGTTCCAAAAAAAATTATGGAAGATGTAAATTTCAATTTAAATATTGAAAATCTCATAGGTCAAACAAATGAGGCTACTAAAGTAATTTATATTGCATCACCTAATAATCCAACCGGAACTTATTTGTCTAGAGACCAACTTGTTAAGTTAATGAATAGTATTTCTAAAAATATTATAGTTGTTATAGACGGGGCATATGTCGAATATGTGCAAAAAGACGATTATGATAAAGGATTTAGTTTAACGGATGAATATGAGAATATTATTTTAACAAGAACATTTTCAAAAACATATGGACTTGCAGCTTTAAGAGTAGGCTGGTGTTATACCAGTCAAAAAATAGCTGATATAATAAATAAAATAAAACCTCCTTTTAATACGACAACTATTTCACAGTCTCTTGCAATTAAAGCTTTGGAGGATAAAGAACATATTGAAAACTCTGTTAAATTAAATTCTGAAATTAAAGATTGGTTTGAAAAAGAGCTCAAACTATTAAATATTAAAACCAGACAAACTGAAGGTAATTTTACTTTAATTGAAACTTCAGAAGAAGAAGCTGAGAAAATTAGTAATCATCTTATGAATGATGGCATTATTATAAGGCGTTTAAATAGTTATAATCTGCCCAATTTTTTGAGAATTAGTATTGGTACAAAAGAAGAAATGAATATGACTGTTGAAAGTTTGAAGAAATTTAATGTCTAAAATAACTTACGATTCAGCTCTGGTCATTGGTATGGGATTAATTGGATCATCCATAGCAAGGGCTCTGAAGGAAAAACAATTATCAAAAAAAATTTTTGCTATTGATAAGGACAGTGAGGTAATAAGTATTTCAAAAAATTTAAATCTTGTGGATGCAATAGAGAGTGATTTAAATAAATATAATCAACAATTTGATATTATTTTTATTTGTACACCTTTGAGTTCATATAGGGACATTTTTAAGCAATTGAATAGCTATGTTAATGAAACAACACTAGTAACAGATGTTGGTTCAACAAAAGTAAGTGTTATAGAAGATTTTAAAGAATCAATTAATAATAAAAAAATTTCATTTGTTCCTGCTCACCCTATTGCTGGGTTAGAGAAAAGTGGACCAGAATTTGGTTTCGCAAAGCTGTTTGAGAATAGGTATTGTATTTTGACCCCAACAGAAACTCAGAGTGAGATAACAAAATCAGTTTCTGATATTTGGGAGTCATTCGGAATGAATATAGAAATCATGGAACCTAAACGTCATGACAGAGTACTTGCTATGACATCTCATATTCCACAACTCATTGCATATTCTGTCGTAGGAACTGCAACAGAGCTTGAATCTCAAATGAAAGATGAAGTAATTAAATATTCAGCTGCAGGTTTTAGAGATTTCACAAGATTGGCAGGTAGTGATCCAGTAATGTGGCGTGATGTTTATGAAAAAAATAAAGAAGCCGTTTTAGAAATGCTTGGTCGTTTCAGTGAAGATCTACTTACGTATCAAAAAGCAATAAGAAATAATGATTTAAAATATTTGGAAGAAAAATTTATAAAATCAAAAGAAATTAGAAAAATTATTGAAGAGATTGGTCAAGCAGGAACTTTTGATCCCACAGAAAAGAATTAGTTATCCAATAATAAATTTGAAGCAGTTTCTATTCTACTCTGAACTTCGTTTAATAAAACTATTTTATCTAAACCTTCATCAATTGTTGGTAAAAATTTTATAGTAATTAATCCTTTTTCTAATACCCATGATTGCTTTGGCCAACATAAGCCTGAATTTAAAGCTACAGGAAGGATTTTTCTTTTTGTATGATTATAAATTCCAATAAAACCTGTCTTATAATCAGGTTTACTACCAGGCAGCTTTCTTGTTCCTTCGGGGAAAATAATAATTGAAGATCCAAAAGATAATTTTGATTGAACTTTTTGTAACATATCTCTCATAGCTTTTGTTCCACCATCTCTATTAATCGCAACCATATTAGACTTGAATAAATACTGGCCAAAAATTGGTATAAAGAAAAGCTCTCTTTTATGGACAAAAAAACAATCTTTTAAATAGTAATAGAGGGCGAGTGTCTCAAATGCGGACTGATGTTTAGACGCAATTAAGACACTTTCATTTGGAATATTTTCTAAACCCTCAATTTTATGTTTAATATTACATATAAGATTAAGGAAAACAAAAATAACACGTATCCAAAGTTTGGTTGGATATTTAAGTAAATAACTTGGCAATAAGAGAAAAGGTAAACACACAATACCCATCAACACAGTCCATATAACCAAGGAAAAATAAAATATTATACTTTTTAAAATTAACATACTTAATGATTTTGTTTTATATACTAGCCTGACTGATCTATATATAATTTATGTTCATTGTTTGCTCTAATTGTGAATTCAAGTATTTAGTAAATTCTGCAGATCTTAAACCAAATGGTAGAATGGTTGAATGCGCAAATTGTAATCATCAATGGTTTCAAGAATTAGATGATACTGACATTACATCATCAGTCCCGTCTACAAAAAAAGAAGAATTAGATCAAAATTTAAAAAATAATAAACAAAAAGAAAAATTAGAAAAAGGTCCAGTCAGAAATTTACCAAGTACAGTTGTAAGACAAGAAAAACCAAGTGTTATTAATTCAACTATAGTAATTGCTCTAGCTATAGTTGTAATTTTAGCAATATGGATTTATCGATCCTACGGTGTAAATACTTTTATTATTTTTGATTTCTATATTAGGGAATTTTTCTTTAATTTAAATTTGATAATTTCAGACTTAGCTAAAATTATACACAATACTTTAAATTAGTTACAACCAACTCGGAATAATATCAGCTTCAATTGTTTTCTCAATTTTCTCTGGAGAATAAATAATTGCATAATTATCATTGTGTACCAAAATTTCAGAGGGCAATGGCCTGGAGTTATAATTTGAAGACATTACTTTTCCATAGGCTCCTGTATTTTTTATAACCAGTAAATTGCCAATTTTTTGTTTAGCCAATTTAATATTTTTTAAAAAAACATCGGAACTTTCACAAATTGGACCAGCAATAGCATAATCCATAAATTCCTCTGATTTTACATTTATCGCTAATATCTGATGATGTGCACCATACATGGCTGGACGTATCAATGTATTCATTCCTGCATCAACAATTAAATAATTTATACCTCCATTATTTTTAATTGTAACAATAGAGGTAACTGTAACTCCAGCCTCAGCAATTAAATATCGACCAGGCTCAAACGATAATTCATAGTTTGTTTGCGTAAAACAATTATCAAGTTCTTCTTTTACTAACTCAATATTGAAGTCAGGATCAGAATCTTCATATTTAACATGAAAACCTCCACCCAAATCTACATGCTTGATATTAACACCTGATTCAATAAACTTATCTGCAGCCATTTTCATTTGAGAAAACGTATTTTTATAGGCCTCAATTTTACTAATTTGACTTCCAATATGACAACTAATACTAATTAAATTTAAATTTTTACAACTTTTAACTAATTTGACAATTTTATCTAAATTTTCAAATTCAATACCAAACTTATCAGTTTTTTTTCCTGTTGAAATTTTACTTAAAGTCTCACCATCAACATCTGGATTAAGTCTAACACCAATATCAACGATTTTATTTTTTTCATTTGCTAAATTATCGAGTAGTTTTATTTCTTCTAAAGATTCAGTATTAATTAAACGTATATTTTTATGCATAGCATAGAGTAAGTCTTGATCAGATTTTCCAACACCTTCAAAAATTATTTTATTTGGATCGAAACCAGCTTCCAAAGCTCTTTTTAATTCACCAACTGACACTACATCTGCTCCAATATCTAACGAGTTCATTAATTTCAAAATAGCTTGATTTGAATTAGACTTAATTGAATAAAAAATATTGTTACCTAAAATTTCTTTAGTTTTATTAACTTGATTAATAATTTTTTGTTGTGAATACACATAAAAAGGTGTCTGACAAACTTTAACTAAGTCATATAAAGAAGTACCCTCAATATACGGGTCATTATTTTTATAAGTGAGCATTTATTCAGTGTTTATAATAACGGATTGTTGACGTTTTTTCTCTTCTTCTAATTTCTCTAAACAGGCTTCATCACATGGATATGTAATTACCGATTTGTCTACTTGATCTTCTGGTAAACTTAAAGGACCAACTTTACCACAGCTAAAAGTAAACAACAAAAATGATAATAATATTAATCTGATCATTATAAGTATTTTTTTATAACAAGTTTTATCATTTTTTTAGTAATTTCAGGAGCCGTACCCCCAAAACTTGATTTTGATTTAACACTGTTAGTAGTTGATAGCACTTTTTTTGCGTCAGCCGTTATATTTTTGTCAAATTTTTTTAATTCTCCAAGAGATAATGAATCTATATTTCTATCTTGTTTTGAACAATAAGAAACAATCTTTCCTGTAACAACATAAGCATCTCTAAATGAATATCTAAGATTTTGAACCAACCAATTTGCCAAATCGGTAGCGGTTGCATTTGAATTATCAATCAACTCTTTCATTCTAGTTTTGTTGAATGTAGATTTTGATAAAATTTCATTCATAACTTTTATACACAAAGAAACATTGTCGTATGAATTAAATGTTATTTGTTTATCGTCTTGTAAGTCTTTACTATAAGAAAGTGGTAATCCTTTAATAATATTAAGCATTGAACTTAAATTACTAATGATAATACTTGTTTTTCCTCTAACAAGCTCTGCACCATCTGGATTTTTTTTCTGAGGCATAATTGAACTACCAGTTGAAAGATCATCTGGCAAATTGATAAAATTAAATTGTTGATTTGACCAAAGTACTATTTCCTCTGCTATTTTTGATAAATGAACAGCAATGAGTGATAGAACAAATAAAAATTCTATTACAAAGTCTCTATCTGAGACAGTGTCCATAGCATTTTTTGTTGGTTCTCTAAATCCCAACTCTTTAGTTGTATATTTTCTATCAATAGGAAAAGAAGTCCCTGCAAGTGCAGCTGCACCTAATGGGTTTTCATTAAGACGATATAAACAATCTTCAAGTCTTGTTCTGTCTCTACCAATCATTTCAACGTAAGCTAAAACATGATGAGCCAATGTTATTGGTTGAGCAATCTGTAAATGAGTGTAACCTGGCATAATTGTTTCAGTATTTTTTGTTGCAATATTAATTAAAGTTCTCTGAAATTTTTTTAGTTCACTATCTAAAATTTTAGATTCTTTTTTAACCCATAATTTTAAATCAGTTACTACCTGATCATTTCTAGATCTTGCAGTATGAAGCTTTCCTGCAATTTTTCCAATTTTCTTAAATAATAAACTTTCAATGTTCATATGAATATCTTCAAGTTTTTTTGAAAATACGACCTTGTTTTTTTCAATATCTCTTTCAATTGCTTTAAGTCCAGAGACTATTGCACTTTGTTCTTTTTTATTTATTATTTTTTGTTTACCGAGCATTCTAGCATGCGCTATTGACCCAGTTATATCTTCTTTATACAGACGTTGATCGATATCTATAGACGTATTAATTGCATCTAAAATCTCACTAGGTCCTTTTGAAAAATGGACATTTCTTGAAGGATTTTTTTTCATTTTGCGCGCCTATAAGAGATATTTATATTAATTTCCACCCTTATGCTTAAATTATTTTCATACGGCAAATTTTTCTTATATAAGCTCACCTTTATAGAACTCACATGAATATTAAAAAAGTAGTAGTAATAGGATCTGGCACTATGGGCAGTGGAATCGCAGCCCAAATAGCAAATGCTAATATTGATGTTACACTTCTAGACTTACCTTCAAAAGAAGGATCTAGAAACCAAATTACAGAAAACGCTAAAGAAAGAATTAAAAAATCACGACCTCCACTTTTAGTAGAAAAAAACAAAGCAGAATTAATTAAGGTTGGAAATATTGAGGATGACTTTAATGAAGTTGCGGAAGCTGATTGGGTTGTGGAGGCTGTTGTTGAGAGAATAGATATTAAACATAACATTTATGATAAAATTCAGACTACAAGAAAGAACAATTCTATAATTTCATCTAATACATCTACAATTCCATTAAAAATTTTATCAGCAAATATGTCAGATGAAATGAAAAAAAATTTTTGCATTACCCATTTTTTTAATCCAGTTCGATATATGGCATTGCTCGAGATAGTAACTGAAGAAGTTAATGACATTGAAAAAATAAATTTATTAAAACAATTTTGTGATGAAAAACTTGGTAAAGGTGTAATTATTTGTAACGACACTCCAGGATTTATTGGTAACAGAATTGGAGTTTATGCAATGCAAGTTGCTATGACTGAAGCTTTTAAAATGAAGATATCAATTGAAGAAGCTGATGCAGTTTTTGGAAGACCAATGGGTATCCCAAAGACTGGAATTTTTGGACTATACGATTTAATCGGCATTGATTTGATGGCTGATGTTTTAAAAAGTTTTATCAAAGAACTCCCAAAAGAAGATCCTTTCCATGAGGTTGCACAAGAGATTCCATTGGTCAAAAAACTTATTGAAACTGGGTATACAGGAAGAAAAGGTAAGGGCGGTTTTTATAGAATGAATAAATCTGATGGAAAAAAAATTCTTGAAGCTATTAATTTAGAAACTGGTGAGTATCACCCAAGTCAGAAAATTAATTTAGGTATGGGAGATAAAATTGATATAAATAAACTTATCCAAAGAAAAGACAAATACGGTGAATATGCAAAATCAATTCTGACAAAAGTAATTAGGTATGCTGCATATTTAATCCCTGATGTATCATCAAAATATATAGACATAGATGATGCACTAAGATTAGGTTTTAATTGGACCGTTGGCCCTTTTGAAATGCTTTCAAATATAGATACAAAAAATTTTATTGATCAAAATACTGATATTAACTTCTTTAAAGATTTAAGGGGAATTTTTGAATTTAATAAAAGACCTGGATATTTAGATTCAAGTATTGATAATTTGAGATCGTTAAATTTACAAAAAACTTTTGAGAACCCTTCTGCTAATGTTAAAAATGCTGTATCTTATCAGGTTGTTGAATTTACTACTAAGGCAAACGCTTTAGATACTGACTCTATGTTAGCTTTAAAAGAAGCTGCTCAAAACAATAAAAGCACAATTGTGATTAATGATGCAATGCAATTTTCTGCTGGAGTAAATTTAAATTATGTCATGGAATTTGCTAAAAATAATGAATGGTCTAAAATTGAAAAATTTATAATTGATTTCCAACAAACTTGTAAAACAATAAAATATGCAGATAAGCCTTTTATTGCTGCACCATCTGGGCTTGCTATTGGAGGTGGTTTTGAAGTGGTATTGCATTGTGATTATAGCGTTGCGCATACAAATGTTGTTCTTGGACTAGTTGAATCTTTAGTTGGACTCATTCCTGCTGGCGGGGGTTGTAAGGAAATGCTGTGGCGTTGGTTACAAACTCCAGAGGGTAAAGAAAATTCTGAACATGCTTCTATGAAAGTTTTTGATCTTATTGGTTATGCTATTACTGCTACCTCACCAAATGAAGCGCTACCAAATCAATTCTTTTTAGAAAAGGATAAAGTGGTAATAAATAGAGACAGACAATTATCAACGGCTATCGATTTATTAAATAATATTGAGGGAGGGTATGAAAAACCATCTCAACCTAAATTCAATTTAGGCGGTAGTGCTGTCAGAGATAAAATGTTTGAAAAACTTGAAACACTATATAATGAAAATAAAATTTTAGACCATGGATTAGAAGTAGGTAAACAAATTGCTTTTGTACTTAGTGGTGGAAATACAAATATTGATAATGAATTAAGTGAAGATGATCTTTATAATCTCGAATTAGAAGCTTTCATGCGACTTATCCAGATGACTAAAACTCAAGAGCGAATAAAACATACACTTGAAACTGGAAAACCATTAGTAAATTAAATTAATTTCTTGTAGTATTTGATCCTTATAGGAGACAGATGAGTAATTTTGATACAAACTTAGATAAAAATTCAGCCAATTTTGTTCCATTATCACCTTTAAGTTTTATAACTCGCGTAAAAGACATTTATCCAAATTATGACTCTTTAGTTTATGGAAATAGAAGTTACACTTGGCTTGAAACCTATAATCGATGTACCAAGTTTGCTAGTGCTTTAGCAAAAAAAGGAATTACAAAAGGAAGTACTGTTTCAATTATAGCTGCAAATACTCCAGAATTATTCGAAGCACATTATTCTATTCCAATGACTGGCGGCGTAATTAATACAATCAATACCAGACTTGATGCAGAAACAATTGCGTATATTTTAGATCATAGTGATGCAAAACTTCTTATAACTGATACTCAATTTTCACCTACAATGAAAAAAGCTTTGCAAATATATGGGAAGAATATTCCTATTATTGATATTCATGATGATCAGGCAGTTTTTAAAGATGGTGAGGGTGAACAAATTGGAGAAATGACATATGAAAAGTTTTTACAAACAGGTGATGACAATTATAATTGGTCTTTACCTGAAGATGAATGGCAAGCAATCTCACTAAGCTATACATCAGGTACAACTGGTAAACCAAAAGGTGTTGTGTATCACCACCGTGGATCGTATTTAATGTCTACTGGAAGTGTTACGGCATGGAACATGCCTAATAAATTAACATTTCTTTATACTGTTCCAATGTTCCACTGTAACGGATGGGGCTACCCTTGGACAGCCGCTTTAATACATGCGAAGATTATTTGCTGCAGGTACATTGTTGCAAAAGATATTTATAATTTAATAGATAAATACAAAGTAACTCATTTCGGAGGCGCTCCTATAGTTTTAAGTTTAATTGCTAATGCTGATGAAAAAGATAAAAAAGAAATAAATCATAAAGTATATGTATTAACAGCTGGTGCTCCACCAACGAGTGCAATTCTTGAAAAGATGGATAACTTAGGTTTTGAAGTTATGCATGTATATGGATTAACTGAAACATACGGTCATATTCTTCAGTGTGCTTGGAATGAAGAATGGGAATCACAATCAAAATCTGAAAAAGCTGATATTAAAGCAAGACAAGGTGTTCGTTACCCAAATACTGAAGAAGTATGTGTCGCTGATCCAGAAACCTATGAAAAAGTTCCGATGGATGGAGAAACCATGGGAGAGATTTTAATTCGAGGTAATGTAGTAATGAAAGGATATTATAAAAATAAAGAGGCGACTGAAACATCCATGAAAAAGGGATGGTTTCACTCTGGTGATTTAGCCGTTGTATATCCTGATGGATATATTCAAATAAAAGATAGATCGAAAGATATTATAATTTCTGGAGGAGAAAATATTTCATCTGTGGAAGTGGAAAATGTTGTTGCTAAACACCCAGCTGTTTCCTTGGTTGCAGTAGTTGCCAAGCCAGATGAGAAGTGGGGTGAAACACCATGTGCTTTCGTAGAACTAGCCCCTGGAAAAATTGCCACAGAAGACGATATAATTCAGTTTTGTAAAGAAAATATGGCTGGATTTAAAAGACCAAAGCATGTAATCTTTGGTGAATTACCAAAAACATCAACTGGGAAGATACAAAAGTTTGAATTAAGAACAAAAGCAAAGGAGTTATAAATGGATCCAAAAACTTATAAATTTGACACACTAAGTCTACATGCTGGTTATCAACCAAGTAAAAACGCTGGCTCAAGACAAGTACCAATTTATCAAACAACTTCATATATGTTTGATGATGTCGATCATGCGGCAGCACTTTTTAATTTAGAAAGAGGTGGTCATATTTATAGTCGTATGTCCAACCCAACAGTACAAGTTCTAGAAGAAAGAGTTTGTGCACTTGAAGGAGGAACAGCTGCTCTTGCAACTGCATCTGGAATGAGTGCAATATTTTTAACTATTATGACCCTTTGTAACGCTGGTGATCACATGGTTGTTTCCTCTCAGCTTTACGGTGGAACTGTAAATTTATTTAGATTAACGCTTCCTAAGTTTGGTATTAAAACAACTTTTGTAAAACCAAGAGATACAGAAGGTTTTAAAAAAGCAATTCAACCGAATACTAAAGGTATTTTTGGTGAGCTTGTTGGTAACCCTGGTAATGAATTGATGAACATGCCTGAAGTTTCAAACATAGCAAAAGAAGCTGGTATCCCACTAATTATTGATAGTACTTATCAAACTCCTTATTTGTGCAGACCTTTTGAACACGGAGCTGACCTTGTTGTGCACTCACTAACTAAATGGATGAGTGGTAATGGTTCTTCTATGGCAGGAATATTAGTTGAAGGTGGAACTTTTGATTGGATGCAAAATGATAAATTTCCTTCTATGACAGAACCTTACGAGGGCTATCATGGATTATCATTTGCAGAAGAATTTGGCCCAACAGCTTTTACAATGATGGCAAGAGCTGAGGGTATGAGAGATATGGGGCCATGTTTAGCACCACAAAATGCATGGAATATTTTACATGGTTTAGAAACCCTCTCTCTTCGAATGGAAAAACATTGTTCTAATGCGTTGAAAATGGTTGAGTATTTATCAAATCATGAAAGTGTTGCTTGGGTTTCTCATGCTAGTGCACCAGGACATCCAGACAAAGAACTAGCAGAAAAAATTCTACCTAAGGGTACGGGGTCAATGATCGCCTTTGGAATTAAAGGTGGGAAGGAAGCTGGAGCTGCATTTATTAACAATGTTAAACTTGCATCTCATTTAGCAAATGTAGGTGATGCGAGAACACTAGTTATTCATCCAGCATCTGCAACGCACTCTCAAATGGATGAGGCAACTTTAAAATTTGCTGGACTATCTCATGATATGATTAGACTGTCTGTTGGCCTAGAAGACTTTGAAGATATCGTAAACGATTTCGAAGATGGATTTAGAGCTGCAAAAAAACCTCGTTTAGTTGCAAACAAATAAATGAAGTTTAAAGTTCGTGGTATCGATACATTTGCCTCCACTGGAGGCAGACCTTTTGATAAAAATAAACCTCTTATTATTTTTGTTCACGGTAGTGGACTAAGTCACATGGTTTGGGTTTTACAAACACGTTACTTTGCATTCCGTGGATACAGTGTTTTAGCAGTTGATTTACCAGGTCACGGATTATCTTCTGGTGAAAGTTTAAAAACTATTGAAGAAATGGGAAACTGGGTTGGTGATGTTATTGGTGCAGTTGGATGTAAAGAAGCTTCACTAGTTGGACATTCTCAAGGATGTCTTGTAACAATGGAATGTGTTGCTCAACACCCAGAAAAAATTAAAACGTTAACTCTTATGGGTGGTGCGTCAGCTATTCCGATGAACCCAGAATTATTAAAGCTAGCTGAAGAGAGTAATCCTAAGGCAGTTGATCTTATGATGGATTTTGCTCATGGCCCTGCAGGACATTTTGGAGGTCATCCTGTTCCAGGTTTATACCACCTAAATGTTGGTTCCATGATTGTTCAAAATAAAGAAATTAAAGATACTTTAGGTGTTGATTTTAGAGCATGTGATAATTATAAAAACGGACCTGAGATTGCTAAAAAATTAGATTTACCAACTCTTTCTATATTAGGTGCACAAGACAGAATGTGCCGTTTAAAAGATGGAAAAATTCTTGCTGATTATATTAAGGGCTCGGAAGTAAAGATTATTGAAGATTGTGGTCATATGATGCTCTTAGAAGAGGCTGATCAAACATTAGAAATTCTAAAGAAATTTATAGCTGAATATTATCCTTTACCCAGTTAGTAAATTTTAAAAATTTTTAATAATTAATATTTCTGTTATTACTGATTTTCTTCTTTATCAGGTCTTGTAAGCTCTTCAAGCTTACGCATTTCTTCTTCCATTTTAAGCTTTTCTTGTTCTTCACGTTTTTTCTTACGTTCCTCAGCCTTCATTTTCAGCTTAAGTTCTTTCTGCATTTTGCGGTCTCCCGCTCTTGATTTGTGATTAAAATGGATTCCCATAGTGTGCGTGTATATACTAAAAAATTAATGATTTATCTAGACTCTAAATTTTAATTTCTAGCAAGCCAGACAATAACAACAAAAACAAATATAGCTATAGCTTGAAAAAGTACTCTTAAACGCATTAGCTTATTACTATGATTTTTATTAAGTTTGCCATTTACAGCCATTGCTATGACTCCAATGACTACGACAGCTAGAGTTGCAGCCATAAATAAAACTAGCACTATCTGCATTGTACCCATATATATCTATATAAAACTTTTCTTGAATGAAGCAAGAATTCATACATAAGGTCAGTATGGATAATATATTATTAGGCCCATCAATATCAAAACACGATAATCCTAAGAAATTAATGGTAATGCTTCATGGTTATGGTGACAATGCTGCTAATTTTATTCATTTAGCAGAACCTTTAGACCAAGATGAATGGGGAATGCATTATGTAGCTTTAAATGCACCAAGTATTATGCCTGGCAATCCAATGGGTTATCAATGGTTTGATTTATACCTGAACGGTGTTTATATTTCTGATGTTGGTCCAAAAGAATTTGAAAATGTTAGAAATTTAATAAATGAAAATGTTAAAAAAATTTCTAATACGATATCTCTGATTACAAATGATTTAAATATTGAGATGAGTGATTGTTTTGTTATGGGCTTTTCCCAAGGAGGAATAATGGCGTTTGAATTGGGTCAATCTCTTAATAAAAAATTAGCTGGTATAGCAATTATTTCTTCAAGAATAATTTCAAGAGAAATTTTTTTGAAAAATTCATTTTTAGAAACACCAATATTTATTTCACATGGTGGACTAGATAATGTATTGCCTATTTCAAATTTCAATGAATCAGTTGAAATTTTAAAAAATTATAATTTCAATTTTGAATCTCACCTTTTACCAAATGATGAGCATACTATGTCGCAAGAAACAATAACTTTATTCCAAAAATTTATTAAAAAAAATATTTAAAGTAATCGAATCTTAATATTATATTACTATCTGAATAATATGACTTGGGTGAGTAGAAACTAAAATGAGTACTGCAGAAAATCCAGCCTTGGTTCTTAATGCTGATTTTCGGCCACTATCCTATTACCCACTTTCCTTATGCTCATGGCAAGATGCCATTAAAGCCGTTTTTCTTGAAAGAGTCTCAGTGATTGAAAATTATGAGCATGAAGTTCATTCTCCAAATCTTACTTTTAAGTTACCAAGTGTAATTGCACTTAAAGATTATGTAACGCCTCAAAGAAGACCTGCGTTCACCCGTTTTAATGTATTTTTAAGAGATAATTTTACTTGCCAGTATTGTACTAATCGCTTCCCTGCTAATGAACTAACATTTGATCACTTAGTGCCTAAATGCTTAAATGGTAAAACTACATGGGAGAATGTAGTTTCTGCTTGTACCTCCTGTAATTTAAAAAAAGGAAGAAAATTAATTCACAATACAGATATGAAACTTTTTAAAAAACCTCTTCGACCATCATCAATTCAATTACAAAATAACGGCAGGAATTTTCCACCAAATTTTTTGCATAAAACTTGGAGGGATTATTTATACTGGGATACAGAATTAGAAAATTAAATTTTTTTTGATATTGCGATTGCTGTTTTACATCCGAGCTCTATTACTTTTGACATAATTTTATACCCTGGTGCATTTTCAGCATCATGTTCTATTCCAATATCATGATGCTCAAGCTCATCATCTCTAAATTTGGAAATTGTTTTTTTTAAATCTTTTTGATCATCTCCCAAGAGTTCCAATTGTTCTTGATAATGTTCACCAATAACTTTTTCGACAGCAACTGTACATGCCATCGCAGCTTTTTCACCCATTAAGGCAGTGGATGCACCAAGTGCATAACCCGCAACATTCCACAAAGGAAGGAGCGCAGTTGGTCTAACTCTATGTTCCAATATTAATTCATTAAATTTATCAATATGCTCTTGTTCTTGGTCAGCCATATGCTGAATTGTTTTTCCAAGCTTTGAACTTTTCCCAAAAATTGCTATTTGGCCGTCATATATTTTAGTTGCACCATATTCACCGGCGTGATCGACTCTTATGATTTCTTCTAAAACTTCTCTATGAGTTGTTTTACTTGATAAAGAATTTTTTTTTGATGTTTTTTTCTTTTTTAATGCCATTGTTTTTATACAAATAAATAGCATTAAAAATAAAAATAACTAGTAAAACAAGTGTATTAATTGAAGCAGCAGAAATTCCAAAAAAACTCCAAATAACTTCATCGCAATTGATCACTTGCTTTGATAATATCTGAGCTTTTAGGTCTGAAGCACTCTCACTGCTTGTCAGCATTGCCGAACAACCTGCTGGTCCTTTAAGAATTTTATTTTCAACTCCAACATGCCATATAGAATAAAAAAGCCCGTAAACTGATGAAAATTGAATTACTAAATAAAGCCAGATTTTATTTAAATTTTTAAAAAAAAATATGAAAACCAAACATACTAAAATTAAATAATATGGATGTCTTTGCTTTAAACATAGCTCACAAGGTTGAAGGTTAAAAAAATATTCCGCAATTAATGCTGATGATATTGAGATAAACGAAATTACAAATAAAACCTTGGTCCAATTACGAATTATCATATAAATCTAATTATAAAAACACTTCCAACAAGTAAAATAAAAAACACAATAGTTAAAATATTAAAATATTTATCAATGAATAACTTAATTTTTTCACCAAAAAAATACAGAAGTATTGCTATCAAATAAAATCTTAATCCTCTTCCAATAATAGAAATAATAATAAATAAAAAAATATTTAGTCCAAATACACCACTCGCAATTGTAATAAACTTATATGGAAAAGGTGTTATACCAGCGCCTAAAACAATCAAAATACCAAATTCTTTGTAATAATTTTCAAAAACGCTAAAAGAATTTTCTAAATGATAAAATTCAACAATATAAATACCTACTGAATTGTAAAAAAAATATCCTATTGCATATCCTAGTATTCCACCAAGAACAGAAAAAATTGTACAGATAAATGCATAAAATAAGGCTTTTGCCTTAGAAGCTAAAGTCATTGGTATTAGAAGTATATCAGGTGGAATTGGAAAAAATGAACTTTCTGCAAACGAAATTAAACTTAAATACCACTTTGCATTTTTGTGCTCAGCTTTTTTTAATGTCCAATTATAGATATTCCTAAGAAAATTCATCGCAATTATTCTTGGTAGGAGTAGAGGGAATCGAACCCACACCACCGAAGTGACCGGATTTTGAATCCGGCGCGTCTACCAGTTCCGCCATACTCCCAAATTATTTTATTAATATTACTTGGTTTTTAAAGTTTAGTCCATGAAGTTGTTCGGTAAAATAAAATAAGTTTTATTTTCTTTTTAAATTAAACTTAGAGGTAACAGTTGTATATTCACTGTATCCCATTCTGGCAATATAATGCATTGATAAACTATCTACTCTATTATTTTTAATAAACTTGTCTTTTATAAAAATGCCAATTACTTCCCCAATAATCATTGTTGAAATTTTTTTTGAGTTTGATTTGAGCTTAATTGTTTTAACTAACTTACATTCTAAATTTACAGGACTATCTTTAACAGAGGGTGCTCTAACAAGTTTTGACTTTTTCTTTTTTAATTTTGATAAAATAAACTCATCTTCTTCTGGTTTGAAATCTTTAGAACTATTGTTCATTTGATTTCGTGTTGAAGAAGTGGCAAAATTTACTACAAACTCTTTTGTAGACAAAATATTAGATAAAGAATCTTTATATTTGTAATTAAATGATCCACCATTTGAACAAAACATAATTTGTGGAGGTTCATCAGTGACAGCATTAAAATACGAATAAGGAGCTAGATTAGCTATTCCTTTTTTATTTACTGAAGAGATCCATCCAATTGGCCTTGGAAAAATGAGTGATTTAAATGGATCAATATCAAAAGGTAATCCTTTTTTTGGTTCATAAAACATAATTAATTTTTATGAATAAGAATTTGCGTACTCTTTTATTTTTTCTAACATTGAATAAACCCCATTTCTTCTTCCAGGGGTTAATAGAGTATCAAGTTTTAAAATATTTAACATATTAAAATCTGAATTTTTAATTTCAGAGGGTTTTCTATCACCATAAATATCACAAAGAATTGTTACCATACCTTTTGATATAAATGCATCAGAGTCATAAAAAAACGAAAGTTTTTCGTCATTTAATTTTGGAACTAACCAAACTTGTGCCTGACATCCTGACACTTTAAAAGTATCATTTCTATATTCCTCTGGAAAGATTTTAGCGTTTTTTGCTTGATCGATTAAAAATTTGTACTTCTCCATTCCATCATCAAACAAATCTAGACTTTCTTTATAATAATTAATTTTTTCTTCTATTGTTGTCATGACATAAATTTTCTTAATATATTAGCAGAATCTTCGGGCAATACATCCATAATAAAAACACCTGCCATCGATTCTGAGCCTGCTAAAATTTTTGGTTTATCACCATGACGTAAGGGTGGGTAAAATTCGACATGAAAATGAAAATTATTATCACTTAATTCAGGAGATGCATGTAGTCCCATTATATAAGGGCATTTTTTATTTAGAAAGGTATCGTATCCCTTAACAATTCGTTGAATACATTTTGAAAAATCTTCAATCTGATTATCATTAAATTTCCAAGGACCCTCAATCTGATTTTTAGGTATTATCCATACTTCATAAGCGTATCTTGCAAAAGGTGGTACAGCGGCTACAAAATTTTCATTTTGATATACATAATATTTCTCCTCTAGCTGCTTCATAATATTAATTAAAAATTTCTCTTTCTTAAATGCTCTTATTTCTTTTTCAATCACAGGAGGAATAAATGGATAAGCATAAATTTGACCATGAGGATGGTGCAGAGTAACCCCACATTCCTCCCCTCTATTTTCAAAAGGTAGCACATATTTAACATCTGGATTTTTTTTTAATTCCTTATATCGATCTATCCAAACCTTAATTAATAACTCTATTCTGTCTAGAGGCATTTCTGATATTGTATTAAAATGTTCAGAAGAATATACAACTACTTCACACTCTCCTTTTGAAGGTTCAGTCAAAATATTTTCTAAATGCACATTTTCTCCCATTGAGTTGAAACTTGCCCATCGATTTGGAAAGACTGCAACTTCAAAGTTTTTAAAAGGTATTTCTGTTGGATAATTTAGATTTGCTCCAGGACATAACGGGCAGTACTCTTTAGGTGGAAAAAATGTTCTATCTTTTCTACCAGCTGAGTATGTTACCCATTCTTCTCTTGAAGGATTCCACCTCATATGTGGTTTAGGAATATCACTTACATTAAGTTCTTTGCTTGGATATTCTGTGTGCTTGTGATAACCATAAAGAAAAAGTTCTTTATTATCATTTCTAATAAAGGTTCTTTTATGTATCGGACGCATTAATTTTTTCTTCCCATTTTATCGATGAATTAATTATTTCTTTGAGATCATTGTATTTAGGTTGCCATTTTATATACTTTAATAATTTAGAAGTATCTGAAATTAATTTTTCAACGTCTCCCTCTCGCCTATTAGAGAATTTATAAATAATTTTATTTTGATAGATGCTGTTTGTAGTATTTACAACATCTAAGACACTAAATCCATTCCCATAACCACAATTAAATAAATTTGATTCTAAATTTTTTAAAAGATATTTAGCTACTTCTAGGTGTATATCAGCAAGATCTGATACATGGATGTAATCCCTTATAGCCGTTCCATCAGGAGTATTATAATCATTACCAAATATTTTAATTTGATCTCTTTTTCCAACTACGACTTCTGATATTTTTTTGATTAAATGTGTTGATTTTTTTGATATTTGTCCAGATCTTAATTTTTTATCTGCCCCAGCAACATTAAAGTATCTTAAAATAACAAACTGAAACTTATCTTTATTATCAAACAAAAATTTTTCAGTTTTAATTTTAGACTCAGCATATGGATTTTGTGGATTTAAATTAGTATACTCATCTATTAATTTATTTTCACTTACTAATCCATAAGCTGCCGCAGTAGATGAAAAAACTATTTTATTTAAACCATTTTTTTCACATATATTAAAAAGTTTTATGGAATTATTAGTATTATTTTCAAAATATTTCTCAGGTTGCTTAACTGATTCTTCAACTTGTATAAAACCTGCAAAATGCATAAGCATATCAAAGTTGTTAGATTGGATAAGATTAGAAATTACTTCTTCATTATTTATATTACAATTAATAAATTCCGCATTCTCTGGAATTAATATTTCGTTTCCAGTCGACAAGTTATCAATAATGTGAACTTTATGACCGTCATCAAGTAGTGACAAAGCTGCATGGCTCCCAATATAACCTGCCCCACCTGTAAGAAGAATATTCATTATTTTGTTTCTTAATAAAGTAATTTAAAATAAATTAGTATAATTTATGTCTATTAATTTAGAATTAGAAAAAAAAATTTTAAACCTAATTACATCTTTTAACCAAAATTTATTTGATGAGGTTATAAAAGATGCAAGTGATTTATATAAAGAAATAAATAATATATCTGTTATACCAAATTTGATAGGTGCCTCGTATGCAGGTAAAAATAATCATGAAAATGCAGTCATATTTTATAAAAAGGCATTAGCAATAGATCATAACAATACAGAAATATTAAATAATCTTGCCAAAAGTCTTGTGGAGATAAATCTTTATGATGAAGCAATTGATATTTTACAGAAATCGATAATTTTAGATGATAAAAATTATGATACTTATTTTAATTTAGGAATTATTAATTTTAATAAAGGCAATTATAAGGAGTCATTAAAAAATTACAAATATGCTATTAAACTTAACAATCAAATTGATAAAATATATTACAATATAGCGATTACACTTTCAAAAAATGGAAATAATAAGGAAGCAATAAATTATTTACTTGAAACTTTAAGGTTAAATCCAAGTCATATTAAGGCATTAAATAATATTGGGTTGCTTTACATAGATGATAATAATTATGAACTTGCATTTAATTATTTAAAAAAAGCTATTGATATAAATCCACAATATGCAAAAGCTTATAACAATCTAGGTGCATTATTTTTTCAAATCAAAGATTATAAACAAGCTATACAATGTTTTGATAAAGCATTTAGTTTGGATAAAAATATTTTAGGTGCAGGTATTCAAAAATATTTTTTAAAAAGATTGTTTTGTGATTGGTCAGATGAAAAAGTTTTAGAACAACTTTTAATAAACACAATAAATTCTGATGAACCTGTATCTCCATGGTTTTGTTTATCTATGGAAGATAATATTAATAACCACTACCTTAGAGCAAAAAAATTTTCTAGTAAATTCAATTTGAGAAATGAAAATAACAATTCTTACTTAAATAAAAAAATGAGAATCGGTTATTATGCAGCAGATTTTCATCAACATGCAGGCATGGTAAATATGGAAGGTATATTTAAAAATCATAATAAAGATGAATTTGAAATTATAGGATTTTATTATGGGAATATAAAAAAGGACGAAACCCATAAAAGGATTATAAAGAATTTTGATAAATTCTTTTATGTCAATAATCTTGATGATGAAGAGATATTGAATTTATCTTTAGAGAACAAAATAGATATTGCAATTTATAGAGCCGGCTTAACTGTAAATTCTAGAAGTAGTATATTTTCACTTAAAGTTGCTCCAATTCAAATTAATTTCTTGGGTTATGCTGGAACAACAGGACAGGAAGGAGTTGATTACATTATTGGTGATAATTTTGTAATACCTAAAAATCACTATAAATATTATTCTGAAAATATTATTTGTCTTCCGCATTGTTATTTCCCTATGGATAGCAACAGAACAATAAGCAAAAAAAAATTCATTAGGGAAAATTTTAATATACCAAAAAATTCTTTTGTTTTTTGTAGTTTTAATAATTCATATAAAATTACAAAAGATGAGTTTAGTATTTGGATGGATTTACTTAGGGAAGTAAAGCATTCAACTTTATTATTGTTGGCATCTGATGAAATTACGAAATCAAATTTACAAAAAGAGGCAAATAAAAAAAATATCGATAGCACTAGATTAATTTTTGTAGAAAAAACAAATTTAGAGGATCATTTATCAAGACATACAATTGCAGATCTTTTCTTAGATAGCTTTAATTGTAATGCACATACTTCTGCTGTTGATGCTTTATGGGTAGGTTTACCAATATTAACAAAAGTTGGAAATAGTTTTGCTTCAAGAGTATGCAGTAGTATTTTAAATTTCTTTGAAATTAACGAACTTGTAACAAATTCTAAACAAGAATATTTCAATAAAGCTAAATATTTAGCAAATAATCCAATAGAATATAGAAGAATAAAAAATAAAATAAATCAAGCTAAGAAATCTGGGAAATATTTCAATGCAAAAAGATATACACTTAACCTAGAAAAAGCTTATAAAAAAATTCATAATATGAGAATTATAGAAAATAAGTTTGAAAATATTTTTGTTAAAGAAGTAGAATAAATTATTCACAAATATTATTAATGTGGTATTCTTAAATTATGGAACTAATAGATACACATCAGCATTTAATGTACCGTGATCAAGTTGGGTATAGTTGGGCAAATGAATTTCCACCAATTGATAAAGGTAATTTCACTTTAGAAGATTATCAAGAACTTACTAAAGACTTTGAGATCAAAGGCACGCTATTCATGGAAACAGGTGTAGATGACTCTGATTATAAAAAAGAAACAAAATTTATAAAATCTATCATGGATAAGCCTAATAGTAATATGAAGGGTTTAATTGTTTCAATAAGACCAGAAGAAGAAAATGGTTTTGATCAATGGTTGGAAGAAACGATTGATATGAACGTAGTTGGATACAGAAGAATTTTTCATGTTATGCCTAATGAATTTTCTCAAAATACAGTATTAAGAAATAATGTAAAAAAAATTGGTTCAGCTGGAAAGCCCTTTGATATTTGTTTTTTGCCAACACAACTAAAAATTGCTAAAGAATTTGCAAAAGATTGTGATGAAATGGACTTGGTGTTAAATCATTGTGGCGTTCCACCTATTGCATCAGGTGAGATTGAGGAATGGGGTAACGATATTAAATCTCTTTCTGAACTTCCTAATGTGACTTGTAAATTATCAGGTTTAATGGCCTATTGTGCACCTGGCACTTCTTCTTATGAAACAATAAAGCCATACGTAGATCATTCTTTAGAATGCTTTGGTCCCGATAGAATGGTTTGGGGAAGTGATTATCCAGTAGTTAATGCCGGTAAAGGCATTCAAGAGTGGATTAAAGTTACACATACCATTTTAGGTAATCTTTCAGATGATGAAGCAAAGAAAATCGCAAGTTCTAATGCTGAAAGAATTTATAAAATCTGATTATAATTTTATCTTTTGAAATTAATTTTTTAACTTAGAATGATATAAATTGTTATGGATAAACGTTATAAAATTTCCAATATTAAAGTTTCAATAGTTAAGACACAAAGTGCTGGTGCTGATTATACAGATCATGCAGCAGGCCATTGGATTAATGATACTATTATTGCAAATCCAATGTCAGTATATTCTTCTTTTCAAGACTCAAGATCTTCATGGGGAATGGATGTTTTAAAAGGAATATTTATTGAAGTTGAAACAGAAGGGGGTCACCAAGGTTATGCCACTGCTTATGGAGGTTATATTTCTAGCTGGATTATTAAAAATCATCTAAACCGTTTTTTAATTGGAGCTGATGCAAGAGATTTAAATCTTTTATATGATCAGATGTATAGAGCTGCTATTCCCTATTCAGGTCAAAATGGAGTAGTTATAAATACTATAGCTGGAATTGATTTAGCCTTATGGGATTTAATTGGTAAAGTTAGAGATGAACCAGTTTATAAAATGATCGGTGGTAAAGTTAGAGAAAAGCTGCAAACATATGTAACTGGTCCTGAAGCAAAGATTGCTCAAAGCTGGGGACATATCGGTTCTAAAATTCCATTACCTTATGGTCCTGGTGATGGCATAAAAGGTCTAAAGAAAAATCAAGAATATATTATGGAAACTAGAAAACAGGTTGGTCCTGATTATAGGTTAATGGTTGATTGCTATATGTCACTAGATGTTCCTTATGCTATTGATCTTGCAAATGCTGTAAGAGAAGCCAATTTATTTTGGATTGAAGAAGCTCTTCCCCCTCATGATCTAGAAAGTCATAAATTGATAAAAGAGGCATGTCCTTGGCAAAAATGGACTACAGGAGAACATACTAATTCACGATATGGTTTTAGAAATATTATTAGAGATAGATCAGTAGATATTCTTCAACCAGATCTTACTCTTTGTGGGATGACTGAAACTTTACGTATAGCTGCTATGGCATCTGCATATGATATAATGGTGATTCCTCATTGTAGTGGAGTTTATGCTTATAATTTTGGTATTTCCTCAACGTTAACACCCTTTAATGAATTTATAAATCTTCATCCTCAAGCTACTGAAATAGTTCCTATTTTTGGTAAAATGTTTACTAATGAACCCGTTCCTATAAACGGTGAAGTCAGCCTAACTGATCTCCCTGGTTTTGGTGCGGAGTTAAACTCAGAAGTTGAATTAGAGGAAATTTAATTATAATTTTTTTGCAGTCGCAACTAACATTTTTATTTTGTTTTTAACTATATCTATAGGCACATGACCAAAACCACATTCACTCGTAAGTAAAATTTTTTCTTTAGGAAAATATTCTAGAGCAGGTTTAATAGCTTTTATAATGTCTTCCTCTGTTTCTGTATTATCAATTCTTTGATCAATTACGCCAAGAGATACTTTTCCATCAAATTTCCAATCATTAAATACATCCAACATTTTATAATGTAGGCTGCAGTGTTCTAGATGTATTTCATCAACTTTTAATATCTTAAATGCCTCAATCATATCAGTGTATTTTCCAAAAAAACCTCTTTTCCTGTGAGCATTACCACCACATACATGAAGATTAAAATCTACATTAGGAAATTTTTCAATAATTCCATTTAGTATTTCAGCAGCCCATTTCGTTTCATTTACATTTTCTGTCCAAACGGGTTCATCAAATTGAACATAATCGCATCCTTCATTTACGACTTCTTCTAGCTCTATTGTTAATGCATTTGCATAAGCTTTTGCAAGCGCAACATCATCTGGATAGAGATCAGTTCTTTCATTAACACTAAATCTTGCCAGCATATGAGGACCCGTAATTGTTTGTTTCACTCTGACGTTTGAAGGAGTATTATCTCTCGCAACCCTCCATTTTTTTGCCAAACCAGTTTTAAGATTTTTAATTTCATCTTTTACAACTGCGCACTCAATTCCAAACCCTTTTGTTCCATGAGTTTTACTTAAATCTACTCCTTTCACTGATCCACCAAGTGTGAAATCTTTACGAATTTTATTTATGGCATCAACACCATCTAAACGTAACTGGTAAAACCAATACATATTTTCTCTGTATCCTTCACCATCAGTAATTATATCCAGACCGAGATCAGACTGTTCTTTAACTGCCCATTTAATCATTTCAAAAGACTCTTCTTCAGAAACACTTGGTTTACGAAGTGTATCTTTTTGTACTTCTTTCCTTGGATAACTACCTGTGACTGTTGTTGTATAACTCATATATCAATTACTTTCTCTAACATCTTGTATAAGACATTTAACTCCTTCTTCAAAGGATCTTGGATTAAAATCTATTTCTTTTCGAATTCTTTCATCATTTTGATCGTCAATTAATGGTGTTGATTTTACATTTTCATCAAAATAGATTTCTGCATCTGGAATAATTTTTTTAACAGTTGCTTCTAATTGTTCACCATCTAAAGTTTCCGCTCCTGTATTAAAGCAAGAAAAATTTAAAGTTTCTTTTAAAGCTAATCGAACAAGTTGTTCTGCACAATCATCTACATAAATCCAATTGTCTCTATTTTTTTTTGAAAATGGTAAATGAGCAGGTTGACCCAAAGCAGGCTTAGCTGCAAAATCTTCAGCCCAGTTTATAGCTGTATTTTGCCTTCCATAACCAAAGACAACTGATGGTCTAGTATAGGCAATACTACATCCATGTTTTTTGATATATTTTTCAGCCATAAACTCATTAAGAAGTTTCATTACGCCATATGTATAAAAGTGATTATTAATGCCTGAGTAATCCTCTTCTGTTACAGCTCTATTTCCAAAGAATTCTTGATGAGCTCCATAAACGGTTTCGCTACTTGCAAATACTAATCGTCTAATTTTATACTTCACAATCATTTCAAATATTGAAGTAGTTCCAACAATATTTATTTTACTTGCTAGTAATGGATTTTCTTCACATATAGTTCCAATTCCATATGCTAAATTAATAACTGAGTCTATTTTGTTATTTTGAA
>CABYRH010000004.1 GCA_902521315.1 uncultured Alphaproteobacteria bacterium | reverse complement strand
GCAAATGAAGTAAAAAATTCAGCTACTGTATTTATGTATCATAAATTTGGTGTTTCAAAATATCCTTCAACAAGTGTTACTATTGATCAACTTAACAGTCATATTGAAGAACTAACTAAAGAAAAATATACAATTAAATCATTAGATTTTATCATTGATACAATTCTCAATGATGGAAATCTTCCAGAAAATACTATTGGTATAAGCGTGGATGATGCTGATAAGTCTTTTCTAGAGGTTGGATGGCCTTTGTTTAAAAAAAATAATATTCCCGTAACCTTATTTGTAACAACGGGGACAATTTCAAATAATACAAAATATATTAACTGGGATCAGATAAGAAAACTTAAAGAAGAAGGTGTAGTAATTGGTGCACACTCTCATACACATGCTCATATGCCAGATATTAGTATCGAAGAAGTAAGAAAAGAAATAGAAACATCTAATAAAATTTTTCTAAATGAACTTGGGGAAATACCAACTTTATTCGCATTTCCATATGGGGAGACAACAGATGAAATTATTAAATTACTAAAAGAATACAAGTTTAAAGTTGCATTTGGTCAGCATTCCGGAATAATAAATGAAACTTCAAATATGTATTACCTGCCAAGGTTTTCCTTAAATGAAAGATATGGTGAAATAGACAGAGTTAAGTTTGCTGCATCATCAAAAGGTTTAGGGGTTTACGACTTTATACCTAAAAATCCAACAATTGAGCAAAATCCACCATTTATAGGTTTTTCTCTTCTTGATGAAAAAAAGGCTAAATCTCTGGATTGCTTTGTATTTGATAGCAAAGGTCAAGTTGATAGGGAAGTTTATAAATTTAATGAAAGGATTGAAATAAGACTTTCAAGAGAATTATCACCTGGAAGATCAAGAATGAATTGTACTGTTAAAGATAGTGATGGAAATTGGAGATGGTTTGGACACCAATTCTACTTTTAATTAATACGAAATAATTTTTTGATCAAAAATACCAAAGTTATTTGTTTTAATTACTTGTTTAATTGTTCTAATATAATTCTCATCTTCTGCGTAAGTACTTAATCTTTCAACAAGTAAGTTAACATTTGAGAAATTATTTCTTTCTCTCATTATATTTCGGATTTCACGAAAATCTTCATATGCGTAATGAGAATTAATGTTATTAAAGTAAGAGGTAACACTATTATTATAAGAATTAAATGCTTTGATTAAATGAGTGTCGCCATTTTCTCTTTCCAGTGGAACAACCCCTTTAGAATTATCATATGTGTATTCACCAAATAATGCATTGTATTCCTGCGCAAATCTAGATGATCCCCAGCCACTTTCAATTGCAGCTTGAGCTAAAACAATAGAATTCGGGATCATTTCTACTCTTAAAAGAAGTTTATCAATAATTTCTATTTTATGCTCATTATCGAATTCTATTTTATATTTTTTAGAGATTTTTCTTAGTTTATTTAATTCGTAGTTATTTAATGAATTGTTTTCAACAAGCTTAGCACGTAAAACAATCAGATCATTTCTGTTTGATAAGATTTTTTGATTTTCATTTATGATTAAGGGTAGAACTGTTTTAACAAATTGTTGTTTTTGTTCATTTAAATGTAAAAAGTCTTTTTCAGATAAATTTGTAACTAAATTAACTCGTGCATTATTTTCAATACCAGAATATGACTTTGGGTTTAATGGTTTAATTTTAATATTTACTAAAAATTTCTTCTTCTTTAGTTTATTTAGAATATCATTTTTTAAGATATCTTTTTCTGAATAAAGTTTGTTGACCGTATATGAGTCATAAGTCTTACAATAATTTAAAACAAGCTCATCTAATTCTGCATTTAATTTATATTTAATATCTAGTGTTGAAGGTTTTTCTTCAAAGGCAATAGTTGGTATTGTAATCGCTAAACCAATTACAACCAAAGGATATAAAAAAATTTTATGCATCAATAGGTCTAACTTCTTGTACCTCAGGAACATAATGCTTAAGCATATTTTCTATTCCCATTTTAAGTGTTGCTGTCGAACTAGGGCATCCTGAACATGCGCCTTGCATATGAAGATAGACGACACCATCCTTAAAACTATCATATATGATGTCTCCGCCATCCATGGCTACTGCAGGTCTTACTCTTGTATCAAGAAGCTCTTTGATTTGTTTTACAATATCGGTATCATTTTCCTCATCAACTTTTAAAGAGTCATCACTTTTCTTTACAGCGGTAATTGTTTCTTCACCTGAGTTATAATGATCCATGATTGAACCTAATATTAATGGCTTCATAACTTGCCAATCTAGGGATTGTCCTTTTGTTATAGTAATAAAATCACTGCCAAAAAACACTCCTTCCACTCCTTCTACGTCAAATAATCGTTTAGCAAATGGTGAGTTAGCAGCTTCTCCAATATTTTGAAAGAAAGCTGTCCCATCATCCATAACAACTTTGCCCGGTAAAAACTTTAAAGTTTGAGGATTAGGCGTTTGTTCTGTTTGTATAAACATATGGCTTATATATAGTTATTAATATGTCTTTAGTATGAATATTCTGTAAAAAAATACAAATTTTGGGGAATTTTTTATGTTAAAAAACCAATAATTTCTTTTGTTTTCTGTAAAACTGGTTCTGCTACTGCAATAGCATTATCTTGACCCTGTTTTAAAATAGAATCGATGTAAGAAACATCATTCATAAGTTTATTCATTTCACTGGTAATAGGCTCCAATTTAGATACGGATAAATCTGCCAGATCTTTTTTAAAGGTGGAGAATTCTTTACCCGCGTAATCTTTAATAACACTTTCAATAGATGTATCTTGCAAAGAAGCAAAAATAGATATTAGATTTTCTGCTTCCGGTCTTTTTGATAAACTAGTTTTATCTTGTGGTAATGGTTCAGGATCTGTTTTTGCTTTTTTAATCTTTTGGGTAATATTTTCTGCAGTATCAGTTAACATGATTCTCGAATAATCAGATGGATCTGATTTACTCATTTTTTTTGAACCATCACGAAGGCTCATCACTCTTGTAGCCTCTCCTAAAATTAACGGTTCAGGAATAGGAAAAAAATCTGTTTTAAAATCATTATTAAATTTTTGTGCGATATCTCTTGTTAATTCTAAATGTTGTTTTTGATCATCACCGACAGGAACGTGCGTTGCTAAATAGATTAAAATATCTGCTGCCATTAATGTTGGATAAGAAAATAAACCAACAGATACATTCTCACTATTCTTACCTGCCTTATCTTTAAATTGTGTCATACGGTTTAACCATCCCATCCTCGCAACACAATTGAACAACCATCCAAGCTGTGCATGTTGAGGAACTTGTGATTGAACAAAAATATTATTTTTCTTTGGATCAATGCCAGAAGCAATAAAGGCAGCTGTTACTTCTCTTGTTTTATTTGCTAAAACTTTTGGATCTTGCCAAACGGTAATTGCATGTAAATCAACAACACAAAAAAAACATTCATATTCTTTTTGAAGAGTAACAAAATTTTTTATGGCGCCAAGATAATTTCCTAAATGAAGATCACCAGATGGTTGGACACCGGACAGTATTCTTTTTGTTGGCTTTTCCATATTATTTTTTTAAATATTCTCTTAACTGATTTACCGATAGGACTTTTAACACAATTACTAATCCAAAATAAATAATTATAGCTAAAAAGATCATCAGAAGTAAAAGTGCCGAATTTAATATCACTGAATTACCACTTATATTTGTAAAGAATAGTCCATTTAATACGTATATTCCTACAAATAATAAGGATGAACTTAGTAAAATTTTGATAGAATTCCTTACTAATAGATCATCAAATTTCATATGATTTCTAATAGCTAAAAAGAAATAGAGTAATAATGCATTTACCCATGCACTAATTGCTGTTGCAACAGCAATGCCCATTTCTCTCATTGATCCAATTAAAAGTAGCGATAACACAACATTAGTAATCACACTGACAATAGATATATAGAGAGGTGTTTTAGTATCTTCTCTTGCAAAAAAACAGGAAACTAAAACTTTAATTATAATGTAAGCAGGCAGACCTAAAGCAAAGTAACTGAGAACTTTAGCAGTATAAAAAGTATCTTCTTCTACAAAGGCACCTCGTTCAAATAAAATGTGAATAATGGGTTCAGCTAAAATAAATAATCCTATGGCTGATGGTAAAGAAATTAATAACGAAAATTCAATAGATCTATTTTGAATATTATTTGTTGTTTCTTGATCTGATTGTTTAATAGCTTTTGATAAACTTGGTAAAAGAACAATACCAAGTGCTATTCCAAAAATAGCAAGTGGTAATTGGTTAAGACGATCCGCGTAATAAATATGACTAATAGCACCAACAGGTAAAAAAGAAGCAATGATAGTTCCAATGACAATATTTAATTGAATAACACCTGAACCAAAAACGCCTGGTAAAAATAATTTGAAAAACTTTTTTAACTTTTCATTTAAAACTGGAATACGAATACGTGGTCGGTAAAAATTTAAAACTGATCTATATAAATATAGAAATTGTAAAACTCCTCCTATTAATACACCGTACGATAAAGCGTGACCTGCAGTAGTTACAAAAGGTGTTAAAAAGAATAATGATAGAATAAAACTTATATTCAAAATCGCAGGAGCAAATGCACCAGCCGCAAAACGTTCATGAACATTATTAATTGAGGCAAAGTGAGCAGCTAAGGAAATAAAAATAATATAGGGAAAAATTATTTTTCCAAAATGGACGGCAAGATCATAGGCTTCTCTACTATCGGTAAATCCAGGTGCTAAAACTTGAATGATATAAGGCATTCCAAAGAAAAAAAGGATCGTTAAAACTAGCGTAGCAAAAAGTAACATTGAGGTCGTGTTTTCAACAAAATCAGAAGCCTCGCGTTCATCTTTTGGATTGAGAACAACACCAGAGAAAACTGGGATTAATGCAGCACTATATGCTCCTTCCGCTAAGACACGGCGAAAGAAATTAGGAATACGAAATGCTACGAAGAAGGCATCTGCAATGACTGTCGATCCAAGGTATCTTGCTATTAATATGTCACGAATAAAACCTAATACTCGACTTAAAAATGTATAAAAGCTGACAGTAAAGAATGATCTAAAAAGACTCTTCATATGGTGGTTTTATAGTTTGGTAAGTGATTTGTATAAGTGAAATTTATGGCTTAATTACGAGCCAAAACAATATCCTGCTGATCTCACGGTTCTTATAAAATCTTCTTTTACGTCATTATTAATGGCCTTTCGCAGTCTTCTTATATGAACATCAACTGTTCGAGGTTCTACATGGGCCTCATTTTTCCAAACATGATTAAGTAATTGTTCGCGGCTAAAGACACGACCAATATTTTCCATGAAGAAAGCTAATAAATTAAATTCTGTTGGACCAAGATGAAGAGTTTCTCCATCTCGTGATGCTGAGTGAGATACAAGGTCAATTACTATTCCTTTATAAGTTAAAACTTCATCTACAAACATTGGTCTAATTCGTCGAAGAACAGCTTTTACTCTTGCCACTAATTCGTTAACCGAAAAAGGTTTTGTTATGTAATCATCTGCTCCAGTTTCTAAGCCGCGAAGTTTATCTTCTTCTTCGCCTTTTGCTGTTAACATTACGATAGGAATATTCTTATGTTCTTTATTTTTTCTAATTCTTCTACAAAGTTCAATTCCTGATAGTTTAGGTAACATCCAATCAAGAATAATTATGTCAGGTGGTTTATATAATATTTTTTCTAAAGCAGTTTCACCGTCCGTTGCAGTATCTATTTTATATCCTTCTTTATTAAAATTAAATTTAAGAAGATCTAGTAATGCTTCTTCATCTTCGACGATAAGCATTTTTAGTTTCATGAATCTCTACTATTAAATTTTTGTTACAATTCTATTACAATTTATTTTTTCTTTGGAAGAATTGCTTCCCAGGTTGGGTCTGGATTACCATCAAATAGGGGCTCACCAGAAACTGCATAATAAATATCTTCAGCTATATTTTGTACATAATCACCAATTCGCTCTAGGTCTTTAACCATATATAAAAGACTTGTACATGCTGTGATTCTTTTTGGTTCTTCCATCATGTAGGTTAATAGTTGTCTTAATATTCCAAGATATTCTTCATCAATTTGTCTATCCATTAACCAAACTTTTTTTGCGGCTTGATCTGAAAATTCTAAAAAAGCTTTTATTACTTCACTAATCATTATATTTACTTGTGCACCCATATTAATAATATCTCTCGAAGGTTTTTCTGGCAAAACTATTTCTGCTACTGCTACTCTTTTGGCAATATTTGTTGCATGATCTCCTATTCTTTCTAGATCTTTATTGATTTTAATTGCTGAAAAAATTGTTCGTAAGTCTGCAGCCATCGGTTGTCTTTTGCCAAGTATTTCAACTAAGCTTTGATCAAGAGTATTATATGCTTTATCAATTACATCATCGTTTTCTATAATTTTTTCTGCAAATTCTGTATCTTTATCCTTTAAACATTGAAGTGAGTCTTTTAGTTGATTTTCAACTAAACTGCCCATATCAACAATATTATTTTTAATGTCTCTAATTTCTTCATCATATGATTTTACAATATGTCCTTCTTGTTTCATTAACCAAATCTCCCTGTAATGTAATCCTGTGTTTTTGTATTATCAGGATTTGTAAAAATTTTGTTTGTCTCACCCGTTTCTATTAATTCTCCTAAATGGAAGAAACATGTTTTCTGCGAAACCCTGGCTGCCTGTTGCATAGAATGAGTTACTATAATAATTGTATAGTTTAATCTTAACTCATCAATTAATTCTTCTATAATAGCAGTTGCTATTGGATCTAAAGCAGAGCAAGGTTCATCCATTAGGATTATTTCAGGATTAACAGCAATTGCTCTTGCAATACATAATCGTTGTTGTTGACCGCCTGATAAACTTGTTCCAGGTTCATTTAATCGATCTTTTACTTCATCAAATAGACCTGCCTTTTTTAATGATGAATGTACAATTTCTTCTAATTCATTTTTTGAGTCAACTAAACCATGTATAGTTGGGCCATAAGCAACATTATCAAAAATAGATTTAGGAAAAGGATTTGGTTTTTGAAATACCATTCCAATTTTAGATCTTAGACTTACAACATCGGTTTTTTCACTAATAATTTCTTCGTTATCTACTTTTATTGATCCCGATACTTTACATATTTCAATTAAATCATTCATTCTGTTTATACATCTTAAGAAAGTTGATTTACCACATCCTGAAGGACCGATTAATGCCGTAACTTCTTTCTCCTTGATATCCATTGAGATTCCAAAAAGAGCTTGTTTGGATCCATAATATACATCTACACCATTTGCCAATATTTTAGAGTTACTCATGTTTTACCACTTCCTTTCAAATCTATTTCTTAAGAACACTGCAATGGCATTCATCATAAACAAAAATATTAAAATTACCATTATTGCTGCGGCTGATTTTTCTTGAAAACCTCTTTCTGCACTTTCCACCCAAAGATATATTTGAACAGGTAGTGCTGCTGAAGGTTCTGTTAAACCAGTTGGAATATTAGGAATAAATGCAATCATGCCAATCATTATTAGTGGTGCTGTTTCTCCTAATGCTTGTGCTAATCCAATAATAGTCCCTGTTAAAGTCCCTGGTAGTGCAAGGGGTACGACATGATGAAATACCGCTTGTGTTTTTGTTGCTCCAACTGCAAGTGCTCCTTCTTTAATTGAAGGAGGAACAGCTTTCAATGAAGCTCGACAGGCAATGATAATGGTTGGTAACGTCATTAAGGCTAATACGGACCCTCCAACTAACGGTGTACTCCTTGGAAGACCAAAAACATTAAGCAATACCCCCAACCCAAGTAGTCCAAAAACTATTGATGGGACTGCTGCTAGATTTGAAATATTTACTTCTATTAATTCAGTTATTCTATTTTTTGGAGCAAATTCCTCAAGATAAACAGACGCTCCTATAGCAATTGGAAAAGATAAAATAAAAACAGTAAAAAGAGTAAATAATGATCCCATAAATGAACCAGCTACACCAGCAATTTCAGGATGCCTTGAATCTGCTTTAGTAAAAAAGAAATTATTAAAAACTTGTTTAACTCTATTTTCTTCAACTAATTGATCAACATAACTTAATTGAATATCATTTAATTTTCTTCTATCTTCTGGCACATCCCTTCTTGAATTACCTTTTAATAGTTGATCCACATCACTATGGGCGGTTACCCAAATTTGTTGCTTAGTATTAATAACTTCAGGATTATCTAAGAAGTAGTCTTTAATTTCCTTATCTACATTTATAGAAAATAATTTTTTTACTAATTTAATATCTGATTTTGAGAGATCAGGGAAAAAATTTTCAATAGCCTGTTTTTTAACTCTAAAAAATTTTCCTTTTTCCATATCTTCATCTGAAGAGTCAGGTGTTAGTTTTAAAACCTCTTGATTATAATCAACTTCTAGGAGAACAATTGTTTTTTGAAAAGCAGTGTATCCTTTAGAAAATATTGTATACAAAAGAAAAACTAAAACTGCTAAAGATAAACACATAGCTGTAAAGCCGTAATACTTAAATCGCATATCTTCTAAGCTTCTCTTTTTTCTCAAAGAAACAATTTTTTCTTTAGCAATAGAATTATTCATAACGCTCCCTGTATCTCTTTACTATTTGTAGAGCTATAATGTTAAGAAATAATGTAATAACAAATAAAACTAATCCTAAAGCAAATGCTGATAATGTTCTTGGGTTATCAAATTCTTGATCACCTATTAAGGCCACAACAATTTGAACTGTAACTGTTGTTACGTTTTCAAAAGGATTGCCCGTAAGATTGGGGGCTGTGCCTGCTGCAACTACAACAATCATAGTCTCCCCTATCGCTCTGGATATTGCTAATAAAAATGCTCCTACAATTCCAGGTAAAGCTGCTGGTAAAATTACTTTTTTAATAGTTTCTGCTTTATTAGCGCCAATACCAAGAGATGCTTCCCTTAGACTTTGTGGAACAGAGTTTATTACATCATCAGATAAAGAAGAAATAAAAGGAATAATCATAACCCCCATTACCATGCCGGCTGCAAGAGCGCTTGTTGGTGAAGCATCAATTCCAATTGATTGTCCAAATGCTTTAACGAAAGGTGCAACACTAACAAAAGCAAAGAACCCGTAAACTATTGTTGGTATCCCTGCCAAAATTTCGAGAAGAGGTTTAACTATTTTTCTAACTCTTTGACTTGCGTATTCTGCTAAATAAATTGCTGTTAATAATCCAAGAGGTGCCGCAACACACATGGCTACTACCATTACTAAAAATGTTCCAGCAAATATTGGTACTGCACCAAAGGATCCCTCTGCAGCTGTTTGACCTTCTCTAATTGGAATAAAAGGATACCACTCAGTACTAAATAAAAATTCGAAGATTGATACTTCTGCAAAAAAGCGAAGGCTTTCAAATATTAGTGAAAAAACTATTCCTATTGTAGTGAAAATAGCAACAGATGAACAAAATATAAGTATATATTGAATATATTTTTCAATTGTATGTTGAGCATGAAATTCTGGTTTTAATTTTTGTGAAGCGTATAAGGCTCCAAGTAACATTATAATGATTATTGAGGTATAAAAAGATATTTGACTTATTTGTCTTAAGGAAGAATAATGAGCTGCAGCATTAATTATTTCTATAGATTTACCATCAGCAAAAGAAGGGTTATTAGCAACATTTCTAATCTCTGCTAACAATAATCCTTCGTTGTAAACTGCGCCCTCAATATATTCAAAGTTACTAATAACTATGTTTTGAATAATCTGTTCTTGAAAAATAGCCCATGAAAAATAAACAATTAGTGCAGGAAACAAACACCACATTAAAACGTATTGTGCGTAATAATTGGGAAGAGATTTGCTTTTCGTACCTTGTTTTTTAGAGTTTAATTTAATTCTTGATCTTCCGTATATAAAGGATGAGAAAATTCCGACTGCAATTAAAACTAAAGACCAAAAAAACATTTATAACTTAGTATTAAAAAAAAGGGGGCTTGTATGCCCCCATTTTATAAAAATTTAAGATTTTTATTTATAATTTGTTTGATTAGAAATAGCATCAAGAACAGCTGCTCTATCCGCAGGACTTAGTTGAACAAGTCCAGCATCTAGTAAGTAACCTTCTGTTGCTTCTTCACTTACAAACTCATTAACATAATCCATTAAACCAGGAATAACACCAATGTGTGCTTTTTTAATGTAGAAGAATAAAGGTCTTGCTATTGGATATGAATAATCTTGGATACCTTCCATAGAGATTTCAACACCGTTAATCATTGACGCTTTAACTTTATCAGAATTATTAGATACAAAACTATAACCAAAGATACCGAATGCACCTTGTTCTTTAGTTATATGCTCAACATACAGTTCATCATTTTCACCACCTTCAATAACATGGCCATCTTCACGATACGCTTGACAATCACCGTCAGCAACTAACATATCTTTAACACAACCCTTTTTCATTACAAGTGAGTCAAATGCATCTCTTGTTCCAGAAGTTGGAGGAGGTGCCATGATAGAAATTTCAACTTTTGGTAATCTTTTATCTATTTCATACCAAGTTGTTGGAGCATTTGCATTATCTCTAGCCATTGCCTGCCAGATTTCTTCTTTAGTTAAATCAATGCCACCTTTCATTGTAGCACCGTTAGTATATTTCCATTCATAATCTGCAGCGTATGCAAAAGCTATACCATCATTACCAACTCTAACTTCGATGATATCGGTTACACCACCATCTTGACAAAGTTTGAATTCTTTATCTTTTTGTGCTCTTGAAGAGTTAGTGATATCTGGATGTTCAACTCCAACACCTGCACAAAATAATTTGTGTCCTCCACCAGAACCAGTTGATTCAATTACGGGTGCTTTCATTCCTTGAGATGCCATTTTTTCAGCAACTAAAGTAGCGAAAGGATAAACTGTAGAAGATCCTACAATTGAAATATAGTCTCTTGCTGAAACTGAAGTAGTTCCAAATAAAGCAAGGACAGCAATTAATTTGATTAAATTTTTCATATTAAGCCTCATTTAAAATAAGGTTGTCCTAAAGAATATATATTAAGGATTTATTACAGTTTGCTGAAATACTGGTAAAGAAATAGTAAATGTTGAACCCTTATCTACCTTGCTTTTTATCGATAATTTACCATTATGCCTATTAGTTATATGTTTAACAATAGATAAACCCAAACCCGTACCGCCTTGATTTCGAGATCTATTTTTATCTACTCTATAAAATCTTTCAGTAAGTCTAGTTAAATGCTCTTTCGATATGCCTTCTCCCTTATCTATAAAACTTATTTGGCAAAAGGTGGTATTGTCATCAATTACACTCTCAAGCTCAATTTCAATAGTAGAATTTTCTTTGCTATATTTGATTGCATTATCAGTTAGATTTAAAAAAACTTGAATCAAAGCATCTTTGTTTGCTGATATTGTAGACTTATCAAAATCATCCTTGATTTGAACTTCAATTTTTTTTGCCATTAACTTGTTTTGTAAATTATCTACTACGCCATCAATTAATTGCCTTATATTCGCTTCTTGAAATTCTATCGGCTTATCTTCAGTCTCATATTTACTTAGTAATAATAAATCTTCGACTAATCTAGTCATACGCCAAGCCTGATCTTCCATTGTGTCTAAAAATTTACCAACCGTTTTGTCTTTGTTCTTATCTTCATTGAGTGAATTTTTAATTGTTTCAACATAGCCTAGAATTGAGGAAAGAGGAGTTCTCAATTCATGACTTACATTAGCCACAAAATCTGTTCGCATTTGTTCGTAGTTTTTAAGAAGACTTTGATCGTTTAGTGATATTAATAATTCTTCATAATCTTTTTCAACAAATATTAAGTCAGCAATAAAATACATATCACTAAAATTAGATGGGGTGAATTCAAACCTAAAATCTTCTTTCTCCCTAAAGGCTTTATCAATAAAAGTATTTAACTCTGTTGATCTAATAATATTATTGAGATCTCTTCCTTCATCTATAAATAAAAATTTTTGTTTAGCTGCATTATTGTAAAAAATTATTTCCTTATTTGTATCAATTGCAATAATAATCGAAGGTATCTTACTTAGACTTAGTCTTAGTTTTTTTTTCATATTTTTTTAATTTTGGCCAATCATTGTCACTTAAAATATAACCTACACAATTTCTAGAACCACACTTACAAATGTGATCCATAAAATCTGTATCAAAAGGATAACCATAGTTATAGAAAAGTTCGTCTCCTTTTTTTATTCGTTTAATAGAAGAAATCCAAATCTCATTATCTATGATGTCTACTTCACAATTCGGATTACATGAGTGATTAATAAATTTTGCAAAGTTATAATCAACATCACCGTCTATGTCGTATCGCTTGTTTAGTTCAAAAACATAGACCATGCCGTTATTTTTATCTTTTTTTGCTTTGCGGATTTGTTTATCTGCTCTTTTGTCACCCTCTCTTTTAGTAACTTTATCACCAATATATTGGATTACTTTCTGGCCTTTTTTAATATTAGTTTTTGCAAATAATCCAGAACCGTGAAGGGGTGATTTTTTTTTAAACCAAATTTTCTGCGTCATACTGTTATTTTTATACAATACACACATATAATAATAAATTGTATTATAAAATGATACTTTTATGTATAAGAACAAATCTTTAATTAATGAAATTTGAAAGTAATAAAAAATTTTACCGCACAATTTGGATTTCGGATACCCATCTAGGAACCAGTGGTTGTAAAAGCAAAATGCTTTTAGAATTCTTAGAAGAAACAGATTCGGAATATTTATTTTTAGTAGGCGACATTGTTGATGGATGGCGCATGCGTAAGAAAATGTATTGGCCACAAGAACATAACGACGTGGTTCAAAAAGTTTTAAAGAAAGCGAAAAATGGAACTAGGGTAGTGCTTATCCCAGGAAATCATGATGAAGTATTAAAAGATTTTACAAATTTTTCCTTTGGAGAAATTTCAATAAAAAATGAAGATACGCATCAATTAGCTGATGGAAGGAAAGTACTGATTACACACGGAGATGAATTTGATGCTGTGATAATTAATGCGAGGTGGTTAGCCAAAGTGGGATCAGCACTTTATGAATATTTACTAAAGTTAAATAATGTATTCAATTTTATTCGACGAAAGATGGGCTTGTCTTATTGGTCACTGTCTCAATATTTAAAAAAGAAAACTAAGCATGCAACAAACTTTATTAGTAACTTTGAGTTTGCTGTATCTGACAGAGCTAGAAGAGAAAATGCCGATATTGTTGTGTGCGGGCATATACATAGACCAGAAATAAAGGAATTAAATGGTGTTCTCTATTGTAATGATGGTGACTGGATTGAAAGTTGCACAGCACTCGTTGAAGATGAAATTGGCAATTTATCAATTCTTAATTGGCCCGAAGAAAGAGAAAAATTAAAATTAATTTCTTTAGAAGAAAGACGAAAAATAAAAGAGGATGCAGCCTAAAAAAATCGCGTTAATTAGTGATGCGTGGGTTCCTCAGGTAAATGGCGTAGTTACGACATTTCAAAGCGTTATACCTATTCTAGAAAAAAAAGGTTTTGAAATTAAAATATTACATCCTGAGATGTTTAATAATTTTAGTTATCCTAGGTACAAAGAAATAAAAATTTCTTACAATACTAAAAAAGTTACTGAAAAATTTTTTAAAGAATTTAATCCAGATATTGTTCATATAATGACTGAAGGTCCAGTAGGTTTTGCTGGTCGTAAGTACTGCCTTAAAAATAAACTACAATACACTTCTTCCTTTCACACCCGTTTTCCTGACTACATGAAGCAAAGAGCTTTTATCCCAAAGAGATTTACATACTCCATATTAAGAAGACTACATAGTGATTCAGAAAGAGTTCTTGTTCCATCAGTTTCAATGCTAAATGAGTTAAAAAAATATGATTTTAAAAATTTAGTAGTTTGGAATAGAGGTGTTGATACAGAATTATTTAATCCAAATAAAAGAGACACAAACAGTAAAGATAGACAACTGACTTATGTTGGTAGAGTAGCAATTGAAAAAAATATTGAAGAATTTTTAAAACTTAAAGGAAATTATAATAAAACTGTTGTGGGTGATGGTCCCGAATTACAAAAATATATTAATAAATATCCTGAAGTAAATTTTGTCGGTGTAAAAACTGGAGATGAACTAGCGAAATATTATGCAAACGCAGATGTATTTGTCTTTCCTTCTAAAACAGACACTTTAGGAAATGTAATACTTGAAGCATTGGCTAGTGGAACACCAATTGCTGCATATCCAGTAACCGGGCCCATAGATGTGTTAACAGATGAAAAGATTAACACTTTAGATAATAACTTGTTACAATCAGTTAAGAAGGCACTTAAAGTAAAAAGAGTTGATTGTAGAAATTTTACTCTTAAATTAACTTGGGACAATTGTGTGAATGAATTTTTAGAATTCATGGTAAACGTTTAGTTATTTAGGGTAATTTGATAGTGACATTTTCTTTAAGACAAAAAATACTAGCAGAATTTATCGGGACATATTTTCTTGTACTAACAGTTGTAGGTAGTGGAATTATGGGAGAGTTAATGTCAAATGACCTTGGTATAATATTACTAGGAAACACTATCGCAACAGGTGCCATTTTATATGTAATTATTTCTATGTTTATTAATATCTCAGGAGCGTACTTTAATCCTGCTGTTGTATTAAGTGATATTATCCAAAAAAATATTCCTATTAATTACGGAATAATTTTTATTATTACTCAGATTATTGCTGCTATATTTGGTTGTTTAACTGCAAATTGGTATTTTGAATATCCTATAATTGAATGGTCACTCAATGAAAGAGTTGGGGTATTTAAATTCTTTTCAGAAATAATTGCAACTGTTGGATTATTATTAACTATTTTTATATTAAAAGAGGTAAACAAGGAAAGAATAGCTATTGGTGTAGCTCTATTTATTACCGCAGGATATTGGTTTACTTCATCAACAAGTTTTGCAAATCCAGCAGTAACTATAGGAAGAATGTTTACAGATAGCTTTAGTGGGATAAGTCCATCAAGTGTTCTAGGTTTTATTTTAGCTCAGATTATTGGTGCTCTTATTGCTACAGTTATTGTTAGATTGTTTTTTAAAAATTAGTTCAACATATTGTACAAGTAGCCTTCACGGATTCCATATCTTACAAAAATAATATTTTTAATGTTATAAAATGAAGCAAGGCTAAATAAAATATATGTAGATAATTTTAATTTATCTAATCGATTGGGTTGGACAACATTCAATTTTTGAATTTGTTTTTTTTCCATAGAGTATAATTTGTGATAAAATATTTCTAACTCTGAAAATGGTATCATGTACCCATGTAATTTATTTTTCTTGATTCCATTTAGGTGCAAATGAAGTTTTGCAAGATTGCGCCACATGCCTCCAATAACATAAATATTTTCTACGTTTTTAGAAAATTTAAGAGATTGGTTTTTAAATTTAGAAAATAAAAAATTATCAAATTTAATTTTAGTAGTTTTGTACATATCAGATTCACTTCTTAAGATGCCAATTTTTAAACTTTTAGTTTCAAGTATGTTTTCATTTTTTATAGTACTAAGTTCTAAACTTCCACCTCCCAAGTCAGCAACTAAACCGATTGGATTTTTTATTGAACTAATTACACCTAGGGATCCGCATTTAGCCTCATTTTTTGGTGAGAGCACTTCTACTCTAACTGACTTTTTTTTCTTGAAGGGTTCAATAATTTCTTTTCCATTTATTGTTTCACGAATTGCGGCCGTTGCAATCATATGAATATCTGAGGACTCATAATCTTTTGCAATCTTAATATATTCTTCTAAGCATTTTATAGCTTCTTTTATTTTTATCGATGGGAGTTTACCTATTTTAATACTTTCACCTAATTTTAAGAATTCTCTTTTTTGATAAAGTATTGGAAAAGGATGAATAGCTTGCGCGTATATAACTAGTCTAAATGTATTAGAGCCTAGATCAATAACTGTTATGGGATTTTTATTTTTCTTTTTAGCCATGGAAATGTATACATCTAAAGTATTAAACTCGAATGCTACAAGTCTATTTATTACGTCACGCCAAATCTAGTTGGGATAATTTAGAACTTGATGACATTGATAGGCCGCTGAATAAAAGAGGTATGAGAAACGCAAAACAATTTTCTAAAATATTAGATAAAAGAAAATTTCAAATTAATCAGATAATATGTTCTCCTTCTAAAAGAACAACTAGCACATATGATATAATTTCTAATTCATTTGATCGCTCAGTAAAATTTACAATTGATAACGATATTTATGAATGCCCACCAAATATACTTGTAAGAAAAATTAAAAAATTAAAAAAAAATACTCTTATCATTGGACACAACCCTAGTTTGATAGAATCAATTAATATTTTATGTAATTCAAATATTGAACATTTTCCAACCTGTGCTTTTGCTATAATATCCTTTAAAAATAGCTGGACTATTGATAAAATTTTAAAACCAAAAAATAAAAATTATTAAAGAAATATGAATTTTTTATGAACATGTTTTTTTTATACCTAAAAAATATAAAAAAAAATTATGTTAAAAAAAAATACCACTTATAACTATGCAAACAGGGAATTGTCTTGGCTAAAATTCAATGAAAGAGTCTTAAGTCAGACATCTGATAGTAAAATTCCACTTTTAGAAAGGGTTAGATTTTTATCAATAGCATTCTCTAATTTAGATGAATTTTTTATGGTTAGAGTAGCAGGATTGAATGTTCAAAAATTTTCACGAAATAAAAGTTTTGATGGATTAACACCACAACAACAACTCAAGCTGATAGATAAAGAAACATCGAAGATGATTTCAAATATAAAATCAATATGGATAGATTTACTAAGAGAGCTTTCAGAAAACAAAATCCATATAGATGTAGAAAAAACACTGAAAACAAAAGATAAAACATTTATTAAAAATTATTTAGAAGAAAATAATTGGGGAGTTTTAACGCCAATTATTATTGATCCATCTCACCCATTTCCTTTTATACCAAATAAAGAAACAACCTTAGTATGTCGTTTAATAAATAATAAAAAAACTTTTTATGGAATACTGAGAGTGCCAGAGGGATTAGAAAAATTTATTAAATTACCTGGTAAAAAAACACGTTTTGTATCTATGGAGACAGCCCTACTTATTTCTCTAAAAGAAATTTTCCAGTGTGATAGGGTTTTGGATAAAGGTGTTTTTAGACCAATTAGGAATAGTGAATTAGAATTAGGTGGTGAGGGAGAAGATTTATTTTTAGTATTTCAAAAAGCTATTTTTGAGAGAAGAAGACAAGAGGTAATAAGAATTGATTTTGATGAAAGTATATCTAGTCACTTAATTAAATTCATAAATAAAAAACTTAACTATAAGGATGTAAATACATATAAACTGCCAATACCCGTTAATCTTTCGAGTATAGAGTCAATTTTTTTGAAAGATTTTAAAAAATTATTTTTTCCAAAATTTAAGGTACGATTTCCTGAAAGAATTAAAGATTTTAAAAATGATTATTTTAAAGCTATAGCAAATAAAGATATTGTTATTCATCACCCTTTTGAATCTTTTGAAGTAGTGACTCAGTTTATTGATCAAGCTGCAGATGACCCAAAAGTCTTATCAATAAAACATACTTTATACCGAACTACTGATGACTCACCAATAGAAGCAAGTTTAGTTAGAGCAGCACAAAAAGGAAAATTAGTAACTGTCATTATAGAGTTGCAAGCACGTTTTGATGAAGAGCGTAACTTAAAATGGGCAAAAGAATTAGAATTAGCTGGAGCGCAAGTTGTTTTTGGCAATATTGATATGAAAACTCATGCAAAAATTACACTTGTAACAAGGAAGCAAATGAATTCTGTTGTAAATTACGCACATTATGGAACAGGTAATTATCACCCAAGAAATGCAAGAGTTTATATGGATTTATCTTACTTCACCTGTGACAAAACATTAACAAATGATGCTGCAAAAATGTTTAATTATTTAACTAGTTATTCAGAACCAACCACAATAAAAAAAATAGTATATTCTCCAATAACTGCAAGAAACAAATTAAATGAACTAATTAGAAATGAAATTACAAATGCTGGAAAAAATAAACCATCTGGAATAGTATGTAAGTGTAATTCTCTTGTTGATAAACAAATTATTGATGAATTTTATAAAGCATCTCAAAAAAATGTAAAAATTGAATTGTTGATAAGAGGAATTTGCTCTCTAATACCTGGTAAAGAAAATCTATCGGAAAATATAGTTGTTAAAAGTATAATTGGTCGTTTTTTAGAACATACGAGAATATATTGTTTTTATAACGGTCATAAATTCCCTCATAGAAAAAATATCTTGTTTATTTCTTCTGCCGATTTAATGCAAAGAAATCTAGATAGGCGGGTTGAAACATTCATCCCTATTGAAAATGAAACTGTACATGAACAAATATTAAATCAGATCTTAATTGCCAGTATGGCAGATAATACAAATTCTTGGCAAATGTTGAGTAATGGCAATTATCAGAAAAAAGAAATATCAAGCAAAGAAAAAAAATTTTCCTCTCACAATTTTTTTATCAAAAATCCAAGCTTGTCTGGGAGGGGTTCAGCAAAACTCAAATCTAGAGCTAAGTCTAATTTAAAAATTTGAAAATGGAATTTAATCCCACTCACAATAATTGGACATAAGCAGGAAGAAATAATACTGCGAGTGGTAAGATGTAATTAAATTTTATTTTTTACAGACGTGTTAATAGAATATTAAATTTTTATAAATTAAACTAATTTTTTAATTTATTGGTTTTCAAATAAATTTTTTAGTTCCTTCAATTTTTGAAAATTGAATCTCTTACTTCTTAGTAACTATAATTTTAAAATTAATTTTTTGCATTTACAACATTTGATAGAAATTGATTTGCACATTTATCCCAAGTAAATTGCATTGCAAATTTTCTACAATCTTTTCTATCAATCTTTAAGGCTTTATTAAGTGAGTTTTCAATATTATTATCAAGGCTATCAATTAATGAGTTTTTTAAAATATCTTTAGGACCTGTTACTGGGTAAGCAGCCACTGGTGTGCCAGAGGCTAAAGACTCTAAAATTACATTTCCAAATGTATCTGTTTTGGATGGGAATACCAATGCTTCAGCATTTGCATAATAGTTTGCTAGATCTAGACCTTTTTTCATCCCAACGAAAGACACATATGGATATTTATTTTGTAATCGTTGCTTTTCTGGACCATCTCCAACAACAATTTTATGCATCTTAGTTCTTATTTCTAAAAACGCTTCGATGTTTTTTTCTAATGAAACCCTACCAATGTAAACAATATACTTTTTCATTCCCTTTTTTCTTTTTAAAGGATTAAATAATTCAGTATTAACTCCCCTTGACCAAATTTTAAGATTTTGAAATTGATATTTAGTTAATTCGTTACGCATAGATATTGTTGGGACCAATACATTACATGCATTTTTATGAAAATTTTTTAAAAAAGAGTACCCAATTATTTTTGGTATCATTATTCTTTGCTCTATATATTCTGGAAATCTCGTATGAAAAGAGGTTGTATATCTCAACTTATTATTCTCACAGAATTTTTTCCCCGCAATTCCAACTGGTCCTTCAGTGGCAATATGTATAACATCTGGATCATAATCACCAAAAAATTTTTCTGTTATTTTTTTTGTATTAATTGCTATTTTTATTTCCTTATACCAAGGATAACTAAAATTAGTAAACATCATTGGGTGGAGTACTTCAATTTGATACTTTTGTTTTAAAAATGGATTAATATGTTGGTATGTATTTACCACACCATTAACTTGGGGAAGCCAAGCATCGGTAATGATCGCTAATTTTTTCACACTAATACACTTTCTGCTAGTTTGTTATGTTTATGTTGAAAAATTTTTTCTCTTTCAATTGACCAGTCAATAAGGGATAATTGTCCCTCATTATTTTCCACTAGCGCAGAACAACTCTCAACCCAATCACCATCATTGCAATATAAAACTCCATTTAATTTTTTTATAATGGGCTTATGAATATGGCCGCACACAACAACATCAGCATTTGCTCTTTTAGCACTATCAGATACGGCAAACTCAAAGTTAGAAATAAAATTCGTGGCTCTTTTTGTTTGATGTTTGAGAAATTGAGATAATGACCAATAAGATAGACCTAGTTTTCTTCTGACAAAATTTAGATAGTTATTCAACTTTAATATAAATTCGTATAGAGATGACCCAATACTTGCCAGCCATTTAGCGTTTAATATAACTGCATCAAATTCATCACCATGTAAAACAAGGGCATTTCTTCCATCAGCTAATTTGTGTGTAAACTTATTTTTTATTGATATATTCCCTAGTGAAAAACTTGTGTAACTTTTCACAAGTTCGTCATGATTACCTGGGATAAATATTACTTTTGTACCTTTTCTTGCTTTACGCAAAATCTTCTGGATAATGTCATTATGAGTTTGATGCCAATAAATTTTTTTTTTCATTCTCCATGCATCAATAATATCGCCAACTAAAAATAAATATTTTGAATCTGTTGATCTCAAAAATTCAAGAAGCATTTCACTCTTGCTATTTTCTGTTCCTAGATGAAGATCAGATATCCATATAGTTCTATAATATGAAACTGATTGCTGATCTTTCATTTTATTAATAAATAATAGAAAGAATTTGTTAAAATTTTATTTCAATTACATTAACTAAATTTTTTTTTACAGAAGTATTAATTAAATATTGAGTTTTTATTACTTGGATCTAATCTATAAGTGCTATTCCTTAAAAATTTTGTAATCTCTATAAGATTGCCAATTTCTTTTATGGTTTCAAAGGGTATTCTTTGTCCAATATGAACATCAATTTTTTTTCCCATTCTTCTTTTAAGTTCATATATCATTAAAGAATATCGAAAGACTTGCCCAATTTTATCAGCAACATGAAAAAGTTCGCTATTTTGTCCTTCAAAAAAAATTGGGAGGACAGGTGATTGAGTTTTCATTATTATTTTTGAAGTAAATTGTTTCCATTCACGATCTATTGCTTTGATTCCTTTTTTTAATTTTGGTTTCGTTGAAACTGATCCTGATGGAAAAATGATTAGTGCCCCATTATTTCTTAAGTGTTCTTCGCATTCTTTACGTGCAGCGATATTATTTATTAAAGCATTTCTATTTTTTGAAAAATCAAGAGGAATAATTTTATTCTTAATAAGATCTGCTCCTTGTAAAACTTTATGCGTAATAATTTTGTAATCTTGTCTAATTTTACTAATTAAAGAGCATATTGTAAGACCATCAGCTATTCCAAATGCATGGTTAGCGATTACTACAAGTTTGCCATTTTTAGGAATATTACTTTTAGAATGATAATGTGTCTGAACACGGAGACCTAATCTTTCAATTGCATCATGCCAAAAATTCTCTGGAGGTAAATTTTCTCTTAAATAATCCTCATACAACTTACGTAACTTAATTTTACCCGTTCCCAATTCGGTTAATTGAATAATAATCTTTCCAACAGGATTAACTTCGGAGTTAGAAAAGGTAAGCGCTGGTTTATTAATTTTCATAAAATTTACTTTAAATTCTTAATTTTATAATGTTAAACAATTGTTAAAGTACTCGAAAAAGGAGAAATAAAAAATTAATCCCACTCACAATTATTGGTAATTAGCAGGAGGAAATAATACTGTGAGTGGTAAGAAGCATTTAAATTTTATTGTTTACAGATAGATTAATGGAATATTAAATTTTTATAAATTTAATTAATTTTTAACTTCATTAATTCTCAAATAAATTTTTTAGTTCTTTCAATTTATCAAAAATTGAATCTCTTACTTCTCTAAATTTATCTAATTGGTTTGAACTAAAATGATCTGATGCCGGATCATCAAATGGTATTGAAAATATCTGAGCTTTGGAATTTAAAACTGGACATACCTCTTCTTTACAAAGCGTAAAAACGGTATTTAATTCATCTCTAAATTTGTTGTCTAAACTTTCAAAATCTTTTGAATAATGTTTTGATATATCAATATCGATTTCACCCATAACCTCGATAGCATTAGGATTAACTTCTTTGGGCACTGATCCTGCACTTTGAATAATGCAATTAGGATATAATTTTTTTGCAATTCCTTCAGCCATTTGACTTCTTGCTGAATTAGCAACACACATAAAAAGAATATTTTTATTTTTCATGTTAGCAAATAAATATATCCAAAAATAAATAGTGGGAGTTGTAAACCAAAGTTTGTGAGCAGAGCTCTATCTTTTGTCATATAACCAACAATTGACCAACCAACAGCACCTGTACCGTGAATAATTATGTTAATTGGATACGCATTTAAATTGGTTAATAATATTCCTGATAAAATTAACGCGGTGCTAAACCACTTAATTCTATTAATTGATAAATCTGTCATATCTTCTCCTAAATTCTATATATTGCGAATATTACACTTTACTTAAAGATAAAGATATTAATCAAATTGTAACAAAAATTTAACATTTCTTTCTTTTTTTTTGAAAAGTTCTATAAGCACGCCATGTTTGGATTAAAAAGTGCATCATTATTTGGTGATACCAAAAAGCTTGAAAGAGAAATTGATGAGTTTGTTGATATTGTCTCTGAAGTGGGCTTAGTATTTAAATCGATAGTTCCAACTTATCTCAATCATTCCGCCAATGGTAAATTTGAGGAAATGGTTGAAAAAGTTAAAGAAATGGAAAGTAAGGCCGACAAAATTACAAAAGATGTTGAGCATACTCTTTATGAAGAAACACTAATCCCAGATGCAAGAAGTGATGTGTTACGACTTCTAGAACACATCGACGAATTAATTGGAATGTACCAAGGAAATTGCTATCACTTCTCTATTCAAAAACCTAATTTTCCAAAAGAATTTCATGAAGATCTTATTGAGTTAACAGAGACTGTTGTAAATTGTGTTGAGTCACTTTGTTTGACTGTCCGATCATTTTTTAGAGATATTAAATCTGTTAGAGATAATGCTCATAAAGTAACTTTTTATGAAAAAGAATCTGATATAAAATTTAGTTCACTTGCAAGAAGAATTTTTGATTCTGAATTACCTCTAGATCAAAAAATGCATCTTCGATATTTTGTAGAAAAGATTGATCGTATTTGTGATCAAGCAGAAGACATAGCTGACGAGGTTCAAATTTACGCTATTAAACGTTCCGTTTAATTTTCAATGGAAATTACAATTCTAATTTTTTTATTTGGTGGTCTTTTTTTAGGTTGGTCACTTGGTGCCAATGATGCAGCAAATGTTTTTGGAACTGCAGTTGGAACACGAATGGTTAGTTTCACAAGTGCAGCAATAATTTGTAGTGTCTTTGTTATTCTAGGTGCAATTATTAGCGGAGCAGGTACAACAGAAACCTTAGGAAAGTTAGGTGCTATTAATGCATTGCCTGGTGCTTTTGCAGCATGTGTTGCTGCAGGAATATCTGTTTATTTAATGACTAAAGTTGGCTTGCCTGTTTCAACAACGCAAGCGATTGTTGGAGCAATTGTTGGTTGGAATTTATACACGGGATCTTCAACTAATCTTCAAGTTTTAATTACTATTTTAGGAACATGGATACTCTGTCCTATTATTGCAGGAGTTATTGCAATGGGTTTATTTACTTTTACAAAAAGAGTTATACTCAATAGAAAGTTACATATTCTCAGACTTGATGCCTATACAAGAACAGCTTTACTTTTAGCGGGTGCTTTTGGTGCTTATAGTTTAGGTGCAAACAATATTGCCAATGTAATGGGTGTCTTCGTACCTATATCACCGTTTACTGATGTTACTATTGGAAATTTATTTGTCTTTTCCTCAAAAGAACAATTATTTCTGCTGGGTGGTTTAGCAATAGCTGTTGGTGTTTTTACTTACTCGAAAAGAGTTATGTTTACCGTGGGTAATGATCTCTTAAAAATGACACCAGTGGCAGCATTTATTGTTGTTATATCGCATTCTATTGTTTTATTTTTATTTGCATCCCAGGGTATAAGTGCTTTTTTACAATCTATAAATCTTCCCTCTATACCTTTGGTACCAGTATCAAGTTCCCAAGCTGTTGTCGGCGGCGTAATTGGAATTGGTCTTTTAAAAGGAGGAAAAGAGGTTCAATGGTCAATTGCAGGTAGAATTTCTTTGGGTTGGATGACGCTACCTATAATTGCAGCTTTAATTTCTTTAATTGTTTTATTTATTCTAGAAAATATTTTTAATTTAACGGTCTCTTTTTAATTAACTGCTCGATAAGAAAAAATAAAATCTTCTTGGATTTTTGACTCAATAGCTCCTTTTCTTCTTGATCGTACTAGATCAATAGCTTCTTGTTTTTCATAATTAAATTCAACAAGTAAAATAGCAGCTATAGTGCCAGCTCTTCCTTTTCCTCCACGGCAATGTAAAACTATGTTTTTACCATCTATCAATTCGTTCTTTAATAAAACTTTTGTTGTTTCCCATTTATATTTAAAATCTTTATCTGGTGCTCCCATGTCATAAATGGGTAAATGGTACCAATGTATTTTATGTTCATAAATATTTTTGACAAACAAAGTTTTATCACACAATTTTTCAAATTCGCTATCTTCAACAAAAGAAGTAATAGAACTACAATTATTATTTTTAAATATTTCTAATTCGTTTGCTAAAATTGTTTCTTCAAATAAACCATTAGAGTTAAGACCTGGAAAAGAAGTTAATATAATTTTTCCTGCAAATGACTTAGAGTCAATAAAATCATAATTGCTAAATTGCATTTACGCTTGTTTAGCTAAAAAAGACTGTCTTGCTTCTTCTAAATAGGGGCGAAAATGTTCAACATCGGGAGTTTTTTTATCTAGAATTTTTGCTAGATCATCAAATCTTCTAAGCTCTACTGCCTCATCCATAAAAGGTTTGCTTATAAACGCATCTGCTTCTTCTTTTGTGAAAGGACCGCCTTGAACTTTTAACGAAAGTTTCGATGCTTCTGATAGACTATCATAATAACCTTCTTCAACACTTGATAAATATCTTTTTGAATCAACATGTGCTCTTATTGGTAAAATAACATCTTCACCAAAATATTTTTTTAAAAAATCAGCACCTAAGTTTTCATGATGACCATCTTTCCCTTCATGAATGGGATCGCCGTCCTCATAAATAAGGTGGCCAACATCATGCAGTAATGCTGCAGCAATTGTTGGTCCTGGTAATTTATGTTTTTCAGCAAGTTCAGCACATTGGAGTGCGTGCTCAAGCTGAGTCACATCCTCATTACCATATTGAATATCAGCACCTTTTGTTTTCAAAAGATCTAAGAGATAATCTACAATATTTTCTTCCATTCTCATTTATAATTAACTTATTAGAAAATAAATTCAATTCCAACTTTAATAAGATTGATCAAATTTATAATAATATTTATTAAGTAAATATTTAATGGATAAAAAATTATTAACCCCTGGACCTCTCACGACATCGATGTCAACAAAAGAGGCCATGCTTCATGATTGGGGTTCGAGAGATACAAAATTTATTGATCTCAATGCATCAATTAGAGATTCCCTTGTTAAATTAATAGATGGTGAAGATAAATATCAATGTGTTCCAATGCAGGGAAGTGGAACTTTTGCTGTAGAGTCGATGGTGAGCTCTCTTACTCAAAAAGATTCTAAAATTCTGATTCTGATCAATGGTGCTTACGGACAAAGAATGAAAAAAATGTGCAAATATTTAGGGAGAGATTTTATTGAATATGAAGTTGCTGAACATGAAGTTCATGACATCAATAAAATTGAAGAGTTAATTGATAGCAACAGCTTAACACACGTCTTTGCCGTATATTGTGAAACAACATCGGGTATTTTAAATCCTATTGAAGACATTGCAAAATTGGTTGAAGGGAAAAATTTATCGTTATTCATCGATGCAATGAGTGCCTTTGGTGCATTACCCTTAAGTTCTAAAATAATTACTTTTGATGCTGTAGCCGCTTCATCAAACAAATGCTTAGAAGGTGTGCCAGGTGTTGGTTTCATTCTTGTTAAAAATGAAGTTATTCAAAATGCAAAAGGCAATAGTCACTCACTAAGTCTAGACTTATATGATCAATGGCAAGCAATGGAAAAAAATAAACAATGGCGATTTACACCTCCTACACACGTATTGGCTGCATTCAATCAAGCGATTGAGGAACATAAACAACAAGGTGGGGTAGAGGGAAGAGGTAAAAGATATAAAAAAAATTGTCAAATTATTTGTAATGGAATGAAAGAGTTGGGATTTGAGCAACTACTTCCTGATAATTTGCAAGCACCAATTATTATTACATTTAAACAACCTAATGATCCTAAATTTAACTTTGAGAAATTTTATAATGCTCTTAGTGAAAAAGATTTTTTAATTTATCCAGGAAAACTAACAGTGGCAGAAACTTTTAGAATTGGGTGTATTGGTAATTTAGATGAACAAGACATGATGGATACAATAAAAGCTGTAAAAGAAGTCGTTACTGAATTGGGATTAACATTAAGCTAACAAAATAATGACAAAAGAAATTGAAATACCATTAGTTAAAGCAACAAATGAAAATCTTAAAGGATACGGATATTTAATCGATAGTTTTGAAAATAGTGATATTGAAATTGTTACTTGGCCAAAACAAGGATGGCGCGAAATAGAAGAGGGAACTGGGAATGAAGGTGGAACTACCGAAGGTTCTTTTGATACATGGTGGCAAGGTGACGTGCTTTATGGACAAAATAATGCTGTCCAACATAAGAGTGATTATGAAGTAGATGGAAAATATATACTGGGTTATGCCAATAATCCTGATCAAGAATTACAAAAAGATAAATATTCAGATCCAACAAAAATATTTCTATGGCATGCAAATTATCATCCTGATGGAGGTCAGCTTTTCTTTCCTACAGAAAATAAACCATTTATTTGTCCTTTAGCCTTACCAACAGACGACATTGAACCAGAACATTTCAAAGCATTTTATTGTGACGGATCAAAAGGTTTATATATTCATCCAAATATTTGGCATGAAGGGGTGTTTCCAGTTTCAGAAAAACAATCATTTCAAGGAAAACAAGGTAAAGTACATGCAAGAGTTAGCATCGACTTAAAAGAGGAATTTAATAAGTATATTTATTTTAAAACCGCGATCTAATCATAAATTTATATTTAATAATGAAAATTATTCATCTTTCAGACCCTCATATTTATATAGATAAGATTCATGGCATAGATCCTGTCAGTAAATTTAAAAAAGCATTAAGTCATATAAAAAATAATCATGGTGATGCAGATTTATTTGCCATCACTGGTGATATTACAGACTTAGGTGATAAAGATTCTTATCAGTTATTTATAAAAATCATTGATGAAGCAGGTCTGCCAAAGAATTTAAATCCTCAATTAATTATAGGTAATCATGATAACAGAGATGAGTTTAAAATAAACTTTCCTAATATTGAAACCGATCCAAATGGATTTATTCAATACTTTAAGGATATAGATAATAAACGTTTAATTTTTATAGATACTAATCTAATTAATACTCACCAAGGACATTACTGTGAAGATAGGCAAGAATGGTTAAATAATATTTTAAGTAAGACTAATACAGATACGTATATCTTTATGCATCATAATCCACTGGCATTAGTAAAAGAGGAAAGTGATGGAATAGGATTACAACAAAAAAAAGAGTTTCGAAAAATTTTAACGAAAAATAATAAGATAATAAAACATATTTTTTTTGGTCATCAACACATTACAAGTTCTGGCTCTTATTGTGGTATTACTTTTTCTTCCCCAAGAAGTACTTGGTCTCCTCTAATACCTAACTTTTCAAATGAATATCGTTTAGGAACGGCTAATACAGATACAAATTATAATGTTGCAATAATTCGATCTGACGCCTTAATTATTCATACAGAGGATTTTTTAAAAACAGAAGTTAATTGGTTTAAATAAAAAATTATTTTTTTTCGATTACAAATATTTCATTGTTAAAATAAAGACCTTTATTTTTAGCAACAATGTTTTGAACAATTTTTTCATAGTTTTTAGTTTTTTCTACTTTCATTACTTTGTCGTCATCCATTTGATTGACATATATGGAGGCATTCCAAGCAGAAAAAACTAATGATGTCGCTATACCTCCGCTGATTTCTGTTGGTAGAGCTCTCAATTTACATTTAATAATTCTTTTTTCTCCAAAAGATAAGTTGCTTAATAAATCTTTATCTAAATTTTTCTTAAGATAAGAAATGATACTATTTCCAAGAGAAGGAAATGGGTCCTCTTTTGGCCAAATTTTACGAATTATTTCATTAGCAGGATCTTTTCCTGAAGCATGAATAGTTAATAATTTCCCTTTTGATTTTAACGCTCGAATCATTGGTTCGATGACATATTTTGATTTCTTTTCTGCTGAAATTCTTGAACGATAAGGCTGTGAAGCTATAATAAGATCAAATTTATTATCTGATTTTTTTTTGGTAGGTATTAATTCATTAACATTAAATTCTTGATCTTCGCGGTAGATAACCATGACTGAAGGCTCTTTATAAGTATGGTTACCTGACTTTTTATTAATTTCTATATTCCATTTTTTTTCTAAAAATTCATTTTGTTTTCTTAATTGTTGGGCAAATTCAAGAGAAGTGTCACCTTTTAATTTAATAATATTCCAATTGATTTTTTTCTGTTTAACTTCATTTTTTGATTTTAAGTTTGCGGCTTCCGCATAGTGTAGATTTGAAATAACAAAAACAGTATTCTTGTGCTCAACAAACCTATCGGGTAATTTTTCTAGACCTAATCTTACATCTTCAATACTTATTTCTTTTGTGCAAACTAATAAAGGTACGTTAGGCCTGGCCTCGTGGCACTGACGCATAACATTCATAAGTAAGGAACCATCACCCATACCAGCATCAAATATTTTTATGCCAGGTTTTTGAGGTTTAATTTTATTTACGTGAGGGCGTATCGCATCAGCAATTTGATTTTTTTCATTTGTTGTTGTGACAAATAATAAGTATTTTTGTCTGTTATCATAAAACCTGAAATTTTTTTTCATTACTAATAAAGTCCCATTGATTTAGCAGAAGAGATGAAGGCTTCTTTATTGCCAATAAAGTTTTTACCTCGTTCCCCTAAAAACGCATCATCTACTATATTATTCCATTCTTGAACAGGAACTTTTATTTCATTTAAGTTCAGAGGAACTTCCAAAGAACGCATAAATTCACTCAGATGATCTGCAGCATTCTCAAGATTATTATTAAAAATTAATTTTAGTCTCTCCTCAGCGACACTATCAATTCCAACCATACTTTTAGTAATCATAGGTAAAGTAAATGAACAAGCAATACCATGCTGAATACCGTAATTGAGTGTCACAGGGTATGATAGATTGTGCGCAATAGCAGTTTTCGTATTGGAAAACGCTAAACCAGCATGAACACACGCCAATGCAATGTTTGAGCGTAATTCAACATTTCTTAAATCTTTAGTGAGAAGTGGTAAATTTTCTAATACTAATTTTGATGCTTGTATTGCATGAGAAGCAGAAACTGGATTTGCATTAATATTCCAAATACTTTCCATTGAATGGGAGAGAGCATCTAAACCAGTTGAAATGGTCAAGCCTAAAGGCTTATCAACCATAATAGATGGATCGATAATTGTTTTTTCTGCATAAAGAGATTTATGCGCCAAAGATAATTTATTGTTTTTTTCTTTATCCCAAATTGTGGCCCAACACGTAAGCTCACTTGATGTTCCTGAAGTTGTAGGTATTGAAATAATCTTGATTGGATTTTCGACTCTTGGACTTTTCTTATTGCGAACAAAATCTGTTAGATATTCTTGTTTATCTTTAAATGCAGCAATTGCTTTAGCTGTGTCTGTAACAGAGCCACCACCTATAGCTAAAATATAATCTACCGATTCATTGATTGAAGAAAATTTTTTTTGTAGCTCTAAAATATCCTTATAATCTGGATTAGGCTGAACATCCGTCATAATGGATAGTGGTGGATTTGAAGAAGATTTTAATTCATCGCTATATTTTTTAAAAATTTCTTCTGGATGAGTGATTATGATGTAGTTCTTATTTTTAAGAGCATCATGTACTTCTTTAAATCTATTTTCTCCAAAAATAATTTCAACAGGATTAAAATAATTCCACATTACATTAAATTGATTTTGCCGCTTTAGTTAAAATTGTCATTTTCTCAATTGCTTGTTCTCGTGTAAAGAAACCTAAACCACAATCTGGTGCAGCTATTAAGCGGTGTTCATCAATATGTTCAAGTGAATCTTTGATACGAACTCTTACCTCTTCAACAGACTCCATTCTACTTTTTGCAATATCAATAAATCCAAAAATTACTTTTGTTTTAGTAAATTTTTCTAAAAGATTTAAATCATTATGCCTATGTGAATCTTCTAAAGATACTTCATCAATAGTTGAATCATCTACAAGTGATGCAATTCTATCATAAGCATCTAAATCAGCCTTTTTATAACCTTCTGAATCTAATGAGTTAGGATAACCACAACAAATATGGCAAACGCGTTGCACTTCTTTAGGAATACCATGCATCATTCTTTCTAAATTTTCCATACCGTAAGAATGAGCTTCATCGGGCTTTCTAGCAAATACTGGTTCATCAATTTGAATATACTGACAACCTGCATCTACAAGTGCTTTAACTTCTTTATTGAGGGCTAATGCTAAATCAAAACCAAGTTTTTTCATGTCATCATAGTAATTGTTGGCAATTGAATCTGTAATTGTCATTGGTCCAGGTAGCGTAATTTTAACTGGGTTTTTTGTAAATTGTTGTGCACTCTTCCAGTCTAAATGCATACGTATTTCTTTACTTGAAATTGGTGCAACAATAGTTGGAAGGTCAGCTTCAAACGCACCCTGTCTTACTGACTTATGTGTAACTTCCTTAAAACTTACACCATTTAAAAATCGACATTGATATAATACATAACTCTCGCGCCTAACTTCCCCATCTGTTGGAACATCAATACCCGCACTTACTTGATCAGTTATAACTTCTTTAATTGCTGCTAAAAATAATTTTTCAGCATCCGCACCTGCAGACTCTAATGCTTTTTCATATGCGCCAGGTGACCAATTTGATAATAATCCTTTTGATGCTTTTCTCTCTTCTTCTGATTTTGTCCCTAAAAACCAATCTTGAATGGGTGTTTGTTTCGGTTTTGGATAAGCACCTATTGTAGTTGTTGTAAGAGGCATCTATTTTTACTCCCATTTAAATTTAAAATAAAACAGCGGCTTTTATAAAGCCGCTGTAATAAAAAGTTAATAATAAATAATCTCAAATTACATAAGATCGTTTATTTCTTCCATCATTTCTTCTTGAAGATCTGCCATATCATCAGCGTCGCCTGTAGCAATTTCTTCCGTGTAATCATAGATTACCTGTGTAACAGCTAATCCATTTTCTCCAGGATACGCAAACCAATCAGCAAGAAGTGGAAGTTGTTCAACAGCAGTAAGTTTATTAGGGTTTTGACTATAGAAGTCACCTAATAAATCATTCGCTGCTTTGTTTGGTGGAACATATCCAGTTGTTTCAGCAACTAATGCAGCACCGATACCTGATGTAATGAACTTTAAGAAAGTCCATGCAGCATCAACTCTTGCTGGATCATCAGATGTAGACACTAACATTGCAGCGTTTCCACCTGCTGGTAATCTTGCTGGTGTTCCATTGTTTATTCCAGCCATTCCAGGGAATGGTGCAGTTTTTAAAACAAAGTCTGCCTTTGCAGCATTAACTGAACCCAAGCTTGAAGTAGACCAGAACATCATACCAATAGTACCTGCGTTAAACGCCGCTTGACCATCAGCAATTGAATAGTTTGGCATATTACATCCGCTCATGATTGCTTTCATTTGCTCTAACGTTGCAAGTCCTGCATCTCCACCCATATTTACAGCTCCATCTTTAACCATTGGAACATTCTGAGTATGCATTAATGCTTGGTGGAACCAGTTACCTGTAATGTTCCAACCAAAGTATAGAGTTCCTTTACCTGCTGCTTCTAATTTATTACATGCTGCAATAACTTCGTCCCAGTTAGTTGGAATACTATCTACACCTGCTTCAGCTAATAAATCCATGTTATAATATCCAACTGGTGTTGATACAGAAAATGGTAATCCATAAACTTCACCACCGAATGTTGAAAGACTTAACATAGCAGAATGGTAACCATCTTTTTCAAAAGCAGCTTCTTTTGCAATAAATGGCTCTAAAGACTTAGCAATACCTTTGTCAACTAGAGGTGCTTGTCTGTTAAGACCTTGCATTGTTACATCTGGTAAATTACCTGAAGTAGACTCTCTGAAGATTGTTGCAGTTGCATCCTCATAGTTTTCATAAGTTGCTCTAAATTTAACTTGAATATCTGGATGTGCTTTTTCAAACTCTGGCATAATAGCTTGGAAAGTTACATCGAATAATCCTGAATAAGGATAAGCAACTTCTATTTCAATAGACTTAGCTGAATTAACAGAACCATAAAAACCAAAAGCTAATACGGCTGCAAATCCTGTAATTAATTTTTTCATTTAATCCCTCCGATTCAAATATAATATTAATCTAACACGTAGCCTCAAAGGGTTACAATTTTATTACGAAAATATTACTAAAAAATAAGCTTATTTTTCCACAGCATTAAGAAAAATTAGAGAAAAACTGGTTTATTTACCAAGGTAGCGAAAAGGTTTTTACATTAGTAAAACTTTTCATTGCTTCAATAACACCCTCTTTGTAACCAAGACCTGAATCTTTAATTCCTCCAAAAGGAGACATTTCAATTCTATAACCTGGAACCTCCCAAATATTTACCGTACCAACATTTAAACCTTGAATATATTTTTTTGCTCGCATGAAGTTATTTGTACATACACCAGATGATAATCCGAATGCGGTTGAATTAGATATTTTCATTACAGCTTCATCGTCATTAGGCACACGAATGATTGGGATAACTGGACCAAATGTTTCTTCTAAAACTAATTCACTTTTAGGATCAACATGATCTACAACTATTGGAGGTAACAAAGCACCCTTTCTTCCAGGGTGATATAAAATTTTTGCGCCGTCTTCTTCAGCCATAGAAACTCTTTTATCAAAAAGTTCTGCAGCTTTAGCATTAACAACTGTACCTAAGTCTGTTTCCATATTCATAGGATCACCAAATTTAATTTTCTTTGCACGCTCAAGAGCCATTTCAACAAATTGATCTGCAATGGATTCTTGAACCAATATTCTTTTAACAGCTGTACAACGTTGACCAGAATTTTTCGTTGCTCCCGTAACAGCTAGTTCAACAGCTTTTTTAAGATCATCACCATCTAAGTCATTTAAAACAATTAATGGATCATTACCACCTAACTCAAGAACAGTTCTTTTGTATCCAGCTTGTTCAGCAATTAATTTTCCTACACCCACACTGCCTGTAAAAGTAATTAGATCAATGTTTGGATTTTTGATCATTTCTGATCCAATGTCTTGAGGCCATCCAGTTACAACTGAAAACATTTCGGGTGGCAGGCCTGCTTCATATAAAACATCGGCGAGTACCATTGCTGTTAAAGGTGTTAATTCTGTTTGTTTACATACAGTACAATTATTAGTTGCAATTGAAGGTGCAATTTTATGCGCTACCATATTCAAAGGATGATTAAATGGGGTGATTGCTGAGATTGCCGTTAAAGGTTCTCTTATGGTAAATATTTTTCTGGCTTTTCCATGTGGAGTTAAATCACAAGAAAATATTTCTCCATCATCATGAATACAAAGTTGAGCCGTTAATGAAAATACATCGAAAGCTCTTCCTACTTCGTATAAAGAATCTTGTTTTGAGATACCAAGTTCTAAAGTAATAATATCAGAAATTTCTTCTTTTCTTTTAACAAGTACTTCTGCAGCAGTTTGAAGAATTTTTTGTCTCTCATATCTTGTAAGTTTAGGCTGATAATTTGCAGCTATATCTAAAGCCTTTCTTGCATGCTCTGCGGTACCGGCTGGAACCGTTCCGATTACTTCACCTGTAAAAGGGTACTCAACATTTATTGTTTTATCTGAAGTAACTTTTTCTCCAGCAATACGCATTGCTTCATTAATCATTTTTTTGTGCATCATAGGGCTCCATTTATTGCATAATAAAATGCATCATAGTTATATAATTGTTTGCTAGTATCTAAGTTTTGTAATTTTAAATTTGATATGAATGGCACTTCTCTTTCATGGAGTCCTCCATGAGAACGTAAAGGTTCATTTAATCCAGAAAGATTGTGTTTATCTTCCGATGAACCAATAGTCATAAATTCTGAAGACATACATATAATATCTCCCATTCTATCAGGAGGTAAATTGTAAGTAGAGCATCCTTCATCTTTTGTTAAAACAACTTCTATATCTTTTATTTCTTTAATAGCATTTACAACTGAATCTACCTTGCTCTTGTCTTCTAAATAAATTGTTGCAAAAGAACCAAGTGAACCATGATGAACAACATATGGATCTGTAATTGGTAGGATGACTTTAGCCATGTTTGGTTCAAATTTTTTATCTAAATAATCTTGTAAAAATATTGCATTAGGTGAACCATCTTCTTTTGATTTTGGTTTCATTCCGTGATCTGCTGTGATGATTATAGAAACATTCTCATTATTTAAAAGACCAATATATTTATCAAACATTGCATAAAATTTATTTGCTGTTTCATTTCCCGGTGCATATTTGTGTTGAATATAATCCGTAGTCGATAAATACATAATATTTGGTTTAAACTCTTCAAGAAGTTTTACACCTGCAGCCATTACAAATTCAGAGAGTCCTTCAGAATATACTTCTGGCACTGGCATCCCCAACCAATCGTTTACATTATCTATACCATTGAGATCTTTTGTTGCTTGATCAGATTTTTCAGCAGAAAAACAAATAGCTCTCTCATCATCAAAACTTAATCCGTTTCCTAAAAGTGTTCTCAACTTGTCTTTTGCAGTAACAAGAGCAATTTTAGAACCAGAATTGTAAAATTTTTCAAAAATAGTTGGTGCTCGCATATATTTTGGGTCATTCATCATAACTTCTTCACCAGTCTCAGGTGTATAAAAGAAGTTTCCGCATATACCGTGTACAGAACTTGGTTGGCCTGTTACAATCGAAATGTTATTTGGATTTGTAAAACTTGGAATGGCGCTGTGAACAAGTAGGTTTTCACCACTTGCAATTAATTTATCAAGATTTGGTGTAAGATTAGATTTTGATGCTTCTTCGAGATACTCTTTTTGACTACCATCAAGGCATATAACAATAGCAGTTTTTGAGAAAGAGCTTGGATATTCTCTTTTATTAATTTCTAAATTATCGGACACGAATTCAACTAATATATATTATTAAAAATACGAATTTATAGTTATCTGCTAGTTAAACTCAATCATAATTTGAATATTTGTTAATAAAATTGAAATAAAACTGAAATAAATAGATTTAAAATATTCTCAAATTTAATAAAATTTTGTAGATTAAAGTTAAGATACAGGGGGAATGAGTGGGGACAATATCACTTAAAAATATTTCAAAGTCATTTGGGTCTACACAAGTACTTAATAATTTGAATGTTGATATAAACGATGGAGAATTCTTAACGTTAGTTGGTCCATCTGGTTGTGGTAAATCTACATTACTTAGAATAATTGCAGGATTGGAACAGCAGACTTCAGGTGATGTATTAATAGATAATAAAAATGTAAATAGAGTTAGAGCCAGTGAAAGAGATTTGGCAATGGTCTTCCAATCATATGCTCTTTATCCTCATCTCACAGTAAGAAGAAATTTAGAAACTCCATTAAGACTCAGGGATTATAATGCATTTGAAAGACTGCCCTTGATTGGTAATTTTTCTCCAAGCAAAAAAGAGAAAACAGAATCTATAAATCAATTAGTAAATAAAACTTCTGAAACTCTAAAAATTTCAGAACTATTGGATAGAAAACCAGGACAATTGTCAGGTGGTCAAAGACAAAGAGTTGCTCTTGGTCGTGCTATGGTTAGAGAGCCTGTTGCCTTTTTAATGGATGAGCCTCTTTCAAATTTAGATGCAGCTTTGAGAGTTCACATGCGATCTGAACTATCTGAACTTCATAATTCACTTAAAACTACTTTTGTGTACGTAACACATGATCAAGCAGAAGCGTTAACTATGTCTTCTAGAATGGCAGTTATGATTGATGGAAATTTATTACAACTAGATACACCTCAAGAAGTATATGATAATCCTTCCTCATTAAGTGTAGCTCAGTTTGTTGGAAGTCCAAAAATAAATATATTTAAAGGAACTTCGGACTCAAGTGGGACAGTAAGTTTTCTCAACGTTAATTTAAAAAGAAAAAGTTCTGAAAGTAATACAGATTTACATATTGGTATTCGACCAGAACATTTAGAAATTACAAATGAAAGTAATGAAAATACATTTAGTGGAACAGTTGCATATAGAGAAAATTTAGGTTCAGATATTTTCTTTCATGTAAATATTGAAGACGGTTCAAATAAAATAATTGTAAGGGGCTTACCACAATTTACTCACCAAATTTCAAACGGTTCAAGTGTAAATATAAAAAGAGTTTCAGATAAAGCATTACTATTTAATCAAGCAGGAATGAGGGTTCAATTTACTAATGCATAATTCAAAAGCTCACATATGGTTTATTGCTCCAGCAATCATACTGATGATAATTATTTTAATTTTTCCTCTTTTTCTTGCAGGAGGAATTTCTTTTACTGACTATAATTTAGGAAACAAAACATTCGAGTGGGTTGGACTAGAAAATTATGACAAGATGTTCAATCGAAAAACATATGTCAAAATGATTTGGGCCACAGCGACGTATGTTATTGTTGTCGTTCCAATTTCTGTTGTACTTGGATTATGTGCTGCAATGCTCCTAAATTCACTAAGGTTTGGCGCTGATATATATAAAACAATTTTCTTTCTTCCAGTTATGGCAACTCTTCTTGCAATGGCAATTGCATGGGAATTTACTCTTCATCCAACATTAGGAATTGTAAATAGTTTTTTAGCAAATGGGTGTGGAGGAGTTAGGGAATTCATTCTTGGTTTTCATTGGTTGCCGTGGGTAGACTCACAAGAAAGCTGGTATGCTGTAGCATGTGCAAACAACATGGATTTTCCATATTGGTTAAAACAAAAAAATACAGCGATTTGGACAGTATGTTTCATCGGAATTTGGCAGGCTTTTGGTTTTAACATGGTTTTATATTTAGCTGGCTTAACAAGTATACCAAGAGAGTTATACCAAGCAGCAGAAATGGATGGGGCTAAATCTACATGGGAACAATTTAAACTTGTTACATGGCCAATGCTTGGTCCAACAACGTTGTTTGTTGTGACTATTACTACCATTAGAACATTTCAGGTATTTGATACAATCGAAATACTGACCAAAGGTGGTCCATCAAAAACAACGTATGTCATGATGTATGCAATTTTTGAAAAAGCTATTCAACAAAACTTAACAAGTATCGGTGCAGCAATCACTGTTGTCTTTATTGGATTTATTCTTGTGTTAACGTTTTTCCAAAGATATGTCATTGAGAAGAGGGTTCATTATTAATGGAAGCTAAACAATATATTGGGGAAGGTTGGAAGCATGCAATCTTAATAATTGGTGCTATCGTAGTAATGCTCCCTTTTTATATGATGGTTTCAATGTCATTAAAATCTCAGCAAGAAATCCAATCAATTTCTGGTGGTCTCATTGGTGCGCAAGAAACTCAAACGTTTCCCGTATGTGTTAAAACTGGCTATTCAGAAGAAACATGTACAATGAAGCCATATCAATACAACTATTGGTTTGCTTTTGAAAAAGCTCCTATTCCTAGATACTTAATGAATGGTGTCATTGTTACTTTATCAATCTTCATCATTCAGGTTTTAGTCGCCTTACCATGTGCGTATGCACTCGCAAAGTTACGGTTTTACGGACGAGAATTTGTTTTCTCGATGGTTTTATTTTGCTTGCTCATTCCAGTTCACGGAATTGCGCTTCCATTATATGTTATGTTGGCTCAGGCAGGATTAGTTGACACCTATTCCGCCTTGATACTTCCCTGGACTATATCGGTGTTTGGAATTTTTTTAATGCGACAATTTTTTATGACTGTGCCCGATGAATTAATTGATGCCGCCAGAATGGACGGCATGGGAGAGTACGCAATCGTATGGAAAGTAATGCTTCCAACTGCAATACCAGCATTACTTGCTTTTGCAATATTCTCAGTTGTTGCACACTGGAATGATTATTTCTGGCCTCGTATGGTAATAACAGGAAATAGAGATCTCTTTACTCCACCACTTGGTATAAGAGAATTCAGAGGTGGAATTGATAGTGACGAATTTGGTCCTATGATGGCTTCGATAGTTACTGTAACTGTTCCTCTTATTGTTGCTTTTATAATCGCGCAAAAACGATTTATTGAAGGAATTACTTTGACAGGTATGAAGTAAATTCTTATCTACTGATCACATTGTCAGTAAATTTTATTTTTATCTTAATTCTTGTTTCTGCTCTATGTCATGCAGTTTGGAGTGCTATAATAAAATCAAGTAAGAACCCTTTATCGTTAATGGGTATAACATCTGTCTTAGAAGTTACTATTTTTTTACCTTTAACATTTACTGTTCCATTTCCAACTTTAGAGGTTTGGTATTTTTTAATAGCAACTGTCATCATACATGTCATTTATAGATTAAATGTAATTTATTCTTATAGGTACGGTGATCTCTCTTACATATATCCAATTTCTAGAGGAAGTTCATGTTTGTTTGTAGCGATCATTAGTATTTTATTTTTAAGTTCTGATATTAGTATTGCTGGTTTTGTTGGAATATTAATTGTTTGTATTGGATTATTTTTAATTTCTTATGCTAAAAATTTATCTTTTAACTTTAGAGGTTTTGCTCTCGCAATATCAACGGCTATTCTAATTACTGCTTACACTTTAGTCGACGGGGTCGGGGTTAGACTTTCTGAAAATGGTTTTTCCTATATTTACTGGCTCTTCACACTTAATGGAATACCTTTACTAATTATTGGTTTGATCTCGAAAGATGGTTTACGAAAAAGAGAAACGTACACATTTAGATCTGGGATTGCTGCTGGTGTATTTGCAACAAGTAGTTACGCAATTGTTGTTTGGAGTATGCAATTTATAGAAATAGCTTATGTCTCTAGTATTAGAGAAATAAGCATTGTGTTTGCAGCAATTATTGGAATGCTTTTTTTTATTTGAGAAGAATGCAAAATCTCGAATAATACCTTCTATTTTAATAGTGAGTGGTATTTCGGTTGTTTATTTTCAAATTCTATAAGGAAAAAATATAGACTTTTTGCACGAAAATTTTATATGACTTTTATGACTGAGGATATTGTGGAAGTAGATCCAAAAACCGAAACTATCTCTTGCGATGGTGGTGAAGATGGTTTAGGACATCCCGCAGTTTATTATACCTTTAATAATGAGAACAAAATTGTTTGTGGTTATTGCGGTAAAATATTTGTAAAAAAAGAAGAGTAGAAATGTACAAAGAATCTTGGGGTTTAAAAAGAATATGTCCAATGTGTAGTAAGCAATACTACGACTTAGGAAGAACGGAACTGGAATGTCCTGAGTGTGGTAAAGAAATTGAAGTTACTACTATGACTAGACCAAGACGTGGAAGAAAACCTGGAAGTACTAATGCTGCTCCTTTAACTAATCCTATCCCTCCAAAACCAAAAGAAAAAGATGATGATCTTGATATCGATAATTTGGATTTGGATAACAACGAAGACAATCTTGAGGATGATACTGTTTTATTAGAAGATGAAACAGAAATTGATCCAATAGCCGAAGGTATTAAACCTAAAGAAGACGGCGAAGAAGAATACTAGAATTTCAATAAAAATTTAGAAGATGTTTAAGGTACTACAAAACACTTGGGCCCTTTTTTTTGGCTTTGCTTTAATTAGTCTTGGTCATGGATTGCAAGGAACACTTATCGGTGTTCGTTCTGTTTTAGAAGGTTTTAGTTTTTTTGCATCAGGACTTATTATAGCTGGTTATTACGTTGGATACTTAACTGGTGCGTTAACAATTCCAATTTTTTTACAACGTGTTGGTCACATAAGAGTTTTTGCTGCTTTAGCTTCGCTTGCTTCTATCGCTATACTATTACACTCAGTATTTGTTCATCCCTATTCATGGATGTTTATACGAATATTAACTGGCTTAAGTCTTGCTGGGATTTATGTAATCATGGAGAGTTGGTTAAATGAAAAATCAACTAATCAAACTCGCGGTCAATTACTTTCAGTTTACATGATTATTACTTTTGTATTTGTTGGAGCAGGACAGTTTTTATTAAATTTAGGCGATCCAGCTAAAGTTGATTTATTTATTTTAGTATCAATCTTATTGTCATTTGCACTTCTTCCTATTCTTCTCTCTTCAACAGAACAGCCTAATACAGAAAGTCCTAAATTTTTTTCTTTAAGAGAATTTTATACTGTTTCACCTTTAGGTTTTGTTGGTGCGTTAGCAACTGGTTTATCGCATAGTGCAGTTTTTGGATACGGTGCAATTTATGCATCATCTATTAATTTAAGCTTATTTGAAATTTCTCTGTATATGATGATTATAACGTCAGCTGGCGCCCTATCTCAATGGCCTATTGGATATTTGTCAGATAGAATTGATAGACGTGTTATTCTTATTGGTGTTTCTTTTATAGCTTCAGGTTTGAGTTTATTTTTTGTTTTTGCAAACTTTATGCCGCTAACATTGTTCTTAATTTTTACTGGTCTTTTTTCAGTTGCATGTTTACCAATGTATTCACTTACGGTTGCTCATACAAATGACTTCTTACAACCTAATGAGATAGTATCAGCAAGTGCAACTTTTGGCATACTTATTGGTATTGGATCAATTATCGGACCTTTGTTTGTTTCTGGATTCATGGAAATTTTGGGAGCGGTAGGTTTTTACATCTATTTATTTTTAATACACGGACTACTAGGACTGTTTGGTTTGTATAGAATGACACAAAGAACTAAACCGCGAGATCTTGAATCACAATATAATCCTTTACCGCGAAATATTAGTCCTGCTGGTATGGAAATGAACCCCGTCACTGAACCAACTGAGGACGAGTAAGTCTTTTAAATATTCTGTGAAGTAACAAGAGGATAATTATTCCCATATAAATGACTGGTTCAGTTTTATCAGCGCGAACTAAAACATAAAAATGCATACTAGCCAGAATGGCTACTGGGTAAATTAAATAATGAATTCTCTTCCATAATTTAAAACCTAATCTTTTAATCATATTGTTTGTTGAAGTGCTAGCAAGCGGGATTAAAAAAAGAAAACTTATAAAACCAAAAGTTATAAATGGTCTTTTTATAATATCTTGTATGATAAATTGCATATCTAAAAAATGATCTAAAACTATGTAAGTTGAGAAATGCAAACAGACATAATAGAAAGCAAAAAGTCCAATCATTCTTCGTAATACAACTATCGATTTTAAAGGTCTAATATTTGATAGAGTAGTAATCATAAGAGTTATTATTATTAATCTGAGTGCCATTAGACCTAACTCATCCATTAGTTTTTCAATTGGATTTACTCCAAGATTCCCAGTAACAAATTGGTACGCCCAAAGTAGACTAGGAAATAGAATTAAAATAAATAAGACAGGTTTGCTGCGGTTAAAATTTTTTGTTGAAAACATTCATTAATAAAATTTAGTCAAATCTAAATCTTTATAGAGATGTGCTACTTCTTCTTCATAGCCATTAAACATAAGTGTTTCTCTTCTTTTAAACTCTCCAATTCGTCTCTCTGTTCCTTGACTCCATCTTGGATGATTAACATTAGGATTAACATTAGCATAAAAACCATATTCCCAAGGAGCTAAAGTTTCCCAAGATGTTTCAGGTTGAGTATCTAAAAATCTAATTTCCACAATTGATTTAATTGATTTGAAACCATACTTCCATGGAACAACTAATCTTATGGGTGCACCATTTTGATTAGGCATTTCATGACCATACAATCCGGTTGCTAATATTGTTAAAGGATTCATTGCTTCATCCATTCGAAGACCTTCTCTATATGGCCAAATAATTGTTCTCTTTTGCTGACCTGGCATTTCTTCAGGTCTGAAGACAGTTACAAACTGAACATATTTTGCTGAACTTAAAGGTTCAGCCATTTTTATAAGTTGAGATAACTGAAAACCTTGCCAAGGAATAACCATGGACCATGCTTCAACACATCTTAATCTATAAACCCTATCTTCTATTGTTACATTTGATAAAATTTTTTCTAAATCAAATGTTTGAGGTTTTTTCACAAGACCATCTATTTTTATTGTCCATGGCCTAGGTTTAAAATTTCCAGAATTTAAATGGGGATGTTTTTTATGAGTCCCAAACTCATAAAAATTATTGTAAGTTGTGATTTCTTCGTAAGAATTAAGTTTGTCGTTTTCATTTAGATTTTTTGTATAAATTGAAAGATCACTATCGTGGTTTGCAAATGCTGATGAAGTAACCGTTGCTAGCATGGCGCTAGCTAAAGATCCCTTTATAAACTTACGTCTATTTAAATATGTCTTATAGGGTGTGATTTCAGATCCTAAAATTTTCATAATAATAATATATATCTTAAATATTAAAATTGAAGATTTGCTTCAATAATCTTAGCTTTTAAAATGGGAGTTATATTTATTTAGTATTTTTTCTGGCCATGTACTTTTGATAAATTCAAGAATAGACCAAACATCGTCATCTGATAACGCATCATTACCAAGCATTTTACCTTCATAATCAGGATTTGATTTTTTAAAACCATATTTAATGACATGAAATAATTGTGCAGGAGAGTGGTGCCAAGTATGCCCAGTGCCATTAAGAGGAGGTGCTCTTCTATGACCATCTTCATCTAACGATTTATCCCACTCTTCATGACCTGCTAAATTACCCATATGACAACCTGCACAATTTTCAGCATATAGTTTCATACCTTTAAAAATATCAACTTCTGCTGCATGAATACTATGTCCAATACATAATATTACAAGTACCGAAATTAATTTAAGGGTTTGCATTCTATTTATATAATTTTTTAAATTTATATTTCATTACAAATCTGTCTTTTTTTTGATAGGATATATCTATGAAAAAATTTCTAATCGCATTTGCCATTTTAACTTCAATAATTGCACTTAACAAACATGCGTATAGTGAAAAAGTTCACGGTATTGCAATGCATGGAACACCAAAGTATACCGGTGATTTTGAAAATCTAGATTATGTAAACCCAAATGCACCTAAAGGTGGAACGGTAAAATTTGGATCATATGGTTCTTTTGATAATCTTAATAGAGTAGCATTTAAAGGTTCTAAAGCTGCTGGACTTGGGTATGTTAATGATACGTTAATGAGAAGAGTATGGGATGAAGCATTCTCTCTCTATGGTTTAATAGCTGAAAAAGTAGAATTGCCTGAAGATAGATCATCTATAACTTTTTATTTAAATGCAAATGCAACCTTTCATGATGGCTCACCAATAACACGCGATGATGTATTGTTTAGTCTAGAAACGTTTCAAACAAAAGGTACTCCAAATCAGAAAAAAACTTATGGCAAAGTTATTAAAACTGAATTGATTGGAAATGATGGAATAAAAATGATTTTTGAAAATAATGAAGATAAAGAATTACCTCTTATTATTGCAGGCTTTCTTCCGATCATTCCAAAAAAGTTTTATGAAGATCTTGATGTTACAAAAACATTTTTAGATATTCCTCTGGGCAGTGGTCCATACCAAGTTGATAGTCTCGATCCAGGACGTCAAATAAAATACAAACGCGTTGAAAATTATTGGGCAAAAGATTTACCGGTAAATAAAGGTCTCTATAATTTTGATACAATTATTTATGATTATTACAAAGACTCAAATGTCTTAGTTGAAGCTTTTAAGGTTGGTGAATACGACTTTAGAAGAGAGTACAATGTTAAACGTTGGTTATCAGAATATGATTTCAAAGCTGTCCAGAATGGTGAAGTAATATTGACAGAAATGAATAACGATAGACCTGTTGGAATGAATGGTCTTGTGATGAATACAAGACGTGACATATTTAATAATAGAAATGTAAGACTTGCTTTAAGTTATGCCTATGATCATGAATGGATTAATAAAACGATATATCAAAATGCTTATGTGAGAACAGATAGTTATTTTGATAATTCACCATTAGCTTCTTCAGGCTTACCATCAAAAAATGAGTTAGAATTGTTGAATGTATGGAAAGATGAAATTCCAGCAGAGGTATTTACGGAAACATTTACTCCACCTATTACGGATGGCAGTGGTAATGACCGTAAAAATTTATTGAAAGCAAAAGAAATACTTGAAAAAGAGGGATGGTTTGTTGAAAATGGAAAACTGGTAAAAGATGGAAAAGAATTCAAGTTTGAGTTCTTGATTGTCAGTCCATCTGATGAGAAAATTGCCTTAGCCTATCAAAGTAATTTAAAAAAACTTGGCATTACAATGGACGTAAGAACTGTTGATTCATCACAGTATCAAGAACGTTTGTTAAGTTATGATTTTGATATGATTAAAAGATATTGGGGAGTCAGTTTAAGCCCAGGAAATGAGCAACAATTTTATTGGGGATCAGAAGTTGGTCAAAAAGATGGAAGCAGAAATTATCCTGGTATCAATAATCCAGCAGTTGATGCATTAATTGAAAAACTAATTAGTGCAACAAATAGAGAAGAATTAACAACGGCGATCCACGCACTTGATAGAGTATTGTTATGGGGTCACTATGTAGTTCCTCTTTATCATAGCAACAAAGACAGAATTGCTTATTGGGATTTTTTTGAATACCCAGACGAAATTCCACTTTACGGAATTGTAATTGAGTCTTGGTGGATTAATAAAGATAAACAATAAAATAAGTAATCAAATATTTTTATGAGTCATACAAGAGCTAACATACTCATGTTAATTGCCTCACTTATATGGGGAACAGCTTTTGTCAGCCAAACTACTGGAATGGGAGCCATAGGTCCTTTTACTTTTAGCTTTGGAAGATTCTTTTTTGCTTTTTTAACAGTAATTCCATTTGCTATTTATCTAGAACAACAAAATATTGTTAAAATATTAAGTGATAGAAAAAAAGTTTATCTTTGTTTAGCTACAGGTTTTTTTCTTTTTGGTGGTATGGGTCTTCAACAATACGCTTTACAAAAATCATTAATATCAAATGCTGCTTTTCTTAGTACTCTTTACGTTCCCTTTGTTGGAATAATTTCAAGATTCATAATTAAAAAACAGGTACACTGGATTATCTGGATTGCCATTTTACTTTGTTTGTATGGATCATATCTTTTGTCCTCTAATCAATCAGTTGAAATTCAACAATCAGATTCACTATTGTTTATTGCAGCTTTGTTTTTTGCCTTACATATTATTTGTATCGATATTTTTATGAAAGAACTAAACAGTCCTTTTTTATTTGGAAGTATTCAGTACTTTATTGTTTTTGTTTTATCTATGATCCTAGCTTTTATGTGGGAGGAACCAAAGCTCTCCAATATGCAAATTGAGTGGTTTGAAATTTTATACACGGGTATTTTTTCTGCCGGCATTGGATATACACTTCAAATTATTGCTCAACATAAAGCTAATCCTGCTCCTGCTGCTATTATTTTATCAATGGAGTCAGTCTTTGCTGCAATAGCAGGTTGGATACTTTTAAATCAAGTTTTAGACACACAAAAAATACTTGGATGCCTTGCAATATTTGTTGGAGTCATTATAGTACAATTAGTACCAATAATTATTAAACAAAAATGAGTGATAAATTAGACGTAGTTGGAATTGGAAATGCTATGGTAGATGCCATAATTCCTTCCAATCAAAGTGAAATTGAAAAACATGAAATTAATAGAGATTCTATGAATCTTATTGATGAAAATTTAAAAAATAATTTGCATGAAAGTTATTCCATCAGAGAGATGGCTGGTGGAGGTTCCCTTGGTAACTCCATGTTTGGTATTACCTCTTTTGGCGGTAATGGAAGTTTTATTGGAAAAATTAAAAATGATGAAATTGGAGTATACCTTCAAAAAGATATGATCCGGGAAGGACTAAAATTTCCATTGGGATTTACATCTCCTGATATTTCAACTGGATGTTGTACAATTTTTGTTGAAGAAGATGGAACTAGAACAATGTGTACTTTTCTTGGTGCTGGAACATTAATAGGTCCTGAAGATATAAAAGAGGATGATATTAAAAATCATAAAATTGCATATTTGGAAGGCTACTTGTGGGACAATGAGAATGCAAAAAAGGCTATGAAAAAAATGGTGGATATTTGCAAAGCTGATAATCAAAAAATTGCATTTACTTTATCTGATCTTTTTTGTGTTGATAGACACAGAGATTCTTTTAAAGAATTAATAACTGAGAATGTTGATATTCTTTTTGCTAACGAAGATGAAATCAAAGCAATGGCACAAACAGAAAGTTTTGAAGAAGGTCTAGAGTATGCAAAATCATTAAATATAATTGCTGCTATTACTAAAGGAAGTAGTGGATCAGTTATTGTTTCTGGTAATGACATCACTGAAATTGCTGCAAAAAAAGTAGAAAAAGTTGTAGATACAACTGGAGCTGGAGATTTATTTGCAGCTGGTTTTTTATTTGGTTATTCTAAAGGTAAAGCAATGGATGAATGCGGTAATTATGCATCAATTGCTGCCGCAGAAATTATTTCTCATTATGGTGCAAGACCTTTAGTAAAATTATCTAGTTTAATTTAGCTAATAATTTATTTTTATTTTCATCATCGCAAAAAGAATATTTTATTGCGTTATGAGTAAGTGAAGTTAGCTCTTTTTCATTTAAGCCTAAATCTTCCATGACTTTATATTCACCGTTTATCGTTGCATTAAAAAAAGGAGGATCATCAGAATTGACTGTTACTTTTACCCCTTGATCAAATAATGTTTTCACAGGATGATCTATATAATCTTTATAAATTTTAGTTGCAATATTACTTGTTGGACAAGTTTCTAGAATAATATCTTTATCAATTATTTCTTTGACTAAATCAGGATCCTCTATTGATCGAACTCCGTGGCCTAATCTTGTTGGATGCAGAAGGTTAATAGCATTCCTTATATTTACAGGACCATCCCATTCACCTGCATGAACCGTAATTGGAAAGTTTTCTTTTTTTAACATATCAAATGTTTCAACAAATAAGTTTGGAGGAAAATGAAGCTCATCCCCAGCCAAACCAAAACCAACTAAACAAGGATGAGGATTATTTAAAACTTCCTCCGCAGTTCCTTTTACTGACTCTGGTCCTAAATGTCTGATCCCATTCATTATATAACGTGAAACAATTCCAAAATCCTCTTCAGCTTTTTTAGAAGCTTCATAGACTCCTTCAATAAATGAATGGTAAGTCATGCCTTTTTCTTTAGCATGAGTTGAGGAAATCATCGCTTCGACATAAAGAACATTGTTAGCTGCACAATCTTTTAGATATTCATACGTTAATTCAAAATAATCTTCTGGTGTATGTATGACAGAAGTAACAATGTCATATTTTTTTATAAAATCATAAAAATCATCCCATTGGTATGCGTACTTTGAACCAAACATTTCTTCAGCTATTTCATAGTTGTTTCGTTTGGCAAATTTTTTACATAAAGTTGGCGTTATAGTTGCCTCTAAATGAACATGGATTTCTGCTTTTTTGACTGAATTAAAAATATTCATATAAAAAAAATACCTATATAATAATAGTATGGAAGCAAGAATAAACAGAAGAAGCTTTGTTTTTGGCGCTAGTTGCTCTTTATGTGGTTCTTTGATTTTACCTTCTTGTACACAAGTACCATTAACAAATCGAAGTCAACTTAATTTATATGATAGCAACCTACCTATAATTTTAATGGGTGGTGGTGTAGCAGGGCTTCCAAAGATTTATCCTAATGAAAGAGCTCTTAATCAAGAAGTTGATAAAACATATTCAAGATTTTTATTAAAAGCTAAAGAAGATAAAATTCTTTTAGATAACACAGATGAATCAAAAAAAATTGAAGAAATCGGAAAGGAAATTTATACCTCTCTAGATACATTTTATATTAATAAGCGTGAAAAAAATCCTGTAGAAAATTTTAACTGGCAATTTGCTCTAATTGAATCTGATACAAAAAATGCATGGTGTATGCCTGGTGGTAAAATTGCTTTCTATACTGGTATACTTCCTGTTTGTAAAAATGATGACGGGATTGCTGCAGTTATGGGTCATGAAATTGCACATGCATTTGCTAGACACACAGTAGAAAAATTAACTCAAGCATCTATGATGCAAATGGCAACAATTGGAATATCGCGAAGTAAATATGCAGAACTTCTTAATAAATCTTTTAGAGTAGGAAATGTAGGAGGTAATGTTTACAACTCCGTTGTAAAGTATGGTATTTTTCTTCCATTTAGTAGAAAGATGGAAAGTGAAGCCGATTACTTAGGCATGGGATTTATGAATCTTGCTGGATTTAATATTAAAGAACCTGCTAAATTATGGCAAAGAATGATGGTGGGTCAAGAAGGGAGGGTGCCTGAATTTATGGGATCACATCCAAGTCCTGATAATAGATCAAAAAAGTTTCTTGAATGGGAAAGTGAAATTTTAGATAAATTTCCCCAAGTTTAATTTTAGTGTAATAGGTATTTTATGATTGCTGTTGAAGTCAAAGATCTTACTCATTCGATTAATAATAAAAAAATTTTAAATAATATTAATTTTAATCTCAATAAAGATAGTATCTCTTGTATTTTGGGACCGTCAGGTAGTGGAAAAACTACTTTATTAAAACTCATAGCAGGTCTTGAAAAAGTACAGTCAGGTAAAATTATTATTAATGGTGAAGAAGTAAGTAGTACTGAAAAACACTTACCTACAGAAAAAAGAAAAATTGGTTTTTTATTTCAAGATTACGCTTTATTCCCACATTTGACAGTAAAAGAAAATTTGAGATTTCCAACTAACACTAAAAATTCAACTAATAATGTTGATGAAATTATTGAATTGATAAAATTACCTAATTCACTAGATAAATACCCACACGAGTTAAGTGGTGGTGAACAACAAAGAGTTGCACTTGCACGATCTATAATTTCACAACCCGATTTACTTTTATTAGATGAGCCTTTTTCAAGTTTAGATTTAAGCCTTCGAGAAGAAGTGAGGGATGATACGCTGCATCTATTACAAAAATCAAATGTGTCGGTAATTATAGTCACTCATGATCCTTTTGAAGCAATGTTTATCTCAAATCATATAAATATTTTTGATAAATCAGGTTCGATTGTACAGTCAGGAACTCCGAATGATCTCTATAACAATCCAAAAAATTCATATGTTACAGGTTTTTTTGGTGAAACAAATAAATTTGAAGGTGTTGTTAAAGAATCTCACATTTACACACCGGTTGGGAAAATTAAAACCCCTGGAAATTTAGAAGGTGAGAAAGTTGTAGTACACATAAGACCTCAAGGTATAAAACTCAACAAACAACCAACACCAGTTAATGGAATTAAGGGAACCGTTATGGCGTCAAAATTAATGGGGTCATTTAGTTTTATCCATTTATCTGTGTTAGATAATAATAATGAAGTTGTTCATGTTCATAGCCACATGCCTGCTGACTTTAATCCAAAACAATCATCTGCAGTCGAGATAGAAATTGATAATGATCAGGCTTATATATTTAAGAATTAAGTTTTAGTTTTTTATTGATTTAGTAATTGTTCTGTTAAGAAAAATTACCGGTCCTAATCCAGCAATAACTATAATTAGAGCTGCAAATGCTGACTCCTCCAACATTTCATCAGAGGCATATTGATAAACATAGGTTGCTAGTGTCTCAAAATTAAATGGTCTTAATAAAAGTGTTATTGGAAGTTCTTTTAAGATGTCTACGAAAACTAATATTCCTCCAACTAGTAAATTTGTATACAGCAAGGGTAATATAATTTTTCTTATACTTTTGAAAAAGCTAACACCCATTGTTCTTGATGCATCTAATAAGTTTGGATGAATTCTTGAAATACCTGATGTAATTGCTCCATTACCAACAGCTAAAAATCTTATACTATACGCAAATAATAAAATTATAAATCCGCCAACAGCATAACTCATACGAAAATAAATTAAATCATTAAGCCACCCAACAAATACAACTATTCCAACAGCAAGAATTGTTCCTGGAAAAGCATAACCAGAAGAAGCAAAAAATATTAAAATTTTTTGGAAATTATTTGATTTATATGCTCCAACTATAATCATTAATAAGGATAGCAACATAATGAATGATGAAGAAATAAATGCTAAAGATATACTTGATAGTGTTATTTGAAAAATTTCAAAAAAATTTATTATAGAATAACCTTTAATTACAAAATTCAATAAAATTGAAACAGGTATTATAAAACCAAGACTTAAAGGTATTAGGCAAATCAAAAACAATAAAGAATTTTTAACACCAGAAACTGTTTGGGTTGGTGTATAAGATGCGCCACTATATTTTTCATGAAATTTTCTGCTACGTCTTCCCAAATACTCTAAAGTTAAAAGTACTATAACAATCATAAATAGAATACTAGAAATCTGTGATGCGCCAGATAGACTATTCATTCCTAACCAAACATTAAATACTCCTAAGGTTAACGTTTCAATTGCAAAATAATCAACTGTCCCAAAATCAGAAATTGTTTCCATTAATACTAAGGCCAAGCCAGCAATTATACCTGGACGACCAAATGGAATAGCGACATTGAAAAAGGAATTCCTTCCGTAAATAGAACTAGTTTGAAAAAAAGATATAGGTGTAGTTATAAATGATGCTCTAGTCATTAAGTATACGTATGGATACAATACAGAAGACATTACCAAAATTGCACCTGCCATTGATCGCACATTTGGAAACCAGTAATCTTTTGCGCTCGTCCAACCAAATATGTCTCTCAGTAATGATTGAAGAGGACCAGCATATTCAAAAAAGTCGGTATAAGTATAGGCAATAATATAAGCTGGGACAGCAGCTGGTAATAATAACATCCATTCAAAAAATTTTTTCCCAAAAAAATTATATCTTGTCACTATCCAAGCAGTAGTCAAACCAAAGACTAAACTTAATCCTCCAACACCAAACATTAGAATTATTGTATTGGTAAGATATCTTGGCAAAACAGTAGAAAATAGATGTGGCCATAGTGATGTATCACCTAAGATCGCGTAATAAAATATTGAAAAAATAGGGGCGATAATTACTAAAGCAATTATCGCCACTGAATTAGACCATAAATTAAAATTTATCAAAACAGTTAACCTATAATTTACCAGCCTACTCTATCAATGATTTTCTGAGCTATGGGAGCAAGTTCTGCAAGTTTTTCAACAGGCAGTTTATCTTCTTTAAATTCACCCCATGATTTTAACTCATCAGTTAATTGCATATCTGGATTAACCGGATATTCATAGTTAATAGAACTGTAGAGGACTTGGGCTTTTGGTTGAGTCAAAAATTCAAGTAGTGCAATCGCGTTTTCTTTATTTTTAGAGTACTTAATTACACCTCCACCAGCAATATTTATGTGATTACCTCTATCTTCTTGGTTAGTAAAAACTAACTCTATTGAGTTAGCCCATTCTTTTTGTTCTGGATTCTTTTCATTAAATTTCATTTTTCCAAAATAATAGGTATTCATTACTGCAATGTCACAAACACCTTCATAAATTGCTTTTGCTTGAGCTCTGTCATTACCTTCAGGTTTTCGTGCTAAATTTGCAACGATGCCTGCTGCCCATTCTTCAGCTATAGCTTCTCCATTTGCAGCAATTATTGAAGCTAAAAGTGATCTATTGTAGTCATGGCTGCCAGGTCTTGTACAAATTTTACCTTTCCATTTTGGATCAGATAAATCTTCTATTCTTTTAATTGAGTCTGTAGATACTCTTTCTTTTGATATTGCAACAATTCTAGCTCTCTTTGAAAGTGCAAACCATTTATTATTACTGTCTCTTAAATGATTTGGAATATTCATATTCAAAATATCTGAGTTAATTGGTTGCAAAATATCCTTTTCAACAAATTGGTTTAACCTTGCTATATCAACTGTTAATACCAAGTCAGCAGGTGTATCTTCACCTTCAGCCAAAACTCTTTCTAGCAATCCTTTTTTTGCATGTAAAACATTTACCTTTATGCCAGTCAATTTTGTAAATTCCTCAAAGAAAGGGTCTATTAAAATTGGCTGCCTGTAAGAATAAACATTAACCTCTTTGGCAAACAAGTTTAGTGAAATCGTAGATGCAATTAGTATCAATAGTAATCTATAAATAATTTTCATATAACCTTCTTTTTGTTGTGGAGATAATAAATATCTCCACGTTCTATGATTAAGAATCTTATTAAAAATTATCAGAATACGAATGTAGATCTATATGAATTTTTTTTTAATATCAGTGTTGTTAAAATTCATAAAATTAGATTTATTCTAAATTTAAAGTTAAAAATGTTGGGGCCACTTTGGGCCCCTATCAAAACTATTTTATTGAAATAAGTCTAGCTTTTTTTTCTTCTGGAATAATTCTCTCCAAATCAATCGCTAAAAGTCCATTTTTCAATTCAGCATCTTTAACTTTGATGTCTTCTGAAATTGTGAACGATCTTTCAAACTGTCTTGTTGAGATTCCTTTATGGATTACACCATTACCATTTTCATTAACCACTTTTTCTTTAGGTTTATTTCTAACAGTTAGGTTGTTTTCTTTTAATTCAATCTCAATATCTTCTTTACTATATCCAGCGAGAGCAACTTCAATTTTATAGTTATGCTCATCAACTCTATGAATATTGTAAGGTGGATAATTTGTATTGTATCTTTCCGTAGACTCCAACATTCTATCAAATTCATCAAAAATTGAGTCAAATCCAACAGAGAATGGTCTTAGAGAATTCCAAACGGATAGGTTTCTAGTCATAATAACTCCTTTATTAAGCAAGTTTATTTTGTCCGCACCCACAATGGCATACAGACAATAATGATGTGGGGATGATTGTATTTAATTCAAGTCTTTATTATTTTTTTCTTATAAACGATAATCCATCAGATAATGGGAGAAGAGAGAATTCCACTCTTGTGTCATTTTGTATTTTTAAATTTAAATCGCGGATAGTTTTTGTTTGAGAGTCTTGTTTAGTTTCGTCAGCAACATCACCGTGCCAAAGCATATTATCAATAATTATTATTCCATTAGAAACTAGTAGGTTTAGCGACAGTTCGTAATAATTTGGATAATTATTCTTGTCAGCATCTATAAAAATTAAATCATAACTTTGTTGACGATCTATCATGCTTTGCATTACCTCAACACCATCTCCAATAATCGATTCAATTTTTGAACTTATATTATCTAATTCCCAATATTTTTTTGCTAAGGGTAAAAATTCATCTGAATTATCAACAGTTACAATTTTTCCTGATTCAGGTAGACCTCTAGCCAAAAATAAGGTGCTCATCCCTGTAAATCTTCCAATTTCTAAACAATTTTTAGCATTAGAAATTTTAGTTATCATTTCTAAAAACTGACCTTGTTCTTTTGCAATCTGCATTTGTGAAACACTGCCAAGTTTTAAAGTTTCATTTTCTAGTTCACTAATTATTTTATCTTCTCTGTAACCAACGGTTTTTAAATATTGAACAAGTGCTTCATTAATTTCAGTTTGGGTACTCATTAGTTTATGGTTTCAAATATTTCAGATAGTTTGTGAGTTTTTTTATCTGAAATGATGAAACAACTTTGTATTTTATTTATTAAATTATCATCTATATTTTTATATGAGTATAAACTTAATAAAGGAGTTGAGGAATTCACTTCATCACCAATATTGAGTACATTATCATATCCAACTCCGTAATCTATTTTATCGGTAACTTGTTTTCTTCCGCCTCCTAGTTCAATAAGTATAAGGCCTAATTCTCTGGTATGAATTTTTTCTATCCAGCCTTGTTCACTAGAAAATACATCTTTTCGAACTGAAGTATTTATTAAATCTTTTTCATAAGATGATAAAATATTTTTTGGTCCACCCAAGGCCGCAACCATCATTTCAAATTTTTCTGCAGCTAATCCATTATTAATAACCGTATTAATTTTATTATAAGCCTCTTCTTTCGAAATTTTATAAATGTTTACTAATAGCGAAGATATTAATTCATTAGTGATCTTTTCTAATCGGTGATCTTTAAAATCATTTTTAATATATTTTATGCATTCTAATATCTCTAGTGTATGACCAGCACTTTTACCTAAGACCTGATTCATATCTGTTAATATAGCTTCGCAATATAAACCTGCTCCTTTAGCGACTCTTACTAAGGAGTTGGATAAATCTCTTGCTACATCAATAGTGCTATTAAAAGATCCATTACCAACTTTTACATCAAGTACCAAAGATGAAAGACCGCTTGCAATTTTTTTTGAAAGAATAGATGATGTTATTAAGGGTAAAGATTCTACTGTACCTACAATATCCCTTATTGAATATAATTTTTTATCAGCTGGTGCTAAGTTAGAGGTTTGACCGATAATTGCACAACCAACGTCTTTTACAACTTTTTTAAAAGTCTCTAAATCAGGCTTTGTATTGTACCCAGGTATTGAATCAAATTTATCTAGGGTACCGCCTGTATGACCCAAACCCCTACCTGAAATCATAGGTACATACAGTCCACAAGCTGCAAGTATTGGTGCTAATATAACGCTCGTCTTGTCTCCAACACCACCAGTTGAGTGCTTATCACAAACCAGCTCAGGATCCACAATCTCAGACCAATTAAGTGTATCACCAGAGTTTGTCATCGCCTCAGTCAAACAAACAGTTTCTTCAGGCGTCATTCCATTTGCAAATATTGCCATGCTCATTGCTGCAATTTGTGCATCTGAAAAAGATCCATTTGTTAAACCGTCTACAAAAAAGTTAATATCTTCTTTTGAAAGATCTTGGTTATCTCTTTTTTTTCTAATTATCTCTTGAGGTATCATCGAATTGAACTTCTTGAATAAATTGTTTAATTAAATTTAAAACATTGTTCTCTGCTAAACTTGCATTCTCTAAAGTTTCTTGATGACTTAATTTTGTTTTATTCATACCAGCAGCTAAGTTGGTGATTACACTGATACCAATAACAGGAAGTCCGCAATGATTAGCAACTAAAACTTCTGGTACTGTAGACATTCCAACAGCATTTCCACCTATTACTTTTAAGGCATTAATTTCAGCAGGTGTTTCAAAGTTTGGTCCTGAGTACATACAATAAATACCTTCATAAATTTTTTGATCTATTTTTTTAGCGACTTGCATTAACTGATCTCTATAAAACTTATGATACCCATCACTCATATCATGAAAACGAGGGCCATACTCTTCAGCATTGGGTCCAATAAGTGGATTGAAACCACTCCAGTTAATATGATCTTTAATTGCCATTAGACTACCAGCTGGCATAGCTTCATCTAAACTACCTGCTGCATTTGTAACAACTAATAACTTGCACCCAATGTCCTTTAATACTCTTATGGGTGAAGCTAAGTTTTGAGGATTGTGTCCTTCATAAATATGGGATCTTCCATACATACAAACAACATTTAAAGTATTTATTTTTCCTAAAACTAATTTACCTGCGTGACCTTTTACAGTTGGCTGTGGAAAATCAGCTAACTGTTCATATGAAATTGATTCTTGAATATCTTTTTCTTCAAAAAAATTAGTTAGTCCACTTCCTAAAATTACAGCAATATCGGGTGAAGTGTTATTTGTTATGTCTAAAAATTTTTTGGCCGAAGGTAACATTAAAGATTCTCTGGGCCAAAAGAATCTGGAAGTAATTCTTCGAGCGTAGATGTTTTCATATGACCATTTTCATTACACATATGAATCTTAGTATCTAAAGTAGCAAATTCTCTTAACCTCTGTCTACAACCACCACAGGGTGAGCATAATAATTCACCTGAACCTATAACCACAACTTCTAAAATTTTTTTGTTTCCATTAGATATCATATTTCCAATTGCTGTTGCTTCGGCACACTGGGATTGAGGATAGGCAGCATTTTCAACATTACAGCCAGTAATAATTTTACTATCTTCTGTTAGAAAAGCTGCTCCTACTTTAAAATTTGAATATGGCACATGAGCTTGCTCTCTAACTTTTTTTGCAGCCTTAAATAAAGTATCAAAATTTTCTGAAACCATATTCTTGTTTAACATGAAATTACTAAAAAAATTATTTATTTCTAAATCTTAAACAATTCTTGAGACAAATCAGGAAGTTCATCTCCCCAAAAAACTTCTTTACGTAAAAATTCTGGATCTTGGTTAAAACAAATTGACATTGCAGAATTATAGACAGCCCTGGAGTCAATAGTCGAATTTAGATCTCTTCCCTCAAACAATTCTTTCTTTTTTAGTCCAGGCCAATCTGTATAAACTTGAGATTTTTTTAACAAGCCTCCAGCCATTAGTATTGCACTTCCATATCCGTGCTCAGTTCCATAGCCTCCATTTTGTTTTATAGTTCGGCCAAATTCAGTAAGAGTAAGAATTAGTGTATTATCAAATGCTTGGCCAAGATTTTCATGTAGAATAGTAACAATCTTATTTACTTCTTCTAGTTCATCAGCATGCGCTCCATCAACACCTCCTTGAGCAGCATGGGTATCAAAACCATCTAAATCAAATACAGCAACTCGAGGACCACTTTGATCTTTTAATTGTTTAGCAGCTTCAAGAGCAAGTTTTTTTCTATCATCAGAGTCAGTAGCTATTTGCATAGACAATGGTCTTTGTCTAATTGTATCAAGTGTAGATTTTATTAGCTCGTTATGTTCACCTTTAAATTCATTATAAATTTGATCTATTAACTTTGTTTCAACAAAATCTGGTGATGGGAAGAAATTATTATTCTGTGGCACACCTCTTAATAAAAGTGGCATTGGTAAAGATATTGCCAAACCTTTTCCTATAATATTTGAAGCTAGTAATCCCCTACCAAGCCATCCTGTTTTTTCTTTGTATGGAATGTGTGCTCCAGTTTCCATTAAATTTTGCCCATCAAAATGTGATCTGCCTGTGTAAGGAATGTTTGTGGCATGAACAAATGCCGCTTGATTTTTTTGCCAGAGTTTATGGAAAATTTCTAATTTAGGGTGAAGACCAAAGTCACTGTTTAGATTAAGAACATCTTCCAGAATGAGTTTTTTTCTCAATTTTTTTAGACGTTTATCTCCAATAACAGGAATAGCTGTTAAACCATCCATTCCTCCGCGAAGTGATATAATAATTAGATTTTTTTTCTGCATTGAAGCAAAACTTATTTTTGGAAAATATCCAGAAAGAAACAATGTTGTTGATCCTCCAATTAAAAAATTTCTTCTTGTGCAGTTCATATTTTTAATACTCCTGGCAAATTACAAATGACTCCATACTTTTGACCTAAATCATAATCTGATGTGCCAAATTTTAAATTATCAATAAGTGATGCCATATTTTCATGATCTTCAAAATTATTTTTAAGACAAGATAAAATAAAACCATGGGATCTGTTTCCAGATTTAACAAGCATTGGAAGTTCAACTGAAGCAAACCAAAAGCGGCGTAATAATAATTCTGGTGATACCCAATCTACCTCCAAATCACTCCAACCATTAGGTTGTTTGGCACGATAAGGCGAATGACCTATTTCTCTAAGTATCCATGATAATTGTCTTTGCCTATTATTTGGCTTTGACTTAAAAGTATAATTCATTTTTTCAAAAGAAAGCGGAATATTTAAATCAAACATTCTAGATAATTGCATTAACCATATTTCAGGTGGATGAAATTTATGTGTATTCTCATTATATTTGTAAGCTTGCGTTATAACTGCTTTGTGAATTTCAATTAAGTTTCCATCGGATTTGTTCCATGCTTCTAATACTGGGTTTATCATTTCGTCTGTTGGTTCATCTGTAATAAAATGCCTACATAATTTTGTTGAAACAAATTTGATGCAGATTGGGTGTGTTGCCAAATCATGAATTACTTTAGCAAGTTCTCTTTTTGCGTCATTTTTATATTTAACTCCTAAAACAATTTTATCTCCTTTTTGATGCATTTCTTGATCAAACCATATATCACCGGTTTCTAAGTTTTTTCTATCCCATTTGTGAGCCCAACCTGTCATGATATAGGCTAACTGAATTACATCTTCCTGTGTGTATCCAGCATTTGGAGATACTGTATGTAACTCTAATAATTCTCTTGCATGATTTTCGTTTATGGTTTCTCCCCACTCCATTCCTTTTTTAGAATTGGGACCAAAAGATTCTGAATTATCAAGGTGATGAATCATACACCATGAAGTCGTTACTGACTGAACCATGTCTTCAAAAGTTTTAACCATGTTAGGTCTAATAATTTCACGTTGATAGGGTCCGGTACTAAACTCTGCTAGGAAATCTTTTTCACTTATTGCAAAATGATTTCCCCAAAAAAGCCAGAAACGCTCGAAAACAGGTTGCTTGGAATACTTTGTCTGAAAATGACGAATAGCATGTTCATTTAATTCAAAATATCTTTCACCAGTTTTTATTCTTAATTCATCTTTTGCTTTTCTATACGCATGTTTATCATTTTTAAATTTTTTTCTTAAAACTTCTCTATCTCCGTACACCCATTCGCCATATTTTTTTCTTAAATCTTTTTCTGTTGGGATTGTTCCAGGCCACAAGAGATCGGGTATGGTATCTAATTGATTTATTGCCCAATTAAGAGGATCTTTATCTGGTTTTTCATTTGGCGACAGGCCAAACGCTACTCGTCTATAAAAATTTAATGACATATATAAAAAAAAATAGTTTACATATATTTATAATTTTTAAAATAAAATTTGATGAAAAATATACCTCTAAAAATTTGTGGCATAACAAATGTAAAATCTGTTGAAGTAGCACATAAAAATAAAATAAAATCATTGGGTTTTGCAAGTAAAAATTTGAATGGACCAAACACAGTTAGTGACAAAAAAATACAATCATTAATTAAAGAGTGTAAAAATTATAAGATAGAATCAGTACTTCTGACTCGGTATGTATCTTTAGACAAGCTAATAGAGCAAATAGATTTTACAAAACCAAAGACAATTTCATGTTCATATCATTTTCCCAAAAAAGATTTATTAAAAATAAAAAAAATATTTAGAAGATTAAAAATTGGTATTGCAATTAATCCGGAAAATTTTGATAAAAAATACATTGAATCAATTAGAAAAATTGTTGATGTTATTTATTTTGATATGAATGTTTATAGGAAAAAGAGTATTAAAAAGTATTCATTGAGAAAAAGTATTAAACAAATACAGTTTATAAAAAGTAAAAATATTCCAGTTTATATTGGTGGCGGTATAGACAAAAAAAATGTTTCCAACATTCTAAAACAAATAACACCTTTTGGATTAGATATTTCTAGAAGCCTAAAAAATCAAAGAAATTTAATTTCTAAATCAAAACTCAAAGATTTTTTAAATCAAATTTCGGTAGGATAATCGTTTAATAATATATTTATTTTGCAATTCTTTTGACAATACGTTTATTGATTTTTTTTCAAGCGGATGTCTGAAAAATGGATCAATATCAAGTATTGGATATAACACGAAGTCTCTTTCAGCTGCTCTTGGGTGAGGAATTATTAAGTTTTTTTTATTAAATATTTGTTTGCCAAAAAAAATAATATCCAAATCAATGTTTCTTGGACCATTGATAATTTTTTTATTCTTTTTTAATTTTTTTTCAATTTCATAAATATTATTTATTAATTCTAATGGCTGCTGGTTGGTTAATAGTTTTATTGCAGTATTAAAAAAATTACTTTGCGATTTGTATCCATAAGGAGAAGAAATATAAATATTTGCAAATTTTTTTATATTACCAATATTTTTTAATTCTCTAACGGCACAGCGTAAATTAAATATAGCATTACCTAGATTTGAGCCAAGTGCGATTATTGTTTCAGTTTGATACACTTAGAGATTCAGCTCCATATTTTTTTGCTACAGCTGTTTTATTAATTGTAATTTTAACTTTTTTTATTTTAAATTTTTTTTCAAGAGCATTGGATGTTTTTATTATTAAATGCTCAAGAGTATGTGATTGAGATTCCTTTATGAAAGTTTTTAAATATTTTGTAATAGATGAATAATCCTTCACGTTATTTATATTATTTAAATCTAGTGAGTTTTTAACAGGATAGCTAAATTCTAATGTTACCTCTAATAACTGTTTATTCTTTCGCTCTTGAGCAGTGATACCTATGTTTGCACTGATGGATAAGTTTTTAATTTCTACTTTGAACATAGTTTTTCAAAAATTTTTAATGATTGAGACGTTTCTTTTATGTCGTGAACTCTAAATATATCAACTCCCTTTTGATAACAATATAATGCAGAAGCGATTGATCCTCCCAATCTTTGATTTGTTTCACTTTTATCTATGAAGTTGATCCAGCTTTTTCTAGATGATCCTAATAATAATCCATATCCTTTAAACTTAAACTGATTAATTTTTTGCATGATTTCTATATTTTGTTTTAAATTTTTACCAAAACCAATACCTGGATCAAACCAAACTTTGGATGAAGGAATTTTTATTTTTTCTAATTGTTTAATTTTCTGAAGAAATATTTTTTTAATATCTTGTACAACATTATTATATGAGTGTATTTTCTTTTGCATAGTTTTCGGTGGTGCAGGTGTGTGCATTAAAATTAAACCGGTTTTAAATTTTTTAGTTAAAAAGAATAAATCTTCTGAACCACCGAAGACATCATTTATAATATGTGCTCCCATATTCAATGCATATTCTTGAGTTTCAATTTTATTGGTATCAACTGATATGACAAATTTATTTTTTGGCAATTTTTTTAATATCGGATCTAATCTTTTAACTTCTTCTTTGTGTGTTAATGGATCTGAACCCGGTCTTGTACTTTCTGCTCCAATATCAATAATACTTGCTCCATTTTTTATCATTTCTTTGATATTTTTTAGTGCATCTGAACTTTTAAAGCTCTTTCCACCATCACTAAAAGAGTCAGGAGTAACATTGCATATTCCCATTACCGTTGGACTAGTTAGTTTAAAATTATATTTCCCTAATTTCATTTCGATAATATTTTTGAATATTTTTTTGATAAAAAATTATATATTTTCATTGAAGACCTATACCAATTAAATTGTTTAATAAAAGAAATACTAACTACACCTTTACCAGAACCAACTAAAAGTATTTCACTAAATTGATGTAAACTAGAAATACTAATATCTGTTCTATAAATTTTATAAGGTAGACTTTTAATTAAGTATTCTAAAGTAATTCCATAATAATAGTAATTTTTTGGAATAAATAATTTATTACCATTTACAAAAATTAAATTGGTTGTAGAGCCTTCTAAAATTTTATTGTTGAAGTAAAAAAGAATTTCTTCTTTTTGTAAATTAATTTTTTTTTGTAAAGAAATTATTTTTTTGTACTGTAAGTTTTTGAAGTTAGGTAAAGACCGCTGGTATCTAAAAAATTCTGCAGTAAAATGCTTATGATCTTTGTTTCGTTTACGTACAGATAATGAGATTATTTTTTTTGTGACTGCAATTCTTAATAGGTGGTCATAATTTTTAATTTTAGAATATTTATTTAAAAAATTAGTTAAAAGATTTTTAGAAATTTTAGTATCAATGCCAAAATATCTTAAATCTTTATTTAGTTTTTTTAAATGCTTATCAACTAAGATAAAATTTGGCTCTTTGCCAAATAGTCTAATAGTTGTAAAGATACCCTTGTATCCCCAAAGAGAATTGAACTTAAGTGATTTAAAATTCTTAGCGTGAAAGGATTTTTTTAATAAGATATTTTCCATGTGGAGTTAAAAATGAATCTGGGTGAAACTGTAATCCATACACTTTATTAATATCATCTTCAACCGCCATTGCTACATTTGTTTTAACACAACGCATTGTAATTATCATTGATTGAGAAACAAATGGTTCAGCCATTTTTAAGGAATGATATCGACCTCCTAAAAAATTAAAATTTTTTTTAAAAATTGATTTATCGTTAGTAACTTTAATATGACTCTGATAACCATGAAGAATATTTTTTTGTTGAACTATTTTAGCTCCTTCACAAAAAACTATTTGTTGGAAACCTAAACATATTCCTAATATTTTTTTCTTTCCTTTATATTTATTGTAAATCTTAGTTGTTAATGTATAATCTTTTGGTTCACCAGGGCCTGGTGAAAGAACTATGGTCGATGATTTATCTAGTTTTATTTGATCTATCTCATAATAATTTGAAACAAATGTTGGCTCAATACTATCTAGTAGATGAGCTAAATTGTATGTGAATGAGTCTTCGTGATCAATGAGATAAATCATTAGTTAAATAGATCTAAAAGTGATTTAGCTTTAATATAATTTTCATTATATTCTTTTTTTGCGGTACTCCCTAAGATCACACCACTAGCAACTGATAATTCAATATCATTTTTAAAATTAAGTAGTGTTCTAATCATTATGTTAAATCGCATATCACCATTTGAATGTATAATTCCAAAACTGCCTGTATAAATATTTCTGTCAAATTTTTCTTTTCTGTTTAGAAGTTGAATAGTACTAATTTTTGGACAACCAATGACTGAACCGCCTGGCATTAAAGAAGAAATTATATCATGGTTACTCATTTTATTTTTTATAACTCCCTTGATTGTCGTAACGTAATGAAAAAGATCTCGATATTCCTCAACCTTTTTTAGTTTATCTATTTTTACAGATCCTGTTTTACAAATTTTAGACAGATCATTTCTTTCCATATCAACAATCATATTATGTTCTTTGGTTTCTTTTTCATTTCTTCTAAAGAATTTGAGAGCTTTATTTTTATTTAACTGCTTTGTTTTTCTTAATGTTCCAGCAATAGGTTTAGTTCTAATTGTGTTATCTTTTTTCAATATGAGTGTCTCTGGTGAACAACTTACGATATTATAGTCTTTTTCCCTGATAAGAAAACTTTCAGGTGATTCATTCATTTTCATTAACTTCCAAAAAAGATCAATAGAATTGATATTACCTTTTTTCGAATATGTTTGAGCTATTTTAATTTGATAAGTTTTTCCCTGTTTAATATTTTTAGAGAAATCATTAAATATCTTAGAGTACTGCTTTAAAGATAAATTAAGATTAAACTTTTTATTTAACTGTAAATTTTTTTTTGTATTGATACTTATATTTCTAAAATTGGCTTTAATGCTTTTGATTACAATTTTTTTACCAATACTAATTTTAGTTTGTGGTTTGTAAAATATACCGCTATGAAAATTTTTAGATTGCTGTTTTGGAAACTTTATTCCTATATTTTCACAAAGAAGCTTATAACCAAAGAAACCAACATAACAATTCAATTCTTCAATCTTAGATTTTTTTGATTTTGATTGGATATTAAGAAAATATTTTAGATTTTTTTTATTAATAATAATTCTTCTAGAAAAATCAGTATAGATATCATAACCCTTATCAGTTTTATAAATTATAAGAGGTTTATCTGATTGATATAGTCTATTTAGATATTCTTTATTGTTCAGCACTTGATTCTATTATAATTAGGATACTTATATGAAAAGTTTTTTTACTAAAATATTCTTTTTTTGCTTAACAGTCACATGGTCTTTAGGTCTTTTTGCACATGGAACTATCATTTTTCCAAATGTAGAACATGGTGATGGTTACATTGATGTTAAGATATATGACTCAAAAGAGAGCTTTTTGGATGAAGAATTAGCAATTGAGAGCGTTAGAAAAAGAGTGCAAAAGGGTGAGGTTGTAGTTCCTTTGAGTAAGATACATGAAGGAAAAATAGCAATTGTTGCCTATCACGACGAAGATTCAGACGGAAAATTAAAGACTGGATTATTCTGGAGACCAAAAGAAGGTTTTGCCTTTAGTAATAATTATCAACCAAAAGGTCCTCCATCATTTGAAAAAGCCGCAATCATTTTAGTTCATGGCGAACCCGTGGTAATAGAGCTTAATTATTAAAAATTATATTGATGTCATTACAGTTACAAAACACATTAAGTGGTAAAAAAGAATTTTTTAAACCAGTTAATCCAGATCATGTAAGAATATATGCTTGCGGTCCAACTGTTTATAATTTTGCGCACATTGGTAATGCACGTATGGCAGTTGTAAATGATTTATTAGTCCGTGTATTAAAAACACAATTTAAACAAGTGACCTATGTGTCTAATATCACTGACATTGATGACAAGATTATAGAAGCTTCTAAAGAAACAGGTGAGGACATTAGTGTTATCACAAATAAATATACGGAGATTTACAATAATGACATGAGTGCACTTGGCGTTAATCTTCCTGATATTCAACCAAGAGCAACTGATCATATTAAAGAAATGATCGAGTTGATAAAAAAATTAATTGATGAAAATAAAGCTTATGAAAAAGAGGGGCATGTTTTATTTCATGTGCCAAGTTTTGATAATTATGGAATTCTTTCAAAAAGAAATAGAGATGAACAAATAGCTGGAAGCCGTGTTGAAGTAGCGCCGTTCAAAAAAGATCCAGCAGATTTTATTTTATGGAAACCATCTCCCTCACCCTTACCTGGTTGGGATTCACCTTGGGGATTTGGAAGACCAGGATGGCATTTAGAGTGCTCGGTTATGTCAGAAAAATCATTAGGTCTTCCTTTTGATATCCATAGCGGTGGTATTGACTTGGTGTTTCCGCATCATGAAAATGAAATAGCACAAACTTGTTCTATATCTGAAAATAAAGATCCTAAAGATTTTGCAACTTATTGGTTTCATAATGGATTTGTTAATGTTGAGGGAGAAAAAATGTCAAAGTCAATTGGCAATATTAGACTCGTTCATGATCTCAATAAAAAATACAAGGGAGAGGTTTTGCGATTAACATTGTTGTCAGCTCATTACAAACAGCCATTGAACTGGACAGAAGAAATCATTGAACAAAATAGCAAAATGATAGATCGACTTTATAGAGTTCTATTAGAGCTGTCAGAAGTTGAAATAAATTCTAACTTACCTTCTGATCCTATAATGGAATCATTTTTAGATGATTTGAATACACCTAAAGTCATTGCAAAACTTAATGAGGAAGCAAATGATGCTTCATCTGCATCTAATGAAAGAAAAAAAGAAATCAAAAAAAATCTTCTTTCTGCCGGTAAAATATTAGGTATTCTTGAAGATGATCCAGGAAATTGGTTAGGTTATAATCAAAAAGATACTGAAAATGCTAAAGAAATTGAAAGGTTGATAAATGAACGTAATGAAGCTAGACGCAGTAAAAATTTTAATTTGGCAGATACTATTAGGGACACATTAAAAGATAAAGGTATAGAAATAGAAGATACTGATAAAGGAACGATTTGGCGGAAATCTAGATGAGTGAAAAGATAATAATTACATTTCCAGATGGAAATAAAAAGGAAGTTGATAAAGGCATCAATGGTCTTGAATTGGCATCGCAAATTTCAAAATCTCTTGCCAAAGAATCAGTTGCTATAAAAATTAATAATGAGATAAAAGATATTAGTTTACCTATTAATGGTAATGCATCTGTAGCGATTTTAAAAAGAGATAGCGAGGAAGCACTTGAATTAATACGACATGATTGTGCTCATGTAATGGCAGAAGCTGTCCAGGAATTATTCCCAGGAACACAAGTTACAATTGGTCCAGCAATTGAAAATGGTTTTTATTATGATTTTGCAAGAGATGAACCTTTTACTGTTGCAGATCTTCCAAAAATTGAAAAGAAGATGCACGATATCATTCAAAGAAATAAAAATTTCATAAGAGAAGTGTGGTCTAAAGAGGAATCGATACAATATTTTAAAGACAAAGGTGAAGACTATAAAGTTGAACTAATTAATGATCTGCCTGATAATGAGGAAATTAGTATCTACAAACAAGGTGATTGGTTAGACTTGTGCCGAGGCCCTCATATGGTTTCAACAAAACAAATTGGTAAAGCATTTAAATTAATGAAAGTTGCTGGCGCTTACTGGCGAGGTGATTCATCTAATACAATGCTAACAAGAATTTATGGAACGGCCTGGGCAACAGAAAAGGATCTTGAACAACACCTTTTACAAATTGAAGAAGCAGAAAAAAGAGATCACCGAAAACTAGGAAGAGAAATGGATTTATTTCATTTTCAGGAAGAGGCTCCTGGAGCGGTGTTTTGGCATCCTAAGGGTTGGACATTATTCCAATCGCTAATAAATTATATGCGAAACAGACAAGACAAGGCAGGTTACGTAGAAACTAATACGCCAGACATGATGGATAAGTCTCTATGGGAAACGTCTGGTCACTGGGACAAATTTAGTGACATGATGTTTAGAACTGAAGCAAAAGACGATAAAATTTATGCTATCAAACCAATGAATTGCCCTGGTGCTGTAGAAATTTTTAAACAAGGATTAAAAAGTTATAGAGACTTACCGTTTCTATTATCTGAATTTGGAAAAGTACATCGTTATGAACCATCAGGTGCTCTTCATGGATTAATGAGGGTTAGAGCATTCACGCAAGATGATGCACATATATTTTGTACAGAAGACCAAATTACACAAGAGAGTAAAACGGTATGTGATTTGATACTTAGTATCTACAAGGACTTTGGTTTCGATAATGTTAGAATTAAATTTTCTGACCGTCCTGAAAAACGCGTAGGGGATGATGCTATTTGGGATAAAGCTGAGGCTGCATTAATGCAAGCCATGGAAGCAACAGGTCTTGAGTATACACTCAACCCAGGAGAAGGTGCATTTTACGGTCCAAAATTAGAGTTTGTTTTACGTGATGCAATTGGCAGAGACTGGCAATGCGGTACACTGCAAGTAGATTTAAATTTACCTGGAAGATTGGGAGCCACTTATATTGGAGAAGATGGTAATAAAAAAATACCAGTCATGTTGCATAGAGCTCTATTTGGTTCCTTAGAGAGATTCACTGGCATTCTAATTGAACATTATGCAGGCCATCTTCCGTTTTGGCTTTCACCATTGCAAGCTGTAGTTGCTACAATTACATCTGATACAGATGAGTATGCTTATGAGGTACAAAAAGCATTAGTATCAAAAGGAATTAGGGCCGAAATAGATACACGTAATGAAAAAATTGGTTATAAAATACGTGAACACAGTAATAGTAAAGTGCCAGCAATTATTGCTGTTGGAAAAAAAGAAGCTGAAGATAAAACAGTATCTGTTAGAAGAATTGGATCCTCTGAAACAAAGACCTTTAAATTAGAAGATATTGTTACTAGCTTATCTAAAGAAGCAAAATCACCAATAGAATAAAAAATGAATAACATGCAAGGCAAGTTTCCAAGTACAAGACTTAGACGTAATAGAATGAAAGAATTTTCTCGTCGTTTAGTTGCTGAAAATACACTTAGTGTTAATGATTTAATCTTGCCTCTATTTGTATGCGAGGGAAACAAGGTGGATGATCCTATTAATTCGATGCCTGGTGTAAGCAGATACTCTATTGATAAACTTTTAAGTGAAGTAGAAAAAGCTGTTAAATTTAATATTCCTGCTATTGCAATTTTTCCGCAAATTGAAAGTGGCCTTAAAAATTCTGAGGGAAGTTTAGCTGTAGATGAAAACAATTTGGTATGCAGATCAATTAAAAGTATCAAAAAAGATTTTCCAAATATTGGTATTGTATGTGATGTTGCGTTAGATCCTTTTACGGACCATGGGCATGATGGTTTAGTTATAAATAATAAAATAGATAATGATAAAACTTTGGAGGTCTTGGAACAACAGGCTCTAGTCCAAGCGAATGCTGGTTGTGATGTAATCGCTCCGTCGGATATGATGGATGGAAGAGTGGGAAGAATAAGAACTGCATTAGATTCAAACAATTTAGCAGATACCCTTATTCTCTCTTATGCTGCAAAATATGCTTCGGGTTTTTATGGACCTTTTAGAGATGCTATAGGTTCTGGTTCTAATTTGGGTAAAGATGGTAAATTAACATATCAAATGGATCCATCAAACAGTGATGAAGCTATAAGAGAAGTTGGATTAGATATAAGTGAAGGTGCAGATATGGTAATGGTTAAACCTGGTATGCCTTATCTTGATATTATTTCTAGAATAAAATCAGAATTTAAAGTTCCAACTTTTGCCTACCAAGTATCAGGTGAATATTCGATGATAAAAGAGTCAATTAATAAAGGTTGGCTTAATGAAAAAGTTGTAATGGAATCTCTTTTATCTTTTAAAAGAGCTGGGGCAAATGGTATACTGACTTACTTTGCATTAGAAGCTGCTGAAAAATTAAAAAATGAATAACATTGAATTTGAAAAAAGAAAATCAATAGAACAAGTTGAAGAGTCAAATGAGCTGGCTCCGAAATTTGATTCAAATGGTCTAATACCCGTTGTAACAACAGATTTTTCATCTGGTGAACTACTTATGCAAGGTTATATGAATGAAGAAGCTTTTAAAAAAACTATAAGTTTGGGCGAAGCTGTTTATTTTTCTAGAAGTAGAAATACACTTTGGCATAAGGGTAAAACAAGTGGATTAACGCAGAAGATAAAAGAAATAAGAATTGATGATGATCAAGATTGTGTTTGGTTAAGGGTTGATGTCAAAGGTGGTGCTAGCTGTCATGTAGGATATAGATCATGTTTTTATAGAAGTATTCCATTGGATAATTCTAGCTCTAAAGTTGTTCTTAAATTTGAAGAGAAAGAAAAAGTTTTTGATCCTGAAGAAGTATACAAAGGTGCCCCAAATCCTACTAAACTATAATGTCAGACAAATTAAAGTTTATTGAGACTAGTAAACTTCCAACAGATATTGGAGAGTTCACTGTACATGCCTTTACAGATGAAAATGAATCTAAAGATCATTTAGCAATATGTATGGGTGACTTGCTTACTGATGAGCCAGTTTTATCAAGAATTCATTCTCAATGTATTACAGGGGAATCTTTTTTTAGTATGAGATGTGATTGTAGATTCCAACTAACTGAATCATTAAAACAAATTGCACAAAATGGAAGAGGGGTTATTTTTTATCTTCAACAAGAAGGAAGGGGCATTGGTCTTTCAAATAAAATTAAAGCATATAGTTTACAAGACAAGGGACTAGATACCGTTGAAGCTAATCATCAATTAGGTTTCAAAGATGATGAGAGAACATATGAAAATATTGCTGGAATGATAAAATATTTAGCAATCAAAGAATTAGATTTGATGACCAATAATCCAAAAAAAATAAAAGCGCTTGAAGATATGGGTATCAAAGTAAATCAAAGAATTCCTATTTTCTCAGACACCAATAAATATAATGAAAAATATATCTCTACTAAAAAAAGTAAACTTGGTCATTTAATCTAAGTGGAAGCAGATAATTTAATAAAAAAACTCAATATGATTAGTCATCCTGAAGGAGGGCATTATGTTGAAAATTTTAAAAACGATAATGTTAGTCAAATTTATTACCTATTAAAAAGGAACGAAAAATCACATTGGCATCGATTAACTAAAAATGAAATATTACATTTTTATTCAGGAGATCCTCTAGAAGTTTTCACATCGAATGACGGAGTTAATTATGAAGTTTTTTCATTAGGGTCAGATCATAATTATATTTACACCGTAACAGCAAACACATGGTTTGCTATGAGATCTTCTGGTGCTTTCAGTTTAATTGGATGCACTGTCGCACCTGCTTTTGATTTTGATGATTTTGAACTTGCACCTGCGACGTGGCGACCTGAAAATTTCAAAATTGAGTTATAGTTTTCACTTTTCTTTAATTTAAATTCTTTATATATTAGTATTAAATAACGGAGGTTCTAAATGGATGCAGAGAGTAAATGCCCTGTAATGCACGGAGCAATTACAAAAAATATGGGAGAAGGTACATCTAACCGCGAATGGTGGCCTAATCAACTTAACTTAAACATACTTCATCAACATGATCGTAAATCAGATCCAATGGAAGCTGGATTTAACTATCGAGAAGAGTTCAAAAAATTAGATTATGCTGCATTAAAAAAAGACCTCCATAATCTGATGACTGATTCTCAAGATTGGTGGCCAGCTGATTATGGTCATTATGGTGGTTTCTTTATTCGTATGACATGGCATGCTGCTGGAACTTATAGGACTGGTGATGGTCGTGGTGGTGGTGGAACAGGAGCTCAACGTTTTGCTCCGTTAAACAGTTGGCCGGATAATGGTAACTTAGATAAAGCAAGAAGACTTCTTTGGCCAATAAAGAAAAAATATGGAAATAAAATTAGTTGGGCTGATTTATTTATTTTAACAGGTAACGTTGCAATTGAATCTATGGGAGGTAAAACTTTTGGATTTAGTGGTGGACGTCCTGACATTTGGGCACCGGAAGAAGATATTTACTGGGGTGTAGAAGATGAATGGCTACAAAATAAAAGATATACTGGTGATAGAATTTTAGATAATCCACTTGCAGCAGTGCAAATGGGATTAATTTATGTAAACCCTGAAGGACCAGATGGAAAAGCTGATCCGCTTGCTAGTGCAAAAGATATAAGAGAAACTTTTGCAAGAATGGCAATGAACGACACTGAAACTGTAGCTCTAACTGCAGGGGGACATACTTTTGGTAAAGCACATGGTGCTGGTGATCCAGCTCTAGTAGGAGCAGAACCAGAAGGAGCTCCTTTAGAACAAATGGGTTTAGGTTGGAATAACTTGCACGGTTCAGGTGTTGGTCGTGATACCACAACAAGTGGTATAGAAGGTCCGTGGACACCTAATCCAACTCAGTGGGATAATGGATACTTTGATATGCTTCTAGGTTACGAATGGAAGTTAGTAAAAAGTCCAGCAGGCGCTCAAATCTGGCATGCGATTGATCAAAAAGAGGAACACATGGCCCCTCAAGTTGATGATCCATCAGTAAAAGTTCCTACAATGATGACAACAGCAGATATGGCAATGCGTGAAGATCCTGAATATAGAAAAGTATCAGAAAAATTTCACAAAGATCCAGAATATTTTGCTGATCAATTTGCTAGAGCTTGGTTTAAACTTCTACATCGAGATATGGGGCCAAAAACTAGATATATGGGACCAGAAGTTCCAGAAGAAGAATTGATTTGGCAAGACCCTGTACCTCAAGGTCATTCAAACTATGATGTTGAAACAGTAAAAGCTAAAATTTTAAGTAGTGGTTTAACAACTCAAGAAATGGTTGAAACTGCTTGGGCAAGTGCTTCTACATTTAGAGGATCAGATATGAGAGGTGGGGCTAATGGAGCAAGAATTAGACTTTCTCCTCAAAAAGATTGGGAAGTTAATAAACCAGAGCAATTAAAAAAAGTTCTTGGTATTCTTGAGCCTATTGCAAATGAGACAGGAGCTTCAGTAGCTGATGTAATTGTCCTTGCTGGTAATGTGGGTGTGGAACAAGCAACTGGAATGGAAGTTCCTTTTACTCCCGGTAGAGGTGATACCACTCAAGAGAAAACTGATATTGATTCTTTTGGTGTTCTTGAACCTGAAGCAGATGCATTTCGTAATTATTTAAAAATGAATTACGATGTTACAGCTGAGGAACTAATGCTGGATAAGGCACAATTATTAGGACTAACTGCTCCTGAAATGACGGTACTTGTTGGTGGTATGAGATCTATGGGTATTAGTTTTGATCAAAGAGGATTATTTGTTGATACAAAAGGTAAGTTAACAAATGATTTTTTTGATAAGCTTTTAGATATGAGCGTTAGTTGGAAGCCAACTGGAAGTAATTCATATGAAGCTACAGATAAAATTACAGGAGAAAAAGTAAGAACTGCATCTAGAGTAGATCTTGTTTTTGGATCCAATTCTCAATTAAGAGCGATAGCAGAACTTTATGCAAGTGATGATAGTGAAGAAAAAATGAAAAAAGACTTTATTAAAGCCTGGAACAAAGTGATGAATGCTGATCGTTTCGATTTAGAACAATAAAAATAATTTAAATTAATTTAAAAGTGGAACTTAGAGTTCCACTTTTTTTATTTTGGCATATTGGTTGCCCCAGTTTCTAATGAAATTATTTTGCCATCTTTATATTTGTATACTGCCATCACAGCTTGCGTGTTGCCATCTTTAAAAGTAACGAAAGAATGATGTATCCCTATCTCGTCATTTTCGTATACAATTCTAGACTTATCATCATTAATGTCGTCACTCATAGCCCAGCCTATAACGTCAGACTTTGATAAAACATTACCACTAGAATGCATTGTAAATTTGAAATCATCATGGATAATTTCGTTCATTCCTGCTTCATCTTTTTCATTAAAAACCTTCATGTATTTTTCTAGTATTGACATATTTTCTCCTAGTAGAAATAAAGTATATAGGAATTTTTTTTAAATAAGTATTTAATTATCTTTCTTTAATGTAAGGTTGTCCAATAGCGTTAGGAGCTATCGCTTTACCAACAAAACCAGCAAGTAAAACAACTGTTAATACATATGGTATTGCCTGAATTAACTGTACTGGTATTTCACCTATCGCAGGTAATTCTACTCCTTGCAATCTAATTTGAAGTGCATCTGTAAATCCAAAGAGTAAGCAAGCAATTAAAGCTGTTTTAGGATGCCACTTTCCAAAGATCATTGCTGCTAGTGCTAAGTATCCTCTTCCTGCTGACATTTCTCTGAAGAAATTTGCATTAACAGCAGTTGATAAATGAGCTCCCGCAAAAGCAATTAACACTCCATTGATTGCTAGCGCTTTATATCTCATAGTAAAGACATTGATTCCAGCAGTATCAACAGCACTTGGATTTTCTCCAACTGCTCTAAGACGCAAACCAAAACTAGTTTTAAATACTATCCAAAAAACTAGTGGAACAGAAAGGTAAGCTAAATAAACAAAAATGTAATGACCACTTAATATATCACTATAAAGTGTTCCAATAACCGGAATATCTCTCAGTGCATCAGAAAAAGGAAGGTGAATTTCTAAAAAACGCTGATCTTCATTTAATGTTGGCGTCAGACCTGCTTGCCCAAACCAGGCAGCTGCTAAAGCAGTTGTTAAACCAATAATTAAAATATTTATAGCAACACATGATACTACTTGATCGCCTTTGTGCGTTACCGAAGCAAATCCATGTAACATTGATAAACACACACATACAATTATAGCTAATAATAAACCTAACCATGGGTTACCTAAATAGTAAGAACCAACAGCTGCTACAAATGCAGCCATAAGCATTTTACCTTCTAAACTAAAATCTATTACCCCTGATCTTTCAGCAAATATACCAGCCATTGCTGCAAAAACTAAAGGTGTAGATATTCTTAATGTAGAATTAATTAAAGAAGCAATATCAGATAAAAATTCCATTACGCATTTACCTCTCTATTAAGTCTTCTAACAAAAAAGCTTTCTATTTGTGGTCTAAAAAGATTTTCTAATGCACCACTAAATAATATTATTAATCCTTGAACAGCAACAAACATGTATCTAGTTATGTTTGGCATTTCGAATGTAACTTCTGAACCTCCTTGGTATAAAATTCCAAATAAAAATGCTGCAGGTAAAATACCAATCGGATGATTTCTGCCCATTAGTGCAACTGCAATTCCTGTAAATCCATATCCTGCTGGAAAGCCTGCTTGAATTTTATGGCTTACACCAAGAATTTCATTGACGCCAAGTAGACCTGCTAAACCTCCAGAAATACACATCGCGATGATAATATTTTTATGAGGTGATATGCCTGCATATATTGCTGCTTGAGTATTGTGTCCTACTGCTCGCATTTCATAACCCCATTTAGTTTTCCAAACTAAAAACCAAACAAAGAACAATGATGCAATTGCTAATAAGAAAGTCAGGTTAAGTGGTGAATATCTTATTTTTATTCCAAGAATTCCAGAGAATGCTTCAAAGCTTGGTAACCAGATTTCTTCTGGTAGCTTCACTGTATGAGGTGCCATTTGATTTGTATCTCTAATCACATCTACAAGTAAGAAAATCATTAAAGATGAAGCAATAAAATTAAACATTATTGTTGTAATAACAACATGACTTCCTCTTTTTGATTGAAGATAAGCAGGAATGTAAGCCCATGCTGCACCAAATAAAAATGCACCAAAGATTGCTAAAAGCCAAACGATTGGAACAGGAAGAAAACTTAAATTTATAGCTACTAAAAAAACACCTAGCCCGCCTATGTATGCTTGACCTTCTCCCCCAATATTAAATAGTCTACAATGAAAGGCTACAGCAAAAGCTAGTCCAGTAAAAATAAAATTTGTTGTGTAATAAAGTGTATAAGCAAATCCTTGGATATAACCAAATGATCCATAAATAATTAACTTAACAGCCTCTATTGGATTTTCACCTGCAATAAAAACAAAAAGTCCTGAAACTAATAACGCTAATGTTAAGTTTACTAATGGAACAATAACATTAGAGACCCACCATGGAACTTTTGATTTATCGACTACAATATTACTCATTATGCAACACCAGCCATTAGCAATCCTAGCTCACGATCAGTAACATTTTTGTTTTCCTTTTCTCCAACAATTTTTCCATCAAACATAACAATTATTCTGTCAGATAAGGATAAGATTTCATCTAACTCAACTGATGCTAATAGTATTGCTGCACCTTTATCTCTCATATCTATAAGACGTTGATGGATAAATTCGATTGCTCCAATATCTACACCTCTTGTTGGCTGCCCCACTAAAAGAACTTTTGGATTTTCATTAAGCTCTCTACTCAAAATAATTTTTTGTTGATTACCTCCTGAAAAATTAGATGTTATTAAGTTTGGAGAATTAGGTCGAACATCATATTCTTGCATAACCTTATTTGAATATTCAGTAATTTCTTTATTGTTCAAAATTGCAGATTTTGAATATGGCTCTTGATCATGATAACCAAAAATTAAATTTTCATGGGCTTTGAAATCACTTATTAAACCCATTCTTTGTCTATCTTCAGGTACATGCGCTAAACCTTTTTCTTTAAGCATTCTTGGGTTTAAGAAATTATTTTGATCAGAAATTTTTTCACCAAATAATTCAATACTTCCAGACTCTACTTTTCTAATCCCTGAAAGTGCTTCTAATAATTCAGTTTGTCCATTACCAGTTACACCAGCAATACCCAGAATTTCTCCTGAACATATTTCTAGGTTTACATCTTTTACACGCGTTACATCTAGATCGTCTTTGACTGAAAGATTATTAACTTTAAATATGGTCTCCCCTTTTTTTATTTCTTTTTTATCAACTCTAAGTAAGACGCTTCTTCCTACCATCATTTCGGCTAGTTGTTCTTTACTTGTATCTTCAGTTTTTGTATGCCCAACCATTTCGCCTTGACGCATCACTGATACTTCGCTTGTTAAATCCATTATTTCAATTAATTTATGCGTAATTAATACTATGGTTTTGCCTTCATCTTTTAATGAACGTAGAATTTTAAATAACTCATCAACTTCTTGAGGTGTAAGAACACCTGTTGGCTCATCAAGAATTAATATCTCTGCTCCTCTGTATAAAGATTTTAATATTTCCACTCTTTGACGAAAACCTACTGATAAATCTGAAATAGTTGCATCAAGATCAATATTAAAATTGTATGTTTGACATAATTTTTCCAAATCTTCTTTTGCTTTTTGTAATTTTTCTCCAAATACCGTTTCGCCTTCAAAACCAAGAATTATATTTTCAAGTACAGTAAAATTTTCTACCAACATAAAATGTTGGTGAACCATACCTATGCCATTAATTATTGAATCTCTTGGTGATCTTAAATTAATTTCTTTTCCATTAATTTTAATTGAGCCTGAGTTAGCCTGGTAAAGACCAAAGACTATACTCATCAAAGTAGATTTACCTGCTCCGTTTTCTCCAATTATGCCGTGAATTGTTCCTTTATTTATTTTGAGATTAATATTTTTGTTGGCCTGAACATGACCAAATGATTTATTTATATCCGTTAATTCTAAGATAGGTGAGACCATAAATTATTTATTAATCTTTGGTCTCACCAAATATTTATTTTAGTATCTACTCTTGTGACCAGTCAGCAACAACTAGAGCACCGCTCGCAATGTCTGCAGCAGCAGCATCTGCGGCAGCAGCCATTTCAGATGTTACCATTCCATCTTCAGTTGCATAACCAACCATTCCTTCTGAAAGACCAAGAATGTTTATGCCAGATTCAAATCTGCCTGACTCAACATTTTTAGCTTGTTCAAAAATTGTTAGATCTAATCTCTTCAACATTGATGTTAACATGTTACCTGGGTGCATCCAGTTTTGATTAGAGTCAACTCCAATACCCATAATACCGGCATCAGCCGCAGCTTGAAGAACACCAATACCTGTTCCACCAGCAGCTTGGTATACAACATCAGCACCGCCATCAATTTGAGCTTTTGTTAATTCTGCACCTTTTGTTGGATTATTCCATGCCTCGTTTGTAGTTCCAGTCATATTAGCTAAAACAGTTATATCTGGATTTACATATTGTGCACCTTGCTCATAACCACCTTGGAATTTTCTAATCAGAGGAATATCCATTCCACCAACGAAACCTATTGTTCCACTTTTAGATGCCATAGCAGCCATCATTCCAACTAAGAAAGAACCTTCATGCTCTTTATAACAAGCTTGATAAATATTGTTGTTTGGATCGTCTAACCAACAAACATCAACTGCAACAAATTTTATATCTGGGTAATCAGCTGAAACTGCTGCAACTGCATCAGCTTGAGCAAATCCCATTCCTACGATCATTGTTGCTCCTCTATCAGCAATCTTACGCATACCCTGCTCGATCTGATTGTCGTTTGCAGATTCAAACTCAATCATACCCCAGCCAAGTTCATTAACAACTCTCTCAGCTGTATTGAATGCTAACTCGTTAAATGATTTGTCAAATTTTCCACCAGAGTCATAAACAACTCCTATCGTGTTTGCGAACGCACTTGAAGAGAAGACAAGAGCGAAAGAAACTGAAAAAATACTTAAAATTTTCTTCATACCAAAAATCCCCCTTAAATATGAATTATAGATATCCCACTGATAACATTTTCTTTATAAAAAAATGCATTAAAAAATGAGATTATTGATAAATAATAGGATTTTTTATGGATAACTTCAAGTACCCATATACCTATCGCCTGCGTCACCTAAGCCCGGTACAATGAACTTATTTTTATTCAATTTAGCATCAATGTTGCAAGTGAATATATGAATGCCTTTTTGCTTTTTTTGAATATTTTTAATACCCTCAGGAGCAGCTAGCAAAGACACCAAAAATATATCTTTAATATTAACGCCTTTGTTTTTTATTAAATTGATTGCAGCAATTGAAGAATTACCTGTAGCCAACATTGGATCTAGAATTAACACTTTTTTATTTTTAACTCTTGGAAGTTTAAAGAGGTATTCTACAGGTTCATAAGTTTGTTCGTCGCGGTATAAACCTATGTGACCTTTTTCAGCTTCCGGTAAAAATTTTGCAAACCCCTCAAGTAACCCTAAACCGGCACGTAAAATTGGGACCAAAATTATGGGTTGACCCAAGGCTGTACCACTCATTTTTTTTAGAGGTGTTTCAATTGTTTGTTTTTTAAAGGGAACGTGTTGAAGAACATCAGAAGCAATGAGATAGCTTATTTCATTCATAGTTTGTCTAAAAACAGTATTTGATGTTTTTTTATTTCGTAAAATTGTTAATTTGTATTGAACGAATGGTGATTTAATTACTGTAATCATATGCGATTACATATATAGAAATCCCACTAAGAGCAATGCGGTTATCAATTTATTTTTTAACATTAGTGTTTTTATCTAGCTGTACGACTATTGAAGTTGGAAGAGAAGTCGTTAAAGTTGGGACGGTAGTAAAAGATAAAGTTGAAGAAACTATTATAAAAAAAGAACCAGAAATTATTGAAGATAAAACTATTGCTGAAGAACAACAAATTATCACTGAAGAAAAAGAAGAGGAAAAAACTATAGTTAAGGAGCAGCAAAAAATCTCAGAAATAAATTTTATGGGAAAACAACTTGCTGAGATTAAACAAAAACTAGGACAGCCTAATTTAGCACGATCAGATGGCTCGGTGCATATGATGCGGTATGATAGTAGTTCATGTAGGTTGTTTATCTTCTTTAATATAAACTCAAATATTAAGAGAGTAGAATATTTTGAATTTCGAGACTCTTTAGGGGAGCTTATTAATACAAAAAACTCGATAGAAGAATGTTATAAAGAATACGACTTTACTAGCTAATTTCAACAAGCAAATCTTTGGTTTCCACATTATCGCCAGATGCAACATTAATTGATTTGATTGTTCCACTTTTATCAGCGTTTATTGTAGTTTCCATTTTCATAGCCTCGATCACTAATAACTTATCACCTTTAATCACCTTACTACCTGATTGAACAAATATTTTAGCAACTTGACCTGGCAAAGGAGATCCGACATGATCCAAATTATTATCATCTGCTTTAGCTCTTTGTGTTATATTTTTTGAAAATTCTTTATTTTCTATATCTATTGTTCTTGGTTGTCCGTTAATTTCAAAAAACACAGAGCACTTTCCGTTACTATTAACTTCACTTTTCGCTAAGTATCTTAAGATAAGGTTTTTTCCTTTATCAATTTCTATTGTGTATTCTTTATCTTGTTGAGGACCATAGAAAAACAACTCAGTTGATAGAATTGATGTATCACTAAACTCCTTAAAATGATCAACATAATCTTTAAAAACTTTTGGATACATTAAGTAAGACGCTAGATGTGTTTGATTAACTTTCATCCCAATTTCATCTTCTAAATTTTTTGCTTCTTTGTCTAAATCAACTGATTCTAAAACTTCTCCAGGTCTTTTTGTTAGAGGTTTTGTGTCACCAAGAACTTTCTTTTGAAGTTCTTTTGGAAAGCCTCCATGTGGTATACCAATATCCCCTTTAAAAAATTCTATGACTGAAGCAGGAAAGGAAATTTCTTTTTTTGGATCTAGTACATTTTCTTTGGATAAATCATTAGCAATCATATAAAGCGCCATATCGCCTACAATTTTTGAAGAAGGGGTTACCTTCACAATATCACCAAAAAGTTGGTTTACTTCTGCATATTTATTAGCAACCATTCCCCACTTATCAGTTGTAATTCCCAATGATCTCGCTTGTTCTTTTAAATTCGTAAACTGACCACCAGGCATTTGGTGAAGATACACATCAGAACTTCCGCCTTTGAAATCAGTTTCAAAAGCATGATAATTTTGACGTACCTGCTCCCAATATAAAGATAGTGTTCTTATAGCCTCTTCATCAAGTTTTGGGTCTTGATGATTTTGTTTCATTATAGATACGATTGAACCAAGCGCAGGTTGTGATGTTAATCCACTCATCGAGTCAATTGCAAGATCAACGATATCGACCTTTTCCTCAATAGCAGCAAGAACTGAAGCTGATGAAGTGCCAGATGTATCGTGAGTATGGAAATGAATTGGAAGATCAGTTGTTTGTTTAATTTCGTTAACTAATTTTTTTATAGCATTAGGTTTTGCTAATCCCGCCATATCTTTAATGGCAATAATATGTGCTCCTGCTTTTTCTAAATCTTTAACAAGATCAATATAATATTTTAATGTATATTTTTTCTCATTTGGATCAGTTACATCATTTGTATAACAGATAGTTCCTTCACAAATTTTATTTTGATTGCGGACTTCATCAATTGCAACACGCATATTATCAATTAGGTTTAATGAATCAAAAACTCGGAATACATCAATTCCAGCTTGAGCTGACTGTTGAATGAAGTGTTTAACAACGTTATCTGGATAATTTTTATATCCAACAGCATTAGATCCTCTAAAGAGCATTTGTTTAAGAAGGTTAGGTGCTCTTTTGTTTAATCTTGCTAATCTATCCCAAGGATCTTCTTTTAAAAAACGCATCGATGTATCAAACGTTGCGCCTCCCCAACATTCTAATGAGAATAAGGTACTTAGATTTTCACTATAATATTCAGCGATGTTAACAAGATCATCTGTTCTCATTCTTGTAGCAAGAAGCGATTGGTGTGCGTCACGCATCGTTGTGTCAGTAATTAGGGTATGGGGTGTTTCTTTTATTTTTTTTGCAAATTTTTCTGGACCTAAAGTTTGTAAATCCTTTACATAATTATTTTTTTCACTTTTAATGTTTGAAATAGGAACTTGAACTTCTACAGTCGAATTATTACTGACTCTACCAGATATATCATTGTGTCCATTTACAATTATATTTCCAAGATAAGATACGATTTTTGATGCTCTATCTTTTTGCGGATTATAAGCATAGAGTTCTTTTTTAGTATCAACAAAATTTGTATTGTAGTTTCCTTCAAGGAAGTCTTTATTGTTAATAAGAGACTCAAGAAATACTAAATTTGTTTTAACACCTCTGATTCTAAATTCTCGCAAAGCCCTATCCATTCTTTTAATACAGTCGTCTTGATGCTTTGCCCAAGTTGTTACTTTTACAAGTAAAGAATCATAATACGGTGTGATGATCGAACCTGAAGAAGCATTTGCTGCATCTAGCCTCACTCCAAAACCAGCAGCTGATCGGTAAGTCATTATCTTCCCATAATCTGGCATAAAATTATTAAGCGGATCTTCGGTAGTAACTCTACATTGAATAGCAAATCCATTTAGATGAATTTCTTCTTGTTTAGGAAGAGCTGGGTGACTTCCAATTTTTTGACCTTCTGCAATTTTAATTTGGGCTTTTACAATATCAATACCAGTTACTTCTTCTGTTACTGTATGTTCAACTTGAATTCTTGGGTTAACTTCAATGAAATAAAATTCGCCAGATTTTTTATCAAACAAAAATTCAACAGTTCCTGCGCCAAAGTATTTAACTTCTTTTGCAATTTTAATAGCGGCGTTACAAATTTCTTCTCGAGTTTTATTTTCAAGAAAATGTGCAGGTGCTCTTTCAATAATCTTTTGATGCCTTCTTTGAAGAGAACAATCTCTTTCAAAAAGATGTATGATATTTCCGTGTTTGTCACCTAAAATTTGAACTTCAATGTGCGCAGCATCTTCTAAAAATTTTTCTATAAATACTTCATCTTTTCCAAAAGCTTTAAGTGACTCGCTTTGAGCAGTTGTAATTTGATCTATTAATTCATTACTTGATCTAACAACGCGCATTCCTCGACCGCCGCCGCCCCAACTAGCTTTAACAATTACTGGGTAACCAATTTTCTCAACTTCTTTTTCAACACTCTTTAAATTTTCTTTTGTTACAAGAACAGACGGAACGGTGCCTACCTTTGCTTCTTCAGCAACTTTTTTAGCCTCTGTTTTATTTCCAAATCTTTTTAGTATTTCTTTACTAGGCCCAATAAATGTTATGTCATTTTTTTCACACTGCTCAGCTAGTTCAGGACTCTCAGATAAAAATCCATAACCTGGATGGATAGCATCAACCTTTGCATCTTTAGCAATTTTAATAATCGAGTCTATGTCCAAATATGCTTGAATTGGACCTTTGCCTTCACCTACTAAATAACTTTCATCCGTTTTAAATCGGTGAATAGCAAAACGATCTTCTTTAGAATAAATAGCAGCTGTTTTAATACCAGACTCTTCTGCAGCTCTGAATATTCGAATGGCAATTTCACTTCTGTTTGCTGCTAAAATTTTACTAATCTTTTTCATCAAGCCACCATTAAATTAGGATTGTTACTTAATATTTTTTCGGGGATGCATCTATATGTTCCTTACTGAATTAGCAAGAGATCAAAGGAATTTAGCCATTTTTTAGGATTTGGAAGCAATTATAAATTAATAATAAACTGTAAATTATCGATTAAATATCTGTGCACATATGTCCCTTTATCAGAAAGGTTATTTTATATTAATGTCAAATTATGAATTCATTAAATGAAAATATAAGACCCTATCAAAGCTGTTCTAAATCAGTCTTTTTAGTTTTAGGAATTATTTTTATAAGTTGGATTTCATTATTCTCTATTTTTCTTATTGTACAAGGTGCATGGCCTGTATCTATATTTCTTGGACTTGAATATCTGATTATTTTTTATTTAATCCGTTTATATTTCAAAGAAAAAAATATTAAGGATGAAATTAACATTAATCAAAAAGAAATATCTATAAGAAAATATAAAGGTGATAAACTTTTACATTCATCTAAATTCAGCACTTATTGGTCTAAAGTTTTTTTTACAAAATTTAAAAATACTTCCAAGTTATCAATTAGAGAATCAGATAAAGAAACTGAAGTTGCAACTTTCTTGCATGCTGATTTAAAAGAGGGTTTATATTTAAGAATTAAAAAACAATTAAATTTATATTAATTTTTTTTAAAACTTTTAAAAATATTATTTACAAAATTTTGTTCATTCCATTCTGATGGCCCAGATCCAATTCTCGTTATTATTAAATCATAAGATGGTATAATATAACATCTATTAGAGTTGTATCCTTCCAAAGCATAAGTGTCTCTTGGTAAAGATGGCCATCGAAGGCCGTCTGAATTTATCCAAAATTGATATCCGTACGATGAATTTAAATTTTGTGATTTTGTAGTTGCTCGGTCTATATAATCTGAAGACAATATATTAATGTTATTCCATTGTCCTTTTTTTAGCATGAAATATCCAAAGCGTGATAAATCTCTGGCTGAAATGTGAAGACCAACATGCGATGAGGTAAATGGACCTAAAAAATTTCCACCGCCATGAATATCCCAACTAGCGTTCTCTATACCAATTATTCTAAAAAGTTTTTCATATAAATATTCATGAATATTTTTTTTTGTTATTTCAAAAAAAACAAATGAAAGTAAAGCTACTGCTGGATCAGAATATCCCCATTGTTTTCCAGGTTCAGAAGATAAAATATCGACTGACTTTCCATATCTATTCTCACATTTTCCAATAGCAAATTCAAATGGACCATTTTGAGGTCCAGTCACTAAGCCATAAATATCATTATTTTCTCCTTTTAAACCTGAAGTCATAGACAATAAATGGTGTAAATTTATATTTTTTTTTCTTGAGTCGTTTTTTATAAAATCTTTTGGAAGAAAATTATATATAGGAGTTTGTAAATTTATATCTAAATTTTTTTTAGATTTATTTTTTTTTATTTCTTCTAATAAAAACATCCATGCAATTCCAGTGAATGATTTTGTACAAGACCATATATCAAAACGACTTTGCGGCAATGTCATGAAACTATGATTTTCATAAACTAAATAGCCATCTTTAATAATGACTGTACTTTGAGGATGGTTTCCAAAAAACAATTGTTGGCGTTTTATTTCTAGTTCAATTAAATTAAAATTAATATTTAGTAATTCTGATGCGTGATCAGCTGATATGAGTCTCCAGCCGCCCTCAATTTCTCTATTAGGAAAGTATGGAATATCTTTACTCATACATTAAAATTTCAAGATATTTATTTTAAAGTAATCAAATCATTCATAGAAAAAAATCCCATTTTTTTCTTTGATACAAATACTGCAGCATCAATAGCGCCTGTTACAAAAATTGATCTGTTATTAGCCTTATGCACCAAATCTATTCTGTCATTTGATCCTATAAAACTTACTGTGTGCTCACCTGCAATTTCACCACCTCTTGTGACAGAAAAACCAATGTCGCCTTTTTTTCTAGATGTTAGTTTTTTTGTACGATCTAAAACTTTTGATTTATTTAATTTAGTTTTTCTACCTTCAGCAGCATAATCACCCAAAGATAATGCAGTTCCAGAAGGGGCATCTTTTTTATGTTTATGGTGAGTCTCAGCAATTTCAATATCATAATCAGTATCTTTTAGAGCTGATGCTGTTTGTTTTACTAAGTTAAATAGTAAGTTAACACCCAAACTCATGTTAGACGACATTAGTATAGGTATTTTTTTAGAATAACTTTTTACTTTCTTTTTTTGTGCATCCGTCATTCCGGTTGTACCAATAACAACTGCTGTATTATTTGCAGAAGCGATCTTAAGATTATCTAAAGTGGACTCAGGTGTTGTAAAATCAATGATGACATTTGCTTCTTTGATTAACTGAGCTGCATTAGCTGTAACTAATTTTGCAGAATGTATACTTGAAACTTTGTTTAAAGGTTTGTTTATATCTTTATGTTTTTTGTATTCAAAACCACCAACAAATTCTAAATTTTTATTTTGTAAAATTTGTTTCGATATTTCCTGGCCCATTCTGCCAAGACAACCTGCAACTGCTATTTTAATTTTTGCCATAAAAACTTCTTATACTTTGGTGATTGTAAGTTGAAAAGAAATTAAGTTAAATCTTCCCAGACTTCTTTTAATTTTGAGAAAAAACCTTGTGATTTTGGACTGTGTTTTTTCGAGGTTCCCCCTTCATTCTCGAACTCTCTCAAAATATTTTTTTGTTTGCTATTTAGGTTAACTGGTATTTCAACATTTGCTTGCACATACATATCACCCCTTCTGCTTTGTCGAAGTATACTCATTCCTTTACCTCGTAGTCTAAATTGCGTTTCAGATTGAGTACCCGCTGGAATATTAAGTCTGGCCTTTTTTCCCTCTATTGTTGGTACTTCTATTTCGCCACCTAAAATAGCAGTAGTGATTGAAATTGGTATTTCACAAAATAAATTTTCTTCCTCTCTTTCAAAGAGTTTGTCCTTTTGAACTTCAACAAAAATATATAGATCGCCATTTCCTGCACCTCTTTCACCAGGCTCTCCCTCACCAGCTATTCGAATTCTTGTACCTGTATCAACACCAGCAGGAATAGTAACAGAAATTGTTTTTTGTTTTTTTATATTTCCAGTTCCAGAACATTTAAGACACGGATTTTTTATACTTGAACCTTCTCCGCCACATGTAGGGCATGGTCTTTCAATAGAAAAGAAGCCTTGTTGAGATCGAACTTTTCCTGCACCACCACAAGTAGAACAAGTACTTGGTCCAGATTTATCTGCACTTCCAGTTGCTGCACACGCATCACAGCCAACGTATGTAGGTATTCTTATTTGTGGTTTCTTTCCAGTAAAAGCTTCAAATAGTGAAACGGACATATTATAACGAAGATCACTTCCTCTTTGAGGTCCTCGTCTTCTTGATGATTGTCCTCCAAATCCTCCACCAAAGAACTCTTCAAAGATATCAGAAAAGCCACCTGCAAAATCTCCAAAACCTTGAGCTCCACCCATGCCACCTTGTTTGAAAGCGTCATGTCCATATTGATCATAAGCTGATCTTTTTTCTGAATCTTTAAGAACCTCGTAAGCAGCTGCTGCTTCTTTGAATTTTCTTTCAGCAGTTTTGTCATCCTTGTTACGATCAGGATGATATTTCATGGCTTGTTTTCTATAAGCTTTTTTTATTTCATCTTCACTGGCATTTCGTTGAACACCTAGTATCTCATAGAAATCTTTATCAGCCACATCTCCTCCTTATAAAAATTATGGAGCGTTAATCTTTTTTATCTTCGTCTACTTCTTCAAATTCTGCATCTACAACCTTTTCATCTTTTGTATTATCAGCTGATGGTTCAGCACCAGATGGATCAGGTTGAGGTCCAGCACCTTGTGGGTTTTGTTTATAAATTGCTTCTCCCATTTTAAGAGATGACTGAACAAGTGCTTCAGTTTTAGATTTTATAGCTTCTAAATCCTCGCCGTCTTTTACTTTTTTAAGCTCTTCAATATCCTCTGTGATTTTATTTTTATCAGTTTCAGGAATTTTATCTCCGTGCTCTTTTAAATTCTTTTCAGTTTCATTAATTAAACTATCAGCATGGTTTCTAGTATCAACAGCTTCTCTTTTCTTTTTGTCAGCTTCAGCATTTTCTTCTGCCTCTTTGACCATTTTTTCAATCTCTTCATCTGATAATCCCCCAGAAGCCTGGATCTTGATTTGTTGTTCTTTACCAGTTGATTTGTCTTTAGCCGAAACGTTTACAATACCATTTGCATCAATATCAAAAGTTACTTCAATTTGAGGCATTCCTCTTGCGGCAGGTGGAATCCCTACTAAATCAAACTGGCCTAGTAATTTGTTATCAGCAGCCATTTCTCTTTCACCTTGAAATACTCTAATTGTTACTGCACTCTGATTATCTTCAGCTGTAGAAAATACCTGGCTCTTCTTTGTTGGGATAGTTGTGTTTTTATCAATCAGTTTTGTAAATACACCGCCAAGTGTTTCAATGCCTAGTGATAAAGGTGTAACATCAAGTAATAATACATCTTTGACATCACCTTGTAATACGCCTGCTTGAATAGCAGCACCAGATGCAACAACCTCATCGGGGTTAACACCTTTATTAGGCTCTTTACCAAAGAAGTTTTTTACTATCTCTGTTACTTTAGGCATTCTTGTCATACCACCAACTAAAATAACATCATCAATTTCTGCGGCTTGTAATCCAGCATCTTTAAGAGCCATTTCGCAAGGTTTTAAACTTTGGTTTAAAAGTTCCCCAACAATAGCTTCTAGTTTTGCTCTAGATAATTTAATCGTTAAATGTTTAGGACCAGATTGATCAGCAGTAATGAATGGCAAGTTAACTTCTGTTTCAGTTGAACTTGATAATTCAATTTTTGCTTTCTCAGCAGCCTCTTTCAAACGTTGAAGAGCAAGTTTATCTGAGCGTAAATCAATACCATTATCTTTTTTGAACTCGTCAGCAAGGTAATCAATAATTTTAAGATCAAAATCTTCACCACCAAGATGCGTATCACCATTGGTTGATTTAACTTCAAAAACACCGTCACCAATTTCTAAGATAGAAATATCAAATGTACCTCCACCTAGATCGTAAACAGCAACAGTACCAGTTTTCTTTTTATCTAAACCATATGCTAACGCTGCAGCAGTAGGCTCATTAATAATTCTTAAGACTTCTAGTCCAGCTATTTTTCCAGCATCTTTTGTTGCTTGTCTTTGAGCATCATTAAAATATGCAGGAACTGTTATAACTGCTTGTGTAACAGTGTCTCCTAGATAAGACTCTGCGGTCTCTTTCATTTTTTGTAAAATAAATGCGCTAATTTGACTAGGGCTATATTTGTCTCCACGTGCTTCTACCCAAGCATCACCGTTATCACCTTTTACGATTTTATAAGGTACTAATCCGCTATCAGACTTAACAGCCTCATCCTCAAATGTTCTTCCGATTAATCTTTTTATGGCAAATAAAGTATTTTCAGAATTAGTTACTGCTTGTCTTTTAGCTGATTGTCCAACAAGTTTTTCTTTTGTATCACTGAATGCTACCATTGAAGGAGTTGTTCTTCCACCCTCAGAGTTTTCAATTACTTTTGCTTCCTTACCGTCCATTACTGCAACGCAGGAGTTTGTAGTACCTAAATCAATACCAATTACTTTTGCCATATTTTTATCCTCTTTACTTAATTATTTACCAATCAACATTGGCTACATTAGATATGGGAAAAAAGTTTTAAAATACAAGGATGTTTGGGATTTATATTAAAAAATATAAGTAAATTAAGGCTTTTTATGACTTTTCTTTACTCTCATTTTCAGGATTATCTTCTTCTTTTTCTTCTTTAGACTCTTCTGTTTTAGCGACTGGTTTTTTGGAAACTCCGACCATTGCTGCTCTTAATAAACGATCGTGCATTGTATAACCAGATTGGACTTCTTGTACTACTGTTCCTTCTTCAACTTCATTATTTTCAACTTCCATCATTGCCTGATGAAAATTATGGTCAAATTTTTGATTTAACGTTTCAATTTTTTTAACTCCGTGTTTTTCAAGAGTACTTTTGTATTCTTTAAGCACCATTTTTAAACCATCGATAAGGTTTTTTATACTTTCTGGATGATTTTCATCTTCTGGTAAAGCATCTAGCGCTCTTTCTAAATTATCTCCTGGCGATAGAATATCTCTTGCTAAATTTATACTGCCAAACTTTATTGTTTCAACTTTTTCTCGTTCAAATCTTTTTCTAAGATTTTCCATTTCAGCGAGTAATCGAATTTTTTCTTCTTTTAGTGTTTCTATTTCCTTTTCTAAACTATCTTCTTCTGTATTTTCATTTTCGCTTGTCTCTTCTGTATCTGTGTTTTCTTGACTTTCATTATTGTCTTCTTCATTTTCAATATTCTCAGAATCAGGTTCTTTTATTTCTTCTTTTTGGTTATCTTCTTCTTTTTTCTCAACCATTAATCAATCACCTTTCCAATAATTTTTGATGTATAATCAACAAGAGGTACTATTTTGGAATAGTTTAGTCTTGTTGGCCCAACTACACCTATAGCTCCTATAATTTCTTGATCATTATTTTTATATGGGGCCATTACCATAGAAAGACCAGAGTGTTTAAACAAAAAATTTTTAGATCCAATAAAAATCTGAACCCCTTTTGCTTTTCCCGCAGTTTCTAATATATCTACAAAACTAGATTTTTTCTCAATTTCATCAAAAAGATTTCTGATTTGATCTAAATCTTTAGAAACAATTTCATCTTTTAATAAATTTGATTGACCATGTAAAAAAATATAAGGGTTTTTACTATTAGGCTGAGTTTCAATAATACCTTTTTGAATTAATTTTGAAGAAATTAATTCTAGCTCATTTTGTGAATTTTTTATTTCTATTTGTATTAATTTTTTAATTTGAGAAATGTTTTTATTAGTAAATTTTGACGTAAGGTAGTTTGAAGCCTGTATTAATAATGAACTATTATATTTTCCATTATCTTCAATGATACGATTTTCTACTTCTCCATTCTCATAGGCAAGAATAAGCATTAATTGACTACTATTTAATCTTATAAACTCAACGTGCTTTAAGTTTTTTTGAAATTTTGGTGCGATAACTATTCCAGCATAACTTGATAACCCTGAAATAGCCTTGGAAGCTACATCAAGAACCTCTTCATAGGATTTGCCCTTAGTTAAGCACTGCTGTTTAATATTTTCTTTATCTATTTTTGAAATTCTTCCAAACTCTAAAAGCCCATCGACAAAAAACCTCATACCCTTATCGGTAGGCATTCGCCCAGCTGATCTGTGTGGGGCATATAGAAGTCCTTCTTTTTGCAAATTAGATAGTATAGATCTAATTGATGCTGAGGAGAGATTTAAGCCTCCCATCTTCATAATTGTTTCTGATCCTGCTGGAGACCCAGTTTTAAGATATGACTCAACTAATTTTTTGAAAATTAATTTCGATCTATCATTTATTTGCGCATATAAATTATCAGACATAAGAATTTTATTTAAAAATAATATTTATCTACTATTATTAAATTTATATGAGAAAAGATAGATCCTTCAATCAAATGCGTGAAATTTCATTTGAGAAAAACGTGAATATTCATGCTGATGGTTCATGCTTAGTAAAGTTTGGAAATACACATGTCCTTTGTCTTGCAAGTATTGATGAAAAAGTTCCTCACTGGTTAAAGAATACTGGTAAAGGTTGGGTCACAGCAGAATACGGTATGCTGCCAAGATCGACAAATACTAGAATGGACAGAGAGGCTGCAAAAGGAAAGCAGTCAGGTAGAACACAAGAAATACAAAGGTTAATAGGTCGTAGCTTAAGATCAATTGTAGATCTTTCAAATCTTGGAGAGCGTCAAATAAAAATAGACTGTGATGTAATTCAAGCAGATGGCGGGACAAGAACCGCATCTATCAGCGGTGGTTTTATTTCCTTGTATTTGGCAATAGAAAAATTGAAAAATAATTATAATCTACAAAAACCAATCATTAAAAATTTTATAGGAGCAGTGTCAGCTGGAATAGTAGAAAATAAAGCAATATTGGATTTAGATTATAAGGAGGACTCAGAAGCACAAGTAGATGCAAATTTTGTAATTTGTGATTCGGATGAAATATCTGAAATACAAGTTACTGGGGAAGAATTTTTCTTCAACAATAATCAATTTTCTGAAATGTTTTCACTAGCAAAAATTGGAGTTAAGGAAATAATATCTAAACAAAAAGAGGCATTGAAGTAAATTGAGAAAATTATTATTTTTTTCAAATAATAAAAACAAAATAATTGAAATAAAAAAAATTTTTAACAAATTTGATCTAGAACTTCTTTCATTAAATGATCTAAATATAAGTGAAGAACCAGAAGAAAGTGGCGGGACATTTGAGGAAAATGCAAAAATAAAATCAGAATACGGATTTAATAAAACTGGTATTCCTTGTTTTGCAGATGACTCAGGCATATGTATTGAAAGTTTGAATTGGAAACCAGGTGTTATTTCAAAAAGATTTTTAAACAATTTCAAAAGTAATGAAGCTTGTTTTGAAAGTATTATTAAAAGTACTAAAAAAAATAGTAAACAAAATGCTTACTTTAAAACTTCAATAAGCCTAACAATTAAAGAGAATCAAAACGTAATATTTAATGGCAAAATTGATGGAAAAATTTCTGAAGAAGCTAAGGGTAGATTTGGTTTTGGTTATGATCCAGTTTTCATTCCTAAAAATTATAACAAAACATTGGCTGAATTAAGTACTAAAGAAAAAAATGAAATGAGCCATAGGTCTATAGCTGTAACAAAATTGATTAACTTTTTAATTAATTAATCACAAAAGAATTTCCGTTATTTATTTTTAATATGCTAAGATCTCTTTCAATCATATTATCTTTAAAATAAAAGTTTCCATCAATGCCATCGAATTTTTTGTTCGGATTGTTTAATAACTTAATTACATCTCCAAGTTTATATTCATTTGTGTAGATGTAATTAATTAAACCTATTAAGTCATAAGGTAATGTTGAGATTCTCAAAAACTCATCATCATATATTTCCATATAATTATTAATTATATTTATTCGGTTTATTTCAGGAATTCCTGGAAATATTGCTCCCTGTAAAGAAGGTTCATAGAAAAAAGTTTTATCATCTATTACTCCAGTTCCCATAAATTGTACGATATTAGGATCTATATCGTAGTATGGTAGTAGAGGTGCAACCTGTAGTAAATTTAAACCATAGTCAGCAATCAATACATGTGTAAAATCATAATCACTTGTAGTTTTAAATCTTTCTAATTTTTTTAATCTCTTTTTTGATTTTTCATCTTTTTTAGAAGATAGAATTTTTTTTTGTCTATTCAATTCATATTTTCTCAATTCATATTTTCCCAATTCTTTTATTGATTCTCTTACATTTGTTAGTTCATCATTATATGAAGATCTGTTGACTAATATTGCAGGGCTTTCAAACATTATATTATCGATTAGACTGTTTATTAAATATCCATATTCATTTTCAGGATAAAGTAGCGCAACTTTTGCATCATCGTTTAAATATAACATAAGTTGTGAAAGTTCATTTTGTGGAAAAAAATTTAATAAATAAACACAATCTTTAGCCAGTGAAGGTTTAGATGAGTAGGAAAAAAATATTATTTCTTGATTACAATAATTATCTAAGATTTTTGCATACTTAGATTGAACTGGTCCTAGAAAAATCTTTCCAGGTAGTAGATTACTTTCTATAATTTTTTTTAAATCATTTTCATTTTCAAAAAATTCAATTTGTATAACAACATCACTTATACCAAGATTATAAATTCCCAACTCATAGGTATTCAAGAATTGTTTTGTAGTTTTTTCATCATCATCTTTTGCAAATAAAGCAATAATTGTTTTATCTAAGACAATATCGTCTAAAATCTTTTTCTGCTTATCGTGTTTGCTTTCTTTTTCTTCAATTACCTTTTTTTCGGTTTTATCTTCAATTGGTTTTTCAGAAATAGTTGTTTCTTGAGTATTTTTTGTATCTTGTTTAGATAAATTTACTGGAGTACATGAAATTATAAATATAAGTATATAGATGATGGATAATATTATCAATGGTCTCTCAATTGTGGCAACACCTATTGGCAATTTAGAAGACATAACCTACAGAGCTGTAAAAGTACTTGAAGAATGTGATATCATTATTTGTGAAAATCCAAAACATTCACTTAAACTACTAAATAAATTAGGCATTAAAAAGAAATTAATAGCTTTACACGATTATAATGAGCATAAAATTATAGATCAGATTAAATTTTTATTAAAAAATAAAAATTGTGTTCTAATATCTGATGCAGGGTCACCACTTATTTCAGATCCTGGATATAATTTAGTACAATATTGTATTGCAAATAATATTAGAGTTACATCTGTGCCTGGTCCCTCGTCAATTGTATCAAGTTTACAGTTGTCTGGATTACCAATATCAGAGTTTGCTTTTTTTGGGTTTATTCCAAAATCTAAAAAAAAGATTGAGGATCTTATTAAGAATATTTCTCAAGAAAAAAGGGCTTGTGTATTTTTTGTTTCAAACCATAAATTAATTGTTTTTCTAGATTGTCTAGAAAATATTATAGGTGATAGATCAATTTCAATATGTAAGGAACTTACAAAAGTAAATGAGTTTGTCTTTAGAGGAAATCCAGGTAGTGTGAAAAATAAAATCTTAGAAGATAAAGAGAATATTAAAGGAGAGTTTGTTGCTGTCATTGATAGACAAGCATCAAAAAATCAAGATTTTGACAACATTGATTTGTATACTAAAGAATTAAGAAAAATGGCTTCAAAATTTTCTTTGACCGACATCGTTGAAATAGTGCATAAATTTACAAAAATTAATAAAAATAAGATTTACAAATGGATGTTAAAATTAAAAAAATAATTAAAATTTTTTTTATTCCAATATTTTTGATTTTTGTATCTGTTAATTACGGATGTTCACCAGCAAGTGTGCTTGCAACAGGTGGTGGTAGCGCAATGGTGGTTGCTGAGGGGGAGAGATCTCTTGGAACAGTAATAGATGATACAACCATTAAAGTTAATGTTGCAGCAAAATTTTTAAATGCAGATAACAATCTTTTTGTAAATATAAACACAAGTGTACTTGAGGGTAGAATTTTATTAACTGGTCTTGTAGATAATCAAGAAATTAGAATTGATGCAGTAAGATTAGTTTGGGAAGTTGAAGGGGTTAAAGAAATTATAAATGAAATAGAAATTGGCAATAGAACAACACTTAAAGACTATGCTAGTGATTTATGGATTAATACGCAAGCAAGAGCTATAGCTGCTAAAACTATTGGGATAAAAGCTATTACGTTTAATTTTGAAACTATCCAAGGTAAAATTTATGTAGCGGGTATTACTGCACGCCCAGATCTATTAGAAGAAATGGTTCTAGCTCTTAAAAACATAAAGGGTGTTAATGAGATTGTTAACTATGTAATTATAAGAGAAAAATTATAATTTATCTTAAACTTCCGATTTTTTCTCCAGCTAAAATATGAATATGAAAATGTGGCACCTCTTGTCCACCATCCTCTCCTGAGTTTGTTATTAATCTATAACCAGTATTTTCAATATTAAGATTATTTATTACGAATTGAATGCTTTTAAAAAAAGATGTGATATTTTCGTTATCTGCATTTTTTAAAAAATCAGAAAAAGTTGTACAAGGGAATTTTGGTATACCTAAAACATGTATTTTAGCTTGAGGATTAATATCATTAAAAAATAAACTAAACTCATCTTCATAAATTTTATTACAAGGAATTTCTTTTCTTAATATTTTTGCAAATATATTATTTTCATCATACATAATATTTTATTTTCTTTTATCTAATTCTTTGTGGATTTCACTTATAGTAATTTTTTTTGACTTCAATAAGATGAGAAGGTGATAAATTACATCGACAGCTTCTTCTATTGTTCTTTTTTTAGATCCTTTTAAAAAATCTATAATTAACTCAGAAGATTCTTCGCCAAACTTTTGAGCTATCTTCTTTGGTCCTAGTTTTAATAGTTTATTAGTGTAAGAATTTTTTTTTCTTGTTTGTATTCTATTATTTATAATTTCGTTTAATTCTTCAATTTTCATAAAGTTTAGTCTCTAATGTTAATATTTTTATCTTTTAAATATTTTTTTACTTCTTTAATGCTTATTTCATTAAAATGAAAGACTGAGGCTGCTAGTAATGCGTCAGCCTTACCTTTAACTACACCCTCATAAAAATGATCTAGAGTTCCAACTCCTCCGCTAGCTATAACAGGTATCTTTAAAAACTCTGAAACCCTGCTTAGTAGTTCATTGTCAAAACCAGATTTTGTACCATCCTTGTCCATTGATGTTAGAAGAATTTCACCTGCTCCTAATTTTTGGGCTTTTTCTATCCAACTTAAAGCATTTAAATCAGTTTTCTTAGTCCCGCCATGGGAATAAACAAACCAATCATTATTGTGTTTTTTTGCATCAACAGCCACAACGATGCATTGGTTGCCAAAATATTCAGAGGCTTCTTTAATGATATTGGGATTTTTAATTGCAGCAGAATTTATAGAAACTTTGTCAGCACCAGCTTTAAGTAAAGCTTGTATATTTTCTATTGATGAAATGCCGCCGCCAACTGTAAGAGGAATAAAAACCTCATTTGCAGTCTTTTTAACTACATTTACCATAGTATTTCTATTTTCTAATGATGCGCTAATATCTAAAAAACATATTTCATCAGCTCCATTATCTGAATAATGTTTTGCTTGTTCAACAGGATCTCCTGCATCAATCAAATTTAGAAAATTAATTCCTTTTACTACTCTTCCACCTTTTACATCTAAACATGGGATGATTCTTACTTTTGCCATTTTAGTTTAAAATTTTTTGCGCCTCTACTAAATCAATCTTGCCTTCATAAAAAGATTTACCTGAGATTATACCTTCAATTTTTTTAAGGTTAAGTTTTTTTAGACTTACTAGATCAGAGTAATCTGTTAAACCACCTGCAATAATAATTTTTTTATTAAATGTTTTAGTTTGATTTATTTTTTTTAGAAAATTACTAACAAAATCTAAATTCAAACCTTTTAACATTCCATCATTTTTAATATCTGTAATTACATATCCTTTAATTTTTGAGTTATTATAAATATCAAGAATATCTTGTATTTTTTTCCCTGAGTCCTCATCCCACCCTTTTATCATTATATTATCTTCAAGAATATCCAAAGATATGTATACTTTATCTTCGTACTGATTTGATAAAATTATAACTTCATTTGGATTCTCAACAGACATTGAACCAATAATCAAATTATTTATTCCAACCTCAAAGTATTTTTTTGCTAAATCTAAACTTCTAATCCCGCCTCCCAATTGTATTGGTATTGAAATAGATTTTCTAATTTTCTTTATTGTTTGAAAGTTAATATTTGATCTACCAAACGCGGCGTCTAGGTCAATTAAGTGTAATTTTTTACAACCAATTTTTTCAAAGTAGATCGCTTGTTTTTCTGGGTCTTCATTATACACAACACTGGAAAGATCTTTGCCTTTAGAAAGTCTAACACATTTGTTATCTTTTAAATCAATGGCTGGTATAATTTGCACTATATATTTTTGTAATAATAATAACCCTTAATAAAGCTTCCGTTAATATAGGCATAATATGGGTTTTCACCCCATTTGGTATAATTTTTACTAGTAAACAGTTTTATTGCGGCATCCTGTGTTTCCCTAACAGCTAACTGTAAAGATTTTATGTTGTCTTCTTTTGCAATTAGTTCAGTATGATCAATCATTGTTTTAGCTAAACCATAGCCTCTTGCCCATGGCGCAACAAATTGTCTTCTTATGCGAGCAATATTTTTTCTAGACTCAATATTAGGAGCTTCATAAGCAAGTTGAAGAGTTCCAGCTATAACTCCGTTAAGTCTTCCAACTATAAGTTTGATATATTTATCATTAGTTCTTTTAGTCCAATAATCTATTAAAATATCTCTTGTAGGAACCCTTAACCAACCAAAACCACCCCCAGCTTTAATTGCTTGTTCAGTGATGTTACAAAGATCTGCTAAATCTACATCTGTAAGTGTTTCAATATTATCAACTGAAATATTAATTTTTTCTTTTAGTTGTGTAGACATGTTCATACTCCAATAAATTCTTTTAGTAAGTTTAATCCTTGGGAGGAACTTTTTTCAGGATGAAACTGAACGCCGTATATATTTTCTTTTCCAACTATTGAAGCAAAATTTGTTCCGTACTTAGTTTCTGCCAAAATATTGTCCTTATTGGGACAATCGAAATAATAAGAGTGAACGAAGTAATAGTCATTTTTATTTGAGATTAAGTTGTTGTATTTTGAGTTTGTTGGTATTGCCAAATTCCAACCCATATGAGGAAGTTTTAAATTATCTCCTGGCAATAATTTAATTTGACCGTCTATCCAACCTAGACCTTCATGAACTCCATTTTCTTCACTCATCTTAGCTAACATTTGCATACCAACACATATGCCTAAAAATGGTTTCTTTTTTATTAATGCAAACTCACAAAGCTCATCTATCAAGCCATCAGTTTTTTTTAAACCATTCATGCATGTAGAAAAAGCTCCTTGGCCTGGCAATACTACATGGGTTGAATCTTTTACATCATTTAGGTTTTTTGAAATCAAAACATCAACTTCAATATTGTTGTCTTTCGCTATCTTAACAAAAGATTTTTGAGCAGACAAAACATTGCCAGAGCCATAATCGACAATAGTGATCTTTTTCATTAAAAATTAAAGAGTACCTTTTGATGATGGTATGTTATCTTTTCTTCTGTTATCAATTTCGACAGCAAATCTTAAACTTTTAGCAAAAGCTTTAAAGCAGGATTCAATGATATGATGATTGTTTTTTCCGTATAGATTTTCAATATGTAAATTACATTTAGATTCATTTGAAAAGGCTTTAAAAAATTCATGAAATAACTCTGTATCCATTTCACCAATTTTTTTTAAACCAAGATTAACATTCCAAACAAGCTCAGGCCTTCCACTTAAATCAATGACACATCTCGATAAGCATTCATCCATCGGAACATATGAAAAGCCATATCTATTGATTCCTTTTTTATCATCTAGTGCTTTGTTTATAGCTAAAGCAATTGCGTAAGCCGTATCTTCAACAGAATGGTGAAGATCAACATTAGTGTCTCCTTCACATTTTAAATCTATGTCTATCAAACTGTGATGAGATAATAATTCCAGCATATGATCAAAAAAACCAATTTGTGTTGAAATTTTAGATTGTCCAACACCATCTAAGTTAATTTCACAACTTATCTTGGTTTCTTTGGTGTTTCTCTCAACTTTACCTTTTCGCATTTTTGCCTAATATCAGTGAAATATGATTTATTCTAGGTAAATTACTTGATAAAAATAATTAAATAGCCATCTTATGAATGAATGGAAAAAAACATTATTAAATCAACAACTATTGTAGGAATTAGAAAAGATAATCTTGTCGTTATTGCGGGTGATGGTCAGGCTAGTCTTGGTAATACCGTAATGAAATCAAATGTAAAAAAAATTAGAAGACTTGGTGCTGATGAAACAGTTATATCTGGTTTTGCAGGATCTACTGCAGATGCATTCGCTTTATTTGAAAGATTAGAGGGAAAATTAGATCAATATAAAAACCAACTTAAAAGAGCTTGTGTTGAATTAGCAAAAGATTGGAGAACGGATAGATATCTGAGAAGATTAGAAGCAATGATGATCGTAGCTGATAAGGATGTAAGCTTATTGCTATCTGGTACTGGTGATGTAATTGAGTCTGACGACGGAATACTTGCAATAGGTTCTGGGGGTCCATACGCAAATAGTGCTGCTAAAGCATTAATGAAAAATACAAAAATGAATGCAAAAGAAATTGCTTTAGAATCACTTAATATAGCTGCAGACATTTGTATTTATACAAACCATAATATTATTTCAGAAACTATTGAGTTATAGAATGGAGTCTAGTTTTAGCCCAAGAGAAATTGTTTCTGAATTAGATAAATTTATCATTGGTCAGAACAATGCAAAAAAAGCTGTTGCAGTTGCATTAAGAAATAGATGGAGAAGAAAACAACTTGATGATTCTTTAAAAGAGGAAATTGTACCAAAAAATATTTTAATGGTTGGTCCAACTGGTTGTGGTAAAACTGAAATCTCACGAAGACTTGCCAAGTTAGCAAACGCACCTTTTGTAAAAGTTGAAGCGACTAAGTTTACAGAAGTTGGATATGTTGGAAGAGATGTTGAGCAAATAATAAGAGATCTAGTTGAAATAAGTATTACAAAAACAAAAATACAAATGGGTCAAGAGGTGAAGGCAAAGGCAGAAAAAAATGCAGAAGAAAGAATTTTAGATGTTTTGGTTTCTAAAAGCTCAACACCTGCTACGCGAGATAATTTTAGGAAAAAACTAAGATCAGGTGAACTAAATGACAATGAGGTTGAAATTCCAGTTTCAGCTAATGCAAATTTAAATTTACCAACTATGGACATACCTGGCATGCCTGGTTCTCAAATGGGTATGATTAATTTAGGCGATGTATTTGGAAAAGGTTTTGGCAATCAAAAGAAAATGAAAAAAATGAGTGTTAAAGATTCCCATGCATATTTGTTAAATGAAGAAACCGATAAACTTTTAGATAAAGATAAAATAAACTCAAGAGCATTGGATGATGTAGAGCAAAATGGTATCGTTTTTATAGATGAAATAGATAAAATTACTTCTAGAGCTGATAGAAGTGGCGCGGATGTTTCAAGAGAAGGTGTTCAAAGAGATTTATTACCACTTATTGAGGGAACTGCGGTTACTACAAAATATGGTGTTGTTAAAACAGATTATATTTTGTTCATTGCCTCTGGGGCATTTCACTTATCAAAACCATCAGACATGCTGCCTGAGCTTCAAGGGAGATTGCCAATAAGAGTAGAGCTTGATAGTCTTAGTAAAAAAGATTTTAAGCTTATTCTTACTGAAACACAAAACAGTTTGATTAAGCAGTATCAAGGACTTCTTGGAACAGAGAAGGTTGATTTGAAATTTGAAGAAAATGGAATTGATGCCATCGCCTCCTTATCTACAGAGATAAACCAGAATGTAGAAAATATAGGCGCCAGAAGGCTCCATACTGTAATGGAAAAACTACTTGAAGAGGTAAGTTATACAGCCTCAGATATAGGCCCTACAGAAATAATAATTAATAAAGAATACGTTGAAAATAGCTTAGGAGAGCTTATTAAAAGTCAGGACTTGTCAAAGTTTATATTGTAAAGCTCATTAAATTTTTTAATAGTTGTAAAATGAGCATTTTTAAAAGCATCAAATTTGAATTACTTATTTTAGTATTTATTACATTAAGTATTTTTGCTTCTTTTAATTTAGATCTTTTTTTTTATAGTTATTTTATAAACTTAAGTGATTGGGTAAATGGTGTTTTTCTAAAAGATTTTTTTTCAGAAATAACAAAACTTGGTAGTTCGTCTTGGTATTTTTCTATTACAATAATAGGCTTTGTTGTCTTTTATATAAACAACATACTTCAAATTATAAAAACTAAATCAGCAAAAAATCTTTCTAATTTTTTTATTTCTTCTTTTGTTTATATTTTGACAGTTGGGATAATTACTCAAATTATAAAACATATTGTGGGAAGGCCCAGACCAAATCATACTGATTTCGAAGACGTTTTTAGTTTTAAATATTTTACCATGGAATCAAACTTTCATTCTTTCCCCTCTGGACACTCTTCTACAATATTTATCGTTTGCTTTATTTTGATTTCTGTTTTTCCAAAATTAAAATATTTTTTTTATTTTTTAGCTTCAATTGTTGCTTTTAGTCGAGTTGTTGTAGGAGCACATTTTTTTACAGATATTGTTGCTGGGGCAATTTTAGCTCTAATATTATTTAAGATTTTAAATAAATTTTTAGAAAATAAATATAGTAAATACAAATTATCAAATTTAATTCCTGAAAAAAATTCTGAGATTTTTTATTATTTTCTAATTTTGTTTTTTAGTTGTGTGTTTGTGACTGCTGGACCATCCTTAGATTTATATGTATCATCTTTGTTTTATAAGGGTGCATCACAATTTGAATTACAAAGTTTTGATTTAACTTCAATATTGTTTCGTGATATTTTATTACCACTAATACTTATTTATATTTTAATTTTACCAATAGTTGGGCGTTTCTTTAAAATTGATAAAATTTTTTTTAATTATAAATTTTCTATTAAGGAAATAGTTTTGTTATGGATTTCTCAAATTATTAGCGTTTTAATATTTGTAAATCTTATACTAAAAAATTTTTGGGGTAGGGCAAGACCAAACGATGTAGTGGAGCTGGATGGCAAAGAATCTTTTTCCCCTTGGTTTGAAATAACCAATGCTTGTGAAACAAACTGCTCCTTTGTTTCAGGTGATGCCTCAGTTGGGTTTTCAATTATAATTTTATATTTAATTACAAAAAAAACAATTTTTCTCTATGGAAGCTTTGTTGCTGGTTTAGTGCTTGGTTTAATTAGAATAATGGCTGGTGGTCATTTTGTAAGTGACATTTTTTTTGCTGGTTTTTTTATTGTAATTTTAAATATAATTTTATTTGAATTGTATAAAAAATATTATGCTAAATAAAATTCTATTACCATCATTTATTGTTTTACTTATATTAAAAATAGGTGCCTTAAATTTTACTAATTTTAATTTGTTTGGTGATGAAGCACAGTATTGGTTATGGTCAAAAGATATTGACTTTGGTTATTTTTCGAAACCCCCTTTTTTGTCCTGGATAATAAGAGCTTATACAGAAATACTAGGCAGTAGTTTTGTTTCATTAAAACTTCTACCATCGTTTGTTTATTTATTGATTTCCTGGAGTATTTATAATCTTTTAATTAACGCTGGATTAAACAAAAAAGATTCATTTGTAGGTTGTTTAATTTTTTTATTTATACCCGCTGTTTCTTTTTCATCTTTTATAATTAGTACTGATCTTTTTTTATTATTATTTTGGACACTTTCACTTAATGAATTAGTTAAGATCAATGGTGAGCATAGTTTAAAAAATTTTATATTATTAGGTATTTTTCTGGGGTTAGGTTTTTTATCAAAATACGCAGCTATATATTTTGTGATTTGTTTATTTGTTCTAATTTTATTTGATAAAAAATTTAGAAAAATTTTTTTGGATAATTTATTTGGTTTTTGTCTTACTTTTATATGTTTATTTATAATTATCGTACCAAATATTATTTGGAACTTTAATAATGACTGGATAACAATTCAACATACTTCGGATAATGCAAATTTTGGAAATATTGAAATAGATCTCATTAGGGGTTTAGAATTTATGTTAATTCAAGTTTTAATGTTAGGTCCGTTTATGGTTTTGGGTGGGTTATTTGGATTTAATAAATGGAACTATATTCAAAAAATTTTTCTAATATTTTCTATGCCTATAATTTTAATTGTTTTAGTAGAAGCTATTGTTGTCAGAGCTAATGCAAATTGGGCTGCTCCAGCTTTAATTTCTTTATTTGCTCTTTTATATATTAGAATTAATAATTCTTTTTTAAAGATAGCTAATTACATGTTTAATTTTATTTTCTGCTTAATTCTTTTTGTAATGATTGGAATGAGCTATCCGTCTAAAATTTTTGACCGAATAAGCGGTATAAATGATTATGCTCTAAAAATTTATAGTAGTTCTTCAGGTGGTGTCGTAAAAAATATAGTAGTTTCAGATCGGCTTTTATTTTCAAGCCTTAATTTTGAATTAAGAGATAAGGATATTAATTTCTATATGCCACATAAAGAAGGTGGTGAAATAACAAACCACTTTAAAATAGTATCTCCTCTTAATAAAAATACAAATGAAAACTTTACTTTAATTGGAAGCCCCTCAGATATTAATTATTTAGAGAATGAGTATAAGGTGTTAAAAATAAATTCACCTGATCAGAAATTTACAAAAAGAAAACTTGATGTTTATGAGGTTGTGTTTGAATAAATTTCTAATATTTTTTATTATATTTGTAATTAATACATCCTATGCAAATAATTTTAGTGCAGAATATAAGGTCAGCACAACAGGAATTAAAATTGGTAATTTTAGTTGGTCATTAAATATTAATGATAATATTTATCAAACAGAAATTAATTTAAAAAATTCTGGTATTTTTTCACCATTATATAAATTTGAAGGAAGCTATCTTTCAGCTGGGGTTATTGAAAACAACAAATTTAAGACTCAAAATTATAAACAGTTTTGGAAAACTAATAAGAAAACAAAAATAGTTAAAATGTCTTTTGATGATTATTTAATTGAATTAAAACAAGAGCCTATAGAAGAAGAAATAGCTAGGATAGACCTAGAAGACTTATATTTATATTTTGACCCAATTACCTCTTTTATAAATATTTTACATGGAGAAAATGAGGCAAAAACAATTGATGGGAGAAGAATTTACACACTTAAACAAAACGAAAGTGAGGATGGAAATATAATTTTAGAAATTGAAGACTATGTAAATATTTGGGCTGACCATAAAAGAAATGATTTAAAAAAAATTGAATTTTTAGTTAAAGATGATTTACTTCCATATGAAATTCTTATTCATTTCAAAAAAAGGGTATTTAAGTTAGAAAGAATTTAAAACTTTTTTTTTCTTAAATAAACAAAAAGAGCTCCGTCACCCCCATGTTCAAAACCCGCATCTTGATATGTTAAGATATATTTCTTGATATCGTCTTCGTTTATCCAGTTTATTATTGAATTTTTAATCTTTCCATAGAAAAGTTTAGGGTTTGTGTCCTGCTCATTTTCAATTTTTTTATGAACACCTTTTCCAGTAATTATAAGCAAACATCTTTTGTTTTTGTTATAATTTTTTTTAACCTCACTTATAAATTTTTCATGTGCTTCAACTAAACCATACCCGTGAAGATCAATTCTTCTATCTATATTAATTTTTCCTCGCTTAAGCTCCTTGTTAACCTCACCAAATGAAAGTTTAAATTCTGAGCTACTAACTTTGTGTTCAGTTATTGTTTTTTTGCCGGTATTTTTAGTATTGGTTTTTTTATTTAATTTTACATTTTTTTTATTAGTTGTTTTCGTTTTAACTATGGAGGTATCTTTTTTAAAAGGCTTGACGCCCTTCATGTTTTTTAAAAAAAAATCTTCTTCCATTATTTTTTTGTATAGTTTTTAATTAAATTGTTTACTCTTTCAGGTGTTTGCAAATACCACAAGCTGTCTAACATCTCTAGTGATGCCATGAATTTTTGTTTTTTGTTTAGAAAATAAAGCATTTTCTTAAATTTAGAGACGCCTTTTGCCCCAAGTTGAAAAAGCATTTCTATTAATAATTCTTTCTCTGAAGTTGTATGACCTTTTTTAAAAAAATTTTTTTTGTATTGTTCGTGTGCTTTTTTAAAGTCTGTCTCAAACAATTCTTCAAAATATTTTTTTTTAAATTTTTTAATGTAATATTTATTTTCTTTTTCTGTAATAAGATGACCATAACCAATAGTATAAAACCCTAATTGATCTTGATAAGGCTTATCAGAATAACCCTCGTTTTTTTTAATTCGGTCTTTGAGTTCTTTAAAGGACAAATATTAAGTTTGAGTTAATATCCATATAGGACTAGAAGAATTTACTGGTTTTTCAAAAGTCCAAGTGTCTTTATTTTTAACAATAGAGCCCTCATCATTATTTAACATCTGTTCACTAATAAAATTGACCGATATTGATATTGTGTCATTTTCTACTTTTGCATCTGCGATGCCCTCTACAATAAGTGAATAAAATTGTGATTCTGGATTGTTTGTTTTTTCATCAATAGCTTTTTCAAAAGCAGAATAAACATCTTTAGACACAAGATTTTTCAGTGTTTTTTTATCTCCATTGTTGAAAGATGAAATTATAATCTCAAAAGCTTTCTTGGCACCATCAAGAAACTCTCGGTGATTAAAATTATTTACTTTTTTATATACAACCTCAAGCTTTGTCTCATTATCCATCAAAGAAGGTATTTTTTGAACATCCTCTTGTTTTTTGGTTTCTTGAGGTTTTGGCTGTGATATATTTTTTTGAAATCCTGTTCTTTTTCCAAGAACACTTCTTAATCTATAAATAATAAATCCAGCAATAGCTGCAAAAATCAAAATATCAAAAAATTGTAAGTCACCGTAAATCATCTGATTTTAATATAATAACTTTTTCAAATATTAATAGTTATATTTTTTCCAAAGAGGATTTTTTAGTTTTTTTAACATTTCTTTGTGAGCTAAATAATCTTCTTCATTAACCTTTATAATTTTGGTTTTTGTTTCGTTTTTGTTGTTAATTTGTGTATTTTTTTCATCACTGTTTGAGTTTAATTCCATAGAAAACTGCTTACCTCCTCTAAGCTCTAAATAAACCGCAGCTAAAAGCTGAGAGTCAAGCAGGGCTCCGTGGAATGATCTGTCTGATAAATCAATATTAAATCTTCTACATAAATAGTCGAGGTTGGCTATTCTTGTGTTTAAAACTTCTCTTGCAAGAGAAACGGTATCTACTACAGGATTGTTTAGGGGAGATAATCCTAAAATTGACAACTCATTATTTATAAAACCTAAATCAAATGATGCATTGTGAATTATCAATGTGTCGTTTTTCAAAAAATTTAAGAGCTCCTTATGGTTTTCTTCAAATGGTTTTTGTTGATTAAGAAATTCATCTGAAAGACCAACGATATTTTTTGCCCCTTCGCTTATACTTCTGTCAGGTTTGCAATAAAATTGGAGTGTGTTTCCTGTAGGAACATAGTTTTTGAGTTCCACACAACCAACTTCTATTATTCTGTCACCGGTCTTATAATCAAGGCCTGTGGTTTCTGTATCAATTACTATTTCTCTCATTATATTAACTAAAGTTTACTTATTAGCTTATTAATCTTAATTTTATAATCCTTTAATGTCGAGTTGTTATAAATAACATAATCAGATTTCTTTTTTCTTATAACATCTGATGTTTGAGAACGAGTTATGTTCTTAAATTGGTTTTCAGTCATTTTTCTCGTTTTTTGCAATCTTTTTAATCTTACTCGTTTGGAGGCTATTATCGATATTACTTTGTTGAACTGTTTCTCTAAATTGTTTTCAAACAATAAGGGTATATCAATAAAAATTAATTTTGTTTTTTTTTGTTTTTCTTTTTTTATAAAATCAGACCTCTTTTTTCTAACTATTTTAAATATGTATAACTCGAGCTTTTTTCTTATCTGTTTATTTTCAAAAATAATCTTTGATATAATTTTTTTATCTATATTTTTTTTTGAAATGGACTTTGACAAACCTATGGTACGCAAATAAGTAACAAATTTTTTTTCAGGGTTTTTATATATTTTGGACACCTGCTCATCTGAACTGTGAATTTTAAAACCTTTTTCTTTTAATTTACTACAAAAGGTGGATTTACCCGATCCTATGCCACCTGTTATTGCTATAGTTTTTGTCATTAAATTTTTTTATAAATAGCGTTAAGCATTTTTCTGTCTACAGATGGGTTTTTACCAAACCACATTTTAAAACACGGTTTGGCCTGTTCTATCAACATTGATATTCCATAAATCTTTTTATTCTTTGGAAACTGTTTGAGAAATAAGGTGTTTTTTGGGCTGTAAACAATGTCGCTTACAATTGTGGATTTGGCAATAAGTTTTAAGTGTTTTTTCAATATAGGGTTTGTTGGTGTAGTATTAATTATTAAAAAAACCCCTTCAAGGTATGTTTCAAGATCACTATATTTTTTTGTATACTCAGTGTTTTTTGAATACTTAATTTTTTTCTTAGATCTGTTGAAAATTAAAATATCCTTAAAACCCCTCTTCTTTAAAACATAGTGAATGGCGTGTGATGCACCTCCATAACCCAAAATAATAACTTTTCTATTTTTGGTTTTTTTTATGTTTGGTAGGGTTTTGTAATATCCAGTCCAATCAGTATTCGTTCCATTTATAGTTTTTTTATTTGTTACACAATTTACTGCGCCAATTTTTTTTGCGTGGACGTCTATTTTGTCAAGATGTTTTATAATTTTCTTTTTAAATGGAATGGTAATATTTAAAGCAAGCGTATCCTTTTTTTCCAAAACATCTTTTATTTTATTATGAAAGTTTTTTTCAGTAAGCTCTAAATACCCGTATCTTGCTTTAATGTTATATTTTTTAAACCAATAGTTAAATATTGTTGGCGAAAGACTTTTAGATACCTTGTTCCCAACCACGTAAAGTTTTTTCATTTTTTTGAATATAAATAATCTAGTAAATTAAATAAAGGTAATCCCATAACATTAAAATAATCTCCTTTTATGCTCTCAATAATATTTGGCCCTAAACTTTCTATTTGATAACAGCCTACAGAGCTTAGTATTTGTTTACCTGTTTTTTTTAGGTATGTGTTTATTTCACTGTTATTAAGCTTTCTTATTTTGACATAAGTTTTTTCGTAATTTTCCCAAACTTTAGAGCCATTCAAACAAATAGTTAAACCTGATACTATTAAGTGTTCCCCTCCTGATAGAGACTTTATTTTTTCTTTGGCTTTCTCAATAGAATTTACTTTATCTAAAATTTTTCCATTGTGATAAATGACAGTATCACAGCCTAAAACAATCTTATTAGAATACGGTTTTTGTTTGCTTACACTTTTTGCTTTTTCATAAGAAAGTTTTTTTGCAAAAATTTCAGGCCTTGTGTTTCTATTGATATTTTTTTTAATATCTTCTTCGTTGCAGTTTGGTTTTTTTTGTGTGAAATTTAATCCTGCATTTTTTAATATTTTGTATCTAGATTTACTTGAACTAGCTAAAATAAATTTTTGGTGCATAAGTGTGTTAATAAAAATTATAGTTATAAACACTATTAAATGTAATTTAAATTTAAGAAATAGTTCTTTTTTTTTTAAAATGTGTTGTTAACAACTTAATAACCTGTCTGATTTTTATAGGCTGGGTATTAATAAATTTATTATACAAAATTAATAACAAGTTATTAAAAACTTATTGCATTGCAAGTTATTTAAAAATAATATTTTTTTTCAATATTCTTTAGATTAACATATTTGTAAGAGTTGTTATTCATATGTTGGTAAGTAAAGAATAATATAATAATAAAGCAGTAATTAAGCTTTTTAACCTTACAACTAATACTACAATTAGATATATAAATTATATATTTATTATTATTTTGACATTAACTTCAATTTTGATTATTAAAATATTTCATTTCTTAACTACCCCAACAACATTATGAATTTACAGGAATTAAAAGGAAAAGAACCCCAAGAACTTTTAAAACAGGCAGACAAGCTTGGTATAGAAAACCCTTCATCTCTTAGAAAGCAAGATTTGATGTTTGCAATTTTAAAAACAATTGCTGAGGAAGGTGAAATTATCACTGGTTTAGGGGTTATTGAAATTATGCAAGATGGTTTCGGTTTTTTAAGGTCTTCGGAGTCAAATTATCTTCCAGGCCCAGATGATATCTATATTTCTCCATCACAAATTAAAAAATTTAGCTTAAGAACAGGTGATAGCGTTGAAGGTGAAATAAGATCTCCAAAGCAAGGGGAAAGATATTTTGCTATAACTAAAATTAACAAAATAAACGGTAAAGAAACTGATTTAGTCAAAAATAGGGTTAACTTTGAAGATTTAACACCTCTATATCCTGAAGCAAGGTTCAAACTTGAACAAGAAAAACCTATGCCGGATAACACAGAAAGAATAATTGATATTATTGCTCCTCTTGGAAAAGGACAAAGACAACTAATTGTTGCGCAACCTTTCACTGGTAAAACAATAATTATGCAAAAAATTGCTAATGCTATAACTGCTAATAGTCCCGACGCTAAACTGATTGTTTTGCTAATTGATGAAAGACCAGAAGAAGTTACTGATATGCAAAGATCTGTTAAAGGTGAAGTAATTAGTTCAACCTTTGACGAACCTGCTTCACGCCACGTTCAGGTTGCTGAAATGGTAATTGAAAAAGCTAAAAGACTGGTTGAATATAAACATGATGTTGTAATTCTTCTTGATTCAATCACCAGACTTGGAAGAGCTTACAATACCGTTGTTCCATCTAGTGGAAAGGTATTAACAGGTGGTGTTGATGCCAATGCCTTACAAAGACCAAAAAGATTTTTCGGAGCTGCAAGGAACGTAGAAAAAGGCGGATCACTTACAATTATTGCCACTGCTTTAATAGATACAGGAAGCAGAATGGATGAAGTAATATTTGAAGAATTTAAAGGTACAGGCAACAGTGAAATGGTCCTTGATAGAAAACTTAGTCAAAAAAGGACTTATCCAGCTTTTGATATTGGTAAGTCAGGAACAAGAAAAGAAGAATTATTACTTGATAAAGGTGAGCTTGGAAAAATCTTTATTTTAAGAAAAATACTAGCCCCAATGGGGAGTACAGAAGCCATGGAATTCTTGTTAGATAAAATGAAAAATACAAAAACTAATAATGAATTCTTCCAAAGCATGGGAACCAAATAAATATAAATTTTATTATAATCTTTCCTATTTACTTAATTTAATCTTGGGTTTAATTCCCAAAAAATGAAACCTTCAAAGGATACGATTTTTGCTCTTGCTACACAAAGAGGTAAATCAGGTATAGCTGTTTTTAGGGTTTCTGGAAAAGGTTCTCATAAAATAATTAAATCAATATCTTCTAAAAAAAAATTTAAATCAAACTTTGCTACCTTGAACAATTTATTAGATGGAAAGAGTGTTGTAGATCAGACGCTAACAACTTTTTTTAAATCACCAAAAAGCTATACAGGGGAGGATATGGTGGAAATATCTTGTCATGGAAGTATTTCTGTAATTAACAAAATAACTAAAACCCTATTAAAAAAACAGATCAGACTTGCTGAGCCTGGAGAATTTACCAAAAGAGCTTTAATGAATGATAAGCTTAGTGTTTTAGAAGCTGAAACAATTAATGATTTGGTTAATGCAGAAACTGAAAATCAAAGAAAGACAGCCATTGGTAATTTAAGTGGAAATTTAGATAAATTAGTTAATGAAATATCAAATAAACAAAAAAAACTTCTAGCAGATATAGAGGCCATAATTGATTTTGCTGATGAAGACCTTCCTAAAGAAATATATAAAAACATAAGAGAACAAAATAAGAACATATACAAACAAATTGAAAATATTATCGAAAGATCAACTTTATCTAGACAAATTTATAATGGTTTTAAAATAACCATTATTGGAAAGCCAAACACAGGAAAATCCTCCTTTATTAATTATATTAATAACAGAGAAGTTTCTATAGTTACTAATATACCAGGTACTACAACAGATTTAGTTAGCTCCACACTAGATATTAAAGGAGATAAATACACATTTATTGATACAGCTGGAATAAGAAAATATAAGAATTTAATTGAAAAAATAGGTATTGAAAGATCCTTAGAGAGCGCTGAAAAATCTGATTTAAATATAATTTTTCTCAAAAACAATGAAAAGAAAAACTACAGTAAAATCAAATCAAAAATATTTGTTAAATCAAAACATGATACAAATAAAAAGAAAATTAGAGGAGCGCATAGTATTTCATCAGTATCTGGTTATGGAATTGAACCTCTTATTGAAACCATATCTTCAAAATTAAAGAAAAAACCAATTTCTGGACCAGTCTTTTCACGTGAAAGACATATGGAAAGCCTAAAGAAATCTCTTTTACTGCTTAAAAGTTTAGATTTAAAAGAAATAGATATTGCTGCTGAAAATGTTAGAAGATCAATAATTTATATTGATGGAATTAATCAAAAATTTGATATAGAGAAAATTTTAGATATAATATTTAGTGATTTTTGTATAGGTAAATAATTTCACGTGAAAAGAGACATGAACAATAAATTTGATGTAATTGTAATTGGTGGGGGGCATGCAGGCGTAGAAGCAGCATGTTCATCTGCAAGAACTGGATCAAAAACAGCTTTAATTACTCATAAAGTTAATAAAATAGGAGAAATGTCATGTAATCCTGCAATTGGAGGTCTTGGAAAAGGACATCTTGTAAAGGAAATAGATGCTTTAGATGGAATTATGGCAAAAGCAACAGACAAATCCTGTATACAATTTAGAATGTTAAATTCCAGCAGAGGTGCTGCTGTAAGGGGTCCAAGGGCACAAACAGATCGTATTTTATATAAAAATGCCATAAATGAGCTTGTATCTGAGCAAAAAAATCTTCAAATTATTGAGGGTACCGTGGAAGATTTAATTGTTTTAAATAATCAGGTAAATGGAGTTGTTTTAGGTGATAACAAAAAAATACCATCTAAATCTGTGGTTTTAACTACAGGTACTTTCTTACAAGGGTTAATTAGAATAGGCTCTGAGAAGCAAGAAGCCGGCAGAGTTGGTGATAAGCCCTCAATAAAGCTCGCAAAAAGGCTTAAGGCGCTAAAGTTTTCAATAGGCAGATTGAAAACAGGAACACCCCCAAGATTACTAAAAAAAACTATAAATTTCAATTACTTAAATGAACAACACCCAGATAAAAAGCTCATTCCATTTTCTTTTATCAACAGAGATATCCACATTCATCAAATATCCTGTTTTATTACCCAAACTAATAAAAAAACTCACGAAATAATTGCTCAGAACCTTAACCTATCACCTATGTACTCAGGTGAGATACAATCAATGGGGGCTAGGTATTGTCCATCTATTGAAGACAAGATCCATAAATTTAAAAGTAAGTCATCGCACCAAATATTTTTAGAGCCAGAAGGATTAGATAGTGATTTAATATATCCAAACGGAATATCTTCTTCACTTCCTACTGAAATTCAGGAGCAATTTGTTAAAACAATTAAAGGTTTAGAGAATGTTACGATTACACAACCCGCTTACGCCATTGAGTATGATTTTGTTGACCCACAAGAACTAACACATACACTTGAAACAAAAAAAATTAAAAATTTATTTTTTGCAGGACAGATAAATGGAACAACTGGATACGAAGAAGCGGCTGCACAAGGTATAATGGCCGGAATAAATGCGTCGCTTAAAACAAAATCTAATAAAGAATTTATAATACCCAGGTCTTCTGGATATATAGGTGTTTTAATAGATGATCTGGTTACAAAAGGAACTAAAGAGCCATATAGAATGTTTACTTCAAGGTCCGAATATAGGCTTTTACTTCGGGCTGATAATGCAGATTTAAGACTTACACCTCTTGGAATTGATATAGGTTGTGTTCATATAGACAGGCAAAGAGAGTTCGAAAAAAAGTCTAAAAGAATAAAAGAGGGATTTAAGTTTGTTAAAAATCACAAATATTCACCAGATGCACTTCTAAAAAAAGGGATAAAAATAAACAAAGATGGAAAAAAAAGGAATATCATAGATCTCTTGTCGTTTTCTAATATTACAACTTCCAAGCTTAAAAAAATACTTCCGCAGCTAAATGACTTAGAAGATGATGTGATGGAACAAATAGAAATTGAAGCTAAATATGCAGGTTATCTTGATAGACAAAAAATGGATATACAAGATTTTGAAAAAGAAGAAAATTTAAAAATTCCTAAAACAACCAACTATAAATTAGTTGGGAGTTTATCCAATGAGATAGTTGAAAAGCTATCAAAAATTAAACCACCGACGCTAGGAGCAGCTTCAAGAATATCAGGTGTAACGCCAGCAGCCACTATAGCCCTTCTTAGATTTATTAAAAAAAATAAAAACAAAAAAGCAGCATAATTTGGATAAAGGGACTGTAATAAAAAAATATAATCTTAACAGAAAGCAAATTGATTTAATCGATAGCTACATACTGAAGTTATCAAAATGCAACAAAATACACAATTTGGTAGGCTCCTCCACAATTGATGTTTCTTGGGATAGACATATTAACGATTCACTACAATTGTCTGAATTTATATTGAAAAAAAATGCATCAATAATAGATCTTGGCACTGGTGCAGGGTTACCAGGGGTGATCTTACATATATTTGGGCATACGAATATATTATTGATTGACTCAAAGATGAAAAAAATAAACTTTATTAAAGAATTTGCACACGAGCAGAACTTAGACATAAAAACCATTTGTACAAGGGTTGAAAAAATCAAAAATCAAAAATTTGACTTTATTATCTGTCGAGCTTTTGCTCCATTGGCAAAATTATTAGATTATTCACGCTTTTTTACTAAAAAAAATACATCACTTCTTTTTCTAAAAGGAAGAAATGTTAAGAAAGAAATACATGAAGCAAAAAAATCTTTTAAATTTGAATACGATCTTTATTCAAGTCAAAGTGAGGGTGATGGGTGTGTGTTAAAAATAAACAAATATAAAAAACTGTGAAAAAAATCATTTCTATTTCCAATCAAAAGGGCGGTGTTGGCAAAACAACAACCACAATAAATCTAGCCACTTCATTAGCCGCAGTGAAAAAAAATGTTTTAATTGTTGACGCTGATCCACAAGGTAATGCTAGCACCGGACTTGGACTTACTTATAATGATAGAAAACCCTCGATTTATGAAATGATTCATGAAAAGAAGCTTCTTGCAGAAGGAGTAAAAGAAACATTAATTCCTGGTCTAAAAATAATTGGAGCAAACACAGATTTAGCCGCAGCAGAGGTAGAGCTTTCAGATTTTCAAGACAGAGAATTTGTTTTTAAATCGATCTTCACTGAAATTAATGATTTTGATTTTATTTTTGTAGATTGTCCGCCCGCACTTGGTCTGCTAACTATTAATTCACTAGTTGCATCTGACACTACGCTTATTCCTCTTCAGTCTGAGTTCTTCGCGCTTGAGGGACTTTCAGCATTAATGCAGACAATAAAACTAATTCAACAAAACTTTAATAAAGATTTAAGAATTGAAGGAATTTTATTAACAATGTTAGATAAAAGAAATTCACTGAGTTCATTAGTAGAGAAAGATGTAAGACAACACTTTGGCAATCAAGTCTACAAAACAACCATTCCAAGAAATGTTAAAATATCTGAGGCCCCAAGTCATGGTAAACCAGCATTAGTATACGATACACAAGCTGCTGGTTCTTTGGCTTATATTGAGCTTGCAAAAGAAGTAATTTTAAATCAAAATAATAGTTATGAATAAAGAAAATAAACTAGGAATGGGCCTAGGAGCTCTTTTATCTACTTCAAACAATAACTCTAAAAGCAGTAATGGAATTCAAAAAATTAATATATCTCAAATAATCCCTAATCCTTCCCAACCAAGAAAAAACTTTAAAGATGAGGATCTAAAAGAGCTCTCATCCTCAATTAAAAACCAAGGTTTAATTCAGCCTATAATTATAAAACCAATAAAAGACGGTCAATATCAGATTATTGCAGGGGAAAGAAGATGGAGAGCTTGTCAATTAAATGGAATGCATGAAGTAGAATGTGTCATTAAAAATCTTGATGACACTAATGTTTTAGAAGCAGCCTTAATAGAAAATATTCAAAGAGAAGATTTAAATGTTATTGAAGAGGCTAATGCCTACAAAGGATTAATTAATATCAAAGGCATAAACAACGAAAGCCTTGCTAAACTAATTGGAAAAAGCTCAAGTCATGTCTCAAATATCTTGCGCCTTTTAGAGCTTGATATAAAAATACAAGAGATGGTAATAAATGGGGACTTATCAATGGGTCATGCGAGAGCTCTTATCGGTGTGCCTGATGCTATTAATAAGGCCAAAGAAATAATTGAAAAAAAACTTAGCGTAAGACAGATAGAAAAAATAACATCTGAATTTAAAAAAAACAAAACTAAAAAAATTTCAAAAGATCCTAATATAACTGATCTTGAAAAGGAGCTTTCAGACAAAATAGGTCTAAAAACATCCATCCAATTTAATGAAAATGGATCATCCGGCTCACTAACTCTTTATTACTCTGATTTAAATCAATTAGATGATTTAATGAAAAGGCTTAAGAAATAGTAATTTTTTTAATATTCAAAAGAAAACGGAGACCAAAAACCAAAGATAAGCCACCTTCTTTTCTCAAAGCCTTTTCTGTCGATGAAAGCAATTTCAAAAGAATTTTTTTCTTTTTAGAATTATATTTTCTATAAATATCAATTAAATAATTTTTTTCTTTAAATAAATACATTGGAATTTTTTTTTTAAATTCATCCTCACTATTACAATCTATGATAAGCTGGCAGAAAAATTTACTATAATAATAAAGTTCATTTACATCTGGGTTATTTATAATTTTATCTCTATAGAGCCCTATAATTTCCTTATTTTTTTGAAGTAAATTGAAGAAAATTCTTTCTTTACCAGATTCATCAACAGTCAATATTTTCTTAATTTTATCCAATGTTATGTCTTGTCTGTCTAATTCAAGCACTTTAATTAAATTTTTTTCAAAGAAAATATATTTGCTATCTAATTTATCAATCAAAAACCAATAAACATCTTGTGAGATCTCTAATTTATTTACTCTTAAAAATTCATTCAAAATTTTTATTTTTGAATCTTTGTCTAACTCATAACAATCAATTAAATAAGAATCTTTATCAACGCTAAATAAATTTTTTATCTTTTTAATTTTCTGTGAATTTTCCTGAAAAAAAATAAAATGATTTTCTGATGATCTTAAATTATCTAAAGATTCTTTATCTATTCCTTTATTTCCATTTACAATGTATATATTTTTATCTCCAAAAAGCCCAACTTCATCAACAAAATCACTAATTGTTTCTATATTTTTTATTTGAACATTTTCTTTATCTTGAAAACTTTTAACAATTATTGTTTTTATTTTTTCCATAAGTGTTTTTTCGTTACCACTTATAAAATAAAATTTTTTCTTTAGAATAGATGTGTGGTTTATAAGTATATTTAAAGAATTAATTTTCATGAACAGCTATTTAAATCCCTATCTGTTATTATAGAAACAAATCGATTTAAGTTTTCAGTTATAGCTAATTGATATTTTTTTTCTAAAGATGAATCAGTACCATAATTATAACCTGAAGACTTAGGAATTATTGAAAAATGAGATACCAATTCTTTATCAAAGGTTATACAATTTTTTTCATTTAAGACTAATGTATAAATAAATTTAAGCTCATATTTTAATTTTGATGTAGCCTGATTTGTTTCTATAGACCTTTTTATTTTATTTTGCTCAATTTCAATTGATAGGCTAAAATAATTTTGTTTATTTTTGCCAAAAAACATTGGAAGGTATGAGTTCATAAAATTTATATCTAAACCCGAAGTACTAACTTCTGTTTTCTCATACAAAGGATTTATAAGGTTTTTGTCTTCTTTATAAATAAAATCGATCTCACCGCAGGATATAATAAACACAAATATAGTGACAAAAAATAATCTTTTCATTTGATGACTAAATTTACAATCTTACCAGGAACATAAATCTCTCGCACTACAGTTTTACCCAATAAATTTTTTTTAATTTTATCATTAAGCTTAACGATTTCTAAAACCTTTTCTTTAGAAAACCTATCATCAATTTCAATTATTTCTTTTGTTTTTCCATTTATTTGTATGGCAATATTTATTTCTAGTTTTCTTATCGCATCTTCTAAAGACCAGTTTTGATTAATACATAATGTTTGATTTCCAAGACTAGACCATATTTCCTCACTTATATGAGGCACAAATGGTTGTAATATAATTGATAATTTTTCCAAAGACCATTTAAAGTTTTCTTTCGAAAATTTATTTTTTAATAATGCATCATTGAGAATATTTACAAATTCATAAATTTTTGCAACTGATTTATTAAATTGAAATGCCTCTATATTTTCTGCCACTTCATTAATAATAATTTTTAATCTATTTATATCTTTAGAATTTTCATCATTATTTGATTGATGATTTTTATATTTCTCAATCAATTCATATAATTTATTAATGAACTTAAATGATGCAGCTATACCAGTATCAGTCCATTGCAAATCTCTTTCTGGTGGACTATCGGATAACATAAACCATCTAGCTGTATCTGCACCATATGAACTAATAATATCATTTGGATCAACAACATTTTTTTTAGATTTGCTCATTTTTTCAATTTTTCCAGTTCTAACTTCTTGACCATTATGATCTTTAAAGTCACCATTTACTATTTCAACATCCTTTGGTTCTAACCAATCACCATTTTTATTCTTGTAAGTAACGTGAGTTACCATTCCCTGTGTAAACAAGCCCTTAAACGGTTCATCTAAATTAAAATAATTAAGGTCTCTAAGGGCTTTTGTAAAAAACCTAGAATAAAGAAGATGTAATATAGCGTGTTCAATACCACCAATATATTGATCAACTGGCAACCAATAGTCTATATCTTTTTTATCAAAAGGCTTTTCTAATCTTGCATTACAATAGCGAAAATAATACCAAGAAGACTCAAAAAAGGTATCAAATGTATCTGTCTCTCTTGTAGCCTTTAACCCTGTTTTAGGGCAAACAGTTTCTTTCCAGTCAGAGATATTGTTTAGCGCGCTGGATGATTCAGTAAAATTTTTGATGTCTGGGAGTTTCACAGGCAAATCAGAGTCTTCAACAGCTAATATCTCTCCATCCTCTCTATAAATTATAGGGATTGGACAACCCCAAAACCTTTGACGTGAAATCCCCCAATCTCTTAACTTAAAGTTTACTTTTCTTTTTCCAATTTTTTTCTTTTCAATATTTTCAATAATTTTATCTTTAGCATCATTTATACTTAATCCATTTATGGAAGGTGAATTAATCATTATACCATCATCAGTGTAAGCCTCAGTCGTGATTTTGAAATTATTTCCACTTATATCAAACGGTTTAACAACTGGTATTACATCAAGATTATATTCTCTTGCAAAATCAAGATCTCGTTGGTCATGTGCGGGGCAACCAAAAATTGCTCCTAACCCGTATTCTTTAAGAACAAAATTAGCTACAAAAATTGGAAGTTTTTTGCCCTCAATAAATGGGTGGTTTGCAAATAAACCAGTATTAAAACCTCTTTTAACTTTATCTGGATTAATATTTTCACAATCCTTAATAAATTCTTTTAAACTATCATTGTTTTTTGAAATTTTAGTTACTAACTTATGCTCACTTGAAATAGCTAAAAAAGTTGCTCCATAAATAGTATCTGGTCTTGTTGTAAATATTTTGATTTTTGTTTGAATTTCTGAAACATGAAAATCTATTTCTGCTCCTATTGATTTACCAATCCAATTAGACTGCATAATTTTAACTTTGTTTGGCCAATTTTCTAAATTATCCAGATCTTTCAAAAGCTCATCAGAATATTTGCTTATTTTTAAAAACCATTGCGACAACTTTTTCTTTTCAACAACAGCTCCCGATCTCCATCCCCTGCCATCAATTACTTGTTCATTGGCTAACACTGTTTTGTCTACAGGATCCCAATTGACCTCTGCTTCTTTTTTATAAGCAAGGCCTGCTTTAAACATATCAATAAAAAACTTTTGTTCATGTTTGTAATATTCTGGATGACATGTTGCAATTTCTCTTTCCCAATCAAGAGACAATCCCATTTTTAAAAGCTGTTCTTTCATTGTTTTGATATTTTGATATGTCCAGCTTTCAGGATGTTTTTTCTCTGTTAAGGCTGCATTTTCTGCAGGAAGACCAAATGCATCCCACCCCATTGGGTGTAATACATTATACCCCTTCATTTTCTTGTATCTTGCTATTACATCTCCTAATGTATAGTTTCTAACATGGCCCATATGTATTTTTCCCGATGGATATGGGAACATTTCTAAAACATAAAATTTTTCTCTATTTTCATCTCGTGAGGTCTGAAAAATTTTATTTTGTGACCAAACATCCTGCCACTTTTTTTCAACTACTTTATGATTGTATCGCGATGACACTTTTTAACTTGATTGTAGTTTTAATTTTTTTGCTTTATTCAATATTGCGTTTTCTATCTTAATATTATTCTCTTTCTCTACCTCTTTATTTACCCATGTAGGGTTTTTAAATTCTTGGCAAAAAGATACCACCCTAAGGTTTTCGGTTTTAAGATTTATGCCTGTAATAAAAATATTAAGTTTACACCGCTCTTCTTCATTATTTGATGTAGAATACCAATCAGTAATAATCGTACCCCCGATTTGGTCAGCTGAGCTTAAAGGCATAAAATCAATTGTCTCTAAAGCAGCTCTCCAAAGAAATGGATTTACCGACATGGCAACTATCCCAGTTGACCTATTTTTTTCTTGATCATTGCCACCCAAAATGCCACCCACAGAAAGACCACCTTTCCCAAACAAACCACCCCCTGATTGAAGTCTGGTTTCAGCATCACGCATTGCCAAGTCTTTATTTATTCCAGAATTAAATACTGTACCAGATCTATTTATTATCTCACCGGTTGTTTGCGCTTTAGACCACAATTCATCCATTTCCTCTTCACTCTTGTTGTTGTTACAAGAAAAAATAAAAAGCAGTAAAAGAGAAATAATTAATCGAACAAAAATCATTCAATATAATTATTGTATAGATGACTAAATGTAAAACATAAAAAAAAACGGCACTAGTTAAAGTGCCGTTTTTAAAGATAAAAAATCTTTAATTAAAATGCCATGTTAGCACCGATGTACCATGAAGATCCATCAGTTGAATCAGCACCCTCATCACTTGCGTCTACAGAAGTGTAACCAAGAATTGCAGTCACACCTGAAGCTACAGCGTAAGATACACTAGCTGAAGTAACATCTTTTGCATCACTAGATCCAGAGATTGAACCAATTGTTCTATCTGTTGAATCACCTGAAGCAATACCAACATTAAATGTTAGATCTCCAGTTACATACTTAACACCAGCTTTTACAACATCAGCAGTAACTTCTTTTCCTGATCTAATACCAGTTCCAACTTTGTTACCATCAGCAAAACCAACAGCAACAGTTAAGTCACCAGTTACAGCACTTAAACCAACATGGAATCCGCCTGTATCATTTGATGGTGCAGTACCTGTTTTTGCTCCACCTACTTCAGAGAAACCAGCACCGATTGTTACAGCACTATCACCAAGATCAGTTACATATGTTGCACCAACAGCTACGTGACTATCAATTCTATAAGTTGCTGTAGCAGCAGCTCCACTGTCTGTTGAAGCTGAGAAAGACATTTTTAGTCCATCAGCTAAGAAGTCAGCAGCAGTGTGGTACTCAATACCTTGCACAGATGCACCAGTCATAAAGTCCAGACCAGTTTCTGCAGAGTTAGAAGTTGCAGTTGTAACACTTTCTGCACCAGCTGAACCTGGAATAGAAACGTCATGTGAACCAGATGCGTTACCAGCATTTAATACATCAAGTTTAGATCCATCAGTAAATGCTAAAGTAAAACCAGCATCTTCATCCGATGACCCACCACCAGATTCGTTCATAAGCATGAAGCTTGAAGAGATAGTCATACCACCGTCAGTAGTTTCTGATAATGACACAGTAAAGTTGTTGTCATTAATTTGAGCGTTTGTATCCGCACTACCACTAGGCGAATCAAACTCAATACCAGTTTGGTGGTTACCACTCATAGTAGCTGTTACAGCTTCAGCAACTGAAGCAGCACCCAGCGTAGAAACTAGAGCAGTTCCCATTAAAAGTTCTTTTTTCATAATTACTCCTTTTGAGTTAATGAATATTCATTAAATACAAGAAACATACTTGTATTAGCGACGGTAATATTTAAAAATTGAATAAAATTCAAAAAAAGCATAATGATTTATTATATTTTTTTTAATTATGTTGTTTTTTTACAACATTATTATTTATGTTTAATATTAAAAAATACAATGAAATAAACGATTTTTTAAAAAAAAGCAGTAATTCTGCCAAAATTGTTGCTATTTCTAAAAATCATCCACTTAAGAGTGTCTTGGATGCGATTAAAGCTGGAGTATACATATTTGGTGAAAATAGAGTTCAAGAAGCACAAGAAAAATTTCAAAAACTAAAGCTGGATAATACAAAAATAGAACTTCATTTAACAGGACCTCTACAATCAAATAAAGTAAAGCAAGCAATCGAGCTTTTCGATGTTTTTCATACTTTAGATAGGGAAAAAATAGCAAGAGAGTTTTCAAAATATAAGGAATTACTTGTAAATAAGAAAATTTTTCTTCAGGTAAATACAGGAAAAGAAAAAACAAAAAGTGGTATTTTTCCTGAAGATACGAAAGATTTTTTATTTTTTCTAAGACAAGAAATGAAATTACCTATTTTCGGTTTAATGTGTTTACCACCAATAGATGATGATCCAAGCTATCATTTTAATAAATTAAAACTTCTTGCAAATGAAAATAAAATTGATGAATTAAGCATTGGAATGAGTGATGACTATGAAAAAGCACTACAATTTAATCCTGCATATATTAGGCTTGGAACGATCTTATTTGGAAAAAGATTATGAAAAATGGACTAAATATATTTTGTAACAAGAATATTAAAAATTTTTTACCCTCTCTTCTTTCAGATTATGAATTAAATATTATGAAATTAGATCTAATTAAAGATAATATACAAGTATCTGAAGCAAACATAATCATTATAAGTAATAACGATATTGATCTTAGAAGCTATGGAAAGTTAAGTGAAAACTGCTTAGTAATTTCAAATTTGAAAAACTCAAATTTTAATAATAAGGCAAATATATTAAATAGTCCGCTCTCTATAAATAACTTAAAAAATAGAATTGAACACTTTGTACAAAACTTAAAAATTCAGTTTCATGATATATCTCTTTATAATGAAAAACTTATAAATCTTAATAATGATAATTTTTGTTACCTAACTAAAATTGAGTTAGAGATCTTAACTTATTTAATTAGGAAGAAAGAAACAAGTAAAAATTTTATTAAAGAAAATATTTTAAATATTAAATCAAATATTGAAACTAATTCTCTTGAAAGCCATCTTTCAAGAATAAGAAAAAAAATGAATACCATAAAAACTAAAGTAAAAATTCAAACAAAAAATGAAAAGCTTTTAATTAGAACTTAATTTAAAAAATTAGGATTTATAAGTTTAAAAAAATTTTTATCAAAAACTTCATTGTAACTATGATTATAAATTGACAGTTTAAGAATATCATCATTTATTACCACCTCTATTCCTCTTAATACCAATGGTTTTTTCTCAAATAATACTCTTATAACAAAATTTTTTTCTTCATTATCAATTCCTTTTTTTTCTAATAATAGCTGATTATTCTTTACTTCTATTTTTCCATCTTCAAAAAAATCAGGGTTTCTAAATATGTCATAAAAGAACCAAGCATTGGTATTTTTTGGATTAAAAAATTCATCTTCTTCAAGCACGTAATCATAATACATTGCCTTATCTTCAGCTAAAATTATTAGAATTTTTGTTGGTAAAAAATATTCAGCTCTGACCCTATTTTTACCTATATATACCTTGCCTTCACTTAAGTTTTCTCCATCATTTTGTAGGAATGAAGCAGAAAAATCACTTAGTGAGCTTAAATAATTTAATGCCTCTGCTTTGTCTTCAGAAGCTGAATATACTTTGAAGGAATAAAAATAAAAAACTATTACTAATATATATAATAAATACTTTTCATTTTTTAAGAACATGTCTTTTACCTGCGTTATTTGCTTCGCTTATAATTCCATCCTCTTCCATCTTTTCTACTATTCTTGCGGCTCTATTATAACCGATCTGAAGATATCTTTGAATATAGCTTGTTGAAACTTTTTGTTGTTTAATAACAATATCAACCGCCTTACCATAAAGATCGTCATTATTATTTGAAATTAAATCGTCTGAATTTGAAATACTTAGCTCTTCTTCTGATAATGATATTTCTTTTTTATAATCAAATGTAGCCTGTTGTTTTATATAGTTAACAACTTTTTCAACTTCACTTTCTGAAACAAAACCACCATGCAACCTTTTTATTATGCCACCATTTTCTAAAAACAACATGTCACCACTGCCCAATAATTGTTCCGCACCCATTTCGTTAAGTATTGTCCTACTATCAAATTTACTTGATACTTTATAACTAATACGACTAGGAAAATTTGCTTTTATTGTCCCTGTAATTACGTCAACACTAGGTCTTTGTGTGGCTGTAATTAGGTGAATCCCAGATGCTCTTGCCATTTGTGCTAACCTTTGAACTAATGACTCAACTTCTTTCCCAGCTACCATCATTAAATCTGCCATTTCATCAATCACAACAACAATAAAAGGCATTTTTTCAAGAATAATTTCTTGTTTTTCAATAATTGGCATCCTTGTATCTTCATCTATACCTGTTTGAACTTCCCTAAACAGTTTTCTGCCAGACGAAATAGTTCTTAAAACTTTATCATTATAAGAATCTATATTTTTTACATTTAATGAGCTCATTAATTTATATCTATTTTCCATTTCTCTAACTACCCACTTAAGAGCAAATACAGCTTTCTTTGGATCAGTAACTACAGGTGTTAATAGATGTGGAATATCTTCATAAATACTCAATTCTAACATTTTGGGATCAATTAATATCAACTTACATTCATTAGGTTTAAATTTGTAAAGTATGCTTAATATCATTGTGTTAATACCCACCGATTTTCCTGAACCAGTTGTTCCTGCTATTAGTAGATGGGGCATTCGCTCTAAATTTGCGAAAATACTTTTTCCAGATATATCTTTTCCTAATGCAAGAGTAAGAGAATCATTTTCAATTTCAAATTTGTCCTCTTCAACTAAATCACCAAATAAAACACTGTCTCTTTTAGTATTTGGTATTTCGATACCTAAGCTTGTTTTGCCAGGTTGAGTTGAAATTCTAGCAGAAATTGAAGACATTGCTCTAGCAATATCATCAGACAAACCTATTACTTTACTAGATTTTATTCCTGCATTTGGAATAAATTCAAATAAAGTAACAATTGGACCGCTACTAAAACCAATTATTTTTCCTTCAACTCCATATTCAGATAATGTTTTCTCTAACTTAATGGCAGCATCGGTATTTATTTTTTCCAATTCTTTGTTTTTATTATTTTTTAAATTTGATTTCGAAAGTAGATTTTTAGATGGAAGGCTAAAGCTAAAATTATCTAGCTCTAGTTGTTTATTAGCTTTAGTAATATTTTTTTTGTTTAAATTAACATAATTTCTTTTGTTAATTGTTGGCTCACTTCTTAATGTTTTTTTTGTAATTTTTTTTCTAAAATTTATATATTTTAATAAACCAAATATAGAAAATAAAAATTTAACATATTTAAAAACTTTTAAGAAAGAAAATAATTTATTTATCCATGAAAAATTTATTCTAAAAGATAAAAAAATTAAAACTACACCAAATACTAAAAGTAAAAAATTTATAATAAAATAAATAAAAATATTTTCTAAAATATTTAAATTTATATTTGTAAATAAATCGATTAGGAACTGTGAAACTAAACCTGTTTTTAAAAAGTTTATATCAACTGATTTTATGGAAACATTAATAAGAATTATTCCTGTAAAGTTCGATAAAAATTTTAAAATTATAAACCTGCTAGTAATACCTAAAAACAATTTTCCACCTTCTAGTATTATAAAAAACACCAATAGATAACTTAGTGTTCCAATAAAAATTAATGAATAACTTGATAAATATGCACCAAAAAAACCCACAAGATTATCAATATTGCTGTCATTAATATTGTAATTCAATTGATTAAAACCTGGATCATTTGCAGAGTATGAGTAAAGACTGGTAAGATAAATTAGGCCAAATCCAAATAAAATTGTTCCTACTAAAAACTTAATAATAAAACTTCTAATTGAACCATACTTGAACATATAGTTAGATTGTAATACATTTAGATTATGGTAATTCGAAGAAAATTATGAAAGAAATTCAATCAAACATCAACATAGTAGGTGGAGGTCTGATAGGGGCCGTTACAGCATATTCACTTTCTAAACTTGGCAATAAAGTAGTAGTTTTAGAGCAAAATGCTAAATTTAATCATAAAAATATTTTAGACAAAAGGACAACAGCAATTTCAGAGGGTACGAAAAAATTTCTTGAAGAAATAAATATTTGGAATGAAATTAGCAATTACGCAGAACCAATAAAGAATATTCAGATAATAGACAGAAATCAATCAAACAAAATTTATTTTGACAACCAAAGAAGAAAATCTAATCTTGGATATATAGTCAAAAATGAATTTATACTTGATTGCTTGTATAAAAAATTACAAAAACAAAAAAATGTAGAAATTTTTAACAATGTTTCTATTAAAGATGTTTTTTATCCAGGCGATAGTATCATAACCAAGCAAAATAATTTCTATGTTAATTCAAATATTCTATTTGCGTGTGATGGGAAAAACAGCTCTATAAGAAAAATATTTAAAACTCCAATTTATAGAAAAGATTATAAAAAAAAGGCAATAGTAATGAATTTTTATCACTCTAAGAATCACAATAATACTGCTTACGAGTTCTTCTTTAAAAATGGACCTCTAGCAATCTTACCAATGAAAAAAAATAAAAATCAGTTTCAAAGCTCCATAGTTTGGACAAACACTAATAAATTTATAAATTCTTTTCTTTCTTTAGATGATAATAATATTATTTCCATTCTAAACGAAAAGACACAGGGATGTGTAGGTGAGATAAATAAAATAATCACCAAACAAACCTTTCCCTTAAAAGCTCATTTAAACTCTAAATTTTTTGAGAATAGAATTATTTATTTAGGTGACTCAGCCCACTCATTTCACCCAATTGCAGGACAAGGATGGAATCTAGGTATGCAAGATGTAGAAAGTATATTTAATCTTGTAAAAAAATATAACTCTCTAGGTTTGGAATTGGGAGATGAAATATTTTGTAAAGAATTTCAGAAAGATAATTTTTTCAAAGCTTATAGGCTGTATCAAATCACTGATAAAGTTGATAGTGTGTTTAAATTAGACAATACACTTTTTAATTATGCAAGGTCTTCAGCTATCAATTTAATGGAGAAAAGTAAAAAATTAAAAAATAATATAAGTGATTTTGCTATGGGTGTTAATTAATAGTTTTACTATTATTATCTTCAACGATCTCAAGATCTAAAATTGAATGAAGCTTTTTGTAAAAATCACTTAAATTTTTTGTTTCCAAAAGAACCTGTTTTTCAATGTCACTAAAAGGTGATATCATTGCTATAAACTTTATAATTTGATTAAAATCTATATTTCGAATTTCTTCTAAGTTTAAGTTAATTTTTTTGACTTTAATATATTGGCTATACTTATCTAAAAGATTATTTTTTTGTTTTTCATTTATAAAATTTTTATTTTCTTCAAAATCTAACATTTCAGCTTCAACCAACCTAAACTTATATTTTTTTTCTAATTCTTTATTAACTTTGAAACAATTAGTCCCTTGTAGACTAATTAAATATCGTCCGTCTGTTGTTTCACTAAAACTATGAATTTTTCCAATACAACCAATGTTATAGAGTTTATTTCTTTCATCAGATTGTATCATGCCTATGCACCTTTCCTTTGAAAGAGCGTAGTCAACCATCTCAATGTATCTTTTTTCAAATATATTCAGAGGTAAGCTTGTTCCTGGAAAAAGGACAGCGCCGTTTAAAGGAAAAATAGGGATCTCCATGTTATGAAAACATTAATTGAGAAAGTTTTTTCCTATATTGAATAGTAACTTGATCAGTATTTCCAAGTACAGCAAAAAATTCTACCATCTTATTTTTTATACTATCCCTGTTTTTTGGATAATTTTTAAGAAGCAAATCCATTCCATTTTCATATTCTTTCATTGAAAAATATTTATCTGATATTTCTAAAACTAAATCGATGTTATCTGGTTCATTCTCAAGTTTACTAAGCAATTCACTTATATTTGGTCCGTATGAATTATTTTTTACAATTTCCATTTTTTTTAAAACCTGTTTAACTTCATCCTTTTCTTGTACATCTTTTTCTAATGAACTAATGAACAGCTCAACCTCTTCAAATTGTTTAAGCTCGATCAAACACTCTAAATAAAAACAAATACCTTTAATTTCATCTGAGTTTTTAGAAATAAATTCTAGAAGAGTGTCTTTAATTTCTTCAAACTTATCTTCAGCCATGGCACTTTCTATTTCTTTATAAAATTCAGTGAAGTCTTCATTAATTTTAGACCCTAAGCATTTTTCAATAAATTCAATAATCTGACCTTCAGGAATAACGCCCTGAAATGCATTAACAATTTGTTTATTTTTGAATGCATAGACTGTAGGAATTGATTGAATTCTTAATTGCGCAGCAATTTGTTGGTTTTCATCAATATTAATTTTTACCAAGGTGACTTTATCTCCTGATTTTGATATTATTTTTTCTAAAATTGGTGTTAGTTGTTTACAAGGACCACACCAAGGAGCCCAAAAATCAACAACAATTAATTTACTTTCACTTGCCTCAATTACCTGATCATTAAAATCTGTTTCAGTAACATCGATTATATTTGAATTTTCACTCATAAAGATTTGACTATACTATAACTATCTAGAGAAAAAATATGAATTTTTTTATTATTTTCAAGGAGGAAGTTAATAAACTCTAAAGTCTTTATACTTATAGTTGTGGTATTAATTAGGGGGTGAAAATTAATTACTTCACTATCATAAAGTTTTTCATCTAAGTAAAATTCAACAACATTATCTTTGTCATTTAGAAGAGCAAATGGAGAGACTGATCCTGGCTTAATACCCAAAAATTGTTCTAAATATTCAGCATTAGCAAACGACAAATTCTTAGCATCGATAGATTTAGAAAATTGCTTTAAGTCAACCTTTGCATTTTCATCACAACTGAAAAGAAAAAAATTATTTTTTTTATTTTTTAAAAATAAGTTTTTTGTATGTGCACCCTTAATCTCACCTCTGAGCTTTTCGGAATCTTCAACTGTAAATAAAGGATCATGATCATGAATTTGAAATTCTTTATTTTTTACACTAAGTAATTCAAATAAATCTGTCTTTGTAAGCATAAATAATATTATATTTATTAAGAAATAAGGTATTTAAATACAATTACAAAATTAACAATGGGAAAAAAAGCAGTAGTTATAGGAAGTGGTTTTGGAGGTATTGCGATTAGTCTAAGACTAAAAAAATTAGGCTATGATACAACAATTATTGAAAAACTAGACGAGCTTGGAGGAAGAGCAAGAGTTTTTGAAGTGAATGGTTTTAAACATGATGCTGGACCAACAGTTATAACAGCACCATTTCTTTTTGATGAATTATTTAGTCTATTTGGAAAAAAAAGAGAAGATTATTTGAGTTTTGTTCCTCTTGAGCCCTGGTATAGATATTATTTTCATGATGGTAAAACTTTTGATTATTGTTCTACTATCGAAAAGACAAATAACGAAATAAGAAAATATGATAATAGAGACATCAAAGGATATTCTAAACTCTTAAATCAATCAAAAAAAATTTTTGATGTAGGGTTCACCCAATTAGCTGACAAACCATTTATTTCTTTTTTTAAAATGTTAGGCGTTATTCCTAATTTAATTATTTTAAAAAGTTATTTCACAGTATCTCAACTTGTAAATAGTTATCTAAAAAATCCATATCTTAGAAAAGCATTTTCAATTCACCCTCTTTTAGTTGGAGGTGATCCACACACAACAACATCTATTTACGCTTTGATTCATTATTTAGAGAGAAAATGGGGCGTATTTTTTTGTATGGGTGGAACTGGTAAAATCGTATCTGAACTAAAACAATTAATGATTGATTGTGGTATTAAAATAAAAACAAATACAGAGGCAAAAGAATTTATTGTTGAAAATAATAGGATAACAAAAATATTAACAAATAATGAAGAGATTTCCAATATAGATCTGGTTGTTTGTAATGCTGATCCACCCATGGTTTACTCCAAACTTTTAAAAAAACAAAATTTAAAAAGACCTGTATTAAAAGAAAAAAACTTATTGTATTCAATGGGGCTTTTTGTTCTTTTCTTTGGTACGAAAAAACAATACCATAAAGTTGCTCATCATACTATTTGGATGACTGAAAGATTTAAATCTTTACTTCATGATATATTTAAAAATAAAATATTATCTGAAGATTTTTCTTTATATATTCATAGACCTACCGCAACTGATAAATCGTTTGCTCCAGAAGGATGTGATAGTTTTTATGTTCTATGCCCAGTACCCAATTTACAAGGCAAAATTGATTGGGATGTTGAATCAGAAAACCTTAAAAATAAGATAGTTAAAGAATTATCACAAACAATTATGCCAGATTTAGAAAAGAGTATTACAGATGTTTTTTGGATGAACCCTAAAGATTTTAAAAATGATTACAATTCTATGCACGGAGCAGGATTTTCTATAGCCCCAATTTTTACACAGTCAGCTTGGTTTAGATATCACAACAAAGACAAAAAAATTAAAAATTTATATTTTTCTGCAGCAGGCTCTCATCCAGGAGCTGGAATACCAGGTGTTCTTTCCTCAGCTAAAGTTGTTGAAAATATAATCAAATCTGAATTAAAATAACAATGATTGATTTAGAACTAAATTCGTCGACCGACCTTAAAAGAGAAGGTAAAAGTTTTTATTGGGCAAGTTTTTTTTTACCAAAAAGTTCAAAAAAAAATGCTGGTATTCTATATTCAATTTGTAGATATTTTGATGATATTGCTGATAAGCATAGCCAAGACCAATCTAACTATCTTAAAAGCTCAATTGAGGAAATTAAAAATAATAAAAACAATAAGGTAAATGTTTTTTTAAAAAAAAATAACATTAATAATGCTATTCTTATCGACTTAATTGACGGATTAATTTTGGATCAGAAGAATATTAAAATTCAAAATAAGGAGGAGCTTATAAAATACTCTTACCATGTTGCTGGTACTGTTGGTTTAATGATGTCTAAAATTATAGGAGTAAAACATAAAAAAGCATCAAAATCTGCAATTGATTTAGGAATTGGTATGCAATTAACAAATATAGCACGCGATGTTTATGAAGATTCAAAAATTAAAAGAATATATTTACCAGCTAGTTGGATACCTAATATTTCTTTAAATGACTTAAACAATCTAAATAAATTTACTTCAGAAAATGATGAAAAAATATCAAATGCAATTCATAAAGTAATAACTTTATCAGAAAAGTTTTATGAAAATGGTTTTGCTGGTTTGAAATATATACCCCTCTCTACTAGACTGGGAATATTCATTGCGGCTAATGTTTATAGAGGTATTGGTATAAAAATAAAATCTAATAAAAAAAAATATTTGAGAGAAAGAATATATTTAAACTCATTAGAAAAATCTTTTATTACAATTAAATCACTTTTCATTTTCATATTTATTCCACTGATGAATTATAAATATCAAAAAATAAGAGATATTCTTCCAAATGAAAATTTATAAAGCTGCTATAATCGGCTTAGGCCCTAGTGGTTTAGCAGTAAATAAAATTCTTTACGGAAATGGCTTTAATGAAATTATTGCATTTGAAAGTGAAGACATAAATAAAAGAGATAATTTTTTTGGTTTTTGGTTAACAGATTGGATGAGGCCTTTTGAAAATATTATTGAAAAAAAATGGTACAAGTGGACTATTGGAAACAAAAATCTTGATATAACACATACAAGTTTAGACAAACCTTATTGTGTCATAAGTTTTAAAACTTGGAAAAAATTCTGTTTAGAAACAAAAAATAAATTAGAAATAGTAAATAAACAAGTTGTTCAATATTTTCCTGAGCAAAATTATTTTAAAATAATTACTGCTGATAACAAAATATATTACGCTCAAAACATATATGATTCACGATCAACAAAAGAAAAAAAAGGTGAATTGTTACAACATTTTTTTGGAATTAATATTACGGTAGCAGATAATACTTTTAATGAAAATAAATTAACCTTGATGCACTTTACAGAAGAAAAAAATGTTTTACATTTTATGTATATCCTACCATTTAGTCATAATAAAGCGCTTGTTGAATCGACGGTCTTTTCAAAAGATGTTTTTCACAGCTCTTGGTATAGACAAAAAATAAATGATTATTTGAAGAGAAATAATATTAATACTTTTAAAGAACAGAGTTCAGAAAAAGGAGTAATCCCAATGTTTTTTGCAGAGGAGAAAAGATCAGTTAATTCTAATATCTTCAATATTGGTATTAGAGGAGGTGCCTGCAAGCCTTCTACTGGATATGCCTTTTCATTTCTTATAAAACAAATCCAATTGTTAAAAAGTTCAAAGAAAAATTATGTAAATATCCATAATTTTTTAGAAAGAAAAATGGATAAAGTTTTTATTAATTTTTTAAAAAATAACAGAGAAGATGGAAAGTCATTTATAAAGCTCGCATCTAATCTAAATGGAAATGAATTCCAAAGTTTTATGATGGGTGAATCAAATTTACTAACTAAATTAAAAATTATAAATAGTATGCCCAAACTTCCTTTTATAAAAGAATTACTTAAATAATATGTTAGCTGACCTTACAATTTTAAATATTATTTCTTTTTTACTAATTTTTTTCATTGGTCTTCCACATGGATCATTTGATGGTGCAGTTGCTTCCTTAGTAGGTTTTAGTAACAGAATTCAATTTCTAAAATTTATATTTTACTACCTATTTTTATTTTTTCTAGTTATTGTATTTTGGTTATATTTTCCTATTATTGCGCTAACAATTTTTATTATAATGACCATTGCCCATTTTGGATTATGTGATTGGACAAATTTTAAAATAAACAAATATAAGTATTCGATAAGCTTTACTTATGGAATGACTATTATTTTCGGAATAATATTTTTCAACGAAGATCAATCTTTTTTGATATTTGAATATTTGACAAATAATAATATTTATTCAATCCAAAAATATTTTTTCATCCCATATTTTTTAACATTATTATCTTTAATATATTTTATTTATCTCTCCTTTTTCGAAAAGAAATTACGAAAAGGAATTATTGAGATTCTATTTCTTTTATTAATTTTTTATTTTTTTGATCCATTACTAAGCTTTGCAATATATTTCTGTTTTTTTCACACTTACAAACATTTGAAACATCTTATTAAAAATATTTACTTAAATTTAAAAAATAAATACTTTGTTATTTACTCCACAATAATTTTTACAGTAATTTCTTGGACTGGAGGTTTAGGAATTGTTTACTATTTAGTTCAAAATTTATCATTATATGAGTCGATATTAAAAGTAATTTTCATTGGACTCGCTGCTTTAACACTTCCTCATATGTTACTTGTTGATATTGTCTACAGAAGAAGATTTAAATAAATCGTTTTCTCAAATATTGACTTATAAATTCAAAGTGGTAATTGTGTAAATTATGCGGGCGTAGCTCAGGGGTAGAGCGCAACCTTGCCAAGGTTGAAGTCGAGGGTTCGAATCCCTTCGCCCGCTCCAAAAATTAGCCGTTTTTTCCGATCAAGTTTTTAGATAGCACCTCAGAGTCGAGCGTGTGTCGATAATCACTTTCAGAAAGAGAGTGAAAATGGCGTATATTAAAAAACGTAAACATAAATTTTCAACAACCAATGAGATTGTTTATTATTTTTTATTCAGCAGTTTAATTAATAATTTTGCATATTCTCTGGCATCATCTATGGCTTTATGCGTATGTTTTGTATTATCATGCAATTCTAGAGAGTAATCATCTCTACCTATGTCTTTATAATCTTTTTGTAGCACAGCAGCAGCATAGGATTTGATATCAAAGGCTGCTTGTCCATTCTTATCAAAAAAAGGCATAGAGAAAGGAATTTTTTCTAATCGTTCTGTAAGAAAAGTTTGAATATACCAATTGATCCACATAAAATCTAATGGAGCTGGATGAGCAGCCATAACTCGTGGGGTTGGTAACGTGAGAAGCCAATCACCAAATTTATTCATTCCTTCTTTGGGTGAGACTTGATTATGCTGAGTATGTTTTAAAGCTTCTGGCGCTTCTGTTGTAAACCAATGCATAGTAGCGGGGTGAGGTTTGGCATTTTCTAGAGGCAAGAAATTAATTTCACATTCTCCAAAATTTTCTCCTTCTTTATTAACGGCTACAGCACCAAGGCTTATCATAGAATGTGTTCCTGGAATAGGTCCGTCCGCTTCTATGTCACACACAACATAAGTTGTCATAGTTGAATTATTACCACTAACCACGGAGATTGTTAAGGGGTCTGTTTATATGGGAAGTTTGTATTTACTGTGTAAAGTTTTAAGTTTGATGTCGTGATATCCAATAATAGATAAAAAAAATTGAATAATAAAATTTACGATAAAATAAAAAAACTTCATCTTACTTTTTTTCCTTCAACGTACAGTCAGTTATCTCTCGACTTACATTCGTCAATTTATAGCATAAGACGAAGTCTCCTACAATTACCTCAATCTTCAGTGAAGTTCAAAAACAAGATTTCTGAGAAATGATTAAACTCTCAGTGAAGTTTTTCCAAAAACCTATATACTGCTTAAAGAATGGGATCTGTGACACGCAACAGAACGCCCCACTTTTTTATATTATCCAGTAATATCAATAATTTTTTATAAAAATCTCTCTACGAAGTTTACTACGAAGGAAAATATATAATTTATTATTAAATAATGTAAATTTTTGGATCTATTTTAACAAATTAATTGATAATGAATTATGAGTCTGAACTAACTGGTGGTCATCCAAATTCACTAGGTAATACAATAAAAGTTGTTGAACATGTTATTGTTAAAAAAAATAGAATTAATTCATTAATTAAGTGTTATTCAAGCACAGACCAAATAGTAAGATTAAGAACATCAAATGCTTTTAAAAGAATTTTTAGACAAAAACCAGAATGGTTTTTAGATTTTAAACATATTTTCTTAAACAAAATTTCAAAGATAAAACAATCTTCCACACAATGGACCTGCGCTCAATTATTTTCAGAATTAGTTAATCAATTAGAAAATAAAGAACAAAAAAAAGCAAAAAAAATTGTATCTGGTTATCTTAATAATTCCAGTGATTGGATTGTTTTATGTCAATCAATGAATGCTCTAATAACTTTCAATAAAATTGATAATAAAACAATAAAAGAAAATATAAAAATTATTAAAAAACTATCAAAAGATAGAAGAAAGGCAGTTTCTAGATTAGCAAAGAAATTATTATCCTTAATTAAAGAATAAAAAAAACTACAAAGAACTAAAACAAGAAATCTAAAAAATAACGAAAACTTACTACAAAGCTAACGGACAAGAATCCATGTTTGGTTATGATAATTTAGAATTTAAAACTATTAATCACCCAACAGCTCATAGGTTTGTGCATCTGTGCAACGAATTTAAATTAAAAATAACAAAGAAATCATTAATAGTTTCAATTCCAGTAACAGAAATTACGCATCTTGAACCACTCGGTACTATTACTGCACACAGCACAGCATCAGATCGCCATCTTAGTTATATTTCACTGAAATAAATTTAAAAAATTTTCATCAGAATATTTAAAATCATTGTGCATCTGTGCAAGGCATAAAATTTTCTATAAAAATCAACGCAATATTTCTGCACACGTTTATTTTTATACTGTCGAAGCTGTGTGCGTGTGTGCTAGAAATGAATCATGAAATATATTTCATCAAGAAAAACGCAAGGTTAACCATCTAATAATCTAAGTACCTAAGGGCCATGCCTATAATGGCCTTTAGATTCAAGAATTTGAATCGTGAATCAGTTTAAATTTTTTTCTGAATCTTGAATCAAAAAAAATAGAATTGATTCATTGTGAATCAAATATGAGAATCTTTTTATTCTGTGTCGATCGAGTGTCGATAATTTATCTACTATCCCAACTAATCTCATGATAGAATTAATCTTAGAAAGTGAGAATTAGCTTACGGAAAAAATAATCAACGGCGTAGCTCAGGGGTAGAGCGCAACCTTGCCAAGGTTGAAGTCGAGGGTTCGAATCCCTTCGCCCGCTCCAAATATTGAGCGGGTTAGATTCAAACGCTCCACTTACGATCCAATAGAGCCAAGCTTTTTCTAGAAAGAGAGAACTTATGGCTACAATTCAAAAGCGTAAATACTTAAATAAAACTAGTTACCAAGTTCGCATAAGGCGATTGGGTATAAAGACAATAACCAAATCTTTCCTTACGAGAACCGAAGCCAAGAGGTGGTCTAGGTCTATGGAAACAAAATTAGATAAAGGCGATTACTCGAACTATTCGACAGCTTCCAAAGTAACACTTGGTGATCTTTTTAAACGTTACATCAATGAGGATAAACATAAAAAGAAAAAGCAGTGGAAGAACGAGGAATATCGATTGCGATAGCTTTATATGCGTATACACCAATTGGGTGAGTGGAGAGGCCTATTGCTAGCCTTTTTTTATTTTTGAATATCATTAAACATAACTTTCCGTGATTGAAATTGCTCAATTTGAGCCTGTGTCATTAAACAATCAACGTAAACAGTTGCGCCTGTGATTTTTTTTCCAATATCCTTGAGATCCATTATTTTAATATTTTCATTTTCTAATAATATCCCATTTGCATTAACAAAGGTTTTCAAAACAGAAGATTTAACACCAAAATTTGTATCTTCCGGTATAGTATCAAAAACTTCCATAATTTTTTTAAAATCTAATTTAGCTACAGCGACACCAACAACGTTTCCTTTATCATTAATTATAGGACCACCACTGTTCCCTGGTTGCAAAGCTGCATCAATTTGAATCTGAGAGTAATTATCTCCTATACCTGTTAACGAGCTTACAACTCCTTTGCTTACTTTAACTGAAGAACTAATTGCTTTTCCAAAAGGATAACCAGCAACATAAATTTCATTTAATAAACCTATATCTTCAGAGGAAATTAAAAAATAATCATCAAATTTTTTATCTACCTTGATTAAACTTAAGTCATTACCTTTATCATTAGCTATAAGTTTAGTTGGAATTATACTTCCTTTATAGTGAATATTAATTTTTCCACATTGGTCCACAACATGATTATTAGAAATTATATAACCATCACTAGAAATAATAAAACCTGTTCCAGAAGAAGCTGAATACAGCTTACTATCATCCGTTGGTGTAAAATTTTTTTCTTTCTCTTTTGTGATTAATTCATTTGAAAACTTTTCTTTTAAGGCTTTTGAACAACCTTTATCTAAAGATTTATAATGATAAACTTCATTTGTTTTAAAGTTAATCGTAATATTGTATACTTGGCCTTGAATACTTTGAGCTATAATTTTTTCTTTATCTGAGAATATTATATTATAAATATATTTTAATTTTTTATTCTTCCAATAATCAATAGTATCAGAAGCTCCTTTTAATTCAGCAATAACGAGATTTGATTCAATATCTAATTCTAAAGATATAGGTTTGCGGTCCCATTCAGAAATATTATAACACTCTAAGTAAAAACTATTAAAATTATTGCTGGAAATTTTAAATAAATTTAGGTTGTCATTTTTAGTTTGCTCAACATCACAGATTATTTCACCATCAATAAAAGGTCCAAGAATCCCTGTCTTTAATTTTTTTTTAAATTTATATCTGTGATTTGCACAAAAGGATCGTCCAAAGTTATCGATAAATTTTTTTGCTTTATCTAATTTTCCAAGACCCTCAAAACGTAATCTTAATTTTTCACAAAGACCAGCATTTACTATCTTGTTATTTATTTTAACCATACATTTGTTAGCCTCTATTCCATCAAAAGATAATCGAGCCTTGCTTACATTTGGTTGTTTAATTGTAACAACTTCATAGTTCCAAACTTTATTTGGCCAGATACCTGTGCCAAACTCAGATGAGACTTCAAATGAGATAGCTGATTGATTAAAAAAAACTAATGAAAACAAAAGAATATAGAAAAAATTACGCATTTATATTCACAAAGCTATTGCTGTTAAATTTAAAAAATAAAAATATGTAACAAAACAAGAAGCTATAGATATTATATAGAGAATTGAGACAAGACTAATTTTTATTATTTTTTCTTCGACTTTACTAGCCTTTAGTTTGTTAGTGCTAAAAGTAATACCAAACAAAATAATATTTACTATACCTAAATAATACACAATTTTTGAATCAGTTCCTTGATTTTCATTTTGGAAATAACAATTTTGAAAATCTCCGTTACAAAACTGATAAATAACTAGATTATTATAGTCTTCTGAAAAATAAATAAGTGCTAAAGGCACTAATATAATAGGACCAATATAAAGAGTGGCTATAAAAATCTCTCTCATAAAATTATTCTACCACCAACTGAGGAGATTGTTAAGGGTTCTGGTCAACCACACTACCACAGTTAAAACACCATTTTTACAGTCTTACGTAAATTGCAAACGTAAACATTTAATTTATTTATTAGATTTACGAAAAGAACTGTGGTCTGTGGTAAACTGTCAAAAAACTCAAGTAATGATTGAAAAAATAGACCCACAGTTGAATTTAACAAACTGTGGTACTGTGGTGAACGCTCCTCTTACGCTCCAACCAAAAAAAGAATTCAATTTTTAT
>CABYRH010000003.1 GCA_902521315.1 uncultured Alphaproteobacteria bacterium | reverse complement strand
ATCGAAACTTGGGAGTCTCCAAATCCGAAAGATGAAGGAATATCTTTATTGAAAAAAAACATCAAAAGTTTTCCTAAAAATTCAAATATTGGTTTTGAATTAGGAAATGAAACTTTTTTGCGAATGAGTATTAATGATTATCAGGATATTCAAAAAAATTTATCAGAATATAATTTTGTTAATGCTAGTAAAATACTTTGGAGTATAAGAAAAATAAAATCTGAAATAGAGATCAGTAATATTAAAGAAATTTGTTCTATTACAAGTAAGGTGTTTGATAATTTTTCTGAAAAAATTAATTTAGGAATGAGTGAAAAACAAATTACATCAATATTTAAAAAAGAATTAATTGAGGGTGGTGCAGATTATATTCAATATATGGCGTGTGCTTCGGGACTTAATGGTTATAATCAGATTATCTGTAACCCAACAGAAAGGGTAACTAAAGATGGTGATATTCTAATTATTGATACCGGTGCAACTTTAAATGGTTATTTTTCAGATTTTGATAGAAATTTTGGCTTTGGAAGAATTAACAAACAAGTTCTAGATGCATATAATAAATTGTGGGAAGCAACTGAGAGAACTTTAGAAATTATAAAACCTGGAACTAGTTGTTCAGAAATATATTCTAAATTATCTTATAGTTTAACAACTAACAACATATCAGTTGGAAGGATGGGTCATGGGTTAGGCTTACAACTGACTGAGCCGCCTAGTATTATGAAAAATGACAAAACATTACTTGAGGAAAATATGATTATAACTCTTGAACCGTCAATTGAAATGGACGAAAATAAAATATTAGTACAAGAAGAAAATTTATTGATAACTAAAGGTTCCTATAAACTTTTAAGTACTAGAACTCCTGAAAATTTACCTATTATTAATTAGTTAAATAATTGATTCAATTTTAGGCATAAGTCTAATTAATTCCTTCGTATATTCATGCTCAGGATTATTAAACAATTCCTCTGTATCTTTTGTTTCACAAACAGCACCATTTTTTAGTACAATTATTCGGTTACACATTTGACGAATTACAGGAAGATCATGGCTAATAAATAGCATAGTGAGATGAAGTTCATCTTGTATATCTTTTAATAAATTCAATATTTGAGCTTGTATACTTACGTCTAATGCAGAAGTTGGTTCATCACATATTAATAATCGTGGTCTTGTTGCCAAGGCACGAGCAATAGATATTCTCTGCCTTTGCCCTCCTGAGAATTCGTGCGGGTATCGATCTAGAGATTGTCTGGTCATTCCCACAATATCTATTAGGTCATAAACATTTTGTAAAAGATCATTATTGCTAATATTTTTTTGAAAAAATTTAATTGGTTCTGCAATAATATCCTTAACTTTGAAACGAGGATTTAGAGATGAGTAAGGATCTTGAAAAATCATTTGAATTTGACCTCTACTATTATGAATTTGATATTTTTTATTTGAATTATATAGTGGTTCATTATTATAAATTAAATTACCTTTATTAGGACTAATTAATCCAGTAATAATTTTTGCAATAGTTGATTTACCTGAACCAGACTCTCCAACTAATCCAAGTGTCTCACCTTCGAATAATTCAAAAGATACATTGTCGACAGCTTTAACTATTTTATCATTCGAACTTTTATTAGAAATAAATGAAAAACCACTGCCTAAAGAATTATCATCAAAAACTTTTGTCACTTCCTCAAGTTTTAATAATTTTTGATTTTTATTTTCCCTTATGCCCCATGTTTTGATAATATTTATAGTCAAATCCTTGGAACTAGATGTTATTTCCTTACCATCGGGGCTAATCAATTTAAATCTATCAATTTTCTTATTTGTTGGTGGCACTGAAATTACTAAGCTTCTTGCTTCTGTTGATTTTGGATTTGTTAATAATTCTTTAGTCTCACCTTGTTCAACAATATGTCCGTATCTCATGACAATAACTTTATCAGTCGTCTCTGCTATGACTCCCATATCATGGGTAATAATTATAACACCAAGATTTCTTTTCTTTGTAAGATCTTTAAGAAGTTCTAATATTTGATATTGAATACTTACATCTAAAGCTGTTGTTGGTTCATCTGCAATTATTAAGTCAGGTTCACAACTTATCGCTAAAGCTATCACAACTCTTTGACGCATACCGCCACTAAATTGGTGTGGATAGTCCTCTATTCTTTTTTCAGCGTTCTCTATTCCAACCTCTTTAAGTAGTTGAATTGATTTGTTAAGTGAATCTTGATAACTTAAATTTAAATGAGCCTGAATAGTTTCAATTAATTGATCTTTTATTTTAAATAGAGGGTTTAATGAAGTTTGAGGGTCTTGAAAGACAAATCCTATTTTTTTTCCTCTAATATTTTGAATTATTTCTTCATTACTTCTTAATTCAATATTGTCTATTTTTATTGAGCCATCTGTGATTTCACCTGGAGGATCAATCAAGTTAATTATCGCATTTGCAATTGTAGATTTTCCAGATCCAGACTCACCGACAATTCCTAATATTTCACCTCTTTCTAAAGAAAATTCTACATTTTTGCTTGCAACAATAGTTTCCTTTCGTGTTGGATAACTTATGTTTAAATTTTTAACTTCTAAAAAACTCATCTCTTTTTTAATTTTGGATTTAAAGCATCTCTCATCCAATCTCCTAATAAATTAATTGATAATGCTAAAACAATTAAGAAAATTGCTGGAAAAAAAGTAATCCACCACTCACCTGAAAATAAAAAATTATTTCCAAACCTTATTAGAGTCCCAAGAGAAGGTGTTGTTGGTGGAACGCCAACACCTAAAAAACTTAAGGTAGACTCAGTAATAATTGCAAGTGCTAATCCAATTGTAGCAATTACTAAGATAGGTCGAAGTATATTTGGTAAAATATGCTTAAACATAATTAATATATTTGATAATCCAATAATTCTTGAAGCTGAGACATACTCTTTATTTTTTTCAACTAAGGTTGATGCTCTCGATACTCTTGCAAACTGAGGCCATTCTGAAATACCAATGGCAAAAATCAAAACATAAATTGCCATTTCGTCATGCATTGATTGTGAGATAATTGCTCTAGCAATACCATCAACAAGTAAAGCCATTAAAATACTTGGAATAGTTAACTGCACATCTGTAAGACGCATTACAATAATCTCATACCTACCACCAATATATCCAGCTGTTATTCCAAGAAAAACTCCAAGTATCATTGCAAAAATTATAGATGCAAAACCAACGATCAGTGAAATTCTTGAACCATAAATCATTGTTGAAAACATATCTCTTCCCTGCTGATCAGTTCCTAAAATGAAGCTAAAATTTCCTCCCTCCGACCATACTGGTGGGGTAAAGGCATCCATTAAAGAAACTGATGCTGGATCAAAAGGATTGTAAGGAGCAACTATCCCAGCAAATACAGAACAAAAAAGTATAATAAAAAATATTGTTGAAGAAATTACTGCTAATTTAGAATTAAAGAAACTGTATCCAATATCAGTATCATATATTTTATTGTACGTTTTAAGTAGCATTTCTAACTACCCTCTTCCTTAAGCCTAATTCTAGGATCAATAAAATAATATGTGATGTCTACAATAAAATTTATCATAACAAATATAAAAGCTACCATGATCATATATGCTGACATTATAGGAATATCGACAAAGTATACTGCTTTGATAAATAATGACCCCATGCCTGGCCATTGAAAAACTGTTTCTGTAATAATTGAAAAAGCAATTAAGGTTCCGATGTTGATACCTGTAATAGTAATAACTGGAATTAATCCATTTTTGAGCGCATGCTTGTAGTTAATAACACTCCTTTTTATACCTCTTGCTTTTGCAAATTTAATATAATCTGTTTGTAAAATTTCCATCATTTCAGCGCGAACTAATCTAATAACATAGGTCATTTGAAATAAACTTAACGTAACTGATGGGAGTATCAGTGCTTTTAAACCAGAAGTAGTTAAAAATCCTGTAGTCCAAAAACCTAATTGTGTCACTTCACCTCTTCCAAAGGATGGAAGAACTCCTAAAATTACTGAAAACAAATAAATTAACATTATTCCTATAATGAATGTTGGTAAAGAAACCCCTGCTAGAGAAATCACAAGAATAATATTAGAAATAAAACTATCTCTGTGAATACCAGTATATACACCCAAGATAACACCGCTAATGATTGCAATTAAAGCGGAGACAAAAACTAATTCTAAAGTTGCTGGCATTCTTTCTGCAATTAAGTCTGAAACTTCTCTTTTTAATTGGTATGATATTCCAAAATCACCTTGAATTACATTTCCTATAAAACGTGAAAATTGAACGTAAACAGGATCATTTAAACCCAATACTTCTCTAACCTCAGCTCGTCTTTCATCTGAAGCATCTTCTCCAGTCATACTATTTACTGGATCACCAACAAAATTAAATAAGGAAAATGAAACAAAAGCTACAACAATCATTACAAGAATAGATTGAAAGAGTCTTTTAAAGAAATAGCTAAACATGGTTTAATTTCTGGCCAGATTACTGGCCAGAAAATATAGAATTTGTTAGTTTACGTTTGCAAATCTAAATAATGGCTCGTTGTTCATTCTAATTGGAACATCGACATTACTTTTTGATGCTTGGTTGACAACTTGGTGATGTAAAGGAAGATATGTTACATCATCTTGAGTAATATCCCAAGCTTCAGCAATCATAGCATTTCTTTTATCTTGATCTGTTTCAACACCCATTGCCGCTACTAACTCATCAACTCTAGCATTGCTGAAATTAACTTTATTCCAGCTACCAGCACTATCAAATAAGTACGAGTAAACGTAATGACTATCAAAAGTTGGAACACCCCAACCTAACATGTACATGTCACTTGTCATACCATTTGCGTCACCTTCTTTGACTTCTGAGAAGTGTTGACTTTTAGTTTTTGCATCAAGAGTTACATCAACTCCAATTTTAGCAAACATACCAATTGCAGCAACACAGATTGCTTCATCATTAATATAACGATCATTTGGACAATCTAGTGTAACCTCAAATCCATCTGGATAACCAGCTTCTGCTAATAGTTTTTTTGATAGCTCTGGATCATAAGGTAATCTTTCATCACGTGCAGCCGTATGACCGTTTACACCAGGAGCAGTAATAATTCCTGCAGGAACACTTTGTCCTCTCATTACTTTATCCTTAATAGCTTCCATATCTAAAGCATGGTACATAGCTAAACGAACTCTTTTATCTGCAAAAGGATTTTTACCTTTGATATTAGATGAATTTAATTCAGCAGAACCTTGATCCATACCAAAAAAAATTGTTCTATTTTGAGGAGTCATTTTTACACCATGTCCAGCAGAAGATTTGATTCTCTCAATATCTTGAACTGGAACAACGTTTGTGTAGTCAATTTCTCCAGATAGAAGTGCTGCAACTCTTGTTGCATCATTTGCAATTGGAAGTAATTCAATAGTATCTACATTGAAAGTGCTATCATCACCCCACCAATCATTATTTTTTTCAAAAACAGTTCTTACATCCTGTTCTCTAAAAGTAATTTTGAAAGGCCCAGTTCCGTTTGCATTAGAAGCACAATAAGATGTTTCACCTGCGTCCCAGTTGTATGAAACTTCACAACCATTTGCTTTTGCCCAATCTTCAGACATTACAAATATCTGAGTTAGTTGGTTTAAAAGAATTGGATTTGGTCCATCAGTAACAATTTGAACTGTATGATCATCTAAAGCTGATGCTGATTTAATACTTTTAATTAAATCTACCATATCAGATGGAGCAGTTTTTGCTCTATTGACACTAAAAGCAATGTCACTAGCAGTTAAATCTGATCCATCATGGAACTTTACACCCTTACGAATGTTAAATACCCAAGTATCAGCAGCAGTTGTTTCCCATGACTCAGCAAGCTGAGGAAGTATTTCCATATTAATACCTGGAGTTACTAAACCTTCATATACTTGACGTGAAACCATGTGAGTTGGTCCTTCGTTTTGTGCGTGCGGGTCAAGAGTTAAAGAGTCACCAGGCATTGACCATTTAATAGTGTTTGAAAATGCTGGTGAAAAAATACCCATGAAAAGCAAAGACAAAACAATGCTTAAAGTTTTTTTCATATTATTTCCTCCATAGAAATTTGATGGTAGACCCATACTACTTCAATGGAAATATTCAATATTATTAGTATTAATAAGTGCTATATTTTGTCATAATTATCAGTAATACTTAAGACCTAATCATTGGAGGAGGCTTTATAAAGTGAAAAGAATAGAGAAAGCTCAAGAGATCTCCAGAATACTCAATCGTATATATAGAAAAGTACCTATACCTCTTAACCACAAAAATAAATTTGAATTAGTTGTAGCAGTACTTCTTAGTGCTCAATGTACAGATGAAAGAGTTAATCAAGTTACACCAATATTATTTAAAAAAGCTAACACAGCTACAAAAATGACAAAAGTGGCAAAAAAAACAATTTATAATATTATTCGCCCTTGTGGTTTGGCACCTCAAAAATCAAAAGCAATTTTTGAACTATCAAGAATTCTTGTAAAAAAATTTAAAGGCAATGTTCCAGAAAGTTTTGAGGAATTGGAAAAATTACCAGGTGTTGGTCATAAAACTGCAAGTGTTGTTATGTCTCAAGGATTTGGTCATCCAGCATTTCCAGTTGATACGCACATTCATCGTTTAGCTCAACGTTGGGGTTTAACAAATGGTAAAAATGTTGTCCAAACAGAAAAAGATTTAAAATATCTTTTTCCAAAAAAATCTTGGAACAAACTTCATTTACAAATAATATTTTATGGAAGAGAATTTTGTCAGGCAAGAAGTTGTTATGGTTTGGAGTGTGAAATATGCAAGGTTTGTAATCCAAAGAGAAAAACGCCTATTAAAACAAAAAAGTAGTAATTAAAAAGGCTGAAATACAACAAGTATAAGTATAAAAATCAATATTACTGCTGGTGCTTCATTTGTAATTCTAAAAAACTTAGTGGAGTATTTATTATTATCATTTTTAAAATCATTAAGACATTTTAAACAAAAAAAATGATAGCCAGATAATAAGATTACAAATAAAATTTTTAAAAGCAACCATGTATCAATACCCACATAATGTGTAAGTGTAAAACCTGATATCCACGTCACTATAAAAGCTGGAAACATTATTATTCTGTACAATTTTCCTTCCATTATTTTGAATGTTTCTGAGGTTTCTTTTGTAATTTCAGGATTAGCATGATTTACAAACAAACGTGGTAGATATAAAAGTCCAGCCATCCAAGCTATGATACTAAAAATATGAATAACTTTAAGCGTATTAAATAACATTATTTATTCCCATACCGCGTGGGGAGGCATTGACATTAATATAGCATCAACATTACCACCAGTCTCTAGACCAAATTTTGTACCTCTATCATATAATAAGTTAAATTCAGCATAGCGACTACGCTTAACTAATTGTATCTTTTTTTCCTCTTGATTCCACTTCTCATCCTTAAGTGCAATTAAAGTTTTTTTGATAAACTGGTGAAAATAAGTACCTACGCCTTGGACAAATTCAAAATCTTTTCCCCAATCACCAGTTTGAAGGTAATCAAAAAATATTCCTCCAACACCTCTTGGTTCGTTTCTATGTTTAAGAAAAAAATAGTCATCACACCATTTTTTAAATTTAGGATAATATGATTTATCATATTTATTACATAAAACTTCTAAACCTCGATGATATTTTTCTTCATCATCAAATATTACACAAGGTGTAATATCCATACCTCCACCAAACCATTCCTGAGTGGTTTTAATAAATCTTGTATTAAAATGCATAGAAGGAATTTTTGGTGAAACTGGATGTAATACAACACTGATGCCAGTTGCATTATAATTTGGATCTTCTTTAGCTCCCGGGATAGCTTCTCTCATGTTTTCGTTAAATGTCCCAGAGACGGTAGAAATATTTACTCCACCTTTTTCAATAATATTACCCTTAATTTTACTCATTTTACCACCACCATCACCTTTGTGATCCCAATTACTTATTTCAAATTGATTTTCATCAATGTTTTGAATAGTTTCAATTAAGTTATCTCGTAATTTTTCAAACCATTCTTTTGCAGTATTAAATTTTGGATCAGCAATCATAATGGCCAACCTTGAGTATGTTTTTTTATTAGATTTACAAAAACATCGATGTGATCATCATGATCATTCAAGCAGGGTATATAATGATAATTTTCTCCACCTGACTTCATAAAATATTCTTTATTTTCTTCCTCAAGTTCTTCAAGTGTTTCAAGACAATCACTACTGAAACCAGGAGATATTATATGTATATTTTTAATCCCTTGTTTTGGTAATTCTTTTAATGTTTCACTTGTATATGGCTTTAACCATTCCTCTCTTCCAAATCTACTTTGGAAAGTAGTCATTATCTCATCATCAGATAATCCCATATGCTCTTTGACGAGTCTTGTGGTTTTAAGACAAAAGCAATGATACGGATCACCATTAGTCAAATACCGTTTTGGTATACCATGATAACTAAAAATAATTTTTTGTGGTTTTGGAGTTTTTTTCCAAAATGACTTTATAGAATTTGACAATGCTTCAATATAACTTTTTTCTTCAAAGTATTGATTGATGAAACGCATTTCAGGTATCCAACGCCATTTTTGCAATACATTAGTTACTTCATCAAATGTACTACCTGTTGTTGCAGCACAATATTGCGGATACATAGGTAGAACTAATAATCTTCTTACTTGTTTTTTTTGAAGTTTTATCAAAGCATCTGGAATAGATGGATTGCCATAGCGCATCCCAATTTCAAAAACTATATTTTCATTTTTTGAAGAAAAAGATGATTGGATTTTATTTAGTTGTCTGTTTGCGATATCTAAAAGTGGAGAACCCTTATCAGTCCAAATTTGTTTGTATGCTTCCGCTGACTTTGATGGTCTTATCTGCAAAATTACTAACTTCAATAAAATTTGCCATAAGATTTTAGGTAATTCGATTACTCTCGGATCTGATAAAAATTGATTAAGATAAACTTTTAGTTCTTTTTTATTTGGAGCATCTGGGGTCCCTAAGTTAGTAATTAAAACACCAATTCTTTCTTTACTACCGTGCTCATAATCTTTTTCACCTATATATTTAACCATATCTATTAGCTAAATTCTTTTCTGATATTTTCTATAAATAAATGAACATTTTTTTCTGGAGTATTTTTGTTAATTCCATGTCCAAGGCCACAAATCCAGCCATTAAGATTTTCAATTGATTTCATTTTTTTAATAAAATCTTTTAAATCATTAAGAAATGTATCTGTTTCATTTAACATTAATTGTTCATTGAAATTTCCCTGAATAAATCCATGCTGTTGATTTTCAAACATAGATTTTAGATCAATTGTGTGATCATAACCAAAACCAGCAAAAGGAAAACTGATGATAGAATTTAGATCTGACAAACTCTTACCTCTTGAATAATAGCCAACTTTATTTGGAAAAGAAATTGCAATCTCCTCCAAAATTTTTGAATAAATTTCATGAAAATTTATTTTATCTAAATCATACAAGGAGCTATCAAAAATCATGACAAGTTCAACACCTGCATCTAATTGTAATTGAATATTTTTCTTAAGAAGGGGTAAAAGAATTTTTGAAATAAATTCTAAATTCATTTTAGTGTCGATTAAATCAGAGTTATTATTTCCAAATGCATATTTTGATAATGTCCAAGGTCCACCAACAAATCCGATTAAACTTTTATTATTTGGCAATTTCTCTTTTGTTATTTTTATAGCTTCAAATTGAAATTGCATATGCTCAATGCCACGATCAATATTACTATAATGATTAATGTTTTCTGAATTTATATAAGAATTAAATTTAGGTCCTGGGTCAAACTTTAATTCTAAACCAAGTCCCTCCAAGATAAATAAAATATCACTGAATAAAATTGCAATATCGTAATCAAACTCTTGTATTGGGCCAAAAGCGACTTCTGCGGCTAGATCTGGAGTTTTACAAAGTTCTTCAAAAGTATATTTTTCTTTGAGATTGCGATAATGCGAATGGTACCTCCCAGCCTGTCTCATGAACCAAATGGGTGGTGTTTTTTGAATATTTCTTTTGAGAGCATTTTTGAATAAAATATTTGTCATTTTTAGGCTTTTAGTAATTTTTTCTTCCAACTATCATAAGATAGCTCAACAAAAAGATTTTTATCATTACCTAATATTTTACTAATCTCATTGTAAGTATTTCCTGGGCCACAAAAATGATATTTTTCTTTAATTTTCGGATATTTATCAATACTCACCTTAAAAGCTGAACTACTCATCCAATAAAAGTATTTTTTCTTTTCTATATCTATTTCAAAATCAATAGACTCCAATTGATACGTTTCAATTTTATTTTTTATCGAACTTTCAGGAGATTGAGAATGAGTTAACTTAACCCAAGGATTATTTGTCAGCGCATTAATGTCTTTATCAAAATCCTCACCTAGACCATCTGAAGTTCCATTAACCCAAATACCTCTTTCAGATAAATTTTTCCATGTTCTTAAACCACTAGTCCAAATAACATTATTTGATTGGATTTTTGACTTATGTGGGATTGAGCTAATTCGTGAAACATAAATACATTTATTTTGTAAATTATTTATATCATCGACATTTTCATTTAATTGTTTTCTAGAAAATATTTTATAATTTTTTAAATTTACAGGATAAATTTCATCTGTTGTATTAATAGAAAAACTTATATCTTTTGAATCAATAAAATCCCAGCTCTCAAAATGATTGCCATTTTCATCTTCACCTCTTTTAGATACAACTAATCCTAATTTATGTGATATGTAAGATACTCCTATTTTTTGGTGACATCCTCCTCCATAATTTTTTAAAATATTTCTTTCTTGAATAACATTCGAATAATCTTTGGAAAAATTAATATCATTTAAAATTTCGTTAAGTTTATTATCTTTAATTCTTGTTTCAATCGCTAGAGCTCCTTGTCCAGGAGAGCAAGGGTTGATAGACAATGGTAAAACAGACCATAGACATTCATTAATATATTTTTTTAGAGTTGTTTTTAATTCATTGAATTCAGAATAATTATTTAAAAGTAATCTATCAATTGCTGCCTTAGCGACAATGAAACCATCACTATTAGGATCTTCCAAAAATTTTTTAAATCTAGTGGGTATGTTACCTCTTATATTTTCAAAGCAAACTTCATCAAACTTTTGTGGAAGATAATTTTCAATAAAATTTTCTAAATTATATTGTCTTCTTGGTGATGAGCAAAGAATAGTAATTTTCCTTCTATCTAATTTTATGTTTCTTTTTAAAAATAATATATCTCGTTTATCAGCACGTTTTAATGTAGCAGCAATTTTAGTTTTATCACCCACTTCAATTGGAAGATCCTTCCAAGAGTGGACAATTAAATCACATTTGTTATTTATTAATTCATCTCTTAAATCATTGGTAAAAACACCTTCTGTTGGCATTTCAGAAAGAGGTGTTTTTAGATCTTTATCTCCTGAAGTACTTCTTGTTAAAAATTCTATTTCTACAAAAGGATGTTTAGATTGCAAATAATCGGAAAATTCACGTGCTTGAATTATTGCCAAGTCACTTTTTCTAGATAAAATTCTTATTTTCATTACTAATATTTCTATAAATAACACTATATTGTAAAATTAGTAATGGTTGAATTTAAAGGTACAAAATCTTCATGGGGTTTGGTTGCAAAACTTTTTCATTGGTCATTGGCACTTCTTCTTTTTTGGCAAGTTGCAACAGGGATTAGCCTTCATAATATGGAATTTTCTCCTCTTAAAATGGGTTTTATTATTACTCATAAATTTTTTGGCACCTTAGTCTTTAGTTTAGTTGTGCTTAGATTAATGTGGAAATACATATTTAACACTCATCCTAAATATGAAAATATTCCATTATTTCATAAATTGGTTTCGAATTTAGTTCATTTCGTTCTTTATGGTTTAGTTATTCTTATTCCTATTCAAGGTACCTTTATGACATGGCTTGGAGGAGAAGATGTTCATCTCTTGGGATTAATTAAAATACCACCTTTAATCGAAGAGAATTTTTTTTTATACCCTCAAGCTCTAGTTATACACTACTACTCAGCACTTATGTTAACAGCTCTTTTTTCACTTCATATTGCAGCGGCTTTATATCATCGATTTATAATTAAAGATAAATATGGTGTCTGGAAGAGAATGTCTTTTAGTAGAAATAAGGTGTGACAATTCATTCAATTAAACACTTACAATTAAAGATTGGGTAAGATATCTAACATTTATGCAATACAAAAATTTCTTTAAATCTGAATTGAAAAATTTAAAAGAACAGGGTCTTTATAGGGACTTTAGAAACATAGACAGACCTATAAGAAGTTTTCCAAATGCAGATGAAAGTTTCAAAAATAAAGAAAGAGAAGTAGAGGTTTGGTGTTCTAATGACTATCTGAACATGAGTCAGCACCCAGAAGTCGTAAATGAAATTGTAAAAACACTACTTGAATATGGGTCAGGTTCTGGCGGAACAAGAAATATTTCTGGTACATCAACCTATCATACTGAACTTGAAAAAAAACTGGCAAATGTTCATAATAAAGAGGCGGCATTAGTTTTTGCCTCCGCTTATACAGCAAACCAATCTACTTTATGGACTTTAGGAAAAAAAATTAAAGATATTGAGATGTTTTCTGATGAATTAAATCACGCATCTTTAATACAAGGTATTAAGAATAGTGGAGCTAAGTGTCATATATTTAAACACAATGATATTGATCATTTAGAACAGTTACTAAAAGAGTCAAATTTAGATAACCCTAAGTTAATCGTTTTTGAAAGTTTATACTCTATGGAAGGTATAAGATCGCCTATAGTTAAAATTGTAGAGTTGGCAAAAAAATATAACTGTATGACATATCTGGATGAAGTTCATTCAGTTGGACTGTACGGTGAAGAAGGTAAAGGTATTGCAGTAGAAATGGGAGTTGAAGATAAAATAGATATTATTAATGGAACTTTAGCTAAAGCATATGGTCAAATGGGAGGTTATATTGCAGCTAGTTCAGAAATAATTGATTATATTAGAAGTTTCGCTCCAGGTTTTATTTTTACAACTTCAATCTGCCCATCAATTGCTGCAGGAGCAGCTAAAGCAATAGATATTGTTTCTCTGGCAGAACAACTAAGAATAAGAATAAAAGAAAATGCTGCTTTAATAAGGGAAAATTTAGATTCCTTAGCAATCCCTTATTTGGATACAAATTCTCATATTGTAGCAGTATTAATTAATGATCCTTTTTTATGCAAAAAAGTGTCTAAAGATTTAATTGATGATCATGGTATCTATGCACAACCAATTTTTTATCCAACTGTGCCCAAAGGTCTAGAAAGACTAAGGATAACTGTTACCCCAAAACATAGAAAAGAGCATATCGAAAAAATGATTAAGGCTCTTGATACAGTTTGGTCTAAAAATAATTTACCAAGAAAAAATATTAATAAAGTTACAGCAAATATCTAAGTTTTAATATTGATATCAATCTGCCTTGCAGCAAAACCATAATAAACTACAGCTAAAGTTATTATGAAACCTCCAATTATTACAGTTGTACTTGGTACTTCATTAATTCCAAAAATAGGAAGCCAAACCCACAAAACTCCTCCAACAACTTCCATTAACGATAAAAGTGCTAGCTCAGCTGAGGGTAAGTATTTTGCTCCAAGACTGTAAAGTATTAAGCCTGCTGCAACAATTATTCCATGAAGTATACTCAAATAACTATTTATTTCAGGCATCATAATAAAAGGTTCAAAAGAGAAGCCTAAAATAAAGAACGCAAATATTGTACAAAATAGTCCAGCTAAAACAACTGTTGTGAATTTTGGTGTTTCAGGTTTCCATCTTATTGTTACCGTGTATAAGGCAAAACCAGTTGCAGAAATAAATCCTATTATTGCACCTAAAGCAGTTCCAGAAATACTGTCATTTATAATCATTACGCACACACCTATAAATGCTACAACCATTGCAATTAATGTTGATCTTTTTAGTATTTCACCAAGAACAAAATAACCAACAATGGCGGCAATAAAAGGCATCGCCGCTAACATAAATAATGTTACGGCAGCCGTAGTCATAGTAATAGAAAAAATGAATCCAGTAAAAGCTGTTGCTAGAAATAAACCTCCAAGTATAGATGGTATTCCTATTTTGAGAAAATTTTTATAAAAACCAAATCCTTCCCGAAAAAATAAATATATAAGAAGTATAATTGAAATAGTTAAGCCTCTATAAAATAAATATTGAAAAACATATTGATGACCATCGACCATATATCTAACGGTCAACGCTCCAAAACTCCAAAAAATTCCAGCAAGAAAAACTACACTAAAGGCATATAGATAAGAATTTTGACTCATTGTTTAAAGGTCAAATCATTAAATTTGATAAAAGTAAATTAATATTTTAGTTATTTATTTGAATGCCAGTTTCTTTACTTCCTGAGATCTTAAAATTAACTTTATTATCATCATTTTTTTGTATTTCAGATACAGTTGACATTTTGCAACTATAAATAAAAAGGAATAAAAAAATTATTGGCAACTGCCTATAGAACCAAGAGCACATTTTTTACCATCTACCCAAACTGCATTTGACAAATTTGCTTCATCAAAAATTGCACCTGATATATTAGCACCAAGTAAGTTTGCCTCATATAAATTTGCTCCTTTAAAAGTAGCTCCAAAAAGATTGGATCCTTCGAAGTTTACTTTAGCAAGATTTGCATTATCAAAATTAGCATTATTGCAATTTGCTCCTTGTAAATTTGAAGCATATAAATTTGAATTGCTAAAATTTGAGAAGATAAAATTACCAATAGATAGATTTGAATTATTAAGCTGGGATTTTTCGAAATTAGATAAAGATAAATTAACTCCTGACATTTGAGAGTTTGCCAAGCCGGTACCAGATAGATCTAGATTTTCTACAAAATTACAATTAGTCCAATCAACCTCATTTGCTGGTTGGTCACTACAAGCAGCAAATACAGAGTAAGAGCTAAACAAACTAAATACAAATAAAATTAAAAATCTCATATAGATTTTTTATGGTCAGTTTATGTTAAATTTAAGGCAAATTAGCGAGAAGTGAGTTTTAATTCAATCCTTCTATTTTGCTGCAGATCACTCTCAGTTTCTCCTTCAGTGATAGGGTAAAACTCTCCATATCCTGCCGATGCTAATCTATTTGGCGGAAAACCAAGATCAAGAAGAAGTTTTAGAACTGTATTAGCTCTAGCTGAAGATAGTTCCCAGTTAGATGGATATCTTATTGTCTGTATAGGTCGTTTGTCAGTATGTCCTTCTACCATTATAATCCAGTCAATATCTGATGGGATATCATTAGTAGTCTCTTTTAAAGTAAGGCCAATTTCACTTAACTTTTCTTTACCAGATAGTTGTAAATCTGCTGAAGCAGAATCAAATAATAGCTCTGATTCAAAAATAAATCTATCTCCTACAATTTTAATGTCTTTTCTATCACCTAAAATAGATTGTAATTTTCCAAAAAACTCAGATCTATATTTTTGGAGCTCAAATACTTTAGATGTAAGAGCTTTGTTTAATTTTTCACCAAGTACTTCAATTTCTAAATCCTTAATTAAAGCCTGACTTTCACTAGCTTCTAAAGCACTATTAAGTAAAGCTATTTCTTTTTGTAAAGTATCAATTTGATTAGAGAGAATTTCTACCTGTTCTAACGTTTTTGAAGCTTGTATTTCCATTTTTTCAATCTCTTCAAGTGACGTTTCCTTTTGTGCTTGATTCTCTTCTTCTAATGAAACAATTTGATTTTGAAGGAGTTCAAGTTTTTCAAGTTGCTGTTTTTGTTTTTCTTCAGACAAAGACAGTACATTATTTAATTCAGAAATTTTTCCACGAAGATTGAAAATGGTATTATCTTTCTGTAATAAGTCTTTATTTAATCTTGCTAGTTCTTCATTTTTAAATCTAATTGCATCAAGTTGCTCATTAAGTGATGCATCTTTTAAGCCAAGACTATCATTAATTTCTAAAAGATCATTCATTAATTGTTGATATTGAGATATTTGATTTTGTAATTCTTCATCTCTTAAAGATAATTCAATATTTGTTTTCTCTAATTCGTTATTTAAACTTAGTAGTTCTTCATTTTTGTTTTTTATTGCCAACAATTGCTCTTCAATTCCTCCATCCTCTAAGCCTAAACTTTCGTTGATTGCTATTAAATTATTATTCTTTTCATTTAATTCTGAAATTGTTGCTTTAAGAGATTTCTCACTTTCTATTAATTTAAAATTAGCATTATCTAATTCTTGATTAAGTATTTTAAGTTGATCAATCCTTGATGCTAGCGCTTTATTAATCCTTTCACCTAAACCTTCGGTTTCGAGTATAGCAATTTCTTGTCCTTCATATGTTTCTAGAGCATTTGCAACTATTCTTAACTCTTTCAGAAGACTGCTAATTTGCTCTGATAAAGCAATGATATTTTGCTCTTGAACAAATATTTCTGATCGTTTTTTTGCTACATCTGTTTGTAATTGTTCACTTAATAACTGTTCACTTTGTAAATTTGATTGCGTATCTTCAAGTTGTTTCTCCGTTTCTGAGAGGGTTGAAAGAGCTTCTTCTTTGTCTTTGGTTTCAATAACTAATATTTTTGAAAGTTCATTAATTTGTGATCTTAAATCTTGGAGTGCTTTATCTCTGCCTGATATAGCATCACTTAAGTATATTTGTGAAACTGTAAAAACCATTAACACAAAGATAATTACAATTAATAATGTAGCTAAAACATCGACAAAACCTGGCCAAATGTTTGTTGTATCAGCAAGTCTATTTCTTAAAGACCTAGTAGACATTATTATTTTTTAATTTTCTTTAATTCTTTTTCAATATTCTGAAAATACTCTTTAACTTTTTTTGCTTCTAATATTCCATTTTTACTTAACGATTCTGTAAAGTTCATAAGAGAAGACTGTGTATTTAATTGGGACGATAAAAAGTTTGATAATTGTTTATCTAGATTGGATGAGTTCGAATTTATTTTATTAAGTATTTCATTAAATTTATCAAAATTTTTCGAAATTTTAGTTTGATTTTCAGATGATTTTTTAAAAGCATTTAAAAGATTTTCTAAGTTATCATAAATTTTTTGAATTGCTTCACCAGTTGGTTTATCTTCAACTTTGGAAAAATCTGGCGATGAATTTGAATTGAGTATTTTCTCAAAGTATTGACTAAATTTATTTTGCGCTTGACCAAGATTTAGATCAAGTAATCCTAATATTAAAGAGCCAGCCAAACCCAACAATGAACTACTAAATGCGATACTCATTCCTTCTAGTGGAGCATTTAAACCATCTTTAAGAGAATTAAAAAAACCTGCAACATTTGTATCATCAATACCTAAACCACTAATAACATTACCAACAGATCCAATAGTTTTTAGAAGACCCCAAAAAGTTCCAAGAAGCCCTAAAAAGACTAGCAGTCCAACTAAGTAACGAGAAGTTTCTCTTATGCTAATTAAAGTCATGTCTGAATTTTCTATCAATCTATTTATTGATGAACTTTTAAAAAGAAATTTTCCATCAAGATTTTTTAATTCAAGAGAAATATTTTTATCCTGCCCTCTTAATGTTGAAAATGCTTCTATAGAATTAGTAAAATTGAAGTTGGAATAAGCTATATACTTATAATTTAAATTAATGAGATGAAAAAAATTAAATACAATTCCAGTTAATAAAGCTAATAAAATTATAATGTTAATAAAGATATTTGATAAAAAAGCATTTTGTAAAACTGGGTATAATAAAACAACAATAACAAAGGTAGCGACTAAAAATATTGATGCTCTAATAATATAATTGTTAAGTGATTGTGCCATAAATAAAAGATTATATCACCTGTGTTTGAAATTCAATAAATATAAAGTACTTAGTTGTAGATATAATTTCTCGTAAGAGGCAGATTGTTAATATTTTTTGCTATTTGTATTTGAAAAACTACATTACCCATATTTACAAAAGAATACTTACTTGCCAGAAGATAAAACTCCCACATTCTAAAGAAACGTTGATCGAACATCTTTATAATTTTATCTTTATTTTCCAAAACATTTTGATACCAACGTGTAAGAGTATGAGCATAATGTAGTCTTAATACTTCAACATCAGTAACATTTATATTAAGTTTTTGTGTTTCTTTCATAACTTCAGATAACGATGGAATATATCCACCTGGAAAAATATATTTTCGTATCCAGGGACTTGTGGCAGTTGGTTTACCTCTTTGACCAATTGTGTGTAAAAGAAAAACTCCGTTTTCATTTAAAATATCATTCGCTTTACTAAGGTATGTTTTAAAATATTTAACTCCAACATGCTCAAACATTCCAACCGATACTATACGATCATATTTTTCTGTTTCATTTCTGTAATCTTGTAAAGCAAAAGTAACTTTATCACTTAAACCCTCTTTTTGTGCACGTTCAGAGGCTGTTTTGAATTGATTTTCTGAAAGTGTAATTCCTTTGACTTTAGCTCCAGTAGATTTTGCTATTTCTATTGCCATACCACCCCAACCACATCCAATATCAAGAACACTCATATTTTTATCAATTTGCAGTTTTCTGATTATATGATCTTTTTTATCTTTTTGAGCTTGTTCCAAGCTAATGTTAGGATTATGAAAATATGCACAGGAATACTGCATATCTTTGTCTAAAAATAGTTTGTATAAATCTTCATTAATATCATAGTGGTGCGCAACATTATTTTTTGAATTTACAAGCTGATTAATTTGCTGAAGTGGCATCAAAATAGAAGATAAATATTCGTAAAATTTATAAAATTTATTGTTTGAAATAAAATCATCGTAACAATTAGTAATTAGATTTAGAAATTCTTCTATAGTGCCTTTTTCAATTATTAACTCTTCATTCATATAAGCTTCACCAATATGTAAATTGGGATTGAAAAAAAGTTTTCTCTCTATAGATTTATTTTTTAATCTAATACGAACATGAGGATTTGAGCTTCCGAATTTATAAATTTTCTCATTAGAGTCGATTATCTCTAATGTTCCGTCAAAATTTAGTTTTTTCAGTACACTAAATAACATGATATATTTATTTTAAGAAAATCGTTACTTATGTCAATAACTCTAAATTATTCACATTTGATGAGAAAATAATTTGTAGAGATTGACTTAAGCAGCAATGCGACGATTTTTTTGAGCTTCTTTTTCTTTTTTAAGCTCTTTTTCGTCAATATACGCAACATCACAGTGACTCTGACAATAAGGCTTCCCAGCAACGGTATCAGCTTCACAAAAATGAAAATCTTTCTCTTGAGGATCGCCTATTGGCCATTGGCAACTTGAGAAACTGTGCATCACACTGTTTTGTTTAAAATAGTTTTTTAATATAGACATAATTATTTTTATTAATTTCGAGGTAGTTTATATTTACGAAAAAACCAGTATTCAACATCAAATATAAAAAAGTTGTTAATTATCAATATGTTAGTATCTCAATGTTTTTGACCTACTATATGTTGATACATAATTTATAAGAAAAACGAATCGGTTTATCGAAAAAATAAAATTATAAACAATAGTAACAAAAAAAACAGATAGGATTTGATCACAAAATTTTTAGTTAATTTGGATTTAGGAGGTTTTCTCAAATATATAAAGAAAACAATAGTACTCCAAAATAATAAAAGTATTACCCAGCCTGTTAAAAATGCATAATAAAAATCGACAGACATAAGTTCCCTAAAGAATTAATTTATATAGCGCAGTGTAAACCTGTTTTTTGGATATATTTTTGATGATATTCTTCTGCTTTATAGAATTCCTTAGCTTGTGATATTTCAGTGACAATATTTATTCCTGCACTTTTAGCAAATTCATTCTTTGAATGAATAGATTTATTTTTTTGATCTTCGTTATAATAATATATCGCTGATCTATATTGTGTTCCAATATCAGGACCTTGTCTATTTAAAGTTGTAGGATCATGACACTTCCAGAAAACCTTCAAAAGATCTTCATAAGATATTTTAGAATTATCAAATTCAACTAAAACAACCTCAGTATGATTTGTATTTCCTTGGCAAACACTTTCATAAGAAGGGTTAATAGTATCGCCTCCAGAATAACCAACTAGGGTATTTATTACACCTGGAGTTTTACAAAATGTTTCTTCCACACCCCAGAAACAACCTGCACCAAATAATGCTTTTTCCATATTTATAAATATATATGTAATATAAAATATATCAATTTTTATGAGTCCAAAATTTAAAATTTTAGATAAAAAGAATATTCACGACGGTTTCTTTAAAATGAACGAAGTTACTCTTAAATACAAAAAATATAATGGAGATTGGAGTAATGAAATAAAAAGGGAGTTATTTGGTGGCGCACAAGTATCTGCAGTCTTACCATATGACCCTATAAATAAAAAAATTGTTTTAATTCAACAGTTCAGACCAGGGACAATTTCTAGAGATAATCAAAATTATCTAGATGAAATAGTTGCTGGAATAATTGACTTTGGTGAAACTCCAGAAGATACCGCAAAAAGAGAATGCTTGGAAGAAACTGGATGTGAAATAAGCAATCTTACATCTATACAAGGTTACTTTCCTGCTCCAGGATCATCCGAATCTTTTTACAATCTTTTTTTAGGCGAGGTAATTGCTCCAGATAAAGAAATTATAAGAGGTCTAGAGAATGAAAATGAGGACATATTAGTTAAAAGTTATAGTTTTGATGAAGTAAAAACAAAGATGAATAAAAAAGAAATTTTAAATGGACTTACACTAATAGCATTACAATGGTTTTTTTTAAATATTGAACGGTCTTAAGTTCCTATACCTCTTTCATAAGGTTGAACCAATTCTTTACATATCAAGTTCATATCTAAAGTCTCAACATTTTTATCTATAGTTTGATATTCCTGACACTCATATACTTCGTTGTCTTTTTGGAGAACTGTAACAAATAAGATTATTGTTAAATCATTTCCAACCTCTATGTCACTTATAGCGTAGCTTTTAACTTCAAATCCTTCATTAATTAGATCTTTATAAGATTTCTCTGACTCTAGCCATTGATCTATATTTGGATTAGCTATTGAAAGGTTAGAAAATAACAGAAATACAGAAAATAAAAAAATAGTTAGTTTTCTTTTAGCCATTGTAGAACTTCATTTATATGTTTGTTAGGAGGAAAAATAGGGTAGAATACTTTTTTAACAATATTTTTTTCCACAATAAGAGTTGATCTTTTAAAATAAATTTTGTTTTCAATTTCAAAATGTGGCATTTTTAATGAATTGAGCAAAATATTTTCTGAATCACTTAAAACATCATAAGGAATTACTAATCTATCTGTCATTTCCTTAATATAATCTATTGTTTGAGTTGATATTCCTATAGGCAGCGCATTAAGTTTGATTAATTCTTCATAATTATCTCTAAAACTACAGGTCTCCACAGTACAGCCAATGGCTCCTGGAATTTGATTCCAATTTTTAGGTAAACTTTCATTTGGATTACCTGTCATAGGATAAAAATATAAAATTAAACGAAAAGTGTCAGATCTTTTTATTTTTAATAGATTACCCTGTTGATTTTTAAGAGAAATATCGGGCAAAAACTTATTTAAAAGATGATCAGCTTTTCCATCATTTTGCGGTTTAGGAAATTTGCTATAATCCATACTAATTTGTCTTGTATAATCCAATTCTATATACCATAAGATACATTTATGACTCAAATTAAACCTCTATCTAGTATGGAAACTCCTCGCTTTGCTGATGTTGCTACTTTTTTTCGTTTACCTGTTGTGAAAGATTTAAATAAATTAGACTATTGTATTGCAGGTGTACCATGGGATGGAGGAACTACTAATAGACCTGGAGCTAGACATGGGCCAAGAGAAATTAGAAATGCATCATCACTTGTAAGGCTTTATCACCCTGTTTCACTTAAGAGTCCTTATGATAAATTTAATATTGCAGATATTGGTGATTGTCCCGTAAACCCAGCAGATCTTCAAGATAGTTTAGAGAAAATCGAAAAATTTTATGCAAATATTATTGCATCTAAAACACTTCCATTATCTATAGGAGGTGATCATTTAGTTTCCCTTCCTATTTTAAGAGCTATTGCGAAAGAAAAACCAATAGGTTTATTTCAGTTTGATTCTCATTCTGATACTTGGGATACATATTTTGGAGGATTTAAATATACTCACGGTACACCTTTTAGACGAGCTATTGAAGAAAATCTTATTGATCCAGAAAAATATGTAATACTAGGTGTTAGGGGTGCATTATACGATCCAAATGATTTAACATGGGCTAGAAAACAAGGAGTAACGATCATTTCTATAGATGAATATTATGAAATGGGCTTTAGTAAATGTGTTGAAAAAATCTATACCGTTTTAGGTGACACGGATACTTATTTTACTTTTGATATAGATGGCATTGATCCTACTTTTGCACCAGGAACTGGTACTCCAGAAGTTGGTGGTTTTAATGTGAGAGAAGCGCAAACAATTATTAGAGCTCTAAATAAATTAAATTTTGTTGGCGGTGATGTTGTAGAAGTATCGCCACCATTTGATTTAAATAATATGACTTCACTTGTTGGAGCAACAATTGCATTTGAAATGCTTTGTACTATGACTAAGGTAAATTAATTTATAGGAATAATTTACTATACATCAATCATACTTCTCTCATCAAGAAGTTTTTCTTTTTTTAAATTATCCCATAACTCTTTTGGTATAGGATAATTTAAATTTTCTAAGTTCTGTTGAATTTGTTCAATTCTATCAATGCCTAATATCATAGATGATATTAATTTATTAGAGTACGAAAATTGGAGTGCTGCAGCAGGTACAGGAACATTGTATTGTAAACAAATTTTAGATATACTTCGATATTTTTCTTTTATATCAATTGGTATTTTATCATACCTATAAGTTATTTGATCACCAATACCTTTTGCTAAAATTCCTGAGTTAAAAACACCACCTAAAATTACTCCTATATTATTTTTTTTTGCAATTGGAAAAAATTCATCAAGTGCGGTTTGATCTAAGAGTGTATATCTTCCTGCAAGAAGCATACAATCAAAATCACCTTCGTTTGCAAATCTTGTACAGATATCAGCATCATTTAATCCTACTCCAATTGCTTTAATTACTTTTTGTTCTTTAAGATCATTTAATGCTTTATATGCGCCACTCATTGCAATTTTAAAATAATGATCTACTTCGTTACCGAAAGTGTATCTATCTACATCATGAATCAAACAAATATCAATTTCTGGTACTGCTAATCTGTGTATCGATTGATCAAATGATCTCATAACGCCATCATATGAATAATCAAAATGTGGAATAAAATTTATATGACCTTTAAATTTTCCCTCCTTATAATAATTTCTTTCTGGGGTAAGGTATCTACCTACCTTTGTTGAAATATAGTATTTATTTGGATCAATTGTTTTTAAAAAATTTCCAATCCTATGCTCACTTAGGCCATATCCATATAAAGGTGAGGTATCAAAAAGATTTATATTCATTTCATAGGATTTTTTAACAATATCAAAACAGTCAGTTTCTTTAAGTTCTTCAAATAAGTTTCCAAGAGGGGCTCCACCAAATCCAATTGATGTAAGTTTAATATCAGTATTACCAAGGTTTCTTTTTTTCATAGTTTCAAAGAAATTATTTTAAATATAAATTTATCAGATATAAAAGTCTTATGCAAAATTCTTTTAGATGGTATGGGCCTACTGATCCAGTTACTTTATCAGATATAAGACAATCAAATGCTGAATATATAGTAACTTCATTACATCAAATACCGTATGGTGAAAAATGGTCTAAAACTGATGTGAAGAAGAGAATTGATTTTATCAACAAGCATAATAATTCCAATAATGTTAATTTAAAATGGAATGTAGTTGAAAGTATTCCAGTTCATAATGACATTAAATTAAGACATAAAAATTTTAGGAAATTCATTGATAATTACAAAGATACAATATTAAATGTTTCTAAAAATAATATACAAACAATTTGTTATAATTTTATGCCAATAGTAGATTGGACAAGAACTCAATTAGATTTTCAACTGCCAACAGATGGTTTGGCTTTAAAATTTAATTATCAACATATAATTATATTTGAAACTTTTATTTTAAAATTAAATGATGTTGATTCTAGATATTCATCTAAAGAAATTAGAAATGCAGAAAAAACATTTAAGAAAATGAATAAAAAAGATATTGAAAATTTGAAAATTGCAGTAATGGGTGGTTTACCGGCATCTGAAAAAAAATATTCTATAAATGAATTTAAAAATATGATCTACGCTTACAGAAATTATCAAAAAAAAGAATTGCAAGAAAATTTAATTGATTTTGTAAAAGAAATCGTACCTGTTGCTGAGGAATGTAAAGTAAATATGACCCTTCATCCAGATGATCCACCAGTCGCACTTTTTGGAATACCTAAAATTGTCTCAAATTTAAAGGATTATAAGTTTATTTTAGATTCATACGATTCATTATCAAATGGTATGGCGTTTTGCTCAGGTTCTCTAGCATCAAACATTAATAATAATATTTATAAAATTTTTGATACGTTCAAAAAGAAAATAAATTTTATTCACCTAAGAAACGTAAAAATTGATAAAGACAAAAAAAGCTTTTATGAAACAAATCATCTAAGTGGAGATGTTGATTTTGTTAAATTAATAAAACTAATTTTAAAAGAAGAAAAAAGAAGAAGTAAAAATAAAAAAGTTGAAATTCCAATGAGACCAGATCATGGACATTGTTTACTTGATGATCAATTTAAGAAATCTATTAATCCTGGTTATACGGCAATAGGAAGAATGATGGGGCTATCGGAATTGAGAGGTATTATAAAAGCAGTAAGTTAATACTTATCAAATTTTAAATATGATATTAACTAGAATTACATCATTTGCATCAAGATTTGCCAACAAATAAAAAGTATTTTGTTTTTTTTCTATTTGGATATTTACTTTTTTTCCATAAATTTGTTTAAATTCCATTACTGCTAAAGGAAGTTTTAAAATTCTGCCATAAATTTTATTTGAACCAAAATTATAAATGGAATAAATTTTTTGTTTTCCTTGTGAATTTGAGAATTCATTACAAATAATTTTTTTTGATAAAGTTTTTATTAATGGAATTGAATTATCTCCATAAAAATATTTATGATATTTTTTAAGGATATTTTTTAAAGACTTTATCTTCTTTTTTTGCTCGATACTAAATGGAAGCCAGCAACCAAAAATATCTTGCCAAATAACCATTCCCATTCCATTAAAAGCTGCTCTTTTAATTAATGCATCCTTGTCAGATCCAACACTCCATCGAGAAACAAGATTAAGAGGGTGTTCTGGAAAAAGAAAACGAAAGAAATTTGAATTTATATCTACTTTAAAATTTCTTCTGATATCACCAATTTGATCCCATGAACTTGTTAAGGTTTCAATTTGCCTTTGTTCTCTTGGTGTGCCTTCTGAACAAAATTCAAATGAGGGAAATTTTTTTTGAATTTTTAGAAATGACTCAGGTAAAGATGACATTGTATCAAGAAAAAAACCATCGATATTTGTTTCTTTAATAAACTTTTCTAAAGATTTAGCGTGGCTATCTAAACTTTCATTTGATCTAATGTCCCATGGTTTAAAAGGAATAAAAAATTTAATATTATGTGAATGACATATATCAACGATTTTTTTAATAGTTTTATAATTTTTTGGTAAATATTTATATAGTTGCCATTGATTACTTTCATCTAAACCCAGTCTGGGATATTGATGCCAAAATAAAATTGAATCATAACCTCCAAATTGCTTTCCTTCTTTGATAATTTGATTAATTTTGAATTGAATTTTTTTATAATCAAATGCCTCTTCTCCATAAGCAAACATAAAATGCTGTAGATAATTTTTTTTTATCCATCTATTGTTACTATCGTGGTATTTTCTTAGATCGTATCTTTTTCTGGTATTTTCTTTCCAAAGACTAAAAATTTTTTCTCTTCCTTTAGAGCTTGTATAAATTTTCATTAGAATAATATCTGTTAATTCCTGTGTTAATTGAACCTCAGTTTCAAACTTTTCAAAATTTTCACTCGATATAGCTTCACTCATTCCAAGATTATAATTCGCCTGCCAGGGAAATTGATCGTAAAATTCAAATCCTAAAGATTCAATTCCTAAATTATCAGATATAATTGAGGGTGGGTATTCGTGTAAATTCCAAACACCTTTTTTAATTCTTTTTTTTCCATCAAAAATATCACCTGGTTTTAAGAAATTTTTATTTTTATGGAGATTTATTATAAAAGGAAATTTTAGGAGTACTTTCTTAGGAATATCTTTATGCCATCTAGCAGATAATTGAAAAATAAAATCAATAATATTTTTTTTCTTCTGAACAAAAGATATTCTTCCTTTAAAGAAATCATTTTCAAAATTCTGAGAAAAATCTATTGATATGACAGTGAAGTTAACATCGGTATTTTTAAAGACTTTTTCTATTTTATACTTATTTTTTGGAATTAACTTATTTTCAGCACGAATAACAAAGATTTCGTTGTTAATATTTTTTATAAAATTTAATTCTTTTAAGAAAATGTTTTTATTTAAATCTATAGATAAATTTAAATTGCCTAATGAAAAATCTATAGATTTTTTTTTATCTGTAAATTTATTTTTCATCATAGACACATCGAAAGCCTAGAGTAGCGGCTCTGTTCATTCCTTCATTTAATATTTGTAATTTCCAATGATAATTATTTTTTCTCGCACCTCCTCCAACGTGCCAATGATCATGTGCATAGAAATAACTTCCACCTCTTAACAAAGCAAATTGGTGATTGCCATCATCATGAATACCAGCAGTCCACTCCCAACAATTTCCAGCCATATCTACGCAACCACACCAACTTTCTCCTTTTCTATGTGTGTTTACGGGTTCAAGCTTATTGCCATCGTGATTACATAATAAAGGATTAAACTTGTTCCCCCATGGCCAGTCTAGATATTTTGGGCCAGCCGCAATATATTGCCATTCTTCATCAGTTGGAAGTCGTCCACCTACCCATTTAGCATATGCAATTGCATCATTTTGAGAAACAAATACAACTGGTAGGTTGAATAATTTTTTATTTGGTTTGTGCTCTAAAAATCTTTGAGAATCTCTTGGCTGATAACCAGTTTTTTTTAAAAAAAAATAATATTGTTGATTAGTTACTGGATATTTATCAACTAACAAATTTTTAATTTTAACATTTCTTGGGCCATGATCTGTTGAACATGTACCCTCAAGTGTTAAATGTTCAACTCTATAAGTATATTCATTTGATTCTATAAATATTTTTTTATTTAAAAATGATTCCATATTTTAAAAGTCTATTTTAGTTGCTTTAGTGTATCAAGAAAAAAAGGTGATTGTATTTGCTTTTTCAATAATGGGTCTTTAGTTTTTTTCATCCATCTTACAATTTTTCTCAAAAGTTCACGCTTAATACTTTTATATTTTTTATTATTAGCTAAATTTTTTTTTTCAAATTTATCTCTATTTATATCGTATAATTCATAACGTTCTCGAATATTAATAATTTGCCCCAACATAGTTTTATATGTATCGCCCATCATAATATCTCCTGGGACTCTTATAATTTTATCAGAATCAAAATTTATAATTAATTTGAAATTTTTATTTCGAATACACCGCATCGGATCAAACATATCATGATAAGTTTTTTCAGCAAAAATTTCATTATTCTCAGAATATTTTTTATTTAATATTAGTGGATAAAAACTTTTACCTTGTATTTCTTTTGGAATTTTAATTTTTGCAAAATCTAAAAGAGTTGGTAGAATGTCAATATTAGTAATTAATTCAGTAAATTTTTTATTTTTTATATTTAATTTTGGATAAGAAATTATAAGACAAGTTTCAATGCCAGAATCATATAGAGTTCCTTTAGCTCTGGGAAATGGGATCCCATGATCTGTTGTAAAAACTATAATAGTATTTTCATAAAGATTTTTTTTCTTCAGAAGATTTATTATTTTCAAAACTGTATTATCCATTTTTTTAATTGCCCCTTGCATTTCTGCAAATTCTCTTCGGCTATAAATATTTTTTGGTATATATTTTGGGATATACACACCTTTAGATTTATCTGGTTTAATACCTCCATAATCAAAAGGACGATGCGGTTCAAAGAAATTAACTTCAGCATAAAAAGGTTTCTTAAAAATTTTATTATCAATAATCTTCGTAATATTTCTTAGCACTTGATCAGCTGGTCTCTCTGGAAAAATTTTATTAAAACCAAGTGTTTTCTCATGATAAGTAACATGCTGTAATCCAAAAAGAATTGAGGTGTAACCATTTTTTGAAAAATATTTTGCAATGTGATTAATTTTTTTATCAAGACTCCAACCAAAATGTGCATGTGCTAAACCCAATACACCTGTATTGTGAGGATACATCCCAGTAGCTATCGCAGCTCTACTTGGACTACAACCAGGGCTTGTTGCAAAAGAGTTTTTAAATAAGATACCATTTTTTGCTAATGTATCTATAGCGTTTGAATTGATAGATTTTACTCCATAACAACCCAGGTGTCTTCCTATATCATGGCAAATAATCTTTATAATATTTGGATGTTTCAAAAAATATCTATCCCTTAACTGACCCAGCTGTTAAACCAGTTATCACTCTCTCTTGAAAAAGTATAAACACCGTAATACTCGGCAAAATACTAACTACGACTGCTGCAAACATTCCAACATAATCAGAGAAAAATTCATTAGTAAAATAACTTATACCAAACTGGATTGTTCTTATTTCAGTTGAAGAAGTTAAAAGCATTGCGTAGATAAATTCATTCCAACATAAAATGAACTGAAATGTCCCTGCAGTGGCTAACCCAGGTAGAGCTAAAGGCAACATAATTCTAAAATAGCGAGCGACAAAATTACAACCATCTAGATATGATGCTTCTTCTATTTCTTTTGGAATTCCTTTAAAAAATTCTGTTAAGATAAACGTAGATACAGGTAATCCAACTGCACAGTAAACTAATATTAGACCAAACCTTGTGTCATAAAGATTTAAAAAATTGATAATTGCATAATATGGGATAATTAATGCATTTAAAGGAACTAAAATACCAGCTGTTATCATTAAAAATAATACATTTTTCCACCAAAAAATATGTCTGGCTATAGCAAAAGCACACATGGACGCAAAAAGGATATTTAAAAAAGTAGCGCAAGTGCTAATCACTAAAGAATTTATTATTAGTTGAATTAAACCTGCTTCTTGAATTGCATTTGAATAGTTTTGAAATTGGAAAACTTTTGGTAACTTGAATGGATTATCAAGTAACTCTGCATTTGTTTTTAAAGAAGCAAGCACCAACCAAAGAAATGGGAATACTGCATATACAACAAAAGAAATTATTATTACCCACTTAAAAATAGAATAAAAATTTAAAGAATTGTCATTAGTCATATTAGTTATAAGTCTCACTTTTTAATATTCTACGAAGTAAAAGAAGTAACATAGCACCTAATGCAATCATTATTACTCCTGCCGCACTTCCTCTTCCAAGTCTTTGAACAGTTAACTCATTCCAAATATAAACTACAAGTACTTGAGTTTTATTTGCTGGACCGCCAGCAGTCATAAGATAAACATATTCAAATTGTCTTAAATTAAAGATTACAGCTAAAATGATACAAAGAAAAAATGTGCTCTTAATTAAAGGAGCTGTAATATAAAAATCTTTTTGAATTTGACTTGCTCCATCTATTTTTGCGGCATCGTAATAATCTTCTGAAATGCTTGCTGTTTTTGCTAACATGATAACCATAAAATAACCAACGTAGCACAAAGAAAACCCAATTAATGCAGCATTTGCAGTTCTTACATTTCCTAACCAATTATGGTTTTTATAATCAGATAAACCAATGTTATCTAAAATAAAATTTAATAGTCCATATTCAGCATTAAAAACAGCTGCCCAAAGCATCGCTATGGCTGCTGATGATACAACTTGTGGCACAAATAGGACTGTTCTAAAAACTTTCCATCCCCTTGATCGATGAGATAAGAGTAATGCTATGATAAGACCTAACGGAACAGTAATAAGTGCTGCAGTGATGCACCAATATAGGTTATTTGTAATTGCCCTTACAAAGCTTTTTTTATTAAATAATTTAATATAGTTTTCAAACCCAACAAATTCTGCATCAATACCATCCCAATTTGTAAAGCTACTCGCTAAAAGAAATAAAATTGGTAAAATAAAAAAAAGTGTAAAAAGAATTAAGGTAGGTGCAATAAATAATAATAACCAGCCAACCTCATCTTTTTTTATTTTCATAGTTAAATAAACTATGAGGTATAAAAATACCTCATAGTTATTAAGTTATTATTCAGCGTCTTGTAACATTTCTACTGCACCTTCAGGTGTAACATCACCTAAGGCTAAAGCAGACAATGCTTGTGGAAATTCACTAGCTACCGCTAAAGAGCCAATTCCGTTTTGAAAGATAGGAGCAACATAAGGAGCGTCACTTATTCCCTGTTTCATTTCTATGAACAGTCTATCCATATCATTAGGTAAATCAGCATTAACAATGAACATCGCACCTGAACTATAAGATAGCCTTGCAACATTTTCAGGAATAGTTAGCCACTTTAAAAACTTAACTATTGCTTCTTCTTTTGCAGGGTCAGATTGTTTACCTGCAGCTAATGATGATTGTCTACCACCTACATAACCTCCAGGCGAGCCTTCACCACCCATTAACATGGGAGCAGCAGCGACACCTATATTTTCATGTAGACCAGGTATACCGTCAGAAGTGTATCGTGCAATAAACCATGGACCATTCATAAATACTGCAGTTCTTTCATTTAGGAAATGACCTCCTGAAACACCTGCATCTGCACCAATGGCATCACTAGTTGTATATTGATACATTTTTTCCATAACTTCAAAAGCTTTGACATAGGCTGGATGATCGAGACCTTTTTCATAGATATCAGGTCCACCAGCAGAAGCTAATGCTTGTGAATACCATAACATTGATGTCCAACCATTTTTACCAGTCATTTGAGATGTACAAACTTTACCATTAGCAGTAATTGCTTCACACATTTTGAAAAAATCATCATAATTGTCAGGGAACTCATCATAACCTGCTTCCTTTAATATTTTTTTATTATAAGTAACAGGAGTTACGAAAAGTTCGTATGGCAATGCTGAAAGAACTCCATCAGTCATAGCAGATTGAAGTGCATTTTCTGGATATACATTATTCCAATGTGGATCTGAATTTATATGAGGAGCAAGATCCATTGCTTTCCCACTTCTATGTAAAACATCTAAAAGCTGAGCACCAACTGTCATTATGTCAGGTAATTCACCTGTCGCTATCTGAGCAGTTAGTTTTTGAGCATAAATGTCATAGTCAGTTTGTTCTTCAACCACTACTTTTATTGAACCTGCATTTGCTGCATTAAATTCATCTATTAGTTCTCCAATAACTGTAGTTTTTGAATCTTTTCCAACCCAAATAGACGGCCAAGTTATTGTTATTTCTGCAGAAGCTACAGAAGAAATTACAGTAAAAGAGATTGCAATAAAAGTAATTGAAAGTTTTTTTAGAATTAATTTTATCATTATTCCTCCAATTTAATGTTCAAACATAAACATATAGTAAAAATTTATACAAGTGAAATTGATAATAAAAGGCACTATAGAATGGAAAAATATTGTGTTTTTTTGTTTTTTACTTGGTAAAGTTGTAATCACAAAAAAAAGAAGATATTTTCGTAATAGGAAGCTTTAAATGATTGGTTGTCTTAAACTTGGTAGAGAAACATTTGATGTAAATTTTGCAAACGAAAAAATAAACTTAGTAGAAAAAAGATTAAACAAATTAAGTAATAACATTATTTTTTTTGAAAAATTAGTTACAAATGATGAAATTAGTGAAGAAGCATTGTCTTTTTTTAAGCAAAAAAAATGTAAAAAATATTTAATTATTCAGTCAACTTTTACTGACTCAAAATTTATTAAAAAATTCACTAAACATTTTAAAAAACCAATTTTTTTTATATCTTTTAAAGAAAAAAGAACTGGAGGCAGATTAAGACTAAATTCTCTTTGTGGAGTTAATTTAGGATTACATTCATTGATAAAAAACAAAATTTATTCTGATTTTGTTATCTTTGATAAAGAAATTAAATACTTCAACAAAAAAATTATTGAGTTTATAAATAGTAAAGACACTTTAAATAAAAGCTATTTAAAAAAAATTGAAAACTCTGAAAAGAATTTTAAACAGATTACCTTCTCAAATCCTAAAATAGCTTTAGTTGGTAAAAGACCAGATGGTTTTGATACATGTGACTATAAAGAGAGTGAATTAAAAAATAAACTTCATACAAATGTTTCTAAAATTAGTTTAAAAAAATTATTTAAAATTTCTAGTAAAATAAAGAAAAATGAAATTATAAATACTAAAAAAATTTTTGAAAAAAATTTCAAAGATTTAAAAAATCTTAATCAAATTGAAGTTGAAAAAAGTATTTCATTATTTCATGGACTGGAAAAAATTCAAAAAAAAGAAAAGTTTGATGCTTTTGCAGTGAGATGTTGGCCAGAAATGTTTACTGAATATGGTTGTGCTTCGTGTGCTCCAATGGCGATGATGAACGAAAAAAAAATAAGTTCTGCATGTGAAGCAGATGTTCTTGGAAGCCTAAGTTGTAATATTTTAAATCAATTAAATAATAAGCCCTCACTTCTGGTAGATATTGTTGATTTAGATATAAAAGACAACACTGCAGTATTCTGGCATTGTGGACTTGCACCTATAAGTATGGCGGAAAAAAATAAGGCTAATGTAACTGTACATTCAAATCGAAAAAAACCCTTACTTCATGACTTTGCTTTAAAACCAGGTAAAATAACTATCTTCAGAGTTTCAAAATCTGAAAACAAATTAAAATTTTTTATAGCAAGAGGGGAAATTATTAAGAGAAAAAAATCTTTCTCTGGTACTTCCGGAGTAGTAAGTTTAGGAAAAAATACAAATAAAAAAATAAAAAAAATATTCTTAAGTGGATTGGAACATCATTTAGCATTTACTTACGGAAATATTTTTAAAGATATACAAAATTTAGGAACTAAATTACAAATACCAACATATACAATATGAGTAGCTTTATTAAATATGGAATCATTGGCGCAGGAACTATGGGTCAGGAACATATTAAAAATGTTAATTTATTAGATAACGCTAAAGTCACTTCAATATGTGATCCTAACGAGGGTTCATTAAACCAATCTTCTTCGCTTATTACGAATGATTTTAACTCATATAAGAACTTAGATGAATTAATAAATAACGATGATGCAGATGCATATATAATTGCCACTCCAAATTTTACTCATATTGAAGTTTTAGAAAAAATTTTGAAAACCAATAAACATCTTTTAATAGAAAAGCCACTTTGCACAACCATTGATGATTGTAAAAAATTTCAATTAATTTCAAAAGATTATTCAAAAGTGATTTGGGTAGGCATGGAATACAGATATATGCCACCTGTTAAAAAATTAATTGAAAGAGTTCATAATAAAACTTTAGGTAAATTAAAAATGGTGTCTATTCGTGAACATCGTTTTCCATTTCTTAAAAAAGTTGATAATTGGAATAGATTTGATTCAAACACTGGTGGTACAATGGTTGAAAAATGTTGTCATTTTTTTGATTTGATGAGATTTATAACTCAAAGTGAAGTTAAACAAGTTTTTGCAAGCGGCAGTCAAGATGTGAATCATCTTGATGAAAAATACAGTGGTAAGGTACCAGATATTATTGATAATGGATTCGTAATAATTGATTTTCAAAGTGGTGTTAGAGGATTATTAGATTTATGTATGTTTGCAGAAAATTCTGAATACCAGGAAGAAGTAGTAGCTGTTGGAGACAAAGGGAAAATTGAAGCATTTGTTCCATCTCACGATTCCGGTAAAAATATATCTCAAGTAAAAATGGGAATGAGGAATAGTTCTACTATAATAACTGATGATATGGAAGTTGATAAAAAAATATTAATGGCAGGACACCATCATGGATCAACATATTTTGAACATTTGGCATTTTATGATGCTATTAAAAATAATACACTACCTGATGTTTCTCTCGAAGATGGTTTAATGTCCGTTGCTATAGGTCAAGCAGCAGAACTATCGATAAAAGAAAATCGTGTTATTAAAATGAGTGAATTTAATTTATAAAATTCTGAAGAAATTCATTTGTTTTTTTTATAATAAATTTACTAACCCTTTCATTAGATTGTTCAGTTACTCCTGCATTATGTGGTGTTAGAATACAATTCATTTCATTTGTTATCTTTGATAAAAATTTTTCATTAACAGGCTCGCTTTCAAAAACATCTAAAGCAAAACCAGAAATATTATTATTAAAATAAGCATTAAGTAAGTCTGTTTCGTTTATTACACCTCCTCTTGAAGAATTAATAATTATTGGTTTTTTTTTCATTTTAATAAATGACTCATTATTAAACATGTATTTTGTTTCATTATTAAGAGGAACATGAATAGATATGATATCTGCAAAATTAAGAATTTCTTCAAAAGATACCCTTCTGACATTATGTGAATTTGTTTCTTCTAGAGACACATATGGATCAAATGTAATTGTAGAAACATCAAAAGCGTTAGCAAGCTTTAGAACTTTTTTTGATATATTTCCAAATCCTATAAGTCCTAATGTTTTACCACTCATTTCCATTGTATTAATTGTAGTCCTTGGCCATTTTCCATTTTGAGTTTGTGCATTTACAATTGTAGTTTTTTTTAAAAGCGTTAGTGATGAATTAATTACGTACTCAGCAACAGAATCAGCATTCATGCCTGTTGCAGGTTGGACAAATATATTATTATTTTTGCAATATTCAGTATCTATATTATCAAGACCGACACCAAGTCTTCCTATAAATTTTAATTTAAGAGCCCTTTCTAAAAGAAACTTATCTAGTTTTGTTTTATTTCTTACAATGATTCCATCAAAGTTGTGTATTTCATTTTCTAAATAATCTTTATCTGACCAAGATTCAGATCTGTATGTAATGTTAAAATCTTGATGTAAATTTTTTAAAGCCTCTTTATTTAAAAATTCTGTAATTAATATTTTTATCATTTAATTTTTGTAATTTTCAATTTTTTTATAAATTTATTTACTATACTCATTTTAGGTATTGAGTATATTCCACCAGTTTTCATACACTTTAATGTTGCTGTTGCAGCAGCAAATAAAATACTTTCAGAATTTGATTTGTGTTGTGATAAAGCTGATGCAAAAGCACCATGAAAAACATCTCCTGCACAATTTGTTTCAACAGTTTTTACTTTAGGAACTTTACAGTGATATAATGAATTATTTTCTACCCAATAAACTCCTCTTGATCCCATAGTAACAGCTACAAATTTTTTTGTTTCATTAAATATTTGAAAAAGAGCTGATTCAAAATTCTTATTTTTTATATATGTTTTCAAACCCTCTTCAGAGAATATAGGATGGGAAGCATTTTTTATGATCTTTGAAATACTCGAAGATTTTTTAAAGTTATCCAAATCAGCAACACATTTAATATTTTTTTCCTTAGCACTGATAGCAATTTTAGTAGCTACACCAATCCATCTCATATCTATTGAATAAATATCCTTTTTTCTAAACTCTAAAGTCGGCAATTTTTTATATTTAAGTAACTTTGGATCATTGTAAGCTGCCAGCAATCTTTCACCTTTAGTATCTTCGATTACAAAACTTTGAGATGATTGACAATTTTTTATAATAATAGATTTATCGATATTTATAGAAAATTTTTTAAATTCATTTCTTAAGAAAATTGATGAATCGTCATCACCAAATTTACCAATAAACTTTGAGTTAAATCCTAATTTTTTAGCAGTAAATGCTGATACCGCCGCTGATCCACCTAGTCTTCTATCAATACCACTTGATAAAACCTTAATTGGTTTTTTTGGAAACTTGTCTATTTTACTTATATAGTCTGCAAATATAGATCCTACACAAATGATCATAAAAGGCTTTTATAGATATTTAACAATACCAATAAATTTTCTAAACCTATCTCTTATGGTTATAGGATTGAGAGGTATAGGATCAATTTTAACATTGCCCGAATTAATCTTTGAAATAATTACATAAGAATTATTTTTGTCTTCAATTGCTTTTGATAACTCATTTAAGGTTTCTTCTCCTGAACATTCGATGACTTTTTTACATCCAGCACCAAGTGCGACATCTTTTAAAGACGTATTTTCATCCGTGAATGTTCTTTGGTCCCCAGTTGAACCATATGATCCATTATCAATTACTAATAAAGTATAATTTGATGGTGCTCTATTACCAATTGTTGCTAGTGTATTCATATTCATTAAAACAGATCCATCCCCATCTATACTAATAACATGTTTATTTTGAGATAATGACAAACCTAAGCCAATAGAAGAAGACAAACCCATACTGCCTAACATATAAAAAAAGTTTGGTTGATCATTAATTTTATATAATTCTTGTGATGGAAGACCTATATTGCAAATTACTAAGTTATCTTTAAGAATATTTTGTATTTTATTTAATAAGTCAAACCGGTTCATTTATCATCTTTCATTAAATTGAAATCACATAGTATAGCAACTGGTGACTCAACAACTTTTGCATGTTTGCTAAATGTTGAAATTTTCTCAAGATCATTTTCTGAAGTACAATGCAACAGAGGTATTCTTAAAGTTTGTAAAATATCTTCAGTTATTTTAGCCATTCCACCTTGTGCTCCTACTGGTTCACCTGGTGTACCTCTGTAACTAATTAGAAAAACAACGGGCATTTGGTATAATTGTAATAAAGAAACAATTGCATTCACTGAATTTCCTATTCCTGTATTCTGCATCATTATACAAGGAAATTTATTTCCTAAATAAGCTCCAGCACAGATACCCATACCTTCTTCCTCACGTGGTACAGCCGAATAATAAACTTCCTTATCTTTTTCAAGAATATCAATGATGTTAGCTAATAACTTACATGGAACACTTAAGTAAAAATCAACTCCACCCTTTTTTAGATTATCGATAATTTTTTTACTGATTTTCATTTTTTTTGATGTCTATAGATATAAAAAGATTAAACAATAAATTAATTTATTTAAAATCATTTCTTAATTTTATTTTAGTATTTGAAGTATATTTTTCACCTTTTTTTAATATAGTTGATGGAAAATTTGGTTGATTAATTGCATCAGGGAAGATTTGTGTCTCTAAACACATTCCATATTGTAAACCATAATTTCTATCATGTTTTCCGTTGTATGACTCCTTCATCATGTTACCAGTATAAAATTGTATTCCAGGTTGATCAGTTGAGTATTCTACTCCCATGCCAGTAATTTTACTATAGATGGAAGCTATAGATTTATCAATTGAATGATTTTTAAGAACATAATTGTGATCAATACCACCACTCTTTAAAAAAGTATTATTTATTTCAAACGAATTATTTAGATCATATTTTGTATTAACTATATCTAATAACTTACCTGTAGGGATTGAGCTTTCATCAGTTTCACAAATTTGATTAGATGATATTTTAACAACATGTTCAGTAATATTTTTGTAATTATCTTTATGACCATGAAAGTTCCAATAATTATGATTAGTCATATTAACAATAGTATCTTGATCTGTAGTAGCATGAAAAGAAATTAACATTTCATTGTTATTATTTAACTCGTAAATAGTTTTACAATCTAAGTTGCCAGGATAGTTTTCTTCTAAATGATTAGAATAGTAAGTGAGCTCTACTTTAATGCTGTCACTTTTTTTATTAATATCAGCTATTTGCCAAATCTTTTTATTGAAACCTTCCTTTCCGCCATGAAGATGATCAGGAGCTGTATTAGGATATACATTATAATTCTCCCCATTAAGACTAAATTTACTTTGCCCTATTCTATTACAAACTCTTCCAATAATTGAATTGAAATATCCATGAGCTTCTAGGCAATCATCTAAATTGCCATAACCTAATAACACGTCCTCTGTTTCAGAGTCATTAGAAGAAGTTGGAATACATACTTCACTTATATAGCCACCATATGTATAAAAGCTAAAACTGTAATTATTTGAGTTAATAATATTGACTATATCAATATCTAAACCTTTATCATTTTGAAGTTTGGTAATTTTATATTCCATTATGTTTTTCTTAATCTTTGAAAATTATTTTTTCTTTGTTGAAGATAAATGATTAATCCACCTAAAACTATGAAAAAAGTACCTGGAAAGAGTTGATCAATTGGCCATTCTGCAAAAAATATCCAACCTAAAATAAGTGCAAAAAATATTTCAATGTAATCAAATGGCATAATTTTACTAAGTTCTGCTTTTCTAGCACCGTAGATTAATAATAAAGTTCCAGATCCTCCTGCAATTCCCATAACACAAACTACTAAGAAATCATTTATACTTTTAAAATTTTCCCACATACCAAAAAGCATCACCAACATACATGCAACTATGATTGTCCCTGTTTGACCATATAAGTTAATAAGTGGTGAAGGAACATGATCCTCAAAACTTAAAGAAGTTACCCTTGCTAACGAATATCCTAAAGCAGCAAGTATTGGAAGTAGTAACATATAATTAAAATCTGATGACCAAGGTTGCATAATTAAAACAATACCTGCAAAACCAGAAATGACTGCACTCATTTTGTACCAACCAAATTTTTCACCTAGTATAGGAATAGCAAGAAGAGTAACCATCATAGGTCCTGTGTATTCCATGGTAGCAACTAAAGCAAACGGGAGGTAAGCATAAGAAGTGTAGAGACACAATTGAGCCAAGGCTACAAAAACTCCTCGAAATAATCCTAGTTTCCATTGTGTTATTTTTATTTGTCTACCGTTTCGGTGCCAATCTTTTGAAAAATATAGAGCAATAACACATGGGATCATCCCAAATAAATTTCGAAAAACAGATAGTTGAGCAGCTGGATAATCGTTTCGCAAAAACTTTATCGCAATGCCCATACAATCTAATAAGAACAATCCTGAAAGTGATAGAATAACAGCTAAAAATAAATTACTTTTCATAAAATGTTATATGTTTTTAAAAGATACTTTTTTATAAAACACAACACTGGTCTACCCAGTGACCTGGTTCAACTTCAGTAAGGCCCATCGTTATCTCGCCACCTTTGCAATCTAATCCAGGGTTAGGACATCTTGTTCTAAATACACAACCTGGTGGTGGATTTAATGCACTAGGTATTTCTCCTTTTAGTTCAATAGCTTCAGATCTTTTCTCTGGATCAATTGAAGGAATAGAAGATAATAATGCTTTAGTATAGGAGTGTTTAGGGTTCTTAAATAATTCTCTTGAGGGGCCCATTTCAACTATATGCCCTAAATACATAACTGCAACAACATCACATACATGGGCTACAACACTTAAATCATGACTAATAAATAAGTAAGTAAGGTTAAGTTCAGTTTGAAGTTGTTTTAAAAGATTTAATATATCTGCTTGTATTGATACATCTAAAGCAGCAACACTTTCGTCTGCTACAATAAATTTTGGATTACTTACTAAGGCTCTTGCGATTGATATTCTTTGTCTTTGTCCTCCGGAAAAAGCATGAGGAAATCGTCGTAAATGCTCAATATTTAGTCTACATTTAGCTGCGATATCTCTTACTCTTTCATCAGTCTCTTGTCTTGAGTTTGTTATTTTCATTACTTCTAAAGGTTCTGCAATAATATCCCTAACAGTCATTCTTGGGCTTAAAGCAGCATAAGGGTCTTGAAAAATTAGTTGAGCTTTTTTTCTATATTCTTTTAAATCTTGTTTGTTCATATTAGTTAAATCATAATCTCTTTCATCATCATGAAAAATAACATTTCCTGAACTAATTTTATTAGCCCCAAGTATTGCTCTACCGAGAGTAGTTTTTCCTGAACCTGACTCGCCAACTAAACCAAAAAAAGATCCTTTTTTTATTTTAATATTAATATTGTTAACTGCATGTATTTTTTGTTTTTTTGAAATAAAATTTTCTTGATAATCAAAATTTACTGAAACATTATTAACTGAAATTAAATTATCACCCATTTTGACCACACTGAATTCCACACTGGTCAACCCAGTGACCTGGTTCAACTTCAATTAATTTCATTTCTATTTTACCATCTTTACCCTCAGGATTATGATGAGGGCATCGAGTTCTAAATACACAGCCTGTAGGTCTATCTAATGGACTTGGAATATTCCCAGGTATAGGAGATAATGGTGCATCTAAGTTATTAATATCAGGCAAGGCTTGTAATAGACCTTTTGTATAAGGATGTTTAGGATTTTTAAGAATCTCATTTACTGGACCTTTTTCCACTACACTTCCTAAATACATTACTGCTACATGATCAGCGACCTGAGCAATAACACCTAGATCATGAGTAATAAATATTACGCCCATTTGATATTCTTTAATAATATCTTTAATTAAGTTTATTACTTGAGCTTGAATTGTTACATCTAAAGCAGTTGTAGGCTCATCTGCTAATAAAAGTTTAGGCATAGTTGATAATGCCATAGCTATCATAGCTCTTTGACGCATTCCTCCAGATAGTTCAAATGCATATTGATTAAACCGTTTTTCTGCATCTGCTATACCTACTCTTTTAAGCATGTTTATAGATATTGATTTTGCTTCATCTTTATTAATATTTTTATGAATTAGTAATTGCTCAACCATTTGTGCTCCAATTTTTATTGCTGGAGCAAAGCTTGCCATAGGTTCTTGAAAAATCATTGATACTTTTCCACCTCTAATTTTCTTTAAATCTTGCTTAGAAGTAAATTGAAGAACGTTTTCGTTATCTAAAATTATTTCTGCGTCTTCATTGTAAGAGGTATTGCCTGGGTTTAACTTCATAATCGATTTAGCTGTAACAGATTTACCTGATCCAGATTCGCCAACTATACCAAGTACCTCTCCTTGATCTACAGAAAGAGAAATATTTTCAACTGCTGTTATTCTACCTTCATCAGTATCAAATTTTACATCTAAGTTTTTTACTTCTAATAAGTGACTCATATTACTTTACCTTATGAGGATCTGCTGCATCACGTAATCCATCTCCTACATAAACAAATGTTAAAATTAATACGACTAAGAAAAATACAGGGATAAAATACCATTGATAATTTAAAAGTACATCAGCCTTCGTTGCATTTTGCAAAAGAACACCAAGAGAATTTACGGGTTCCCTCAAACCTAATCCTATAAAACTTAAAGCAGTTTCAGATAATAACATGTATGGAAAACTAATTACTAAATCGACAATAATGTAACTCGTAAAACTTGGTAACAAGTGTCTTACAATAATATGGGTAGATGACGCACCACAAAGTTTTGCAGCAAGAATATATTCTTGGCTTCTTTCACTAAGTAGATGAGTTCTTACTCTTCTTGCAAGTGTTGGCCATGAAATTAACCCAAGTAAACATGATATAAAAAAGAAACGCAATTCAGAACTCCATTCTAATGGCGCAAAGGCAGCAAGACACATAAATAAAGGTATTGGTGGTACCGTTCGAATTGCATCAGTAAACATTTGTAATACGCTATCAATCCATCCACCATAGTAACCTGAGATCCCGCCTATAATTAGTGATAGAACAAAAGATATAAACACACCAAGTGTGCCTACGGCTAGAGAAATATAAATTGCACTTAAGGTTCTACTAAATAAATCTTTTCCAGCCTTATCTGTTCCAAATATATGAATACCACCCTCTTCAACTCCAAATAAATGAGTATTAAATGTAAAACCTGGAATTTTAAAATCTAAAATTTTTCCTGGAAGATTTATATTAAAATCAAAAACTTTATATTCCCATCCTTCAACAAAAAAATAAACGTATCTTCTTTTTTCTGTATCAACTTTATAAACCCATCTGAAATTTGTATCTGCTCCTCTATACTTTTCTAATGTGTGTAGAAATGGTCTAGCTGAAAATCCATTATCATCCCAAAACATTGGAATTTGAGGTGCTCCATTTTCATAATCTTTATCTCTTCCTTTAATTGTTGGATCGTACGGAGATAAAAAATCTGCAAAGAGACTACAAATAATCATAAACAGTAGAATAGAGCCAGCTATCATAGCAGATCTATTTCCAAAAAAGCGTGTTCTTACTAACTGCATCTGTGTTGCAGTATAATAAGCTTCTTTTTTTTGATTACTAACCTCCACCCATAACTCCTTTTCTTATTCTTGGATCAATTATAGCTAAAATAATATCCGTTATAAAATTAACAAAAACAATTGTTGCTGTTAAAAGAAAAATAATTGCGCCTGCTAATTGTTGATCATTTGATCTTGCTAAAGCTTCAATCAATAGTGCACCAGCTTCAGTAAGAATTAAAATTAACGCTACAATTGGTAATGCACTAAATATTCGATTGAGGTCAAAACCTATAGAATTGATTACTGGGCCTAAAGAATGTTTTGCGGGATATCTCCACAACAAACTCATTCCTGATATTCCTCTAGCTCTTGCAGCCATTACATATAGTTTATCATTTTCATCTAGCATTAGTGCTCTAACTGTTTGAAGAGCAAAGGCAGTTGCATTCCAACCTAAAACGAATATTGGAAGCCAAGCTCTGCTTAAAAAATCAAATAGTTTTGCTGATGACCAGGGTTCATTTTCATATTCTTGAGAAAATAAACCTGTCATCGTATCTCCATAGTAAACAGTCATAAAAAGCATAATACAGAGTGCTACTAAAAAATTGGGAAGTGCTATTCCAAGATAACTAATGAATTTAAGAGTATTATCTAATGAAGCATATCTTGTCGTGGCCGATATGATACCAACCGGTATGGCAATTAAATATGAAAATATTAGAGCAACCAAACATATCGTTAGAGATAAAGTAAATCTTCCACTTAATAATTCATTAATATTCATTCTTAAAATACAACTGTCACCAAAATCTCCATTAAAAACTATATTGGAAACCCATTTGCCATATCTATACAAAAAAGGTTTATCTAGACCTAAACGAATTTTTTCTTTTTCTATATCTTCATAAGTTATTTGTGATCCTTGTGTATTTTTAAATGCTAAATATCTTTCAGCACAAGTTCCAGGAACTAATTCCATTAATGAAAAAACAATAAAGCAAACAAGTAACAAAGTTATAACTGCAAGTCCTGCTCTTGTAAGAGTAAATTGTATAAAATTAATCATATTTAATAATTAGGAGACAAGAATAATTAAAAAAAGAAAAGCGGCAATATATAATTGCCGCTTTTTTTATTATTTATTGAGTTAAATTACTCGTCTAACCACCATTGAGTAGCTAGGTATGGGTATGTTCTATAATACTCATACGAAGTAGTTTTAAATTGCGTAAAGTTTTTCAACGCGTTTCTATGATAAGTTGGGAAAGGTGCTTTCACTGTACCAATCAATAGACTTTGCTCCGTTAACATTGTTGCAATTTTTTCACCCCACTCATTAGACTCAGCAGTACCAAGAGCATAAGATTGGAATTTATCAATTCCATCACTTAAGTCATATACCCACTGAGGAGGTTTAGTACCTTCGTCACCATTACTATCAATGTATGCTGCCCAATCTAAACCTTGTGTATGGTTAAAGTAGTTACCAAACGGAGGTTTAAATGTTTCTGGGTTACCAGCAACAATTGCTAATGGTTGACCTTTATCCCAAACATGAACGTCAAGTTGGTTAGCAGCTTGCGAACCACGATATTCATCTGGAGTTACCTCTTTAAAAGTAGTTTTTACTCCTACTTCATTGAAGTATCTTGCAACAAGTTCAACTTCAACACCACCAATACCTTGAGTAGCGTAGTCAATGTTAATAGCTAGAGCATCACCATTTGGTAATTCTCTAAATCCATCACCATCAACGTCTTTTAATCCTACTTCATCAAGAAGAGCATTTGCTCCATCTGGATCGTATTGAGTCATATGCATTTTTATACTTTCAGGAACGAAGTCAGGTGCAGGTGAAAATCCTACAAACTGCTCAACTTTACCTAAGCCGTAATATGCAACTTCGTTGATCTCGTCTCTATTCATTGCAATTGACATTGCTTGACGGAAACGAATATCCCCATATACTTTACGTTTTTCAGGATCCGGATGTGTTACATTAAAACTAAATAATGCAGCACCACAACCTGGATTGATTTGAACTTGATATCCACCAGACTCAGCGCCATCAAGTAATTGAGGAGCAGACTCTAATTGAACAGACTGTGATTTATAATCAACTTCACCATTAACAAGTTTTAACAATCTTATTTCATTTTCATTGATGTATCTTTCATTTTGATAATCAATGTATGGTAATTGATTTCCAGCTGTATCAACTTGGAAAAAGTATGGGTTAGCTGCATAGACTCTACCTTCAGTAGTATCTTCAATAGTCATGTAAGCTTCTAAAGAAGGATAAGCTGCATAAGGTAATCCAGCAACTAGATCTGGTTTAGCTAGTAAAGGAGTTGGAGTATCAGTCCAACCTGAGTTACCATAATATGCTGCTAAAGCATCATAACCATCTGCAAATCCTAATGCCTGAGCATTTGCATCAGCATTTGAATCAATCTCCGGATGGAATTGTTCTAGGAAATGTGAAGGCATAAAGAACTGATTATATGACCATGCAATAGTTGCAGTTAAACCAGGGAATGGAGATGGCAAATTAAATCTTACTGTTTGATCATCAATTACATCAACAGTCATTGGTTCACCACCAACTAATAGATATGGATATGGTTTTTCACGAATCTTTGGATTCATCATCAAATCTTCGTACCAAAACTCAACATCTCTAGCTACAAAAGGTTCACCATTTGACCACTTGTGACCTTTACGTAACATAAATGTTAAAGTAGTAAAATCATCATTCCACTCATAATCTTTAGCAACGTTTGGAACAATTGTAGTTAAGTCATCAGCAAAACGTAATAAGTTTACGTGTCTTGTAGATAACATATCAGAGGTTCCAGCTTCAGTTGCGTTTGATAAGAAGTTTATTGTATTTCCATATTTACCAATAGATTCATATGGTACTACAACAAGCGGCTCATCAGGTAATCTATCTTCGACTGGAGGTAGACTTCCTGGGTTACCTTGTATTGTAGCGTTTATGCTAGCAATATTAGGATTATCTGAAAACTTCATAGTACAGCCGGCTGCACTTTCATATTCTGATAACTCATATTGCTGAGGATATTTTCCGCCTGTCTGTGCATCGTTCATTGTTGTACCTACACAATGACCACCTGCAAAAGAGCTTCCACTCCAAACAAAGGTTGCGGCAGAAAATACTAACGCTATGAATAATTTTTTAAACATATATTTTCTCCTATAAGATAAATTTATCGTATGATTTTGTTTGTAAACAATTTTGACTTTTTAGCAAAAATTTTTGACGCTTTTATTACAATTTTTTTAAAAAAATTGTGTATTTCTTCTTAATTAATTACTTTAATAATCATTAGTAAATATGGGAAAATCCAAAAAATCTGTTCTTTTTATATGCGCTGATCAATGGCGTTTTGACTGCTTTAGCTTCCTAAATCATCCATATGCTCTAACACCAAACTTAGACAAACTTGCAAAACAAAGTGTAGTTTTTAAATCACATTTTGCTGGAATTGTCCCTTGTGGTCCATCTAGAACTACTATGCTTACAGGTTTATATCCATTTATACATCGTTCAGTATATAATGGTGCTCCTCTTGATAAAAGATTTACAAATATCGCTAAAGAGGTTCGTAAACTAAATTATAATCCAAGTCTTTATGGATATACGGATACTTCTTGGGATCCAAGATACTTGGATCCAAAAGATAAAAAAAATTTTACTTATGAATCACCAATGGAAGGGTTTGATGATGGTTGTGTTTTACCAGGAGGAAAACCGGAGCCTTGGGCTAACCATCTTAATCAAAATGGTTTTGAAATTAGTAAAGCAGAAGATTTGTACAAAGGAAGAAAGCCTAAAGATGATCAAGCCTATATTTATGAACCATATTATATTCCAACTGAATTTTCAGACACCGCATTTTTAGCAGACAAAGTTGTTAACGATTTAAAAAAAGTCAAAGATTCATTTTTTATGCATGTATCTTTTTTAAAACCACACCCGCCCTTTCATATATCTGATCCATGGTTTAGTAAATTTAATCCAGATAATATTAATTTATCTAAAAATGATATTTCACTTAAAGAATTATCAAAAAAACATCCTCTACTTGAAGAGTTATGCAAAAAATTTTTATTAAAAGAAAATTTCTCTGAAATTAATTATGATCTTTTAAAAGATCAAGATATCAAAAATATTATGAGTGTCTATTTTGCCATGTGTGCAGAGGTTGATTTTAATATTGGTAAAATTTTAAATGCTCTTAAAGAATCAGGGCAAGAAGAGAATACAATGATAATTTTTACCAGTGATCATGGAGAAATGTTAAATGAAAATAATTTATGGGGAAAATTAGGTTGGTGGGACTCCTCTTATAGAATTCCATTATTCATATATGTCCCTCAAAACAATCCAAAAAAAATTAACCACTTAACAGAATCTGTAGATGTTGCTCCTACAATTTTAGAATGGCTTGGTGGTGAAATCCCCATTGATTGGAATGGTCAGTCACTAATGCATAATATTTACGATCAATATGAAAAATCACCTAATAAAGAATTTGTTGTTTTTGATTATGATTTTAGAGAAAGCACTGAATTTGTTAAAGATAAAAAATTAGCTCCCGAGCAATGCAATCTATCAGTCATTAGAAATAATAAATGGAAATATGTTCATTTCCCTTCATTACCATGTTTATTGTTTGATTTAGAAAATGATCCTAATGAAATTAATGATTTATCTAGAGTAAAAGAATTTCAAGACATTAAAAATGATTTAGTATCAAAACTATTAAGCCACCGAATGATTCATCAGGAAAGACAGTTATCGAATACAAAACTTTCTAGCTCAGGAGTTAAAATAAAATCTGGACCATTTAGCAGAAGAATGGAATAATAAACATATGTTAACGACTGTTATAGGCGCCTATCCAAAACCAAGTTATTTAAGAATAACTGATTGGTTTAATGCTTCTGGTGGTACAGATACCGAATACCCAACAAAATTTTATGAAGATGAAATAAAAAAAATGGGCGATAATGTTGAAGAGTTATTTAATAAAGCTACCAAAGAAATAATTAGTGATCAGGAAGAATGCGGTATTGATATCTTAACCGATGGTGAAGTTAGAAGAGAAAATTATATTCACTATCATTGTAGATATTTAGAAGGAATTGATTTTACAAATCTCACAGAAAAAGTTGCTAGGACAGGGAATTATAAATGCTGGTTACCAACAATAACTTCAAAAGTTAAAGCAAAAGAATCTTTTTTAGTTGAAGAGTGGAAAAAAAATCAGAGTTTAACCAATAAAGATTTAAAAATTACTATTCCTGGACCAATGACTATAACAGACACCATAGCAAATACATTTTATGACTCAGATGAACATATGGGTGAAGACTTAGCTGATGCTATTAATGTAGAAATTAAAAGATTGGTTGATGCAGGATGTAAATATATTCAAGTCGATGAACCATTGTTTGCTAGAAAACCAGAAAATGCTCTTAATTTTGGAATCAAAAATTTAGAGAGATGTTTTAAGGATATTAATAATCAAAGTATTGAAAAAATTACTCATATTTGTTGTGGCTATCCTGATAAATTAGATGCAGTAGATTATCCAAAAGCGCCTTTAGATTCTTACATTAAAATTAGTAAAGCTTTAGATGAATCAATTATAGATACAGTTTCTATAGAAGATGCTCATCGATATAATGATTTAAATTTTTTAAAAGATTTTAAACAAACAAAAGTTATTTTTGGTTTAATAAAAATAGCAAGCTCTCAAGTTGAGACAAAAGAAGAAATTGTCTCAAGAATAAATGATGCATTAAAGTTTATTGATAAGAAACAATTAATTGTTGCTCCTGATTGCGGTCTTGGTCACTTACCTCGAGATTTGGCAAAAATAAAATTAAAGATAATGGTAGAAGCTTCTAATAGTTTCTAGTGTACTAAAGTTTCTGGATTAGCATAATCATAATTTAAATCATCAGCAATAGCTTTATATGTAACGGCCCCTTTAAAAATATTTAAACCATTCATAAAATTTTTATCATTTTTTAATGCATCTTTAAAACCGTTAGAGGCTAATTTTTGAATAAATGGTAAAGTGACTGCATTTAAAGCAAGTGTGGAAGTTCTAGGAACTCCCCCTGGCATATTTGCAACACAATAATGAACAACATCATCAACAACATATGTAGGGTTTGCATGAGTTGTTGGTTTACTAGTTTCAACACAACCACCTTGATCAATTGCAACATCAACAATTACAGATCCACTTTTCATCTCTTTTATCATGTCCTTAGTTATAATCTTTGGAGCATTAGAGCCTGGAACAAGTACGCCACCAATTAGTAAATCACATTCAGAAATATAATCTTTTAGATTTATTTTATCACTGTGTAGTGGTTCTATTTTATCACCAAATTTTTCTTGTAATTCTTCTAATCTTTTTTCTGATTTATCAACGATGAAAACTTTTGCTTGCATTCCGGTAGCAATTATCGCTGCATTTTCACCTACAACACCTCCACCTAAAATTAAGACATTTCCAGGTTGAACCCCAGGAGCACCACCTAAAAGTAAACCGCTTCCACCCTTATGTTTTTCAAGTGAATAAGCGCCAGCTTGAATCGACATTCTGCCGGCTACAGCACTCATAGGTGCAAGAAGTGGTAACTTATTATTATGATCACTTACTGTTTCATAGGCTATACAAATCGAATTTGAATCAATTAAACCCTTAGTCAATTCTGGAGCTGCTGAAAGATGTAAATAAGTAAATAAAATTTGGTTTTCTCTTATCATTGCTACTTCATTCATTAGAGGTTCTTTAACTTTTACAATCATTTCAGAATCATTGAAAATATCCTCTGCTGAATTTACAATTTTTGCACCTGATAATTCATAATCACTATTGGAAAATCCGGCACCAATACCGGCATCTTTTTGAATTAGAACTGTATGTTTATTCTTTACTAATTCTTTAACACTTTGCGGAGTAAGCCCAACCCTAGACTCCTGAGCTTTAATCTCAGAGGGAACACCTATTTTCATTATCTGTCATGCATATAGTTTGAGATACCTGTTCTTAATTTTTCAATTATCTCATCAATATGTTTTTTTTCACAAGTAAATGGAGGTGCAACAATTAAACAATCACCTGTTGCTTTCAAGCTTAAGCCTGCTTCAAATAATTTTTTAAAACAAGCATATCCAGCTTTGCCTAAACGCTCATCCATTTTAATATCAATTCCTCCCATCATTCCATATCCTCTTATATCAGTAATGATATCTAAGTCTTTCAAGGTAAACAAACCATCTAAGAAATATGGAGACATATCTTTTGCTCTATTAAATAAATCTTCTTTCTCGATTATATCTTGCATTGCTAAACCTGCTGCCATTGAAACAGGGATAGCAGAGTAAGTATAACCATGAAAAAATTCTATAGCTCCTGTAGGTGAAGCATCAACAATAGTATCATAGATATGATCACGTGAAGCTACTGCTCCTAAAGGTACAACACCATTAGTAATTGCTTTAGCCATTGTCATGATATCAGGACAAACATCAAAAGCTTGAGCTGCAAATGGAGCGCCCATTCTTCCCCAGCCAGTAATAACTTCATCAAAAATTAAAAGAATTCCATGTTTGTCACAAATTTCTCTTAGTCTTTTTAAATATCCTTTTGGCGGAACTAAAGTTCCTGTTGATCCTGCTACTGGCTCAACAATACATGCAGCAATATTTTCTGCACCAATATTACCAGCAATTCTTTCAAGATCGTCTGCTAGATCAGCACCTGTTTCAGGTTCGCCTTTTACAAATAAATTTTCAGTTAAATGAGTATGTCTTAGATGATGTACATTTGGCATTAGAATATTTGAGAAAGTTTTTCTATTAGCAATCATTCCGCCAACAGAAATTCCCCCAATATTCATTCCATGATAACCTCTTTCTCTTCCTACTATGTGAGATCTATGGCCTTCTCCTTTTGCTTTAAAATATGCTATGGCTGTTTTAATTGCTGTTTCAACAGCTGATGAACCACAAATAGTAAAAAATATTTTATTTAAATCTTCTGGTGTATGTTTTGAAACTTTTCTAGCTAAATCAAATGAACCGCCAAAACCTTGTTGGAATGGTTGAACATAATCTAATTGTTCTAATTGTTTTGATACTGCTTCTCTTATTTCTGGTCTTGAATGACCCGCTGGACTACAAAATAGCCCTGAGCTAGCATCAATTAATTTATTTCCATAATGATCAGTATAATAAACACCTTCTGCCTTAACCATTAATCTTGGACTATTTTTATAATCTCTATTAGATGTAAATGGCATCCAATGTTCTTCTAATGAATTAGGTATTTCAGTTCTTTTTTCTAAGTCCATTTTTTTCCTTAATAGAGATTGAGTATATGAAATTATCGATAAATCAAAGAATATTTCTTACACAATAAAGAAATATCATAGGAAAAATTGTAGCAGTGGTATAGAGAGAATACCAAATATGAGCACATTACCAGAAGATCTTAAAAGTAAAGCTTTAGAGACTCCTAACATACCAGCAGCAGTTGTGTGCCCCAATCAAGAAAGCATATTATCAGCTGTAATTGAAGGTAAGAATATGAACCTCATCGATCCAACTTTAATTGGAAATAAAAGTTTAATTACTGAAACAGCGAAGAAATTAAGTTTGGATATTTCTAATTTTAATATTGTAGAGGCTAAAGATGAAGAGGATAGTGCATTAATTGCTTGTCAAATTTCTAATGAAAATAAAAGTAAAATCATAATTAAAGGGAATCTTCATACTGATATTTTAATGCGCTCTTATTTAAAAAAAGAATTTAATTTACTTGATGGCAGAAGATTAAGTCATATTTGGCATATGACTACAACGCAGCTTAAAAAACCCCTTTTTATTACTGATGGCGCCTTAAATGTTTTACCAAGAGTTGATATAAAATTACAAATTCTTAAAAATGCTGTTCAATTTTGTAATAAATTAAATATTACTAAACCAAAAGTTGCAATTTTATCAGGTACAGAAGATCCAATTGACAGTATGCCAAGTTCAGTTGATGCCAAAAAAGTTATGGAACTTGCGTTAGAAGAAAAAATTAATGCTTTTGTTCATGGACCGCTTGCTTTTGATAATGCTGTTTCTAAGGAAGCAGCTAAAATAAAAGGAATAAATAATGATGTTGCTGGTGATGCTGATTTATTATTAGTACCTAATTTAGAAACTGGAAATTCTTTGTCCAAAATAATGGTTTATTTTATGAATGCTTGTGCGGCAGGAATTGTAATTGGCGGTAAAGTACCAGTTGTAGTCCCTAGCAGAGCAGATAGTAAAAATTCTAAACTTGCGTCAATTATGGCAGCTGTAGTTGCTGCAAATAACTAATTAGAAAATAAATTTTAGCTCTAATGCTTTTAAGACATTACTTTTTAATTTTAATAATCACTTTTTTATTTGGAAGTGCCTACCCTGTTCAGAAAGTTATTTTTAATGAAAATGTACCCCCATTATTAATGGGAAGTTTAAGAATGTTAGTGGTTTTCATATGTCTTTTGCCTTTTTGGAGATTTAGAATTCCTGAAAAAAAATACTGGTTACCACTTCTCTTTTTTTCAATTTCTATGGGTTTTTTAGCAAATGTTTTTATGACATTGTCTTTAAATGAAGCAAACATAGTTTCTCCGATAATTATTGGTTCTCAATTGGCTGTACCATTTGCAATATTATTAAGCTCATTTTTTTTAAAAGAGAAAGTAAGTATTAAAAAATGGGTGCTTATATTTATTTCTTTTTTTGGAATTATTTTGTTAGGCTTTGATCCTTTAATAAGAAATGAAATTTTTGCATTAATCTTAATAACGTTAATGGCATTCTTTTATGCTAGTGCACAGGTATTTTCCAGATACCTTAAAGATTTAGAGGTCACTCTCACAAATGCAGTAATGGGATTAGTAGGATTTATGTTATTAATTATTTCATCATCAATATTTGAAGGACAAACAATAAACGAAATAAAAACTATTAGTTTTCAGTCATGGTTATTAATATTTCATTCAGGTATCTTTGTTTCAATTGCTGCACACATGTCGATGTTCTATTTATATAGGATGTATCCTGTAAATAGAGTATTTCCATTTTATGCTCTATTTCCTGTATTTGGTGTGTTGTTAACGTTTATAATTTTTCATGAAATACCAACTTTAATTACTTTTATTGGTGGTATAATTGTAATCGTAGCAACTTATTTTATTAATAAGGAAAATTAGCTACTTTAAAACATCTAATCCATCAGATAAATTGATATGTCCTGTTTGACGAGCTTTATTAAACTCTTTAATTCTGTCAAATATATTGATTCCAATTTGTCTATAAATATCAAGTAAATCAATTAAGACCCAATTTTCTCTAATCAAACCATTTTCTAGCCTCCAGAAATCTAGACTTCTCATTTCTAGTGCTTGATTTGATGGAGCAATACCCATCCAGCCATCATTGGTTATTGTTAATCTCATATTAGGCCAACCTGTTTCACACACATAATTTCCTTCATGTATCCAGTGTGTTTGCAAATCTTCCATGCCATCGGTGGCTAATTTTTCATTTGATGATCCACCTTTTCTATCTGGCATTGCTCTTAAAAATGGGATTTGATGCCAATGTCTGAAACCTGCTATACCTCTACCTGTTCCAATTCCGGCTGGTCCGTACCAATTAAGATTTGGGTGCCAATATTTTTCTAGATTCATAATTTTTGGATCTGGATTTTTAGGATGTAAGGATAAATCATTTAACATATCTATAACATGATCAAAATTTTCTTTCTTTTCTCCATTTATTGACAAGCCATCTCCAGTCATAGGAGCTGGGGTACACAGAAATGCACCAAGTTGAGGAGACATTGGCCATGCATTTGCTTGCATCATAATTTCAGGTAAGTCCCAAATAGATTGTACTTCAGTAATTTTATTTTCCTCTATTTTAAAAAACTCATGATAGCGCATATGAATTAAATTGCCTGTTGGTGGAATATCTAAGTATGGTTTTATAAAAGTTCCCATATAATTACCCATTGTACCTATCCATTTTTGCCCTTCAGGGGTTTTTCCCGCCATAATAATCATATCTCTTCTTTCTAGATCAGGGATACTATCCAATAATGGCAAAATACATTTAGAAAGAAAATTATTTAAACCTTTAAAAGTTCCAAAAGGATGGCAAAAATTAAATAAAGATTCTTTTGTAAAATAATTGCTTAATGATTTTTCAATTGTCTTTTTGTTAAATGTTTGAGTTGCAATCTGATAGTTGGCAAAAAAATTTTTTAATTCTCTAGAAATCATTATTTAGCAGTCCATCCTCCATCAATTACTAATGAAGAGCCAGTTATCATCGATGCAGCATCAGAAGCAAGATACACTACTGCACTAGCAATATCACTTTCTGTTGCTACTTTTCCTAAAGGTATATTTTCAATAACAGATTTTTTAAAATTTTTATCTTTGAAAAATTTTTTAACCATAGGAGTTTCAACAAATGTAGGGCAAACTGAATTAACTCTAATGTTGTGTTTTGCTAAATCGATAGCCATTCCTTTAGTTAGACCTTCAACGCCAAACTTGGTCATATTGTAAACACTTCTAAGAGGAGCTCCAACTTTACCTAACTGAGATGAAATATTTATAATTGATCCACCACTTTTTTTTCTATTTGTTGATTTTAGCATAATTTTTGTTGCTAATTGAGCAATATCAAATGATGCTTTAATATTAAGATCAACCACTTCACTCATATCTTTTCTTTTAATTTTAGTAAAATATTCTGGCCTATTTGTTCCAGCGTTATTTACTAATATGTCTAATTTTGGAATTTTAGAAAATATTTTTTTTATTTCTTTTAAATTTGTTACATCACAAACAAAGTAGTTGCATTTTCTTTTAATTTTTTTAATTTGGTTTTTAACAGCTATAAGATCTTTTTCTGTTCTACTTATAATTATTAAATTTGCTCCAGCTTCTGCCAGTGCGATTGCAGATGCTTTACCAATCCCTTTACCTGCACCTGTAACAAGCGCAGTCTTATCTTTTACTTCGAATTTTTTTAGAAACATTTATGCGTATAATTTACAATGAAAAAATGGTTTGATCTAATAAATTCATTTTTTTGATGCACATATCAAATTTATCTTCTTTGTGAAAATCACCTGGAAATGCAATACATTTAACACTTGCATTAACAGCGGCATTACTACTTTCCTCTGTATCTTCAATTGCAAGACATTCTTCAGGTTTTAAATTTAATTTTTCTAGTGTTACTTTATATATCTCTGGATGAGGTTTTTCATTGTTAACAAATGATCTATTTCCAATAAAATCAAAATCCGCTTTTGAAATTTGATTAGAAAGACTTTCAAATACAGCTTCTACATTATTTACAGTTGTAGAAGTTGAGAATGCAAGCTTAATATTATTATCTTTAGTATATCTAATCATTTCATAAACACTTTCTCTTAATTTTTGTTTGTTTTGAATAATGAATGAACTAAATAATTCTGTTTTTCTATCTCTAATTTGTGATGCATTAACATTGATATTATTTTTTTCTGCAAAATCTTCTACTCTCTTAGTGCCACCTGATTTTTTTAATAAAATTCTATAATCTTGCTCGTCCCAATACCAATCTAAACCAGCCTCTTTAAAGGCTTCGTTAAATGAATTACGTTGGATATTAGAAGATTCAATCAGTGTTCCAATTGATCCAAAAAGTAATGCTTTGTATTTCATCTTATAATTTTAATAAATAATTATCATATTATTGTTAACCCTTTACTGCACCTTGAGTTAAACCAGACACTATTTGTTTTTGGAAAAACATCACTAACAAAAACAATGGTGCAGTAATTGATGCAGCAGCAGCAATTGACTCAACTAAATCTGTCATTTTAGTTTCCATATTAAAATATTGCATAATTGCTGGAACCATAGTTTGTGATTGTCCATCTAATAATAATGCTGCAACAAGATAATCATTATAAGCTAACAAGAAAGAAAATAATCCTGTTGTAATTACACCTGGCCACATTAAAGGCATCACAACTTTCCAGAAAGCTTGAAAAGGATTACATCCATCAATTTGAGCAGCTTCATCTAAATCTTGAGGTATATTCATAAAAAATGATCTCAGCATCCATATTGTAAAAGGTTGGTTAATAGCTACTAACAAAACAATAACAGCAATTTTTTTTCCATATAATCCATAATTTATAAAAGGTTCTAAATAACCAGTAACCAAAACAGAATGAGGTAAGGCTCTAAAAATTAAAGCAAAAATTAAAAGCCAAAAGGCAATCATAGAATTACTTCTTGCTAATCCATAACCAGCTAGTGTTCCAACAGTTAATGAAATTGTAACAACCCCACCTGTTACAATCATAGTATTTAAGAATTGTTTATAAAATTCATTACCAACCCAAACAGACAAATAATGCTGAGGAGTAAAACCTATGATTGGGTAAGAAAAAATTTTTAAGAATTCTAAATTTGAAAATAATATATTTACGAATTCAGATAAATTATTTTGAATTAAAAAAAATAATATGAAGGAAATAGTTATATATAAAATGAATAAAATGAAAAAAGTAATTAAAGAAAATTTTAAAATAGGATTAATTAAATCAAATAAAATTTTTCTTATTTGGTATAATTTATAAAACAAATAAATTGATAGAAAAAGAAAAATAAAGTTAACAAAAGATAGACCTCCAACCTGTTCTTTTGTGCTTGGACCAATTATTACCTTTAAAGGATTGGAAGCAAAAGAATCAACAGGAAGTTTTATTGACATTACAACAATCCATAAGAGAGGGAATAAAGCAATTATACACCACGTAATTATTGTAATTGAAACAATAATTTTAAGAGGCGTGGTTAAGTTAAAAAGTTTACTTTCCATTATAATCTTTTTTCTTTTTGCTCTTTAAAAGTTCTTCTTAAAACTGGAATTAATATTATTATAATTCCTATCATTGTAAGAACAGAAGTAGCTGATGCTCTTCCAATAGATCTTGTTCCAGAATCATCAATTCTCAAGAAATCATAAGTCATCCATTGTAATGAAATCCTAAATCCAGAAGCACTAAAACCAACAATTTCATCAAAAACTCGATATGAATCCATTAAATGAATTAAAGCAACAAATACTATTAATGGCATGATATGCGGAATTATAATAAATCTTAAACGCTGAAGTCTATTTGCCCCATCTACAAATGCTGCCTCAATTTTTTCTTTATCGACAGTTTGTAGTCCTGCATAAAAAATAACAAAGGCAAAAGGTATAGTGTGCCAAACTCTATAAAAAAGCATTAGAATCTCTATCGTCCAGCCTTGAGAAAATAGGGCAATATCTTTATCTAAAATATTTTCTAAAAATAAAGTTAATATACCATCTCCTATAAATAACCATTTTATTGATAAAGCACCTATTACAGGTGTAATTATAAATGGGAGCAAGGTTATAAAAATTATTGGACCTTTCAATCTATTAATTAAAACATTAACGCATAGAGCTAATATTAAACCTAAGATTATTACAAATGGTAAAGTAATAAATGTAAATGTTAGTGTAAACCTTAGAGCTTTATAAAAATCAATAGATCTTATTTTACTCCATTCAAAACCATCATTTGAAATAACAGATGATAATTGTTCAAATTTCAAAATATTTTTATAATTTTGAAAGCCTACCCAAATATTATTTTTTATTTTATTTCCATTTTCATCTAATACAGGAACGGTAATTGTTTCTGTTTTACATCCAAAAGGATCGCAATTTTCTCTTTCAATCGTTTCTAATACATCTTGGTTGAATTGAAAACTTTGAATTAAAACTATTAGAAGAGGTAAGGCAATAAATAATGTCATCATTATAAATGATGGCATTGTAAAAACTAAAAAAGTAGATTTTTTCATTTACTAATATTACCCCCCTTAAGATTTTAAAAGGGGAGTAATATACAATTATATAAAATTATAAGAGACCTTTTTCTGTTGCTGCAGTAATATAATCAGCCTCAATTTTTTCTAGAGTAGCTTTTGCAGTAGCTGCGCCAGTCAAATAATCACCAATTGCAGCACCTAAGACTCCATGGAGTGTGCTCATTTTTGCTGATGCAGGATAAGGAGCTGCTCCAGATTTTGCAGTTAAAATTGCACCAATATTTGATGGAGCTGGATCAAACGCATTAGACAGCCAAGGAGCAGCTTCAGGGTTTGCTCCTAAGTTTGCTGGATCTAATCCAACCATAGCTAGTTTAAATGCTGCTTCTGCTTCTTCATCAGTAACATTTTTAGCTATAACAACACCATCCCACCATAATGTAGATGCTGGTTTACCATTCTTTTTTGCTTTAGGCGCTGATGCAAACTTTACTAATCCAACAACTGTTGACTCCTCTGCATTGTCCATAGCACCAGCTCGAGACGCCCAAAGGTTTGCAAGAGCAATCTTACCCTGTTGGAATTGTTGTTGAACATATGTAGAATCTGAAGTTAAATACTCAGGATCCATATATTCTGTTAGTTTTTTCATCATCTTAAGTGTTTCATAGCCATCGTTATTATTAACTGCTGGCATATTTCCATCAAAAAAAGAATCAGCAAAACCCAAATACATATTTACAAATTCTTCTCCTAAATTCCAACCTGACTTGAATGTTCCGCCAAGTGGATAATCTACAACTCCAGCATCTTTAATAACTTTAGCAGCTTTCAAAAGCTCGTCATAAGTTGTTGGAATATCTATACCAAGATCACTCAAAATATCTTCTCTGTAAAATAAATGTTGAGCATTTGTCATCATTGCAATTGCCATAATTTTTCCATCAATTACAATTTTTTGATTATCTTGTAGAGAGTCTCCATATTTAGCAACTAGATCGTCAAGTGGTCTAGTTACACCAGCATCAAGAACCGATACATTTGTAGAAGCTGAAACACCTGCCATTGTAAATTGAGATGGGTTGCTTTCTAATGATGCAACAAGCTTATCTCTGTATTCTTGATCAAGTGTAGGTGTAAAATTTCCACACTCTTCCATAGCAGAAGTAACAACTTTCCAGGCATCAAATCCTGCAGATAAAGAAGTTACTGGTACAGAATTGTTTAGCTCGCAAGCTTTTGCATTAGTACCGGCTAAGAAAAAAAATGATGTGAAAATCGCAAATAATACTAGTATTTTTTTCATTTGTTTCCCCTATAATTTATTAATATATTAATTTATAATATTTTATTAATGCAACAGTTTGAATAATTATTCAAGCATTTGCATACATAAAAAAGGAAAAATGATGAATAAAAATGCCACATCCCAAGATGTCGCAAAATTAGCAGGAGTATCTCAATCAGCTGTTTCAAGATGTTTTACTAAAGGTGCAAGCATCTCAAGCAGGACAAAACTAAGGGTTCTTGAAGCTGCCAAAAAACTAAAATATAAACCTCAAACTTTTTTACAAGATTCTCAAAATATTGAAGATAGTGGACTAGTGGGAGTTATTTTACCTTATATAACCAATCGATTTTATCCAGAGGTATTAACTGAATTGCATGAAGCGCTACGTTTATCGGGTTTTAGAATTTTATTGATAACAACTGATGATGGTGAAGAATTAGACGATAAGCTCATTCAGCCATATTTGAAAGAAAGATTAGTTGCAATAATTTCAGCAACTAAACCAACAGATCAATTTGTTGAAAATTGCTTAAATAAAAAGATTCAAATTATAGCCTATAATAGAGCTTGGGATATCCCTACTATAAGTTCAGTTGCATGTAATCATAGATTTGGTGGTGAATTAATTGCAGATCAAATAATCAAAAATAACCATCAGGAAGTTGGTTTAATTGAAGGTCCCACAGGATCTTATGTAAGTAATGAAAGATGTAAAGGATTTAAAAATAAATTAAAAAAATCAAAAAAATTAAAATTATACTCTCAAAAAGGAAATTTTACATATGAAGGTGGATATGCTGCAACAGCAAAAATCTTAACGAATAAAAAAATCTCAGCTATTTTTTGTGCAGATGATACGATGGCATTTGGATGTTTAGATTACATTAAAAAAAATACAAAAATTGAAATACCTAACGATATTGAAATATTTGGATATGACGATATCTCAATGGCAAACTGGTCATCTTACAATTTAAGTACTGTAAAACAGCCCTTGAGACAAATGTCAAAATTAGTAACTCAACTTATTAATGATAATATTAAAGATCCAGATTATGAGGCCGTTAGTCATTTAATCCAAGGAACGTTAATAAAAAGAAAAACATCTAGATAAATTATATAACTTTGTTTGCTAATTTAGTTCCTTCAACTAAAGAATGAAGTTTTTCATAACAAATATTTTCATCAATTTTGCCAAATCCTGCAAAAGTACTAAATCCGCAATCAGTTCCAGCCATTAGTTGGTCTTTTGGAATTACCGTTGAAAACTGAATTAATCTATCTGCTACAACCTCAGGGTGCTCAACAAAATTTGATGTTGAATCGATAACACCAGGAACTAAAACTTTATCTTTTGGTAATTTAATATCTTGAAAAACTTTCCACTCATGTGCGTGTCTGGGATTTGATGACTCAATTAAAAAATATTTAATTTTAGATTTTAAAATTATTGGTAATATTTTTTCTAGTGGGATATCATGTGTATGAGGTCCTTCATAGTTTCCCCAACAAATATGCATTCTAGTCATATTAACATCTACATTAGTTAAAGCTTCATTCAAACACTCAATTTGAATTTCCGCACGTTTTAAAAATTCTTGTTCGGATAATTCCTTAAAATTCATATGTCTAGCTAATGCAAGATCAGGACAATCTAATTGCACTTGTATATTTGATTTAGTAATTGTCTCATACTCAATAGCCATAATTTCTGAAAGTTTATGTAAATATTCATCATCTGTTTTATAAAACCTATTTGGCATAAATACATTTATGACACCTGGTGATGCAGCATTCATAAATGCTTTTTGATGATTGTTTTTATCTAATGAATTTTTAAAATTCTCTAAGTCTTTATTTAATAAATCTTTATCTTTGATTTTTAATGCATTAGTACAACACGGTCTGCTATACGTTGGTGTACCCCCACTTTTAGCTATTTTTTCTTTATACTCTGGAAAATCATCTAAATCAGCTGGTGCTCTTCTTTCACTTTCTCCAGAAAAACCATCTATCCTATCTTTTATATAAGTGGCATAACTTATTTTACTCATTTCACCGTCACTTATATAATCAATACCAACTTCGATCTGTTTTTTAACAATTGTCTCAACATTTTTTTTCAATATATTATTGAAATCTTCTTTAATAAATTTTTCACCCCGATCTTTAGAAAATAAAATTTCTGAAAGTCCTTTTGATCTAGGCAAGCTGCCTACATGTGTAGTTAATATTTTAGACATTTTTTAATTAACCTGTTTTTATCAAGATTTGTTTCCAAATTGCAGTTTCATCAAATAAAACCCATTCGTTCTTTATACCTCTTGGTCCTATTTCGGCATGATTAATTCCCATAATATAAATCTCAGAATTAGAAGCTTGCCCAAATATACCATTCCCACTGTGCTTCCCAACTAAAGACCAGCGTATAGCAACTTTTTTTGGTTGATTTTCTTCTACAGTAAAACTTTTATGTTCTATTCTAAAAAGAGCATCTGGGAAAGATTGTCTTAAATTTAGCCAGAAATTTGTTACATCATCGATACCATAACAAACAAAACCTCCTGGTTGAAATTGTTGAACTGATCTGTCATAATTTTTTTCAATTGTAGATTTAGAATTAATATTAAGAATGTTTTCTAAATTTTCTGCATATTGATCAGCTATATTATTTTTTGATAAAATTGGTGGTGTATAACTTGATTCTTGAGATGAATTATTATCAAATGGTTTAATGCAATTCTTTATTCCACCTTCTTGTTTTATTAAAATTGCTGCATATTTTTTTGGATCTATTTCTAGCTGTCTAACAATTGCTCCTTGATCTCTAACTAACCATTCATCATAAACTTGATTATTCTTACAAGCGCAGTCAGCAATGACTCTGTATACAAGTTTTTTATTTGTTGCTTTCCCATATAAACCATCTTTTACATGAGTGGCTTTACTAAGAATTCTATGAGAAGATAAAAACCCTTCATCTTCGTTACCAATCCAAATTACATCTTCACCTAATAATTGCCTATCTGGAAATTCGTCTAAAGTTGCATTAGTTGCATCAACTACTGTATTAGGTCCATAAATGATTCCCATAGGTGATCTAACAGGAATATTTTCAGCATAATATTCCATAATTGAGTTAACATCTTTTTCTTCCCATATCTGATGAGTTATTTTTAGAATATAATCTGGAAGATTTTCAAACTTGTTATTAAAACCTTTCATATAACTGAATTCTTAATTTGTTTGTCTTATAATAAATAAATTTCCATCCTCATCACTTATCTGCTTAATTGATCGTGATGAGTTTTTTGGTACTGAAAAAGTATCCTTGTCCTTAATTACTACTTTCTCTCCATCACAATCTATTTCCCATTCACCAGATAAACAATGATATACTTCTGATTTCTCAAATTTGTATTCATGTATATGGGCATTTTTTCCATGGAGAAGTGAAAGGCTAAATCCTGTTAAATGCGGTATGTTTGGAATAAATGATTTATTATGAATATTAAATTGATCAAGGTAATTAATAATTTTATTGGATTGATAGTGTTCATCATCAACAAAGTATTTATCTTTTTCATCAAATCGAATGACAAACTTTTCTATATCTTCTGAGGAATAATGATCAAAACTCTTTAATTCATCTTCTTTTAATGGTTGAATAATTTTAGTTTCATCAGTAATTTTCTGTTTTTCTGTATCTACTAAAGAATTATCATTCATTAATACCATACCAGAATCTTTTGCATCTTTTAAAAGTTTTGGAGTCCAAGTGATTACACCTGGATCATTTTCACCTAAAACTACAAACATTAACGCTTCTTCTTTGCTTACATTTTGAAAACCTCTAAACATATTTGTAGGGAAAGAAGCAATATCACCTTTTTTAAGTATTACCTCTCCTTCTGTGCCATCAACTCCCCAATAGAAACGCCAAGCACCAGAATGAATTATAAATACTTCAGCAGTTGTATGGCTATGTAATCCAGAACCGTTCATTGGAGCAGCACTTACAGCTCCAATATTGAAGCCATGCGCTTCAGCTATTTTAACATTTTGTTTAGCATCTTCACTAACACCTGGGCCTATTACAGAATAATTTTTCCTATCTTGATGTCCCTTTAATTTTCCTTCTACAAAAGGAATAGTACTTGGAATAAGTTCCTCAAATTTTGCTAATCTTGTAGTAATATTAATTGACATATCTTTATGATATTTTATTCATTTTTTTTGAATATTATTCAAATTATTGAATAAATCAATTAATATTTATTAGTATGTAAATAATTTTTATGACAAATAAAATTGAAGATTTTGAAACAGGGGAAAAAGAAAACAAGAAAATAATTTTTGTAGATTTAAGTACAAGTGAAAATTTAGAAAATAAAAAAAAATTTAAATATTTATTAAATAAAGTTGCTGAATCTCCTTTAGATGAATTAGGAGTTAATTTAAAAAACTTATACCATGAAGAAGCTGAATTAAATGCTTTTCATCCGATAAATGAAATAAGTGGTGTTGAGAATATAAAAAATAAACTTTGGATACCTCTAAAAGAAGCTTTTCCAGATCTCGAAAGAAGAAATATAATTGTAATTGGAGGATCTTATAGAGACAAAGTATTTGTATCGTTTGTTAGCTATCTAACTGGAACATTTGTCAACGAATGGCTCGGTGTTACACCCACAAAAAAAAATATTTATCTTAGAACTTGCGAAGCTCATCAAATCTCTAATGGTAAAATTATAAAATCATATGTTTTAATTGATACAGTTGATTTTATTAGACAAGCTGGACACTGGCCAATTAATAAATCTTTAGGAGCAGAAGGTATGTGGTCAGCGCCTATTACTGGAGATGGAGAAAATAATGAAAATTTTGACAACGAATTATCTTTAGAATCTTTAAATCAAGCATTAACCATGCAGCGAAGTTTAAATATTAAGCCCGAAAGTGATCCAAACTCAAACAAAGATTATATAAGAGATAAATTACTTAATCATCCTCAAAAAAATTATTGGCATCCAAAAATGATGTGGCACGGACCTGCAGGAATAGGAACTGCAAGAGGTTTAAAAGGATATGTAGAATATCATCAACTTCCATTTAGACTTACATTTAAAGAAAGGGATTATTGGAAAATTGGACATTATATTGAAATTGGTGATGGTAATTATTCAATGACTGGAGGTTGGCATAGCATAGAATGCATTCATGGTTCAAAAGAATGGTTAGGTTATGAGCCAACTAATAAAAAAATTACAATAAGAGTTATGGATTTTTATTTACATCATGAAGGGCTGATTAGAGAAAATTGGGTACCAATCGATATAGCACATATACTAGATCAAATAGGTGTTGATATCTTTAAATTAATTCATAAAAAATAATTATGGCAATTGAATATTTAAAAAAAGGATTAGATGAAAAACAAAGAATTGAAGATAATGATAAAGTAAAAAAAATTGTTGAGGAAACATTAAGTAAAATTGAGTCAGAAGGTGATAAACATATTAGAGAGTTATCTCAAAAATTTGATAACTATTCGCCAGATAGTTTTAGGTTAAATGAAGATCAAATTAATCAATTAATCAGTGAAGTCTCTGATGATGATAAAGAAGATATTAAATTTGCTCAGAAACAAGTGCGCACATTTGCTGAAGCACAACTAAAAACTTTAAGTGAATTAGAAGTAGAAACGCAACCAGGTGTTATTCTAGGTCATAAGAATATACCTGTACAAGCAGTTGGTTGCTATGTTCCAGCTGGTAAATTTCCAATGGTGGCTTCTGCACATATGTCAGTTGTTACTGCCTCTGTTGCTGGAGTCCCAAGAATTGTAGCCACTACTCCACCTTTTAAAGGTAAACCAAATCCAGCAGTTGTAACAGCAATGAAAATGGGTGGTGCTCACGAAATTTATGTTTTAGGCGGAATGCAAGGAGTGGGTGCAATGGCTATTGGTACAGAAACGATTAAACCAGTTGATATGCTTGTTGGACCTGGCAATGCATTTGTTGCTGAAGCGAAAAGACAATTGTATGGAAGAGTTGGTATCGATTTATTTGCTGGTCCAACAGAAACAATGGTTATTGCTGATGAAACTGTTGATGGTGAAATATGTGCAACTGATCTATTAGGACAGGCTGAACATGGATATAATTCTCCAGCTGTTATGATAACAAACTCAAGAAAGCTTGCAGAAGAAACATTTAAGGAGATTGATAGAATTTTAGAAATTTTACCTACTAAAGAAACAGCTAGTACAAGCTGGAAAGATTACGGGGAAATTATTTTGTGTGACACGTATGAGGAGATGTTATCTAAAGCAAATGAAATAGCATCAGAGCACGTACAAGTGATGACAAAAAAAGATGATTGGTTTTTAGAAAATATGACATCTTATGGAGCTCTATTTTTGGGAGCTAGAACTAATGTTGCTAATGGTGATAAAGTAATAGGCACCAATCATACTCTCCCTACTAAAAAAGCTGGAAGATATACTGGTGGTTTATGGGTTGGTAAGTTTATTAAAACTCACACCTATCAAAAAATTTTGACAGATGAAGCAGCTAAACTTATTGGAGAATATGGATCTAGACTATCTTATCTTGAGGGATTTATTGGTCACGCAGAACAATGCAATATTAGAGTAAGAAGATATGGTGGCTTAAATGTAGAGTATGGAAAACCTGCTTCAAAAATAAAAAATTAAAATTAAATTATATTATTAACTTTCAAGAAATCTAAAACTTCATCAGCTAATTCTTCAGGGCTTTTTGAAAGTGTTTTCAATTTAATTTCTGGATCAGAAGGTACCTCATAATCAGAATCTATTCCTGTAAAATTTTTTAATATTCCTGATCTAGCTTTTTTATATAATCCTTTTGGATCTCGACTCTCACATTCTTCCAATGGTGTATCTACAAAAATTTCTATAAACTCATTATCTTCAAATAAATCTCTCGCCATTTTTCTTTCTGATTTAAAAGGGGATATAAAAGAAACTAAAGTAATTAATCCAGCATCAGTCATTAATTTTGCAACTTCTGAAACCCTCCTTATATTTTCTACCCTATCTTCATCTGTGAATCCTAAGTCTTTGTTAAGACCATGTCTGATATTATCGCCATCTAATAAATATGTTCTTTTATTTAGATCATGTAATTTTTGTTCTAAAATGTTAGCAATAGTAGATTTACCTGATCCTGAAAGACCAGTGAACCATAATACAGAAGGTTTTTGAGAATTCATTTTTGATCTCTTTACTTTGTCAACAGACATTTCATGCCATGAAATATTACTAGCTCTTCTTAGTTCATAATCAATAACCCCAGCACCAATAGTTAAATTATTAAATTGATCTATAATGACAAAACTTCCAAGTTGGTTATTGTTATTGTATGGTTGAATAAATGTTTTTCTACTCAGGGCAATTTTGCAATAACCAATATCGTTTAATTTCAAAGACTTTGAAGCAATTTTTTCATATGAATTAATATTTATTTTGTGAACTAAATCAGTAATTTTTCCTGTTATGTATGAGTTTGTAAATCTAAATATATAATTTCTTTCAGGTAACATCTTTTCGTTATTCATCCAAATAATGTGAGCCGCAAACTGATCTGTGATTTTTATATTATCTAAATTACTTGTAATTAAATCTCCTCTAGAAATATCGATTTCTTTATCCAAAGTTAGAGTAACAGCTTGACCATTTGTAGCATTCTTCATATTACCTTCTGGAGTAATAATTTGATTTATTTTTGCAACTTCACTTGAAGTTGTTGTATAAATTTTATCATCAATATTGATTGAACCAGACACTACTGTTCCACTATATCCTCTAAAATCAGAAGTAGATCTATTTACCCATTGAACAGGCATACAGAAATTATCATTTTTATTATCTTTAGTTAATTTTAAATTTTCTAATGTATTTATTAAAGTTTCTTTTTGATACCACGGCATATTTTTAGAAGCACTAAAAACATTATCTCCTTTTAGAGCTGACATTGGGATATAATCTTTTGAGGTAAAATCAAAATCTGCTGAAATTATTTCAAATTTTTTTGTTATTTTTGTAAATATATCTTCATCATAATTTACAAGATCCATTTTGTTGATTGCTATTATAATATGTCTAATTCCTAAAAGTGATAGAATGAAAGTGTGCCGTTTTGTTTGATCTAATATACCTTTAGTTGAATCAATTAGTACAATCCCTACATCAGAATTTGATGCACCTGTTGCCATGTTTCTTGTATATTCTTCATGACCTGGTGTATCAGCAATAATAAATTTGCATTTTTGTGTTTCAAAATATCGATAAGCTACGTCAATTGTTATTCCTTGCTCCCTTTCAGCTTGCAAACCGTCAATTAATAATGCAAGATCAATATCTTTACCCTGAGTTCCATATCTTTCACTTTCATGTTCAGCTTGTGAAATCTGATCAAGAAAAATACTTTTTGAATCAAATAGAAGTCTTCCAATTAATGTTGATTTACCATCATCAACAGATCCACATGTAAGAATTTTAACCTGATTTTTTGAATTCTGTTTTTTAAAAAAGGTATTTATATCCATTAAAAATAACCTTCTCGTTTTTTAATTTCCATAGATCCAATTTGATCTGTATCAATAAGCCTGCCTTGCCTCTCTGAATTATTGGATTCAAGTAATTCTATTATTATTTCTTCAACACTAGAAGCTTTTGACTCAATAGCAGCTGTTAGTGGATAACATCCTAAAGTTCTAAACCTCACTAATTTCGTTTCTATTTTTTCTTCTTCTTTGATTTTTAATCTATCATCATCTACCATTATGAGCATGTTATCTCTTAATATTACTGGTCTTTTTTTTGCTAAATAGAGGGGGACAATTGGAATATTTTCTTCATAAATATATTGCCAAATGTCAAGTTCTGTCCAATTTGATAGAGGAAATACTCTTACACTCTCATTATTACCTATTTTTGTATTAAAAAGGCTCCACAATTCAGGTCTCTGATTTTTAGGATCCCAACGATGATTTATATCTCTAAAAGAAAAAACTCTTTCTTTAGCTCTGGATTTTTCTTCATCCCTTCTTGCACCACCAAATGCAGCATCAAATTTAAATTTACTTAAGGCTTGTTTTAAAGACTGCGTTTTCATTATGTCTGTATGTGTTTTTGATCCATGGGATATTGGACCAATATTTTTTTTTACACCTTCTTGATTTATATGGACAATTAAATCCAGGTTATATTTTTTAGAAACTTCATCTCTAAATTTTATCATTTCTTTAAACTTCCATGTTGTATCTACATGTAAAAGTTTAAATGGGATTTTATTTGGTGAAAAAGCTTTCATTGTTAAGTGAAGCATAACAGATGAATCTTTTCCAATTGAGTAGAGCATAACAGGGTTTGAAAACTCTGCAGCAACCTCTCTAATAATATGAATACTTTCAGATTCTAGTTTTTTAAGATGATTATTTTTCATTTGTTTTTTATTAAAGCATCATCTGCATATGCAAAAAATTGTGGATTAAGAATGTCTTCTTTTGTATTATATACTAAATCTTTATTATCTATACTTTTAAGTTTTCCACCTGATTCTAATAAAATTATATGACCAGCAGCAATATCCCATTCAGAAGTTGGTCCAAATCTCGGATAAATATCTGCTTTGCCTTCAGCGATCTCACAAAATTTGAGTGAACTTCCCCTTTCTATTATTTTGTAGTTAGTAAATTTATTTTTAACCCAATTGTCAAAAGTTATGTTTGAATGTGACCTACTACCTATAACTCTAATTTTTTCTTTATTTGTATTTTTTACAGAAATTTTTTCTGAATTTTTAAAAGTACCAAGATTGTTTTTCGTATAAATTTTATAAGAACCATTATTTTTTTTAGAAAAAAATAAACATCCTAACGCTGGTGCATAAATAATACCTATAACTGGTTTATTATATTCGATAAGTGCAATGTTAATTGTAAATTCACCATTTTTTTTTATGAATTCTTTTGTACCGTCTAGAGGATCAATTAACCAATATGTTTCCCAGTTTTTTCTTATATCCCATGCAATAAATTCTTCCTCACTTAATATTGGTATATTTGGAGTAATTTTAGAAATACTACTTTGTAATATTTTATTAGAAGCTAAATCCGCTTTAGTTAATGGGGACTCATCTTTTTTATAAATAATCTCCTTTTCAAGTTGATAAAAGTCTAAAACCCTATTTCCTGCAGTGATAGCTGCATTACACAATTGAAGTAATATATTTTCATTTATTTTCATAGTTTACTTATTCATTTAAACAAATTGTGATTATATTATTAAAATGATAATTTCATTAATTATTAATTTAAAAATATGCCAGATATTACCGTAAATACATTATTTGAAATTGACCAAGTAGTATCATTTGATGAATCAATAATTGTAGATAATTTGATAAGATATCTTGAGCCAAATTATATTGATAAAAGAAAAGATATTAAAGCGAGAGCTGAACAAATCGTTAATGAATCTAGAAAATCAATAGGAATAATAAAAAGTCCAATTGAAAACTTGCTTCAAGAATATCAATTAAATAGTGAAGAAGGGACTGTTCTACTATGTTTAGCTGAAGCACTTTTAAGAATACCTGATCAAAAAACTATTGATAGATTACTAGAAGATAAGTTTACATCGACTGATTGGAAAAAACATACTGGATTCGATAAAGGTCTTTTTGTTAATGCATCATCTTGGGCATTCTTCTTAACGGGAAATATTTTAAAAAGAAATAAATTAGATGAAAATAAATTAGAAGAAAATTACAAAAGCTTTATTAAAAAAAACTCTGAACCAGTATTTAGGACTGTTGTAAGAAAAGCTGTAATGGTTTTAGCAAAACAGTTTGTATTTAAAGCAAAGATGGATGAAGCAGTAAAATTTACAAATTCAGAAAAATATAAAAGAAATTTATTTTCTTTTGATATGCTTGGAGAAGGAGCGAGAACTGATGAAGACGCACATAAGTATTATCTAGAATATTTAAAAAGTATAGAGTTTACAGGAAAAAAACTACTAAATAATTTAGACCCTACACTTTCAAATGGAGTTTCTGTTAAACTTTCAGCATTACATCCAAGATATGAAAGGCATAAATTTGATCAACTTAAAAAAGAACTCTTACCAAAGTTAATTGAATTAGGACTATTGGCAAAAAAATATAATATTCAATTATGTATAGATGCGGAAGAAGATAATAGATTAATATTATCGTTAAAAGTTTTTGAATTATTGATTAATGATGAAAGACTAAAAAATTGGAATGGGCTTGGCCTAGCTTTACAAGCTTATCAAAAAAGAGCATTCTATATTATTGATTGGTTGAATAATTTAGCTAATAAAAATAATAAAGTGATACCAGTACGTTTAGTTAAAGGAGCGTATTGGGATAGTGAAATAAAATATGCGCAAGTATCTGGTTTTGATGACTATTCAGTTTTTACAAGGAAACCTCTAACTGATTTGTCTTGGATGGCTTGTGCTATTAAATTAATTAAATATCAAAAAAATATTTTTCCAGCTTTTGCTACACATAATGCTTATTCGATTGCCTTTATTGAAGAAATAGCAAGAGGTTGTAAATTTGAATTTCAACGAATTCATGGAATGGCTGATATCTTACATAATTATTTTAATAAAAATTCTAATCTAGAAAAAACTAAATGTAGAATTTATGCTCCAGTTGGTGATTATGAAGATCTGCTTCCATATCTGATGAGACGATTATTAGAAAATGGAGCAAACACATCCTTTGTTAACAAACTGAATGACAAAAATTTTCAAGTAGAAGAATTTGTTATTGATCCTATTGAAATAATTAAAAAATATAATGAATATAGAAATCCATATATTCCTAAACCCAAAGATATTTTTTTACCAGTTCGAAAAAATTCTAAAGGCATAAATCTAGAAAGTGAAAATACTATTTTAGATATAAAAAAAATATTTGATAAAAACAAAAAACAATATTTAGCCAATTCAATAATAAATGGAGATGAAAAAACCACAAATAAAGAGGTAAATATTTTTTCACCATTTTTAAAAGATGAGATGATTGGAAAAGTAACTTTTGCTAATAATTTATTGGTTAATGAAGCAATAGAAACAGCTAATGACTATCTTAAAAATTGGAAATCAATAAGTATTGAGGATAAATGCAAAATCATAGATAGATTTGTTGATTTATTAGAAGTTAACAAAAATGAACTAATAAGAATTTGTGTAGAGGAAGCTGGAAAAACAATAAAAGATGCTATCGACGATTTAAGAGAGGCGATAGATTTCTGTTATTATTATTCTAATCAATCTAAAAAAATATTTTTGGAGGATGAAATTTTAATTGGACCAACAGGTGAAAAAAATATTTTAAAATATGAGAGTAAAGGTGTATTGTTTTGTATTAGTCCATGGAATTTTCCAATAGCAATATTTATAGGACAAATAATTGCTGCACTCTTAACAGGAAATACTGTTATTGCTAAACCTGCTGAACAAACTTCAATTATTGCATACAAATTAACTAAAATATTATTTGAAGCCGGACTTCCTAAAGAGGCTTTACAATTAATATTAGGTGATGGAGAAAGAATTGGTGATGAAGCTCTAAAAAATAAACACATAAAAGGAGTTTTGTTTACAGGTTCTTCTGAAACAGCGAATAAGATTCAACATAATCTTAACCAAAGAAAAGAAATAATATCTTTAACTGCTGAAACAGGAGGCCAGAATTTTATGATTGTAGACTCATCTGCGTTAACAGAACAAGTTGTTGATGATGTAATAGAATCAGCGTTTAATTCTGCCGGGCAAAGATGTTCTGCACTTAGAGTTCTTGCAATTCAGGATGAAGTTTACGACAAAACTATAAGCATGTTAATTGGTGCAACAAAAAAATTAAAAGTAGGTTTACCTTATTTATTAGGTACAGATATTGGGCCTTTAATTGATATTGAAGCTAAAAACAGAATATTAAAACACTTAGATAGATTTAAAGAAAAAATTTTATTTAACTCTGAATTAGATAAAAATTTAGACGGGTTTTTTGTTCAACCTACAATAATTGAAATAAATGATTTAAAAGAAATTGATGAAGAAGTTTTTGGACCTATTCTTCATATCGTAAGATTTTCTTCCGATAAAATTGATAACTTAGTAGATGAAATAAATAATTTAAATTATGGATTAACTTTAGGAATACATAGTAGAATTGACAGCACGATAAATTTTATTTCAAATAATGTTAATGTAGGAAATATTTATATAAATAGAAACATTACTGGAGCTGTGGTAGGATCACAACCATTTGGAGGGAGAGGATTGTCAGGAACAGGTCCGAAAGCTGGAGGACCAAATTATTTGCTTAATCTGTTAAATGAAAAAACATTATCAAATGATATTACGGCGTCAGGTGGAAATACTTCTTTATTAATGCTATCGGATGAAAATGATTAAAATAAAATCAATTGAAGTTTTTAAAATAGATCTTCCACTTAAAGAAGGAAATTATAGTTGGTCTCATGGTAATTCAGTAAACTCTTTTGATTCAACAATTGTAAAAATAAATACCAATATTGGAATTAGTGGACTTGGAGAAGTTTGTACGCTTGGTCCTGCGTATTTACCTGCTTATGCTGAAGGTGTAAGAACGGGCATAAAGCAGATTGGTAAATACCTAATCAATAAAGATCCAACAGATCTTCAAGAAATTAATTTAGAAATGGATAAAAACTTAAAGGGTCACAACTATGTTAAATCACCAATTGATATTGCTTGCTGGGATATAACATCAAAAGTAATGCAAGTCCCATTATGGAAATTACTTGGAGGAAAATTTGGTAAAAGCGTAGATCTATACCGAGCAATTTCTCAAGAGTCCCCTAAAGCAATGACAAAGAAAGTTATTAAATATCAAAAAGAGGGATATAAAAAATTTCAACTTAAAGTTGGTGGGGATCCAATAGAGGATATTGAAAGAATTAAATTAATTAGATCGAAAATAAAGAATAATGAGATATTAGTTGCTGATGCTAATACTGGTTGGCTGATGCATGATGCGCTTAAAGTAGTCAAAGAAACTAATCATTTAAATATTTATATTGAACAACCTTGCTTAACTTATGAGGAAAATTTAATTGTTAGGGATAAATGCAGTAACCCATTTATTTTGGATGAAAATATTGATTCTATAAGTGCTTTTTTAAGAGCTTATAAAGATAAAGCTATGGATATAATTAATATAAAAATAAGTAAACTTGGCGGAATTACAAAAAGTAAATTATTAAGAGACTTATGTGTTGAGTTAGGAGTTGGAATGACTATTGAAGACTCATGGGGTGGTGATATTGCAACATCAGCAATTGCACATTTAGCTCATAGTACACCTTCGAAATATCTTTTTTCATCAACTGATTTTAATAGTTATAACACATTGAGCTATTCTAAGGGTTCCCCACAAAGAAAAAAAGGTAAATTTGAGGCATCAAATAATATTGGTCTTGGAATTGAAATAAATTCAAAAAAAATAAAAAATCCAGTTTTTAAAATTTAAACTACTTGTATTTATAAAATTTTTTTGCTTGATCTAAAGTGATGTATTCATTCAGTAAATCTTCTTCAATCAAAGACTTTTCTCTAAGTTCTGGCTTACCACACCCTCCTCCATTACCAGTATGAATTCTCACGACATCTTCTGGTTCAAGAGTTAATCCAGTTACAACAGAATATTTTTCTAGATCTCCATTTTTACGAATTACCTCAATATAATTAGATCCACCTTCATTGCCCCCATCTAATGCCCATGGTAAACTTTTAGACCTTGTATAAGCTACTGATACCCAGGCATTTTTTGATCTAACTCTGTAATCCATTACTATTCCTTTACCACCTCTAAATTTACCTTCACCACCATCTTCGTCAGTAAGTCTCATTTGATCTACATAAACACCATGTCTAGCTTCAGATATTTCTGCGGGGGTATTAAAAGTGTCACCATGAAAAGCAGAAAAGTTTGCACTACAGCCATCACTTACGCTACTTGCTCCCCAACCACCAACTTGTGGTTCTATAATGATAAAGGTAGCTCCAGTATCCGGATGTTGGCCACCCATAAAAGTACCACATATAGAAGCAAAACTTCCAGCAGATGATTTATTTGGATTTAGATGGGAAATAGTTTTCCAAATTAAATCATAGGATCTAATATCTGTTTCGTAGTATATACCTTGAGCAGCTGGTCTTACTGGATTAAACATAGATCCTTCATCACATAAAACTTTTAAAGGTCTAAACGTTCCAGCATTACAAATGAAATCACTTGAAGTGATACCTTTAAATGCCATTTGCGCAGATACTACTGTTCCATCATATGAAGCATTATTTGGTCCATCATCTTGCTCTGGATTATTTCTTAAATCTACAATAAATTCTTTATCGTTAATAGTAACATCAACCTGAATTTTTCTGCCATCATCAAGTAAATCTTCTCCATGATAAGTTCCATGAGGAAGACTTGATAACGCATCCAAAGAAGTTCTTTCACCATAATCCATAAATTGTTGAACAGAATTTTTAAATATTTCTGTTCCATATTTATTTGCAATATCCTTAATTCTTTTTTCCCCTACTCTTATTGAAGCTATAGCTGCCCACATATCTCCAAGTGTGTATTGTGGTACTCTACTATTAGCCGTTATAATATCTATTACTGATTGGATTGGTTTCCCATTTTCAATCATTTTGATTACTGGAAGTTGTAAACCTTCTTGGAATATTTCTTTTGCATCAGCTGAAATACCTCCAGGAGCCATCCCTCCTAAATCAGGCCAATGAGCAATATTTGCCGTCCATGCTATTCTTTCTCCTTTTGAAAAAACCGGCATAACAACAATAACATCATTTAAATGGGTTACTCCTCCATTGTAAGGATCATTAGTAGCAAAAACATCACCTTCTTTTATTTGATTTGAATCATATTTTTTTATAACAGCTTGCACTGCCTTATCACACATTGCAATAAATGCAGGTATACCAGCACCAGAAGCAGCTATGTTACCGTTAGAATCTGTTACGGCTGTTCCAAAATCAAGAACTTCATAAATAATTGAGCTCATTGCAGTTTTTCTCATAGCTACAAACATTTCATCGCAAGCAGCTTGTAGTGAACTTTGAATAATCTCAGTCGTTATTGGATCATTTTTTATACTATTCACTATTTTTTCCTCCTATTGAGATGTGTAAATTTGCAAACTTATCTACTTTACATTTTTGTTTAGGAAAAATTACAACCGTAGTGCTTGGATCTTCAACTATTGCTGGGCCAGTAAATTCCATTCCAGGTTCTAGAAGATCGAAATTATAAATATTTGATTTATGCACTCCCATTTCATCAAAATCTACTTCTCTTGTCTCTTTTATAGTATCTTCAACTTTTATATTTGTAATTTTTCTCTCTTGTAACTCAGGCTTTTCAATTTTGGCAAAAGCTACAAGGTGAAATTGAATCATATCTACTTGGTTTTCTAATTTATAAGTAAATTCTTTTTCATATTGAGTATGAAAATCATCAATAATTTTCTTTATTGAATCTTCATCAAATTTTGAATTTGAAATTGGAATTTCAACAGAATGATCTTGACCCAAGTATCTAAAACTTCCAAATCTTTTAAATGATATTAATTCTTTAGAAATATTTTCTTTTTTATAACTTTCTTCTGCTTGTTTTTCCATTTCACTAAAAGTTTTATTCAAAATATCAATTGCTTGGTCATTCATAGTAGTAAGTTTAGTAAGAATATAATCTCTTCTCAAATCACTCATCAACATGCCCCAAGCAGAAAAAACAGAGGAATTAACTGGTATTATCACTTTTGGAATATTTAATTCCTTTGCTAACGATGTAGCATGCATTCCACCACCACCTCCAAAAGCTACAAGACTAAAATCTCTTGGGTCGTATCCCTTATTAACAGATACAAGTTTAAGTGCATTTATCATATTATTATTAGCAATACGTATGATGCCACGTGCAGTTTCTTCATTGGTAAATTTTAATTTTTTAGAAAGAGGTGCTATTGTTTTACTTACAGCATCCATATCGGCCTTAATTTCTCCACCGCAGAAATAATTCTGATTAATCCTATTTGTAATCAAATTTGCATCAGTTGTAGTAATAGATGTGCCACCTTTCCCATATGATACTGGGCCTGGATCAGCTCCTGCACTTTGTGGACCAACATGTAATTTATCATAATTATCTACCCATGCTATACTTCCTCCTCCATTGCCGATTTCAACTATGTCAACAACTGGAAGCATAACTGGATATCCTGCAGATTGTCTATTTTTTTCTATCCAATAGTTTGTGTTAATTTTTACATTACCATTTTCTATGAGTGAACACTTAGCTGTAGTACCGCCAACATCTAAGGTAATTAAATTATTTTCTTTAATTAATTTTCCTAACTCTGCTGCACCTAACACTCCACTAGTAGGGCCAGATTCTATCATTGTCAAAGGGATAGCTTTTGTTGACTCAAAAGTGTCAATACCCCCATTAGATTGCATAACATAAGGGTTGCCACTAAAGTTAGCAGATATTAATTTATCATTAAGTTTGTCCAAGTAACTTCTTGCAATGGGTTTAACATATGCACATAAAGCAGTTGTATTAGTCCTTTCGTACTCTCTCCATTCTCTTGTAATTTGGTGGGAAGCAACAATGTCAATTTCTGCCCACTTACTTTTTATATAATCAATTACTTTTTGTTCATGCAGTGAATTAGCGTATCCATGAATTAAGCATACAGCAATAGATTGCACATCATGTTTTTTGAATTTTTCAATTATTTTATCCAAACCTGATAAATCAAGAGGAGTTAATTCTTTTCCTAAGAAATCAATTCTACCAGGAACCTCTGCTCTTAAATACCTAGGAACGAAGGGTTTTGGTTTTTGATATCTGAGATTAAAGAAGTCAGGTCTATCTCCTCTTGCAATTTCTAGACTATCCCTAAAACCTTTAGTAGTAACTAATCCTGTTAATACACCTTTTCTTTCAGTTATCGAATTAATAACTACTGTTGTTCCATGGGCGAAAAAAGTAGATTTAGCAATATCTACATTTCCTTTCTCAATTGCATCAAAAACTCCCTTTTCATAACTACTAGGAGTAGTGTCGCTTTTTGCAGTTTTTATAGAAAGTGCTTTTCCAGATTTTTCATCAATTTCAAAATATACTAAATCGGTAAAAGTACCGCCCACATCTGTTGCGACTCTTAACATTTATTATAATTTAACATCTGGGTAGTATTTATTTACATATTCTTTAGATAAATAACCCTGTTTTACATCATCAATAATTTTGCTATGATCTCTCTCTTTTGGATCTCCATAGCCGCCACCACCTCCACATTGAAGTAATATTTTGTTACCTTTTTTAATTGGAACTCTAGTAGCTTTTGGAACTTCTCTATTTGTCTTTCCATCTTCCATTAAAAAACAATTATTCGGCAGAGCTTCAAGACCGCCGTTTAAACCCCAAGGAGGTAGTTTACTTCTTTCACAAACTGTGGTCGCAAAAGAATCCTCTAACATTTCGAATTCAAAGTTAACTCCCAAACCTCCTCTATTTTTTCCAGCTCCACAACTGTCTTGAATTAGTTCAACTTTATTTATCAACCAAGGGTTTCTATTTTCCCAAACCTCTGCTGGAGCAAATCTAGTTGCTGATTCTGCATGATGAAGACATGTTGCTCCATCTCCAAAATGACTTGCACCTTGACCAACTGGATGAGGAGCCCCATCTGCCCAAGGCTCACCAGTTTCTTCTCGTATGCCCCACCAGACAATACCATTTATACAACCTCCACTACTTGCTGGAACATTTTCAGGGAACTTTGTTCCAAGAGCTCTATAAAAAACTTCTATTGCTTGTAAAGCAGGCCAACCATATAAAAAACATGGGGCAGGAGAAATAGGATGGAACAGCGTTCCAGGTTTAGTGATAACCTCTATTGGTCTAAAAAAACCTTCGTTAGGTGGCTCATTACTTCCGGCTAACATACTCATAGATACACGAGCTGTTGATACAGTTGAAGGTAAAGGACAATTTATAGGTCCATTTTGTTGAGGTGGTGCTTTTGACATATCTAAAATTACTTTTTCATCCTCAATAATTACTTTCAAATCAAATGGTACTGTACCTTCTTCAACACCATTACTATCCATTTGTCCTGATCCAACATACTCACCATTAGGAATTTTCTTTAAGTAGTTTCTAACTATCATTTCACCGGCATCAAAGATTGCTTCAGTAGTATCTCTAAATTTTTTTAAACCATATTTTGCGACAATCTTCTTTAATGCTCTTTCACCAGCTCTTACTCCAATTGCTTGAGCGTTAATATCACCCGCAACAGAGTTAGGAACTCGTGTATTAGCAATACACATTTTGTAAATGTCCTCAACTAATTCACCTTTATTATAAAGTTTAACACCTGGGTAAACAGTTCCCTCTTGAAAAACATCAACTGTATCTGTTGAGTATGGTTCTTTTCCAGCTATATCAAGCCAATGCGCTTTAATTGCGGTGTATGCTATTAATTCTCTATCAAAAAAAACTGGCATAACTAATGCAGCATCTTGTGGGTGTGAACCAGTACCATAAGGTGAGTTATATATAATTATATCACCTTCATTGAGTTTGGACTCTCCCCCAACTCCTTTAACTGCTTCCTCAATACAAAAATTTAAAGTTCCCATAAACAATGGTAAGCTTGGTGCCTGAGCTAAAAGTCTCATGTGATTGTCATAAATAGCACCAGCAAAATCTAATACATCATAAATTACAGGAGACATTGCAGTTCTGCATAGCGCTCTTTTCATTTGTTCAGCAGCAGAATTTAATGAGTTTCTTACAATCTGGGTTGTAATTGGATCAACCTCTGCTTTATTTGATTTTCTATCTACGCCACATTTATAATGATGAAGTTCACTACTCATTAAATTAATTCTCCTTATTATTAAGAATTAAGTTTCCTAATCCATCTGTATTAATATTATAATTTTCATCAACATAAGTAACTGCTGTACTTTCCAAAATTATCATAGGTCCTGACATTCCAGATTTTATTTCGTTTCTAGGAATAATTTTAAATTCTAAATTTTTATCAGCATTAAATGAAAAACAACTAATTGTACTTGAAGATATTTCTATATTATCTTCTTCTATTTTTCCTGACTCTGATTTTCTAGGTAGATTAACGCGTATTGATGCTCTAGTAGATACGACCTCAACTACAGTATCTAATTTACTTCCAAAAGTTTTTTCATATTCTTTCATAAAGTTTTGTTTTAACGTTTCAGAATCTAAATTTATTTTTCCATCTGAATGATCATCAATTTTAAGAGTAATTGTATGTTCTTGACCCATCCATCTCATGTCAAGAGCAACTTCTTTTATTTTTTCATTAGCTGTAAAATCTATTTTTTGTCTTTCCTCTAATTCTTTGAATAAATTTTCTAAAATGGTGTTACACTCAGTTAATGCTTCATCTGATAGACGTAGAATTTTAGTTTTGGCATTCATCTGAAGCAAATCTGCTCCTAAAAGTCCCCAAGCAGAAAAATTACCAGAGTAAGGAGGTATAATTATTTCTTTTATTTCAAGTTCTTCAGCTATTAAATTAGACATTAAAGGACCGGCGCCTCCAAAAGCTAAAAGTTTTAATTCTCTTGGATCAATACCTTGTTCAATTGTAATCTCTCTAATCGCATCAGCCATATTGGCACTACTTATTTTTAGAATACCTTTTGCAGTATCAAAAGCTGATAAATTAATTTTTGAACCAACAGAATTAAGGGCGTCTTCCGCTAGTTTTTTATTTAATTGTAATCCTGATGCTAGTTTACCTTCACCAAGCATTCCTAAATAAAAAGCAGCATCAGTAGTTGTTGGTTGTTTTCCACTTCTTTCATAACATGCTGGACCCGGAACAGCCCCAGCACTTTGAGGTCCTGATCTAAGCAAACCTCCATCATCCAAGTAGGCAATTGATCCACCACCAGCACCAATTGAACGAACATCTACCCAAGGAGATTGGAGAGGTAAACCAACTATTTTTCCTTCAAATTGTATTTGTGGTCTTCCATCTAAAATTAAACAAGTATCAAAACTTGTACCGCCAACATCTGCGGTAACCATATTTGTATTTTTAAGCTTCCTTGATAATTCTCCTGCACCCTCTGCTCCTGCAACTGGACCTGACATAATTGTCTCAAAAGGTCTTTCACTTGCTTCATCAAAGGTCATTGAACCACTTCCAGATCGAGTTAAAAGAAACGAACCTTTAAAACCAATGTCATTAAGACTATTTTTTAAAGTATCTAAATAATTTGACATTCTAGCTTTTACGAAAGCATCTATTATTGTGGTTGTTGTTCTTTCGTATTCCCTATATTCACCTGAAACCAAAGATGATAATGAAATTTCACCTTTAAAACCATTTTCTATTAAAGTTTTTTTAGCAAGTAATTCATGCTCTTTATTGGAATAAGCATTCATAAAAGCTATAGCAACACTGTTAACACCTTCATCAATAAAATGTTTACAAGAGTCTTTAACATCATTTATGTTTAGATTAGTGTGAACCTTCCCATTTGCAAATAACCTCTCTTCAATTTCTAGTCTTAAATAACGTGGAACTAATGGCGGTGGTGGTTGCCAAAATAAATTGTACATTTCATCCCTATCGCCCCTTCTAATCTCAATAATGTCTCTAAAACCTTTTGTGCAAAGTAATCCTACTTTTGATCCCTTTCTTTCTAATAAAGCATTTAAACCAACAGTAGTACCATGTAAGAAAAAATCAATATTACTTAACTGTTCCTTATTTAAATTTCTTTTAACTACTTCAATAACTGCTTTTTCAGGATCTGCTGGAGTCGTTGGTATTTTATCAATTATTACTTTGTTATCATTTTCATCATAAACAATAAAATCAGTAAATGTACCACCTATATCTACTCCTATTCTTGATGACATAATAGAAAGTAAGCTATCAGATGCTATTTAGAATTCAAGAATAATTAACAGACAATATTATTAATTTTGAAAATTTTTTTATTAAAAGTAGAATAAAATCATTATTATCGAAATATAGTTATGAGTATTGATATTTTTCAATCTAAGGAATTAAAAAAAAATAAAAAAATTAAAACTGATCCAATAACTTCTGAAATAATTAGAAATAGTCTCAATTCAGCAGCAGAGCAAATGAAAAAGGCTTTGGTAAGATCAGCTTTTTCACCCATCATTTATGAGGTTCTTGATTTTGCTAGTGCAATTTACGATAAAAATTATTGTATGCTTTCACAGTCACCAAGTTTACCTGGTTTCATGGGAACACTGAGTTTTTGTGTAGAGCAAGCAGTTAAAGAAGTTGGGGGAGAAGAAAATATCTTTGATGGAGATATAATTATATATAATAATCCATATGGTTCAGGTTCTCATTCACAGGATGCTGCACTAGTTAAGCCAGTTTTTATAGAAAACAAACTAATAGGATATACAGCAATTAAAGCTCACTGGCTTGATACAGGAGGTAAAGAACCTTATTCAACAGATACAGTAGATGTTTTTCAAGAAGGAACAATTTACCCTGGGCTTAAGCTTTATAAAAAAGGAAAATTAGAAGAAGATATTTTTAAATTAATCAAAGCCAATTCAAGAGTACCTAAGGCTATTGAGGGTGATTTAAATGCTCAACTAAATGGAATAATTGCAGGAGCAAATGCTTTAAAAAGAATTGTAAATAAATTTGGTTACGAATTATTTTATGCATCTGTCTTAGAAATATATGAACATGGTGAAAAATTAGTTAGAAAAAGTTTACAAAAAATTCCTGATGGTACATATTCTGGTTTTGGTCAGATGGATAGTAATGGCGTCGATGAAGGTGTTGTGAAATTCAAAATATCTATTGAAGTAAAAGGCTCAAATTTAATTCTAGATTTTACAGATGCACCAGATCAACAAAATGGACCAATCAATTGTCCTCTACCATCAACTGTTTCTAAAGCCCGTGTTGCATTTAGTATGATGGCAGGAAATGGGGAGCAGCCAAATGAAGGTTTTTTTAGACCATTAATTGTTAAAACAAAAAAAGGAACTATGTTTAATCCGGTTTCTCCTGCTCCTTGTTTTTTAAATGGATGGCCTGGTTTACAAGTAATTGAAGTTATTTACAGAATTCTATCTGAAAAATTACCTGAAGCATTTCCTGCAAGTAGTGGTGGGTGTTTAGCTGCAGCAGTTTGGTGGGGCAAAAGAGAAAAAGATGGTGAACCTTGGGCAGACGGAGCTCCCCATCCTGTAGGCCAAGGTGGTTTTTTCAATGGTGATGGGGTTACTTCAATGCATCACAATTCAGCTGGCACTAGAATTTCTCCGACAGAAATTTGGGAGTCAAAAAATCCTTGGCTAATAAATAAAATAGAATTAGCTAAAGACTCTTGTGGCGCAGGTGAATTTAGAGGGGGTTTAGGTTTAGATTTAGAATTCGAAATGATTGAAGAAACATTTATTACGACTGTTGTTGAAAGAACAAAGAATCCTCCATGGGGCATAAAAGATGGGAAAGCTGGAAGAGCAAATAACGTACAAGTAATTAAAAAAAATGGAGATAAATTTTTTATGCCAAAGAAATCAGGATATAAATTAGATAAAGGTGATAAGATAATTTTTTTAACTGGTGGCGGTGGTGGGTATGGAAATCCCGAGTTTCGAAAAATAGAAAAAATTGAGTATGACTTAAAACAAGAATATTTATCTAAAAAATACGTCGAGGAAAACTTTAAACATTTCAAATTTAATTAAATAATCAAAAAAAAATAGCAATTTTTTCATATATACGTTCAATATTATACAATTGAATTCTTTTTTAATTACTCTAAGATTTATCAATATTTAATTTTTTTTAGGAGGAATAAAATGAAAAAAATTAGTTTTTTTAAAACAATTTTATTATCCCTAATAATATCTGTATTATCTTTTTCATTTGTAAGTGCAAAAACGGTAATCAGAACTGACGAAGCAGCAATTGGAGAAGCTGATCCAGCTAAATTCTCTGATAACATAGATTCTGTAATTATATTTAATGTCTATGACGCTCTCGTTGATGAAGGGAAAAATGGAAGTGGACTTAAACCATTACTTTCAACTGGTTGGGAATATCCAGATCCAAACACATTGAATGTATCTTTAAAAAGTGGTGTAAAATTTCATAGTGGAAATACACTTGATGCTGACGATGTAGTTTATTCATTTAATAGATTAATGGATATGGGTCAGGGTTTTTCATTCCTTTTTGGTTCAGTTGAAAGTGTTACTGCTTTAGATGCAAGTACAGTTCAGTTTAAAACAACAGAACCATTTGCGCCACTAGTTGCAAGTTTAATGAGATTGGCGATTGTTGATAAAGATGATGTTCAAGCTAATACTGTTGACGGTAATTATGGTGATAATGGCGATTACGGTGAAGCATATCTATTATCAACTTCTGCTGGAACTGGTGCTTATAAATTAAGTGAACACGATCCAAACGTTAAAACTGTATTAGTTAAAAATGATGATTATTTTCAAGGTCATAATGCAAAGGCACCAGATGAAGTAATTATTAAATACAGTGTTGAAGCAGCTACAATTAAAGCACTTTTACTCAGAGGTGAACATGAGATCTCAAGTATGTGGCTTCCAAATGAAGTTCTTGCTGCACTTTCAAAAGAAGATAGTGTCGATCTAGTAAAAATTAATCGTCCAGGATCTTGGATGAACAAGCTAAATAATAGAAGAGCGCCATTTGATGATGTTCATTGCCGAAGAGCAATACAATTAGCTTATGACTATGATGCTCTTTATCAATCTTTCGCAATTACTGATGATTTAGTTGCTGGTCAAAAAGCAAGTGGAGCTTTAATTGCTGGAGTTTTAGGATACGATCCTAACAAAGCTCCAATTGAAAGAGATATTGAGAAGGCTAAAGCTGAACAAGCAAAATGTAAATATAATCCTTCTGATTATACACTGGATTTAGCTTGGATTGCTGAAGTTCCATATGAAGAGCCATGGGCTTTACAATTACAAGCAAATGCCATGGAACTAGGGTATGATGCTACAGTAACTGGTTTGCCTTGGGCTAAATTTACTGAACAAGTATCAAGTTGGGAAAATACTCCGCATGCAACTGTAGTTTCAGTTCTTGCGAATGTACCAGATCCTGACGCACTAATGTACGCTCAGTTCCACTCTTCAAGAGGTGGTACGTGGATGTCAGCTGAATGGGCTAATGATCCAGAGCTTGATGCACTATTAGAAAAAGGAAGAACTGAAACAAATGAAGCTGAAAGAATAAAAATTTATCAAGCTGCCAATCAGGTAATGATTGATAATGCTATTACTTTATTCATAACAGACTTTGTTGGGTTTCAACCAATATCTAAGAATGTATCAAATTCAGATACAATTAGTACACAACAACAGTATGGTACAATGGGTAGAAACTTGTCATTTAGAGAAATGGCAGTAAATTAAATTTGATGGCCGGTCTATAAAGACCGGCCTTTTTTTGTAAATCTATAAAATTGAACACTCTACAATATTTTTTAAGAAGAATTTTTGTTTCGATTATTGTATTTTTCGGTGTCTCGATTGTAATTTTTTGTCTTGCAAGACTAATACCTGGAGATCCAGCTAGGATAGCACTTGGACCATTTGCTACTGATGAAATGGTTGAACAATTAAGAGAAACTTTACACTTAAATGAATCAATTTTTATTCAATATGGAATTTTTATTGAAAAATTATTTCAAGGTGATTTAGGGATTTCTACTTATACTAAAAGACCAGTATTAGTTGATATTGTTTCTTATTTTCCAGCTACGTTTGAATTAGTATTAATGTCTGGCTTATTAATGATTCTCATCGGAATGCCTCTTGGAATTCTTTCTGGAAAATTTAAGAATAGTATTATTGATAATGTTGCAAGATTAATTTCACTTTTAGGAGTTGTAACTCCAAGTTTTCTTTGGGCAATAATACTAATGTTAATTTTTGCATTTTGGTTTCCAATTTTACCAGTTTCAGAGAGGATGAATGAAGCTTTAGATCCTCCAACACTTGTGACTGGTTTGCTTTTGGTAGATTCTCTTCTTGAGGGCAATTTCAAAGTTTTTGGTGATGCTTTTTTACATCTAATTTTACCAGGTCTAGCTATAGCACTACCAGCTATTGGTAATGTAGCTAGATTAACTAGAACTAATTTAAGTGATGTTTATGAAAAACAATATATTGAGTTTGCAAAATCATACTCTTTTAGTGAGTATAGAATTGCAACTAAGTATGCATTAAAACCAGCTTCAATACCTACTGTTACAATAATCGGTTTGGATTTTGCTTTTATGTTAGGAAATGCATTTTTAGTTGAAACTGTTTTTGTTTGGCCTGGTATGGCCAAATATGGTGTTGAAGTTATACTGGCTAAAGATCTTAATGGTATAATTGCAACTGCATTAGTTATTACAACATTCTTTCTAATTATTAATATGATTGTTGATTTTGTGGTATTACTCTTAAACCCTAGAATAACTACTATGGATTGATATGAATTTTTTTAAATCAAAATATTTTTATAAATTTAGTAGAAATCCTTTATCTGTAGTTGGTCTTGTAATTGTCACAACTATTGTAATTTTAGCAATATTTGCGCCATTTATAACACCTTTTCCAGAACATGTTGGGCCATTTACAGATTTTGCAAACAAATCCAAGCCGCCTAGTTCTACATATATTTTTGGTACAGATAAAATTGGAAGAGATATTTTTACAAGAGTAATTTTTGGTTACAGAATTTCTTTAACACTAGGAATTGTCGTTCTTGCGATTGCTGTCCCAATTGGAGTTACAATGGGATTATGCGCAGGATATGTTGGTAGAAAAACTGAAATGATTTTAATGAGAATCACAGATGTTTTTTTAGCAATCCCCGCTTTAGTTTTAGCACTATCTATTATAGGTCTTTTAGACAGACCCAATCTATTTTATACAATGATAGCTGTATCTATGGCATGGTGGCCATGGTACACAAGATTGATTTATAATATTACTCGTTCAGTAAAAACTGAGGGTTATATTGCAGCGGCTGAAATCATGGGCGCATCTAAAATGCATATTATGTTTAGAGAAATTTTACCTAATTGCCTTCCTTCACTACTTACAAAGATAACTCTTGATTTAGGCTTTGTAATTCTTGTTGGATCTTCATTAAGTTTTTTGGGATTAGGTGCTCAACCCCCCACTCCTGACCTTGGTACAATGGTGGCAAAAGGAGCTTCAGTTCTACCTGACACTTGGTGGTTTTCGTTGTTTCCTGGTTTTGCAATTTTAATTGTAGTACTTGGTTTTAACTTAGTTGGAGACGGTCTGAAAGATATGTTTGATGTTGATGTCTAATAAATTATTATCAATCAAAAATTTAGAGCTATCTTTTAAAATGTATGAAGGTACGCTAAATGTTCTAAAAAAAATTAATTTAGAGTTGGAAAAAGGTGAAAAAGTAGCCTTAGTTGGAGAATCAGGTTCAGGTAAATCAGTAACAACTAAATTAATTTTAGGATTACTAAATCAAAAAAATGTTTTTAAAAATGGTAATATTATTTTTAAAGATAGAGAACTAATCAATTTATCCCAAAGAGAATTTAAAAAAATAAGAGGAAATAATATTTCTATAATATTTCAAGATCCAATCGCTGCATTAAATCCAGTATTTAAAATTAAAGAACAATTTTTTGAAGTAAATTGTAATGGTGGAAAAGTTAGTAAAAAAGACTCATTTGATAAAGCATGTGAAGCGTTACTTAAGGTCTCAATAAGAGATCCTGAAAGAGTAATGGAGTCATATCCTTTTCAGCTAAGTGGTGGAATGGCTCAAAGAGTAGTGATTACAATGGCAATGATAAATAATCCTGACTTACTTTTAGCAGATGAGCCCAGTACTGCTTTAGATGTAACTGTGCAAAATCAGGCATTAGATTTAATGGATGATTTAACAAAGGTAACGAATACAGCTGTACTTTTAATTACTCATAACATGGGAGTTGTTAGAAGATTTGCAGAGAAAGTCTATGTCATTTACAGAGGTGTTATTGTAGAAGAAGGAACTAAGTCTCAAGTATTTAAAAATCCAGGTCATCCCTATACTGAAGCGTTGTTACAATCTATTCCAAAATTAAATGGCACTAGTATACCAATTCACAATGATAATGCTCCTAACTACGCTGAAATTCCAAAATTTACACATCCAAAATGATTAAGATACGAGATATTTCAAAACAATTTACAATTAAAAATAATATAGTGAAAGCACTATCAAATATAAACTTAGAAATATTAGAGAGAGATTGTTTTGCAATTGTTGGAGAGTCAGGTTCTGGCAAAACAACATTAGCTAATATTATATTAGGTATCTATCAACAAGATGAGGGGGAAGTTTTATTTGAAAATAAAATACTAATTAAAAACAGAAGTCTTCAACTTAGGAAACTAATCCAGTTTGTTCAGCAAAATCCAATGTCGACATTAAATCCCAAAAAAACTATCTACAGCACTATAGCCTTGCCATTACAGATTCATGAAATTGTAGAAAAAAATAAATACAAAGAAAAAGTTGAAGAACTCTTATCTTTTGTTGGTTTAGAAAGCAATTTTATGGATAGATATCCGGATACATTATCTGGAGGGCAGAAACAAAGAGTTGCAATCGCAAGAGCTTTAGCAACAGAACCAAAAGTTATAATTCTTGATGAGCCAACCTCAGCTTTGGACGTTATTGTTCAATCAAAAGTATTAAATTTATTATTAGACATAAAAAAGAAATTTAATCTTACATACATTTTTATTACCCATGATTTAAGTGTTGTAAAAAATATTGCTAATAAAGTAGTTGTAATGAATAAAGGTAAAATTGAAGAAACTGGAGAAACAATAGAAATTTTCCAAAACCCAAAAAGTGAATACACAAAAACTCTTATAAGAGCTATACCAACCGTAACTGATGAAGAAGATGCAACAAAACCATAATAAAATTTTAGTAGAATTAATAAATAAAACAAATTCTCAAAATTCTAAAAAATTTTTCAAAGAATTAGATTTAAAAGTTAAAAAGATTATAGGGCATAAATTATTTACACTGATGGTTGTAGATAAATCATTGAAGTATGTTGAAAGAGTATACTCTAGCAATATTGAAGCATATCCTCTTCTTGGCACAAAACCAATACCTAAAAATGAGTGGACAAAAAAAGTTGTTTTGAATAAAAAAAATTTTCTTGGAAAAGATATGAAGACAATAAAAAAATTATTTTTTGATCATGAAGTGATATCAAGTCTAGGTTGTGGATCTATAATCAATATTCCTGTTATCAATAATAACATAATATTAGGAACAATGAATATACTGCATAAAGAGTTTTATTATAATTCAAATACTGTAAAGCTTGCTAAACCTTTTGCTAGTTTACTATCTGGATATTTTTTATTTCATCAGCAAAATATGAAAACTAAATAATTCTTAATTCTTTAGAAAAGGTAGTTAAACTTCTACATCCATCATTTGTAATTAAAACATCATCCTCAATTCTAACACCAAGATCTCCTTGTTTATAAAGACCGGGTTCAATAGTGATTACCATGCCTTCCTCAAGAAGCTCATTATTTTTTCTCATAATATATGGATCTTCATGTACATCTAGTCCAAGACCATGTCCGGTTTTGTGGACAATATAATCTTTATAACCAGAATCTTCTAGAGAATTGAGTACACTGTCATCTAGATTATGCATAGTTAAATTAGGTTTTGAAATACTTAATCCCAATTTATTTGCTTTCAAAACTGCATCATAAAAATTTTTTTGCTCATCTGAAGCAGAACCAACAAAAAAAGTTCTCGTTATATCTGAATTATAACCATTCACTACTGCTCCAAAATCGAAAAGGAGACAATCACCATCTTTTAAAAAATAATCATTACTTGAATGACCATGAGGAAGTGCTGAGTTAGCACCTGCCAAAACAATAGGATCAAATGCAATACCTTCAGCACCATTTTCATAAAGTTGTTGGAGTAGAAAATTTTTAATTTCTATTTCCGACTTTCCTATTTCTACATAATTAATAGTATTAGCTAACGTTGTTTCTGCAATTTTGATAGCTTTTTGTAAATTTTCTACATCATCACTATTTTTACGTAATCGTATATTACTTATTATTCTTTGAGCATTACTGATATTTAAATCTTTATTTGCGTTTTTTATAGCTTCATATTCAAAAACCCTCATCCTTTGGCCTTCAACACCTAAAGATTTACAATTTTTAATTTTTTCAAATGCTTTATTAAATGCATCTTGATATCCATCACTATCTTGCCATTGAAAAATTTCAGCATCAATATTCAGTTTTCTAAAACTATCAACTTCTAGTACTGGAAGTATTGCTAGAGGTTTTTGATTTTTGGAAATAATTAACGCTGTTGGTCTTTCCATCAAGTGAAAATCGCCACCAGTTAAATACCTAAAGTTTGAACCTGGAATAATTACGAATGCATCTAAATTATTTTCAATAAGCTGATGTTGTAATTTTTCTAATTTATCAATAAACATATTAAGTTTTATTTAACCAATTTAATTTAAATTTAAACTAAATTTTAAATATAAATTAAAAAATATAGTACAAATAAGAAACATAGATAGATAAACCTAAAATTCCATATATTCGTCCAATTTTTTTCATTGAAAGCATAAAGATTAGAACTATTGAAGTAATAGCAACCATAATTAATAAATCTTGTTTTAAGAATATTTCCGGTAATGTAAAATTACCAAACAAAGAACTAATACCTAGAACACCAAGAACATTATAAATATTTGATCCTAAAATATTCCCTAGAGCAAAATCAACTTTCTTTTTAATTGCAGATAAAATTCCAACAACTAATTCAGGGAGTGATGTGCCAAATGCAATTAATGATAATCCTATAACTGCCTCAGAAACATTATAGTTTTTTGCTATTTCAATTGCTGAACTAACTAATAAATCTGAACCAAAAACTATAAAAATAATACCTAGTACAATTAATATTAATGAAATTATCGTTGAGTAATCATTTTTATCTATTTCTGTATTATCTATTTCTCCTTTTTTCATTTGAATGTACATTAAATAAATAAGAGTAAGAATAGCTACTATTCCAAAAATATAATTGAAATAAAAAAAAGTCATAAAAATTAAAACAATGCCTAAGAAGATATTGATCCATGCTTGATTAATTTGATTCTTATTTATGTTTACAATTGGAAAAATTATTGTCGTAGCAGCCATAACAAGTACTAGATTTGCTATATTACTCCCAACTACTGCACCTAAAGCAAGGTCAGAATAATTATTTAGGACTGCATTAATGCTACTTGCCAACTCAGGCAATGACGTACCCCCAGCTACAATTACAACTCCGATAGCAAATAATGAAATATTTATTTTTTTTCCAAAACTAATTGAACCCCTAATAACAATTTCTGCACCTAATACTAAGAGACCCAATCCTATTATTGCGAGAAATATATCCATTAATAATTTTAATTATTTTAGTTAGTTATATGTTTAATTTAATTAGTATATAATAAAAAAAAATACTTAATAATGAATGAACAATTCGATTATATTATAATTGGTGCTGGAACAGCTGGTTGTATTTTAGCAAATAGGCTCACAGAAAACAAAGATATTAGAGTTTTATTAATTGAAGCTGGTGGTAAAGATATAAATCCTTGGATACATATTCCTGGTGGATACTTTAAAACGATGCATAACCCAAATACGGATTGGTGTTTTACTACTGAAGAGGAAGAATTTTGTAATAATAGAAAAATGCTTATTCCAAGAGGAAAAACTCTGGGTGGTAGTTCGTCAATAAATGGTATGCTGTATATTAGAGGTCATGCTAATGACTATAATTACTGGAGACAACTAGGAAATATTGGTTGGTCTTGGGATGATGTATTACCTTATTTTAGAAAATCAGAAAATTATAAAATCTCGAAAAGTGATTTTCATGGAGACAGTGGCCCTATCAAAGTAGAACAAATTAGATCAAAATTTAAATTATTAGATTTATTTTTAGATGCTGCGGAGGAATTTGGTTACAAAAAAAATTCTGATTTTAATGACGGTGATAATGAAGGTATGGGATATTTCCCAATGACAATTGATAGAGGTTTTAGATGTAGTTCTGCTGTAGGTTTTTTAAATCCTGTAAAAAATAGAAAAAATTTAAAAATCATTACAAATGCACATGTAAAAAATTTAACCTTTGAAAACTTGAAAGTAAAAAATGTCAACGTATGGAGAGGCAATGAAGAATTTGTTTATTCTGTAAATAGAGAAGTTTTATTATGTGCAGGTACTATCGGTTCCCCTCATATACTGCAAACATCAGGTGTTGGACCAGGTGAATTATTAAATAAGAATAATATTAATATCGTTAGGGAAATTAATGGTGTTGGAAAAAATTTGACTGATCATTTAATGTTAAGACCTGTATACAAAGTTAAAAATCTAGAAACATTAAATGATATATATCACAGTTTTACAAAAAAATTTTTAACTGGATTAAATTATTTAATTTATAGAAAAGGCCCATTAACAGTTGGAGCTAGTTATTTGTGTGGTTTCATTAAAAGTGACTCCTATTTAGAAAATCCTAATTTACAGTTTCATATTTCACCTGCTAGTACTGATTTATTAGGTAAAGCTGAACTACATAAATTTTCAGCTTTTACACCTACGATTACAAATGTTCGCCCAACAAGTAGAGGAACAATAGAAATCAAATCTTCTGATACAAGAATTTATCCAAAAATAAAAATGAACTACCTGTCTACTTACGAAGATAGAGAGATTGCAGCGAAATCAATTAAAATTGTTAGAAAAATAGTTTTAGAGTCAAAGGCATACAATAAATATCAACCAAAAGAATACAGACCTGGAATAGAATTTAATGATAATGAATCGTTAGCAAGAGAAGCAGGTAAATTTGCGAATACTATTTTTCATCCAGTTAGTACATGTAGAATGGGAAATGATGAAAACTCAGTTGTAAATGATAATCTCAAAGTAAAAGGTATAAACAACTTAAGAGTAGTTGATGCATCTGTGATGCCTACTATTACATCTGGCAATACTAATGCACCAACAATGATGATTGCTGAAAAAGGTTCTGATCTAATAATTAAGGATCAAAAATGATTATTGAACAACTGTATCTTTAGGATCAATTCCAGCTACTTCTACTGGAGCTTTCATTGCATCTCTTCTAAAGGGTTCACCTAATTCTTGATTAAGCATTACTTCAATGAAGGTTGTTATTCCTTGCATCTGATCTTTACAAGATTGTTGTAAAGCCTCTGTTAGTTCCTCTTGAGTATTGACTTTAACTCCCTTAAAACCACAAGCCTCAGCTATTTTTGCATAGCTTAATTTAGGATCAAGTTCAGTTCCAACAAAATTATTATTATACCACAGTGTAGTATTTCTTTTCTCTGCTCCCCATTGATAATTTCTAAAAATTATCATTGTAATATTTGGCCATCCATCTCTATTGCAAGAAGTCATTTCACTCATACTAATTCCAAATGCGCCATCACCTGCAAAACCTACAACAGGTGTATTGGGACAGCCTATTTTTGCGCCAATTACAGATGGAAAACCATAACCACATGGTCCAAACAAACCAGGTGCTAAATATTTTCTACCATTCTCAAATGTTGGGTAAGCGTTACCAATTGCACAATTATTTCCTATATCACTTGATATAATTGCATCCTCAGGTAAGCCTGCTTGAATAGCTCTCCATGCCATTCTTGGTGACATTTTCTCAGGTTCTCTATCTCGTGAGTCTTTATTCCAAGATGTGCCAGGATCATCTTCTTCATGATCAAGGCCAGTTAATGTTTGTAGCCAAGCAGACTTTGTCTTATGAATTAACTCTTCTCGTTCTTTTCTATCTTGATCACCTGCATTTGTTGTAAGATTTTCTAAAATCTGTTCTGTAACCAATTTTGCATCTCCACAAATACCAATACTAATTTTTTTTGTTAAGCCAATGCGATCAGAATTGATGTCAACTTGAATGACATCTGCATTTTTTGGCCAATAGTCTATTCCATAACCTGGCAAAGTTGAGAAGGGATTTAATCTTGTACCAAGTGCTAGCACTACATCTGCCTTGGAGATTATTTCCATTGCTGCTTTAGATCCATTATATCCTAAAGGACCAACCGCTAGAGGATGTTTGCCCGGAAAACTATCATTATGTTGATATCCACAAGCAACGGGGGCACTTAATTTTTCTGCAAGTTGTTTACAATGATCAATAGCGTCAGATAAAATCACTCCAGCGCCAGATAAAATAACAGGGAATTTTGCATTAGATAAAAGATTTGCGGCTTCCTTAATTGCTTCAATTCCACCAGAAGGTCTTTCAAATTTTATAATTGGTGGTAGATCAATATCAACGACTTGAGTCCAAAAATCTCTTGGTATATTTAATTGAGCAGGAGCAGATCCTTTAATAGCTTTTGAAATAACTCTATTTAAAACTTCCGCAACTCTAGATGGATCCCTAACCTCTTCTTGATAACACACCATATCTTTAAATAAGTTCATTTGCTCAACTTCTTGGAAGCCTCCTTGACCAATAGTTTTGTTAGCTGCTTGAGGAGTAACTAAGAGCATTGGAGTATGATTCCAAAAGGCAGTTTTTATAGGTGTAACTAAACCGGTTATACCAGGTCCATTTTGCGCAATACACATTGCGATTTTACCAGTTGATCTAGTATAGCCATCAGCCATAATTCCGCCGTTTGACTCATGAGCAACATCCCAAAATGTTATTCCAGCTTTAGGAAAAAGATCAGATATCGGCATAAATGCAGATCCAATTATTCCAAAAGCGTGTTGAATACCGTGTTTCTGTAAAACTTTTACGAAAGCCTCTTCTGTTGTCATTTTTGCCATAATAAAACCTTTAATATATTATTCTTACCTACATTAAATTAATTATTAAATGAACTACAATAATCTTGTTAGTTATTTATTAATTTTATAAAATTCCTATTTAAAGAAAAATTAATTATTTGCGATTGATAAAATGACGCTTCTTGGACAAGAGATTATTAAGGCTACTTCTAAAACTTTACCAAATCAACCTGGTGTTTACCAAATGCAGGATGATAAAGGTAATATTTTATATATTGGAAAAGCAAAAATATTATCAAATAGAGTAAAGAATTATCTATCTCTAAATAACCTAACCAGAAGAATTCAAAGAATGGTTAGTCTAACTAAATCAATGAATTTTTTTGTTACAAATACAGAATTAGAAGCAATCATCCTTGAATGTAATTTAATTAAAAAACATAAGCCGAGATTTAATGTTCTATTAAGAGATGATAAATCATTCCCTTACATATTTATTTCTTCAGAACATGATTTTCCTAGAATTGAAAAACATCGTGGTCCACAAACGAAAAAGGGAAGATATTATGGACCATTTGCAAGTCCAGATGCAGTAAATAGAACTATTAATACAATACAAAGGATATTTCTTTTAAGATCATGCACAGATAAAGAGGTTAATGCAGGAAATAAATTGTGCTTCAATTATTATCTTAAAAGATGTTCTGGTCCCTGTGGAGGAAAAATTACAAAAGAAGCCTATTCAAAATTAATAGAAGCAGCAGACGATTTTCTAAGCAGTGGTAATTCTCAAAAAATACAAAAAAATTTTACAGATCAAATGTATAAGGCTTCAAAAAAAAATAATTTTGAATTAGCGGCATCTTTAAGAGATAGGCTTAAAGCCCTAAAACATATTGAGCAAAATAATTCAATTAAGATTAAGGATATTAAAAACGCTGACATTTTTGCAATAACATCAAATGAAGGCAAAACATGTATTTATGGAAGTTTTTTTAGAAATAATACTTCTTATGGTGGTAAAGCTTTCTACCCAGATCATGACAATTTATTGGATCACGAGGAAATAATGTTAGGTTTCTTAAATATATTTTATGCAGAGAAAGATATTCCTGAAACAATTATTACTAACATAACTATTGACAAAAATAATAATTCACAAATTTTAGGAAAAAATTTTGATAAAACAAAATTCATTAAACCATTTAAGGGACCTAAAAAAAACTTACTTAAATTTGCAGAAAAAAATTCTAAAATAAATTTAGATATTAAATTAAATAAACTTAAATCTTTTGATAATTTTAATTTAGAAATAAAAAAAATATTTAAACTCAAAGGTGAAATTATTAAAATAGAAGCTTACGATAACAGCCATACATTTGGAAAACATCCTATAGGTGTAATGATTGCCTATAATCAAAATGGATTTATAAAATCAAATTATAGGAAATTTAATATTCGATTTAATCTAGAAGAAAACAAAAATAAAGTTGATGATTATTATATGATGAAGGAAATGCTTACTAGGAGATTTAGTAATTCAAAATTTCAAGACGAATTAGATTTGCCAAGTTTGTTGCTTATAGATGGAGGAAAAGGACAATATAATTCTGCAAAAAAAGTTTTAGATAGATTAAAAATAGATATACCAATAATCTCTATGGCAAAAGGTGAGGAAAGAGATTCAGGTAGAGAAATTCTAATACATGATAAATTTACACATAGATTAAATGAAAATAATCCACTTCTTCATTTTTTACAAAATATTAGAGATGAGGTCCATAGATTTGCAATAACAACTCATCGATCAAAGAGAGCAAAGATGAGTGTAAGATCTGTATTTGATGAAATAGAAGGGGTAGGTCCTGAAAGAAAGAAAATTTTAAAAAAACACTTTGGCACAGTGGAGAAATTAAAATTAGCTAGTTTAGATGAATTAAAAGAGGTTAAATCTATACCTGAGTCAATTCTAACAAAAATTTATGAATATTTTCATAGCGTTTAAAAAATTCTTCATCTACAAAGAATATAGATGAATATATCAAATATTCTAACAATAATTAGAATAGCTATAATCCCAATTATAGTTCTTTGTATATATCTTACGAATCCATATTTTGGCTGGATTGCTTTTATATTATTTTGTTTAGCTGGAATAACAGATTACTTTGATGGTTATTTAGCAAGACTAAGAAATGAAGTTACAAACTTTGGAACATTTTTAGATCCAATTGCAGATAAATTATTAGTAGCAGCAGTTATTCTTATTTTAACCTCTAAAGGTGTAATAAAAGACTGGGATACTATTCCAGCCCTAATAATATTATTAAGAGAAATAACAGTATCAGGTTTAAGGGAATACTTAGCTGGGATAAAAATTAGTATACCAGTTTCAAGAATTGCAAAAGCAAAAACCTTCCTTCAACTAGCTGCACTTGGATTACTTATATTATCTGAGAGTAATCTTAATTTATTATTTATTATTTATTTAGGTAAGACTTTTCTATGGATTGCTGGAATTCTAACTCTCTATACGGCCTATGATTATATTAAAGGATCAATAAAACATTTTTAAAATGAGAATTCGATATTTTGCTTGGATTAAGGATATAACAAATAAAGATGACGACGTAATTGATATAAATCACCCTAAAACTATACAAGAATTAAAAAAATATTTAGAAAATTTGTATCCTGATCTAAGAAAACATTTTTTACATGACGTTTTAAGATTTGCAGTTAATCAGGAATATGTTTCAGAAAATTTGAGTTTAAAACCAATTGATGAAATTGCAATCTTTCCACCAGTTAGTGGTGGGTGATGATAAAAATACAAAAAAAAAATTTTAATTTAGAAGAAGAAATAGATAAAATTAAAAATAAACATTCAGACATAGGTGCTCAAACTTCTTTTGTTGGTTATGTGAGAGATTTAAACAATAATAAAGATGTTAAATATTTAAATTTAGAAGTTTACGAAGAAATGGCATTTAAAGAGTTGTCAAAAATTGAAAATAATGCATTAAAAAAATGGAGCTTAATTGATACTTTAATCATCCATAGATATGGAAAACTAAATGTTAACGAAAAAATAGTTTTAGTTAGTTGTTTTTCACAACATAGAAAAGATAGCTTTAATGCTTGTGAGTTTATTATGGATTATTTAAAGAAAGATGCACCATTTTGGAAAAATGAATTTTATTATAAAGATGATGAATGGTTAGAAAATTCTAAATAGAATTTTTAACCATATCACTAAAATCATTCATAAATTTGAAAGTAGTTGTGTTATCTCCTGTATTATATTTAAAATCATCAATTGATCTTATAGGAGTAATTTCAGCAGCTGTTCCCGTTAAAAAAGCCTCATCATAATTTCCTATTTCATTAGGCATTATATGTTTTTCTGTTATTTTAAATCCTTGATTAGATGCCATTTCAATGACCGTTTGACGTGTAATCCCGTTAAGAAAACAGTCTGGAATAGGAGTATGAATATTACTATCTTTAATAAAAAAAATATTTGCTCCTGTACCTTCAGCAACATAACCTCGATAATCTAACATCAAAGCATCGTGATAACCTTTATTTTCTGCAAATTCTTTTGACAAAGTACAAATGATATAAGGTCCAGAAGCTTTTGCTTCATATGGAGCTGTATCCGGTGCAGGTCTTTTCCAAGGTGACGTAATTAATTTTAAACCAGCTTTTTGATCTTCAATTTTAAAATAAGTTGCCCAGTCATCCCAAACTGCAATCGCTACGTTGATATTTGATTTAGTAGTTGATAATCCCATCTGATCTCCACCTCTCCAAGCAAGTGGCCTAACATAACAATTTTTGTAATTCATTTTATCAATGAGATCATATTTTGCTTTATTAATTTGATCATGTGTGAAAGGAATTTCCATTCCAATTATTTCAGCAGATTTAAAAAACCTTTTAGTATGTTGCTCTGATTTAAAAATCTTTCCATTATAAGCTCTCTCACCTTCAAAAACAGCGCTTGCATAATGAAGTCCTTGAGAAATTATATGAGAATTTGCATCCTGCCATGGTATTATTTTACCATTCATCCAGATCCATCCATCTCTATTTTCAAATGATTTAAGCATATCCTTAATTAACTTTTTTAATGACAATTGACTATCAGTGATGCATAATTAAGTCAATATGGCTGACCTAAATAAGTTGTTAACACCACTCTTTTTAAATGAAGGTGAGATAAGGAAGATTATAGAGCTATTATTTTTTTCATATAGAGACTTTACAGAAGGCCCTGATAAAATTTTAGAGAAGATAAATTTCGGTAGAGCGCATCATAGAGTGATATATTTTGTTGGTAAGCAAAAAAATCTTACAATAAAAGAACTTTTGTCCATATTAAAAATTACTAAACAAAGTTTATCAAGAGTATTAAATCAACTTGTTAAGGAGAAATATATTATTTTATCAGTAGGAGATGATAAACGAACAAAGAAACTGATTTTATCAAAAAAAGGTCAAGAACTAGAAAAAAATTTATCAGAAATTCAAATAAAGAAAATCAGAAAAGTTTTATTAAACTTTAATGAAATAGACATAAATGGTTTTAAAAAAATTCTTTATGAGATGGTCGAAGATTCAAATAAAAAAAAGTTTGATGAAATAAATAATTAATATGAAAAAAAATATTTTGATTGTCGATGATGATAAAAGACTAAGAGAATTACTAAAAGATTATTTAAGAGAAAAAAATTTAGAAATTTATCTTAGTGAGGATTATGATGAAGCCAAAGATATTTTATCAATTGCTATATTCGATTTGATTATTCTTGACAGAATGATGCCAAGTGGTGATGGCATTAAGCTAATTGATCATATAAAACAGTTTTCTAATACGCCAATAATAATGCTTACAGCAATGGGAGAGGACAAGGATAAAATTGATGGATTAAAACTTGGTGCTGATGATTATCTATCAAAACCATTTGAACCAGAAGAATTATTTTTAAGAATTAAAAAATTACTAGATTTATTTGAAAACTTTAAGGTTAAAAAAATAAAGATTTCATTTGGTGAATTTATTTTTGATACATCAAATTTCAAACTACAAAAAAAAGATAAATCAATTTATTTAACTGAAGGTGAGAATAATTTACTTATGAAGCTGATTAATAAAAGAAACAGTATTGTGCTAAGGGAAGAGTTAGCAGATCAAGAATTTGATGAAACAGAACTAAGAAAAGTTGATGTTCAAGTTACACGTTTGAGGCAAAAAATTGAAATAAATGCAAAACAACCACAGTATATTAAAACCATAAGAGGAAAAGGATATAAATTAATTTGTAATGAAATTTAATGATTAAAAAAATAATACCTTCTACCTTAATAGGAAGATCAATAATTATAATTTTCGTCCCTATAATTATTATAGTTTTACTTACTTCATTTGTTTTTTACCAAACATCATGGAGTATTATTTCTAAGAGATTAACTGAATCTGTAGCTGCAGATATCAATGTTCTAGTTAAATTAATTGATAGTGATCTTACTAATAATGCACTTAATGTAGCGAAACAGGATTTCAAAATGAAAATAAATATTGTTAAAGATAAAGAATTATTATCTTCAAAATTTAATCTAAACTCAGGCATATTATCTAAAAGATTAAATCAATCCTTAAGTAATTTAAAAAGAAAATTTGATTATGATTTATCTAATCTTGAAGAAGGTGTTCTAATATATATTCAAATTGATAAAGATATTTTAGAAATTATTGTAGATAAGGATAGACTTTACAGTGAATCTGCTTTTGTGTTTCTTTTATGGATGATATTTGCCTCTATAATTCTTTTTTTTATGTCTTATTTTTTAATGAGCAGACAATTAAGGCCTCTTAAAAGGTTGGCTATAATTGCTGAGACATTTGGAAGAGGTTTAGATGCACCAGATATTAAGACTGCAGGAGCATATGAAATAAGACAAACAGCTAATGCTTTTAACCAGATGAGAACAAGAATTAAAAGATTTTTAAAACAAAGAACAGAAATGCTTGCAGGAGTTAGTCATGACCTAAGAACGCCATTAACAAGAATGAAACTTCAAATTTCATTGATGAAAGATGAAAAGGCAAAATCTGAACTCGAAGCAGATGTTAATGAAATGACGTCAATGTTGGATAGCTATGTTAGTTTTGTAAAAACAGAATCGCCTGAACCAATTGAAACTATTGTTATAAATGAATTAATTGCTGATATTATTAAGACAGTTGAAAAAAATAATATTGATTTAGTTTTAAATGAAAAGACCATAATTCAATCATCAGGAAGACAAATTCAGCTTAAAAGAGCGTTTAATAATATAATTGATAATTCACAAAGATATGCAAAAAAAATTGAGATAAATCTCTATAAAAATGAAAAAGATTGTGTGATTGAATTCAACGATGATGGTGAGGGTATACCAAGAGATAAATATGAAGATGTATTTAAACCATTTTTTACTTTAGATCCTTCCAGGAATAAACTTAAAGGAGAAAGCGGTTTAGGATTAACTATTACAAGGGATATTATTAGATCACATGGAGGTGATGTTAAATTATCTGAGTCAAATCTTGGAGGTCTTCAACTTAAAGTTTTACTTCCTCTTTGATTTTAAAATAGTTTACCCCCATTATTTACTGCTTTATCTGGAGATAATAAAACTGGTTCATTTTCTAAATCTGGCACACCAAGAACTAATACTTCTGAAATAATTTTACCAATTTGTTTAGGTTCAAAGTTTACAACAGCAATAACTTGCTTATTAATTAATTCATCACTTTTATAATATTTTTGTAATTGTGCAGAAGTTTTTTTTATACCAATTTTTTTACCAAAATCTATTTTCAAAATTATGGATGGTTTTTTAAGTTCATTATATTCATAGGCTTCAATTACTGTTCCTATTCTTATATCTACATTTTCAAATTCTTTGTAATTTATAATATTATGAGAGCTCATGAAAATTTTATAAATTTTTCAATATTATTTAAATATTTATCTAAGACACTCATTGTTTTTTCTAAACTTTCATTTTCATCATTAAACCAAGTAAATAAAGTTATATAATAAAGCACAAAAATAATTTTTATTTTTATAACACCTTGAATACCACTAAGATTAATATTTGAAAAAGTAGCAATTAAAATTTTGCTCTCAATTAATTTAGGAATAAGTTTTAATACTCCTCGTGGTCTAGAAATAAAATAATTAATTATATTTTTTACAGAAGCTCTATATTCATTCAATATATCATAACGTGCCATCATAATTTCAAATAACATATCTCTCTGTGATGACTTTTCTATATTAACAAGATTTTTTTTTAATTGAAAATCAAAGAAGTCATTAATATTTATGACTAAATCAATTTTATTATTCATATTTGGAACTTTAGAATTAGATAAAAAAATTTTAAGATTAATGTCTGTTAATTTTTTTTTCTCTAAATATTTTAAAGTCTTTTTTGCTAGAGATATTTTATTTTGATTCACTTACCTTCACCTTGTTGTTTTGCTCTTTTATATGCTGCCTTAAAAACTTGATTTAAAATATTATCAACCTTATTTATTTTCATTTTCTTAATTCCTGCTTCGGTTGTACCTCCTTTAGTTGCAACAGTTTGAACCATTTTTTCAGCAGAAATATTATTAGAGTTTAATAGATTTATAGAACCTCTAAAAGTTTCATTAATTAAAATTTTAGCTGTGTTTTTGGAAAAACCTAAATTAATTGCAGATTTTTCCATAATATCAATTAATTGAAATATAAAACCTGGACCACTCCCTGATACTGCTGTTGCTTTGTCTATAAAAGTTTCACTATTAAAAAAAAGTGTTTTGCCGCTCAAAGAGAACAATTTATCAATCTCTTCAATTTCTTTTTTATTAATAGATTTATTAGTATAAATGCAATGAACGCCTTCTCCTATTAATGCAGGCATGTTTGGCATTACTCTCACAATTTTTCTAATATTTAATAGATTATTTTTAAAAATTTCTGTTTTTTTCCCTGCTATTACACTTATTGCTATTGATTTTTTATTAAAATTTACATTTTTTAATTCTTTAAAAACATTTGTTAATTCAAGAGGTCGAGTTGCAAATATTATAAAATCAAAATTATTTTGTTTGTTTATATCATTAATTGATTTAAAAAATTTTATTTTCTTATTACTATTTCTTTTTTTAAGAATTGCATATTTTTTTTTATCTATAACACTGATAGTGTAATTCTTAGAATTAGACCAACCAGACATTAAAGATCCTCCCATGTGACCACATCCAATTAATAAGATATTTTTCATTTTTTATAATATAGCAGTTTTATTATAAAAATTAAGCTCTACCAATAACTTCAAAATTAGAAAATTTTATAGCTTCTTTAGGAGGAATATTGTCAAAGAGAACTTGCTGAAAACTTGGATAAAATTTTTCACATTCATAAATTCCAATATCAACAAGATCCTCAAACTTTTTGTGTAATGTTTCTGTTGAATTATTTGATAATAAAGTATGTCTAAAAGCTGGGATACCATTTTTACTTGTTATATCAAAATGCCCAATCCATAAATTCTCATTTATAAGTCCTAATAGTTCATACGCCTTATTAAGTTTTGTTTCAGGAAACTTAATATCAAAAGTTATTGAAAAGCTTAGAGCATTAATGTTTTCAGACCACGTGAAATATAATCTGTAAGCACACCAGTGGGATGCAATCTCAGCAACTAATTCATGATCATGAGCTCTACTAAAATTCCATTTTTTTTGATGAATAACATCTTCAATGATATCTATGGGATTTAACAATATATTCTCATTTTCCATACACTATCTAGTAATAGCACATATAATTAGTACTATATGTTGATTACTAAATTGGAGTCGTATTTTGCAAGGCAAAATCTATAAAAAATGTGAATTAGTTGAGGATTCCTACCTTTTTGATTTCTTTTTAATAGTTTTTTTCTTTTTGAGTGTTTTTTTCTTAGATTTTAATGATTTTGAAGATGTTTTTTTTAATTTTTCATTTTCCATCATTACTTTTTGCACCATTTTTTTTAGTACATCAAATTCATCTTTTTTAACGAGGTTCATTTTTTTTATTATTTTGTTAACTCGTAAGGATACAATTGTTTCAATCTCCTCTTTAACACCTGAAAAAGTGCTCATAGCATCAACTGCAAATTTTGATAAATCGGAGAGTATTTTGTTTCTATCAACCATGTTATAATATTAAATATAGATAAATGATTTTTATTCAACCATCAATAGATCCTGTCATCTTATCAATCGGTTTCATTGAGATAAGATGGTACAGTTTAGCATATATCTTGGGATTTCTATTAGGAATTTATATTATAAAAAGATTAAACACAATTTATGGAAAACAATACAGCAATAAAAATATAGATAGCTTTCTTGTCTGGGCAGTATTAGGTGTAATTATTGGAGGACGAACAGGTTATGTTATTTTTTATCAATTAAATGAATTTTTAACTAATCCTTTTTATCTATTTGGGATCTGGAATGGTGGTATGTCATTTCATGGTGGATTGACTGGTATAATAATAAGTATTTTGATATTTGCAAAAATTAATGGAAAAAGTTTTTTCTACCTGTCTGATTTAGTTTCAATCGTTGCTCCTATTGGATTATTCTTTGGTAGAATTGCAAACTTTATTAATACAGAGCTAATAGGTAGACCAACTGATTTTTATATATCAGTTGTTTATCCATCAATAGATAATATACCAAGACATCCTTCACAAATATATGAAGCTTTTCTCGAGGGAATTATTTTATTCCTAATATTATTAATCTATTTTTATAAGATAAAAAAATACAAAATTTATGGAGTAATTAGCGGCTTATTTTTAATATTATATTCCATATTTAGATTTTCAGTTGAATATTTAAGAGAGCCAGATTTGCACCTAGGGTTAATTTTTAATTTTATTTCAATGGGTCAAATACTATGTATACCTTTTTTTATTTTTGGAATATTGATAATTCAAAATGTTAAGCAAAAGAAAAATTAATAAAACAAAACTTCTTAAAAATGAAAAAAATTTTCGTTTAGATAAGTTTATAGAATTCGCTCTTTTTGGAAATAATGGTTATTACTTAAGAAAAAAACCAATAGGAAGAAAATTTGACTTTGTTACATCTCCAGAAATTTCACAAATGTTTGGAGAAATTATTGGTGTGTATTTACTTTATCATTGGAAAGAAAAAATTAACTCAAAATTTAATTTAATTGAATTGGGCCCAGGAAATGGCACATTATTTAAAGATATTGAAAGAACTGCAAAGATACTTCCAAATTTTTTTAAAAATGCTAAGATTTATTTTATAGAAATAAATAAAGAATTAAGAAAAATACAAGAAAAAAATTTAAATTATTTTAAACAATCTGAAATTAGATGGTCAAAAGCTTTGAATTTCAGATCTAAACTGCCTTCAATAATATATTCAAATGAATTTTTTGATTGTTTTCCTGTAAGGCAATTTTTAAATGATAATAATAATTGGTTTGAAAGATATGTAAAATTTAATGAAAAGGAAAATAAATATTATTCTATAAATAAACGAGTAATTAGTAAAAAAATTTTAAATTATTTAAGTAAATACAAAAGACAAAAAATTTATGAAGTTTCTTATTCAAGAAATAAATATTTTGAGCAAATTTGTAAACATATCAAAAAAAATAGAGGTGTGTGTATTTTAATCGATTATGGATATAATAAGAAGATAAAAAACTTTACGTTACAAGCAATATATAATCATAAAAAAACCAGTATATTTGAAAATATAGGTCAGCAAGACATTTCAAGTCATGTAAATTTCAACGAATTAATTGAAATAGCAAAACAACAAAAATTAAAAATAAAAGAATTTGTTTCACAAAGAGATTTTTTAATAAAATATGGAATATTAGATCGAAAGAAAAAATTGCTATCTAAAAATTTAAATTTAAAGAAAAATTTATTAGATGAAGAAGTAGATAGATTAATTAATGTTGATAGGATGGGAAACTTATTTAAGTGTCTTGTTGTTTCTAACTTATGATTACTAAAAATTATTTTACACATGCAAAAATTAAGTCTTTTGTTAGAGCTGGTTTTTTTACTAGAAATGGTGGAGTATCAAAAAAAGAAAACAATTCATTAAACTGTGGCTTAAACCACAAAGATACTAAAACAAATGTAAATAAAAATATTGATATCTGTCTAAAAAATTTAAATATCAAAAAAAAGGTTAAATTTATTAATCAAATACACTCCAACAAGATTGTAGAAATTAATAAAAAAAATATAGGTAATAAATATTCTGGAGATGGATTAATCACAAGCAATAAGCAAATAGCTTTAGGAGTTTTAACTGCAGATTGCTGTCCTATTTTTATTTTTGATAAAAATACAAAATATATTTGCGCTCTTCATTCGGGTTGGAGAGGATCATTAAAAAATATAGCTGCTAAAGGTATAGAATATTTTGTTAAACAAAAAATAATGAAAAAAAATATTGTTGTACTTATTGGTCCTTGTCTGAGTTTTAAAAACTTTGAAGTATCAAAAGACTTTAAAAGTAAGTTTATAAGCAAAAATAAAAAATACTCTGTTTTCTTCAAACACAAAAATAAAGACAAAGATTTATTTAATTTAAGAAGATTAATTAACTATCAATTTAAGGAATTGGGTATTAAAGATATATATAATATTAACAAAGATACCTTCTCAAATAAGAGAGTTTTTTTTAGCCATCGAAGGGAATCACAAAAATTTAGAGATACTGGAAGAATGCTCAATATCATTGCATTTAATGATTAATTTTGGTTGATCTATTATTATTCTAATATAGTAATTAATTAGATTATATGAAAATAATCGCCTGTAATAGTAGCAAATCCCTAGCAGAAAAAATTTCTAAACATATTGATGTGCCATTAGCAGATGCATCTGTTAGAACTTTTAATGATAGAGAAATATTTGTAGAAATAAATGAAAATATTAGAGGTGAAGATGTATTCATCATACAATCAACATCACATCCAGCAAATGACCATTTAATGGAACTTTTAATCACAATTGATGCTGCAAGAAGAGGTTCAGCAAAAAGGATTACTGCTGTTATCCCTTATTATGGATATGCAAGACAAGATAGAAAGACTGGGCCTAGAACACCAATAACTGCCAAACTTGTTGCAAATTTGATTACATCCGCGGGCGCTGATAGGGTATTAACAATGGATTTACATGCTGGTCAAATTCAAGGTTTTTTTGACATTCCTTTAGACAATATTTTTTCTGTAAGACCGATAATCGATGATGTTAAAGAAAAATTTAATGGAAACAAAGATTTAGTTGTTGCTTCACCTGATGTTGGTGGTGTTGTTAGAGCTAGAGCTTTTGCAAAGAGGTTAGAGGCCGGACTAGCAATTGCTGATAAAAGAAGAGAAAAGGCTGGTGAGTCTGAGGTGATGAATATTATCGGAGATGTAAAAGATAAAACTTGTATCTTACTAGATGATATAGCTGACTCTGCAGGCACGTTATGTAATGCTGCAGAAGCTCTAAGTAAAAATGGAGCTAAAGAAATTTATTCTTATATTGTGCATGGAGTATTATCTGGAGATGCGCTTAAAAAGATTGAAAATTCAAGCATAAAAGAATTGGTGCTAACAGATACGATTGAGCCTTCTAAGCAGGTAAAAAGCACAAAAAACATTAGACATATTAGTATTGCTCCTTTAATGGGAGATGCGATTAAAAGGATTAACACTGATACATCAGTGTCTGCCCTTTTCGATTAAATTTTTTATTTTATGAGTGATTTTAAAGCGATAGAAAGAAATAAAGATATTGGTTCAAATCATAGTCTTTTAATGAAAGGATTGGTACCTGGTATTATTTATGGCAAGGGAACTGAGCCTAAAAAAATTGCTCTAGAAGATAAAATACTCAAAAAATTGATGGGTACTGGTTCCTTTTATTCAACAATTATCGATCTTGATGTTGATGGAAAGAAAGAAAAAATACTTCCCAAACAATTACAATATCACCCCGTTAGTGATCAACTTATACATTTTGATTTTCTAAGAGTACAAGAAAATACAAAAGTAAACGTTGAAATTCCTGTTGAATTTTTAAATCAAGATAGATGTCCTGGTTTGAAAAAAGGTGGAGTTTTAAATACTGTTAGAAGACTTGTTGAACTAACATGTAATGCAAATAATATACCTAGCAAACTAGAATTTGATTTAATTGAAAGTGAAATAGGTGATGCAGTAAAAATTAGTAATATTAAACTACCCGAGGGAGTTGCTCCTACTATTTCAGATAGAGATTTCGTAATAGCTACTTTAGTTCCGCCAACTGTAGAAGTTGAAACTAAAACTGAAGAAACAACTGAAGAAAGTGCAGCAGAAGGTGGTGAAGAGAAATCAGATGAAAAAAAAGAAGAATCTTCTGATAATAAAGAAGAAAATAAAGAATCTAAGTAACTTTACTTTATATTTCATTTTATGTTTTTAATTTGTGGACTTGGGAACCCAGGCGTAAATTATAAAAATACCAGACATAATGTAGGTTTCCATTTAGCGGATAATATAATCTCGTATTTTAAATTTGATAAAATCAAAGAAGATAAAATGAAAGAATTATATTCAGGTCTAATAAATAATCAAAAAATCTTTGTGTTAAAACCTCTTACATTCATGAATTTATCTGGAAAAGCTGTATCAGAAATTGTAAATTTTTATAAAATAAAATTAGACCATACTTTTGTTATACATGATGACCTTGATTTAGAATTATCAAAAGTAAAAATAAAACAAGGTGGTGGAAACGGAGGTCATAATGGATTGGAAAGTATTGACCAATTTATAGGGGAAAATTATTTTAGAATACGTATTGGAATTGATCATCCTGGACATAAAGATTTAGTTTCAAGTTATGTTTTAAATAAATTTTCAAAATCAGAAGAAGAAATAATAAATAAAAAAATTGATAAAATGGTTAAAAATATAGAATTAATATTTTCAGATATTCCTCTATTTTTAACAAAAATAAGTGAGCAAAATTAATTATGGGATTTAAGTGTGGGATAGTTGGATTACCAAATGTTGGTAAATCAACTTTATTCAATGCGCTTACCCAATCAAATAAAGCGGAGGCTGCAAATTATCCATTTGCAACTATTGAACCAAATATAGGAAGAGTTGCAGTGCCCGATGACAGATTAGACAAACTTGCAATCATTGGAAAGAGTGAAAAAATAATTCCTTCTTTTATGGATTTTGTTGATATTGCAGGATTAGTAAAAGGAGCCTCACAAGGAGAAGGTTTAGGAAATAAATTTTTAGGTCATGTAAGAGAAGTTGATGCAATAGCACATGTTGTTAGATGCTTTGAAGATACTAATATTACTCATGTATCATCAAAAATTGATCCATTAGATGATATTGAAACAATAAATTTAGAATTGCAATTGGCTGATCTTGAAAGCTTAAATAATAAAAAAACTAGTTTAGAAAAAAAATTAAAAGCAAATGATAAAGAAGCTAAACATCAATTTGAGATAATCAATAAAATCTTACAAATACTAGATGCTAATAGTATTTTAAAAATTGAGGAATTTGCTAGTAATGAAATTGACTTTGTTAATAGTCTTAACTTAATTAGTCTAAAGCCAACTATGTACATATGTAATGTAGATGAAGAATCGATTCATACCGGAAACGAATTATCAAAAAAAGTCATCGAGTTTGCCAAAAAAAATAATCATTCTGTAGTTTTAATCTCTGCATCAATAGAAGCACAAATAGCAGAATTAGATAATGAAGAAGAAAAACTTGAATTTCTTAAAGAACTTAATTTAGATCAAACAACATTGAATAAGGTTATAAAATCAGGATATGAACTTTTAGGTTTGATAAATTATTTTACATGTGGTCCAAAAGAAACAAGATCATGGACTATAAAAAAAGAAACACTTGCACCTCAAGCTGCGGGAAAAATTCACACTGATTTTGAAAAGGGATTTATTAGAGCAGAAACTGTCTCTTATGGAGACTATATAGAAAATAATGGTGATGCTGGAAGTAGAGATTCAGGAAAGTTAAGACAAGAAGGTAAAGATTATATCGTCAAAGATGGTGATGTAATGAACTTTTTATTTAATGTCTAAGTGACGTCTCGCCAAAGTCTGTTTTTTGCTAAGTACACAATTGTTCCTAGAATAATAAAGAATAATATTACTTTGATTCCTAAATTTTTTCTTTCTTCCATTTCTGGTTCAGCAGCCCAGTGAAGAAAATGTGTTACATCAGCCGATAACTGTTCTGCGTTATTATCAGTGCCATCATCATAATCTACACTTCCATCGGCTATAGGTGCTGGCATAGCTATTTGATTTCCAGCCATCCATTTATTGTACCACATCCCATTACCGACCTCCATTCCCTTTGGAGGTTCAACATAACCTAGAAGAAGGTTATAAATATAATCAACCCCATATTTTCTAGCTTTTGTAATTACACTTAAATCTGGAGGATAAGCTCCATTATTATTTGCTCTTGCCTCGTTATCATTAGCATATGGATTGACAAACCTGTCTGCTGGTCTAGCCGGTCTTTCAAACATTTCACCGTCATCATTTGGACCATCTAATACAGTATATTCAGAAGCAATTACTTTTACTTGAGCCTCGGAAAAACCAACATCAATAAGATCTCTGTAATACAGAAGTTTCATTGAATGACATCCTGCACATACTTCTCTATAAACTTTATAGCCCCTTTGAATTGCGGCTCTATCAAAAGTTCCCGTTACACCTTTAAAAGACCAATCATGTTTTGGCATTTTTTCAGTACTCATTTCTGCAGCAAATAAATTTGAAGAGAATAATAGAAAAATAATAAGTAATAGGCGCATTATAGATTTGTATCTTTTTGCATTGCTGGCGAAGGAATTCCTTTTTCTCCTCCACCAATATTAGGAGCTATATTTTTAGCATAAACATCACTAATACTGAGCGGTAGCTTACTTGGCTTCTCTATCCAACCAACAAAAGGTGTAATGATAAAGAAAAAACCAAAGTAGTAAAGTAAACCTACTCTAGCAATTAAAAGATATAAACCTTCAGCAGGAAGCATACCAACGTAGCCTAATGCAAAGAAGTTAACAAAAAAGCCCATCATAAACCACTTATATATAGGTCTATAATTACAGCTTCTCACTTTTGATCTATCAAGCCAAGGTAGAACAAAGAGAATTACTATCGCACCAAACATTAGGAGAACCCCTCCTAATTTATCAGGTACTGCTCTTAAAATTGCATAAAAAGGTGCAAGATACCAGTTTGGAACAATGTGAGCTGGAGTAACAAGTGGATCTGCTGGAATATAATTATCTACTTCAGCCATAAGATTTGGTCCAAAGAATATTACTGCAGAAATAGCAACACCAAAAGCACACATAGCTACTGTATCTTTAATTAACATATATGGAAAAAAGTTTACTGAGTCATTGTTAGTTTTAATATCAATCCCATCAGGGTTATTTGAACCATGAACATGGACTGCAGCAACATGTAATCCTACGACACCAAAAATAACAAATGGTAAAACATAATGAAGAGCAAAGAATCGGTTTAAAGTAGCATTTCCAACATTGTAATCACCAAGAAGCCATGTCTTTAATCCCTCACCAATAAATGGAATTGCACTAAATAAATTTGTTATAACTGTAGCTCCCCAATAAGACATTTGTCCCCACGGTAATGTGTAACCAAGAAAAGAAGTTGCCATCATTAATAAAAATATAAATACACCTAAAATCCAATTAAGCTCTCTTGGATATTTGTAAGAACCAAAATACATTGCTCTTACTATATGAATGTAAACTATGATGAAGAAAAAGGCTGCACCATTGGAATGGATGTATCGCATTAACCAACCGTAATTGACATCTCGCATTATTCTTTCAACACTATCAAATGCCATATCAGTATGTGGTGTGTAATTCATTGCAAGAAAAATTCCGCTTACTATCATTGTAACAAGCGTAATTGTTGCTAAAGCACCAAAACTCCAAAAATAATTACAATTTTTAGGCATTGGATAATCACCGTATTCTTTTTTGAAGTAAGAAATAATTGGTAAGCGAAACTCTATCCAATTAAGGACGGGATTTTTAAACTGATGTACTTTTCGATTCTTATCCATGTTATCCTATCTTTATAGTATTATCATTTAAAAAGGTATAGGGCGGAACGTCCAAGTTTTTGGGAGCTGGTCCCTTTCTTATCCTACCTGATGTATCGTAATGTGAACCATGACATGGGCAGTACCAACCATCGTACTCACCTTTCATATCAGAAACCTTCTGACCAAGTGGAACACAACCTAAGTGTGTACATACTCCCACTAAAACTAACCATTCTTCTTTTTGTACTCTATCTGCATCATCTTGTGGATCTCTTAAGTCAGAAGCTTGAACCATTTTAGCTGCATCAATCTCATCTTTTGTTCTTTTTTTAATGAAAACAGGTTTTCCACGCCACTTTATTGTTATACTTTGACCTTCTTCAATAGCACTAATATCTACTTCGGTTGATCCTGCAGCTAATGTGTCTTCTGCCGGACTCATACTTTTTAGAAAAGGCCATATAAATGCAGCTGTTCCAACAGCACCAAGCGTTACTGTACTTAGTTGTAGGAAATCTCTTCTCTTATTTTTGGGTTTTTTAGCCATTTATTGTGAATTTCTTATATCTTAATTACTTAAAAAAATACTTTTTAAATATGTGCCAGCGTGACGCAAGTAATAAAATAATATAGTAAAAAAACATGAGAATTGCTCTATTTGAACCCGACATACCACAGAATGCAGGAAACATATTTAGACTAGGTGCCTGTCTTGGAATACCAGTAGATATAATAGAGCCAGCTGGCTTTGTGATTGATGATAAGAGATTAAAAAGAGCATCAATGGATTACTATGATTATCTAGAATTAAAAAAACATTTAAGTTGGGAAAAATTTTATGAGTGGTCAAAAGATAATTCATATCGACTCGTTCTTCTAACAACTAAAAGTAAAAAAAGTTATTTCGATTATAAATTTCAAACAAATGATATTATTTTATTTGGAAGAGAAAGTGCAGGAGCACCTGATTTTGTTCATAGCTCTGTCGATGAAAGATTAACAATACCAATGATAAAGGGGCCTAGATCGATTAATCTTAGTAGTTCAGTTGCTATTGTAGCTGGTGAAATGTTACGTCAATTAGCTTAAGCTAAGCTTCCCATCTTTCCTTCTTGATAGTCCATCATTGCTTGCTTGATTTCTCCTTCAGAATTTGCCACAAAAGGACCATAACGTGCTACAGGTTCTTTAAGCGGCTTGCCTGCTAAAACTAGGTAGGATCCTTTTTCTGATATCGATGTAAGTTGAATCTCATCACTTGACTGATCAAAGTAAATCATATCACCTTTATTAGCGATTTTATCTTCCTCGTTAAATTGTAATTGACCATCGATAATATAGATCATAAGATTTTGTTCTTTATCAACATTAAACTTTGTCATATCTGGTTTTGAAAATTGAATATCAAATATTGATACAGGTGAATATGTTTGAACTTTGGATTTGGTTCCATTTATTTCACCCACAAGAACTTTAATTTCTATATTTGCATTTTCAGATACTCTTGGAATAGTGTTTCTTTTAATATGTTGATACCAAGGTTTAACTTTTTTATTTTTTTGAGGAAGGTTTACCCAAATTTGTAATCCTTGCATAATACCACCACTCTTCTTGAATTTTTCTGTTACTAATTCAGAGTGAATTAAACCTGATCCAGTTGTCATCCATTGTACATCACCAGTTTCAATTTCTGCTTGTCCTCCAAATGAGTCTCTGTGTTCTACTTCACCACCAAGCATGTAAGTAATTGCCTCAAATCCACAATGAGGATGTGCTGGTACACCAGTTGCACCTCCTGGCTCATAATTAATTGGGCCGAAATGATCAAAAAGAAGAAATGGATCATTTTCTCTCATTCCGGGGACAGGGAAAGCTCTCGTTACAGGTATCCCGTCACCCTCGAAAGTCTTCATACATTGTTTAATTTCTAATGCTTTTCTCATTTGTATTTTAAATTATTATAAAATATATAGGTATGATTATGAAAAATCAAAATCCAAACCCACCAAAGTGTGGTTGCAGTTGTAGCTGTTGCTGTACTTGTGAAGGTGGAGATTGCTGTTAATAAATTATTTTAAATTTAATAATTTAATGAGTGTGATTTGTTAGATTATTAATATCTGACTCCTCTATTTCTTCTATTGATTTTGCAACTCGCCAATTTTTCATTGATCCGTCTTCATTTCTTGCAGTAATTACAGTTTCAATTGGTGGACAATCAGGTTCATGACAACTGAGCTCAGCAATACTTATTATAGTATTTTCTGGTAATTTATATTTCTTGGAAATTAAATGTTTAAGATTTCTTATTTTTTCAACATTTTGAGTTTTACGATTAAACATATTTTCTCCTTTAATTGTCTGCCCATAAAGATGATAAAAGAATAGAACCTTTCATATCGCCAATTAATATTTGTGAGTTATCACTAGATATAGCTATTGTTGAAACTTCTGAACCTGTTGAACTTCTAATCATAATTGGTTTTTTGCTTTCATCAATTTCTGCTAATAAAACTGACCCATCTGTAAAACCGGTGAAAACAGCTTTTTCTCCATTAAGTGCTTTAACAAATGTTGCAAGTTCTTTACCACCGTTTGCAACAACAATTGGCTTTCTCCCCATTGGTCCTTCTTTACCATCAAATGGCCAGCAAACTGCATCACTGGATCCAGATGTTACCAAATACGGTGTATCACCAACCCAAGTAAAACTTTTAATTTTTGATGGATAACCTCTCATTGCTAAATCCGCTTTGTCGTTTATGCGCCAACCATGAATTTGATTTTCTTGCATTGCAGTTACAATATATTTTGTATCTGGGCTAAACGTTACAGTTCCATGCGATCCTTTCCAGGTAAAATTTGATGCTGTCCATTTATTATTATTAAGTTTCCACACTGTTACTCCACCGTATCTTGAGACCGCAAGACGCTTACCTTTATTATCAAATGCTAATCCAGCAACAGTACTTTGATGCTCTAAAATTTCAGGTTTATCTTTGTTTTTTCTCCAAATATAAACAGTCTTTCCTGATGAACAAACTTTAGTATCTTTGTGAGAAACTACACAGTCAACCCACTTTGAACCAAAATTAAAAATTTCATCAATATTTCCATCAGATGATATTTTTAGAAAACGTCCATCGTCTCCTCCCGTTAACACATGATCTTCATAATTTGTCATACTCAACACTACACCCTTATGTGCTTTAACAGTTTTAGGATCAGATCCAGATTGAAAAAATCTTACAGTGCCGTCTCCAAATCCTACCGCTATTTGATCACGAATTGTAACCGCTTCTGTAGCTGGAGCTCCAATATTAAAAATTGAACCTCTTCTTTCAAGTTCAGTTTTATTTGATTCTTGAAGTTTTTCTAAATCAGCGTTCATGCTGATTTACAATTTTCAAAGCCTTCCTTAAGATTCATATTATCAAGATCACGACCAATAAATACTACTCGAGAACTTCTATCTTTTCCTTTAGGCCAAGGTCCCATTGGTGAAGCATCCATAAGCATATGCACTCCTTGAAATACATATCGCTCTTCTTCACCTTTAAAGTTCAAAATGCCTTTTGATCGAAGAATATCCTGGCCCTTAGTCCTAAGTAAATTTCCAAACCAATCTTGAAACTTATCCATATCTAATGGTGTATCAGATACAAAAGATAGACTAGTAACATCATCATCATGTTCATGATCATGATCTGATTCAAGAAAGTCAGGTTCAATATCTAATACTCTATCTAGACTAAATGCATTTAAGCCTACGATTTCATCAAGAGGTGCATCACAACGTGTTGTTTTAATAATCTTTGCAAAAGGATTTATTTTTCTAATACGATCATTAACTTTCACAATGTCATTATCTTCAACAAGTTCAACTTTATTTAACAAAATTACATCAGCAAAAGCAATTTGCTCTTCTGCTTCATGATGATCTACTAGTTGAGAACTTAGATGAACAGCATCCGCAACTGTAACAATTGCATCTAATTTTGTTCTATCAGCAACGTCTTGATCAACAAAAAATGTCTGAGCAACTGGGGCTGGATCGGCTAAACCAGTTGTTTCAACTATAATTGCATCTAGTTTGTCAGCACGTTTCATTAAACCACTAAGAATTCTAATTAAATCACCTCTAACAGTGCAACAAATGCAACCGTTATTCATTTCAAATACTTCTTCATCAGCATCAACAACAAGGTCATTATCAATTCCCTGCTCACCAAATTCATTAACAATGACAGCGTATTTACGTCCATGCTGTTCAGTTAAAATTCGATTTAAAAGTGTTGTTTTTCCAGCTCCAAGAAAACCTGTTAAAACCGTAACTGGAACCTGAGAAGTATTTTCCATATCAATTTCCTTATAATTAGTTCTATAAATTCCACCTTTATACAAGGTGGAATTTATTTAAATATTAAAAATTAACAACCTTTAAGCTCGTCCCCGAGATTACTAATCAAAGTAAAGTAAAGTGACTTACCAGCATCGATGTTAGCACCTAAAGGATCAAAAACTCCTGTTTTGATATTCATATCCTCAGCTATTGTTGTAATAATCTTTGGATTAAATTGAGGTTCAGAGAAAATACATTTTATTCCCTTATCCTTAATAACATCCTGAATATCAGCTATTTGCTTTGCACCAGGTAAAACATCAGTATTCAATGTTAAAGCTCCTGCAGCTCTTACACCAAATCTTTCTTCAAAGTATTGGTAGGCGTCATGGAAAACGACAAATTTTGCATCGGAATTAATATCCTTGCTAACGTCATTTATTAATTGCTCTAAAGCTTTGATTGTTGCATCAGCATTTGCTTCATATTTCTCTTTATTGGCAGGATCTAAATCACCTAACTCATGAGCAATCTCATGAACCATTTCTTTAGCATTCATTGGATCTAACCAAATGTGAGCATCAAATTCACCATGTGCATGACCGTGGTGGTCGTGTCCACTGTGATCGTCGTGATCGTCATGATCATCGTGATCGTAATGTTCGTCATGATCATCATGATCGTCATGGTCGTCGTGATCGTTATGTTCGTCATGATCATCATGATCGTCATGGTCGTCGTGATCGTCATGATCATCGTGGTCATCATGATCATCGTGGTCATCATGATCGTCATGGTCGTCATGGTCGTCATGGTCGTCGTGATCGTCATGATCATCGTGGTCATCATGATCGTCATGATCGTCATGATCATCGTGATCGTCATGGTCGTCGTGGTCACCAAATATAGATTCTTCTCTAAATTTTAATTTAGCAATTGTTTCAACTTCCATAAACTCTATGACTTCAGCACTTTTTGCTATTGACTCCAGAGGTTCTTCTAATGATGTCTCAATACTCTCACCAATCCAAAATACTATATCTGCTTCTTCAAGCATTTTTGCATGAGATGGTTTCATAGTAAAACTATGTGGAGATATGCTTCCTTCAATTATAAGTCCAGGTTCACCAATTCCATTCATAACATTAGCAATCAATGAATGAAGTGGTTTAATAGTCGTTACAACTTTTAGTTCTGCTCTAGCAGATGCAGTTGCAACAAGAATTCCTGAAAACAAGATAATTTTAAAAACATGTAGAAAAATATTCATTTGTTTCATAAAAGTATTCCTATTAGATTTAAGTGTGTTAAAGTATTGTAATGTTATAATATAACATTTTAAGTTGTAAATAATAAAATGGCAGAAAATAATAATTTATTGGTTAAACTAGATAACTGTGGTGTGTACAAGTCATCCAAGTGGATTGTACGAGGAATAAGCTTGGAAATTCACAAGGGGAAAATTGTTACTCTAATAGGGCCTAATGGTTCTGGAAAAACAACTTCAGCTAAAATGATACTTAAGATACTTAAGTCTGATGAAGGGCAAATAAAAAACTTTGCTTCTAAAATGGCTTACGTACCACAAAAAATTAATATTGATTGGACAATGCCTCTTCGTGTCGTTGATTTTATGAAATTAACAAGTCATATAAATAATCTTGAAATTGTTGATGCTTTAAAATTAACTGGAGTAGATAACCTTCTCTATAACGATATTCATAATTTATCTGGCGGAGAATTTCAAAGAGTCTTAATCGCAAGAGCAATCGCAAAAAAACCAGAATTACTTGTTTTGGATGAACCAGTTCAAGGTGTAGATTTTAATGGAGAAATTGCACTTTATAATCTTATTAAAAAAATTTGTTCAACACTTAATTGTGGAATATTACTGATATCACATGATCTTCATTTTGTTATGTCAGCTACAGATCATGTAATTTGCTTAAATGGTCATATATGTTGCTCTGGAACGCCAAGATCAATTGTAAAGAATTCGGCATACATAGAATTATTTGGTGAACATAACGCCACAACTCTATCACTTTATCAACATGATCATGATCATTCTCATGGAACAGATGGGAGAGTAACAAATAATGTTTGATGATTTTTTTACTAGAGCTCTCATAGCTGGCATTGGTATTGCAATAATTGCCGGACCTCTCGGATGTCTTGTAATTTGGAGAAGGTTATCTTATTTTGGAGATACGCTGTCTCACTCGGCATTATTGGGTGTAACTTTAGCTTATTCTTTTAGCTTTAATATTACATTTTCAGTTTTTATAATTTCAGCTGTTGTTGCTTTACTATTAATTAATTTACAAAAAAGAACAAAACTCGCAGGAGACTCATTACTCGGTCTACTTGCTCACTCTACACTTGCTATAGGTTTGGTATTAATTGGGTTTCTTACATCAATTAGATTTGACCTTATGGGTTTATTATTTGGAGACATACTTGCAGTTGATGTAGAAGATATAACTATAGTTTATTTAGGTGGTACTACAATATTATTGATTTTGTACTTTATTTGGAAATCTTTATTTTCAGCAACGGTAAATTATGATTTGTCAGCAGCAGAAGGAATGCGACCAGAAGTTTCTAATTTTATATTCACACTCTTATTGGCAGGAGTAATTGCTTTATCTATTAAAATGATTGGCGCTTTATTGATAACTGGTTTACTTTTAATACCTGCAGCAATTGCAAGAAATATTAGCAGCAGTCCTCGTCAAATGGTTATAATTGCAACTTTAGCTGGTGTCGTATCTGTAATTGCTGGATTGTTTGTTTCGCTTGAGATTAATACTTCTTCAGGGCCTTCTATAATTGTAGTTGCATTATTATTATTTATTATTTCACTTATTCCTCTGGAGATAAAGGGTCAGTTGCAAAAATGAAAACTATTTGTTAATTAAAATTATGGCATTAGCATCAGAAAATTTAACCAAAAACCAGAAAACAGTTCTTGATATTTTAGAAAACTCATCAGAACCTCTTAAAGCATATACAATCCTTTTTGATATTCAAAAAAAAGGAATTAAATCTCCTCTTCAAGTTTATAGAGCTTTAGATAAGCTTATAGAAATTGGCAAAGTACATAAAATAGAAAGTAGAAATTCATATGTTGCTTGTAAGCATGAAGGCTGTAATGCAAAAACTTCTACATCTTTTTTGATATGTGAAAACTGTGATAGTGTTACTGAGCTAACTGGAAATAATTTGTTTTCTTATTTTTCAAAACAAGCAGAAAAAAATAACTTCAATTATAAAAAACATAATTTAGAAATATTTGGTTTGTGCGAAAATTGTAAACTAAAAAACTAATTTATTAAATTATCAATCTTATTCAGACATTTATTTAATCCAAGATCATATTTTGTTCGTATGAAATGCTCTTGGACTATTTCAACCCATTTAAATTTTTGTAACGTTTGATGAGATATGTAAAAACAATTTAATGGAAAAGACATATTAAACATTTTTAATATTTCTTGCCTTATTACATCGTTGGTCAACACTGCTAAAGATTCGTGAATATATTTTTCTACAATTTTTTGATCACTTAAAGATGTTTTAGGCAAATTAAATAAACCTCTAAATCTAAAGTATCGATAGATTCTTAAGTAATCTTCTTTTATTCTATCCTCTATTTCACCAATAAAACGAATTTTACTTTCATTTAAATCTGATTGGCCATTGTAATAATCATGTAGTTTATTATTGTTTCCGACATATAAAGCATTGAAAGTAAAATCTCTTCTGGCTGAATCTTTTTTCCAGCTGTTGGTGTAAATTACATTTGTATGTCTTCCCATTTGATTAATATCTTCACGTAAAGTTGTAATTTGTATTTTTCGATTATGAGGATAAGCAATTATAGATCCATATTGAATAGCAAAATCATCATATTCAATATTGTTATCTTTTAGTAATGACAAAACATCCTGAGGCTCCAAAGTTGTTGCTGTATCAATATCTTTGATTTCTCTTTCAAGAAGAGCATCTCGTATACATCCTCCTACTAATCGAATTTCAATATTATTTTCTTTAAAGATAGATATTAAAAACTTAACATGCTCCAGATTCAATAAATTCATAATTTTATTTATTTCCATTATCTAGCTATTTCTTCAAAACAATTTATATTACAATAACAATGTCGACTTCTTCAAAAGAAAATGCTCCAGAAATATTTGAGGATATAAAGAAAAATTTAACTAGAGGAGTTAAAGATAGAAAACACGCATTTCATACGCCAGTCTTTAGTAATATTGATAGTGAAGGTGGAATAGATTCTAGAGTCGTAGTCTTAAGAAAATTTGATCCCGGTAGCATGATACTAAATTTTCACACAGACTTCAGATCTCCCAAAGTGCCTAATTTAAAAAAAAATAGTAGTTCTCAATTTGTTTTTTATGATCATAAATTAAAAATTCAAATGCGAATCAAAACAACGTCTTTGGTTAATAATCAAAATCATATAGCTAAAGAAATGTGGGACAAAACAAGATTGTTTAGTAGAAAATGTTACTTAACATTAAAAGATCCAAGTTCAATCACTGAGTTTCCAGAAGATGGTATCCCTGAACACTTAACCGGCAAAGAGCCAAGTCATGAAGAAAGTGAAAAAGGATATAAAAACTTTACAGTAGTTGAAAATAAAATTAATGAAATTGATTGGCTTTATTTAGAAATTTCAGGTCATCGTAGATTAAAATTAATATTTAAAAATAGTGAACCAGAATATAATTGGTTAATACCTTAATATAACTTAAAATTGTCAATAATTCTTATATCACCAATATATAAAGCAATAAATAATCTAGCCTCAGAATAATTTTTTGTTATTTCTAAATTATTTTCATTTCTTATTTCTAAATAGTCAATTTTATTTATATTATTTTGAAGAAGCTCTATTTTTAATTGATCTAAATTATTAATTTCATTTTGTGTTAATAGATTAATATGTTCTTTAATTTTATTTCCTAATACATTGAAAATTTTTAATTGATCATTAGAAAATTTAGAGTTCCTTGAAGATAAACTCATACCCATTTTATCTCGTACAGATGGGCATTGAATTATTTTAATATTGTGATGATTAATTTTTACTAAATCTTGTATTATTTTTACTTGCTGAAAATCTTTCTCACCAAAATAACTATTCGTTGGTTTAATCATATTAAAAAAAAGATCCACAACAGTAGTAACTCCATCAAAATGGCCAGGTCGAAATTTATCACATAAAATATTTCTAAAATTGTTTACAATTTTTTTCTTTGCCAATCCTGTAGGATATATCTCTTGAACTTCAGGTAAGAAGAGTACATTACAACCAATATTTTCTAATTTAGAAATATCTTCATCAATTGTCTTTGGATAAGAATTGAAATCATTTTCATTGTTAAATTGAGTAGGATTAATAAATATTGAACAGATCACAAATTCGTTATGTAATTGTGCCTCTCTAATGAGAGATAAATGTCCATCGTGTAAGTTTCCCATTGTTAAAACTAAACCAATAGACTGACCTTTGTCTTTGATTGAAACTAGATTTGGCTCTAATTCACTAGCTTTTCTGAAAATTTTCATCGATTACATAAGTAAATATTTGACTTATATATAATGAATTCGTATTAGGCCCAGAGATTTATTATGAAACGTACATACCAACCTAGTAGAGTAATTAGAAAAAGAAGACACGGTTTTAGGGCTAGAATGGCAACTAAAGCAGGTCGTCAAATCATTAATAGAAGACGTGCAAAAGGAAGAGCTCAACTAAGCGCTTAAAAAGGCCAAATGGCCCAAACATTATTTACAATTAAGAAAAGATCGACTTTCGTTATGATACGAAACCAGGGAGAATTTATAAAAGGTAAAAATATGAATATCCAAATTTTACACAATCAAGATCTAGAAAATTCTATAGGTGTAGGATACACAGCTTCCAAAAAAATTGGCAACGCAGTAAAAAGAAATAGAGCAAAGAGAATAATGAGAGAATTAGCTAGAAAAATTATTATTAATGGTAAAATTAATTCATATTATGTGTTAATAGCTAAAACGTCATTGCTCGAAGAGAAATTTGATAAACTTTTATTAGAACTTAAGGAAAAGATAAATGGTTAGTAAATATATTTCATTACCTTTAATCATAATAATTAGATTATACCAGTTATTGATTTCCCCAATACTAGGTCAGAATTGTCGGTATTTACCAACCTGTTCTGAGTATTCTATTAAAGCATTAAAGGAACATGGGTTATTTAAAGGATCAATTTTATCGGTGAAAAGAATTTCAAAATGTCATCCATGGGGTTCCCACGGATTTGATCCAGTACCAAAAAAATCTGAGTTAAATAAATGAACGAGCAAAGAAATTTATATTTGGCTATTGGTATTTCAATTGCGATAATTATTTTTTTTCAATTATTATTTCCAACTCAACCAATTCAAACAACATCCTTTGAAGAAGATGAAGTATTAGAGCCTGCAACATCCATTGACGGACAAAGCAGCCAAGTTGTTTCAGAAATACAAAGTAGAGATGAAGCTTTAATTCAAACCGACAGAGTTATTTTTGAAAATGCATCTATTAAAGGTTCTATAAATTTAAAAGGAGCAATTTTAGATGACCTCATATTATCAAAATATAAAACTAGCTTAGAACCTGATTCGAATAATATACAGCTTTTGTTACCGGATGGGACTGCTAATCCATATTATATTGAAACAGGTTGGAAAGAGCTAAAAAATTCTAACATTGAATTACCTAATTTAGAAACAAATTGGAAAACTAACTCTACCACTCTAAGCCCCTCAAGCCCTGTTACACTTAGTTGGACGAATAATAAAAATATAACTTTCAAAATCAACTATCAAGTTGATGATGAGTATATGTTTACAATTACACAGGAAATAGAAAATAACAGTGGTGAAGATATTGAAGTTTTTCCATACAGATTAATCAAAAGAATAAACACACCAGATACAATTAATTTTTTTATACTTCACGAGGGTTTAATTAGTCTAATAAACGACGAATTATTGGAAAAAAATTATGATGATATTGCCGATGATTGTAATTCATCAATGCAAACAAAAAAAGAGTTTTGCGATAATAAAACACAAGGAGGTTGGTTAGGTTTTACAGACAAATATTGGATGTCTGCTTTAATTCCTGATGCTGACCAATCCATTAACGTCAATTATAGATACGGAAATAATGGACGTGATAGCTATAGGGCAGGTTATGTTGGTCAGATATATAAAATTAACTCGGGTGAAAATATATCTTACGGTGGAAAATTATTTGTGGGTGCAAAAAAATTAAATGTCTTAAGTGCTTATGATGAAAATCTCTCTATACCAAGATTTACTGATGCAATTGACTGGGGCTGGTTTAGTTTTTTAACTAAACCTGTTTCATATGCCATTAATTGGTTTTTTGGTTATGCAGGTAATTTTGGTCTAGCAATAATTGCCTTTACCATTTTAATGCGTTTAATTTTATTCCCACTAGCACAAGCATCTTTTAAATCTATGGCAAAGATGAAAAAACTTCAGCCTGATATGCAAAGATTAAAAGAAACATATCCAAATGACAGACAAAAAATGCAGCAAGAACTAATGGCCTTGTATAAAAGAGAGGGAGCTAATCCTGTTGCGGGTTGTCTACCAATTTTAGTACAAATACCAATTTTCTTCTCTTTGTATAAAGTGTTGTTTGTTACGATAGAGATGTATCACGCTCCTTTTTATGGATGGATTCATGATCTATCTGCGCCAGACCCATTAGGCTTAATGACAATATTTGGATTAGTTCCTTGGGATGTGCCACCTATACTTTCAATAATTGATATTGGTATTCTTCCTATCATTATGGGGTTCACTATGTGGTTACAACAAAAACTAAATCCTGCTCCCGCTGATCCAACACAAGCTAGAATTTTTGCATTACTTCCATTTGTATTTACTTTTGTACTAGCTGGTTTTGCAGCTGGTTTAGTTTTATATTGGTCAGTGAACAATATTTTATCAATTGCACAGCAATGGTATATTCAAAGAAGAATTTTAGCCAAAAATGGCTAGCTTAAATAAAAATTTAAATAACTTTTTTAATAATAATAAGTTTTTAGGTTCCTTTCAGTCATTTAAAGATATTCCTTATTCAGATGTAAAAAAAGAATGTTGTTTTATAGGTAGATCTAATGTTGGAAAATCTAGTTTAATAAATTCGTTAACTAAAACAAAAAAATTAGCAAAAACTAGTAAAACTCCAGGAAGAACGCAGGCTATAAATGTTTTTTTAATTAGTGAAAAAATAAATATGATTGATTTACCTGGTTATGGTTTTGCCAAAGTATCAAAAGTTGCACGAGAAAATTTAATGACCTTGATTGAAGAATATATAGAAAATAGAGATACACTTGATCATGTTTTTTTACTCATTGACTCAAAAGTTGGTATCAAAAATTCTGATATTGATATGTTGGATTTATTGAGTGATTGTTCAAGAAAATTTTCAATAATTTTAACTAAAATAGATAAAATATCTAATAACTATTTAGAATATCAAAAAAAATCAATTTTAAGTTTAATGCAAAATTATGAAAAATCATTTACGAAAATATATCAATCTGAGACCAAAAAAAATAATGGTATTACAGAGATTCAAAGATCTATATACGGGTTATCACAATAAATATGAAATTTGATTTTTTATCAGAGAGTGATCAGGCTTATTTTATTCATAAAGCCTCAACCTTAGTTGAAGCTCTTCCATACATTCGAGAACATAGTGGTGATACCATTGTAATAAAATACGGTGGACATGCAATGGGAGATAAAAAACTGTCTGAGAGTTTTTCAAGAGATATTGGGTTATTAAAAGAAGTAGGTGTGTCACCAATTATTATTCATGGTGGAGGACCTCAAATTGGTGAGAGACTTAAATCAAAAAATATATCAACACAATTTGTTGAAGGATTACGAGTTACTGATAAAGAAACAATTAAGGTAGTTGAGGAAGTTTTATCTAAGGATATCAATTCAGAAATAGTAGAATCTATAAGTGCCTCTGGAGGAAAAGCGGTAGGAGTATCTGGTAATGATAACTTAGTCACTGCAACTAAATTGAATGTGGAAATTAAAGACAGTGATTCAAATATTGAAAAAATAGTTGATATTGGTTTTGTTGGACAACCAAAAAAATTAAACAAAGATATGCTAACTAGCTTTATAAAAAATGGTCAAATACCTGTCATATCTCCTTTAGGTAAGGATGAAAATAATTTTACATATAATATTAATGCTGACACTGTTGCGGGTTTTATAGCAGGTGAGTTACAGGCAAGTAAATTATTATTACTAACCGATGTACCTGGAATTTTAGACAAAGATGAAAAATTAATATCATCAATAACTTTAGAAGAAGCTAAAAATATTGCTAATAAAGATTATATTTCTGGAGGTATGAAGCCGAAAATTAATACATGTATTGATGCAATGAAAAAAGGTGTTAAAAAATCTACTATTTTAGATGGAAGAATTCCTCATTCAGTAATATTAGAGTTATTCACTGAACATGGAATTGGTACACAAATAACAAGTAATTAAATGAGCTTTAAAGATAACATCAATACCTGGATATTTGATCTAGATAACACACTGTACTCTGCAGACAGTGGAATTTTTCAGCAAGTACATAAGTTAATGGGTGAGTTTGTAGCTAAAAATTTAAATATGGAATTAGCTGAAGCAAAAAAACTACAAGAAAAATATTACAAGCAACATGGCACTACATTAAGAGGTATGATGGATAATCATGGTGTAGATCCTGATTATTTTTTAGAAGAAGTTCATAAGTTAGATTACTCAATTGTTGGTCCAAATCAAAATCTTAATGATGAATTATATAAACTTGAGGGAAGAAAAATTATTTATACAAATGCTAATAAGCAACATGTCTTAGATGTGTTAGAGAAAATAAATCTAACAAACTTTTTTGATGAAATATATGATATTAAAATGGCTAATTATATTCCTAAGCCAGAAATTTCTCCCTATGAAAAAATTATCGACTTATTTGATATCGAAGCAAATAAATCCGCAATGTTTGATGATATTGCAAAGAATTTAGTTCCAGCAAAAAAAGTTGGTTTTACACCTGTCTGGGTTGATGCTGGTTATGAAAATTTTTCCGATGATATTGAAGCATCTAAAGAATATTTAGATTTTCAAACAAGAGATTTGAGTTTATTTTTAAAAGATGTAAATGAGGGTAAAATATGAGTGATCTGGAAAGAATTATAAATGATGCCTTTGAGGAGAGAGATAATATTAATGTCAATACTGCAGGTGATATTAGAAATGCAGTAGATGAAACTTTAAACAAACTTGATAGTGGAAGCTTAAGGGTTTGTGAAAAAATTAATAATGAATGGCAAGTTAATCAATGGATTAAAAAGGCAATTCTTTTAAGTTTCAGATTAAATGATAATGAAATCATTAAAGCATCGCATGCTACTTGGTTTGACAAAGTAGAAAGTAAAACTGCAAATTGGACTAAAGATGATCATCTGAAAGCAGGATTTCGATATGTACCAGACGCTGTTGTAAGAAAATCTGCATTTATTGCTAAAGGTGTTGTTTTAATGCCTTCTTTTGTAAATCTTGGTGCATATGTTGACGAAGGAACAATGATTGATACTTGGGCAACAGTTGGCTCATGTGCGCAAATAGGTAAAAACTGTCATATTTCTGGAGGCGCTGGTATTGGCGGTGTACTCGAGCCTCTTCAAGCAAATCCTGTGATTATTGAAGACAATTGTTTTATTGGAGCTAGAAGTGAAGTGGCTGAAGGTGTTATTGTTGGTGAAGGTGCGGTTTTATCAATGGGTGTATTTATTGGAGCATCTACAAAAATAGTCGATCGATCAACTGGGGAAATTCATATGGGAAAAGTTCCAGCGTATTCAGTTGTGGTACCAGGTACATTACCAGGAAAAAAAGAAGGAGATATTAATCCTTCTTTATACTGTGCAGTTATTGTTAAAAGAGTTGATGAAAAAACTAGAAGCAAAACATCAATCAATGATCTTTTAAGAGATTAATGTCAGAAATTAATTTTGATCCAGTTACTCTTACACAATCTTTAGTTAAATGTGCAAGTGTAACTCCAAAAGATGAGGGAGCTTTAACAGTCGTTGAAAATCATCTAAGTGCTATAGGATGTGACTGTCATCCATTAACTTTCTCTGGAAACAATTCTTATGAAGTAAAAAATTTATTTGCAACAGTAGGAAACGAAGGAAAACATTTTGCTTATGCTGGTCATACAGATGTAGTTCCTGTAGGTAATGAAAGTTCATGGAAATACCCTCCTTTTTCTGCACAAATAGATGGAGGCAAACTTTATGGAAGAGGTAGCGAAGATATGAAAAGCAGTGTTGCTTGTTTCATCAGTGCCGCTAAAAGATTTTTAGATAAATATAAAAATTTTCCAGGAAAGATTTCCTTTATTATTACAGGTGATGAAGAAAGAGATTCTGTAAATGGCACACCAAGAATTCTAGAATGGGCAAGTAAACAAAATTATAAATTTGATCATTGTCTTGTTGGTGAACCAACTTCAAAAAGTGAGGTCGGTGATAAAGTAAAAATTGGAAGAAGAGGATCAGTTAGTTTCTTTTTTCAGGTAAAAGGTATTCAAGGACATACGGCGAATTCTCATTTAGCTGAAAATTCTTCACATCACTTAGTGAATTTATTAAATAGTATATTAGAAGAGCCGCTTGATGAAGGCAATGAAAATTTTTTACCAACATCAGTTCAAATCGCTACTATTGATATTGGCAATCCTGTTCAAAATGTAATTCCAGAATTAGCTAGAGCAACAGTTAATATTAGATTTAATGATATGCACTCATCTGACTCACTTATAAAATGGATTGATAATAAAATAGAAAAGATTTTCTCTAAACTGGAAAACGCTAGTTGCACTTACACATATGATGCAACAGCTGAATCATTTTTGAATAAAGCCGGTGATTTATATAATATTATTTCAAAATCAATTTCTGATGTCACAGGCAGAAATAGCCCACCTGAGCAAGCAACTGATGGTGGTACTTCTGATGCAAGATATATTAAGAACTATTGTGAAGTAGTAGAGTTAGGTCTTAGAAATCAAACTCTTCATAAAGTAGATGAATTTGTTTTTGTTGAAGATATTATTAAATTAGAAAATATTTATTTTAAAATTTTAGAAAATTATTTTGATGTTAATTAATATCCATCAGATGGATTAACATCTGATTTTATATTTTTATTTTTTCTTAGTTTTTTATATTTGGAGTACATATATTTAACAGATGGCTCTATAGCTGTTACACCTGCAACGTGTGGAGTAATAGTTACATTTGGTAGTTTCCAAAATTGACTTCTTGATTTTAAAGGTTCATCTTTAAAGACATCTAAATAGGCATAAAAATTTTTGTTTTTCTTTAAATGATTTAGAAGATCTTTCTCTTCAATTGCATTTCCTCTGCCTATATTTATTAAACAAGAATTTTTTTTCATATTCTTTAAAAACTTTTTATCTATTATGTTATTTGTTTGAGATGTTGATGGTAGAATAGAAATAATAACATCAGAGCTTTTGATAAAACTTATAATATTTTTACCCGTATATATTTTTACATTTTTTACTTTTGCTCGATTTTTTTTATATGCAATAACATTATAATTTAATTTATTTAGTAATTTTGCAATATGATTTCCAAGAAAGCCTAGACCTAAAATACCTACTGTTAAATTTTTATTATCAATTGGTGTCCTTTCTCCAGACCAGTATTGTTTGATTTGAGAATTTTGAAAAATTTTAAAATTTAATTGATAATTTAGTATTTGAGCTAAAGAATAATTGGCAATTCTCTCTCCCATTTCTTCATCTTTTATTCTGATTATGGGAATTTTTTTATTATAATTTTTAAGTTTTAGAATGTGATCTACTCCAGCTCCCATAGAGAAAATAACTTGGAGATTTTTTAGTCTTGAAAGAATATTATCTGGTAGATTCCAAATAATTGCACAATTTACATCATGAAAATTTTTATAATCTTTTATAGAAATTATTTTTTCATTTTTAAAATATTTTTTTATTGTTTTTTTCCAAACATCAATTTTATCAAAAGTTGTGTTATGAAATAAAATAGTCATTGAATATCATCTATTAACTTATTGTATTTTAATACCTGTTTTTCCCAGATTAATTCATTTTCTGCTCTATTTTTTGCATTTTGTCCTAATTCAATTCTATTTTGTTTGTTCTCAACTAAATTCTTAATTGATTCATCTAATTCATTAAAATTATTAATAATTAAACCTGTTTTATTATGCAATACAGCTTCAGGAGTACCTCCAACATTTGAAGCAATTGAAGGAATTCCATATTGTGCTGCTTCAATGTAGGCGATTCCAAAACCTTCAATAGAATTTGCATGAGTTTCATCTATTGTTGGCATGATCATAATATCAGTCTTAGAAAAAATAAATTTTTTTTGATTTTCATTTATTGTTCCAACTAATTTCACATTTGATTCTAGATTATAATTTTTTATTTCTTTCTTTATATTCTCTAACTGATCACCTTCACCAGCAATTATATATTGAATATCTGGATAAATTTTTTTTAAATTAAAAATAGATTTAAGAATATACGAATGTCCTTTTCTTTTTTCTAGTCTGGCAAGAGTAAGCAACGTTGGATAACTATCATCTAAATCTATAGCTTGTTCTATAATATTCTTAGTAGATTTTACACCTGGATAGATAACCTCAATTTTTTTAAAGTTTTCACTTATTTTTGAAAGTAAGTTTTTAGTATATGATGAATTGACCACCAATGCGTTTGCTAATTCTAAAACTTTCTTTATTCGTTTATGATGATTACCGTTTTTGATTATTATTTCGTTTCCATGAACAAGACTAATAATTGGGATTTTTTTTTCTTTTAAAAAATTAATTGGTAACTCAAGACTTTTCCAGCTATCAGTTATGACTGCTTCAATATTATTTGAAGAACAAATATTTTTAAGTTGATTAAATTTATTTCTTTTTCTTAAAAATTTTAAACCCTTAAATCTTAATATTGAAAAATTTTTATTATTTTTATCAAATTCTAAATCTTTAGCACTGTTTTGTTGGTCAGCTAAAACCTTTACATTGTGTTTATGACTTAAATTTAATGCTATGTCATACATCAATGTTTCAATTCCCCCTACTCTAGATGGAAAACATTGTGTTAAAATTATTATCATTGAAAGTTATAATATTATAGAATCTATGAAGTATTAATGTACAAAGTCAATCAGGAACAATTAATTTTAATTATTATTAAATAATTTAAGTACATTTAAATTTTTAAAATATTTATATATGCATTTTTAGCATATTAAAATTCATATTTTTATACTTTGATTGCATAGAATAATTACTATTTTATAATTGAAAGGAATAAATAATGATTAATGTTTTTAACTTTTTTAACAAAGTTTATCAGGATTTAAGCGACAAAAACTACAATAATGATGAGGATTTAGTTAAATATTTCAAATCTGAATACGGAAAAGAATGGAAAATTGAATTAGATAAGCATCTCCTAAGAACTGAATTTGATATAAATAAGAAAGCCGCATAATTGGCGGCTTTAACTAAACTTCAGAAGTTACCTTTTTAAGCCAATCTCTTTCTTTATTATCAAGGTGCGTGTGTAATTTTTCATACACCTTTCTATGATATTTATTTAGCCAATGTATTTCAATTTGATCAAGCATGCTACTCTCAATGAGATCCAAATCTATTGGACACCACGAGATGTTTTCAAAATATAATTTCTTATCATTATTCTCTTTTATCACGACTAAATTTTCTGTTCTTATACCATATTCATTTTCTTTATAGTATCCAGGTTCATTGGATAAAATCATTCCTGGAAGCAACTCAACGCTATCAAACATTGATTTTTTTGCAATACGTTGTGGAGCTTCATGGACACTCAAAAAACTTCCTATACCGTGACCGGTACCATGATTATAATCTAAATTAATTTCTTGTAGACTTTTTCTTGCTAGATAATCAATATCAGTTCCTTTTGTTCCCTTTTCAAAAACATGATTTGATAATGCAATATGACCTTTAAGAACTCTTGTAAATCTATCTTTTTGTTCTGTTGTTGCTTCACCTAAAATTATAGTTCTTGTTATATCGGTTGTTCCATCAAAATATTGCCCTCCTGAGTCAACAAGATAAATATTATTATCTGAGAAAGATGATTTTCCTTCTTCAGTGACACGGTAATGAGGAAGGGCTGCATTTTGATCAATTGCTGATATTGTATCAAAAGATAGAGAATGAAATAATTCATTTTTACTTCGCAGATTTTCTAAATGATGTGCAACACTTATTTCATCATTTGATTTAGGATCCATGATATTTTTTAACCAATAAATATATTTGGTAATACTAACACCATCTCTTATATGTGCTTTTTTTGCCCCATCAAGTTCAGTTTCATTTTTGATAGCTTTTAACAAAATACATGGATTTGCTATATTTTTAGTATTTATTTTTTGTTTTCTTAAAAGATCTAAAAAATAAAAAGTAGTGGAATTAAAATCTAAACCAATTGATTCGGATGAATTAATGTTATTAAAAATTGATCCGATATTTTCAATATTATTAATATTTATTAGTGTTTGGATTTCTTTTTTTAGAATTTTGGGCATTGAAGACTCATGAATATACAAAGAGTGTTTATTATTTTTTGAAATTAGAAGATAAGAATAAAGCAGCGGTGTATATTTTATATCATCTGCTCTTAAATTTAATAGCCAAGCAATATTATCAAGCCCAGAAACAAAATAATGATGAATTTCATTTTGATCTAAAAATTTTTTTAAAATATCTAATTTTTCACTTCTGGCCTGACCAGCAAAACTTGTTGGGTGATCAAATATATCTGTATACTGAGTTTTTGGTTGATTTTCCCATATTAAATCAACAAAATTTTTATCTATTAGTTGGAGTTGAGATGTTGAATTCTTTAACATTTTTTCCACTTTTTCAACTTCTATAATTGAATGAAGAGTTGGATCTAATGCAATTTTATATTTTTCTTCTAATAAAATTTTTTCTAAATCTGTCCAAAAGCTATTTAAATGTTTTGCCTGAATCTCTTTGGAATTAATTTGAGTATTCGCTTGAAAAGTATATCGTCCATCAACATACAAGAAGGCATCTGTTGGTGTTATAATTGCTCTTCCTGCTGAGCCAGAAAAGTTTGTTATAAAATTTAATCTTTCTGCATTTGGGGAAATATACTCATTTAAATATTCATCACTTCTATTAATGACAAAAATATCGATATCTTTATCTTTTAATAGATTTTGTAATTTTTTTAAATTTGATTGATTCATTATAACTTATTAAATAAACTTAGATCGATATTGCCACCAGAAATCATAACTATAATTTTTTTATTTTTAACATCAATTTTATTATTTAATGCTGCTGCAGCTGCAACTGCTCCTCCTGGCTCCACAACTATTTTAAGTTGTTCGGCTAGCAAAATTATAGTTTTTGTTACTTCTTCATCAGAAACACTTAGTCCTCCTTCAAGATTATTTGAATTAATTTGAAAAGTTATATTACCAGGTTGTGGTGCCAATAATGCATCACAAAAAGATTTAGCATTTTTTTTATTTTCTATAAGTTTACCAGCTTCTAAAGATCTTTTTGTGTCATCAAATTCTTGAGGCTCTACAGAATATGATTTTATATTTGGATAAATATGTTTTAAGTATGTTGATGTTCCTGCAATAAGACCACCGCCTCCACAACAACATAAATACAGATCAGGTTCAATTGATTGCTCTTTCAAATCATTTACAATTTCAATAGCTGCAGTTCCCTGACCAGCAATTATATCTTCATCATCATAGGGTTTAATTAAAGCTCTCTTATCCTTCTTTTGAATTTCATTTCCTATCTCTTCTCTACTTTGAAAGTAAGTGTCATATAATATTACCTCTGCTCCATATTTTTTTGTATTTTCAATTTTTATTTGAGGTGCAGTTTTAGGCATTATTATCTTTGCACTAATGCTATTAATCATGGATGCATAAGCCACAGCTTGTGCATGATTTCCTGATGAATATGCTACTACACCTGAGTTTTTTATATTTTCTATTAATTTTGTAATTTTATGTGTAGCTCCCCGTAGTTTAAATGATCCAGTATTTTGTAAATTTTCAAGTTTAAAATAAATTTCAGCTTCTAGAAGATTATTTATATAATCATTAGTTACCAAAGGAGTTTTTGTTACCTTTTGATTGATTAATTTATAAGCATTATCAACATTTAAATAGCTAAAATCAGTCATAATTTTAAAGTTTTACATCGTTTTAATGGAATAAACTAAAAAAAAATATATGTATATCATCATGGAACAGAACAAAGTAACTTCACCTTGCATTAGCGTATGTAAAACTGACCCAATCTCAGGGTATTGCTATGGCTGTGGAAGAACTAATGAAGAGAAAGATATTTGGAAAGATGAAAATACTTCAAATGAATGGAAACAAAATAATTTATCTGAACTAAAATCTAGATTTTCAGATTGGCAGTTAAAAGCATTTGAAGAATCGTATAAATCCAAAGTTGAAACAGGCTTATCTCTTATCAAAAAAAAATTAGCAGAAAATCGTAAAAATTGAAAAGTTTAATAATTTTTGTTTTTATTTTATTTTTTTCATTCAATCTTCAATCTCAGAATAAAATGATACTTGATAAATTAGAAACACCCGGAATTTCTTCTCAAGGTCAAAATTGGGCTTTTTTTACTGATGGAGTAATGGGTGGGTTATCTCAAGGTAAAGCGATCATATCAAAAGTTAATAATGTTAATTGTTATCATATGACAGGGGATGTCACGACTGAAAATAACGGTGGCTTTATTCAAATAAGAAATCAATTAAAGCCCTCAATATCAACAGAAGAGTTTGAGGGTGTTTATTTTAAAGTGTTTGGTAATAATGAAGAGTATTCAATTCATGTAAGAACTGCTTTAACAGTAGCTCCATGGCAATATTATAAGTATAGTTTCAAAACTAATTCTGAGTGGACAGTAATAAAAGCACCCTTTAGTGAATTTAAAAAATCAAATGCTTATCAGCCTAAAAAATTAGTTGGCCAGAATATCAAGACATTAGGGCTAGTTGCTGGATTTAAAGATTTTCAAGCAGATATTTGTTTATCAGAAATCGGCTTTTATTAATAATCTATTTTCAATAAATATAATCCTTCAGGTGGCGCAGTAACTCCAGCATATTCTCTTTTTTTGGATTGAATAATTTCTGAAATAGATTTTTCTATTTTACTAAGTCCTATATCAACCAGTGTACCGACCATGATTCTAACTTGAGAATGTAAAAAGGATTTAGCTGATATTAAAATATTTATTTCATCATAATTAATATTTATATCCAGTGAATTAATAGATTTAATTGGTGATTTCGATTGGCAATTTATTGACCTAAAAGCAGACAAATCAAATTTACCTATAAATTGTTGTGATTGTTTTATTATCTTTTCAGCATCTATTTTTTTATGTACACACCAAACTTTGTTTTGCTCTAACGTAATTGGTGATCTTCTATTTAAGATCTTGTATTCATACCATCTCAATTTTGCGGAAAATCTAGAATTAAAATCTTTATCTACTTCTTCAGCATGTAAAATAGATATGGGTTGGGGTCTTAGATAATGATTAATGCCATCTCTAATAGTATCAGTATCAAAATGTTGCTCTAATTCAAAATTAGCTACTTGTCCTCTTGCATGAACGCCTGCATCTGTTCGACCAGCTCCAAAAAGTGTTATTTTTCGTTTTGATAGTTTTTCTATTGCCTCTTCAACCAATTGTTGAACAGAAGGACCATTTTCTTGACGTTGCCAACCAACATAATTAGTTCCATCATATTCTAATGTTATTTTGTAGTTAGGCATTTATTACTTCATTAACCTTAAAACTATATCCCCGAAGAAAATCATTTTTAGAGATAGCATTTTTGCCTTCTCTTTGTAAAATTAGTGGCTCAATACTTCCATCATTGCACCCAATATCAAAGGTCTCATTAAGAATTGTCGATGCATTGCCATTAGAGTTTGATTTTCTTGCTTTAATGATTTTAATTCTTTCATTTTGTATAGTAAACCAAGCACCAGGTTTAGGTGAATGTGCTCTTATAAGATTTAAAACTTCATTTACAGATTTATTAAAATTAATTTTTCTGTTTAATGATGAAATTTTATTTGCATATGTTGCATCATTATCATCCTGATCAGAATAAGAAATTTTTTTATCAAATATAAGAGGAATAGTTTCCACTAATAATTTGATTCCAACTTCTGTTAATTTTTGACTTAATTCATTTTTATTACAATCATCTTCTATATCTACTTTTTTTTGCTTAATAATTGGTCCAGCATCTAATTTTTCAATTAGTTGTATTATTGATATACCCGTCTCTTTATCACCACTCATTAAAGAATGTTCTATTGGAGCTGCACCCCTCCATCTAGGCAATAAAGAGACATGGATATTGATACAACCAAATGGTGGTAAATCTAAAATATCTTTTGGCAATATTTTACCGTATGCCATGACAATAATTAAATCAGGATTTAATTTTTTCACTGTCTCAATAGTATCTTTATCAAACGTATTTGGACAAAAAACCTCAATTTTGTTCTTACGTGCAATTTGATGGACTTCCGATTCAATTATTTTCATTCCTCTAGATTTCTTTTTTGGAGGTTGTGAAAATACTGCAGAAATTATGAAATTACTTTCAATTAAAGCCTCAAGATAGTCAGAAGCTATTTTAGGCGAGCCCATAAAAATTATTTTTTTATTATTCATTATTTTTTGTTTTTTAAAAATTTTTGTACTTTTTTGATCATTATATTCCTTTTTAATGAAGAAAGATAATCTACAAATAACTTTCCAGAAAGATGATCAATCTCATGTTGTAAAATTCTTGATTCCACTCCGCTAACTTCTTTTGTTATTTGTTTGTTATTTTCATCTAAGTACTCGACTACTATATTTTGAGGTCTCTCAATTTCTGCAAATTGTTCAGGAAGAGATAAACAACCCTCTTCCATGACAATTTTTTCTTGAGAGTATGAAACAATATTTGGGTTAAATAATGTATATTGTGTTTCTTTTTTAGTCTTTTGATCTACAAAAAATATAGTCACTATTTGTTTTAGAATTCCAATTTGATTTGCTGCTAAACCTACACCTGGTGCTTTTATCATTATTTGCATCATTTTTTTGGCAATTTTTTTTTCCTTAATTCCAACAGACTGAATTTTATCTGCTTTTTGGCGTAATAGTGGATTTGGTACGTAAAGTAATTTATCCATTTTATTTATGTGATTTTTTTTCTAGATTGGAATGCTGTATTTAATGTGTTTTCATCTAAGTAGTGTACTTCTCCATCCATAGGGATACCTTGTGCTAGTCTTGTTACATTTAAATCTTTAAATTTTTCCAATTTATCTGCAATAACAAAAGATGTTGTTTGTCCTTCCATAGTTGTACTTAAGGCAAGAATAATTTCTTTAACATTGTTTGTTTCAATCCTCTTTAGTAGATGTTCTATTTTCAATTCATCAGTTCCTATACCTTGAATTGCTGATAACGAGCCACCTAGTACATTATAGAGACCTCGATAAAATCCTACTTTTTCTAATGTCCACAAATCTGATACATCCTCAACGACACAAATAGTTGATTTATCCCTTTTAGAATTTGCGCAAATATTGCATGGGTTTATCATATCTATATTTCCACATTCTGAGCACTCAATAATTTTATTATAAGATAAATTTAAACTCTCAATTAAAGGGGATAAATTTTTATCTTTATTTTTTAATAAAAAAAGAGCAATTCTTTGAGCTGACCTTCTTCCTAATCCTGGAAGTTTTGAAATATCGTTTATTAATTTATCTATTGGGGATTGCTCCATTTTTAAAAAGGAAGTTTCATTCCTGGAGGTAATGGTAGGCCACCTGTAAGATTTTTCATTTCTTCTTGAGCTGCAGCCTCTCCTTTTTCTTTGGCATCATTTATTGCAGCGACAATCAGATCTTCAAGTATTTCTTTCTCCTCCTGTTTGATCAAGCTATCATTAATTGAAATTCTTTTAAATATACCTTTTGCTGTTGCTGTTACTTTAATAAGACCTCCTCCAGAAGTACCCTCAACTTCAATATCATTTAATTTATTCTGTGCTTCAGCCATTTTTTTTTGCAACTGTTGAGCTTGCTTCATCATATTACCTAAATTAACCATTATTTCTCCTTTTTCATCTTTGTTTTATTTATATCTGCGCCATTATCATTTATTTCACCTAGCTCTGTAATAGCGTGAATTTTACTTTCAGGAAATTCTTTTAATATTTTTTTTACTTCTGGATGATTTTTCATTATTTCAATTTCTTTTTGTTGGCTGATAATATCTTCATCATGCAAACTTTTTCCAAGATTGCTTGTAGATGAATGTATCTGCCATATTCTTCCTGTCCATTTAGAGATTAATTTCGCAACAGTTCTATTGAAGCCAGTATCATTAATTTTAGATGTATTTAAGGTAACTTCTCCTTCTTTAAAAGAGACTAACTGCACATCATTGTACAACTTAGTGTGGAGCAGTCCTTCTCTATTTTTAAAAAATATATCAACAAAATGTCTGAAGTCTTGAACATGTATTATATTTACATTTTCTTTTGGTGAAATTTCTTTTTTATTTTCGTTAAAGTTTAAAACTTTATTACTTTCATTAGATTCATTTTGTAGTTCAAGATTTTTTTCTAAGGGTTCTTTTTTTACTAATTCTTTGTCCAATTTTTTAATTAGATCTTCAGGGCTTGGACCATCATGTAAATAAATAATTCTTAAAATAATCATTTCTCCGTGTTGATATAAATGAGAGCTATTTTGTAATTCTTGATAACCTTTGAATAAAATTTGCCATATAATATTCAGATTATTTAATGTCAATTTTGATGACAATTCAGCTCCTTTATTTCTTTCAAATTCAGGAATATAAATGTCATCTTTTAAATCTGGTGCTATCTTTATTTGAACAAGGAAATGTACTACGTTTAATAGTTCATCAAATACCATTGCTATATCTGCTCCTAAATCATACAACTCTTTATACCTATTAATTGCACCAAGGGCATCTCCTTCTAAAATAACTTCAATTAAGTTAAATATTTTTTCTCTATCAGCTAATCCCAACATGCTTATTACAGTTTGCGAGTCAACTTTTTCATTTGGACTAGTTATTGCTTGATCTAATAAGCTAAGACCATCTCTTACAGATCCATCTGCCGATCTGACAAGTAAAGAGATAGCATCTAAATCTATATCAATATTTTCTAGTTTGGAAATTTTTAATAAATGATCTGATAAAATTTTATTTTCTATTCTATGTAAATCAAATCTCTGACACCTTGATAAAACAGTTATTGGTACTTTTTTAATTTCTGTTGTAGCAAAAATAAATTTAACATGTTCTGGTGGTTCTTCTAAAGTTTTAAGCAGAGCATTGAATGCGCTTTTTGAAAGCATATGAACTTCATCAATTATAAATATTTTATAATCACCTATAACAGGTTTATATTTTACATTATCAATTATTTCTCTAATGTCATCAACACCAGTATTAGAAGCTGCATCAATCTCAATAACATCAAGATTACTGTCCGAAGTTGTTGATTTGCATGAATCACAATTTCCACATGGTTCACAATTTTTTTTATCTCTGTTCTTACAATTAATACTCATAGCTATAAGTCTAGCAGTGGTGGTTTTTCCAACACCTCTGACACCTGTTAGAATATATGCATGAGCTAGCCGATCATTATTGATAGCGTTTGATAGAATTCTTACTAATAATTCTTGACCAATTAAATCTTCAAATTTTTGTGGTCTATATTTTCTAGCTAAAACTTTATATTTTTTTTCTTCTGTCATTATAATTAATGGAAGGAGTTGAGACCCAAACAAGATTGTTACAGCTGCTTCTTTTCAGATCTGACTGGATTAGCAATTTATTTGCCCTCAATCCTCCCTGTAGCAATATAACATTAATGTAAATAAAATATAAATAGACTTTTTAAAAAATCCTATTTTTTCCTGAATGAGGATTTCTCATATACTCCAAGGATTTCTATCTTCTTACAAAAAAATTTCATCTCTTCTAATGCTAATTTTACAGATGTATTTTCAGGATGTCCCTCAAAATCTATATAAAATTGTGCAACATCAAAACCCTGTGGGTGAATGTAACTCTCAAGCTTAGTTATATTAACACCATTACTAGCAAATCCACCAAGACATTTGTACAAAACTGCTGGAATACTTCTAACTGTAAATACTAATGTTGTAAGGATATCCTTTATTTCTGGATTTATATCTAATAATTTTTTTTGCATAACAAGAAATCGAGTTACGTTATTTTGATTATCTTGGAAATTTTTTTCCAATATATCTAGATCATATATATTAGCAGCAAGTTCAGATGCTATAGCTCCATCTTGAATATTATTTAAATCTGAAATTAATTTAGCGGATCCGGCTGTATCAGCTTCAACAATCATTTGCTTATCTAATTTTAAAATTTTGTTTCGACATTGGGCAATTCCCTGTTCATGACTTCTTATTCTTTTAATATCTGAGATTTTAGCACCTCTAATTCCAAGTAAGTTATGATTTACTTCATGAAAATATTCATAAGTTATTTTTAAATCAGAGTCAGGTATCAATCTTTGAGTATCAGCTACTCTTCCTGCAAGAGAGTTTTCTATTGGAACCATTGCAGCTTCAGAATTTCCTGATCTAACATGTTCAAACATATCTTCAAAAGTTGCACACGGTATACTTGTTGCGTTTGGAAAAATATTTTTTCCAGCTTGTTCACTATAAGCACCATTTACACCTTGAAATGAAAAACTATCAACTTTTATCATTGTGCTCTCTTATATTAGTTTCAATATTTATTAAATCCTCTTTTGTATCTACACTCATTGGAACTTCAGGAACATACGTAACTCCAATTGGTATGTTAGAATCCATAGCTCTCATTTGTTCTAAACTTAGATCTATTTCATTTTTTGATTTAGGTAGATTGATAAATGTATTTATTGAATCTGGAGTATAACTATAGATACCAACATGATGGTATAAATTTTTATTTTCTATCATAACTTCTCTATAAAAACTTAACGCTTGAGCTATTTCATTTTTTTTAAAATCAACTTCAACTTTTGTTACATTGGGATTATTTAATTCATTATCATTTAAGTTTGTTGCGAGTGTGCCAATAGTAAAATTTCTTTTTATTGGGTCAATGACTTTAAGAATATGTTCTGGATTTATAAGAGGCATATCACCTTGTAGATTGATTATTATATCAATGTCTTTGTTATTTTTTATCTTTAAAAAAGCGGAGTGAACTCTATCAGTTCCAGAGGGGAGATCTGGATCTGTCATAATAGCTTTGCCACCATTACTTACAATTAAGTCGTGCACTTCAATTTCTGAGCAAGCAACAAACACTTCTCCAATTTTTGATGCAATTGCCTGTTGCCATACTCGTTGTATCATTGGAATACCATCTATCTGCATTAATGGTTTGCCTGGCAGTCTAGTGGAGGCCATTCGTGAAGGTATAATTACAACATTTTTCATAATTTATGCGACAATTAAGCAAGATAATTTAAATTTCATACTTACGACAAATATATTCTTTCTTCTAAAAAATCTGTATATGTACTTATACATGTCTGGGCTTGAAGTTAATAAAATTTTAGCATCTATTATATTAGCAGTCTTAATTGTTACCCTTATCGGGCATTTTGGAGATTTAGTCATTGATATTGATCATGATGAAAAAAAAGAAACAGCTTATAAAATAGACGTTCCTGAGGAATCGACTGGCGTTGGAGTAGTAGAAAAAAAAGAAGAAGTAATTGAGCCAATTTCAATGTTATTAGCAAGTGCTTCTCTCGATAATGGAGAAAAATTATTCAAAAAATGTGCTACGTGCCATAATTACGAAAAAGGTAGTGCAAATAAAGTAGGTCCACACTTGTGGAATATTATAAATAGACCAAAAGCAAATGTTGAAGGTTTTGCATACTCCAAAGCTTTAGCTGAATATGGTGGAGAATGGGGATATGAAGAATTAGCAGAATTTTTATATAAACCAAAAAAATATATAAAAGGTACAAAAATGAACTTTGCAGGTTTGAAAAAAGTAAAAGATAGAGCAGACTTAGTTTATTTCCTAAGAGAACACTCTGATAATCCAGCACCACTTCCATAAACTAAATTAATGATCATAGACACAGAAGAGTTTTCAAAATTTGCAAACTCTTTAGCCGATGATGCATCTAAAACTTCGATGCATTATTTTAGAAACAAAATTGAAATAGAAATTAAAGATGATGAAAGTCCTGTAACTTTAGCAGATAAAGAAACAGAACAAGTATTAAGAGAGAGAATAAGAAAAGAATATCCTGATCATGGAATTTTGGGAGAAGAGTATGAAAATGAAAAAATAGACTCTGAGTTTTTATGGGTATTAGATCCCATAGATGGAACAAGAAGTTATATAGCTGGACATAAAGATTTTGGTAATTTAATTGCATTGCTTCATAACAAAAAACCAGTTTTAGGAATTATTAACTGCCCTGCACATGGTGAGCGGTGGATAGGAGAAAAAAATCAAAAGACAAAATGTAATGGAAAAGATGTTCAAACTAGTACTATTAAACAAATTAAAGATGCCTATCTTTTCACATCTGGATTATATTTTAATGAACCTAAAATCAGAAAAGGATTAGAATTACTAAAAGAAAAATCAAGATATTATAGACTTGGTGGTGATTGTTATATGTATGGGATGTTAGCCTCAGGTTTAATTGATATTGTTTTAGAAGATACATTAAAAGTGCATGATTATATGGCTCTTGTAAATGTAATTGAAGGAGCTGGTGGAGTAGTTACGGATAAGTTTGGACAAAATATATCTTTAGACTCAGATGGCAGTTTAGTTGCTTCCAGTACAAGCTCGCTTCATGATGAAATAATTAAATTAATAAACTAAAATTTATTTTAATTTTTAATAAATCGACATATATTATAAATATGAAAATACTCACTTTGATCTTTACGTTTACTCTAATTTTTCAATTAAAAGTGCAAGCAAATACTAATATATCACATGCAATTGCAATGCATGGTGAGCCAAAATACTCGAAAGATTTTGAAAATGTTGAATATATTAATCCAAATTCAATCAAAGGTGGATCAATAGTAAGAAGTGCCATTGGAACCTATGACAGTTTCAATCCATTTATTTTAAAAGGTACCTCTGCTGCTGGAATTGGAGGATTGTATGAAACATTAACAACGGGATCAAGCGATGAAGCATTTACGGAATACGGATTATTGGCAGAAACGATTGAATGGCCAGATGATAGATCTTGGGTTTCATTTACATTAAGAAACGAAGCGTATTGGCACGATGGGAAAAAAATTACAGCTGACGATGTTGTTTGGACATTTAATACCTTAATGGAAAAAGGCCACCCATTTTATAAATACTACTATGGAGATGTAAAAGAAGTAATTAAAGAACAAGAAAATAAAGTTAGATTTAATTTTACAACAAACACGAATAAAGAATTAGTGTTAATTGTTGGTCAACTACCTGTACTACCAAAACATTATTGGGAAAATAAAAACTTTGAAGAAACATCTCTGGAAATACCAATTGGAAGTGGTCCATATAAGATTAAATCATTTGATAGTGGAAGATCAATTACCTACGAACTAGATCAAAATTATTGGGGTTTTGATGCATCAATACCAATTAAAATTGGTAAAGATAACTTTGGCACAATTAGATATGATTATTACAAAGACAGAGGTATTGAAAGAGAAGCTTTTAAATCCGGTGAGATTGATTTCTTCTCTGAAAATTCATCAAAAGAGTGGGCAACTGCGTATGATATAAACGCAGTGAATGAAGGTTTAATTAAAAAAGAATTAATAAGTCATGAAAATCCACAAGGTATGCAAGGTTTTGCATTTAATATTAGAAAAGATAAATTTAAAGATAGAAGAGTAAGAAAAGCTCTTTCTTATGCTTTTGATTTTGAGTGGTCTAACAAAAATTTATTTTTTGATGCATATAAAAGAACAGATAGCTTTTTTGAAAATTCAGAACTTGCCTCCTCTGGTCTTCCTTCAAAAAAAGAATTAAATTATTTAAATCCATATTTTGATGTACTACCAAAAGAAGTATTTACAAAAGAGTATACAAATCCAGTTACAGATGGTTCGGGTTATATGAGGATGCAATTGCAAGAAGCTTCAAAACTTTTAGAAGAATCAGGATGGGAGTTAGTTGATGGTAAACTTTTACATTCTAGTACAAAAGAACCTTTTGAATTTGAAATCTTATTACGATCGCCAGCTTTTGAAAGAATAGTTTTTCCATTTAAAGATAATCTTGAAAAATTGGGAATAATTGCTGAGGTAAGAACAATCGATAGTGCTCAATATCAAAAAAGAATGGAAACTTTTGATTTTGATATGGTCGTGCAAACATTTGGACAATCATTATCACCAGGTAATGAGCAAAGAAATTTTTGGGGCTCTGATGCAGCAGACACTGATGGCTCTAGAAATGTTGTTGGTATTAAAAATTATGCTGTAGATGGATTAATTGAAAGTCTAATTAATGCTAGTGATAGAGAAGAATTAATTACAATAACCAAAGCTCTTGATCGTGTTCTTTTATGGAATTACTATGTTATTCCTCAATGGCATATTTCATCGTATAGAGTTTTATATTGGGATTTTTTTGATCAACCAAAAATAAAACCAAAATATTCTTTAGGCTTTGATACATGGTGGATTAATCAGAATAAATTTGAAACAATCCAGTCAAATAGAACATCAAACTAATTATTAAAGTTTATTAGAAATAATATAAAATAGCACAATATGGGTGCGTACTTAATAAAAAGGCTTCTTTTAATTATCCCAACTCTTTTTGGTATAATGGTTATAAATTTTGCAATAATTCAAATTGTTCCAGGTGGCCCAGTAGAACAAATGATTGCACAAATGACTGGTACAGCTGTTGAATCAACAGCTCGATTTTCTGGTGGTGGCGAGGGTGAAACTTTAGAGTTTAATCGAGATAATTCTACATCAGTCAATGATAGTAAATATAGAGGAGCACAAGGCCTTGATCCAGATATTATAAAAGAAATAGAAAAGATGTATGGAATGGACAAACCAGCACATCAACGTTTTGTGAAAATGTTAAAAGATTATTTAACTTTTGATTTTGGAGAAAGTTTTTTTAGAGATCAAAAAGTTACTTCTATCGTTCTAGATAAAATGCCAGTTTCAATATCACTTGGTTTATGGACAACTTTGTTAGTATATTTAATATCTATTCCTCTCGGTATAAGAAAAGCGATAAAGGATGGATCAAAGTTTGATATAGTATCAAGTTCAATTGTAACAATTGGTTATGCAATACCAAATTTTTTATTTGCTGTAATACTAATAGTATTTTTTGCAGGAGGAAGATTTTATGATATTTTTCCTCTAAGAGGTTTATTTTCTGAAAATTTTGATGATTTAACCTTATTACAAAAAATAATAGATTACTTCTGGCATTTAGCACTGCCTTTAACTGCAATGCTTGTAAGTGGTTTTGCTGGATTGACTTTTTTAACAAAAAATTCATTTCTTGACCAAGTAAATCAACAATATGTAATTACAGCACGGTCTAAAGGTTTGACTGAAAGAAAGGTTCTTTATGGTCATGTATTTAGAAATGCAATGTTAATAGTAATTGCTGGTTTTCCATCAGCATTTATTGGAATTCTTTTTTCAAGCTCTTTATTCATTGAGGTTATTTTTTCTTTAGATGGTTTAGGTTTATTAGGATACGAAGCTGCTCTGACTAGAGATTATCCAGTTATATTTGCAACACTTTATTTCTTCTCACTACTCGGTTTGGTTATGGGAATTATTGGCGATTTTATGTACTCAATTATTGATCCACGAATAGATTTTGAATCAAGACAATGAAGAAATTATCAAAATTAAATAAAAGAAGACTAAATAATTTTAAGAGCAACAAAAGAGGTTATTATTCTTTTTGGATATTCAGTTTTTTATTTATTATTTCTTTGTTTGCTAATTTTATTGCAAATGAAAAACCCTTATTAGTAAAATATAACTCAAACTTTTATTATCCAATATTTTCTTTCTATTCAGAAACAACATTTGGAGGAGATTTTGAAACAGAGGCAGATTATAAAGATCCATATGTTAAAAACTTGATTGAGGAAAATGGTTGGATGATTATGCCTATAATTCCATATTCATATAATACTATTATAAGAGATTTATCTGCTCCAGCTCCTTCACCACCTTCAAATAAAAATTGGCTTGGCACTGATGATCAAGCAAGAGATGTACTATCAAGGTTAATTTATGGTTTCCGGATATCCGTATTATTTGGATTTACTTTAACATTTTTTTCAATGATTATAGGAGTCTCTGCAGGAGCAATACAAGGTTATTTTGGTGGAAAGACTGATTTATTCTTTCAAAGACTCATGGAAGTCTGGTCAGCCATTCCAACTTTGTATGTCTTAATAATTTTGGCTAGTGTAATTCAACCGAATTTTTGGTGGCTTTTAATTATCTTATTACTTTTTAGTTGGATGGGTTATGTTGGTGTAGTTCGTGCAGAATTTTTAAGAGCGAGGAATTTTGACTATATAAGAGCTGCAAAAGCACTAGGTGTTTCGAACATAAGAATAATGATTAGGCACATGTTACCTAATGCTACTATTGCTACTGTTACTTTTCTTCCATTCAGTTTAAGCGCTTCTGTAACTGCATTATCAGGTCTTGATTTTTTAGGTTTTGGCTTACCTCCAGGGTCAGCATCATTAGGAGAAATGGTAAATCAAGGAAGAAATAATTTACAAGCTCCATGGCTTGGAATAACAAGTTTTTTAACCTTAGGTTTGATGTTAGGTCTTTTAGTGTTTGTAGGTGAAGCAATTAGAGATTCTTTAGATCCCAGAAAGACTTTTAATTAAAATGGATAAAATAGTTTCAATACAAAATCTTACAATTGAATTTAATAGAAACATTGAAGTAGTAAAGAATATAAATCTAGATGTTATAAAAGGAAAAACTACAGCTATTGTTGGTGAGTCAGGTTCAGGCAAAACTTTATCTGCACTAAGTATTTTAAAGCTACTACCTAATGGTGCTGATATTAAGAATGGTAATATATTTTTTAATAATGTTAATTTATTGAAATTAAATGAAAGTGAAATACAAAAAATAAGAGGAAATAAAATTTCTACAATTTTTCAAGAACCCATGACAAGTTTAAATCCCTTGCACACAATTAACAAACAAATTGAGGAGATCATTACAACCCACAATGTAATTACCAAGAATGAAGCTAAGACAAAAACTATAAATTTATTAAAAGAAGTGGGTTTAGATAACATTGCAACAAGGCCAAAAATATATCCTTATGAATTATCAGGTGGACAGAGACAAAGAGCTATGATCGCAATGAGTATTGCTAATAACCCAGAAGTTCTTATTGCTGATGAGCCAACAACAGCATTAGATGTTACAATTCAACTACAAATTTTAGAACTGCTAAAAAATATACAATCAAGACTGGGTATGTCTCTAGTTTTTATAAGTCATGATTTATCAGTAGTAAAAAAATTATCAGATTATATTTATGTAATGAAAAATGGTAAAATTGTAGAATTTGGTACAAATGATGAAATATTTAATAATCCAAAAAATGAGTATACAAGAGAATTAGTTTCTTATCAGAGTAATATTAAAGAGAGAAAAAATTTTGATTCAGATTCTATCTTAAAAGTTGAGGATTTAGATGTATGGTACCCAATTAAAAAAGGTCTTCTAAAAAGAACAGTTGACTATGTAAAAGCAATTAAAAATGTCAGTTTTGATTTAAAAATGGGTGAAAGCATTGGTATTGTTGGAGAGTCAGGTTCAGGAAAAACATCTCTTATTTTAGCAATTTTAAATTTAATAGAATCAAAAGGAAAAATAAAAATAAATAAAAAAGATCTTAATCAATTAAATAAAAAGGAAATGCTAAATTTAAGAAGGGAAATACAGATTGTCTTTCAAGATCCATTTTCATCATTAAGTCCAAGAATGAATATAGAGGATATTATTTCTGAAGGTTTGTTAATTCATTATCCAAGTATAAGTAAAAAAGAAAAAGAAGAAAAAATAAAAAATATATTAAAAAAAGTTGGATTAGAGTATAAAAATACAATTGAAAAATACCCTCATGAATTTTCAGGAGGTCAACGACAGAGAATTGCAATTGCAAGAGCTCTAATTTTAGAACCAAAAATTTTAATATTAGATGAACCTACTTCAGCTTTAGATGTAACAATACAAAATCAAATAATAAATCTTTTAAATAAACTACAAAAACAACTTCAGCTTAGCTACATATTTATTAGTCATGATATGACAGTCATCAAAGCAATATCGGACAGAATAATTGTATTAAAAGATGGTTTAATTGTAGAAGAAAATACTAGTAGTAATATCTTTAATTCTCCTAAATCTCAGTATACTAAAAAGCTTATTTCTTCTGTTGTATAAATGAATCCAATAGAGCCATCAGAAAATAAAATAAAAGAATTAATATCATTATTTGATAAAAAAAAATTTGATCAACTTTTGAAATTATCAAATGAACTAATAGATGAATTTCCTAACTCTATTCTTATTCAAAATATACAAGGCGTAGTACACACAGAACTTAAAAATTATAAATTAGCAAAAAATTTATTTATCAAAGTAGTTAATCTAAGGCCAAATTATACTGATGGTCATTATAACTTAGCTAATGTTTACAACAAATTAGATGAAAAAGAGAAAGCAAAAGAAAGTTATAATAAGGTTATAGAACTAGACATTAATTATTTTAAAGCTCATAATAATCTAGGAAATATATATAGAAAGAAAGGTTTAAATAAGAGGGCTATTGAATGTTATTTATCAACTTTAGAAATCAATTCAAATTATAAAGTAGCATATTACAACTTAGCAGGGGTACTTCAGTTTTACATATTAGATGAAGAGAATAAAAATATTAATAAATATCTTTTACATCTTTTGAAAGAAAAAATTATTGTTAGACCAAATTCTATTGCTCCTAATATTTTAAATGGTTTATTTTTAAATACAGATCTGAAGAATAACTTATCTTTAATTAAGGATAAAATAACTAATGAAGATTTTAATTATGTTTTAGAAAATTTACAGAAGAACTCTCTTCTAATGCAATTTATGAAAGTTTGTCCTATTCCTGATTATTATATCGAAAAAAATTTTGTTAAGATAAGAAAAGAAATTTTAAACCAGACATACAAATTAAATATTGATAAAAATCACATTAATTTTTTAATTTCTTTATCTATGCAATGTTTTCTTAATGAATACATATATGACCAATCAAAAGATGAGATAGAAAAAATAAAAAAAATTGATGAAAGAATTAAAAACAATTTAAAAGAGAATAAACAAATCAGTGATTTAGATATATTGTGCCTATCATGTTATGAACCTTTAACTAATTTTAGTTGGTCAAATAAAGTTAAATTTTCAGATAAATTAAACGGAATATTTGAATTACATCTTAATCAAAATAAGATTGAAAATCGAATATCAAAATCTATAAAATCTATTTCGAAAGTTAAAGATCAAGTTTCTATTAAGGTAAAAAAGCAGTATGAGGAAAACCCATATCCTAGATGGGAAAATCTTGGATTAAGTATTGAACCTAGAAATATTAAAGATGTAATAAATGATAGTGATTTGAATTTAAATTTAGTTAAAATAACAAACTCTGAAAGTCCTGAAATTCTAATTGCTGGTTGTGGCACTGGCCAGCATGCCATAACAACTGCTTCAAAATATAAAAAATCAAAAATACTTGCTCTGGATTTAAGTTTTAAAAGTTTATCTTACGCAAAAAGAAAAGCAAATGAACTCAAAATTAATAATATTGATTTTATTCAAGGAGATATACTAGATTTAAAGTCTATAGATAGAAAGTTTGATATAATTGAATCAGTTGGTGTTCTTCATCACATGGATAATCCATTTAAAGGATGGAAAATATTAACCTCGTGTTTGCATAATGATTCTTTAATGCTTATTGGATTGTATAGTGAAATAGCTAGACAACATATAAAACAAATTAGAAATAAAATTAATAAACTTAAACTTCAAACTAATTATAAAAACATCATTAAATTTAGAAAAGATATAATTGAGAATAATAATGATCATTGGAATTATATTAAATCAAGTCCAGATTTCTATACAGTAAGTGGGGTAAGAGATTTATTATTCCATGTTCAAGAACATCAGTTTACAATAAGTAAAATAAAAAAATATTTAGATAAATTAGGATTAATCTTTCTAGGATTCGAAGATCAATTAGTTAAAGAAAATTTTAAAATTAATTATAATGATAAAAATGATTTATTTAATCTTAATAAATGGGAAGAATACGAAAAATCTAATCCTAGAATTTTTGCAGGGATGTATCAATTTTGGTGTAAAAAATAATTATTTGTTTTTTAATTTCTTAAGATCGTAATCTACCATTTTGTTTACAAGTTTTTCAAATGTCATTTTAGGTTTCCATCCTATTAATTTATTTATTTTGGAGTAGTTACCCTTTAAGTATTCAACTTCATTTGGTCTGAAATATATTTTATCAACTTTCACAAGTATTTTTTTTGATTTTTTTTCAAATCCTACTTCGTTAATACCTTTGCCCTTCCAAATAATTTTTATACCAACTCTTTTAAAAGCAATTTCAATAAAACGTCTAACACTGTGAGTTTTATTTGTAGCTATTACAAAATCATCAGGTTTTTTATATTGCATAATTTTCCACATAGCTTCAACGTAATCGCCAGCGTATCCCCAATCTCTATATGAATTTAAATTTCCTACATATAAAATATCTCTTAACCCAAGGGAAATTTCAGCTACAGCTTTAGTAGTTTTTTTTGATATAAAATTTTCTCCTCTCTGGGAACTCTCATGGTTGAACATAATGCCATTAGAAGCAAATATTCCATAAGCCTGTCTGTAAATTTTTGTATTCCAATAAGCTAAAAGTTTTGCTGATGCATAAGGACTAACTGGTTCAAAAATTGAATCTTCGTTAAGTGTTTTTTTTTGATTTCCGTACATTTCAGAAGTAGAAGCTTGAAAAAACTTCACTGATTTTTTGAATTTTAATTTTGATATAGCATCTAGTAACCTTAAATTACCTATTCCATCTACATTGGTTGTATATTCAGGATTAATAAAACTTATTGCAACATGGCTTTGTGCACCTAAATTATATATTTCATCAGGTTTAATTTTATTTAATAGATCATATAAAGATAATGAATCTGTAAGATCGCCATAATGAAGAATTAATCTTTTACTTTTATTTTGATGATCTTGATAAATTGAGTCAATTCTTTTTGTATTAAATGATGATGCTCTTCTTTTAATTCCATGAACAATATAATTTTTATTTAAAAGTAATTTTGCTAATAAAGATCCGTCTTGACCAGTGATACCTGTTATGAAAGCTATTTTTTTTTTCATAGTATCTTAAATAAATTATCCATTTTTTTAATACCAGTAATTTTTAATAATTTATCATTATTGCATATGATTTTACTTGGTTTCTTTAGTTTAAATCTTCTATCAAATTCAATATTTTTTTTAAATTTATCATGAGCAATTTTTTTTGCAAGGCTTTCAAGAGATATACCACACCCTGATCCACAATTAACAATACCATTAAATTTTATAAAAATTAGACTAGATATTTGTTTTGTAACGTAACCTATGGTAGATATATCTCTTATATTATTATAATTTTTAAGTTTAATCTTTTTTCCTTTTATAGTTTTTATTTTATTGATTAAAGCTGGTATTAAAAATTGCTTTGATTGTTTTGGAGAATAGTAACTAAATAATCTAATTATTAAGAAATTAGATAAATTTCTCTGTATTTCTTTTTCAGATCTATATTTAAGCTTACCATAATAAGTTGAAGGATTAATTAATGAGTTTTCACTAATTTTTTTATTTGAACTTGAATAAACATGAGAAGAAGAAATAAATATTAATTTTTTATTTGAATTTATTTGCTTAATTTTTCGAGCTATAAATTTAACAGATAGATAATTAACTTTTTCAGCATATTTTTTATTTTTATTCACTTCATAAATTGATGTAACTGCGGCAAGATGAAGGATGATATCTATTTTATCGATCCATTTTCCTAATTTTTCAAAATCAAGAACATTATTTTTATATAAAGATATCTTATAATTACTTTTTTCATATTTTTTTATATAATTTATGATAGATTTTCCTAAAATTCCTTTATGACCAGTTATACCTAAAATCATCTTATAATATGAAAGTACTTATAATAATTCCTGCTTATAATGAAGATGAAAATATTATTAAATTAATTAAAATTATTCAAAATGAATATACAAATGTAAATATCATTTTAATTGATGACTCTAACAACTTTTTAACTAAGCAAAACATTGAACATTATAAATTTTCAAACTTGAAATATGTAAAAAGAGACGTAAAAATGGGTAGAGGAAGTGCTATTAGATTTGGTTTTGAGTATGCAAATCAACATTTCTTTGATTATATCATTGAAATGGATAGTGACTGTTCTCATGACCCAAATGAAATAAAGTTTCTTTTAGAAAAGATCACAAATAAAAATTATGACTTAATAATTGGAAGCAGATATTTAAAAAAAAGCAAAATTGTTGGATGGCCCATTAAAAGAAAAATATTCTCTAAACTTGCAAATCTTTTAGCACAATTTTTGTTTGGTTTTGATATAAGTGATTATACTAATGGATTTAGAATATATAGTCGTAGATCAATTACTGAACTCTTAAAATATGAGATAAAAAACAATGGTTTTATATATTTGACTGAAACTTTAATAATATTAAAAAAGAAAAAATTTCTCATTGATGAATATCCAACTATTTTTATTAATAGAAAATTTGGGAGTAGTTCAGTAAGATTAAAAGATATAGTTAATTCTTTATTAGGAATTTTTAAAATAAAATTTAGAAAAATATGATTTATTATCCGTTAACAACCAATACAATAAATAATGAAGATAAGAAACTTGCTATTGAAGTTATTAAAAGTGGTAACATAACAAGGGGATACTTTAATAAAATAGTTGAAAAATATTTTTCAAAAAAATTCAATAGATACGCTTTGTTAGTGAATTCTGGATCTTCAGCAAATTTACTTGCTTTATCATTACTCACAAATAATAAGAGTAGATATAATTTAAATAAAAATGATGAAGTTATTATACCGACTCTTTGCTGGTCTACATCTTTATATCCAATTATTCAAACAGGCTTAAAACCTGTTTTTGTTGATGTAGATATTAACAATTTAAATATTGACTTAGAAAAAATTCAAAAAAAAATTACAAAAAAAACTAAAGCTATCATGCTTGTACATGCACTTGGTAATTGCACAAACATGGCTCTTTTAATGAAAATTGTAAAAAAATATAATTTGGTATTGATTGAGGATACTTGTGAAGCACTAGGAAGTAAGTTTAATAATAAATATCTTGGCAGTTATGGAGCAATATCCTCATTTTCTTTTTATTTTTCTCACCATATTACCTCGGGTGAAGGAGGCTTAGTTTTGTGTAAAAATTATAGAGATTATAAAATTTTGTTATCTTTAAGATCACATGGTTGGTCTAGAGAAATAGATCACTTAGAAAAAAATAAATCTAAAAGTTTTAATAAATTATTTAATTTTATAAATCTTGGATATAATTTAAGATTAACAGATATACAAGCTGCACTTCTATTTAATCAAGTAAAAAAAATAGATAAGTACAGAAACAATAGACTACATAATTATAATCTTATAAATGATGTATTTAGAAAGGACAAATTCCTCAATGATAATATAAATTTTGTTACAAATTATAGCAAATCAGAAATCAGTTGGTTTAACTTTCCAATAATTTTAAAAAAAATAAAAAATAAAAAAAGAGATATTATTTGTGAAAAACTTTATAAGCTAGGTATTGAAACAAGACCTATAATAAGTGGCAATTTTGTAAAACAAAAAATAATTAAAGAAAAATTTAAAAGTTTTGCAAGACATCAATTTCACAATGCTGATAAAATACATACATCTGGTTTTATGTTGGGAATTTCTTCAAAAAAAATAGATTTAAGAGTAATCATTAGATTAGCAAATGATATTAGAAAGGTTATTAAAGAAGTAGATTAGATTTTGAAATTTTAATATATCATGACTTTTTTTTTATTTTTCTATTTTTCTGTACCATTAATTATTATTGGATATGGATTTATATTTTGTAAATTAATTTTAACTAATACTAATAAATCTAATGATTTAGGTTTTTTAGGTTTAATGGGTTTTTTAACTCTTTATTTTATTTCAAATTTATTTCATTTTTTTTTTACATTTTTAGACTTCAATATTTTAAGTATTCAAATAATTGGCATAATACTTTTTTTTTATGCTTTTATTACTAATCAATTAAAAAAATTAGAGATTACTAAGTTGATAATTTTGAGTGTTATTTTATTGCCATTAGGAATTATTGCTGAGTCTAATGAAGATTTTTATCACTATTATTTACCATATATGAAATACTTAGAAGCTTCGAAAATAATTTTTGGGTTGGTAAATATTAATGATACTTTAGCCTATTCATCAAATAGCCTGTATGATATTTTGGTTTTATTTAAACATCCTTTCTTATTTAAAAATTCTTACTCAATTACAATTTTATATTTTTATATATTCTTTCTAATTTTTATTTTTAATAAAGTAATAAAAACAAAGGATGTGTTTTATTATTTGATATTAATATTATCTATAATAGTATTTTCAAGTTTAAGAGATTTTGGCACAAGTATACCACCACAATTGATTTTAATAATGTGCGGTGTATTAATTTATGAATGTATAATATTAGGGTATAGTAATAGAAAAATTTCTTTTTTACTGTGCCTTCTAACCTTGGCAATTATTTTAAGAGTAAATAGTGTTATAATATTACCAATATTCTTATTATTAATTTTTTTTTATTATTTCAGAATTCCTAAATATATAAAAGAAAATTATTTATTGGTTGTTTGTTTATCTATAATTATTTCTTTTTTTATAGTCAAAAATATTATTCAATCAGGATGTATAGTTTATCCAATACACAATACATGTTTTACAAAATTAACTTGGGGTATTGATCAAAAAATTGTAATTCAAAAAAATAAAAAACTTCAAGCTGATTCAAAAGGTTGGCCTTTTTATGCTAAAGATCATTTCAATATTAAAGATAAATTTGTTTGGAAAAATCTGAAAAGTGAAAATTTTTTTACATACAGTGAGTATGCTAATACTACTCCTTTTTTTTGGCTGAAATATTGGATTAAAGATTCTAATTATAAAAAAATTATAAATTTACTTGCATTAACGTCAATTATTTATTTGTTATTAATAATAAATTCAAAAAAAAATAGAGAATCAATATTAGTTCATAATAATTCAAAATATTATTTATTAATTTTATCTTCATTTCTTTCTTGTGCATTATGGTTCTATTTATCACCTCAAATTAGATATGGAGGTGCTTTTTGTTTTGTTTTTACTTTTTCACTTTTGTTTAAATATTTTAATAGTATTGTTAAAAGACATATTAAGACCACAAATATGGTTATATTAGCGTCAATAGCCCTTTTTTACTTAGAATATAAAAATATAAATAGAATTTTAAATGATTTAAATAATGAATTAATTAGTGATTATCCATGGCCAAACTTACATCAGCTAAATATTAATGAAGATTATATTAATGATAAAAAAAACAATTTAAATTTTTATAAGAGAATTTATTCTAAGAAACTATTATTTGATAATAATAGTGATTTTATTTTAATGTGTGGTAATGTCAAATTTCCCTGTATTCCTGATGGGAAAGAAGTTTGTTTAGGAAAACAGACAAAGGTATATGGATACATGATTTATAGCCGTAATTACAATGATTCTTGTTATAATTTTATGAACAAAAATATTTTATATTAGTATGCATGGCGGAGAGAGAGGGATTCGAACCCTCGGTAGTATTGCTACTACACACGCTTTCCAAGCGTGCTGATTAAACCACTCTCACATCTCTCCTTAAATATAAATTAATTATAGGTTTAATTTAATAATACTTAGAGCTTATTTGGTTTATTAATATATATTGTAAACATTTCTTATATTGTAAATGAAAATATAAAAAGATGAAAATATCACTTTCAATAATTATTCCAGTATATAATGAAGAAAAAACAATTACAAAAATTTTAGATAGAGTTAGTGAACTTAAAAAAAATACTAATTTAGAAATAATAGTTGTAAATGATGGGTCAACCGATGGAACTTTAAACAAATTAATTGAAGGTGAAAAATTATATAATAAATTAATTAATTTAGACAAAAATTTAGGAAAGGGTAAGGCTGTTATTGAAGGATTAAAAATAGTAAGTTCAGAATATATTGTAATACAAGATGCAGATTTGGAATATGACCCAAATGATTTGGTTTTATTCATAGATAAAATTAAAAACTTTCAGGCAGACTTAATACTTGGCAGTAGATTTATTGGGAATGAAAGAAGTGTTTTACATTTTTGGCATATGTTAGGTAATAAATTTATTAGTGCTTTATTTAATTTAATAAATAATACAACTTTTTCCGATATTTATTGTTGTTATATGCTTTTTAAAAAAGAAAACTTAGATATTAAAAAATTAAAATCTTACAGATGGGGTCAGCATGCTGAAATCTTAACTTATGTTGTTAGTAGATCAAAAAAAATATATGAAATTGGAATTAATTATAATGCTAGAAAATATGACGAGGGTAAAAAAATTCGTTATTTTGACGTATTTTCAGTAATTTATTGGATAATAATTACAAGAATAAAAATATTTTTTTGATATGAAATGTAGAATTTGTAAATCAGATAGAACAAAAGAAATTTTAAATCTTGGTAAGCAGCCATTGGCTAATAAATATCCAAAAAATAAAAATGAAATTAAGAAAGAAAAAAAATTTGGCTTATCAATTTTTTTTTGTGCAAAATGCCAAACTGCTCAGATTAAAAATATTGTTAGTCGAAAATTAATGTTTGAGGAGTATTTTTACTTATCATCAATTAATAAAGGATTAAAAATTCATTTTTCAAAATTAGCTAGAAAACTTAAAAAATCAAAATTTGTTGTTGATATTGGTTCAAATGATGGAATATTTCTAGAGCCTCTGAGAAAAAACAAAATTAAATGTGTTGGAATTGATCCTTCTATAAATGTTGGAAAAATTGCTAACGATAAAGGGCTAAAAACATATATTGATTTTTTTGAGAAAAAAGTAATCAATAAAATAATACAAGAACATAAAAAGCCAGATGTATTGGTTGCTTCAAGTATTGTTACACATTTAGAAAATCCAATTAAGTTTGCTAAAAATACTAAATATTTTCTTGTGAAAAATGGTATTTTAATAATTGAAATAGAATATTTATATAAATTTATAAAAAATTTAGAATATGAACGTTTTTATTTTGATAGACCATTTTATTACTCAGCTAATTCAATAGATTATATTTTTAAATCAATAGGTATGAGTTTATTCGATATTGAAATAGTTAACATTCATGGAAGTTCGTTAAGATTGTATATAAAAAATTCTGAATTTGTTAAAAAAACAAAAAGATGTAAAGACATTTTATTAAAAGAAAAAATTTATTTTAATGTTAATTCATTAATAAAAATTAATAAAAAAATTATTAATGAATCTAAAAAATTTAGAGATAGATTAATTAAGTTAAACCAAGAAGGAAATACTATAATAGGTTATGGTGCTCCAGCAAGAGTTTCTACTATTACAAATTTCTCAAATATTAATAGTAAATTAATTAAATATATTATTGATGATAGTCCGATAAAACAAAATAAGTTTACTCCTGGAAGTCATATAAAAATTGTTAGTAAAGAGAAAAATTTAAATAAAAATATAAACATTGTAATCGTATTTGCTTATGAATATTTAGAGGATATTAGAAAAAATTTTAAAAAAATTAAAGTTAAATTTTATAAACCCATACCATTTAAAGTATTATTATGAAAGATTTCTTAGATAGTGATATTGAAATAATTTTAAAAAACACAAAAGAATTAGTAAAATATTTTGAAAACAAAAGTATATTATTAACTGGAGGTAATGGATTTATAGGTAAATATTTTGTAGAAGTTTTTAAAAGGCTAAATATGCAAATAAAAAAACCAATCAAATTAGTAGTATTTGATAAAAATACACGTAATTTTAAAATTGATAAAAATATAGAATTAATTAAAAAAGATCTCTCTAAACCATTCATTATAAATAAAAAATTTGATTTAATTATCCATGCCGCAGGTATTGCAAGCCCGTTTTACTATCGTAAATATCCCCTTGAAACAATTGACGTTACAATAGAAGGCATAAAAAATTGTTTAAATTTAGCTAAAAAAAATAAATCTAAACTATTTTATTTTAGTACTAGTGAAATATATGGAAATCCAGATGCAGTAAATGTTCCAACAAAAGAAACATACAACGGAAACGTAACTTCTATAGGACCAAGATCTTGTTATGATGAAAGTAAGAGATTAGGAGAAACTTATTGCTACATACATAATAAATATTTTAAAACTCATACAAATATAATTAGACCTTTTAATATTTATGGACCGGGAATGAAACAAAATGATTATAGAATTTTTCCAAATTTCATAAGTAATATCTTAAAAAATAAAGAACTTAATATTTATGGTTCTGGATCTCAAACAAGAACTTATTGTTATATTACAGATGCTATTGAAGGTTTTTTAAGAGTTATGTGTTTTGGAAAATCAGGAGAAGTATATAACATTGGCAATACAAGACCAGAAATATCTGTAAAAGAAGTAATAAAAATTTTGGAAAAAATTCATATAAATAAAATAAAATCAAAGCAAATTAATTATCCAAAATCTTATCCTGAAGACGAACCTCTGCGAAGATGTCCTGATATTTCCAAAGCAAAAAAACATTTAAGTTACAAACCAAAAATTTCATTGGAAAATGGTCTTAAAAATTATTTATTTTGGGCTTCAAAAAATTACAAATTTTAATTTATGGTTTTGAGGCTAGGTTTAGTTGGTTGTGGAAAATGGTCTAATGTTGTCATTAATGAGATATATAAAAATAGAAATTTTGAATTAAAATATGTGGTATGTAGAAATGATAATAAAGTATTTTCTGATTCTATAAAAATTTATAGAAAAGTCGAAGAAATGATAAATTCAAAAAATCTTGATTGTTTATATGTTGCATCCTCACCAAAAGTAAATATTGAAGTTATAAACTTATTAATTTATCATAATTTACCTGTTATTTTAGAAAAACCCATAACAGATAGTTACAAAAGTATAATAAATTTGACCAGTATTATTAAAAAACACAAAATTCAAACTATTCCAAATCTTAGTAATATTTTTTCAGAGTGTGCCAATGTAATTGATGATTTTATTAAAAAAAATCACAATAAAATAAAGAAAATAATTATTATAGAGGGTGGCAGAGGGCCATTTCGAAAAAACATTAATCCAGTTTGGGATTGGGGTTTTCATTCTCTTTCATTAGTATTCAAATTATTCAAAAAGGATCATATTTCTGAATTCAAATATAAAGAAATTAAACAGAAAAGCATATCGGGAAAAGGATTAGTATCAAGATTTAACTTTAAAATAAATAATTTAATAAGTGTTAAAATAATAACAGGAAATTTGTTTCACACAAAAAAAAGATTTTTTAAAATAATTTTATCAAATAAAGAATTTCTAATTTGTGATTTTGTAAAACATGAAGTTTATATAAATAATATTTTGGTTCATAAAAATTTACAAACACCGCTAGAATCATTATTAAATAATTTTGAAAATATCATTAGAAAAGCAGATTATTTTCTGTCCAATGAGCTATTAGATATTTCATGCAAAACTATTAGAATTTTAGATAAATTCAATAAATGCTAAATAAAGAAAATATGTGAATACACTAAATTATTTAATATATCCTTTTCATACTCTATTAGTCTTTATCAGTGTCGTTGGATATGGGCATGTATTAAATAGAGTATTAAAAATTGATAATAATCTTCTTAATTTAAAAAACTTAATTTTTATTAAAGGTTTATTTTTTATTGGAATAATATTAGGACTTCTTAATTTATTTTTCGCAATAAATAATAATCTTAGTATTGCTGTAATAATTATAGGTTTATTATTATATTTTTTGTTATCAAAAAGTAATTTGTTAAGATTTCATGAACTTAAACTTATATTTTTTATCTTAATTTTTTCCTCAATTTTTAGTATTTTCTCAGGAGTTAGTGATGATTTTGGTTACCATTTAGAAATAATAAATAATTACAAATCTGAAAATTTATTTGAAATAGAACATGGTCGAAGAACAAGTTACAATAATTTTTGGTTATTTTTAAATTCAATATTCATTGTAGATTATTTCTCAAGTACATATTTTACTATTGGCTCTATTCTTTATTCTATAGCTGTATATGATACATACAAATTATTTAAGAAATCTATAAAAAATAAAAACTTTTATGTTGGAATATTTTCATTATTTTTATTAATTTTTTTATTAGGAGTTTTAAATAATTTTAAAGATTTTGGAACTGATGTTCCAGGTTTTATTCTATTGTCATATATATTCTTTTTTTTACTATATAAATCATTCGATGTTAAGGAAAATTATACTAATGAAGAATTGTTTATAATTTTAATACTTGCATGCACAGCTTTTGTTTTAAAAATCACTAACACATTAATTTTTTTATATCTTTTAATAATTTTTTTAAATTTAAAGTTTTCAAAAATAAACTTTTTAAAATTACTAATACCTCTAACAATAATTGTAATATGGTTTTTTCAAAATATTAATATCAGTGGATGTTTAATATGGCCTATTGAAATTACATGTTTTAAAAATAATACTTTAGCAGTAAAAGAGAGTTACCTTATAGAATCTTTTGCAAAAGGAGACATAAATACAAGTATCAGCGTAGAAAATTTTAGCTGGATACAAACTTGGTTTAATAATCATTTTAATAAAATTATTGAGACTTACCTTTTATTTATAATTTTAATATTATTGCCTGTTATATATTTTTTGATTAAATCTAAAAAAAATAATTTAAATTTTAGTAGTATAATTAATAATAAATTAAGTTATTTCTTATTGTTGTTTATAATTTTAATTTCTAATTGTATTTGGTTTCTGATAGCGCCCGCTTATAGGTTTGGTTTTTTTTATAATTTATCATTGATTACGTTTTTAGTAATACCCTTCTGGACTTTTATCTATATAGAATTTAAAGACTCTATTTCAAAATACTCACGATTTATTCTTATAATAATTCTATTATACTTTTGTTTAGAAAATATCTTAAAATATAATTGGTATTTTAAGAGATATGACACATGGCCCCCAATAATCAATGGTAAATTGATTAATAGGAATAAGAGTTAATTATCATTCATTTTTAAAGCGTTTAGAAAAGTATTTTGCGGTATATCAACTTTTCCAAATTGTCTCATTCTTTTCTTACCTTTTTTTTGTTTATCCAGAAGTTTATTCTTCCTAGTTACATCACCACCATACAGTTTTTGTGTTACGTCTTTTCTAAATGATGCTACTGTTTCTCGTGCGATTACTTTACCACCAATAGCTGCTTGAATTGCAACCTTAAATTGTTGTCTAGGTATTAAATCTTTTAACCTCTCACACAATGCTCTACCTCTTTGTTCAGATCTATCTTTGTGAACAATTAAAGATAGTGCATCAACTGGATCTCCATTTATAAGTATACCTACTTTAACTAAATTATTAACTTCATAACCTGTAATTTCATAATCAAAACTTGCATAACCTTTAGTAATTGATTTTAATCTATCATAAAAATCAAATACGACTTCATTCAAAGGAAGTTTGTACTCTACTAAAGGTCTATTACCTGCATAACTCATATTTAGTTGAATACCCCTTTTAGAAGTGCATAATTCTAGAACTGATCCTAAAAATTCTTCAGGTACAATTATTGTAGCCTTTATCCAAGGTTCTGAAATATTTTCTATTTTCACTGGATCTGGCATATCGGTAGGATTGTGTAGATTTACAGTTGATCCATCTTTCATTAATATTTTGTAAACAACTGATGGTGCAGTAGTTACGAGTTCTAAATTAAATTCTCTTTCAAACCGATCTCTAATAATTTCTAAATGTAATAAACCTAAAAAACCGCAGCGAAAACCATAACCTAAAGCAGGACTTACTTCAGGTTCATAAGAAAAACTTGAATCATTTAAAGCTAACTTTGACATACTATCTCGCATGTGCTCATAGTCATCAGAATCGATAGGAAACATTCCACAAAAAACTACTGGTTGGGATGGTTTAAAACCTGGGAGAACTTCTTCGGTTGGAAGCTTATCATCTGTTATTGTATCACCAACTTTACAATCAGAAACACTTTTAATACCAGAATTTATGAAGCCAATTTCACCAGGTCCAAGTGTATCAACTTCAGTGGCCTTAGGAGAAAATATACCTACTCTATCAATTGTATATGTGGCGCCTGTTGCCATAAATCTTATTTTTTGACCTTTTTTTAGTTCTCCATTTATAACTCTTACAAGAACTACAACACCAAGATAACTGTCATACCAACTATCAACCAACATACATTTCAATTCTTTACTTATTTCACCTGATGGCGATGGGAGCAGTGTTATGATTTTATTTAATAAATCTTCTATCCCAACACCTGTTTTAGCTGAAACAAGAGAAGCATTGTCAGTTTCAATTCCTAGCACATCTTCAATTTGTGATTTTATTTTATCTGGCTCAGAAGAAGGAAGGTCAATTTTATTTAGAACAGGTAAAATTTCATGATCATTATTAATCGCCTGATACGCATTAGCTAATGTTTGAGCTTCAACACCCTGTGTAGAATCAACTATTAATAAAGATCCCTCACATGCTGCTAAAGATCTTGATACCTCATACGAGAAATCAACATGCCCTGGAGTGTCAATAATATTAAGTATGTAGGTCATACCATCATTTGATTTGTAAGAAAGTCTAACTGTTTGAGCTTTAATCGTAATACCTCTTTCTCTTTCTAATTCCATAGAATCTAAAACCTGCTCTTTCATCTCCCTGTCAGTTAAACCTCCACAAAACTGTATAAGCCTATCGGCTAATGTTGATTTTCCGTGATCAATATGAGCAACAATTGAGAAATTACGAATAGAACTAAGTTCTGTCATTATTTTCTTATAGATGCATCAAAAGATTTAGATATTTCCTCAATTATTTTTTGAGATAATTCTTCAATTTCTTGATCGTTGAAGGTTTTATCCTGAGGTTGTAGTAAAACCCTAAAAGCAATACTTTTTTTATTTTCTGGAAGTTTATCACCCTCATAAACATCAAATATCGTTACGTTTTGAATTATATTTTTATCTATTTTTTTTACTTTTTTAATTATCTCACCAGCCCTTACTTCTTTTGGGAAAAGAAAGGCAAAGTCTCTTTCAACCATTTGATAAGGATTATTAGCAAAACCTCCTTTTGAAAAAGATTTATTCTCTTGAAATTGTGAAATATTCTCCAAATATATTTCAAAACCAAATACCTTCAAATTAACATCCATTGTTTTTAATAGAACTGGATGTAGTTCTCCAAAATTAGCTATTTTATTTTTCCCAAGCCTCAAAGAAGATGATTTGCCAGGATGATAAATTTTACCTTCTAATTTTTCATATATCAAATTATCTATAGGTACGTTTAAATCAGCTAAAATAGCAAATAAATCAGCCTTTATACTAAAGACATCAATATTTTTTTTATTTGATAACCAATTTTGTTCATCAGATGAGCCATAAGCTATAGCAGTGGCAACATTTTCTTGTTGGTCAGGTAGTGATTTAGAAAAATTTGGACCTACTTCAAATATTTTTGCTCTTAGATACATTCTGGATTTATTTTGATTGATTGCTTCTAATAAATTTGGAAGCGTAGATGGTCTCATCGTATTTAAATCGGTACTTATAGGATTTTTTAAACTAATTATTTCATCTGATATAATTTTTGCATTATTTTCATCCATAAACGACCAAGTTACAACTTCAGAATATCCATTCAGAGCCATAATTTTTTTACTTTTATAAAATGTTTTTGTTTTGGTATTTAAAATCTGCTTTTTTTCTTCTTGATTAGTTACTTTTTTAAGAGGAATTTTATTATAACCATAAATTCTAATTATTTCCTCTACTATATCTGCCTCACCAACAATATCTGGTCTAAAAGTAGGGCTTTGAATTTCAAATTTTGATTTTTTTTCATTAACAGAAAAACCAAGTGAAACTAAAATTTTTTCTTGTTCCTCATTATTGATTTCTATTCCACCGAAAGTCTTCACTTTATTTGTATCAAACATAAATGGTTTACTTTTTTCTATATTAATTTCTGAAGAGACAAATTCACTAACTTCACCACCACATAATTCTAAAATCATTTGAGTTGCAGCATCTACACCCCAATAGATGGAGTCAGTATCTATCCCTCTTTCAAAACGGTAACGTGCATCACTTTGAAGATTAAGTTTTCTTCCAGTTTTAGTGACAGAAACTGGATCAAATAACGCAACTTCTAGAAAAACATTTTTGGTTTCCATACTACAACCACTATCAAAGCCACCCATGACCCCGCCAATTCCATGAAGTTTATTTTCATCATCAGAAATTACAATCATATCACTATCACATTTATAATTAACTTCATTTAGTGCTAGACACTGTTCATTTTTATTGGCTAGTCGCATTTTTAAATTGCCTGAAACTTTGTCAGCATCATAAACATGTAGCGGTCTTCCCAAGTCAAATGTAATGTAATTTGTAATGTCAACAAGAGCTGAAATAGGCCTTAATCCGATTGCAGTTAATCTATCTTGAAGCCATTTAGGGCTTTCTGCATTTTTGACATTTTTAAAATATCGACCTGCTACTCCAGGACATAGATTATTATTTTGAAATTCTTTTTTCCACGTAATTGGACTTTTGAATGATTCTTTTGATTTTTTATAATTTATGTCTTTTAATTTACCAATTCCTGCTGCCGCTAAATCTCTTGCGATACCTCTGACCGATAAACAGTCAGATCTATTTGGAGTTAAATTAATTTCAATAATAGGTTCATCTATTGCAAAAATTTTACTAAATAAATCACCAATTTTATAATTATCTTTTACTTCAATAATTCCATCATGTTCATCAGAAATACCCATCTCTCTTTCTGAGACAAGCATTCCGCAAGACTCAACTCCTCTAATTTTAGTTTTTTTTAAATGTAAGTCAGTTCCAGGAATATAACTATTTTCTGGCGCAAAAATTCCAAGCATGCCTTCTTTTGCATTTGGAGCACCACACACAACTTGATAATTTCCATTTATTGTTTCAACCTGACATACTTTAAGCTTATCTGCATCTGGATGTTTTTCTGCTTTTAAAACTTTAGCTACTGTAAAATTCTTAAATATTTCTGATTTATCTTCTACACTTTCAATCTCTAAACCAATATTGGTTAAAGTATCTGTTATGGTATTTAAATTTTCAGAAGTATCTAAATGATCTTTTAGCCAGTCTAGTGTAAATTTCATTTATAGCCCTGATCGTGTTTGGTTATCCAAAATACTAAAACCATAATGATCCAGCCATCTATAATTTGGATCAAAAAAACTTCTTAAATCTGTAATGCCATATTTAAGCATCGACAAACGCTCAATTCCCATACCAAAAGCAAAACCCTGAAACTGTTTTGAATCGATATTACAATTATCTAAAACTATAGGATTGACCATTCCACAACCCAATATTTCTAACCATTTATCTCCTTCACCAATTTTAATTTTATTATTTACTTTGGTATACGCTACATCCATTTCTGCACTAGGCTCGGTAAAAGGAAAGTAACTAGGGCGAAAACGGTATTGTAAGTTTTTTACTTCGAAAAATTCTTCTAAGAATGAAACGAGTGTTGATTTTAAATCAACCATAGTAGAACTTGTATCAACGACTAAACCTTCTACCTGATGAAACATAGGAGCATGTGTAGCATCTGAGTCACTTCTATAAGTTCTGCCAGGCACAATAATTTTAATAGGTGGTTTTGTGTTAAGCATAGTTCTCACTTGAACAGGACTGGTATGGGTTCGAAGAACATTTTTGTCTCCATTATCCTGAACATAAAAAGTATCCTGCATTTCTCTTGCTGGATGATGTTCTGGGATATTTAAAGCTGTAAAATTATTAAAATCTGTTTCTATATCTGGACCTGTTTCCACTGCATAATTTAAATTTCCAAAAATTTCTATAATATTAAATATTGTTTGACTAATTGGGTGTATTTTTCCTTTTTCAGAAATATTAGGTGGTAGAGTAACATCAATTGATTCTAAATTAATCTTGTTTGAAATTTCAATATTTTCAATTTCTGTTCTTTGGTTTTTAATACCTTCTTCAATTTCTTTTTTAATAATATTTAATTCCTGTCCTTTCGATTTTTTTTCTTCAATCGACAAAGAACCTAATCCTTTTAAAGCGTCAGGTATTAATCCTTTCTTACCTAGATAATATAGTCGAAGTTTTTCTAAATCTTCGAAGGATTTTGAAGCTTTAATTTTTTTTAGAACATCAATTTTATTTTCAGCAAATGCCATCAATATCTATTATATTTTATTAATTAAAATTATCTAGCAGATTGAGCTTTATCAACTAAAGCTTTAAAAGCCTCTGGCTGGTTAACTGCAAGATCCGCTAAAATCTTTCTATCTATTTCAATAGATGATTTTTTAAGACCAGATATAAATTGCGAATATGTTAAACCATGAAGTCTAACACCAGCATTGATTCTTTGAATCCATAAACCCCTAAAATCACTTTTTCTTTTTTTACGATCTCTATAAGCATATTGCATACCTCTTTCGACAGCCTGCACAGCAACTCGAAAAACATTTTTTCTTCTACCGTAATAACCTTTTGCTCTTTTAAGTACTTTTTTGTGTCTAGCTCTTGCTGTAACACCTCGTGATACTCTTGCCATTGATTTCCCCTTACTTGTTGTATGGTAACATATGATCAATCAAAGCAGAATCACCTGGTGACATAATTGCAGATCTTTTCGTGTTACGAATAAATTTATTGGAACGTTTACTCATTCCATGTCTCTTTCCAGCAGGTTTAAATTTAATTTTACCAGTACCTGTTCTAGAAAATCTTTTTTTTAAACTACTCTTAGTTTTAAGCTTGGGCATTACTATCTCCTATATTATAAGTTTACCCGTTAGGCTGCCCCGCAGGCCATAACAAGTTTGTTAGGCTTATACTGATAATTGAGTATTTTGCAATATTTAGAATTATTTAGCAACTTGAGGGACAAGTATCATCATTATTTGTCTTCCCTCAAACTTAGGAGCTACTTCAACTTTTGCATATTCTTCAACTTCTGAAGTTAGTTTTTTTAGAAGATCAAAGCCTAAATTTTGATGCTCCATTTCACGTCCTCTGAAACGCATAGAGACTTTAACTTTATTACCACCACCTATAAACTTTGAGAGTGCTTTAATTTTAACATTATAATCGTGCGTGTCAATTCCAGGTCTCATTTTAATCTCTTTGACTTCAATTGTTTTTTGTTTCTTTTTTGCTTCTTTCTTACTTTTTTGCTCTCTATATTTTAATTTACCATAATCTATAATTTTACAAACTGGTGGATTAGCTTCAGGAGAGACTTCAACTAAATCAAAACCCTCATCTTCTGCTTGAATTAAAGCTTCACGAATGCTTAATATCCCCATTTGTTTACCACTACTTGATATTAGTCTGACTTCACTTGCAGTAATCTGCTCATTAATTCTCGGACCAGTATTTTTCTTTGTTTTGAAATTTACAGCCAAAATTATATAGAGATTAAGTTAAAGCTATTATTTAATAGCATATTAGGAAATTAAGTCTTTTGTCATATTTTGTTAGGATATAATCTCAAATGAATTTAAATTCAAGGGCTGATTTTAAAAAATATAAACTGTTTTTTAAGTTATTAAATACACTTTATGAAAATTTGTTTAGTTAGAAATGATAAAATGGGAGATATGATCCTTACTCTTCCAGTTGTTCAAGGACTAAAAGAAGCTAATCAGGATTATAAAATTGATATTGTATGTTCTCAAAAAAATCAAAAAATATGTAAAAACTATAAACCTATTAACAAAATTTTTTTACTTCAAGATAAATTTTATCAAGTCTTAAAAATAATTTCAAAATTAAGAAATGAAAATTACGATTATATTTTCACATTTAGTCCTGGTATAAATAGTATATTAATATCAATTTTTTCTAAAAGTAAAATAAAGTCATTGTTAATTTTTAAATCTCGATACAAAAATAATTACATGAGTAAATTTTTTGATAGAATTTTGGGTAAAATCTTTTTTACTCACTGCTTAATTATCGATCGGCAATTAAGATATTCAAAAAAAATCCCAATTCATCAAACAGAAATTATGATGGAGTTGGTTATTAAAAATGGATTAAATTATAATAATAATTCAGAGATTAAGAATGAATTTGGATTTAATAAAATAGAATTTAGTTCTAAAAAATTATGCTTAATTCATTTATCTTCAAAATGGATCAATAAATATTTTTCAGAAGAAAATTTTATCAATCTATTAGACAATCTTAAAAATTTGAAAATCAATATTGTAATGACAACTGATGGAACATCAAAAAATGTATTCTATGAAATATTTAAAAAATATGAAATTATTACTAATGAAGAGTTTGAAAATCTTAAAAGTATAAATAATATTTTAATCTTAGATCAATTAAATTTTGATAATTGGACATCAATAATAAATTCTTCAACATATGTAATTACACCTGAATGTGGATGCACACATATTGCATCACTTTCTGAAACGAAACTTTGTGTTATTTATGATTCAGATAATCTTCCAGGTATGATTGCAGAAGAATATGCACCGTGGAAGAAAAAATATACTAAACTATTCTCTAACAACCAAAATTTAGAAAAAGAATTAATTTCATTTATTGATTAATTTACTATCTTGTAAAAAATCTAAAACTTTTTTTACTGAAATTGAGTCCATTGTATCGGTGAGAATCGTATAAGCATTTTTATATTCAGATAAGTTTGATTTTGAGATAACATTATCTTTAGCTAAAAAAAGGATAGGTGAATTACTTAAAGCTGCTATATGACCTGGACCAGTATCATTACTAATTATTAAATCACTTTTTTTAGCGATGGAATAGATGATTTCAGGAGGTGATTTATCACTTAAATCAATAACCTTATGGCATGCATTATTGATCGTTTCTACTGTTTCTTTATCTGATTTTTGCCCAATAACACAAATATGATATCCTTTTTTTTCTAGAGTACTTGCAAGTATTGCAAATTTATCTGGTGACCATTGCTTGTCCTTACCTGATTTAGAAACACCAGGTATCATTAAGATTATTTTATCTTCATTAATTGCCGTAATATCTCTGGAAAGCCAATCTACATTTTGATAAATTTCATTTACTCCAAGTAACTTTAGTTGATTGTATAAACCTTGTTGTGGAGATTCAGTTCCTTGTGGAGGAATTACATATTGAATATCACAATTAGAACGAGATCCGTTAACTTTTACTTCTGAAATAAATTTTAAGAGTGACCAATAATTATTTGTTCTTTTAGAATTCTGTAAATCTATGATTAGATCGTATTTATTTTGATTAATTTTTAATATAACCTTAAGTGAATCAATTATTCCTTTTCTATTATCTTTAAAAATCGAATTAAAATAATTTGAATTTCTTAAAAAATTTGCGTATTTTTCTTCAGTGAGCAAGTCAATAGTGGCATTACTAAAAAACTGCTTAATTGATGCCATAGCAAGTATAGAAAATGCAATATCACCAAGTGATCCATGCTTTACAACTAGTATTTTGTTAAATTGACTGCTGTTCATATAAGTCTACGTAACTTTGTACCATTTGGTATTTTGAAAATGTTTTTGATATATAGTCTTTACTTTCTAATGAAATATTAGAAAATTTTTCTTTGTCTATTTTTATAATGTTTTGAAGTTTTATGTTTATTTCATTATATTTATGAGGATCTACTTTATAAATATCATCTAATTTATTGAGCTGATCTTTAACACCACCATAGTTAAAGGCTAGTAACCTTTTTTTCATTATTAATGCTTCGCTTATAATTCTTCCAAAGCCTTCAGCTTGTAAAGGAAAAGAGGTAATAATTGATGATAGGTAATATAAAGTTTTCAAATCATCTCTTGGTAGATTGCCTATAATCTTACATTTATGACCAAGGTTAAAACTTTGAATTTTATCTTGTAGTTTCTCTGTATAAGATTGATTTTTTGTATCACCTGCAAAATAAAGTAAAAAATTATCATTTTGCATCTTATTAAATATATCTAAAAACTCAATTTGACCTTTCCAGTTTGTTAGCCTTGCAGGATATAGAATAATATTTTTTGAGGTATCAATTTGATACTTATTTATTATATTTTCTATTTGAGAATCTAAAATTGGTTTTTCAAAATATTTAACATCAACTCCTCTATTAATCACTTTAATTTTATTTGAATCCAAATTGTATTTTTTACTAATTTCATTTTTTACATAATTTGAAATAGCAACAATCTGATCAACTTTGGATAATTGCTTATTATAGATTTTTTTAAAATAAGAATTACCACTATACACATTATGAAATGTAGATATTGTTTTGAAGTTTCTATTTTTTATAAAACTTAAAATCCATGCTGGTGCTCTTGATCGTACATGAACAACATTAATATTTTGATTAAAAATTAATTTTTTTAATTGATTAGCAATTAATGGATAAATAAAAAAATTTTTTGAGTTAACTGGTAATTGAAAATGATCAGTATAATTTTTATCAATTTCCTTAATTAAACGCCCTCCATTGGAAATAATATTATTTTTTAAATTTAATTCAGATAAATAATTTGCAACTTCAATAGTGCCTCTTTCGACACCACCTGAATCTAAAGAGGGAAGAATTTGAGCGACATTAAATGATGACATTTTATTAAAATATAAGTATTTGTATCAAAGATGCCTTACTTTATTAATAAGAAAAAAGAAAGAATTCGCTATAAATCTATAAAGGGTAAAGGGCCTGGTATCATCTTTATCCATGGCCTTAACTCAGATATGAGTGGTCAAAAAGCTTTGTCTTTAGAAAGATTTGCGCGAAAAAATAAATTGCGGTTTATCCGTTTTGAATGCCGTGGTCATGGTAAATCTGATGGAAAATTCGAAGATTTTACAATTTCAGATTGGAAGAAGGACTTAATTGATATCATTGATAATATTGCAAAAGGACAGCAAATTCTGGTTGGTAGCAGTATGGGTGGATGGTTAATGTTTTTAGCTGCCAAAGCAAGACCAAAAAGAATTGCTGGATTAATTGGCCTAGCGGCAGCACCTGATTATATCGATGGGTTTTACAAAAAACTCCCTTTAAAGAAAAAACAAGAAATGAAGAAAAAAGGAATTATTAAATATTCCTCCTACGGGTTTAGTTATCTTATAAAAAAGAAATATATTGTTGATGGTAGAAAAAATAAAATTTTAAATAAAGAATTCAAATGGAATAAGCCATTAATTTTAATACAAGGGCTAAAAGATAATGTTGTCACTCCAGATATACCAGAAAAAATAGTAAAAAAAATTAAAGGAAATCAAATCCAAATAAAATTATTAAAAAATAGTGATCATCGATTATCTAATCCATTTGATTTAAAAATAATGAATGATTCTATTCAATCAATAATAAAAAACTAAGCAGATTTTTCTTCTTGAATTAATACAGGTTGATCAAATTTATTGATCATTTCTTTTGGAACAATCTGCCAGAAGAGTAATTTCTCATTTTCCCAATTTTCGAGTAAATTTTTTGCGTACATTGAATTTGTTTCTTTGATATGTTCTTCAATTTTTTGATATAAAACTTTTTCCCAATAATTTGTCATTTGTTGTTGATAGAAAATATCCTCAAGATTAATTCGAAGTGGTAGAGTTCCTTCTTTATCGTACACAAATGCCATACCTCCAGTCATTCCAGCTCCAAAATTATTTCCTACTTCGCCAAGAATAACAGCGCTTCCTCCAGTCATATATTCACATCCATTATCACCACATCCTTCAATAACAGCATGTGCGCCAGAGTTTCTAACAGCAAATCTATCGCCAGCAGTTCCAGCTGCAAAAAGTTTACCACGCGTTGCTCCATATAGGACAGTATTCCCAATGATAACATTTTTGTTTGTTTTTAGTTGTGAAGATGAGCTTGGTTGTATAACAATTTTACCCCCTGATAATCCTTTTGCAACATAATCGTTAGCATCACCAAAAACTTTGAGAGTAGTTCCTTGCACACTCCATGCTCCAAAAGATTGCCCAGCAGAACCATGAAAATTAACTGTAAAGAAATCCTCTGGAAGAGAACTCATTCCTTTTGTAGTAGTAATTTCTGATGCAAGTCTTGTACCTATAGCTCTATCAGTATTTTTGATATTATAGTTTAGTTCAATTTTTTGATCTGTTTCAAAGAAAGACTTAGCGTCCCCTATGATTTTAATATCAAGGCTATCACTAACTTTATTAATTGTATTTTTCTTTATGTCAAATTCTCCAACTGATGAATCAATGGTTTGAATAATTGGATTTAAATCTAAATCATCGAGATCAGAACTTCCTCTACTGACTTGATATAACAGATCAGATCTTCCAACTACTTCATCAAGAGAAGAAAAGCCTAGTGATCCTAAAATTTCTCTAACTTCATCAGCAATAAAACTAAAAAGATTAATTACTTTTTCTGGTGTTCCGGTAAATTTTTCTCTAAGTTTTTCATCTTGTGAGCAAACTCCAACGGGACATGTATTTGAATGACATTGTCTAACCATGATACAGCCCATAGCAACTAAACTTGCTGTACCAATTCCATATTCTTCTGCACCAAGCATAGCCGCAATAACAATATCTTTTCCTGTTTTCAAACCCCCATCAGTTCTAAGAACAACTTTATCTCTTAAGTTATTTAGAGATAGAACTTGATGTACTTCACTTAATCCAAGCTCCCAAGGAAGTCCTGCATACTTTATACTTGTTTGTGGACTTGCTCCTGTTCCACCATTGTGACCTGAGATGAGTATCGTGTCAGCTTTTGCTTTTGCAACACCAGCTGCTACTGTCCCAATCCCTGACTGAGCAACTAACTTAACGCATACTTTTGCTCTTGGATTTATTTGTTTCAAATCGTAAATCAGCTGAGCTAAATCTTCGATAGAATAAATATCATGATGAGGAGGAGGACTAATAAGTGTCACACCTTCAGTTGAATGTCTAAGTTTAGCAATTAATTCTGTAACTTTTCCACCTGGTAATTGTCCACCCTCACCAGGTTTTGCACCTTGAGCAACTTTAATTTCAATTTCTTCACAATTATTTAAATACTCCGCTGTTACACCAAATCGTCCACTTGCAATTTGTTTAATTTTTGATGATGCATTATCTCCATTTGGCTTAGGTTTAAATCTAATTGGATCTTCACCACCTTCTCCTGAATCTGATTTAGCTCCTATCCTGTTCATAGCTACGGAAAGAGTTTCGTGCGCTTCTGGACTTAAGGCTCCAAGTGATATCCCTGGTGCAACTAGTCTTTTTCTAATTTCTTGAGAAGGTTCTACTGTGTTGGAGTTATTGTTATCGTTATTCTTTTTGAAATCTAAAAGATCACGAATATTTATAGGATCCATTTCATCAATCATCGAAGAATATTTTTTAAATAAAGAATAATTATTAGATGTTACCGCAGTTTGAAGCATGTGAATTGATCTTGCTTCAAAAGCATGTTTTTCCCCGCCAAATCTGTAGCGATAGTTTCCTCCAATCGGCAGTGTAATAACGTTTTCTTCATAAGCGTTATCATGAGCTAATCTTGATCTTCTTTCAATACCGCTGATTCCGATACCAGATATTTTAGAACTCATAGAAGGGAAATATTTGCTCATTAAGTTTCTACTGAGTCCAATCGCTTCAAAATTACAACCACCTCGGTATGAATTAATCACTGATATTCCCATCTTACTCATAGTCTTAAGCAAACCATTATTTATGGAATTAATGAATCTTTCTACACATTCTTCGTATGAGAGATTTTTGAATAATCCTTTTTTATGTCTTTCTGCTATGGCTTGTTGTGCCATATAAGCATTCACACTTGTTGCTCCTACTCCGATAAGCACTGCAAAATATTGTACATCTAAACATTCTGCAGATTGAACATTTAAGGAAATAAAGGTTCGAAGATTTTGTTTAATTAAATGATGATGGACAGAACTTGTAACTAATATCATGGGAAGGGCTATTCTTGTTTTAGACATTTCTTTGTCGCTTAAAATTATATGAACATACCCTTCTCTAACAGCCTGTTCTGCTTCTTGATTTATTCTTGAAATTTCTGTCTCAAAGTTATTTTCAGGATTTGTTTTATCCATTGTAGTGTCAATGATCTTCACGGTATCTTTCATATATCTACGCATAGATTTGAATTGCTCAATTGAAAGAACAGGGGAGTTTAATTGTAAATGATCGCATTGGTTTTCATCTTCATCAAGAATATTACTTAAGTTTCCAATTCTAGTTCGAAGACTCATAACAACTCTTTCTCTTAATGAATCAATTGGTGGGTTTGTAACTTGACTAAAATTTTGTCTAAAAAAGTGATGGAGTCCTCTATATTTATTTGACAACACAGCTAATGGAGTGTCATCTCCCATCGATCCTGTTGCTTCTTTTTTTTCGGCAATCATTGGATGAAGTATTAATTCGATATCTTCTACTGACCAGGCAAAGCATGCCATTCTTTTTCGAAGATCTCCTGAGTCTAAATCTCTAAATTCCTCATCAACAGATTGAACAAGTTTATCAATATACGTAATTTTTTTAGTCCAATCACCAAAAGGTTTTGTTTCTGCCAAATACTTTTTTATCTCATGGTCTTTAAAGAATTTTTTCTCTTTAAAGTTAACTGCTATTAACTGACCTGGTCCTACCCTACCTCTTTCTACTATTTCATTTTCTTTAATATCAACCATTCCAGTTTCAGAGCCCGCAATAAGAAGATTTTTTGTCAGTGTATATCTAATAGGTCTAAGGCCATTTCTATCCATTCCAGCAATTGCCCAATCACCGTACGCTCCACATATTGCTGCTGGACCATCCCATGGCTCCATAACTGCTCCACCATAAGCGTATAAATCTTTTATTTTTTTTGGAAAATCTCTTCTGTGGGACCAAGCTTCTGGAATTGTTATTATTTTAGCCATAGGTAAAGAACGATTAGCTTTAACTAATAACTCTATTGTTGAATCTAATGCAGCAGAGTCAGACGCTTTAGCATCAATTATGGGTTTTAAATCATCTACATTATTACCAAAATTTTTATGTTCCATTCTTGGCTCATGAGCAGCCATCCAATTTTTATTTCCTTTAAGTGTATTTATTTCGCCATTATGCGCAATCACTCTAAAAGGCTGTGCTAAAGACCATGTAGGAAATGTATTAGTTGAATAACGCTGGTGATAAACTGCATATCTAGAAATAAAATTCTTATTTTGAATGTCTGGATAAAAATTGGAAAGCTGTTCTGCTAAAAACATACCTTTATAAACAATAGACTGACAAGATAATGAGCAAATATAAAAGTCTGAAATATTTTGATTTCTAATTTCTTTTTCTATTCTTTTTCTAATTATATAAAGTTTATTATCAAATTGCTTTTCATCTTCTAGTTCTTCATTACAAATTAGAATTTGTTCTATTTCAGGCCTTGTTGCTTTTGCTTTATCACCAATAATCGATGAATTAATTGGAACGTGTCTCCAACCATATATTTTCAAACCTTCTTTGATTATTTCAGATTCAACAATAGTACGAGCGTTTTCTTGAGCGGCAAAATCTGTACGTGGTAAAAAAATCATGCCAACCCCGAAAGGTAAATCATTAGGGGTATGACCAGTCCTTTCTATTTGTTGAGTAAAAAAATTCTTTGGTATGGATAACTGTATTCCTGCACCATCACCCGTTTTACCATCAGCATCAACTGCTCCCCGGTGATACAAAACTCTTAAAGCTTGAACTCCTAACTCGACTATTTCTCTTGTCTCAGATCCATCTAAAGATGCAATTAATCCAACACCACATGATGAGTGTTCATCTTGTTCATTATAAACATGATTTTCTTCTAAGAATTTTTTATCCTTTTTATACTTTTCAATATAGTGATTAGGCATTTACTGCTTTCTTTTTCATATTGTTTTGATCGGAAAAATTGTTTTCTAAATATTCATTAATATTTTTTGCTGCATCACGACCATCTTTGATTCCCCAAACAACTAAACTTGCACCACGAACAATGTCTCCAGCAGCAAATACTCCATCAATTGATGTCATCATATTTTTATAATTTATTTTTAGTGTGCCCCATCTTGTAACTGTCAGGTCATTATAATCAAAAAGCTTAGGTAAATTTTCAGGTTCAAAACCCAAAGCTTCTATAGCTAAATCAACATCTAAATCTTTTTCCGTACCTTCTTTTGGTTCTGGCTTCCTTCTACCTGACTCATCAGGTTCTCCAAGTTGCATTAAAACGGTTCTAACATTTTGCAATGACCCATTTCCCGAATATTCAGTTGGTAAAGTCAACCATTGAAAATCGACACCCTCTTCTATTGCATTTTGAACTTCTCTTTGCGAACCAGGCATGTTTGTCTTATCACGTCTGTAAAGACACTTGACAGATTTTGCTCCTTGTCTGACAGCCGTTCTAACACAATCCATAGCGGTATCACCACCACCAATAACAACTACATTTTTTCCATTTGCGTTTAATCTTCCATTTGTGAAATCTTCAACTTTATCTTTTAAGCCAGTCTTGTTACTTGCTATCAGGAAATCTAAAGCTGGTACAACATTATTAAAATTGGATGTATTTAGATTGATTTCTCTAAATTTGTAAACACCAGTTGCTATAAGAACTGCATCATGCTTAATTTTAATATCTTCAAAAGTAATGTCTTTGCCAATATCGCAGTTTAATTCAAACTTAATTCCACTTTCTTTAAGTCGATTTGTTCTTCTAATTACAATATCTTTTTCTAGTTTAAAATTTGGGATACCGTAAATTAAAAGACCTCCTGGTCTATCGTAGCGATCATATATTGTAACTTGAAATCCTTTTTTACGAAGTTCTTCTGCTGCTGCTAATCCAGCAGGACCAGAACCGATAATTCCAACACTTTGATTTCTTTCTTCGACTGGTTCTATATTTTTAACCCAACCTTCTTCCCAAGCTTTATCTGTAATATATTTTTCTATCGATCCTATAGTAACAGTACCGTGGCCAGATTGTTCAATTACACAGTTACCTTCACACAAACGATCTTGGGGACATATACGACCACAAATTTCAGGCATGTTATTTGTAGAGCTTGAAATTTCAAATGCTTCCTGCATTCTATCCTCAGCAGTTAGCTTTAACCAATCTGGAATATTATTGTGTAAAGGACAATGGACTTGGCAGAAAGGAACACCACATTGAGAACATCTGGAAGCTTGTTCTTCTGCCTTTTGTGAGGCATATTTAGCATAAATTTCATCAAATGATTTAACCCTATCTTTGGCAGATATTTTACTAGGATTTTCCTTATTTATTTTTGTGAATTTTAGCATTTAGTTATCATTTGTTTACTATTTTATCTAGATCGAACCAAATACACATTCAAGATTAAAAAGGAAACAAAAATTTTGAAATAATAGTACCACTTATGTACTAAAAATGAGAAAACCCTTAATTTACAACAATATTTTTAAGTATTTGTAGCGTATCCTGTGGATTAATATCAAGATTTTGGAATGATTTATCGATATTTACGACAAGATTATCCGTTTCAAATAATGTTAACTGTTCTGACGTAAGAGGTGAAATTGGAGTTTTTTCAGCAATATTTATCATAGGTTTCATAAATGCCATAGGAACAGGAACTAAAACTCGAGTTTTGTTTAAAAAATTAGAAATATGATTAAAAAATTCTTTGTAAGAATAAATCCTAGGACCTGCAAGTTCGTAAATGTTTTTCCCTTTAATCTTTGAATTAATTATTTCATCAACAGCTAGGGACACATCATCAATAAATACTGGTTGGAATTTTGTTGATCCATCTCCAAAAAGTGGGACAAAAAATGAAGCTTTAAATATTGGCAAAAGTCTTTTTAAGAAAATATCACCACCTCCTATAATAACACCTGGTCTAATAATAATTGCATTATCTAGTTGTTTAAAGGCTTCCTTTTCAGATTTATGTACTGCAATGCTTCTTGTTGAGTTTTTATCAATATCTACACCTAGGCCAGAAAAAAGAATGAATTGTTTTAATTCATTACTAGATTTTAAAATTCTAATCAGTTTCTGATTAAATTTATATATTGTATTGTTAAAATCACCTTTCTTTTTATCATAAGTAGTTTTTAAATTAATGCATATGTCAGTATTATTTAAAACAGATTTGAGCCTTTTGTCTTCCAATGAAGAATAACGAAATGGAATTACCTGTCCTGTTACACCTAAAAGTCGGATTTTAGCTTCTTGTACAGATCTTTGATATGGAACAATGATTTTATGGCCATTTTTAGTTAGACGTCTTATTAAATGTTTACCTACAAAACCAGCGCCTCCAAAAATTACTATTGATTTCATGACCTTTAATTAAATAAGTGATATAGAGGAAAAATATAGATTATACAGGCAATAAAATCAAAATGAAAATAAATTTCTATAAAGGAGATCTCCCAGCAAGTTTTAAAGCTGCTAATATTATTGCTTTGGATAGTGAAACAATGGGATTAAATCCTAAAAGAGATAAATTATGTTTAGTCCAAATTTCTAATGGTGATGAAGTATGTCATCTAGTAAAAATTGACTTATCTATCGGAAAACCTTTTAATTTAATTAAAATTCTTAAGAATAATAAAATTCAAAAAATTTTTCATTATGCTAGGTTTGATGTAGCTGTATTCAAACACAACTTCAAAATTAATATTAAAAATATTTACTGTACTAAAATTGCATCAAAGTTAGTTAGAACATATACTGATAAACATGGATACAAAGATCTTTGTAGTGAATTATTAGGAAAATCAGTTTCAAAAACTGAACAATCTTCTGATTGGGGTGGAGAATTAACTAAAGAGCAACAAAAATATGCTGCTACTGATGTCTTATATTTGCATAAAATTAAAGACAAGCTTGATATGATGTTATTGAGAGAAAAAAGAGGTAAACTAGCTAAAGCTTGTTTTGATTTTATTCAATACAGAACAGATTTAGACATTAATGGTTGGTCAGAACAAGATATATTTAAACATTAATGAAATATAATAAAAAAATAATTAGTAGTGCAAATAGAACATTATTACGAGAACTAAGCAGTATAAAAAATTTAAAATCTACATTTAATTCAAATTTCTGTAAGGCAGTAAATGTAATTTATAATACAAAAGGGAAAGTTGTGATTACTGGCGTTGGTAAAAGTGCACATATTGGGAATAAAATTTCTGCAACTCTTACCTCAACAGGAACTCCATCGTATTTTGTTCACGCAACTGAGGCCAGTCATGGTGATTTGGGGAGTATAAAAAAAGATGATTGTGTAATAGCAATTTCTAACTCAGGTGAAACATCTGAACTCAATAATATTATTCAATTTACTAAAAGATTTAATATAAAACTTATCAGCGTAACCAGTAACTCAAAAAGTATACTACATAAAAATGCCACTATAGGAATTTTGTATAAAAAACCTATTGAGGCTTGTCCTTTAAACTTAGCACCTACAAGCTCTACTTCAATGTCCATGATTATTGGAGACTGTATTGCAATATGTTTATTAGAATTAAGAGGCTTTAAAAGTAAACAATTTAAAAGTCTTCATCCAGGGGGAAATCTTGGTAAAGATTTAAAAAACTTAAGTGATGTTATGCATTTAGGAAAAGAATTGCCTTTGGCAAAAGTAGATGAAAAAATGTCTAAAGCATTACTTACTATGACGAAAAAAAGTTTTGGTTGTATTGGAGTAATTAATAATAAAAAACAATTAGTAGGTATAATTACAGATGGTGATTTGAGAAGGAAATTAAATTCAAAATTTTTTGATAAAAAAGCCTCAGAAATAATGACAAAAAATCCTACATTAACAGATAGAAATATGTTGGTGGGGGAAGCAATCAATTTAATGAATACAAAAAAAATAACTAGTTTATTTATTTGCGAAAAAAAAGTTCCAATAGGGATTGTGCACATTCATGATTTATTAAGATTGACGAGTTAACTTGAATTTTTTTTTACATATAAATAAAAATTTTATAATTTTGTTAGGCTCACTAGCAGTAATTTTTTTCATTTTAATTGTTTTTTATGAACAAGCTAATCTAAATAGTTTTAGATTTGAAGACAAAACAAATAATTTATCTGATGCAGATATTTCTGAACCTAAGTTTGCTATTAATAATAAAACTAAAAAAATTTACATTACTGCGTCTGAAGGTAATTTCTTAAACAAAGATGAAGTTTTACTAAAAAATAATGTTAGATTTAAGTCAAATAATTTTAGTATTGAAACAGATAAAGTTGTATTCAATAGAAATCAACAGACAGCACAAAGTAAAACAAGATCATTATTTAAATCAGAAAATATAACAATTTCTTCAGATGGTTTTAATATTCATGATAAGGGTAATAAAATTATTTTCCATGGAAATTCATATATAATTTTAAAATGAGATTTTTTGTAAACTTTATAATTATATCATTAATATCCTTTAGTTTATGTTCTAGAGAGATAGGTGAGACAGAAATTACTACAGAAGATGGAATTGAAGTTTTTCAAGATGAGAAATTTTATTTGCTTAAAAAAAATGTAAAAATTGAATCAGATAATTTTACATTATCTGCTGATGATGTAAAAATTGATTTTGATAAAAGTTTGTATGATATAACAAACCTATATGCAAAAGGTGAAGTAGATTTTTTCTCTAAAGAATTTGGAATAAGTAGTAATGGAGATATTTTAAATTTTAGAGTAAAGATTGAAAAATTAAGAGTAGAAGGACAGGGGTCAAAATTACTTACCAAGGATGTTGAAATGTTTTCGGATGGTTTTATAGAAGTTAATAATCAAAATGGTGATTTCTTACTAAAAGGTTTAAATTCAAAATTAATTAATGAAAGTATTGTAATTATAGCTAATTCTATAGATGGTAGTTTTGTTGATAAAGATGATAAAAAAGAAATAACTTTTTTAAAAGTTATTGATGAAAAAATATCTTATGTCAAAAATAATGATACTGAAATGTATGCAAAAAAAATTAATTTTGATTATGATACCTCAATAATTGAGTTAATAGATGATGTGATAATAATTCGTAATGAAGAAAAAATAACTGGCGACTACGGCACTCTTGATACTAGAAATAATTCGTATAAAATTAAATCTAACAATCAAAACAAGGTAAAAGTAATAATTCAAAATAATGAGTAAATTCAATATTCTAGATAATGGTCTAACAATTAAAAAAATTTCAAAAACTTATGGTAATAAGCAGGTCGTAAGAGATATTAGTATTTCAATAAATAGAAATGAAATTGTGGGATTGTTAGGTCCAAACGGTGCTGGGAAAACTACAACATTTTATATTATAGTTGGATTAGTTAAGCCAGATAGTGGCAGTATAGTATTAGATAAGGTAGATGTCTCGAATTTACCTATTTATTTAAGAGGAAAACTTGGCATAAGTTATCTTCCTCAAGAAGCATCAATTTTTAGAGGTATGAATGTTGAAGACAACCTTTTATCAATAATTGAAATAAAAGAGAAAGATAAAAATAAACAAAACATATTATTGCAAAATCTTTTAAATGAATTTGATATTAATCATGTTAGGAAATCAAAATCAATTGTGTTATCTGGAGGCGAGAGACGTAGACTTGAAATTGCAAGAACACTTGCAACAAATCCAAAATATTTACTTCTTGATGAACCTTTAACAGGGATTGACCCAGTATCTATAGAAGAAATAAAAATTATAATAAAAAAACTAAAACAAAGGAATATTGGAATATTGATTACTGATCATAATGTTAGGGAGACCCTAAAAATTGTCGATAAAGTTTATATCGTCAATGAAGGGGCTATATTTTATGAAGGCGATCCAATTTCTGCAGTAAAAGATGAAAAAATTAAAAAATTTTATTTAGGTTCAAATTTTCAACTCTAGCATGATAAGTAATATTATTACAAAAGGTATCAATGGAACGCCACAAATACCTGGAGATAAATCTATATCACACAGATCTGTAATCATTCCATCTATTTCAAATGGTATTTGTGAAATAAATAATATTTTAAAATCTGATGATGTATTGCATACGCTTAATGCACTTAAATCTTTGGGAGTTAATATTGAAGAAAGTAAAAACAAAATAATAATTCAAGGTAAAGGATTGAATTCATTAAATAAAGCTAATGGAGAAATCTATCTTGGAAATTCTGGAACAAGTGCTAGATTACTAACAGGACTTTTGTCTGCTCAGAAGTTTAATTCTATTTTAACTGGTGACAAATCATTATCTAGTAGACCTATGCAAAGAATTGCCGATCCTTTAACTAAAATGAATGCAAAAATTTATACAACTAAAGGATCTTTACCTCTAACTATTGAAAGGAGCAATTTAAAAGCGGCAAATTTTGATTTAAAAATTCCGTCTGCTCAAATTAAATCTGGTCTGTTGCTAGCTGCTTTAAATACAAAAGGTATAACAGAAATAACTGAGAACAAAGTAACAAGAGATCACACAGAAATAATGTTAGAATCATTTGGAGCAAACATTGAAATAAAAAAAATAGGAAATAAGAAAATAATAAAAATTGTTGGACAAAAAGAATTAGTTGCTAATAATATTGATGTACCAAATGATTTATCTAGTAGTTCTTTTTTTATTGTATCTACATTAATTAATAAAAATTCTAAAATAATTTTAAAAAATATTAATTATAACCCTACCAGGAATGGGATAATTTTAGCACTAAAAAAAATGGGGGCTAAAATTAAACTGATTAATAATAGAAAAAATAATAATGAAAATATTTGTGATATTGAGGTTATAAGTTCTGACTTAAATGGTTGCGAATTAGGTCCTGAATATGCTGATTTAATGATAGATGAATATCCAATTCTTTCAATTGCCGCTTCATTTGCTAAATCACCTAGTATATTTCGAGGTTTAAAAGAATTAAGGGTTAAAGAAAGTGATAGATTAAAATTAATTTTACTTAACTTGCAAAATTGTGGCGTTAATTGTAAATCTGAAAATGACGACTTATTTATTTTTCCTAGTAAAGAATATCAAATAAAAAATAATTTAATTCAAACTGATTTTGACCATCGTATAGCTATGGCATTTTGTATAATGGGTACAAAATTAGGTCCTTTGAATATTAAAGACTCAGATTCTATAAATACTAGTTTTCCCTCTTTTAAAAATGAATTTAATAATCTAGGTGGTAATATTTTTTGAAAAAATTAATAATTACTATTGATGGGCCTGCTGCTTCAGGAAAAGAAAGGATAGCAAAATACATTTCTAGAAAATGCAAATTAAATCATTTGGATTCAGGTATATTATATAGGAGGTTAGCACTAATTTTTTTAACTGAAAATATAGATATTAAAAATATTTATAAAATAAAGAATAAATTAAGTGAAATTCAACAAATTTCTTTTAGAAATAGTAAAATTATTAGAACGCAAGTTATAAGTAAGCTTGCTTCAAAAATAGCTGTCCATAATTGTGTTAGAAACTTCGTCAATAAGTTCCAGTATAATTTTGTAAATAAAAATAAAAAAATGAAAGGATTTGTTATTGATGGTAGAGATATTGGATCTGTAGTTTTCAAAAAAGCTGATTTAAAACTATATATAGACGTAAATCCTGAAATTAGAGCGAAAAGGAGATATAAACAGTTGATTGATAGTGGTGAAAAGTCTATATACCCAAAAATTTTGAAAGATATTAAATTGAGAGATAAACAAGATAAACTAAGGAAACACTCGCCACTGGTGATACCTAAAGGTTCACATATAATTAATAATAACGGTAGTTTCAAAGATACAGTTAATCAAATAAATATACTGTTGGATAGAATTTAACATGAATCAACAATCAGAAACCAAAATTTCCAATTCTGAATATGACACTCTAATTGATGGTTCATTGAAAAACTCTTCAGCAAAAGAAAAAAGTATTGCAACGGGTAAAATTATTTCAATAGAAAATGAGGTTGTTACTATTGATGTTGGATTAAAAAGTGAAGGTCGTATTCCTCTAAGTGAGTTTTCAAGACCTGGACAGAAAACAGAAGTTGAAGTTGGGGATGTAACTGAAGTATTTATTGAAAATGTTGACAACGCTAATGGTGAAACAACACTTTCAAGAGAAAAGGCAGTAAAACAGAAGGCATGGCATAATCTTCAAAATAGTTTTAACGAAAATAAAGTTGTTACAGGTGTTCCTTTTAATAGAGTGAAAGGTGGAATGAGTGTTGATTTAGATGGTGTTGTTGCTTTTTTACCTGGAAGTCAAATTGAAACTAGGCAAATAATTAAAGATACAAAAGAGTTATTAAACAAACCATTAGAACTGATGATTCTAAAAATGGATAAATACAGAGGTAATATAGTTGTTTCAAGAAAAGCAATAACTGAGAATGAGCTAAAAGAGCAAAGATCTGAACTACTTAAAAATATAAAAGAAGGATCTATAATTGAAGGTAAGGTAAAAAATATTACTGATTATGGTGCGTTTATAGATTTGGGAGGTATTGATGGGCTTGTGCATGTAACAGATATTTCATGGACAAAAATTAATAATCCTTCAGATGTTCTAGAACTGAATTCTACAATAAAAATAAAAGTTTTAAAATTTGATGAAGAATTATCAAGACTGAGTCTTGGGATTAAACAATTAACTGAAAATCCTTGGGAAAAAGTAAATGAAAACATTAAGGTTAATGATAAAGTTTTAGCTAAAGTAATTAGTATGAATGATAATAACGTGCACTTAATCATTAATAATAATTTTGATGGCGCAATTTCATTGAATGAACTCAGTTGGTTAAAGAAACCTCCTCATCCTTCAAAAATTGTAAATTTAAATGATGAAATAGAAGTTTTAGTTTTAGATATTGACGATGATAAAAAAAGAGTGAACTGTAGCTTGAAACAAATGAAAGAAAATCCCTGGACTAAACTTAAACAAAAATTCGATGTTAATGATACTTTTGAGACAGAAATAGTTAATATAGTAGACTTTGGAATTTTTGTTAAGGTAATAGATGAAATAGATGGAATGGTTCATATTTCAGACTTAAGTTGGGATGAAAAAGAATGTGAAGAAGTTATAAAAAACTTTAAAAAAGGTGAAAAAATAAAAGTAAAAATACTTGATATAAACGCAGATAAAGAAAGAATTAGTTTAGGTGTTAAACATTTAAATAATGATCCAGTTCAAGATTTTATCGAAGCAAATCCAATAAATTCTAAAGTAACTGGTAAAATAATCAACATTGATGAAAAAGGCTTAAAAATTGAGTTAGATAATGAAAAACAAATATTCGGATTTATTAAAAAATCAAATTTATCTAATGACAAAAATGAAAATAAGATTGAGCGATTTGCACTTGATGAAAAAGTTGACTCTCTTATTTTGTCAATAGATACCAAAAATAGAACGGTAAATCTTTCAATTAAGGAATTAGAAATCAAAGATGAAAAAGAAGCTCTTAACAAGTATGGATCGAGCGCATCTGGAGCATCCTTGGGTGATATTTTAGGATCAGTATTAAAAAAATAGGATTAATGTTAAAATCTCAAATCCTAGAAAAATTACATAAAAAGCATAATAATTTGAATTTTGAAGATATCGAAGATCTTTTTGAAATCTTTGTAAAAAAAATGTCAAAATCATTACGAAACGGTCAAAATATTGAAATAAGAGGTTTTGGAACAATAAGTAGAAAAATTAATAAAGAAAAAATAGTAAGAAATCCAAAAACAAATGAAAAATTATTTAAAAATAAAAGCTTCAAATTACATTTTAAAATTGGAAAGGTATTGCATAGAAAGATAAATGGTTTTACTAATTCACCATTAGAAGATGAAGTGTAGAAAAATAATTGTAGCTTTAGATAGCAACAATTTAAATAAAACAATCAAATTAGTAAAAATATTAAAAAAAGACGTTTTCGCTTTTAAAATTGGTTATCAATTTTTTTATAATTTTGGCTTAGAAGGTTATAAAAAAGTTTATTCTATTTGCCCCAAAATTTTTCTTGATTTAAAATTACACGATATTCCTAATACAGTAGAGAAGGGATTGGAGGCTTTAATTAAAATGAAACCCCTTTTTACCACAATTCATATATCCGGTGGTGATAATATGATGATAGCGTCCACAGCAAACAATAAAAATACAATGATTTTAGGAGTTTCAATTTTAACAAGCTTAGACAGTGATCAAACTAAAAAATATTATAATCAAAAAAATGTATTAAAATTAGTAAAAAAATTTGCTCAAGAGGCGAAAAAAAATAAACTTGATGGAGTTGTATGTAGTCCTCAGGAAATAAAACAAATAAGAAAAATAGTTGGGAAAAATTTTATAATTGTCACACCTGGTATTAGGATTACTAATAAATTAAAAAGTGATGACCAAAAGAGAGTTGAGACTCCAAAAAAAGCTTTAAAACTAGGAGCAAATTATTTAGTCATAGGAAGACCTATAACTAAATCCAGAGATCCACTTAAAACATTAAAAGATATTAATAAAAGTTTAATTTGATAATGATAACTAAAATTTGTGGAATAAAAAATGAAGATACACTAATCTGCTGTGAGGATAATAATGTAGATTTTTTTGGAATGATATTTTATCCTAATAGCCCAAGAAATATTTCAATTGAAGATGCAAGTAATTTACAAAAAAAATCTGAAAATTTAAATATTAATGGCGTGGGTGTTTTTGTTAATAAAAATATTAATGAAATAGAAGATATAATAAAAAAAGTTAGATTGAAATATGTTCAATTACATGGATCAGAGGATGAAGAGTATATTAAAACTTTAAAAAGAAATGGAGTGAAAGTAATTAAGTCAATATCTATTAGTAACATAAATGACTTAAGAAATATTAGTAACTACAATAGTTCAGATTATTTTTTATTTGATTATAAACCAAAGAAAAATGAGTTACCTGGAGGTAATGCAAAAAGTTTTAATTGGAATATATTAAAAAACCTAAATACTAACAAACCATGGTTTTTATCAGGTGGAATTAGTATAAAAAATATTCAGGAAATTCTTAATGATATCAATCCGTTTGGTGTAGATTTGTCCTCTGGAGTAGAAAAAGAGCTTGGCATTAAAGATAATCACATTATAAATAATTTTATCGATAAATTAAAAGATGCTTAAAAATACATATAAAAGTTATCCAAATGAAAAAGGTTATTTTGGTCAATTTGGAGGAAGATATGTTTCAGAAACCTTAATGCCCTTGATTCTTGAAGTAGAAAAAGAATATGAAAAAATAAAAAATGATAAAAATTTTATAGATGAGTTTAATTATTATTTAAAAACATATGTTGGTAGACCAAGTCCTCTTTTCTTTGCTGAAAGGATTAGTAATGATCTTGGAGGTCCAAAAATTTATTTTAAAAGAGATGAATTAAATCATACAGGTGCCCATAAAATTAATAATTGCATGGGACAAATTTTGTTGGCAAAAAAAATGGGTAAGTCTAGAATAATAGCTGAAACAGGAGCAGGACAGCACGGTGTCGCAACAGCAACAGTTTGTGCTCTATTTGGTTTACCATGCATAGTTTATATGGGAGAAAAGGATATCGAAAGACAATCTCCAAATGTGTTCAGAATGAAATTACTCGGTGCAGAAATACGATCAGTTTCTACTGGATCAAAATCACTTAAAGATGCTATGAATGAAGCATTACGAGATTGGGTAACAAATGTTAAAGATACTTTTTATATAATTGGGACTGCTGCAGGACCACATCCTTACCCAACTATGGTTAGAAATTTTCAATCTATAATTGGTAAAGAAGTTCGCAAACAACTTGAAGAACTAGAAGGAAAAGTTCCAGATTTATTAATGGCATGTATTGGCGGTGGTTCAAATGCTTTAGGTTTGTTTCATGAATTTTTAGATGACTCAAATGTTGAAATGATTGCTGTTGAAGCAGCAGGGCATGGGATAAAAACTGATAAGCATGCAGCAAGTTTAACAGGTGGTAAGCCAGGTGTGTTGCATGGAAATAAAACATATTTATTACAATCGAAATCTGGGCAGATTCAGGAAGCACATTCCATTTCTGCAGGCTTAGATTATCCAGGAATTGGACCGGAACATTCATTTTTATTTGAAGAAAAAAGAGTTACGTATATGTCGGCAACAGACAAAGAAGCGCTGGAGGCTTTTCAATATTGTTGTAAATTAGAAGGCATAATTCCAGCTTTAGAACCAGCGCATGCATTAGCTGCATTAAAGAAAATAGCAAAAAACTATAGTAAAGATAAAATTATTGTCATGAACATGTGTGGCCGAGGAGATAAAGATATTTTTACTATAGCCGATGAATTAAACATAAATATTTAAATGACTAAACTAATTAGTCAGGTATTTAAAAATGATGAAAAAAAATTAGTAACATTTGTTACTGGGGGTGATCCTGATTTTGAAACAAGTTTACAAATTATTAAGACAATAATTAATAATGGAACTGATATTATGGAAATTGGAATGCCCTTTTCTGATCCAATGGCTGATGGTCCAACAATTCAGCTATCAAGTAATAGAGCTATAAGTAGAGGAATTGATTTAGAAAATATTTTCTCTTTAGCCTCAGAGGCAAAAAAAACAAAAAGTGAGCTCCCTATTATTTTAATGGGTTACTATAATTTGATTCTATATTTTGGAATTGAGAAGTTTGTAAAAAAATGCAAAGAAAATGGGGTTGATGGTTTAATAATTGTAGATTTACAACCAGAAGAAGATGAAGATTTGATCAATGAACTTAAAAAAAATGAAATTGATTTAATTAGATTAATTACTCCTACAACTGACGAAGAAAGACTTAAGTTAATATTAAAAAACGCTAGTGGTTTTTTATATTATGTTAGTGTTATGGGAATTACTGGACAAAAATCTGCTGATCTTAATGAACTTAAAAAATCGGTAGCATTTATCAAAAAACATACGAACTTACCAGTTGTACCAGGATTTGGTATCAAAAACTCAACCGATGTAAACAATATATGCAAAATAGCTGATGGCGCAGTTGTTGGCTCAAGTATAATTAAAATTATTGAAGAGAATTTAAATAACAAAGATAAGATGTTGTCAGAAATTAATAAATTTTCAAAAGATTTAAAAGATGGAACTAAAATATGAATTGGTTAACAAATTTTGTAAAACCTAAACTATCCTCACTTGTAAAAAGAAGAAGTGTTCCAGAGAAATTATGGAATAATTGTGTTTCATGTGGAAATATGATTCATCATAAAGATTTAAAAGAAAATTTATATGTTTGTGTAAATTGCAATTATCATTTTAGAATGTCAGCAGAAGATAGGATAAAATTGTTCTTCAATGATGGTGATTATAGTGAAATTATCCCAGATAAAATATCAGATGATCCACTGAAATTCACAGATAAAAAAAAATATAAAGATAGATTAAAAGAATACAGAAAAAAAACAAATAGGGATGATGCTTTTATTCTAATAAAAGGAAAAATTAAAGACAAAGAAATTATCTCGGGACTAATGAATTTTGAATTCATGGGAGGTTCTATGGGTAGAGCAGTTGGTGGAGCAATAGTTAAAGGAGCTAAAGTTGCTATAGAAAACAAATTGCCTTATGTAATTGTTACTTCATCTGGTGGGGCAAGAATGCAGGAAGGAATTGTAAGCTTAATGCAAATGCCTAGAACAATTGCTGCTGTTGATCTGTTAAATGAAAATAATATACCTTACATAGTTGTTCTTACTGAACCTACTACTGGTGGAGTAACAGCTTCTTTCGCGATGTTAGGTGATATAACAATAGCAGAAAAAGGCGCTACAATTGGTTTCGCAGGTAAAAGAGTTATACAAGACACCATCAGAGAAGAATTACCTATAGATTTTCAAAAAGCTGAATATCTAAAAGATCATGGGATGGTAGATATTGTTTCTCATAGAAAAGATCTTAAAGAAACTTTATACAAAGTATTAGATCACATAAGTTAATAAGTGAAATCTAAAACAGAAAAGTTGTTAGATGAGCTAGTTAAACTTCATCCTAAATATATTGACCTTTCATTAGATAGATTAAAATTATTGTTAAAAAAATTAGATAATCCTCAAGATCATCTACCAAAAACCATCCATATCGCAGGAACAAATGGGAAAGGTTCTGTACAAAGTTTTATAAGAAATATTTTGTTAAAGAATGGGTATAAATGTGATGCATATATCTCACCTCATTTATCTAGATTTAACGAAAGAATAATTCTAAATGATAAAGAAGTAAGTACAAAAAAATTATACGAAACTCTTATATTTGTAAAAAAAATAAATAATAATAAACCAATAACTTTCTTTGAAATAACAACAGCTGCAGCCTTCATATTGTTTAAACAATCAAGATCTGACTTTCTTATTTTAGAGACAGGATTAGGAGGCAGATTAGATGCAACTAATATAATACCAAAAAAAATATGTAGTATTTTAACGCCAATTAGTTTTGATCATGAGGAATTTCTTGGAAAAACACTTAAGAAAATTGCTAATGAAAAACTGGGCATAGTGAAGAATTGTGATTTTGTTTTAGTTGGTAAACAAACAATAGAATTAAAAGATCATATTCAAAAAAAATTAAATAAGTTTGAAAATAAATATTTTTATGGAAAAGAATTTCAAGTAACAAAATCATTTAAAAATAAGTTTGAAATGAAACTAGATGGAAGAAAATTTCTCTATAATCGACCTTCATTAAATGGAAAACATCAGGAAGAAAACGCATCAATATCTATATATTTTGCGAAAATCATAAAAAAAATGGGTTATAAGTTAAAATCAAAAGAAATTAATGCAGCGATAAAAAAAACAGTATGGCCAGGAAGATTAGAAATTATTAATTATAAAGATAAAAAAATAATTCTTGATGGATCACATAATATTGATGGAGCTGATAAACTAAATGAATTTTTAAAAAATAAAAGAATAAAACCTACAGTCTTGTTTGGAATGTTAAATAATAAAAAAGCAAGTTTATTTTTGAACAAAATAAAAAAAAGAGTATCCAAAGTTTTGGCTATAAAAATTCCAGATGAAAAAAATGCATTTAAAACCAAACAAATTAAAGAAATTTGTGAATTTCATTCTATTAAATGTGAGAAAATAAATAATATAAATGATGCTCTAAAATATTTTAGTTCTAATAAACAAAAAATATTTCTAATTACTGGCTCTTTGTATCTGATAGGAAAAATTAGAAAAAAATTATTATAAATTAGCTTCTATCCAGGTTGCCAATGCTGTTTTAGGAAGACTGCCAACCTTAGTATCGATTAACTCACCTTTTTTAAAAATCATTATTGTAGGAATACCCCTAATACCATATTTTTGAGGTGTCATAGGGTTCTCATCAATGTTCATTTTATATATTTTAACTTTATCTTTATTCTCAACAGCAATTTCTTCTAAAATTGGATCAAGTACTTTACATGGACCACACCATTCTGCACCAAAATCAACCACCACCGGAAGGTCATTGGTAGATATATCTTCATCAAAAGTTTGATCGTTTGTTTTAAGAGTAGACATAAATAATATTTAAGAAATATTTATCTATAATCAAGCTAAATTAAATCTAATTTTCTAAAATTGATTTTTTATCCCCAATATGTCTAATTTTGGAGGAAATAACGTAACCTTTGATTTGATGATTTTTTATTAGTTTTGTCCAAATTTCATTCATAGTGAATATTTTTTTTCTATTATTAAAGATATTTTTAGATACGATTTGAAGACCGGAATAGTATAATTTCTCATTTTTACTTTTCCAATTTATGACTACATTTCTTTTTAAATTAAAGTCGCCATTTTCTTTTTTTAAACCTAAAAAATTAATATCTTTACACAACAACATTTTACAGTGAGATACATCTTGATAATTGCTTAGAAAATATTTGATATGTGATTTATTTTTATCAGTCCAAAAAATATCAGAATTAACAACACAGATTTTATTTCTTTTTGTATGATTGAAGATATTTTTTATCCCGCCACCTGTGCCAAGTATTGTTTTTTCATAGATAATCTGAATGGGATATTTTTTAAAATTTTTGCATAAATACATTTTAATTTTATGATGTAAGTAATGTGTATTTATTAAGATTTCATCACATCCAATATTAGTAAAGAAATCAATTGTGTTCTTTAATAATACTTTATTTTTATATTTTAACAGAGGTTTTGGAGTATTGTGTGTCAAATTAAGCATTCTTGATCCAAAACCTGCACATAAAATCATTAAAGTAAAATTGTTCATAAATTATAAATACTTTTCATACATTGATCTTAGTTCAAAGTTTTTAATATTATTCAATGTCGCTGTTGTTCTAGATTTAGTTATTTTTAAATATTCTAAGTATTTATTATCGTTATTTGTGCTAAGTAATTTTCTCCATCTACCAAGTAATCGAGTCTGTCGAGCTAAACTTAAAACATAATATTGTTCCAGAAAAGTATTAAAATTTTCAATAATTGATGTGTTATCATAAAAATATTTAATTAATTTATCATTGTAATCTCGTGTAAAATTAATTCTTGGATTTTCTAATAGTGATATTAGATCCCATCCTATAAATCCCTTAAAAGCACTTTGAAAATCAATAATTCCACATTGTAAATGCGATTCAAAATTTTCTAAAAAAAATAAATTAACAAATTCAAAGTCTTTATGAGCAAAATTTTTCATATTATAATTTTGAGAATAAAATATACTTTTCCATGATTCATAAAATTTTGAAGTTGGAAAATTTGAATTTTTTTTGTTTTTAGGAATATAATAAGTAACAAACTCTTTAAGTTCAATTTTTAAATCTTCAAAAGTGTATTCTTTTAAATTTTTTAAATTATTTAAATTTGATTCATTTTGGATAACAATTAAATTTTCTACAGCTAGTTTTAAAAGTTTATAAAGATTGTCTTTATTGTATATTTTATTCAATCTATTTTTTCCAAAATCTTGCATATATATTTTATATTGCTTTTGATTAACTTCATATATCTTAGGAATTGATATATTAATCTTTTGTAATATTTCATAAACAGTAAAGAAATTTTTAAAATTTTGTTTATCTCTAGAAAAATCAATTATTATTTTGGTATTCTCTTTTTCAGTAATTCTATAAATTAATTTATTAGATAATCCGTCCTCAATTTTTTCTAAATCACTATGATCAGAATTCATTGCATTATTTATTAAAACTAATATTAATTTTTCTTTTAGTTTCTGATATCATATCTAGATTTATTAAATAATGATTTTTGTTTAGCGGTAAACTAATTAACATTTCAGGCCATTCTATAAATGTAATATTATTATTTAAATTTTCGAAGAAATCTAATTCATCTAATTCCTTTAGACTCTTTACTCTATAAAGATCATAATGATAGATTTGTGATGAATTCAGTTCATAGGTTATCAAAATAGGGAATGTTGGACTAGTAATAGAAGATGGTTTTGGTAAATTATTTAATACAAAAAGATTATTAATTAATAATCTTACAAATGTAGTTTTACCGGCACCTAGCTCCCCTTGAAATAAGTAAATATCTCCAACAGATATGTCTTTACATAAATTAGTTGAGAGTTTTTCAAGTTCACTAAGATTTAAAATTTGATTACTTAATTTTTGCAAATTTTATTATGCAATACCTTTTAGAGCTTCCACTAAATCAGTTTTTTCCCAAGTAAAATGTCCCTTATCACTTGGTTCTCTACCAAAATGGCCATAAGCAGAAGTTGGAACATAAATTGCATTTGTAAGTTTTAAATGTTCTCTTATTCCTCTTGGACTTAGATCAAATAAATCTTGTACAGATTTTTCAATTTTCTGTTCATCAACTTTATTTGTTCCATTAGTATTTACATATACCGATAGAGGTTTTGATACACCTATTGCATAAGATAACTGTATAGTACACTCATCAGCTAAATCCGCTGCAACAACGTTTTTTGCTAAGTATCTAGCTGCATACGCTGCAGATCTATCAACTTTAGATGGATCCTTTCCTGAAAATGCACCTCCACCATGGGGTGCTGCACCACCATATGTATCAACTATTATTTTACGGCCAGTTAAACCAGAGTCACCATCAGGGCCTCCAATTACAAAGTTTCCCGTGGGATTAACGTAGAATTCTTCATCTTTAAGACCTTCTAATAAGTTATTAGGTATACACTCATATACGAAAGGTTTAACAATTTCTTTTACGTCTTCTGGAGATAATCCTTCTTTGTGTTGTGAAGAAATTACTAAAGAAGTAACTTTGCTAGGTTTTCCATTTTCATAAAGCATTGTAACTTGGCTTTTTGAATCTGGTTCTAGACCAGATGCAGATCCATCTTTACGGGCTTGTGCCATTTTATATAATATTTGATGAGAATAATGTATCGGTGCTGGCATTAATGATTCGGTGTCTTTACAAGCAAAACCAAACATGATTCCCTGATCTCCTGCACCCTCATCTTTATTGCTGCCAGAATCAACACCCATAGCAATATCAGCTGATTGCTCATGAAGAAAACTTTCAATATCACAATTCTGCCAATGAAAACCATCTTGTTCATAACCAATATCTTTAATACAATCCCTAACTTGAGATATGATCTGATCTTTAGAAACTGATGGGCCCCTTACTTCTCCAGCTAAAACTACTTTATTAGTGGTAGTCAAAGTCTCACAAGCCACTCGTGTTTGTGGGTCACCAGATGATAAATAAGTATCAACAACCATATCTGAAATTCTATCACAAACTTTATCTGGATGGCCTTCAGAAACTGATTCACTTGTAAATAAATAAGATCTTTTCATATTAACTCCTAATATCTGTAAGTATTATCTTTAAATGGACCCTGCTTACTAACACCAATATATTCTGCTTGTTTATCAGTTAATTCTGTAAGTTTTGCTCCAACCTTTTTTAAGTGTAATGATGCAACTTTTTCATCTAAATGTTTTGGTAAAACATAAACTTTATTTTCATAATTTTTTGAATTTTTCCAAAGTTCAAGTTGCGCTAAGACTTGATTAGTAAATGATGCACTCATAACAAAACTTGGATGGCCAGTTGCATTTCCTAGATTAACAAGTCTTCCCTCTGATAGTAATAATATTTTCTTCCCATCTGGAAATTCTATTTCTCTTACTTGTGGTTTAATCTCATCAGACTTGTAATTTTGAAGAGCTTCTGTTTGTATTTCGTTATCAAAATGTCCAATATTGCAAACGATAGCTCGGTCTCTCATCTGTCTCATATGATCTTGCGTAATAACATCAAGATTACCAGTGGCAGTAACAAATATATCGCCATATTTACAAGCATCATCCATTGTGACAACTTCGTAACCTTCCATTGCCGCTTGAAGTGCATTAATTGGATCTATTTCAGTCACACAAACACGTGCACCTGCACCTCTTAAGCTAGCTGCTGAACCTTTACCAACATCTCCATATCCAGCTACAACGGCTATTTTACCAGCCATCATCACATCAGTACCTCTTCTGATACCATCTACTAAACTTTCCTTACAACCATATAAGTTGTCAAATTTAGATTTAGTAACTGAGTCATTAACATTGATTGCTGGCACCTTTAATGTTCCATTTTTTTCCATTTCTTTCAAACGGTGGACACCTGTAGTTGTTTCTTCTGATAAACCTAAAATTTCTTCCAACATTTTTGGATACTTTTCATGAATTATTTTTGTAGCATCTCCACCATCATCTAAAATCATATTTGGCTTCCAGCCATCTGGTCCCTCTAATGTTTTCTCAATACACCACCAAAATTCTTCTTCTGTCATTCCTTTCCAAGCAAATACAGGAATGCCTTTGGCAGCTATTGCTGCAGCAGCGTGATCTTGGGTAGAAAAAATATTACATGAACTCCATCTAACAGTAGCACCTAAAAATACCAGAGTCTCAATCAAAACAGCAGTTTGTATTGTCATATGTAGACAACCTACAATTCTTGCACCATCTAGAGGTTTAGAATCACCATACTCTTCTCTTAATGCCATTAAACCTGGCATTTCTGTTTCAGCTATTGCAATTTCTTTATGACCAAAATCTGCTAAACTAATGTCTTTAACCTTAAAATCTTCACTCATGATTGTATTCCTTTATGATTAACTTGACTTTTTAATGGTAATTTAATCAGAAAACAAGCACCTCTGAAGTCTAATTTGTCACTTTCTGTTAATTCAATTGAGCCTTTAAATGAATTAATTATTTCATATGATATAGATAGTCCGAGACCAGAGTGTTGGTCTCTATCCACTATTCTGTCAGTATAAAATCGATCAAAAATTTTATTTTTTTCTTTAAAATCTATACCTTTTCCTTGGTCATAAATTTTAATTTCAACACAATTTTCATCTTTTTTATTTGATGTGATTAAAATATTTGAATTATTTTTGGCAATCGAAATACTATTATCTATTAAATTTAGGATTACCTGCAGAAATTTATCTTTGTTTAGAAGTACTAAATTTTTATTATTATCAGTTTGAAGTAAAATTTTAATATTTTTTTTATTAGTTGATTTTTCACTAAAATTTTCTCTCATAAATTTGTTTACATTAGTTAGTTCAAAATTTTCTATTTCAATTTCTGCAATAGTTTTTGAAAAATGAGAAATGTCTGAAATCAATTTATTCATTCTGTCGATATCTTTATTAAAATTATTCATTAATTTTGATCTATTTTCTTTATTTATATTTTTGCTAGTTAGTAATTCAATGGACGATTTTATTGCAGTAAGTGGATTTTTTAGTTCATGAGCAACATCAGAGCTAAATTTTTCTAATTGATTGATTTGTGATTTCAATTCGTTTGACATAAGTTGTATTTGGTTTGATAAAATACCAATTTCATCAGATCTTAGAGGGTATATTAATTTTTTTTTATTTGTTTTATCTCTCTCAAGAACAGTGATTTTAGTTAGTTGCCTTAATGGTGTTATCAGACCTCTCAAAAAAATAAATGATAATAAAATTGTAACTACAATAAATAAAAGAAAGAAATTAAAGAAATTCAAAGATTGTCTAGCAAGTTCATTATTATTTAATAATAATTTGTACTTTATCAGAACAACTCCATAGACTTTATTATCTTGGATTATAGGTGATGTTAAAATTCTAATTATATCACTATTTTCATCTTTGAACGTTTTAACGAGTTTTTGCTTTTCTTTAATAGTGTTAATAATTAAAATAATCTCATGAACATTTTTATCTAAATTTTTAGTAAATTTATTTTCAAGAATGTAATTATTAATATAGTTAAAATTATTGATATAAATTTTTTCAAAAAAATTTGAGAAATCAACTATATTTTCACGTGTTTCAGATAAATCTATCTCCTCTACTTCTGTACTCAAAAATAAATTTGATGAGTCCGCAATTTTAATCCAATTTTCATTGTAAATAGCTGTGTTAAAATCTTTATCGCCAAAGTTTTGAAATATAAATTGTTCAGTAGTAAACTTTTCTAACTCTGGTTCTGACAATTCAATAGGATTAATATTATCTGCTAAATCACAACTCTCTTTGTATGCTTCAATATCTTGAAGGTATCTGCAACGATAATCATACTTAAAAATTGGAACTCTTAATATTGAAGTATTTTCTAAATATTTTGCAATATTTGATAAATTTAATCTTATTGATTGATCTCTATTATCTATGAATTTATTATTTTGAATTAAGTTTAAATTGAAATAAGATAAAAATACTAAACCAAAAAATACAATAATTAAGTTAAGAATAATAAGTTGAAATGTTAAATTATAACTTGATAAGCTAAATAATCTTTTAATCACGCCAAGAATATCCAGAACCATATCTTGTTCTTATTTGGTCAAAAGAATTGTCATAAGATCTGAATTTTTTTCTTAATCTCTTTATATGGCTATCAATAGTCCTATCATCAACGTATATAGAGTCACCATACATAGCGTCCATTAATTGATTTCTATCCTTTACTACTCCAGGATACTGAGCAAGAGATTTAATTAAATTAAACTCTGCAACTGTAAGTTCAATTTCTATACCTTTCCAAAAACATAATTGTTTATCTTCATCTAGTATTAAATCACCTTTTATGAAATTTTGTTTTTTAATATTATTATCCTTTTGTTCTTCAGTTCTATTGTTATGAATTCTTAGTACTGTTCTTATGCGTTCATTTAATAATTTTTGTGAAAAAGGTTTTTTTATATAATCTGAAGCTCCCATTCTTAATCCAATGATCTCATCTTGTTCATGATCTTTTGATGTTAAAAAAATAATCGGAAGATCTTTTAGATTTTCAATCTTGCTCGAACGTATTTTTGAAAGAAGTTCATTTCCATCCATTTTAGGCATCTTAATATCAAACAATCCCAAATCATAAGATTTGTTTTCAAGAGCCTCTAGGGCCTCAACTCCATTAAGAAATGTATCTACTTTAAACCCTTCACTTTGGAGAGAAAGAGATACTGATGTGAGAATCGACTGCTCGTCATCAACCAATGCTATTTTAGTCATACTACTTTTTATTAATAATTTATGGCAGATTTAAGTTCAAAGAAAAAATGACTCATTAAATAAATTTAACAAAATGTGACTTAAGTTGATAAGTAAATGTAAATATTTCAATAACTTGTTTGCCTCCTGAAAATATGAATTAAGTAAGGGATTGACATGATAAAAAAAATATTTATGTTCTTATTTTGTTCTTATTGCGATATTGAGCAAATGTTGTATTGTCCCTTTTCGGCGGCACTACATATTGTGTTTTTCGACAATAATTTTTTAAAAATGGATAGAATTTAAATGGCAGACAATCTACAGGTATCGGCAAAAATCCCGGAAGAAAAAAGTGTAAATATTTTAACATTAAGTGTCGTACGTCGTGATGGAGCTATTACTCCTTTCAAATCAGATAAAATTTCAAATGCTATAAAAAAAGCATTCTTAGCACAAACAAAAATTAGAAATGACAAAAATAAAGAAAAAGAACAACAAGATGGAATTCATAAAACTGTTGAAGCTTTAACACATAAAGTTGTCTCGGCTCTAACAAGAAGGATTGCCGACGGCGACATGATTCACATTGAAGATATACAAGATCAAGTGGAATTAGCACTTATGAGAGATGAGCATCATAAAGTTGCTAGAGCATATGTCCTATATAGAGAACAAAGAGCAGCTTCAAGATATCACACTAAAAAACTAAAAGAGCAAGTTGGAGAAAAAGCTTCTTCAATGATGGTAACCAAAAGAGATGGAAGTAAAGAGCCGATTTCACTGGATAAAATAACCAACAGAGTCTCTGTTCTATCAACTGGATTAAATATTGATCCAATTGTCGTTGTTCAAAAAGCTGTTCCAGGATTGTATAGTGATATTAGTTCTGTTGAAATTGATACTTATCTTGCTGAAACTGCAGCCGCTTTAACAGTAGAGCATCCTGATTATTCTTATCTTGCCGCGAGAATAAAAGTTAATTCATTACATAAAGAAACCCCAGGATTTATAATAGCGACAAAAAATTTATACGATGATGGTTTATTAAGAGAAGAGTATTTTAAAAAAGTGATGGAAAATGCTGACGCAATAGAATCAATAATTGATTATGACAAAGATTATACATTTGATTATTTTGCCCTCACAACACTAATTAGGGCTTATTTGTTAAAGTTTGATAATAAAACAATTGAAAGACCTCAGGACCTATGGATGAGAGTAACTTTAACAGTTACCGGTAACGAATTTAATTTAGATAAAATAAAAGAAACCTATAAAAGTCTATCTAGTGGCATGTATACACATGCTACTCCAACATTATTTAATAGTGGATTAAAGATGCAGCAATTATCATCATGCTTTTTAATAGGTATGGAAGATGATTCTATCGAAGGTATTTTTAATACTATCAAAGATTGTGCTCTAATATCTAAAACAGCTGGTGGTATTGGAATGCATGCTCACAACATTAGAGGAAGTGGAAGTAGAATAAAATCAACAAATGGTAAATCTAATGGTCTTATTCCATTTCTTAAAATTTTTAATGAAACTGCTAAATCAGTTGATCAAGGCGGAGGTAAAAGAAAAGGTTCTTTCGCAGTTTACTTAGAACCTTGGCACGCTGATATTGAGAAATTTCTAGAACTTAGAAAAAATACAGGTGCCGAAGAATTTAGAGCGAGAGATTTGTTTTATGCTTTATGGATACCAGATTTATTCATGAAAAGAGTAGAAAATGATGAAGAATGGACACTTATGAGTGAACATGAATGTCCTGGTCTTTCAGATGTGTATGGTGACGAGTTTGAAAAACTTTACACTAAGTATGAAAATGAAATGAAGCATTTAGAAAAAATTAAAGCAAGAGATCTAATGTCTAAAATTATAGAAGCGCAGATAGAAACAGGACAACCTTATATGCTTTATAAGGACTCTATTAACAATAAGTCCAACCAAAAAAACATCGGCGTCATTAAATCTTCAAATCTTTGTGCAGAAATAGTCGAATACTCTGATAAGAATGAGACATCTGTATGTAACTTGGCTTCTATAGCTCTGCCAAAATTTGTAAAAAAATCAGATAAAAAATTAATATATGATTATGATGGTCTCTATGAAACAGCAAAATTAGCTACAAAAAACTTAGATGAAGTAATTGATATTAATTTCTATCCAACTGATAAAACTGAAAGATCTAATAACAAACATAGACCAATAGGTTTAGGAATACAGGGTCTTGCTGATGTCTACTTTAAATTGGGAATAGCTTATGAATCTGAGGAAGCCAAAGAAATAAATAAATTAATTTTTGAGACAATTTACTTTGGAGCTTTAGAAGCTTCATGCGAGTTAGCAAAAGAAAAAGGAGCATACAAAACATTCAAAAATTCACCAATTTCGGAAGGTAAATTTCAATTTGATCTATGGAATGTTAATCCTTCTTCAAAGTGGGATTGGGGTTCACTTAGAGCTAAAATTAAAGAGCACGGTGTAAGAAATTCTTTAACCACAGCTTGCATGCCAACTGCGTCAACAGGTATTATATTAGGTAATACTGAAACATTCCAAATACAAACCTCTAATATATATAAAAGACAAACACTTTCAGGTGAGTTCCTACTCGTAAATAGATATTTAGTGAATGAACTTTCTCAAAGAGGATTATGGAATAAAGAAATGAGAGACAAAATAATTTTAGAAAATGGTTCTGTTGAAAACATAAATGAAATTCCAACTGAACTTAAAGAAATTTACAAAACAGTTTGGGAAGTGTCACAAAAAACTGTCATAGATATGTCAGCAGATAGAGCACCATTTATTGATCAAACCCAATCAATGAATCTTTGGCTTTCAACACCAACATTTGGAAAAGTTAATTCAATGCATATGTATGCATGGAAAAAAGGACTTAAAACAGGAATGTATTATCTAAGAAGTAGGTCAGCTGTTGATGCTGTAAAAGTTACAGTTTCATCTGAAAAAGCAGCTAAAGATGCTTATATAAATACTACCATCAATCAAAACAATGAACCAGAAGATTGCGAAACTTGCAGTGCATAAAGAAGGAGTAAAGAATGATATCAAAAGGCGTTAAATCAATATTTCCAATAAAAAACCAAGAAATTTGGGATAGGTACAAACAACATATTCAAGCCTTTTGGACAACTGAAGAAGTATCATTGCAAGATGATTTAAGAGATCTTGAAACTTTAAATGATGGTGAAAAGCATTTTATAAAACACGTACTTGCGTATTTTGCAAACTCTGAGGCAATGATTAATGAAAATTTAGCAAGTAGATTTTACAAAGAAATATTAATACCTGAGGCAAGATGTTTTATCTCAATGCAAATGTTGAATGAATCAATTCATGCAGAAATGTACGGTCTTCAAATTGAAGCTTATGTAAAAGATGCAAAAGAAAAAGACATGCTTTTTGATGCAATACAAAATGTACCATGTATTAATCATAAAGCACAATGGGTATCAAAATGGCTTAATGGTAGTCAAAATCTGCTAACCAGATTAATAGGTTTTGGATTAGTTGAAGGATTGTTTTTTGCAGGTTCTTTCTGTGCCATATATTATTTTAGAAAAAGAGGGTTATTACCTGGTTTAGCCTTATCTAACGATTGGATTGCAAGAGACGAAGGAATGCACTTTAGCTTCTCATCGTTAATGTTTAGGACTTTAAGAGACAAGTTTAATAATAAAACATTAACTGATGCAGATATTAGTGATTTATCTCTAATTCCTTCAGACGTACCTCAATCACAATTTGAGGAAATTGTCAGAGAAGCTGTAGCTTTTGAAAAGGAATTTGTAAAAGATGCACTCCCAGTAGATTTGATTGGTATGAACGCTGACTTAATGTGTCAATATATTGAAGCTGTTGCAGATAGAATTGCAGATCTATTTGAATTTGATAGAGTCTTTAAAACAGAGAATCCTTTTGATTTTATGAGGGCTTTGGATGTTCAAAACGTCACAAACTTTTTTGAAAAAAGAGTATCTGAGTATCAAAGACCAACGGATAGAGCTTTAAGTTTTGATGAAGCATTTTAATGGAAGTAGAGATATACTCTAAAACTAATTGTGGATACTGTGATAGAGCTAAACTACGGTTAGCTAAATTTAATCCAAAGATTTATATGCTTGATACGGATTATACAAGGGAAGATTTTTTTGAAAAGTTTCCAAACGCCAAAACCTTTCCTCAAATAATTTTAAATGGTGAAAAAATTGGAGGATACTACGAACTTGAAAAATGGTTTGAAATGAATACTTTTGATGAAGAATTCTAGATAACCTTTTTTTTTCTTTTCTTGTGTAAGTTTTTTTACTTCTAACAATTCTTTGTTTATATTTAGGTAGTTTTAAATCTTGAGCAAAGGGATTTCTTTTCTTAATTTTTTTTTTAATTTCCATAAAATATATTCTAATGTGCCTGTCCCCAATGATCACCAGCACCAAAATCAACTGTAAGTGGAACAGAAAAATCTTTATATTTTAAATGTACTGACTCCATAATCATTTTTACATGACTTACTAAACTGTCATATTTTTTATTTTCTACTTCAAAAATTAGTTCATCATGTACTTGTAAAAGCATTTCGGCTTCAATATTTTTAAGTTTTATTTCCTTATGAATTTGAATCATTGCTAACTTAATAATATCTGCTGCACTACCTTGTATTGGGGCATTGATAGCTTGTCTTTCTGCAAAACCTCTAACAGCAAAATTCTTGTCAGTAATTCCCTTAATATTAATTTTCCTTTTAAAAATTGTTTCAACGTATTGATTTGTTTTTGCGAAATCAATTTGATAGTCCATATATTTTTTAATTTTTGGATATTTAATAAAATACTCATTTATATAATTTTTTGCTTCAGTATTTGAAATATCAAGTTGTTTAGCTAAACCGTAAGGACTAATTCCATATAGAATACCAAAATTTATTGCTTTTGCTTTTCTTCTATAATCATTGTTTATTTGACTATCGTTTAAATTAAATATTTCCTTAGCGGTTGAAGCGTGAATATCTTCATTATTTTTAAAAGCTTTAATAAAATTTTTATCACCAGAAATTTCTGCAGCTAATCTAAGTTCTATTTGAGAATAATCAAAACTGACTAATTTCTTACCTTTTCCACTAACAAAAGCTGTTCTTATTTTTTTTCCATTTTCAGTTCTAATTGGGATATTTTGAAGATTTGGATCCGTAGAACTTAGTCGCCCTGTTAATGTATTTGCTAAACCAAAAGATGTATGAACTCTACTTTTACTATCTGTTAATCTAAATAAGGCATCTGTGTAAGTTGATTTAAGTTTTGTTAATTCTCTCCAATCAAGAACAAGTTGTGCAATTTCAAATCCTTCTGAGGCTAAATTATTTAATGTTGAAGAATCAGTAGAATATGTACCTGATTTTGTTTTTTTACCACCAGGTATTTTAAGATTAACAAATAATATCTCTCCTAATTGTTTAGGTGAGCCAATATTGAACTCTTCTTTTGAAAGTTTATAAATATTCTTTTCAAGTTTTTTACTTTCCTTTTCAAATTCATTACTAAGACTTGTTAAAAACTCTTTATTTACCTCAATGCCATTTGCTTCGATCGATGATAATACCTCTACAAGAGGTAAATCAATATTTCGATAAACAAAATTAGCCTTTTCTTTTATTAAACGAGGATAAAGATGATGAAAAAGCCTGAATGTTAATAGAGAATCTTCTGCAGCATAATTAATTGCTTTATCAATAGTTACTTTATCGAAGGTAATTTCATTTTTCCCTGTTCCAACAACTTCCTTATACTTAATTGTAGTATGATTTAAGTGATTAAATGATAAATCATCTAAATTATGTTTAAAAATCCCATTATCAATTGAATAGGAAATTAACATAGTATCTGCAATTGAATTAAAAATTACTCCATACTTATTTAAAATTCTAATATCATATTTTATGTTTTGCCCAATTTTTAAGATAGATTCATTTTCACATATTTTGTTAATATGATTAATTACATATTTTTCCTCTAACTGATTATCAATTTTTTTAGAACCATCAAAACTGGTATGGTTTATAGGAATATAATAAGAAACATTTTCACTACAGCAAATTGATATACCAACTAATTTAGCTTTTTCTATATCGAGTGAATTAGTTTCAGTATCAATAGCGCATATGCCATTTTTTTCAATTTCACTCAAAACTTTTTCAAAAATATTCTTTGAATTAATTAATAGGTATTTTGGTTCTATATCCTTTTTTGGAACTATATTATTATTATCACTTGATATAAAAGAATTAGATTTCAATCTTTCAGATGTTGATTTAAACCCCTGTTCTTTAAGAAAATTAAAGATATTATTATTTTCATTTTTTAATTCATTATAAGTTTTTATTTTATTAATACTCTCAGGTATCTGGACATCATTTTTAAGTGTTACAAGCTTTAAACTTAACCTAATGTCATTTTCTGATTCTATTAGAATATTTCTTCTTTTTTCTTGTTTAATTTTATCAAGATTTTTAATTAAACCATCAATATCATTAAATTCATTTATTAATTGAGAAGCTGTTTTAGGACCAATTCCAGGCGCGCCTGGAATATTATCTATTTTATCACCTGTTAAAGCTTGTATAAAAATAACTTTATTAGGTGTAACTCCAAATTTTTCCTCTACATCCTTTATCTCAATTTTTTTATTTTTCATTGGATCAAGCATTGTTACTTTGCTACTAACAAGTTGCATTAAATCTTTATCTGAGGAAACTATGATAGTATCAATTTCATCTTTTTCCGCAAACTTAACATAAGTTGCAATTAAATCATCAGCTTCAAATCCTTCTATTTCTAATTGGGGGATATTAAAGCTTCTTACACATTCTCTAATTAATGGAAATTGTGGAATTAAATCATCTGGAGCTTCTCCTCTATTAGCTTTATATTCTGGATAAATTTTATTTCTAAAATTTTCTCTTGCAGCATCAAAAATGACAATCATTTTATCATCACTATAATCTTCAATCAGTTTCACAAGCATGTTAGTAAATCCAAAAACTGCATTGATTGGTGTGCCATCAGCACGATTCATTGGAGGAAGACCATAATAAGCTCTAAAAATGTATGCCGAACCGTCGACTAATATCAATCTACTCTTTTTATTCATTGCAAAGTTAAATATATAAGATTTTAAATAAATGTCAGATTATAAATATTCAATTGAAGCTAAAAATGTAAATAAAGTTTTCTATAAAAAATCTCAAAAAGTTAAAGCATTAATTGATTTTTGTATTAAAATAGAAAAAGGTACAATTCATGGTTTACTAGGACCTAATGGAGCTGGTAAATCAACTTTCATAAATATTCTTGGTGGTTTAGTAAATAAAGACTCTGGTGATGTTAAAATTTGTGGATTAAATATTGATGAGAATATTAAATTAAGTAAATTCAAAATAGGAATAGTTCCTCAAGAACTCAATATAGATCCCTTTTTTTCTCCAGCTGAATTACTAGAGCTTCAAGCAGGTTTGTATGGTGTCCCAAAAAGAAAAAGAAAAACAGATGAAATTCTAGAAAATTTGAAATTGACTGACCAAAGAAATGCTTATGCCAGAACCCTATCTGGTGGGATGCGAAGAAGGTTACTTATTGGGAAAGCCTTAGTACATGATCCTGAAATGATAATTTTAGATGAACCTACAGCAGGTGTTGATATTGATATAAGAACTTCAGTTTGGAATTATATCAAAAGAATTAGCAAGCAGGGTAAAACAATTTGCTTAACAACCCATTATTTGGAAGAAGCTGAAAATCTTTGTGATAATATAACTATTATTAATTCTGGTAAAATTGTTATTGAAGGATCAAAAAACGATCTTTTAAATATTATATCTACTAAGTCAGTTTCCTTTGTCTTAGATAAAATTGTAAACATACCTTCAGATTTAAATGAATTTAAACCCATAATTACTAATAACATTTTAAAACTAAATTATGATAAAAATAAAACCAATATAAAAAAAATTATTGATATTTTGAATAGTAATAAAATTGAGTTTAAGGAAATTAATACTTCAGAAGGCGATTTAGAAGATGTCTTTATTAAAGTAGTTAGTAAAAATGATACTACAATCTAAAAATTTATTTGGTTTCCTTTACTTTCTGATCCCTTTATTTTTAATTACTGGTCCAGCTGTACCAGATATTGTAATTACATCAGGTGTACTATTTGGAATATTTTATATTATTTATCAAAAAGAATATGAAAACTTTATAAAATTAAATTTATTTAGAGTTTCAATTATATTTTGGTTTACTTTAATATTAATAAGTTTCTTTTCATATAATAAGACTAATTCTTTCCTTGATTCTCTAATTTTTATTAGATTATTATTAATACCATTTTTTTGTTATCTTGTATTTTTTAAAGATAAGAAAATTTTTGAGAAGTTATTATTATTCATATTAGTTTTTGTTTTATTTGTTAACATAGATACACTGTATCAATTCATTAATTATACATCTAAGGATGGTTTTAAGGAGGATTTGTTAGGATTTAAATCAAACTGGTATGGAAGATTAACTGGTCCATTTGGAGATGAATTAATTCCAGGATCATATGTATCAAAGTTTGGTTTATTTGGATTTGCCTTTCTTATATCTATAAAAAAATTAGAAGATAATATAATTATTCAATCACTTTATCTGTCTCTCATAATTTTAGTTTGTTATGTATCTGGTGAAAGAATGGCGTTTGCAACATTCTCTTTAAGCTTAATATTTTTATTTATATTTTTAGATGAATTTAGAAAATCTATTACATTATCAATTTTAATTGGTACAATATTTATTTTTTTAGCTATTTATTTACATCCATTTTATAATGACTTTAATGTAATTGAGTCTACCCAATTTCATCAAGGTCAAAAAATAGAAAAATTTTATAAATGTGAAAATGATACAGAAAAAATATGTTCAAAAATTATAAATATTCAACCAAATTTTTATGAAATAATTAAAAACTTTAGTACATCTGCATATGGTGAAATTTACAAATTATCATACAAAATGTTTTTAGATAATCCAATTACAGGTATTGGAATAAATAATTTTAAATATTTGTGTAATTCTAATGAGTTGTATAAAAAATTAATGGTACATTATAATTGTGCATCACACCCGCATAATATTTATATTCAATGGTTAGCTGAAGGAGGAATGATTGTATTTATTTCTTTTATTCTTTATCTGTACTATTTAGTTGTATTTATACTTAAAAACACTGGTGATAAAAAATATAAAATTATTTCTATAGCTATTATTTTGACTATGTTTTGGCCAATCATGTCTACTGGAAGTCTAATCAAGAATTGGTATGGAATAACTACATTTTTTGTTATTGGATTATGTTTATGTCTAAGTAAGTTTAAAAATAATTATTAAAATTAGAATTTATAAAATAATTTTTAGATTTAATTGCAACAAATAAACCTAATATGAAGAAAATAAACACAGAAAGTGAAGTCCCGTTTCCTTGACCAAATAAAGATCCAACAAAAATAGATAGAAATATTATGGTAGAAGATAAAATTTTGAAATTAATTCCTATTACTAGACCTGAAATGAAGAAAATTATTATAAATAAAGTATTGCCCAATCCCATACCAAAATGTGATCCTACAAATGCCATATAAAATGAAGAATAGATTATTGATAAGTTTGTAGAAGTGGAGTTATCTAGAAATCTCGCTTTAATAAGATAATAAAAAGATTTTAAACCATCAATCCATGTTATTTTTTTTCCTTGAGATTTAGATCTAAAAAAATATGAAACACCAAATTCATAGATAAAAAAATTATTTCTTACTATTTGTGATGCTAAATCAATTTCAATACCAAAATCGTTTACACTAAGATTAATTTTGTTAACAACACTTCTGTGTAAAATTTTTAAACCGCAATGTACGTCACTTAATGATTGTGAAAAAAACAAATTAAATATTAAAGAATTAAATTTTCCAACAAGATTGTTGAAAAAGTAATTATTTTTTTTTAATTTACCTGATAGATACCTGCTTCCAAAGATGCATTTTATATCTTCATTAGACAATATCATGTCAAACATTTCTTTTGCATCTTTACAATCTAATTCTAGATCTGCATCTTGAAGTAAAACATATTCACCATTTGAATTTTTAATACCTGTTTGAATTGCTTTTCCTTTTCCAAAATTAGTATCGAGTTTAATAAGTTTAAATAAAAAATTATAATTATTTTTAAGTTTTAATTCTTCAAGTAAATTAGAAGAACCATCAGTTGATCCATCATCAACAAAAATAACTTCAATATATTTGTCATTAAAGTATTTTTTAATTTGTTCAAAAAGTCTTGAAAGAAAATTAATTTCGTTAAAAACAGGTATAACTATAGATAATGATTTACTATTCTCGTGGTGCATGTTTATTCAGTATTCTTTGTAATGTACGCCTATGCATTCTTAATCTTCTTGCTGTCTCGGATACATTTCTATTACACTGTATAAACACTCTTTGAATATGTTCCCATCTAATTCTATCAGCTGTCATTGGGTTTTCTGGGGGTGGTGGCAAAACTTCTTTGGAATTAGTAAGAGCATCGTAAATTTGATCTATTTCTGCAGGTTTAGGAAGATAATCAATTGCACCAGACTTAATTGCAGCCACGGCTGTTGCGATATTTCCATAACCCGTTAACAATAGTGATTTGGTTTGTGGACTAATTTTCTGCAATTCCTTTACTAATTCTAAACCAGATCCATCTTCCAATCTCATATCAACTACAGCATAATCAAAATTATTTTCAGAAACTTTAGCTAAAGAATCTCTGAATCCAGGAGAAGAAACCACTTCAAAACCCTTTTTTTCCATAGATCTTGTGAGTCTCTCTCTAAAAGGCAAATCGTCATCTACAATTAATAACTTCATATTCATATATTAAAGATAGAGTTATCAAATATAATTTCAACGACAGCTTTATCATCTTTTGAATTATAAAATTTTATGTTCCCACCCATATTTTCAATTAAGTTTTTTGCTATAAATATGCCGAGACCCATTCCATGATTATTTTTTGAAACATATGGTTCCCCTATTTTATCAATGATATCTTTTGAAAAGCCACTACCATCATCAGAAATCATAATATTAATAATTGATTTTTCATAATTTAATTCAACTTTTGTTGTACTTATAGAATAAGTTATTGCATTTTGAACGATATTACCTAATGCATACATAATTTCATCTTTATAGATTATTTCAGGTTCAGATTCTGATGGATTTATTTTTAATATTAATCTCTTATTTTTGTTAAATTTATCAAAGTTTATTTTTATTAAATCAGATATTTTAACTTTCTCTAAAAATTTATCTTTTAATTTTAAAGGGTTTTTAGAAAATCTTTGTAATATTTCTTTACATCTTTCAGCTTGAGATTTTAATAGAAAAATATCCTTAGCAATATTTATATCTTCAATTAATTTTTTTTCTTTAAGTAAATCATTCAAAATTAAAAAGATTGTATTAAGCGGAGTACCTAGTTCATGAGCAGCTGCAGCACTAAGAGAGCCTACCTCAGTCATCTTCTTTTGATTCAAAATTTGGAGTTTAGAAATGGATAATGCGTTTGAAATTTGTCTTGAAGAACTTGCAAATAAATAAGCATAAATAGCAATAAAAATTACTGTAATAATTAATGCTGAAATTAAGCCAAAACTATAAATCTCTGGCAAGAAAAATTTGGCTCCTAAATCAAGTGGGATAAAATAGAAATTTAATAATATGATAATTAAAATAGATATTGTTGAAAGAATCACTGTCATTAATGCTGGTAAATATGAAGCTGATGTAATGACTGGTGCTAAAATTAGTATAGAAAATGGATTAATAATACCACCAGTTAGAAAAAGTAAAAAACCTAGTTGCAAAGTGTCAAAAAGCAAATAAGAAAAAGCTTTTAAATTGCTTATTGATTTATTCTTTCTTTCTTCAAAGTAAGAATAAAAATTTATTAAAACCGATAATAATATTATTGATAAGGTTTCAAGTAATGGAATTTGAATTTTTAAAACAAATGAAACAAAAAATATTGCAAAAACTTGACCGAATATTGCTATCCATCTAATTTTGATTAAATTACCAAGTAGAATTGTATTCATTAAATTTAGATATCAAGATTTGCTACTTTTAATGAATTTTCTGCAATGAATTTTTTTCTAGCGTCTGTTTCACCACCCATCAGATCTTCAAAAGCTTTATTAGCAGCGTCGATCTCATTAATTTTAACAGATAATAATATTCTTTCATTTTCATCTAAAGTTGTTTCCCACAATTGGTCAGGATTCATTTCACCTAGACCCTTATATCTATTTATTTGCAGACCAGATTTTCCAAGATCTAAAATTTTGTCGATCAAATTTAAAGGTCCAAAAATATTAAATTTTTCACTTTTATAACTTAATACTCCACAACCTGTTTCTTTAAGGCGGTAGAAATTTTCCATTAAACTATCTTTAAGATCATTTAATGCCTTTGCCTCAGGTGTGATAACAAAATTTTCATCTATAATATATTTTTCTGTAAATCCTCTAATAGTTCTCTCAAATAAAATAGCTTCATTCAAATAAGAAACTTTCCAATTTTTTTGTGAAATATCCGAAATTAAATTTAATCTCTGTTGAAGATATTTAGCAATTTCCTGCCCAATTGATTTATCCTTTAAATTTCTTATGTCCAAGCCTCTTACAATTGCTGTATGCTCAATTATATCTGAATTATCAACTCTTCTTAATAACGGTAAAACTAAATTTTTAGTTTTTTTTGAAAGATATATTATTTGTTTTAATTCATCTCCTGCAACTTGTGATTTCTGAGTATTTTCAAAAGTTGTATTTTTTAATCCCTCTTCAATTAAGTAATCTTCTAAATCGGTATCATCTTTTTTGTAAACTGTAGAATTACCTTTTTTAAGTCTGTAAAGAGGTGGTTGGGCGATATATAATCTCCCTGAATCTATAATGGGTTTCATATGTCTGTAAAAAAAGGTAAGTAAAAGAGTTCTGATATGGCTTCCATCTACATCTGCATCAGTCATAATAATTATTTTATGATATCTCATTTTAGAAACATCAAATTTTCCTTCCAATTTATTTTGATGTATTTCATCAGTTGGATTCCCCACACCAGCTCCTATTGCAGTAATCAATGCTCCAATTTCATTACTCGTTAAAACTTGTTTATCATTTGCCCTTTCAACATTGAGAATTTTACCCCTCAGAGGGAGAATAGCTTGATTCTTTCTATCTCTTCCTTGTTTTGCAGATCCTCCAGCTGAATCTCCTTCAACAATAAATAATTCTGATAATTCAGGATTTTTTTCTTGGCAATCTGCTAACTTACCTGGAAGTGATGTATTTTCCAAACCAGTTTTTCTTCTAGTAAGTTCTCTTGCTTTTCTAGCGGCCTCTCTTGCGTTAGAGGCTTCAATAATTTTATCAATTACTTTTTTTATTTCTGAGGGATTTTCCTCAATCCATTGTTCTAGTTTATCTAAACTTGTTGACTCTATCACTGGTCTTACTTCAGAGGAAACTAGTTTATCCTTAGTTTGACTTGAAAATTTAGGATCTGGTAGTTTTACTGATATAATACAAGTCAATCCTTCTCTTGCATCTTCACCAGTAATATTATTTGAATTTTTAGTATTTTTATTAACATAATTTACAATTGATCTTGTAAGCGCACCTCTAAAACCAGCAAGATGTGTACCGCCATCTCTCTGTATGATATTGTTAGTAAAACAAATTGTATTTTCATGATAACTATCAGTCCATTGTAAAGAACATTCAATAGAAATATTATTTTTTTCACCATTAAAAAATATTGGATTTGGATTAATTAAGTTTTTTCCTTCGTTTAAATACTTTACGTATTCTTTAATACCTCCTTCATATTTAAAATTTATTGTTTTATCTTTAGAATGTCTCTTATCTGTTAAAAAAATACTTATACCAGTATTTAAAAATGCTAATTCTCTAAGCCTCTTTTCTATGACTTTAAAATCAAAATTAATATCTTTAAAAATTTTTGTTGTAGGAAGAAATGTAATCTTAGTACCAGTAAAATATTCATTATTAATTTTTTCTGATTTACCAGTTACTTTCAATGGTTTACTAACTATACCATTTTCAAACTCAATATTATGTATTTTACCATCTCTGTTAATCTCTAAAACTAAATTCTCAGATAAAGCATTTACTACTGATACTCCAACACCATGTAATCCTCCAGAAACTTTATAACTATTTTGATCAAACTTACCTCCAGCATGTAGTTCTGTCATTATAAGTTGAGCAGCTGGTATCTTTTCTGTTTTGTGAAGATCAACTGGTATTCCTCTACCATTATCAGTTATGGTTGCAGTACCATCAGCATTTAAAATTACTTCAATTTTGTTACAAAATCCCGCCAATGCTTCATCAATAGAGTTATCTAAGACTTCATATATCATTTGATGTAAGCCTGATCCATCATCAGTATCACCTATATACATACCTGGTCTTTTTCTTACTGCCTCAAGGCCTTTTAATACTTTAATAGAGTCAGAAGAATATTCAGAATTCATGTATTGGTTATATTATAAAATTCTGCATTTGTTGATACAAAAGAAAATAAATTTTTATCAGTACCAGTAAGAAAAAATTGAATTTTAAATCTATTAATCATATCTAATAATATTTGGCGATTATTTGAATCTAAATGTGAACCAATTTCATCAAATAACAAAATTGGATAAATTTTTTTACAATTCACTAAAAAATTACATTGAGAAAGCAAAATCATAAGGATGACGGTCTTCTGTTGTCCTGTAGATAATAATGAGGCTTCAAAATCATTATTTATTATTGCAATTAAATCAGATTTGTGGGGACCAATTTTTGTCCCTCCGTATCGCTTATCAAAAATCCTGGATTCCTTTAAATTTAATAAATATTCTTCAAAACTGATTTGATTGTTAAAAAAATCATCTTTAATTTTTAACTCAACATTAAATTGAAATTTATGATCAGTTTTTAATGTTGCAAAATTATTGTTTATAAAACCTACTTGCGCAAATCTTTCTTTATATATTTCTAACCCTAAATTACATATTTCTGTTTCAATATTGTTTAACCAGTCATTATCAATAATATTACCTTGAAGTATTTTAATTCTTTCAAGTAATAATTTTTTGTATCTATTAACTATTCTATTATAATCATTTCTACTTGAGAAAATTAATCTATCTAAAAAATTTCTTCTTTGAG
>CABYRH010000002.1 GCA_902521315.1 uncultured Alphaproteobacteria bacterium | reverse complement strand
TTCAAACTCTTGATCTTGTTACTCTCTGAATGTGATTTTTTGGTTTCTTTATTTTTAGCAACTTGTTGATTTTCAGATTTTAAAAAATCACTGTATCCACCAAAAAATAATGATACATTGCCATCTTCTTTAAAATGTAAAATTTTATTTACAGTTTGATCTAAAAAATCTCGATCATGTGATACTATCAATAACGTTCCATTATAATTTGATAGCATTTCTGTTAATAGGTCTAGTGTTTCTAAATCTAGGTCATTTGTAGGCTCATCTAAAATAAGTCCAGTTTTGGGATTAGCTAATACTTTTGCTAAAAGTAACCTATTTTGTTCTCCCCCTGATAATGTTTGTATCGTATGGTTGACATTTTTAGGATCAAACTGAAAATCTTTTACATAACTGCAAACATGCCTATCTCTTCCTTGAACTTTTAAATAATCGCCTCCAGATGGAACTAAAATATCTTTAATGGATTTTCTTCCATTAAGATCATTACGCATCTGATCAAAATAAGAAAATTCTAAATTTTTTTTCAACTTAATTTTACCTTTAGTAATTTTAATTTCATTAAGAATGGTCCGAAGAAAAGTTGATTTACCACTCCCATTATTACCTAAAAGCCCAATACGGTCATTTTTTGAAATTTTTATTGATAAATTTTTAAAAACAAATTCACTTTGATTAGGATATTTTACGAATACTTCTTGGAGCTCAGCAATAAATTTAGATTGATCGGTAGATTTTTTAGATACTTGAGGTCTTAAAGATTTTATTGCACTTCTATAAGATGCTTCATCTTTTTCTAATTGTGCTTTTAATTCTTTCGCTCTTTTTAATCTTTTTTCATTTCGCTTTACACGAGCTTTAACTCCTTTATTTGCCCACTCAAGCTCAATGTTGACAAATTGCTTTCTATTTCTTAATTCTCTATATTCTTGATCGAGTAACTCCTCTGACCATTTGTCAAAATCCTTAAATCCTCTTGGGCTTACTCGTAATTTTCCTCTATCTATCCAAAAAACTTTATTCGTAAAATTACTGAGAAAAGTTCTATCATGACTCACACATATAATTGTCTTATTTAAATTTCGTAAATAACTTTCTAGCCATTCAATACATTGTAAATCTAAATGATTAGTTGGCTCATCTAACAACAAAACATCTGAGTCTTCTAACAAAGATCGAATTAAATAAACTTTTCTTTTTTGACCTCCTGAAAGATCTTCAACATTAGCTAGTTTATCTAAATTAAGTTTATTACAAAATATATCAACAAAATGTTTATTTTGTTCATTAAGTAAGTCTGAAAAATTCTCTTCAATTGTTTTGTTATTTAATTTTTCAAATTTTTGATTGAAGTATCCAACTTTGAGGTTTGGGTAATTCCATAATTCTCCTGCATCTAAATCTTGATCGCCATAAATAGTCTTCATCAGGGTAGTTTTGCCAACACCATTCTTACCAACAAGTGCAATCATATCGCCTTTGTGCAAATTTAGATTTAAATCTTGAAAAATTATTTTTTTTCCAAATTTAATTTCTACATCTCTAAGAGAAAATAATAAATCACTAACCACTTATTTAAATTTATATAATTTTATAATAAATAACTATAAAATCTAATATCATGAATATAATAAATAAAATAGCAACTCTGGTAAGAGACCATCGACCTTTAGGAAAGATATATTCAAAATATTTCATTAAAATATTATAATATAATTTTTATTTTATTAAAAATTAATTTAGCGGGCAAATGCCCGCATATTTAAACTCTACTGTATACGTAAAAAGCTAATGTAAATAATGCAGTTAAAACCACATTTACATAGGGTGTTGCACCAGCAATTACTCCTGTAACAATATGGAACAAAATTATTCCGGTAAATAATAGACTTCCAAAGGCAAACAACATTCCAATTGACTTAAGATTTTCAGCTGCAATGTCAGGGAAACGCCAGCTCCAAATACCAATAACAAAAAGAACAACACCTGTAAATTGACCAAATGTAATTAAATCTGGTGTAGCTTCCCAACCAGTTCCAAGTGCAATCCAAATAGATCCTAAAAATAATGATCCTAAACCATTAACTATTAAGACGATGCCTTGAATTTTAAAAAGTAAACTTAGATTCATTTGTACTCCTTTGCATTAATTTACTTAAATATTAAAGATAAAGATTCTGCAAAAAATTTTATTTAATACAAAATATTAAAATAAATTACTTTTGATTTAATCGTATCCACTTAATACAATCTTCTAATCTATCATCTCCCCAAAATACTTCTTCTTCAAAGATAAATGATGGACTTCCAAAAACTCCTTTTTTATATGCATATTCTGTATTGCTTAAGTATTTATCCTTTATTTCTTGTTGATTGGCTTTATTTATAGTTTCTGCATGATCTAAGTTAAGTTCTTTAAAAATTTCAGTTAAGTTAGGTTCGGTTGCAGGTTCTTTACCTTGCTGAAACCATCTTTGATATGTTTTAAAAACATATTCAACTCCCCACCCTTCATTCATTCCAAGAATTGCAATTTGATTTGCTAAATCAAATTCTTTTAGTGGGTATGGTGCTGGTACCTTAGCTTCAAAGCCATAAAATTTTGCTCGTCTTTCAATATCTCTCCACATGTAATCTGATTTTATTTTTTTAGCTGGTGGAGTGAATGGAATATTATCCATATCCATCATAATTTTTCTTACACTAAAGGGGTGCCAATTAAATTTAATATTTTCTTTTTCTGCAACCTCATGCAACCTATTGACTGTTAGGTAAGTATAAGTACTACCAATTGAAAACCAAAAATTTATTTCTTCCATAAATATAGTTTTATCAACTTAATTTTATGAATCAATAATAATCTCATCAGGTGTTGAATCTATTTCTTTTTTATGATCCCACGTTATTCCATTTTTACCAGATCCAAACTTAGCGGATTTATTCGTGAAAGGAAAATGATATAATATTGAATTAAAATATTTTTGCATCTTAGGAAGTGTTTTAAAATTTAAAAAAAATTTAGAAACTAAAGGAAATCCTAATTGTTCAAAAAAATTATCAGAGTTTATATTTTTTGCAAATTTATAATATTTCAAAAATTCATAATAAAGTTCTAGTGTGTCAAACAAATTAAAATCAGGTGAAGAAATATTATTACCAATTAAAAATAGTTTAGTTTCTTCGTTACTTTTTGAACTAAGCCAATGTTCAAATTTTTGTAACTTCCCTACATTTGAATGTTCAAATACTTGATTAAAAACAGTTGATGCTTCAGTCAACTCATCATTTTCATTTTCAAAATGCGTATAAGCAAATCTTGTGACAATATTCCTTAAATCAACTGTTTCTTGAAGTAATTGATTACATTCTAATTCTTCTTTAGAATTTTCTCCAAACATATTAAATTTTTTACCAAGAAAAGATAGGCAAGTAATAGATTGAGAAATAATTATTTCTTTTCCTCCTTCACGAAATTGTAAATAAGGTAAATTGATTAAACTATTTTTTTTCTTTAAAATAATTTTATCTTTTTCGTGCCATTCACTACCATCATAAGTTAGGGAATTATTTTCGAATTTTGGTATCAGTCTATAAATTTTTGAAATAAGTGGAACCCCAGCGTAAATAATCATTTGTCTAGAAGTAGATCCCAAGCCTTTAGTGCTCCAGTAACCAAGTGTAATTTTATCCACAGTCATTGTAAGTTATTGTTAAAATTAAATATTTTTAATATTTCATTAATATTTTCATAATACCTTAAAATTTTAATCTTTAAAGGAGGTAATATGATTGTAGCAAATTGGGATTATAAAATTACAGCATCTAAGGCTGTTGATGCATATAAGACTGCAACAAAGTATTTTGAAAAATACGGATCAATAGGAACCGCATTACAAAATCATATTGGCAGAGATACTGGTCTTTATACTTTTTTTGCAGGTTTTAATAATAATGAACATTTTGGAGAAATTGATGACAAAATTAGTTATGATGAAGACTTCCAAAAAGAAATGGAACCGTATTTTGAAATTACATCATGGGAAAAAATGAATTTTTATACTCCCAGATTACATAATATGGAACCAGATCCTGGTGTCAAAAATTGTTTTGCATTCTGGAATTTTAGTCATGAAGATGAAGATTTAATACTAAAAGATTCAGAAACTTTTTTTAAATATTGGATGGATGCAGGAGCTAATGGAGGCACTGTTGGTCAACTTAGAGGGTCACAGAACAATTGGGGATTTGGTATACGTTTTCAAAGCATGAAAGATTATGGTAAGGCTCAAGATAAACTTGATCAAGATGGTGTGTGGGCAAATCATAAAAATTTTTTTGATGGCATTACATGGCATGGATTTAATTTGTCTAGAGTTCTAGAATCTAACTGGGATTAGAAAGAGGTAATTAATGAAAATTTTAATAATAAACTTTAATTTAAAAGGACTTGAGGTAGATGCTTTTAAAGCTCAAGCCCACATCGATGCAATGGATTTCCGTAGTGTAGAAGGTTTAATATCTAAATACTTCATCGGTGATGAAAATGATAATGTTTATGGAGGAGTGTATATTTTTAAAGATGAAGATAGTCTGGAAAAATATAAAAATGGTCCAATATTTGAATTTTTATCCACTCATGAAAACTTTGATAACTTTACTACTAAAGAACATGGAGTAATTGATGGGCCATCTATAATAGCTGGAGCAAAAACAGAGACTATTTGTTAAATAAAGTTAGCGGATTTGTATCCGCTAATTACACTTCTTTTCATTAAAAAATTTTGTGATATTACATAAATTGAGCTGATATAGTATAATGGTTATTACAGGCCGTTGGTAACGGTCAGACCCAAGTTCGATTCTCGGTATCAGCACCACTCTTGATGAAATATATATTTATAATATTAATTTTATTTATAAATTTTGGAATAATGGCTAAACAAATATCAGAACTCAATTGGAAAAAAAGATTGCTTCTTATATCTTATCAAAATGATGGGGATCAGATTTTTATTAAAACAACAAAATTTATTTCAGATAACAAATGTGAAATTGAGGATAGAAATTTGCAAATAGTATTTTTTGAGAAATTTAAAAATAAAGATTATATAATACCGAAATTTATCAAGAATAAAAATGGTATCTGGTTAATTGGTTATGATGGTAATGTAAAAGATTACAGTATTGATGACTCAATTTTACCAAGATTATTTAATTTAATTGACTCAATGCCTATGAGACAAAATGAAATGAAAAATGATAAATGTTAAATTAAAATAGTTTTAATTTAACTGTATATTTTTTTCTCAAAATTTTTGAAAATTTCTACACATTCTTTACTAAAATATGGATTTGTTTGCATAAAAATAGAGGCGGCTATTTTATTTTCTAAGTCAATCCAAAAGAAAGTATTAAGAAGTCCTGTCCAAAAAAGACTATTTTTTGGCCTACCTTCTTTTGTCTTTTCAGTATTAATCATAAATCCATGTGAAAATTTTTTTTGTATTTCAGGATTGAAATCAGCAATATTTGAGATGTCAGGCATGACACTATTTAATTTATTTGTATGTAAACTTCCTATTTGATTAGTAGTCATATTTTTATAATTTTCTTCGCTCAACAAAGTTTGATTGTTTAATTTACCTTGATTCAAAAATATTTGCATAAATTTAGAATAGTCTCTTGGTGTGGAAATAAGACCTCCTCCGCCAGCGTGAAACTGATTAGATTTTTTTGAATTATGAAATTCTAATTCATAATCATCAATAAAATATTCATTATTTTTATTTTTAGAGTGTTTAATTGCTATATTTTCAAAGTCTTCTTTAGTTAGATCGAAACTTGTTTTTGTCATGTTAATTTGTTTAAAAATATTTTCATTCATGAAAGTTCCCAGTTTTTGGTTAGTAATCTTTTCAACTAAATCACCAAGTACATCAATATTAATACCGTATTTCCACGCTGAACCAGGATTGAATAAAATTGGAGCATTCAAGAAACCTGAGTCATCATCAAATAAAGAATTTAATAGTTTTAAATTTACTAATTCATTTATTTTTTTATCCCAAATCTCATAACCATAACCAGCAGTATGATTTAATAGATGTTTGATTTTTATTTTATTTGTTGGAAATGTATAAATTGGATTATTTGCTTCAAGCGAATTTATAATTTGTGTATTTTTATATTTTTCAGAAATATCTTCAATATTTGTCTCTAGATTTATGAATCCCCTCTCTATTAATTGGAAAATACAAAGTGAAGTTATAGGTTTAGTCATTGAAGCAATTCTAAATAATGTATTGTGATTTATTTTTTCTTGCGTATTAATATTTTTAAAACCGTAATAACCTTCATATAAAATTTTTTCTTGATCAACTATAATTGCAGCTATTGAAGGCACATGAAGATCTTCAACAGCTTCGATTAAAAAATCATCAATATTTTTAATATCCATAAAATTAATTTATATTTCATTAATATTTTTTGAGATCAAGATTAAGTTTAAACAAGACATAATTGAAAAAAATAAGGCATTTATTGTTATGATAGTAAGATTTGTTTCCCCAGGACTATCAGTAAATACATATCTCCAAAAGTTTAGTGCTGCTAAAATTTGAAAAAGGGTAATTATAGAAATAAGAGGAAGTTGTTTTTCAAGGCCCCTAAATACTATAATTAATAAAGCTATGATGAATGTGGTAAAGATAATACCAATTATTTCTGATAAGCCAGCAACGGCGTGATTAAAAAAACCTAAGTTATTTATTGCAAATTCATCAGTGAATACAAGAAGTTGAATTCCATAGTATGCAAAAAAAATAATATTAATGATGATAATGAAAAGATCTATTTTTTTGATCATAACTGTGTATCATAGATCATTATAAAAAAATCAATATGGAAATTACGTTATACTATTTTAAAATACCTTTCTGGAGAGCAGAAGTAACAAGATTAGCTCTATTTATAGGAGATATTCCTTTTAAAGATTATCGAGTAGAAGGAAAAGAAATTGATGACCTGAAAGCAACAGGGTTATTACCGAATAAGCAAATAGCTCCTTTTAAGCAATTACCAATATTAGATGTTGATGGAAAAATTATTGCTCAAACAGGTGCAATTGCGAGATTTTGTGGAAAGTTATCTGGATTATATCCAAAAGATAATGATTTTGAAGCGGCGAAAATTGATCAAATTATTGATGCAGCACAAGACATTAACTATCTTGTAACTCTATCTGGTAGAGATAAAGAAAAGGATCGATTAGAATTAGCAAGAAAAATATTAGCAACAAAACATTTACCAAAATGGTTTCAATTTCTTGAAAATTTACTTTCAGAAAATAAAGACTCTAATTTTTTTGTTGGTAACAATATTTCTATTGCTGATTTAGCAATTTGGAGATTACTTGGATGGTTAACTTCAGGCCTTTTAGATGGTGTTCCAGCTAACATATTAGAACCCTATGAGAAATTAAATGAATTGAGAGAAGAAGTATATAAGCATCCAAAAGTTAATGAATGGATGCTTAAAACGTATGGAAAAATAATTTAAAGTAATTCTTAAGTTTTTTTATAAGTGCCAGAGGCTTCCACTGCTTTTTTTACAGTACTAACCATATCAAATTTGGTATCTAAAATGATTAATTCATTTAACATTCCTGATTGTAAAGCTGTAACCTTCATGGCAAGCATTGATTCATAATCACCTTCTGCTGTAGCAATCATGTCAAAGTCACCTCTTACAAATTCTAAACTATGTAATTTACCTCCAGCTTTTTCAGCAGCACTTCCAACAATCGCTGCTCTATCTTGATCTGGATTACTCATATAACCTTTAACGTATTCTGGACTTAATTTTCCGATTAAATAAAATTTATTCATATTACTCCTTTCAATTTGATGTTATTGACTAATAAAAATAATAAGTGAAGTTAAAATAAAAAAATTAATAAATTATGACAGCTTTAAGCGTAAATGTGAATAAATTTGCTTTAGTGAGAAATGCAAGAGGTGCTGACTTGCCAAACTTGATTGATATTAGTAATAAATGTTTAAACTTTGGTGCTGATGGAATTACAGTACACCCTCGCCCTGATGAAAGACATGCAAAATTTTCTGACCTAGAACCATTAAATAATTTATTGGCAAAATTTGAAAATAAAGAGTTCAATATTGAAGGATATCCATCAGATTTTTTTGTTAAAAAAGTAATAGAGGTTAAACCAGATCAAGTCACGTTAGTGCCAGATCCACCTGGTGCATTAACCTCTTCATTTGGTTGGGATTGTCATGAAAATAAAGAATTTCTTCGAGATATTGTTAGTGAATTTAAAAAAAATAAAATTCGTGTTTCAATTTTTGTAAATCCATCGATTAAAACACTTGAAAATTTAGAAGTTATACAAACTGATAGAGTTGAACTTTATACATACGATTATGCTCATAATTTTACAGAAAATAAAGATACTGCCATAATGTCCTATATAGATGTATCAACATATTTAAAAAAAGAATTTCCTAAAATTAAATTGAATGCAGGCCATGATTTAAATTTGGAAAATTTAAAATTTTTCTTAGAAAATATTAATAATGTCGAAGAGGTTTCTATAGGTCATGCACTGATCTGTGATACCTTTGAATATGGTTTAGAAAAAACAATTAAAAAATATTTATCTCTAACTAAAATTAAATGACTTTTATCTTTTGGCTTCAATTTGCCTTAGTATGTATTGCTGGAGCTATGTCTCCTGGGCCTAGTTTGGCATTAATTATCAGAAACAGTGTTACAATAAATAGATATGCTGGCATTCTAACTTCTATTGGTCACGGGATTGGTATGGGCGTGTACGCAATTTTTGCAGTAACTGGACTAATAATTATTTTAACAACAAATCAAATACTATTTCAATTTATACAAATTATTGGAATTTTATTTTTATTATTTATAGGCTTCCAATTTCTTTTTAAAAAAAATCAAGAAATTGAACATATAAATAATCAAAAAAATTTTAATTCATTTTTACAGGGTTTTTCTATAGCAATTTTAAATCCTAAAATTCTCATATGGTTTTCAGCAGTATTTTCACAATTTGTAAAAATAGATGCATCCTTTTTTTCACACTCAATTCTTGTCATCACTGCATCTGTAATAGATGGAATTTGGTATATTATAGTTTCAATTGTAGTAACAAGTTATGGAATGGGCAATTTTTTTCAGAGAAGAAAAAACTTTATTCAAAAAACATCAGGGATAATTTTAGTTTTAATTGGTATACTTCTAATTATAGATTTCCTCCAAAACTCTTAAGATATTTTTTCCCATAATTTTTTCAATTTCACTATTTTTATATCCTCTTTTTTCTAAACTTTCTTGAATTATCATGTGATCTAGACAATCATTCCATTTATTTGGCAAACAATCAAGGCCATCATAATCACTGCCTATTCCGACATAATCAATACCTATTTGATTAATTACATACTCAATATGATCAACAAATATTTCAATACTCGGACATATATTTGCTAATTTTTTTTGAAGAAAATGTTGTTTTGCGATCCATTGAGATGTTTTGTTTGAATATTTTCTTTCAATAGAATTTAATTCATCAATATATTTTTTTCTTTCTTTGGTTTCTCTTTCTTTAAAAGATTTATCAATAAAGAAAGGGTATGGATTTAAACCAATTAATCCTTTTGATTTTTTGATAGCTTCAATTTGATCATCTTTTAAATTACGAAAATGTGGACACAAATTATACACGCTAGAATGTGAGGCAATAAAAGGTTTGGTACTTATTGATGCAATATCCCAAAAACTTTTCTCTCCAATGTGCGAAACATCAACTAGCACATTATTATCTTGGCAAATAGAAATTACTTCTTTGCCAAATTTACTTAAACCATGACTTTTAAGTTTTGAAGAATTGTATGTCTCGTCATAATTTGATGAAACCCAATCCAAAGAATGATTCCAAGTTGGGCCAAAATAGAAAAGCCCTCTTTCAATAAAATGATATAAATTATTGATATCATTTTCTAAACCCTCTCCACCTTCCATTGCAATTGGAAGCATTAACTTATTTTTTTCTATTGCTTCATTAATGTCTGAGATTTTTTTGGGAATAATAATTTCTTCATGTGATGAAATTTTTTCAATCTCATCATACATTTTATCAGCTCTCTTAAAAAAATTTGGTTCTTTAGCATTGCTAGAGACCCAAATAATTAAAATTTCTAAATCAATTTCAGATTTTACTAACCTTGGTATGTCCGTATGTCCATGAGGAGTAGGTTTTGTAACATCTTCACCTTCAATAACTCTTTGCACAAGATCATTATGCAAGTCAGCAACAAACATCTAATTATTTTACAATCTCCATTTTAATAATTTTATCTGGATCAGCAGGCGGCTCACCTCTTGTGATATTATCAACATATTCCATACCTTCAGTAACTTGAGCCCAAACAGTATATTGACCGTCTAAAAATGAACAATCATCAAAACAAATAAAAAATTGGCTATTTGCACTATTAGGATTTTGTGCTCTAGCCATTGATACTGCTCCTCTTCCATGATTTTCTGAAGAAAATTCTGCTTCTATATCAGGAAGATTTGATCCACCAGTTCCTGCTCTTGATAAATTGAAGTCATCTTTATTTGAATTTCCAAATTCTACGTCTCCAGTTTGAGCCATAAATCCATCAATTACTCTATGAAAAACGACACCATCATACTGTCCCTCTTCTATAAGTTGTTTGATTTGTTTTACATGTTTTGGTGCCACGTCTGGTTTTGTCTCTATAACAACAATACCATCTTTAAGCGTCATATGAATAATATCCTTATTTTCATCTGCCATTGAAATCCCCCCTTTTATTAATAATGAGAATATAAATATGAAAATAAATAATTTTAGAAATTTATTCATATTTGTTTTCTTTACCTTCACTCAAAATGTTTTATATATATAGTAATGCACATCTTTGAAGAAAATATCAAGAAATTAGATTTAATAATACCAGAAATGCCAACGCCAATGGCAAATTATGTGCCCTTTAAAGTTGCCGATAATACAGTTTATGTATCAGGACAGGGACCAGTAGTTGATGGAAAAATAGTATACAGTGGAAAAGTGGGGAAAGAAATATCAGAGGAAGATGGAATTAAAGCAGCAGAACTTTGCTGTATTAATATTGTTTCAGCATTAAAAACATCTCTAAACGGGGATTGGGATAGACTAGACACCTTCTTAAAGCTTGGAGCTTTTGTAAATTGTGACGAAAACTTTACTGATCAACCTAAAATTATAAACGGAGCATCAGATTTATTAGTTAGCATTTTCGGTGATAAGGGAAGACATGCTCGTTTTGCAGTTGGTTCAAACTCACTTCCTTTTAATATTTCTGTAGAAATCGACGCGATAATAAAAATTAAATAAAATACTCAGCATGAGTGAATATTTTTTTTGCTCTTCATTAAGCGATGTTAGCAAATCAGAGTGGAATGAATGTGTTGGCAATGATCATCCATTCTTACAATATGAATTTCTTCACGCATTAGAAAAAAGTAAAAGTGCAAATACCAAAACAGGTTGGCAACCATATCATTACATAGAGCAAGAAAATGATAAAATTATCTCACTATGTCCTCTTTATATAAAGAACCATTCGTTTGGAGAATATATTTTTGATCATTCTTGGGCTGACGCTTATCATCGATATGGAATAAACTATTACCCTAAACTTCAATCTGCAATTCCGTTTACACCAGTTACTGGTGATAGAATTGTTTTAAATAGATCAGTTAAAGATAAAAAGAAAAAACAAGTTCAGGTAATTAATAATATTATAAAAGAGGCAAAAAAAATAAATGTTTCTTCTCTCCATTTTAATTTTATTAATGATGCTTCTAATTGGAATAATGTTGACAATATTATGATTAGATCAGGGATACAGTTTCATTGGAATAATAATGAATATAAAAATTTTGATGAATTCTTAAAAGATTTATCTTCACGAAAAAGAAAAATCATAAAACGAGAAAGACTATGTATTGAAAATAATAATTTAACTGTAAAATTACTTAATGGAGATGATATTAAAGAAGAGCATATAAATTTTTTTTACGATTGTTATTTAGATACAACAGGAAGAAAGTGGGGCTCTACGTATTTAACGAAAGAATTTTTCTTTGAAATATTACATAATTTTAAAAATAAAATATTGCTTATAATGGCTTATCAAGAAGATAAAATGGTTGCCTCTGCAATTAATTTTCTAAGCAAAACTCATTTGTATGGACGATTATGGGGATCAAAATATGAAGTACCATTTTTACATTTTGAACTTTGTTATTATCAAGCAATTGAATATGCAATTCAAAATAAGATACAAATTGTAGAAGCAGGAGCTCAAGGTGAGCATAAATTACAAAGAGGCTATGCGCCAACAAAAACATGGAGTGCTCATTGGATTAAAGATCAAGAATTTAGCAAAGCTATTCAAAATTTTCTTGATAATGAAAGTCAGCTTATTGATAACCAAAAAGAAAAATTAGAAGATTATCTTCCTTTCAAAAATTAGGCTAATTCTTTTTTTACTTCTTGCTTATTTGAGAATTCAAAGTTAATTTTTTTATCTTTACATGTAATTTCAACATGCCCACCTTTAGCAAGTTTACCAAAGATAAGTTCTTCAGCCATCGGTTTTTTAACTTTTTCTTGTATTACTCTACCTAATTCTCTAGCACCGTATACTTCATCATAACCCTCTTCAGCTAAAAATTCCTTTGCTTCTTTATTAATTGATAATGAAACTCCTTTATCTTCGAGTTGTGCTTCAATCTCTATAATAAATTTATCTACTATCGATAGAACAATGTTTTTGGATAAATGATTAAAATGGATAATTGAGTCGATACGATTTCTAAATTCTGGTGAAAAAATTCTGTTAATAGCATCACTACTATCATCATTGGATCTTTTAGCATTAAATCCAATTTTGTTTTTAGAAACATCGATTGCACCAGCATTCGTGGTCATAATTAATATAACATTTCTGAAATCTATGGTCTTACCATTATGATCAGTAAGTTTTCCATAGTCCATTACTTGTAAAAGAATATTGAATAAATCAAAGTGAGCTTTTTCAATTTCATCCAATAACAAAACACAATGAGGGTTTTGATCAACCCCGTCAGTTAATAGTCCACCTTGATCGAAACCTACGTAACCAGGAGGAGCTCCAATCAATCTACTCACGGTGTGGCGCTCCATATATTCTGACATATCAAATCTAAGAAGTTTGATGCCAAGAGTATTGCTTAACTGTTTAGCTACCTCAGTCTTCCCTACCCCAGTAGGCCCAGAAAATAAATATGAGCCGATTGGCTTTCCATCTTCTCTTAGTCCTGCTCTTGCCAACTTAATGGAAGATGATAATTCTTCGATAGCTTTGTCTTGACCAAAGACAAAATTTTTCAAATCTCTCTCTAAATTTTTTAAACTATTCTTATCACTTTGATTAACAGATTTTGTTGGGATTCTTGCCATTAAAGCAACTACTCCTTCAATATCTTTAGAAAGAATTATTTTTTTTCTCTTTTCTTCTGGCAATAAATATTGAGATGCTCCTGCTTCATCAATAACATCAATAGCTTTATCTGGAAGCTTTCTATCACCTATATATTTATTCGATAACTCAACTGCGCTAATTATTGCTTCCGGTGAATATTTAATATTATGGTGTTCTTCATAGTAAGTTTTTAAACCTTCAAGAATTTTAACAGTCTCATCTTTTGATGGCTCCTTAACGTCAATTTTTTGGAACCTTCTTACTAAAGCTCTATCTTTTTCGAAATAATTTTTAAATTCCTTATAAGTTGTTGATCCAATACATTTAAGTGTACCATTTCCTAAGGATGGTTTTAATAAATTACTTGCATCCATTGAACCACCACTCGTTGCACCTGCACCAATAACCGTATGGATTTCATCTATAAATAGAACCGCTTTGTCTTTCTTTTGTAATTCTTTAAGAACTGCTTTTAATCTTTCTTCAAAATCACCTCTGTATCTTGTGCCTGCAAGTAATGCGCCCATATCTAAAGAATAAATTACAGCATCCTCCATAATTTTAGGGACTTTTTTTTCTGTAATTCTTTTTGCCAAACCTTCAGCAATTGCTGTTTTTCCAACACCTGGGTCTCCAACGAATAAAGGATTATTTTTTTGTCTTCTACATAAAATTTGAATTGTTCTATCTAGTTCTTTGCTTCTTCCAATGAGCTTGTCAATTTTACCGTCTTTTGATTTTTCATTAAGATTAATACAAAATTGACCTAAAGCACTTTTAGGTTTTTGTTTTTCATTATTATCATTTGTTTGACTATCTACAAATTCTTCATTTTCAAAACTTTCATTAGCTTTAGAAATTCCATGTGAAATATACTGGACAGCATCTAATCTACTCATGTTTTGTTGATGAAGAAAATATACTGCATGGCTTTCTTTCTCAGAAAATAAAGCTACAATCATGTTAGCTCCAGTAACACTCTCTCTTCCACTTGATTGAACGTGTATTGCAGCTCTTTGTAAAACTCTTTGAAAGCCATTAGTTAATTTTGGCTCTCCTGTAAAATTCTCTTTTAGATTTTCTAAATCATTAATAATAAATTTTTCAACACTTTCTTTCAGATGTGAAATATCAACTGCACACGCTTTAAGAACACTTATTGCATCTTGATCTTCTAAAAGAGAATATAATAAATGCTCTAAAGTTACATACTCATGTTTATAGTTTGTAGCTAGTTGATAAGCTTCTCTTAATGTTTTTTCTAAGTTTTGTGACAGCATTAACTTTTTTCCATTGTGCATTGTAACGGATGTTCATTTTTTTTTGCCATGTCCATTACTGATTTACATTTAGACTCAGCTACCTCATAAGTAAATGTTCCACATACTCCTATACCGTTTTTGTGGACATGTAACATTATTTGTGTTGCTTCTTCTTGTTTTTTATTAAATATTTTTTCTAAAACCATAACAACAAATTCCATTGGGGTATAATCATCATTTAATAATAAGACATTATACATAGATGGTTTTTTTGTTTTTGGTTTAGTGTCTAATAATAAGCCTCTTTGAAAATCCTCTTTATTATTGTTATTTTGATCTTCATTTGCCATATTTATTAAATAATATGTTTTGAAATATTTTAAAGTATTTTTATGTTTGAAAGCATCGAAAATCATATGTTAATCACTGAAAAATGAAAAAAAATTTACTATTAGTCATAATTTTAAATAGTTTTTTAATATTAAGTTTTTCATCAAATCTATTTGCTAAAAAAGCAGCAATAGTAATAGATTTTGATACTGAAGAAGTATTATTTGAAGTCAATGCTGATACAAGAAATTACCCAGCATCGCTAACAAAAATAATGACTCTATACATTGTATTTGATTATATAAAAAAAGGAAAACTTAGCTTCGATAGTCAATTAAATGTATCAAGTGTTGCTGCATCAAGATCGCCGAGTAAGTTATATTTAGAGGAAGGTTCAAGTATCAAAGTTAGAGACGCTGTAAATGCACTTATTATTAAATCTGCAAATGATGTAGCTACTGTAGTAGCAGAAAATATAGCAGGAACTGAAAAAGAATTTGCGAAACTTATGACTCAATATGCAAAAAATCTAGGTATGAAAAGTACAACATTCAAAAATGCATCCGGTCTTCCTAATAGAGCGCAATTAACAACTGCAAGAGATATAGCAAAACTTTCACATGCACTAATTTCAAATTTTCCAGAAGAGTATAAATTGTTTAGTAATACAAAATTTACGTATCAGGGTAAGACTTACAAAACGCATAATAAATTAATGTTAAGCTACGATGGTGCTGATGGAATTAAAACTGGATATATAAAAGCATCTGGTTTTCAGTTAGCTTTTTCAGCTGTCAGAGATGATAAGAGATTAATAGGAATTATTTTTGGAGGTGATACAGGAAGCCAACGGAACAAATCTTTAAAAATAATAATGGATAAAGAATTTGCTGAATTAAATATTAAGACAAAAAGTAGTAATAAAAAAATAGTTAAAAAAGAAGAGACTGCAAACCAAAAAATTGAAAAGAAAAAAAATGCTTATTCCATTGTGGTTGGAACATTTAAGTATAGAAATAATGCAGAAAAACAAATCAAATTAATTAAAAGTAAATATCCAGTTTCTACTAAAGATAAAATTTCAAATATTGTGCTGATAAAAGTTAGCGGTAAACAACTTTATGAATCTAGATTTGAAAATTTTTCTAAAAAAGAAGCGTATACAGCATGTAAAAGACTGAAAAAATATAATCGTGATTGTTTTGTTAGATTGTAAATTTATAATTTACACCGCTTATAGATAACTGGTTTTCAATAATTGCTATCAAAGACTTAAGGCCTTCTCGAGAAGTTGACTCTGCTCTACAAGTTAGTTGGTTTTGGGTATTACTAGCTCGCATTAGGAACCATCCATCATTATTTTCAACTCTTATTCCGTCAATATCTATTATTTTACCTTCTGTATTTTTTATTCTTTCTTTTATTTCTTCAATAATTAAAAATTTTTTTGTTTCATCTACATCAAACCTTGTTTCAGGGGTTGAATAAGTTTTTGGATATATTTTAATTAACTCATTCAAGGATTTTTCTTGATTACATAGTATTCTAAGTAGTCGTAGTGCTACATACATAGCATCATCATACCCATAGAAATCATCAGCATAACAAACATGGCCACTCATTTCTCCAGATAATGGTGAATTCAATTCTTTCATTTTTTCTTTTATTGGAGAGTGACCAGTTTTAGACATAATAGGATCACAATTAAGTTTTTTTGTTTCATCAAAAAAAACTTTACTACATTTAACATCCATAATTATTTTTGGGTTATCGTATAAGTTAGCTATTTCAGTGCATAGTAATAACATATACTGATCCGCCCAAACTAAATTGCCTAAGTTGTCTACAACACCTAAACGATCTCCATCTCCATCAAAAGCCAGACCTATGTCACATTTGTTATCTTTGACTGACTTTATTAATTGCTCCATATTTTTTGGAACAGTTGGATCTGGGTGATGATTAGGGAAATTGCCATCAACTTCTTCATTAATTAATATATTTTCAGAATTATTTAAATTGTTTGTAACTTCCTTAATGACAGCTCCCATCGCGCCATTACCAATATCCCAAGCAATTTTTATTTTTTTATTGAGATTAATATTTTGTAATAATCTCTTGGTATAATCTAATTTAATATCTTTATCAATAATTTCACCCTTTACTAATTTTAAATTATCCTGATCAATTAATTTTTGAAGGCTTTTGATATCTTCAGCATAAAAAGAATGTTTAGCTAAAACCATTTTGAAACCATTATATTCTGAAGGGTTATGTGATCCAGTAACCATAATAACAGCATCAGCCTCAAGATGATAATGAGCAAAATAAGTCATTGGAGTTGGCCCCATACCAATATTGATAACTTTTGCTCCTGCATCCTTTAAACCCTCGCAAAGAGCTTGATGTAAATCTGGTGATGTTAATCTTCCATCATAACCAGTGGCAATTATATTAGATTGTAATCGATTTATTACAGTATATCCAAAAGTCCTTCCTATTGTATAGGCCGTATTTTGATTAATATTATCTCCAACTACTCCTCTAATGTCATATTCTCTTAGAACCTCTTTATCAAAATTTTCAATTTTCAATTTATTTTCCAGTTCCATAGTATTTAAATCCAAGCTCTTTTAAATCTTCTGGAATATAAATGTTTCTTAGATCAAAGATTATTTTTTCTTTTACAATTTTTGATATTTCATTGAAATTTAATGCTCTAAATTCATTCCATTCTGTTCCAATAATAATTGACGATGCTCCTTCACAAGCTTCATAAGCAGAATTGAAAAAAATAAGATTAGTATTTTCTTTTTTGGCATTATTCATTGCTTCAGGATCGTAGCAATGAACATTATATCCTTTTTTAAATAGTTTAGATGCAATTTTCATGGAAGTAGAGTCTCTAACATCATCAGTATTAGGCTTGAAGCTTAAACCAAGAAAACAAATAGTAGATTTTTTCTCAATATTTGAAATTATTTTATTTAAAATTTTTATTATTCGATCTTGGTTAGATTTATTAACCGCATTAATAATTGATAAATCAATATTTTTCTTTTTAGCAGTTGATGCAAATGCCTTAACATCCTTTGGAAAACATGAACCACCAAATCCGGGTCCAGCATTCAAAAATTTAGATCCAATCCTTTTATCTATACCCATTGCATACGCAACTTGCTGAACATCAGCTCCAACAACTTCGCATAAATCTGCAATCTCATTAATGAAAGCTATTTTTGTAGCTAGAAAACTATTTGATGCGTATTTAATTATCTCTGAAGTTTCGATAGATGTAGCTACAATTGGAGTTTCTTTAAGAAATAAAGGTCTGTAAAGCTCCTTCATAATATTTTCAGATTTTTTATTTTCTGTTCCTATAACTACTCTATCCGGTCTAATAAAATCATTAATTGCAGATCCCTCTCGAAGAAATTCTGGGTTGGATACTACGTCAAAAAGTTTTTGATCAATTTTATTTGAAATAATTTTTTGTACTTCTCTTGTAGTTCCAACTGGAACAGTAGACTTAGTTACAACTAAACAATATTTTTTTATATTTTCAGCAATTTCTTCAGCAACTTGCCAGACAAAACTTAAATCAGCCTCATCCTCTAATCTTCTTGTTGGAGTTCCCACAGTAATAAAAATTATATCTGTATTATCTAAGTTATTTTTAATGGTTGATTCAAAAGTTATTAATTTTGTTTTGTTTATATGCTTATCCAAAAGCTCATCCATACCTGGTTCAAAAAATGGACACTTACCTGATTTAAGTATTTCAAGGCGTTTAATATCGTTGTCTACACATGTTACAGAATAACCAAATTCGGCAAAGCATGCTCCAGTTACTAACCCAACATAGCCTGTTCCAACGATAGTAAGATTCATTATTTTAAGATTTTTATTTTTTTCTAAATAAACTAAATATACTGATTGTTATAAAATAATATTGATAAAATTACTGGAAAAATATTAATTTTTTATTAATTATAATGAAAAATATGACTAAAGAACAAAAAGTACAAACTGGTATCAATAATATTTCAAATGAATGGTTCAGAGCAAATATTGACCGAAAAACTCTTAAAAATCTGTCAAAAAGAACTGATTACGAGGGATGGAAACATATTATAATATTTACTTTATCCCTTTCAGGATTAGGTATCTTATCAGCTTACTTTTGGGAAACTTGGTGGTTTATTCCATTCTATCTTGCGTACTGCATGTTCTGGGGTGGTGCAGATGCTATTTGGCATGAGTGTGGCCACAGAACAGCTTTTAAAACACGAAAGTTAAATGATTTCTTTTATCATGTTGCAAGCTTTATGAATAACTTTGAGCCTGTTAGATGGAGATGGAGTCATTCTCTACATCATAGTTATACCGCCTCAGTTGATCCTCACGATTACGAAGCTGATGGTAGTATTTTTTCTAAACACACACTTTTAAGTTTTTTAATTAATTTTATTCCTGGAATTGGTTTTTTTACTATACACAAATCATTATATATTGAAATTATCAAACATGCCCTTGGAATTAAAACAGATGTTATGAGAGATTGTATACCTCAAGATAAAATTCAAGATTGTATTAATAGTTCAAGAATTTTTGTTTTTCTTTGGATATCAATAATTGCTTCTTCAATTTACTTTAGCTCATTACTTCCTATATTATTATTTTTAGTTCCAAAATTTTTTGCAACTTTCAATGGTATTTGGGGCATCACTCAACATATGGGTTTGCAAGAAAATACAAAAGATCATCGTCTATCTACTAGGTCTGTAAGATTGAACCCTGTATTTAGTTTTATATATTGGAAAATGGAATATCATATTGAGCATCATATGTTTCCAATGGTCCCATCTTACAATCTTCCAAAATTGTATGAAATAATAAAAGATCAGTTACCAGAACCACAAACTTTATACTCTGCATACAAAGATATAATTCCAGCTGTAATTAAAAAATCAAAAAATCCAGATTATTATATACCCGTACAAGTTCCAAATAATTAAACTATACTTGACACTTCCTGAACTTTAGTTTTATTGATAATATATATGGAGTTAAGAAATTTTATTGATGGTAAATTTATTGATTCAATATCAAAAAAAAATATTCCTGTTTTAAATCCAGCAAATCAAAAAATTGTAGGAAATATTGATGAAGCGCTGGATGAAGAAATAGATTTAGCCTTCCAAGCAGCTAAAAGAGCTTTCGATAAAAGAATTTTAGTTGATATGGACTCAAAAGAAAAATCAAATATGATGAGAGCAATTGCTCAAAAATTAAGGGAACGAAAAGATGAAGGTGGTAAGCTTTTAAGTCAAGAAAATGGTAAAACCATCAAACAATGCGTAGATGAATTTAAAGGGGCGGCAGATACATTTGACTTCTATGCTGGACTAACAGATAAAATAGAAAATAAATTAATCCCATCAGGAAATGATACTTTAAATTATGTTGTCTTAGAACCTTTTGGAGTAGCACTACAAATTGTTCCATGGAATTATCCTGTTTCTTTGTTTTCTGGAATGGTTGCGCAAAACTGGATTGTTGGCAATACTATTGTAATTAAACCTCCTGAGTTATGTCCTATTTCTTCAAATTTTTATGGTCAAATATTTGAAGAAGTTGGTGTTCCTAAAGGAATTATTAATATTATTCATGGTTATGGTGAAACTACTGGAAGAAAGCTAGTTCAACATTCAGGTTGTGACTATATCGTTTTCACCGGATCTCCAGAAGTTGCATCAGAAATTTTAAAAGAAACAGCTGATAGAATTATACCTACGCATTTTGAATTAGGTGGTAAGTCTGCAGCTATTATTTATCCTGACGCGGATATTGATAAAGCGGTTGATAGTACTGTTAAAGGAATTTTTAAACCTAATGCAGGACAAATATGTGTAGCAATGTCGAGGGTAATTGTTCATCCTAAAATAAAAGATGAATATATGACAAAGCTTGTAGCTAAAACTCAAAAATTAAAAGTTGGTGCTGGTGACGAAGATGGAACACAAGTAACACCTCTTATTTCAACTGATCAAATGCAAAGAGTTTCGAATTATGTAAAATCAGGAATACAATCTGGTGCCACCCTAACATTAGGGGGAGATAAAGCTGATAGAGATGAAGGTAATTTTTATCAACCAACAATTTTTGATAATGTTAAAGTTGAAGCAACAATTGCGCAGGAGGAAATCTTTGGTCCAGTTACATCTATTTTTGATTTTGAAGATGAAGAAGAAGCTATAAATATTGCAAATTCAACAAAATATGGATTAGCCTCTGGTGTTTTTACTGCTGATGATCAAAAAGCAAAATGGACAGCAGATAGGATACAAGCAGGAATAATTTGGCAAAATGATTGGTTTGTAGATGGTACCAATCTTCCAGGTGGTGGATATAAAAGATCAGGTTATGGGAGAGACGGTGGTGTTGATGGTATTTACAGTCACGGACAAACTAAAAGAATAAGTAAAAGATTGTACTAGTTGACATTCACAGGTATTTTTAGTTTAACAACATTATTATAATATTTAAATTAATTCATGGGAGGAATTATGAAAATTATAAAATTATTTTTAATCACAATTTTTCTTCTTCCAGTTTCTATGCATGCATATGCTGCTCCAACTGGACAAGATCTTGGTGACAAATGGTGCTCAGACGTAAAAATGCATTTCTATGCTGGCGGTCCTGAGGCTGGTGGCTTTGCTGGAATAGTTGCAGCAGGAGCAATGAATGCAATAAGAGATACGGGCGCAGATGCTGAAATTATTTACTCAGAATGGGATTTTGAAAAAATGGTCCGTCAACTTAGAGAATCAGTTGGACTTGGAGTAGATGCTATTGCAATGATGGGGCATCCTGGCGATGAAGCATTAATGCCTTTAGCAAAACAAGCTGCTGAAAAAGGTATTCTAATGACATATCAAAACGTTGATCCATCAGGTGTAAGAGCAAAATTTGGTGGCGGATACGTAGGAGCAAATTTAGCAACTCAAGGTAAAGCTCTTGCAAGAGAAGCAATTAGGCAATTTGGTTTCAAAGCTGGAGATCACGCTATAGTAATGGTTCCTATTGGAGATTACGCTAGAGCTCAAAGAGAAGATGGTGCAAGAATAATATTTGAAGAACACGGAATGACAGTAACTGTTCTTGATGGACAACCAGCTTATGCTTCAGATCCGAATATGACTATCCCAGTTTTCTCAGCAGCGTTAAATGCAAATCCTGAAACAAAAGTAATTGTTCACTCTGGAAGTGATGTAATGAATGTTGCAGAAGGTATTGCCAAAGCAGCTGGTTATGGACCAAATGAGTTACTTCAAATTGGATTTGATACTAGCCCACAAATTATGTCGGCGTTTGAAAAAGGATATGTTCATCTAACATCTGATCAACAACCTTTCCTTCAAGGGTATCTTCCAGTGTTATCACTTTGTCAAACAGCTGTACTTGGTACTGGCGCAATAAACCAAGATACTGGTGCAGGGTTTGTTGATACAAATAACTATCAAGCTGTTAAAGCTCTTGCTGATGCAGGCTTAAGATAGGTAAATATATTGCTAACCCATTTTGATGGGTTAGCATTTCAAAATTTATGGAAAATATCATTGAATTAGATAATGTTACAAAAAGATTTGGCGGTATTACTGCTTTAAACAAAGCATCATTAAAAGTAACCAGAGGTGAAGTTGTAGGTTTAATTGGTGATAATGGCGCAGGTAAATCAACATTAATTAAAACACTAGTAGGTGTTTATAGTCCTGACGAAGGTGATATACTTATAAGAGGAAAAAAAGTAAACGCTTGGAATGCACTCAAGGCTAGAGAGTCTGGTATAGAAACTGTTTTTCAAGATAGAGCTTTAACTCCACAACAATCGATAGTTAAAAATATTTTTATGGGTAAGGAACTTCGATATCCATTTGGTTTTATTAAAGAAAAAGAACAAATTTTTGAAGCAAATAGATTAATTAGAGAAATAGGTTTTACATCAAAATTAATAAATGCTGAATCTCCAGTTGGAAATTTATCCGGAGGTGAAAGACAAGGCGTAGCAATTGCAAGAGCAATTTATAATAAAGCAGAATTAATTGTTCTTGATGAGCCAACAAATAACTTATCTCTTAATGAAACACAGAAAGTTTTTGATTTTGTCTTAAATGTAAAAAAATCAAATAGATCTGTTCTATTTATTGGTCATAATATTTATCATGTATACGACATATCAGATAGATTTGTAATTTTAGATAGAGGAGAAGTCGTTCATCAACTCAATAAGAATGACATATCTACTCCTGAAGAACTCATGAAAATAATGAGAGATACTATAGGAGCACACTAATGAGCAATAATAATTCATATTTAAGTAATTACTTTCACAGAAATGGAAGAGCTTTAGGAAGCATTGGATATTTTGTACTTTTAATGGTAATTTTTTTAGTAGGTGCACCAGAAGCTTGGATAAGACCTAACCTTCATCAATCAGTATTTGTAATGATGCCAACTTTGATATTTTTAACTATTCCATTAGTTTTTCTAGTTGCATCTGGTGAAATAGATCTTTCCTTTGCCTCTACTTACGCTGTAGCAGCTTACGTATTTGCTTTACTTGTTAAAAATGGAGTTGATCCAGCTATTTGTTTAGTACTAGGTATTTTTACTGGAGCAGCTATTGGTGCTCTCGTTGGAACATTAATTGTTGTATTTAGACTTTCCTCTCTTGTTGCGTCTCTTGGAGTATTATTTTTACTGAGAGGTGTAATTCTCTTATTATCTAACAGCAGATCAATTACGATTATGGAAATAGATAGCCACTGGATCTACCCTCTTTTAGTTGGAAATTTTTATGGCTTCCCAATGCAAATTTTTTGGGCAGCAATATTTGTAATATTTTGCTATTATTTTTTTAACAAACATGTTTTTGGTATTCATATTCAGCATGTAGGAGATAATTCTGTTAGCGCAGAACAGATGGGTATTAATGTAAATGCGGTGAAGATTAAAGCATTCATGTTTGTAGGTATTGGCTCTGCTATTGGTGGAATTTTTACAACAATGATTACTTATACATTTTTCCCTACTCAAGGATTTGGTTATTTATTGCTTGCTCTAGCAGCTGTTTTTGTTGGTGGCACTCCTTACTGGGGAGGGTTAGGAACTATTATTGGAGCAGTATTTGGCGTTGGTATAATTGCCTATATGGAAATAGGAATTATTGCCATTGGCTGGAGTGGTGAGTGGAGACAATTCTTTAACGGATTAATCATATTGCTAGCATTACTAGGACATCGGTTACACGGAGAAAGAGTTAGATAATACTAGAATGACTAATGTTATAATTTGGAATGAAAATATTCATGAAGTAGAAAATGAAGAAGTTAAAAAAATTTATCCCAAAGGTATTCATGGATGCATAAAAGATTTTTTATCAACTGATAATAGTTTAAAAATTAAAACTGCTACGCTCAAAGAAGATCAAAATGGATTAAGTGAAGAATTATTAAAAAATTGTGATGTTGTTATTTGGTGGGGCCACAAAGCGCATGACGAAGTATTAGATAAAACAGTTGATTTAGTACAACGACGAGTTCTTGAAGGAATGGGTTTGATAGTATTACATTCCGGACATCATTCAAAGATATTTAAAAAATTAATGGGTACTAATTGTAATTTAACTTGGAGAGAATACGGTGAAAAAGAAAGATTATGGATATGCAATCCTGGCCATCCTATCTGCGAGGGTTTACAACCGCATTTTGAACTAGAAATGGAAGAAATGTATGGTGAGCCTTTTCAGGTTCCATCTCCAGATGAAACACTTTTTACTAGTTGGTTTGAAGGAGGAGAAACCTTTAGATCTGGCTTATTATATAGAAGAGGAAATGGTCAAATATTTTATTTTCGACCAGGTCATGAAGCATATCCAACTTATCATAATATAAATGTGCAAATCGTGATTAAAAATGCAATACATTTTGTAAAACAGAAAAATAAAGTTTTGTGGGAAGATATACATTCTCCAACTCCCAAAAGTAATAGACCAAAACCTATTGAAAAGATTAGTAAGAAAGGTTTTAGTGTAGGACATCCAACAGAAGAAAAATAAAATGAAAATTGGTATTGTTGGAACAGGAAATATCTCTTCAAGACATCTTGATGAATTTAACAATATGCCAAATGTCAATGTTGAAGCTGTTTGTGATACAAATCAAAAAAATTTAGAAATATTTTTATCAAATAACAAAAATGCAGATATCAGAGGATATTTAAGTTTAGAAGAAATGCTCGAAAAAGAAAAAACTTTTGATGGTATTAGCAATACAACACCTGATAAGTTTCATAAAGAGACTACACTGCAAATTTTAAAAAGTGGTTATAATGTTTTTTGTGAAAAACCACTTGCTGAAAATTATAGTGATGCAAAAGATATGGTAAATGCAGCAGTTCAATCTAAAAAAATTAATATGGTTAATTTTACTTATAGGGAATCAAGTGCATATCAAAGATTAGTTGAAATATTAAAATCTGGAGAAATAGGAAATCCTAGACATGTTAGTGCTTGTTATTATCAGTCTTGGCTTACAAGTAATAAATGGGGTGATTGGAGAGAGGAAGACAAATGGTTGTGGAGACTATCTACAAAACATGGAAGTAACGGTGCTTTAGGAGATACAGGTGTTCATATTTTTGATTTTGCTGTTAATGCTGTAGGTGACATAAAAGAAATATGTACTGATTTAAAAACTTACTTCGATAAAGGAAATAAAATAAAAGAATATACATTAGATGCTAATGATGGTTTCAATTCATTAGTTAGATTTGAAAATGGAGCTATTGGAACAATAACTAATACAAGATATGCAACTGGACATGCAAACTCTTTAATTCTAGAAGTATTTTGTACAAAAGGTGCTTTAAAAGTTGAACTAGATGAGGAAAGGACTAAGTGGTCTACATTGCATATTTGTATTGATGAAAATATCAATAAAATGGCTTGGGATACTATTGAATGTCCAAAAACTCCAAGTAATTATCAAAACTTTATAGAGTCAATAAAAACAAACTTGAATATGCAGCCCGATTTTTATCAAGGTGCAAAAATTCAAAATATAATTGATAAATGTATAGAAAGTAATGAAATTAGAAGATGGGTTGACGTTTAGTGAGACAAAATAGTTAATATTTGTCTTTTAAATCTCATAATAGTTTTATAAAGAAAATATATGTCAGAGAAATTAGATAATGTTGATGACAAATGGTTTAGAGCCGAAATAAGTAAAAAAGATCTTAAAGAGTTATCAAAAAAAAGTGATCTAAAAGGATTACAGCATGTAACTATATATTTTATTCTTTTATTTATTTTTGGATACATGTCCTTAGCTACATGGGGAACATGGTGGACAGTTTTATGGTTATGGCTTTACGGTGTTCTTTTTTATTCAAGTAATCCAATTTGGCATGAATGCGGGCATAGAACTGCATTCAAATCAAAATTTTTAAATGAATTTTTTTATCAAATTGGTTCTTTTATGACTGACTTTGAACCAACTAGATGGACTTGGAGTCATTTTAGACACCATAGCAATACTTCTTCTGTTGCTGACCCTCATGATTTTGAAGCAGCATTATTTCATCAATATCCAAGTCTAAAAAGTTTCCTATTTAGTTTTGCTCCATTTTATGAACTTGTTAAGTTCAAGGACTCCTTTAAATTTGAAACTATCAAGCACGCGTTAGGAATGACGACACCTGTTATGAAGGAATGTATTCCTCAAGATGAGATTTGGAAATGTCGTCTTATTTCAAGAATACATGTTTCTTTATGGATCGCCTCTTTTGCTCTATCATTTTATTTAATGAACCCTCTTCCTGCATTATTAATATTTTTTCCTAGGTACTGGGGCAACATTGTTAACATATTTAATATGACTCAACACATAGGTTTGCCAGAAGATATAAAAGATCATAGGTTCACAACTAGATCTGTACGTTTTAATCCAATATTTAGTTTTTTATATTGGCACATGGAATATCACGTAGAGCATCATATGTTTCCTTCCGTTCCGTCATACAACTTACCTAAGTTGAGTAATTTAATTAAAGATCAATTACCAAAAGCTAATTCTAGTTTGTATGATGCCTATAAGGAAATTATTCCAGCAATAATAAAACAAAATAAAGATAACAGTTATTTTATTCAAAAAGAAATTACTTCCTAATATTAAGTATAGTTATAATTTTTTTACTGAATCTCTATCAATAATCGTAGGCTTAGCCATATAAAAATTATTTTTAGAATCATTACCATTCTTGCTCATTAATAACTTTACTGCATTGTAACCTAAGTCCTCTGTAGGATGAGAAATTGAAGTTATTTTTGGTGTAATTAAATTACTTACTATCAAACTATCATACGTAATAAGAGAAATGTCATGACCAATTTTTATTTTTAGATCATTACACGCACGTATTGCTCCTGCCGCAATATATTCAGTACAACATATAATAGCAGTAACTTTTTTATTTTTTAACAATTTTCTTGTAACTTCCTCACTTAACAATGAATCATTTTTGGGTATTTCAATATATAGGTTTTTATCAAAACTAATTTTATATTTTTTTATTTCACTAAAATAAGTTTTCATTCTTTGATAAGCAAAATTAAATTTTTTATTAATATTTATGAATGCAATCTTTTCATGATTTTTTTTTATTAAGTGATCAAAAATAATTTGCATACTTTTATGATTATCTAGATCTACCCATGAATAATTTTTTAAGTTTTGTGTTCTTCCCCAAGCTACAAAATTAACTTTATTTTTTTTTAAGAGTGGTATCCTGCTATCATTAATTCTTAAATTATTTATAATGATGTTCCTTACTTTTTGTTCTACAATAAGTTTTTCGTATAAAGATTTTTCTTCATTTTGACTTCTTGCCATGAGCATTGACAGCTGAATATTATTTTTTGAGAGATTAGAATACATTCCTGACAAAAATTGAATAAATGAAATTTGATTTAGAGGAGATGAGTTTAACCCATATAATGGCAGAATGAATCCCAGGTTCTTGGAGCTTCGTGATGCCAAATTTGCAGCATAAGGATTAGGATTATAATTATATTTTTCAGCAAATTTTTTAATTCTTTTTTTCGTTTTTTCACTTACATCTGAATAATCAGCTAAACCCCTTGAAACTGTCGTTATTGATAAATCAAGCTTTTTTGCTAATTCTTTAATATTCATATTTTTTTCCATAAACCAGATAATATAAATTGACAACCAAAACGTTTTGGATAATTATTAATTATTATTTACGGAGGAATTATGAAAATAAAAAATTTATTAATTATACTTGCTTCATTATTTCTAAGTTTCACAGCTTACGCTGGAGGTCACAAATATTCTGGTCCAGATTTAACTGGTCAAAAAGTAGTTATGTTTGGTCCTTGGTTGTCACCAGAACAAGAAACAATGAGAGAAGTTGGTGCTATATTTGAGAAAGCTACAGGAGCAACTTTTGAGTATGGTGGTTCAGATAGTTTTGAACAACAAGTTATGATCGATCTAAAAGCTGGAAGTGCTGCTGATCTAGTTGTATTTCCACAACCTGGTCTTGCTGCAAACGCAGCAGCTATGGGAGGATTAGTTCCTCTTGGAGATGATATTAAGCAAATGGTTTTAGATAACTATGCTGCCGGACAATCATGGGTTGATCTTTCTACTTATGCCGATGAAAATGGTAATGATCAGTTTAATGCAATTTTCTTTAGAACAAACGTAAAAAGTTTGGTTTGGTATTCACCAGATAACTTTGAAGATAATGGTTACGAAGTTCCTGGAACAATGGAAGAGCTAATTGCATTAACAAGACAAATGGCATCAGATGGAAATACTCCATGGTGTATTGGTCTAGGTTCAGGTGCAGCAACTGGTTGGCCTGCAACTGACTGGATGGAAGATATCATGCTTAGAACACATACACCTGATGTTTATGATATGTGGGTATCCAATGAAATGCCTTTTAATGACCCAAGAGTTATTGAAGCAATGAATTTCTTTGGAACTTTTGCGCTGAATGACAAGTTTGTGAATGGTGGATCTAAAGCAGTAGCAACTACTGATTTTAGAGATGCTCCAAATGGACTTTTCACTTCACCTGCAGAATGTATGATGCATAGACAAGCTAGTTTTATTCCTGCATTTTTCCCTGAAGGTGTAGAAGCTGGTGTAGATTATGATTTCTTTTATTTTCCTGCATATGCAACTAAAGATTTAGGAACTCCTGTACTTGGAGCTGGTACATTAGTAGCGGCTACTAATGATAACCAAGCGACAATAGAGTTCATTAAATTCCTAATGCATCCTGAAGCTCATGAATATTGGATGGCTAAAGGTGGTTTCCTAACACCTCACAAAGGCGTTGATGGAAGTAAATATGCTAGTGAAACTTTTAGAAAACTAGGTGAAATTTTAACAGGCGCAACAACGTTTAGATTTGATGCGTCAGACTTAATGCCTGGTGCTATTGGTGCTGGAACTTTCTGGACTGGTATGGTTGACTATACTAATGGAAAGTCTGCCCAAGATGTAGCAGATGCGATCCAAGATAGTTGGGACGCAATTAAGTAACTTTTCAATTATAAACAGGCGAACAATTAACTTGTTCGCCTGTTTTTTTTATATATTTAATCACTAATGACTATCCTGAATTTAGTATTTATTGTTTTTTTAGGAATATTATTTTTTATAGCCTACTTTCATATCTCAAATTATATTTTAGATATTTATGGTAATAAAACACTGAAAAGATATAATTTTGAAAATTCTATAAGAGTTATAGTTTTTATAACACCCGCATTTGTTGTTTTATTTATTTTTATTTTATATCCAGTTTTTGAAACTATAAGGCTTAGCTTTTATGATAAATTTGGAAGAGAATTTGTTGGACTATACAATTACAAATGGGCAATTAATGATCCTGAATTTAGAAGAAGTATATTAAATAATTTAGTATGGTTACTTGTAGTCCCAACATTAAGTACTTTTTTTGGATTAGTCATTGCTAACTTAGCTGATAGAATTTGGTGGGGTTCAATTGCAAAATCTATAATATTTATGCCTATGGCAATATCATTTGTAGGAGCTGGTGTAATTTGGAAATTTATTTATGAATATAGAGGGCCTGAGAATACACAAATTGGATTACTTAATGCAATAATTGTTTCTCTTGGTTATGAGCCACAAGCATGGTTAACAATACCTATGTGGAATAATTTCTTTTTGATGGCTATTATGATTTGGATACAAACTGGATTAGCTTTAGTTATTTTTAGTGCTGCATTAAGAAGCATACCTAAGGAGATGCTTGAAGCGGCAAGAATTGACGGAGCTAGTGAGTTAAAAATATTTTTTTCAATCATAATTCCTTATTTAGAACAAACGATACTTGTGATTTGGACCTTAATTACAATAATTGTTTTAAGAATATTTGATATTATTTTTGCTATGACTAATGGTGAATGGCAAACCGGAGTCTTAGCGAACTTAATGTACGACTGGATGTTTAGAGGTGGTGGTGACTCGGGAAGAGGAAGTGTTTTAGCAATTGTTATTATGATTGGTGTCATACCAATCTTAGCATGGAATTTATACAAACATAGACAGGAACAAAAAATATAATGAAGAAATTTTCAATATCATCTTTATTATCTCAACTATTACTTCTCTTCTTTGTTATTATATGGATTATTCCCACCTTTGGTCTGTTTATTAGCTCTTTAAGAGATAAAGATTTATTAGCTATAAGTGGATGGTGGACTTCCTTAACTACTACAGAAGTAAATGAAATTTATAGAATGTCAGGAATGGAAAGCCAAATTGAAGAAGATGGTTATTTCAAAATCAAAGGAAAGTTATTTGAAGATAATTCAGGGAAAAAAATAGAAAGTTTTGGAATTTCTTCAAAAAAAATTAATGAATTTAATATTGGCGATATCGCAACTTTTAAAGATGAAAGTGAAGTGCTTCTCGATGAAGATGGAAATTATGAATGGAGATCAAGAACAGAATTTAAAAAGAAAAAAGGTAAAAGATTATTTACTACATCATTAAGCCCTCCAGCATTTACTTTTGAAAATTACAGAGAAGTTTTATTTAAAGAAGGAATTGGCAGAGCTTTTATTAATACAATGGCAGTAGCATTGCCTTCAACACTAATTCCATTAATAATATGCTCTTTCTTTGCATATTCCTTAACTTGGATGAAGTTTTACGGAAGAGATACTTTATTAGCAATAATAATTGCGTCTCTTGTTGTTCCTCTTCAAATGTCTCTTATACCAATACTAACAATCTATAATGATTTTGGAGCATTATTTGGAGTAGCGGCTAAGTCCTATCCCGGTGTTTGGATGGCACATACTGGTTTTGGATTAGCCTCAACTACTTTTCTATTAAGAAATTTTCTAAAAAGCTTACCTAATGAAATGATGGAAGCTGCTAAAGTTGATGGTGCTTCTCATTATGATATTTTTTTACGCATAATTATTCCTCTTTCGATACCAGCTTTTGCTTCAATATTTATTTTACAATTTTTATGGTGTTGGAATGATCTCTTAGTAGGTTTAGTATTTTTAGATCAGGTTCCAAGTGAAATAATATTAACTGCAAAATTAAAAGAATTACTTGGATCTAGAGGTGAAAATTGGGAAATTTTAACTACTGGTGCTTTTGTATCAATGACTGTACCTTTATTTATCTTTTTTGCTTTACAAAGATATTTTATACGAGGTTTAGTCGCTGGATCAGTTAAAGGGTAAATACTAAAAAGTATTGATTTTTCAATAAATATACCTTTAAATGTAAATATATTTGTATGATGATGTATTCATACACTTGAAAGATCGCTCAAAGGAGGATGAAGTGGCAGATATAAATATAAATACTGTTAATAAATATTTTGGAGACGTCCATGTAATTAAGGATGTTTCTCTTGATATAAAAAGTCAATCATTCACAGTTCTTGTTGGTCCAAGTGGTTGTGGTAAATCAACTATGTTAAGAATGATAGCGGGACTTGAAGACATAAATTCAGGCACAATTTCAATTGATGGTCAGGTAGTTAATGATTTACCACCTAAGCAAAGAAATATTGCGATGGTGTTTCAATCTTATGCATTATACCCTCATATGACTGTATTTGATAACATGGCTTTTGGTTTAAAATTAGAAAAAAGATCAAAAGATGAAATTAATGAAAGAGTTAATGAGGCAGCAAGAATTCTTCAAATAGAAGATTATCTTCTAAGAAAACCAAAACAACTTTCAGGTGGTCAAAGGCAGCGTGTTGCTATTGGAAGAGCAATTACTAGAAAACCAAAAGTTTTCTTATTTGATGAACCACTTTCAAACCTTGATGCTGCATTAAGGGTTCAAATGAGAGTTGAATTAGCAAAACTGCATAATGAACTAGAAGCAACAATGATCTACGTAACACACGATCAGACAGAAGCTATGACCCTAGCTGATGATATTGTTGTACTTGATACAGGTATCGTTTCACAAAAAGGATCACCACTTGAACTTTATGATAAACCAAATAATATGTTCGTTGGTGGATTTATTGGATCACCAAAAATGAACTTTATTTCAAGTAAGATATTAAGCAAAAGTTCTGATGCTACAGAAGTTGATATTATGGGAATGTCAAAAATATCAGTCTCTAAAATGTCAGCGTCATCCTCAGAGGGTGACTCAGTAACTTTAGGCATTAGACCTGAGCACTTAGTAGTAAATGGTGATGCAGATGGATCTTGGGAAAGTAAAGTATTTGTTGTCGAAAAGCTTGGTGACGTTTCTTATCTATACCTTGAAAAAGATGGAGAGCCATTAGTTGCTGAAACTGAAGGACATTCTGAAATCAAAGTTGGTGATACTGTAAAAGTAGGATTCCCTGCTGGAAGATGCCAATTATTTGATAGTTCAGGCGAAGCATTTAAATAATAGAATCGTATTAATTATTGCCCCTAATATAAGGGGCAATACATCCCTTTTTTAAAAATTTTCAATAAATATCATAATTTTAAATTATTATAACATTGGGCAGAGGGTTCATATTATTTCCTCCTATAAGAAGTATTCCTCTTATAAAACTTTTCTGCCCACCAAATTTGAAAAGTTATTTAAGAGGGATACCAATTATAGTTTTTGTTCAGCAGTCCAAGAATTTTTCTTATTTATGGGAATGTGATTATTAAGAGTTAAAAGAACATTTTCAGCTAATTTCCTGTATGTTGTTAATTTCCCCCCATAAATGCTTAGTAAAGGTGCTTGCGAACCATCCTCATTTAAATCAAATATATAGTCTCTAGTAACTTTTGAAGCTTCTTTAAAATCTTCAATAAGCGGTCTGATTCCAGAATAAGAACTTACGACATCATCTCTTGATATTTGTTTAACAAAATATTTATTTACTGAGTTTAATAAATAATCAATTTCACTATCATCAATTTTAGGATTTTCTGGTGAAAAAACTTCTGTTTCAGTAGTGCCAATAAGCGAATATTCATCTTTATACGGTATTACAAAAATTATTCTGTTATCTTCATTTTGTAAAGTGAAGGCTTTTTTCTGACTGTAAAGACTTTTAGTTATTATATGACTACCTTTCACAAGTCGAATTGATTTATTTGAATTTAATTTAATTACATTATTTAAAACTTCATTTATCCAAGGTCCAGCAGCATTAATAAGAATTTTAGATTTAAGTAATGTGTTATCATCTAAAGTTATATCCCAAATATTTTTATTTCGTTTTGCATCTATAACTTTTCTATTTTGAATAATCATAGCACCTTTTTTCTTTGCATCTTCAACATTTAACTGAACAAGTTTTTTATCATCAACTTGTAAATCATAATATTGGAAACCAATTTTAAATTGATCTTTTAAAATATTAGGAATTTCCTTTTTAATATTTATAGTTGAAGATTTTGGTATAGTCATTTTGCCACCAATATTATCATATAAAAATAATCCTAATTTAATTAACCATTTAGGTCTTAAAGATTTTTGATGTGGTATAATAAAAGGCAATGGTGTTGTTATATTACTGGCAATTTTTTTAATTACTTCTCTTTCTTTTAGAGATTCACGTACAAGGCGAAATTCATAATTTTCAAGATACCTTAATCCACCATGTATTAATTTTGTAGACCAAGACGAAGTGGCTGAGCCAACTGTGTTTTTTTCAACTAAACAAACTTTTAAATTTCTTCCTGAGGCGTCTCTTACAATTCCAGCACCATTAATACCCCCTCCAATAACTAAAATATCAAAAATTTCATTCATAATTAAATTAAATAAATCTATTAATTTCTTGAATTATTATTTCAGGGTTAGTTAAATGTATAGTTAAAAAACCAAGTTTGTTTGCAGCCTCAATATTCTCTTTTTTATCATCTATAAAAACAGTTTCTTGTGGAATTAGATTAAAACGGTTTACTGCTAATTTATATATTTGAGCATCAGGTTTAACTAATTTTTCTTTTCCAGAAATAATTAAACCATCAAACTTATTTAAAAATGGGTATTTTTTATCCATACCTTGAAATGTTTCCCAGGACCAATTTGATAAAACATAACACTCATATTTATTATTTTTCAAATCATCTAAAACATTAACTGAATGCTGAAAGATTTTCCTGAACATTCTATGATGATTTTTGTAATATAATTTTATTTTATCTTCATAATCAGGATAATTCTTTATTAGATCAGATTCTGCATCTTTTATGAGTCTTCCAGCATCTTGTTGGATATTCCATTCATCATTGCAAATATTATTAAGGAAATTATCTCTTTCTTCTTTATCTTTAAATACATCTTTATAAAAGTAATGAGGGTCCCAATCAAAAAAAACACCGCCTAAATCAAAAAGAAATTTCATGTATTTGTATTTTGTTTATAAATAAATATTAAATGAGTTCATTAATAGACTATATTCAAATAGAAATACACAAAACATATAATAAAAAATATTCCAAAAAGTACATAGAAAATAAATTAATTCCAATCATAAATTATATTTGCTCTAGTAAATCAAAAAAATTTCTATTTGGAGGCTCTCAAGGTATTGGAAAATCATCATTTATTAATATCATCTCTAAAACTATTGAAAAATTTTATAATAAGAAAATACTTTTGCTTAGTTTAGATAATTATTATTTATCAAAAAAACAACGATTACTATTATCAAAACAAATACATCAATTGTTAATAACTAGAGGTGTTCCAGGAACACATGATATTGAAAAATTAGTTAAACATATAAAACAATTCAATAAAGGTAAATACCCTATTACAACCCCACTGTTTGATAAATTGATTGATGACACCTCTAAATCGAAAAAAATAACTAAAACTAAATGCGATATTCTTTTCTTAGAAGGTTGGTGTTGTGGAAGTTTCGAAATTCCAAAAAAAATTCTACATAAAAATATAAATAATTTAGAAAAAATTAAAGATCCCAAATATAAATGGAGAAATTTTTATAATAATAAATTAAAATTAGAATATAAAAAATTATTTAACCATTTTGATGAACTTATTTTTTTGAAAACATCCTCTTTTGGTAATGTTTTTAAATGGCGGTTGAAACAGGAAAAAACTAATCAATCAAAAAATAAAAAATCAAAAAGAATGACACCAAATGAAATTAAATTTTTTATTCAACATTATGAAAAAATAACTAAATGGATGATGAAGGATTTAAATAAAAAAGCTCAGATTGTTATTAAATTTGAAAGAAATCATAAAATTTCCTCAATAAATTTTAACTAGAAGAAAATCCATCTTTTTACAGAATCACAATATCTTTCAAATTCATCCCCAAATTTATCTTTTAAATACTTTTCTTCTTCATATATTACAAAGTTATTTAACCAAAAAAATAATCCTATAGAGCAAAGAAAATACATAATATTTTCAAAAGTAAGAAACATTCCAAAATGAAATAAAACAAAACAAAGATAAATTGGATTTCGAGAATAAGCAAAAATTCCCGTTTTTATAATTTTATTTGTTTCAGTTTGTGGAAGTAATTTCTCTTCATGAGCATTAAATGCATTTCGTGAAGAAAAAAATACAATTGGCATTAATATTAAAATTAATATTCCTAAAAGATTAAGCATATACAACAGTGGATATTTAGGGAAAATAAATTCGCCTAAAATGTAGGAGGCTATCAAAAGATAAACTGAAATATACAGTGGATTGCCTTTTACATCTGGTCCCATTTAAAGTTCCTCTATTGCCTTACCTAGACTTTCATAATCACTAAACACATTCATAGCACCATTGTCAAATAATTCATTTTTCTCTCTATTTGAATGCCAATGTTTTCCTGCAGTAAGACCAAATACTCTTACTTTTGCTGCAGTAGCTGCTTTAACACCTACCCCACTATCTTCAATAATGACTGTTTCTTCTCTATCAAGTGAATTATCATTTAAAACCTTTAAGTATATATCTGGATCAGGTTTTGGTCTTTTAACCATATCAAATGAGTAAACCTGATTACTTAAAAATGTTTTATCTAAACCAACAATTTTCAAACCATCAAGAATTCTGTCTTTATTACTATTGGATCCAATGTAGTGATTTCTATCTGATCTACTAATATAATCCTTTGCTCCTTCAACTAATTTTAAATCCTTTGCATAGACCTCTGAAACAATCTCATATATTTCATTTGTAAATTTTTTTTTATTTTCAATATTATATTTTGCAGATAATAAATTTATTACTTCTACGGTTTTATTTCCAGCATATTTATAAAATTGTTCCTCTTTAAAAGAATGACCAAATTTTTTAAAATATTTTGAAAATGCTTTAGAGACCAAAACTTCACTATCAACTATTACACCATCAAAATCAAAAATTATATTTTTAATCATTTTTTATATTTCTGTCTTTTTATATTCTGATTTCTCTAACCAGTCAGGATTAATCTCAATACCCCAGCCAGGAGTATTTTCAATTTTAACCATTCCGTTAGATATTTTAAAAGGATCGCCTAAAAATAAATTCTGCTGCCAAGGATAATAATCTTTACCCTCAATCGAAAATTCAAGATAGGGCCCTGAGTTATTTATTGCTTTTAAAAAATGCATTGTACAAATTGTAACTAAAGATAAATTTGCAGTATGTGGGGTACAGATAAAACCGCCTTCTTCAATAATTTTAGCAACCTTTAAAGCTTTGGTCAACCCTCCCATATACATAACATCAGGCTGAAAAATATTTACAATTTTTCTGTTAACCATATCTCTCCAAATTCGCAGATCACAATCCTGCTCACCCCCAGTAACATCTATCTTTAAACTATCAGTGACTTTTTTAGTTTCTTCTGGCTTCCAGTAAGGACAAGGTTCCTCAAAATGAGTAACATTATTATCTTCTAAAAGTTTACCAATTTCTATTGCTTGGATAGAACTATAGCAACTATTTGCATCGACCATTTTAATTACACTTTTATCTAAAGTCGAATTTATTGTTTTGACTATACTAGGTGTTCTTCCTTCCCATTCATCAACTCCTCTTCCACATTCAGAACCAACTCTAAATTTAAATGCATTAACGCCTTTTTCATCAAAGAGTTTTTTAAATCTATTTGCTTCATCATCTGGTGTAATATCTCTTTTCATTGATGAACCATAAATTCTTAAATTACCTGGAGACCCTCCTATCAATGAAACTACGGGCTTACTTTCAATTTTACCTTTCAAATCCCACAACGCTGTATCAAAACCAGCAATTGCACGTAAAAGATATGATCCTGGAAATTTATGCTCTCTTTCAAAGATAAAATCTTCTAAATCATCAAAATCAAAATATTCTTTTCCTAAAACCCAGGGTGCTACTTGTTTATGAAAAATTTGAGCTGTGATATCTGCATGATAAGTTGACATCTGACCATAACCTATTGAACCATCCTCAATTGTTATTTTTACAAAACTGACATATGGTTTTGTGAACGTTTCAAGTTTAACTATTTTCATAAATTAAATCTTATTTAAATCCTCAATAATAAATTTAGTTCCAAGATTAGCAAGCATCATTACAGGGGCATTTATATTTCCAGAAGTAATATTTGGAAAAACAGATGCATCAGCAATCCAAAGATTCTCCATTCCATGAACTTTTAATCTTTCAGAGACAACTCCTTTTTTAGGATCTTCATCCATTTTACAAGTACCACAAGGATGATAGATAGAAACTGCATTAGATTTAAAGTGATCAATCATTTCTTCTTCAGTAGCATTTAAGAGATCATGTGTAACACTTTCATTTCTTATTTTTTTTATACTATTTGTATTCGCCAAAACTTTAGAAAAATTAATTGCACATTTAACATCATATATATCTTCTTCATGTGATAGAAAATTTGGATCTATCAAAGGTGCATCATCAAAATTAGGAGAGTTCAATGCAACTCTGCCCAAACTTTTTGGTCGACAAGAATTATAACCAATAATAAAACCATTAAATTTATCTGTTTTTAGAAGAGGTCTTTTATTTCTATGAGTGATAGAATAAGTTAACGGATTAAAATAAATCTGTAAGTTGGGATAATGATGTTTTGAATGCCAATTTACATATCCTCCAGACTGATTAATACTTAGTGATAATGGTCCTTTCCTATTATAAATATATTTTAACACAGAAGTAATTCTGCCTGGCCAAGTTCCTAACAATTTATTTAGTGAATGATGATGAGTTTTAAATAAATAATCTAACCCAAGATGATCCTGAAGATTTCTTCCAACATTAGAATTATCAATTATTATTTCTTTATCAAATTTTTTTAAATGCTCTTTGTCACCAATACCAGAATGCATTAACAAATAAGGTGTCATTATTGAGCCAGAACATAAAATTGCTCCATGAGATAGGTGTATTATTTGTTCTATTGATTTATTTTGAATTTTAATACCAGTAATTTTTTTATCTTTAATTATTAAATTTTTAACTTGAGTGTTGTCTAATATAGTTAATCTAGGATTTTTTAATACAGGCTTTAAAAAAACTTTTGATGATGAATGTCTAGTACCGTTGTAAGTATTAATATTATAATGACCAACTTGATTTTCAATTGATGTAGTTAAATTTGTATTTTTTTTAATACCAATTTCATTACTAGCATCAAAAAAATATTCTAAAATTGGATGATGATGCTTACTTACATTATTTACTGGAATCTTTTCTTTTGTAAGAAATTCTTTATCATCATTTATTTGTTGCTCCATTGAACTGTATACTTTTTTTATATTTTCAAAACTCCATTCCTTGTTCTTACCCCAATTCTCATAATCTGTTTTTAATCCTCTTGCATACACCATTGCGTTTATTGAGCCAGAACCACCTAAAACTTTACCTCTTGGATAATATATTTGCCTATTGAATAATTTATCTTGTTTTTCTGAGTAGAAGTTCCAATTAATTTTTTTATTATAAAATGTCATTCCATAACCAAGAGGAACATCAATAATAGGATTGTTATCTTTTGGTCCAGCCTCAATAAGGGCTATATTAAAATTAGTTTCATTAAGAAGTTTATTTGCTATTATACTTCCTGCAGAACCTGCACCAATAATTGCTATATCAATATTATTCAAATTAGAATGTTTGTGTTACTTTAGTTAAATATCTAGGATTGTCTGGATCTAATCCCTTTTCAAAAGAATAATTAACAATCCATGGATAAAATTTTGATAGTACTATTATTGGATCTAATTCTATCATTTCACAAGTGTTATATCTTAATTTTGTATGTGAGTTTTCATCATAGGTAATTTCATAGTGAAGATTAGTTAGTGAAATAATTTGACTAGAATCTTTTGTTACTATCATCCCACTTTTATCTCTAAGCGATATAGTAAATAACTTGAATGAGTTTTCTATCAAGCTTTTTGGACCATGCATTACTTCAGCGCTACTAAAAGGCTCAATCATTTCTTGACATAACTCTTTAAACTTTAATGATATTTCATTAGAAATTGCATATCCAACACCCCTGCTAATTATATATCCATTACTTATCGTTTTATCTAATATATTTGGACTCCATTGATTTTGATTATCTAAAATTAAATGATCGCTTAGCTTTTCAATTTGCTTATTAATATCTTTTTTATTAAGAGTATTAAAAACAAGCTTTATAATTATCAATAAAGACATAACAAAGGTTTTTGTTGCTGCAACACTTTTTTCTTCTCCCGCATTTATATCAAAAAAATAATTGGATGTTTTAATAATGGGGCTATTTAAATTATTACTTATTAATATGGTCTTAGCTCCCATTTTTTGTACCATTTTATGGCATTCGACTAAATCTTCACTTTTTCCAGATTGAGAAATTATGAAAACTAATGCTCTTGAAAAATCAAATTTTGATTCCTCTAAAGTTATTATAGATGGAGGCATGCTATATGTTGGTAAACCAAGATATTTTGCAAACATATAAGACAAATAAAGAGCTGCACAATCTGAAGTACCTCTTGCCACAGTAACAACATAATCAATTTTTTTTTCTGATATCAAATTTGATATTTCTTGGTAATTATTTTTATCATTCAAGCTAAAATGATTAATTTTATTTGGAATTGAGAGTGCTTCGGATAAAACTTGAGAACTAGACATTAATTTTTTTTCCTCTTAAATAAACTTCTTTAAGATTAAATTTTTTATCTAAAATAAGAAAATTGCTTAAAAAATTTTTTTGAATAACACCGACATTATCTAGATTCAAATATTTAGAAGCATTATAACTTGTTAAAGCAACTGCTTCTTCTAATGAAAAATCCATTGATATTAAATTTTTAAAAGTTTGATCCATAGTAACAATACTTCCGGCTAAAGTACCATCAGATATAATTTTTACTGAATGATTTTCTTTTTTTATATTATTTTTTGCAAATATATATTCTCCATCACTCAGTCCGCTTGCGTTAATCGAATCTGTTATTGTATACAAACCAGGAATACATTTTTTTGCAATTTTAATTGCTTCTTTACTAACATGAATATTATCGCAAATTATTTCAGCATATTTTCCTTTTGAAAGAGCAGCTGATAAAACTCCTGGTGATCTATGATCATTACCAGACATAGCATTATACAAATGTGTAAAACCAATTTCATGATTTTTCATAATTTTTTCACAGCAATCAAAGTCTGCCAAAGTGTGACCAAATTGAATCTTAATATTTAGCTCCACTAAATCATTTATAAATTCTTGCATTCCATCAATTTCTGGAGCTAAAGTAATGATTTTTACATCAGAAATTTCAAGAATTTTTTTTATAAAATCTAAAGATGGCTTCCCAGTCAAATTTGGTTGAGCTCCAAGTTTATTAGGATTAATAAAAGGTCCCTCTAAATGAACTCCAAGGATATTATTACCATTATCTCTCTTTATTTCATTAAATCCATTTAACGCTGAAATAGTATTTTCTAAAGTATTTGTCCAAGTAGTTGGCATTATTGAAGTTGTCCCATGCCGTAAATGATATTTTGACATTTCAATAATTGATTGTGTGCCCTCCATTACATCAAAACCATTACCACCATGACAATGGAGATCAACAAAACCAGGAATTATAATATTCTCATAATCTTCAGGGTCTTTTATTTTCAAGTCGATAATTTTTTCATTGAAATATACATCTCCAACATAGGAAGAGTTGTGATTTATAATTTTCCCACTAACTTTATTTTGATCAGTCATCTAACTTTAATATCTTATATAGCAATTTCTTGATTTTTAAAAAAATTTAAAAAATTTATAAATGAGGATTAATCTTACTAAATTTTTTCTCTAATATATCATTATTTTTTTTAGCATTTGGCATATTTACACTGATGTAGAATGGGAATAATTTTTCATTTTTTAAGATATTTGCAACTTCAATTAAAATTGAATTTAAAATAAAAGATCCGGTAATTGTTGAAGCTGGCCCAACCATATTATCATTTACATTTATAATCGCATCGCCAGGTGGAATCTTATTATCAATGAATATATCTGTTATTTCAAATAATCTTTTATTTAATTTAGATAGAGGAGCTTTTTTAGAAAATTTAACAGATGTTAGCGAAATAGTTTTTATTTTTTTTTTCTTTGCAATTAAAGCTGCTTCAACTGGCGCATGATTAACGCCAGAATTAGACACAATCATTAATACATCTTTGCTGCTAATTTTATATTTAGCGAGAGCTTTTTTTGCAATATTTGGAGTTCTTTCCAGAGCAGTTGCTTTTCTTGCTCCTTTTTTAAAACTGAGATCATCATCTCTTATTGGACAAGCTGCAGCAAAACCTCCTGCTCTGTGAAATGATTCTTCTCCTAGCAATCTAGAATGTCCAGTTCCAAAAATATATAACTGCCCACCTTTTTTATATGATTTGCTAATTAATTTAGCACACTGTAAGAATTTTTTTTCTTCTTCTTTTAATATCTTCTTTAATATTGAATTAATTTTTGAGGAATAAGACCTTGTTAATTTACTCATTTGAATTTTACATTAAATGCTAGGGCAAGTTTTGCCCTAGCAATATATTAAAGTGATTATTTATATTCTTCTAACTCTTCAGCAGCTTCAGCTACTAAATCAGCTGGATCACCTTCACCAAGAATTGCTCCTTGGATCATATTATTCATAACTGATTGAAAAGCTTTATAATCAACAAATAGAGGTTCTGGTCCACCATCTCCAATTGCATCAATAAACATCATCCAATAGTCATCATTGTAAGGTGCTTCACTACCTATTGAATCGTATTGCATAATTGGAGTTAATCCCCACTCAGTATCTAATTTATATTGCCACTTTGGAGAAGTAACCATTGCTGCAAATTTATTAGCAAGCTCTTCATTTCCAGTATTATTAAAAACAGCAATACTGTCAGTAATTAATAATGTTCCTTGCTCACCTTGTGGTCCAGCAGGAATTCTAACAGTTTTCATATTTAGATCTTCATTGTGAGTACCTCGTCCCCATGGGCCGTCTATGTACATTGCAATTTTTTTATCATTAAGAAGATCTCTTAATTGAGATCTTTCATATGCTAAAGGGCCCTCTTGAGCTACGTTTGCTAATTTTCCATAAAAAGCAAGAGCTTCAACTGCATTTGAACTATTTAAAGTAATTGTATTGGTATCAGGATCAATAACTTGACCTCCATTACTGTATAAATAATTCAGGAACTGATGCATGGTATTATCAAAATCCTTACCAGTTAATCCAATTCCAGCAACACCTGGTACATTATTTGTAACAGCTTCAGCCATTGTATATAATTCATCCCATGTTTTAGGACCTTCACATGCAACACCCGCTTGCTCTAGTAAATCACAATTCATAAATAAAGCTTTTGTAGAAAAAGCTCTTGGATATCCCCAAACCTTACCCATGTGAGATACAGTATTTAAAATACCAGGTTGATACATGCCAATTTGTGACTGAGGTATGTCAACATTAATGATATGACCATTTTCAGCAAGTCCTTTTAATGTTCTAGAACCAACATAGGCTAAATCTACAGGATCTCCCGCAATAGCCAAGTTTATTACTTTGTCCTGACAAGTTCCCCAAGGAACAGCTTCCCATTTAATAGTAACTCCAGGATTGGCACTTTCGAATTCTGCTGCAACATCCATATCCGCTTGTCTAATTTCACCGCCACACAGAATTCCATGTAATTCCTGTGAATTTGCATTGAAACCAAAAAACAAAAAAAATATGAAAGAAGCGATTGAAGTAGTTTTTAAAAATTTCATGTTTCCTCCAAATTATTTACTACCGTACCACTATAATATGAATACAATCAAGCGAATTTATTTAATATATTAGTTTTTTACAGCCCCAGCCGTTAAACCTTCTACAATATACTTTTGTAAAAATATAAAGACTATTAAAACTGGGAATACTCCAACAATAGAAGCTGCCATCATTTCATTCCATTTCACAGATTGGTAGCCAATGAACTCAGTTAAACCTGATACTATTGGCATATATTCTCTAATTGAATTAAATGTTATAGCAAAGAGGAATTGTTGAGCGTAAGCTTGAATAAAAGCATATATAGCAGTTACAGCAATGCCTGGAGTGCTCAATGGTGCAATAATTCTGAAAAGAATATCCATTCTTGAAGCTCCATCACAATATGCTGCCTCCTCTAGCTCAACTGGAATTTTTTCAAAATATGCTTTCAATAGCCATATTGAAGTTGGAATACAAAATGCTATTCCTGGTACAATCATTGCAAAATATGTATTTAAAAGGTCAAAATATCTTAATAGTTTAAATAGAGGTATTAATAATACCGCACCAGAAAACATATTTACTGCCAAAAGAACCCATAAACTACCTTGTTTGAATGGGAAATTAAATCTTGCGTATGAGTACGCAGCAGGAATTACAAATAAAAGTGTAAAAAAAGTTACTGTAATAGCCATAAAAAAACTATTAAAAATATATCTTCCTAAAAGAGGAACTGTGTTCCACATTTCTCTATATGCCCAAAAAGATAAGTCATCAGAATAAAATTGATAAGGAGATCTAAATATGTGCTTTAAAGGTCGTAAAGACGCGTAAAACATTTCAACAAAGGGTAATAAGATAAATATAAAAAAAACAGTTATGCTTAGATATAAAAATATTTTTAAAGGTAAGCTATATTTATCCATGAGATACCTTTTTGTTTATTCTTGAAAGTAAATAAAAATATGCAATCGCAAACGTTGATATCATAATTACGATCATTACTGCTCTAGCAGATCCCTTACCAAACTTATAATTACCCAATGCCATTTTGTAAGTATCTATAATCAGAGTTGTTGTTGCTCCTCTTGGTCCACCTTCTGTTAAAATATAAATTATATCAAAAGAGACAAAAGTAGATACAGCGGAAATTAGAGACATAGTTATAATTACCGGTGTTAATTGAGGTAGTGTTATGTGATACCATCTACTAAATCTACCAGCTCCATCACAATAAGCAGCTTCATATAAATCTCTTGGAATTGCTTGCATACCAGCTAAGAAAAAAAGTGTAACAAATGGTACGCCAACCCAGATGTCGGTTACCATTGTTGCAACAAAAGCACTATTTTTATAAGCCAAAAAACTAAATGGTCCATCTAGAATTCCTAATCGAATTCCAATACCGGATAGTATTCCAAAATGACCATTGTAAACCCACATCCAGCCAAGTGCACCAATTGCAATCGGCACAACCCAAGGAGGTAAAACTAAAATTCTAAAGAATGATCTACCTCTCAAACTTGCATTGAGCAAAACAGCCCCTATCATTCCTATTATTAACTTTAGTAAAACTGAGAAAAAGGTCCATACAAATGTTCGTATAGCTATTTTACTAAATTTAGAACTAGATAGAAGTTTTTCATAATTTTCAAAACCAACGTAGTCTTCACCGGCTATACTAGAATTAGTAAATGATAATCTAAATGTTTCTATCAAAGGCCATCCCACTATACACAAAAGGTATATAACTGCTGGAGCTATTAAAATGTAAGCTAAAAAAAATTGTGAGTTATATGAATTTAATTTATTTTTTTTCATTTAATTAATTATACTATCTAACCTTTCCCAAGTTTCACTAAGATCAATAACTTTTTTATTAATTCTTGCTTCGTCAATTTTCATTGCAATAATGCCAGCTTCCATACATTCAACTATTCCTACAGGTAACTTGTTATTATTATCAAGTAAATAATTATTTATTTCTTTTGCCATCAAACTATCTGCGCCATAATGACCTTTAACCTCTTTCCCAAATGCAGCTCCATAATTCTCATCGATTAAAATATTATTATTCTCATCATGAGCTTTCATATAGCCTCTAACAAAATCTCCCTCAATCATTCCTGATGATCCAATAACTGCAAATCTTCTATATTCATCTGGGACCTTCATATTAGTATGAAAGGATAGCACTGCATTATTTTCATATTCAATTATTGCTACTTGATGATCAACAATATCAGCATCACTATCAAAAACATTTGATTTTGACTCCCAACCTTTCAGCCTGTCTTTTGTATATTGTTCATGAGAACCCTCTGGAAGATTATCGGGTATAAAAGATCTTCTTGATCCAAAACTAGCAACTTTCATAGGCCTGCTTGCCGTTATCATCGAATAAAAATCAATATCGTGACAACATTTTTCAAGCATAAAGCCTCCTGAATATTTTTGTTTTCTTCTCCAATTTCTCATAAAAAAAGCACCATGCGAGGGTACGATATGTTCTGAAGCTTCAATCGATATTATATTTCCAATAGCATTTTGATCTAATAATTTTCTTACAGATCTAGCTTGCTGCGAATATCTTAAAACTAAACCAACTATGATTCTATCCTTACCATATTCTTTAATTAGTTTTGCTAATTCGAAAGTTTGCTGTTCATTTATTACTATAGGTTTTTCAGCAAATATTTTTAATCCAGCTCTTAATCCAAGCTTAATATGATCTAAATGTAAATGGTTAGGAGACCCAATCATTAACATATCTAGTTTCTCACGATCCAACATTTCGTTTAAACTTGAATATGATTTATTTGGAAAAAAATTATGTTTCTCAGCAAATTCTTTACCTATTGGTTGAGGATCTACATAAGCAACCATTTCAAAATTAGGATTAATTTTTGAAAATTCATTATAAACACTTACCGTTCTATTCCCAAAACCGACTGCACCTATTTTCATATTTATTTTTAGTTTAACATTAAAAATTATGATATCGCCAGCCTAATTTTTTTAAGAAATTCATAGAATTTAGAAGGGCTGAACGAAATTCTATCCATTTTCTTGAAATTTTTCCTTTCCATGCAACTTCTGATAAAGTTGCTAATCTTGGGTTAATCATTTGATCAAAAAATTTTTTATCTGTAATTGTTTCTGACCATAGTTGACCTTGTAACCCTTTAATCAATTCTGATTTATTTATATCTTTTATTGGGTCCCATTCATGAATATCTTTTACTTCTATAGTTGCAGCCCAACAAATACCTCTTTCTTCAGTTGAATTATTATAAGCCATATCAAAATATGTTTTTTGCCCAGGACAAAGTATTGTTTCAAATCCCTTATTTGTAGTTTCTTTTGCAACATCTGAATGCTCCCATGAAAAGATCAAACATGATTTATCAATTTTTCCAGCACTTCCACCCACACCATGATCGATATGAGGAGACACTGCCGCCTCATTCCATGCAGCTGTTCGTTTATTTTTTGATTTTAGAAAATCTATTAAAAAATTCATATAGTAATCTTGATATTCCTCTTGTGATTTAATATTATTTTTTTTCATAAACTCGATAATTGCAGGAGAGCCTTCCCACGCATTACTTGGTCTTTCATCAACACCAACATGAATTACATCATATGAGAAAATTTCACTTACTTCATTCAAAATATCTTTTAAAAAAGTTACAGTTTTTTCTAAGGAAGGATTTATTGTATTATTCTTATACGAACCAACATCTTCACTAACTATATTTGAAGACTGTTCTCTAAGTTCTGGCATGATTTCTAGTAATGCCCAAGAATGTGCTGGTAAATCAATTTCAGGCATAATCTCGATATTTAATTTTTTTGCATATATAATTAAATCTTTGATATCTTCCTGTGAGTAATATCCGCCGTATTTATCATAACCACTTCCGTACAATGGTGGTATTTTAAAATTATATCCTCTGTATCCTCCATTTAATGATAGATCCGGATATTTTTTAATTTCAATTCTCCACGCTTCGTTATCTGTTAAATGCCAGTGAAATCTATTAAGCTTAAATAATGCCATGTAATTAAATAAACGTTTGATTTCATCAATAGTATAGAATTGTCTTGCACAATCGAGATGCATTCCTCTCCATTGATATTTTGGATTATCGTGTATTGTACAAATTGGAAGCTTTGTTTGATAGAAATCAATTAAATGAACTAAAGATATAAGACCATAAAGCTTTCCACCATAATTATTATATTTTATCTCAATATTATCTTTTGTAATCTGCATAAAATATTGATCATTTAATAACTGATCATCTTTTTTAAAAAAAATTGGAAATCCATTTTCAGAAGTAAAATTAATATCCAATTTTGAAATAATATTTTGCAAAATAGAAATAATTTCAATTTCCGTATTTAGATTAAATGTTTTATTTTGAATATTTATAAATTCATTTTGTAAATGAATTTTTTCTGGCTCAGGAATAATAGGTATAAAATTTTTTGTTTTTAAATCTTCATAAGATTTCTTTTTAATTGGTTTTTCAAATATCAAATCTGAAACATTTATATTTAATTTACTATTTTTTAATGTATCAATAATGAAAATACCTTCCGGACCACACGAAAGGTTGAAGTTACCAATTCTAGGAATTTGTAGATCTATTAAGATTAAATTTTTTTCTATAGATAACTCATAATAGCGTCCAATTTGCTTAGTTATATGAGCTCCCGTTATAGATTTTATTGAATAAACTAATGAGAAACACAATTTAAAATTTGAATCTAGTAATTTATCATCAAGAATAATTTTTAATTTATTTTCTTTTGTAAAAGATATATTAATTTGATGAGTCATAACGAGCCATTATATGAGTTTTAAAGATATATTTAATATAGACGGAGAAGTAAAGGAAAGTGCTCATGCAAGAGTAAATTTAATTGGTGAACATACCGATTATACTGGTGGATATGTCATGCCTACACTTTTATCTTTTAAAAATACCATTGAGATATCTCAAAATAATTCTAATGAATTCAAAGTTTATTCTCAACATTTTAAAGAAAAAAAAACATTCAATGATTTGAAAAAATCAACCAACAATGAGTGGGTTGATTATATAAAAGGTTGTTTGTATATTTTTTTTGATGAAAATAAGATTTCATCTAGATTTTTAAATATTTTTATTTCATCTGATATTCCTTTAGAAAGAGGTATTTCATCATCTTCAGCATTGTGTGTTGCTACACTAAAAGCACTTAATACTTTTTTTGAAACAAAAATAAAAGATCCAGAAATTGCAAAATTAGCAAAGAAAGTAGAATTCAACTATATAGGTGTTTCTGGTGGAATAATGGATCAAATGGTTTCTTCTATTGGTATTCATGGCAAAGCATTTTTTATGAATTGTAAAAATTTAGAATACGAACTTATTAATTTTCCAGAAAATTGGAAATTTTGTTTGATTGACTCTGAAGTACAACGAAATTTAAGAGATAGCTCTTATAATGAAAGATTTGCTGAACTCCAAGAAGCTGAAAAAAAACTTGGTGTAGAATATTTAGGTGAAGTTAAAAAAGAAAATTTTCAAATAAATAAATTTGACAATAATACCATAGCAAAAAGAGCAAAGCATGTAGTTTTTGAAAATGATAGAGTGATTAATGCGAAAAAAAATTTAATAGAAAATAATATTCAGCAGTTTGGAAAATTAATGAACGAAAGTCACGTATCATATTCTAAAGAATTTGAAGCATCTACTTTAGATGTTGATTTAATTGTTCAGAGATCGGTTGAATGTGGCGCTCTAGGCGCCAGATTGACTGGTGGTGGATTTGGTGGTTTTACAGTTTCATTAATTGAAAGAAATAATTTTAGTAATTGGTATAGTAAAATATTAAATTTTTATCCTGCTGAAAAGATCTTCGAAGTCAATTAGGGTTTTAATAACCTTCTAAGCTTACCCTCAGTGACATCATGATCAATATAACATCCTTGTAGATGTCTAAAACCAGTATTTGGATAAAATTTAGTTCTTCCATGTAATAATCTTAGGTTATCAAACATTGCAATCATTCCTTTAGATAATCTAAATTTAATTTTGAAATCATCAGAATTACAAAGTTTAAACATATATTTTCTAGCCTTATAAAAGAGATCAAGATTATTTTCCTCTAATAATGGAACATAATCAAGTCTTCCACTAAATCGTATTTGTCTAAAGTTATTATTATGATCTAGTTCAATTAATTTTGCTTCATCAACTAAAATAGTATCAATATCTGTAAATTTAAAAGTAACATTAGTTTCAGTTAATACTTTGTAAAATTCAGGTTGGTTATGTTTTAAAAAATTTGCAACACTAAAACCATCAACTAAACTTGAATCTCCTCCTGTAGATTCATTAGCAATACAATGAAGTAATTGAATTCCAGGAACAGGTTTTCTATATGGGTTATCTGAATGCGATGTTAACTCTAATGCAGTATAAGCAAGATCATTTGGATTTGGTTTTGAGACAACGTTAAATAATTTTCCAAAATTTGTTGCTCGGACTGGGCCTAATTTTTCAGCAAAATTTATAACTTCATTTTCGTCTGCTTTTGTATTTTCGATTATTACATAACCATATTGATAAAATACTTTAAGCATATTGATAAGTTCTTTTTTATTCTCAAAGATTTTATTATTATCAAAAATTTCTAAATTTTGTTCACTGAGATTCCATATTTTTTTTTCAGGTATGACATCAATGTTATTGATTTCATTATAAAGATCATCGATATTAAAAGATCCTTTTGCTCCATCACTAAATTCGACATTTAATATATTTTCGTTAACATTATGAGAATTTATAAATAGATTATCATCTAAGAGGCTTGGTTCATATAAACGTTGTAGATTATTTTGGTCTACGAATTCACTCCCATTTAATCTTTCGCGAAGCCAAATACTATGAAGTTTAAACTCTGATAATTTTCCTTCATTAATAGAAATTATTTTTTTTCCCATTTTTAGTTTATTAATTAATATTTAAATTTGTGTAAATTATAAATTATAGCTTAAAATTAAAAAATGGTTGAGAAAAAAATGATTAATTATTCTCCTAGTAGAGAATTATCCAAAACTCTAGTTTCATATGCTGAATAAGAATGCCAGCCATGTACTGTTTGATCATAATCAATTACACTACCTGTCATTAATCCAGATTCTTCTGAGCACATAAATGCTAATCCTTTTGCTACATCAATAGGCTTAATCAATCTGTTAAAAGGAACTTTTTTTTCTTCATCTTGCAACCAATTAGAATTTTTTTTATGAACTCTTGTTTGAATATCATGTTCAGCAGGAGTATCTGTCCATCCAATATTTAAGGCATTTACTCTTATTTGATAACTAGCGACAGAATTTGCAATATTTTTTGTCATTGTAGCTAGAGCAGCTTTTGAACCACTATAAGCAACAATAAATGGCATACCACTATACATTGCCATAGATAATACATTTGCAATTGTTCCTTTGTTCTTATCTCTAATCATTATTTTAATTGTCTCTTGCATTAATATGAAAGGTGCACGGGTATTAATATTATAATTATTTTCATAATTTTCTAACGTAGCACTTAGAATTGTTCCTCTTTCTGTGTATCCTGCAACATTAATTAAAGAATTTATTGTTCCAAATTTTTTATCAGTCTCAAAAACAATTTTTTTGCAATCATCAACATTTTTAAGGTCTGCTTTTATATACAAACACTCAGTGCCTAATTTTTCAATCTGATTTTTAACTTCAAGACCTTTATTTTCTTGCCTCCCACAAATTGTAATTGCTTTCGCACCTCTGCTAGCTAATAATCTTGCTGTTTCCGCGCCACTACCTTGTGTACTACCTGTAACTATAATGACCTTATCTTTAAATTGCTCATTCATAGAATTTATCTATAACTAAAATTTTGGTTTTACAACTTTATTTAATTTGACTGATTTAGTAGCTGAATTAGCAAGAATTAAAGCATTCTTTCCATCCTCAAAAGTGACTGATGTATTTTTTTTATTTTTTATTGATTTAATGAATTTATCTAATTGTATTTGATAAGCATCCTTGTATCTTTCAATAAAAAAGTTTTTAATAGGTTTTTTTGCAAATGATAAATTTTGATTATAATAATTAATATCATTATTCGGGACATTATCAGAAATTAACATACCGTTACTTCCAAAAACTTCGAGTCTTTGATCATACCCATACACAGCTCTTCTAGAATTATTTATATGAACTAAAACCCCTTTTTTTGATTTCATAAAACACATAGTTGTGTCATAATCTTTCGTAATCTTAAAATCATTTGATACATTTACAGAACCTTGTGCAAAAACTTCAACAATTGGATCATTGTTGAGTATAAATCTTGCTAAATCAAAATCATGAATTGAACAATCTCTAAAAATTCCTCCAGATTGTCTTAAATAATCAATGCCAGGTGGGGCTGGGTCCCTACTTGTGATTACAATCATTTCAATTTTTCCAATCTTTCCTGATAGAACCTCGCTTTGTACTTTATTATGATTGGGATCAAATCTACGATTAAAACCAATTTGAATAGTTGGTTTAAATTTTTTAATTTTTTGCCAACATTTATTTACTTTATTTATATCTAAATCAATTGGCTTTTCACATAATATAGCTTTATTAAATTCTGCTCCTAGAGAAATATAATCTATATGAGTCGGGGTGGCAGATGCAATTAAAATTGCATTGATTTGATCTGAAGAAATTGCTTCCTTTGCAGTCTTTGCAACTTCACAACTATATTTTTTTGCAATTTTTTTAGAAGAGCTTGTATCAATGTCATAAACATATTTAAGGCTCGCTTCTGGATGATCATTTATGATTGACGCATGTAATTTCCCAATTCTTCCTGTTCCTAATAAGGCAAAATTAATCATTTTAGAGTTTTACCCACCGAGAATTCAAATTAGAAGATTTTTTTGCAGCATAAATAAATTTAATACCAGCAACACCATCGTCAATTGTTGGAAATGAATATTTTTTATTTTTATTGTGAATCTGATCAGCAAATTCTGAATAAATATTTGCAAAAGCTTCAAAAAAACCTTCTGGGTGACCAGCAGCAATTCTTGAAGAGGAAAGTGAAAATTTAGATACTAATTTACTTGCTCTTGTTATAACTTTCATTGGTTTATCTAGTTCTGTAAACTTTAGATTATTTGGATCATCCTGTAACCACTCTATTGAACCTTTTGTTCCATACACTCTAATTTTTAGACCATTTTCTCCACCAGTTGCAGCAGATGATACCCAGATTATACCTCTTGCTTTATTTCGCATTCTTAATAATACAAAAGCATTATCATCTACTGAAATTTCTGAAGATAATGAATTTACTTCTGCTGAAATTTCATTTGCTTCTAATCCAGTCACATATCTCAACAAATGATACGCATGAGTTCCAATTTCAGATAATATCATTGAGGGTCCAGATTGTTTTTTATCTAATCTCCATTTTAATGTTGCTTTTTCATCTTTCTTTTTTACACCGACTGTATAACCTTGAGGATACTCAACATTAATCAAATTAATTTTTCCTAATTTATTATTAGAAATAATATTTTTTGCTTCTCTTAGCATTGGGTAACTTGAGTAATTGTGTGTTAATGCAAATACAATTTTATTTTTTAAAATAACTTTTTTTAATTTAACAGCATCCTCAACTGTTGCAGTTAAAGGCTTGTCACAAATAATATGTATACCTTTTTCAATAAATTCTTTTGCTATCTTATAATGATCACCCGATGGGGTCATAATTCCAAGAGCTTGAATGCCATCATTTCTTTTTGCTTCAGCTGCAGCCATAGACTTATAATCGTTGTAACAACGATCATCAATTAATCCTAATGATGAACCAAAAGATTTAGATTTTTTTTTATCTTTTGAAAATATCCCAGCAACAAATTCAAATTTATTATCAAATCTTGCTGATAACCTATGTGTGTATCCAATAAATGAATTAGGACCTCCACCAATAAAACCAATTCGGATTTTACTTTTATTATTTAAAGTATCATTTCTGAGTAAGTCTAATCTACCAAAAGCAATTTTGGATTTTTTTTTCATTAATTAACTATGCCACCATCAATTACATAATTCTGTGCAGTACAACCAGAGCTTTGATCAGATGCAAAAAACAAAACTGGTTTTGATATATCTTCAGGCATAAGCATTCTCTTAATACATTGTCTCTCAAGTTGGGTTTTTTCAATTTCTGGAGTAAGCCATAATTTTTTTTGCCTCTCCGTAATGATCCAGCCTGGAACAATACAATTTACTCTAATATTATAGATTCCTAAATCTCTTGCTAAAGTTCTTGTTAAACCCATAATGGCGGATTTTGCAGTGGTATATCCAGCCATACCGCCTTGGGAAATCATCCAAGAAAAACTACCTATATTTACAATGGAACCTTTACCTAAATCTTTCATATCTTTGTAGACAGCTTGAGTTGCAAAAAAATAATGTCTCAAATTAATATTCATTCTATCATCCCAATATTCAGGAGTGACACTATCTAGATCATGCCTCTCATCATTTGCTGCATTGTTTACTAGAATTGAAATTGGCCCAATTTCTTTTTTTACTTTTTCTAATGAACTTTTAAGTTGTTCTATATTTTTTAAATCACACTTTACAAATAAACTATCAATATCATATTTGTTTTTAATTTTTTTTGATAAGTCATTACCTAGCTCATCATTTATATCTAAAAATGCAACTTTTGATTTTTGAGAAGCAAATTGTTCAACAATACTTTCCCCAATTCCTGAGGCACCTCCTGTAATAAGCACTACTCTATCTTTTAGTGATGGATAAGTTGCGATTTCGTTCATGATTATTTATGATATATATTAATCTAAACTATGTTTAACATAATCAAATTAAATGAAAAAGATAATATTGGAATCGCTCCAATGGATATTCCTGAAAATATTAATATAAATTATGGAATTAAATCTATAAATAATATTCCTTACGGCCATAAAATTTCTCTAAAAAAAATTAAAAGTGGTGATTTTATTTTTAAGTATGGTCAGATAATTGGAATCTCTAATAAAAATATAGAACCTGGTGAACATGTCCATTCCCATAATATGGGATATAGTGAATTCAAAAGAGAATATATCCGTAAAGATATTAGAAATGATATTAATAAAAGTGAAAAAACAGAATACTTTAAAGGCTTTAAAAGAAATAATGGATCATCAGGTACTAGGAATTATATAGGTTTAATTAGTACAGTTAATTGTTCAGCAACAGTTGTAAAAAAAATATCAGATAAAATAAATAATTATTTAAAAGATAATAATTTTGAAAATATTGATGGAGCGGTTTGTTTAAAACATTCATCAGGTTGTGGCATGAATACTTCTGGATACGCTATGAGCGTATTTAACAGAACTATTGAGGGTTTTAAAATTCATCCAAACTTTGGAAAAGTTTTTGTTATCGGACTTGGATGCGAATGTGCTCAAATAAGTTTGTATAACAATGATCAGGAAAAAAGAAATATTGAATATTTGAACATTCAAGATGAAGGTGGAACAAATGAAATAATAAAGAAAGTGACTTCAAAAATTATTAATAAACTAAATCAAATTAATAGTATTTCTAGAACAAATATTCCCATTTCAGAACTAACAGTTGCTTTGCAATGTGGTGGTTCAGATTCGTATTCTGGTATAACTGCAAATCCTGCACTGGGCTTCGCTTCAGATATGATTATTGATAATGGTGGAACAACATTACTGTCAGAGACTCCAGAAATATATGGAGCAGAACATTTATTATTTGAAAAATCATCAAACGAAAAAAATATAGAAAAACTAAACAAACAAATTGAATGGTGGAAAAAATATGTTGCTAGCAACGATAGCACATTAGATAATAATCCAAGTCCTGGTAATAAAAAAGGAGGCTTAACTACAATTCTGGAAAAATCATTAGGTGCAGTATCCAAAGCCGGTAATAGAAATATGGTTGATGTTCTGGATTATGCTGAACAGGTAAAAACCAAAGGTTTTAATTTTATGAATTCTCCAGGTTATGATCCTGTATCTGTAACTGGTCAAGTTGCTTCTGGCGCTAATATTATTTGTTTTACTACTGGTCGAGGTTCATGCTTTGGATTTAAACCCGCTCCAAGTATTAAAATAGCAACAAATACAAATATGTATAATAAACTTAGTGAAGATATGGACATAAATGCTGGTACTATTATGGATAACGTTGCAAATGTAAATGAAGTTGGCAAAGAAATATTTGATAAAATAATTTCAGTTGCATCAGGTGAAAAATCAAAGAGTGAAATAAATGATTATGGGGATGATGAATTTAATCCTTGGATAATTGGAGCAACACTATAAATTTATAAATCACCTTTAAAGGCATTAATATACATTTTTAAAAAATCTTCCACATTAACTGGTATAGGATTTGTACTTGTGGAAGGATCATTAAAAGCCATTAAACTCATTTTTTCTAAATTTTTGTCATCATCAATTATTTCACTTAAAGTATGAGGAATATTTAAATTAGATCTAAGCTCTAAAATCCAATCTATAAAATTATTAAATGTTGCTGATTTTAAATTTATATATCTTGAAATATCAATAATTTTTTCTTCAATACCTTCTTTATTATATTGTAAAACATATGGCATAAATACTGCATTGGTTAATCCATGATGAGTATTATAAATTGCACCAACAGGATGACTTAAAGAATGAATTGCCCCAAGCCCTTTTTGGAAAGCTATTGAGCCCATAGAAGATGTTGCAAGCATATTAGCTCGGGCTTTTATATTTTTTCCGTCTTTATAAGCTAGAATTAAATTATCCTTAACCATCTTTATCCCTTCTAAAGCTATTCCTTGAGAAAGAGGATGAAAATTATTAGATGAATAAGCTTCAAGACAATGGGCCAATGCATCCATACCGGTATATGCTGTCAATGATGAGGGTAATGGTATTGTTAAATCAGGATCAAGTATAACTACAGAAGGTAGCATTTTAGGATGAAAAATTATTTTTTTTTCTTTTGTTAGTTCATTAGTAAAAACTGATGCTCTTCCAGTCTCTGAACCTGTTCCTGCTGTTGTCGGTACAGCAATAATAGGAAATATCGCATCACTAATTGCTCTTGTCCACCAATCACCAATATCTTCAAAATCCCATAATGGTCTTTCTTGTTTAGACATAAAAGCGATACCCTTTCCTGTATCCATACCAGAACCACCTCCTACGGCTATTACTCCATCGTGATTATTTTGGTTAAATTGTTTAACTCCCTCCTCTACATTTTGACTTGTAGGATTTGATTTTACTTTACTAAATATATTTGCTTTTTGATTGAGGGAGCTATTAATTTTATTAATTATATCAGTTTTGGTAATACCCGGGTCAGTAACTATCAAAGGATTTTTAATATTTAAATTATCACATGCTTTTTGAATTTCTTTAATTCTATTTAAACCAAACCAGATATTTGTTGGATAATTCCAATTTATATTTTGTATTTCCATTAAAGTGTCCGTATGTGATAACTTTTTGCTCGAGTAAGATGATCAAAACCTAAAACTGAAAGAGTAACACCAATGCCAGTATCTTTTACACCTGTCCAAGCAAGACCTGGATCCAAATAATCGCATCTATTCATAAAAAAAGTGCCTGTCTCTATTTTAGATCCCATACTTTGTGCAAACTCTTTATCAGAAGTCCAAATACTAGCAGTTAATCCATAAGCACTATCATTCATTAGATTAATAGCATCTTCTTCATTTTTAACTTTCATTATTCCAACAGTTGGCCCAAAAGTTTCCTCTTTCATAAATTCCATTGAATGATCTACTTGTATAAGAGCTGAAGGACTAACATAGCAATTAGTTCCATTATCAGCCTTAAATTTATTTGAGTCAATTATATTTTTAGCACCCTTATTTAATGCTTGGGAAACTTGTGCTCTTATATATTGTGCTGCATTCATTCTAACAACAGGCCCTAAATTGGTATTTTCTTCTAGTGGATTGCCCAAAATATATTTCTCTGTAATTGATTTAAAACCATCTACAAATTTGTTATATATTTTTTCATCAACATATATTCTTTCAATGCCACAACATGATTGACCTGAATTAAAATAGGAGCCATCAACTAAATTTTCGATTGCATGTTCAAGGTTACAATCACTTCTCACGTATGCTGGATCTTTTCCTCCAAGTTCTAATCCTGCACCAATAAATCTTGTGCCAATAGATTTTTTTATTTCTCTTCCTCCACTTACTGAACCAGTAAATAAAACATGATTTATTCTATTGTCAGAAATCATTTTTGACGTAGATGAATGATCTAAATGTAGAAATTGAAATATATTCTTTGGCAATGATGCTTTAGTAGCAGCATCAAATAATTGTTCAGCACATAATGGTGTTTGAGATGAATGTTTTAAAATAACAGTATTACCTGATAGCAGACTTGGAACAATAGAGTTAACAGATGTATTAAAAGGATAATTCCAAGGTGCAATTACAAAAATTGTACCAAGTGGTTCCTTTTTTATATAATTATCAAATTCTGAGTCTTTTCTAGATACCAAATCCTCTAAAGCTCTATCAGAATTATCAACCATATAATTTGCTCTTTCCTCAAAACCTCTCATTTCACCTGGACATTGAATAATTGGTCTACCAATTTGTTTGCATAAATTTTCAATGATTTCTTCATCATTCGAAAGGAATGATTTTACAAAATTACTAATTATTTCTTTTCTTTCACGTAAAGAAGTTTCTCTCCACTCTTTCCTAGCGTCGTAAGCATTTTGAAGAACAGTTTCTATTTCACTATCAGTCGCAAAATTTCTCTCTACCAGTATAGAATTATCAATTGGAGTAACGGTTTTAAGCATTTTAATTGGTTTAGTTACTTTAATTAATTAAATCAATTAAATTTTTTTAAATTATATATATAGTTTGTTTATGAAATTAAATTTCTCAGGAAGAACAGCTCTTATTACAGGTGGTTCTGGTGGAATTGGATTATCAATAGTAAAAAAATTAATCAAAAATGAAATTAAAGTCATAATTTTAGACATAAATACTCCAAGTAAAAAAATACTATTAAATAAATTTATTGAATTTAAAAAAATAGATTTATCAGACTATAAAAATTTACAATTATGTTTAACAGAACTAAAGAAAAAATATAAAAAAATTGAATATGTAATTAATGCTGTAGGTGTTTTGTGGTTTGATAAAGATGTAAGTTTAGAAAAAATTGAAATCAACACATGGGATAAAGTTTTTTCTATAAACCTAAATTCAATTGTAATTGTTTTACAAAATATACTCCCTCAAATGAAAAAAAATAAATTTGGATCTATAGTTCACATTTCATCTATTGATGCTTTATCTGGAGACAATAAACCTCAAGATGCTTATGGATCTTCAAAGGCGGCTTTATTACGACTTTCAAAATCAATATCTATTCAGTTTGCAAGCAAAAATATAAGATCAAATTCTATATTGCCAGGACCAATAGAGACACCAATGCAGGAAAGATGGAAAAAAAATCCAGAATTGAAAAAAATTCTATCTAACGTTATACCACTTAGAAGAGTTGGAAAACCTAGTGATATAGCAAATTCAACAATGTTTCTTCTAAGCGATGAAAGTAGTTTTATTACCGGTACTGAATTAATTGTCGACGGGGGTCTTAGGGCTAAACCTTAATTTTATCCTCTTTCAAAATATCTTCTAAGCTGCCAGTCGTTAACTGATAAATCATAATCTTTTTGCTCCCACTCAGCTGCATGAATATAATGATCTAAAACATCAGAGTGAAAAATTTCTGGTAATAATTTAGATTTTTTTGCTAGTTGAATTGCTTCATTTAATGTCTTTGGAACTTCCCTTACTTTCTTTTCATAGATATTCCCACTGTAAGGTTCCTCTAGTTTAAGTTTATTTTTTATTCCATACAATCCAGCACCGACAAGTGCAGCAAAAGCTAAATAAGGATTTACATCTGCACCTGGTACTCTACACTCTATTCTTATTGAAGAACCATGACCCGCTAATCTAAAACCAGCAGTTCTATTATCTATACCCCAAACTGACTTTGTCGGAGCGAAAGAACCCTCTTGGAATCTTTTATAAGAATTTATATTTGGTGCTAAAAAAATAGAAATATCAGATAAAAATTTTATCTGACCAGCAACATAACTTTTGAATATATCTGACATTCCAAATTTATCCTTTGAATTATAAAAAATATTTTTTTTTGTTTTCTTATCAAAAAGTGAGTTATGAACATGACAGGAACTACCACCTACATTTTCTTTATATTTTGCCATAAATGTTACTGCTTTATTTTTCTTATAAGCAATTTCTTTAGCAGCATTTTTAATCAAAATATGATTATCTGCCATATTTAATGCGTCTGTGAAGACAACATTTATTTCTTCTTGTCCAGGAGCTGCTTCACCCTTTGAACATTCAACATAAATTCCAGATTTGAGGAGAGAATTTCTTAACTCTCTCATTACATCTTCTTCCTTTGTTGTTTGGAAAATCATATAATCTTGTATGTACCAAGATGACTCTTTTAAATTTTTGTAATTATTATTGTGAATTTCATCATAGGTTTGATCAAATAAAAAAAATTCTAATTCTGATCCAATCATTGGATCAAACCCCATTTTATTTGCCATAGCAATAACATCTTTTAAAATCTGTCTAGTTGAATGAACAAGCGGTTTTTTTCCATGATGGTCAAGGCAATCACAAATCACAATAGCTGTTTTTTCTAACCAAGTTGCAATTTTTATTGATTTCAAGTCAGGGATTACAGTCATGTCACCATACCCAGTTTCCCATGAAGAAGATTTATACCCAGGAACAGTAAACATATCCATATCTACTGTATAAAGATAATCACACATATGAGTTTCCTTATGAACGTAGTCTATAAATGCTTTGCCAGTAACTCTTTTACCATTTAATCTTCCCTGCATATCTGAGACACAAACTAAAACTGTATCAATTTCATCATTTTTGATAGCTTTCTTTAGATTGTTGAAAGTAATTGTCATTAAATTTGCCTTTAAAAAATCCAGCACTCTAAAAGTGCTGGATTAAAAAATATTATCTATAAGGATATCCTGCTTTATCCATTGTTGCTGCATATAATTTGAATGCTTCAACAACTTTACCACTTCTAGGGCTTGAGCTAGCTACATCATCCCAGAATTTTTCAGCGTCTTTTACAACACCTGACCATTCATTTGCTGGTAGACTAGTAAGTTCCATTTTTTTACCATTTACCCTTAAGTCTGCCTCTCCTCCCCAATACCATACTTGTCTATAGTAATGAGATTGATCAATAGACATCTTGAATAATTCTTGAAGTTTAGGTGATAGTTTTTCCCAACTTTTAGAATTGGCAAAATATGAACCAAACCAAGCACCTGTAACTGAATTAGTTAACGCATAATTACAAATATCAGCCCAGCCAACTTCATAAGCTTCAGTAAATCCACACCAACATACACCGTCAAGCTCTCCTGTTTGCATTGCAACTTCAACATCATCCCAAGGGACAATTACAGGAATTAAACCATATTGTGCTAAGAAACGTCCAGCTGTTGGAACACCAAAAACTCTTAAACCTTTCATATCAGCCAGTGAAGTAATTTTTTTATTTACCGTAAATAAATGACATGGATCCCAAGCTGAAGTACTGAGCCATGTTACATCTTTAACTTCCCCGTATGCCTCTGCCCAAATTCCATCTAAACCATAATATTTAAACATTGCTGGCACATCCAAACTATATCTTGTTGCAAATGGAAAATAACCTCCAAAAACAGATATATCGACTGGCGATCCCATAGTTGCATCATCACTCTGAACAGCATCAATGGTTCCAGCTTGCATAGCTCTGAAAAGCTCATCTGTAGGAACTAATTGATCTGCATAAAAAAGTTCAATCTCCATTTCACCATGAGCTGCTTTATTAAAAGCTTCTATTTGAGGAAGTACAACATGTGCTCCTAATGGTGCACCTGAATATGTTTGTAATCTCCATTTAATAGGATTAGTTGCTGCATAACCATAAGGAGCTGCTAGAGTTGAAGCACCAATTGCACCTGCAGATATTAATCCAGCTTTTTTTAAAAACTCACGTCTTTTAGTAAGATTTTTTTTATTTTTCATAATACCCCCTTTCAAAAGTAAATAGAAATAATAGGTGATTTAACTATTTTAAAAAAAATAAATCAAGAAAATTAGGAATACTTTATAAACAAATTAGTTATCGTCTAGAGACATAATCAGGAAGCCAAGTCGCAATTTCAGGAAAAATCATTACTATAGCCAAGCCTAAACACATAACTAATACAAATGGAATAATTGATCTATATATGTCTATCAAGTCGATTTCTTTTGGTGCCATTGCTCGCATTAAAAATAAATTATATCCAAATGGTGGTGTCATATATGCAATTTGACATGTAATTGTGTATAAAACCCCGTACCAGATTGGATTAAAACCCAAAGCAATTATAAGAGGGACATATAAAGGCGCAACAATTACTAACATTGCTGTATCATCTAAAAACATACCCATTAAAATGTAAGATAGTTGCATCATTATTAATACACCCCAGGGACTTAGGTTCCATCTTTCTATGAATAGAGTTTCAATTGCTCTTACAGCACCTATGCCATCAAATACGGCTCCAAAACTTAAAGCAGCTAAGATTATCCACATAAACATACAAGAAACACCTAAAGTTTTTTTCAAAGTATTTTCAATCACAGGCCAATTTAATTTACCTTTAAATAATGCTGCAAGAGTTGCACCAAATGCACCCACTGCAGAACATTCTACTAGACTTGCGATACCCATTAAAAATAATCCAGTCATTGAAAAGAAAATTGCAAAAGGTATTAAGCCTGCCTGTAGCAATTTCATTTTTTCAGTTTTTGAAATTTGTCTTTCTTCCTTTGGAAGGGCTGGACCTAATTCAGGTTGAAGCTTACATCTTATGTAAATGTATAAAATAAATAATGTTGCCATCATTATTCCAGGAATAATACCCGCTAGCCATAATTTACTTACAGGTTGCCTTGCAATCATTCCATATAATACAAGAACAACGCTAGGTGGAACTAAAATTCCTAAAGAACTTCCTGCTTGAACGACACCAGTTATCATTCTTTTATCATAGCCAAGTTTTAACATTGCTGGTAAAGCTATGGTGGCTCCAATTGCCATTCCTGCAACACTCAGACCATTCATTGCAGATATAGCGACCATCATTCCCATCGTGCCAATTGCTAAACCACCTTTTATACCTCCGAAATAAACATGAAACATTCTATAAAGATCGTCTGCAATACCAGATTCAGAGATCATATATCCCATATATATAAATAATGGTAATGTAAGCATGGGATACCATTTGAATAGTTTCCATGCTGCGGTGTAAGGCATTTCAACTGCACCATCACCCCATAATAATAATGCGGCCATTGCTGCAACAAATCCTATTGCTCCAAATACTCTTTGGCCAGTCAATAACATTAGCAACATTGTTGCAAACATAGTTATTGCAATTGTTTCATAACTTACTAGGTCTGCAATCATCAAATTTCTCTATTTAATACTTTTGCAATATCCTTGAAAAAAATTGCAATTGATTGGAGAAGCATTAATAAAATACCAAAAGTCATTATAGATTTGATGGGCCAAACATAAGGTGCCCATGCTGTAAATAATCTTTGATTAGTTTCTAAAGTATAAGTTAAACTAGAAATTGAACCAATTAAAAGAACAACAAGATAAAAAATTAAAAACACACTTGTTAAAGAATCTAATAGCGCCTTAGTTTTATCTTTAAGTTTACTATAAATAAGATCCATTCTTACATGATCGTCTGTAAGCATTGAATATCCGCCCCCTAATAAATAATAACCTGTCATCACAAATTGCGCCATTTCAATTATCCAGATAAGCGGAATATTAATAATATTTCTAGTAACAAAAGATAAAATTAAAATAAACATCATGACAAAAACTAAATACATAGTTGCTCGTCCAGTTTTCAAACTTATAAAATCTATGGTTTTTACGTAATATTTTATTATACTTGGCATATCTAATTTATGTTACTATAGATAATTATAGAAAAAAGGAAAAAATTTAAAGAGACAATAGTGCAACAATATAAAAATTTTATTGATGGAAAATGGATTAGTAGCGAATCAAAAGAAACAATAAAGGTTGATGATCCATCAAATGGTAAAATCATTGGTGAAATTTCATGTGCAAAAAAAAATGAAGTTGATCTTGCTGTAGAAGCAGCTAAAAATTCTTATAACAGCAGAGTACTTGTAGATATGCCTTTACTTTCAAGAGCGAAACTAATGAGAAAAATTGCAGAAGAGACAAGAAAGGTTTCAAAAGAAGGCGGTGAGCTTCTTTGTTATGAAAATGGAAAAAATATAGCTTCAGCAATTAAAGAATTCAATGATGTAGCAGATATGTTTGATTATTATGCAGGCTTAACAGATAAACTTGAGGGTAAAACAATACCTGTTGCAAAAAATGTTTTTGATTACACAGTTTTAGAACCATTTGGTGTATCAGCACATGTTGTGCCATGGAATTTTCCATTATCAATGATTGGAAGATCACTGTCATGTTCTTTTGCTACAGGAAATTCAACAATTATAAAAACTGCAGAATTAACACCCTTGTCAGCAACAGTTTTTGCTAAAGCAATACAAAATGCCGGAGTACCTGAAGGATTAATAAACATAATTTGTGGATATGGAAATGAAGCAGGATCTTATCTTGTATCTCATGAAGATGTAAATCATGTAGTATTTACAGGTTCAGTCGCAACTGGAAAAAAGATACTTCATGCTTGTGCTGACAAAGCTATACCTGCTGTAGTTGAATTAGGTGGTAAGTCAGCTGGCATAGTGTACCCTGACGCAGATCTAAATGAAGTTTTAGAAAGTGCACGTTCAGGAATATTTAGCGTTGCAGGACAAATTTGTACAGCGATGTCTAGATTGGTAGTTCATAAATCAATCAAAGATGAATTAGTAGATAAACTTGTTGATATGAGTAAATCTTTAAAAATTGGACCCGGTATAGAAAAAGATACAGACCTGACTCCTGTCATATCAGAAAATCAACTTCAAAAAGTTGAAGGTTATGCAAGATCAGGAATCCAAGAAGGCGCAGAAGCAGCATATGGTGGAAAAAGATTAGAACGTGAGGGATATTTTATGGAACCAACAGTTCTAAACAATGTAAAACAAAGTATGACTGTAGCCAGAGAAGAAATTTTTGGTCCAGTACTCTCAGTTCTTGAATATGAAGATCAAGAAGAAGCAATTGATATCGCTAATGATACTGAATATGGACTAGGTGCTGGTGTTTTTACAAAAGATCTTAAAAAAGCATCTTGGACTGCAAGTAAACTAGAAGCTGGTCAAGTATATGTAAATAAATGGTTCACGGGTAATCATGCAACGCCCTTTGGAGGTTATAAACAATCAGGATATAGCCGCGAAAAAGGAGTAGATGGACTTAAATCATACCTTCAAGTCAAAAACGTTGGGATTAGTTTAGTCTAAAATCGATCTGGTGCATAAGCGCTAATATCAATATTTGGCACTTGATCTTTTGATAAACTATCAATAATTTTTCCAGTTACAGCTCCTAATGTCCAACCAACATGTTGATGTCCAAATGCATAAATGACATTATTGTTGTTTTGAGACTTTCCAATAACAGGTAATGAATCTGGTAAAGTTGGCCTTCTACCCATCCATGTTGATTTAACTTCTCGTAATTGAGGTAAAACCTTTCTTGATTGTCTTTCAATCATTGCAAGACGTTTTTTATTTGGAGGTTTTTTTAATCCAGCAATTTCAACAGTACCGGCAGCTCTTATACCATCATGAATTTGGATCAAATAAAATCCAGATTCAGACCATGCCACTGGACGATTAATAAGTTTTTCATTTGTATCAAATAAAATATGATACCCTCTTTCGGTATCGAGTGGGAACTTATCTCCAAATTTATTTGCAATTTGATTTGACCAAGCTCCAGTGCTAACAATTATTTTATCAAAATAAAAATTTTTGTCTTCTAAACGTAATTCTATTTTGTTTTCTTTCTCTATAATATTTTTTACATTTTGATTGATATAAATACCACCTAACTCTAAAAACTTATCAAAAATTTTATTACTTATAGCTAATGGATTTGTTGTATGTCTAGATCCTGTAAAAATTTGACCTGCATAATAAACATCAGCAATATTGGGTTCCAATTCTTTAACTTCATTTTTATTTAAATTTCTTACTTTAACATTATTATTTTTCCTTATGACATTTGCATACTCATTATCTTCGAATGATTTTTTAGAATCAAATAGATAAAGATTTTCTTCATGGCTTATATATTCACTAACATCTACATCTTGAAAAATTTCATCATAAGATATTTGAGAATGTTTTAATAAATTGGTGAGCGAACTTGCAATTTCATTAACCTTTTCTTTGTTACAATTTTTTAAAAAACTTATTGCCCAAGGTAAATTCTTTAAAATATAAAATAAATCTATTGCTAATGGTCCATCTTTTCTAAGCAACATTGAAGGTATATCCCAAATTAATCCTGGATAATTCACAGGGACATTTGCATAATCAGCAAAACTACAGGCATGACCAAAACTTGTCATTGTACCTGGTTTTTCTTTATCAATTAAAGTTACATTAAATCCAGATTTTTTTAAAAAATATGCACTACATATTCCTACAATGCCGGCGCCAATAACAGCAATGTTCTTCACTATTCTATCGAGCTTTAATACCTCTGAGTTTTTCAGACCTTCTTCTAAGTAACTCAACTGTAGTTAATAGGAATATAGAGAGTAGAACTAAACAAGTTGCCATACATAAAATAACAGGGCTAATTTCTTGTCTGATTCCGGCCCACATTTGTTTTGGAATAGTTAACTGATCAATACTTGCCATAAACATAACTATAACAACTTCATCAAACGATGTAATAAAAGCAAATAAAGCTCCTGATATAATACCTGGTAAAATCAACGGCATAATGACTTTAAAAAATGTTCTCATTGGTTTAGCGCCTAAGCTTTGTGCTGCTTTTACCATATTCATATCGAAACCAACTAATGTTGCCGTTACAGTGATTACTACAAAAGGTGTAGCAAGAGCGACGTGTGCAAGAATTACACCTGTGAAAGTATAAACAAGATTTATTCTTGCATAAAAGAAGAACATTCCTGCAGCTGTTATAATTAGTGGAACGATCATTGGTGAAATTAAGATTGCCATTATCAAACCTTTGTATGGCATGTGTGGCCTACTTAATCCTAATGCAGCTAATGTTCCCAAAGTTGTAGCAATAATCGTTGCGATAATTCCTATATAAAAACTATTTACCGTACCAATCATCCATTTCTTAGAGCAAGGTACTGTCGAAGAAACAACGTCTGCACTGCAATCACCGATCATGTTTTTATACCATCTTAAAGACCATGCTTCTGGATCTGGAGGCCAAGCAAGCATTCCTTCTGTAAAAACCATAAATGGTGAAACGCTAAAAGATATTGGAATAATAGCAAATAAAGGTGCAATTAAAAAAAAGAAAACTACAGCACAAAAAAATAAATAGGCGTAGTAGTAAGTTCTTTGTACTGGAGTTGCGTAACTTGGTAGTGGCATTAATTATCCTAACTTAATATTGTCTATGCCAACTATTTTATTATATAGCCAATAAAATATTAGCATTACACCAAGAAGAATTGCACCTAAAGCGGCACATAAGCCCCAGTTTAATGTTGTTTTAAGATGATAAGCAATCCAATGACCAATCAATTTTCCATCTTTACCTCCTACTAATTCAGGAGTAATAAAATATCCAATTGCTAAAACAAAAACTAGTAGTCCGCCTGCACTCATGCCAGGTATAGTTTGCGGTAAATATACTCTCCAAAAAGCAGTGGCAGGTTTAGCTCCTAAGTTTTGTGCTGCTCTCATATGACTTTTTGGGATAACTCTCATCACACTATACAAAGGAAGTATCATAAATGGTAACAATATTTGTGTCATAGCAATTAAAGTTCCTGTTTCATTATAAACTAATTGTAATCGACCATCATCACTCAAAATACCTAACCATACCAATATTCCATTTATTACTCCATTTTGTTGAAGCATTACAATCCAAGCAGTAGTTCGTACTAAAAGTGATGTCCAAAATGGTAGTAAAACAAAAATCATAAGAAGATTACTGTATCTTAATGGTAAATTTGCAAGAAGGTGAGCTACTGGAAAACCAAGAATTAAACAAAAAATTGTAACATAAACGCTTATTTTTAAGGTCTTAATCCAAGTTTTTATATAAATTCGTCTTTTTTCATCCTGCATGACAACATTTTGATCTTGGTCATAAGTTCTATCAAGAGCGTTCCAATAATAAATAGGTGTAGTATTGTTCACCATTTGCCCCATCGCATACCAAAAAGTTGGGTCAGCCCATTTATCATTAGCACTAATTAAAAATTCTTTATAATTATTTGGAAGTTCATCTTTTTTTACAGCTTTTTTAATTTCTCTAGAAGTTGTCTTAATCAGACTTTTCCAACCTGATTTTGAATAATTCATCCTAGTTAAAGCTCTTCCAATTTGTATTTTCTCCCCATAAGCAAGTTCTTCAAAAAGAGCTTTATAAACTTCTTCTGGTGGGAGTACGTCTTTTTCTTTATCCCATTTTTTATATTCATTAAAAGTATTTGAAAATACTCCATTGATTTGACTATCATCAACACTTCTAAAAAGCATATCGCCAATTGGCATAACAAACGTAACGATTATAAAAAGTAATAGTGGAAAAACTAATAAGAAAGCTCTTAATTTATTTTTACGCTCAGCTTTTTTTAAACTTTGCTTTAAAGGAACTCCGTCCGTTGTAAGTAATGCAGAAGTAGAAATACAATCCTCCAAAAATAAATAAAGGCGAGAAAAATCTCGCCTTTACTTTAAAATAGTAAATTTAAATTATCAACCTTAGTTACCCATCCACGCTGAGTAACGTTCACTAATTTCTGCACCATTATCTGACCACCATTGTGGATCATTAACGATAGAAACTTTTAAACGCTCAGGAGTGTTAGGCATGTGAGGCATAATATCTACTCCTCCAGGACCCCAAGGTTCGTTTGCTTCAATTATTGGTATACCTGAAGCTCTCATTGGTCCATAAGTAATATATTTTGCCTGTTCAGCTTGCGACTCAGGGCTTGAAGCGTGCATCATGAAATCAATAGCAGCATCTCTGTTAGGAGCTCCAGTTGTTAAACATAAATACTCTTGGTCTAATACTTGACCTTCCCAAATATATTCAAAGTTTTCTCCTTCAGCAAGGTTAGCTGCACCAACACGACCATTATAAGCAACAGCCATTATAACTTCACCACTTTTTACTAATTCAAGTGGTTGTGAGCCTGCAGACCAAAATACTACATGATCTTTAATTTTGTCCATTACTTCAAAAGCTCTATCAATTGCACCAGTTTGATTTGCAAAAACCGTTGGTACTGCATTTGGTTCAACTCCATCTGCAACTAAAGCTTTCTGAATAATTCCATCAGCCCAAGTGTGGATACCTCTTTTGCCTGGAAATTTTTCCACATCAAAAAAGTCAGCCATACTATCAGGTTTTTCACCTGGGAAAGCGTCTGGGTCGTAGAATACAACATAAGTCCAGAAAATTTGTGGTACACAACAGTCCCAACCCGAATGGTAATTTAATCCATTATTTTCCATATCTTCTGCAATTGATTCTCCATTAGGTCCTGGTACACCCATTGATGCGATTTCATCTGAAATATCTTCAAATAATCCTTCATCACAACCAGTAATAGCGTCAGCTGGTAGTACATCAACTAAGTCCCAAGTCACGTTTCCACTTTCAACTTGAGCTCTTGTTTCACCTAAACCACCGTTATAGTTTTCAAAAATAATTGAACTTGGGTCAGAATAAGTGTCAGCATATGCTTTCTTTTGACTTTCTGTATAAGCACCACCCCATGAAGCAACAGTTACAGCATTAGCTACAAATGGCGCAAAAATGATAGATGCGAATAAGAAGGCTTTTGTAAATTTAGACATATATATCCTCCTATTTTAATTAATTAATCTTAAGATTATGTCTGTAATGATGGTTTAATAACATGTAGAGTAATTAAAAAAAAGTACTAAAAACAAAAAAAAATGGCTGTATGTATGGATAATTTAAAATTTAAATATCTAAAGCTCGAACATCATCAGGATTCCAGCTTAAATTTAGTAAGTCTCCTTCTTTGTGACTAAAACTTCCCTCATTGGGCACTTTTACAATGAATTCATCATTGCCACAAACGTTCAATCTTGCTCTGATATGGTCACCTAAATAAATTAATTCTAATATCTTGCCTTCAAAATTATTTGCTTCTGGGTTGGTACTATCAATAGTAACTCTCTCTGGTCTTATTGAAAGCTGAGTTTTATCACCTTTTTCGTTTACATTAATTTTTAATGCTTTTACTTTTCCAAATCCATTATCAAGTTCAACTGTACATGTCTCTCCATTTATATCTGTAACCATTCCATTAAGAGTATTATTTTCTCCAATAAATTTAGCAACAAATGAATTTTCAGGTTTTTCATATAAAATATCTGGTGTCGATAATTGTTGAACTACTCCATCATTAAAAACTGCTATTCTGTTAGACATAGTCAATGCCTCACTTTGGTCGTGTGTAACATATACAACTGTAATTCCAATTCTATCGTGAATGTGTTTTATTTCATATTGCATTTGTTCACGTAAATTTTTATCTAAAGCTCCAAGTGGTTCATCCATTAAAACTAGTCGAGGTTCAAATACTAATGCTCTTGCTAAAGCTACTCTTTGCTGCTGACCTCCAGATAATTGAGCTGGAAATCTTGTACCAAAATTCCCTAGTTCAACCATGTCTAATGCTTTTTGGACTTTTTCTTTTGTTTCAGGTTTTGAAATTTTTCTCACTTCCAAAGGAAAGGATAAATTTTCTTCAACTGTCATATGAGGAAATAGAGCATAATTTTGAAAAACCATTCCAATTTCTCTTTCATAGGGCGGTATTTTACTAATTGGTTTGGTATCTAAAAATATTTCTCCGTTTGTAGGTGTTTCAAAACCAGCTAACATCATCAAAGTTGTTGTTTTACCTGATCCTGATGGACCCAACATTGTTACAAACTCACCCTTAGCAATATCCAGGTTTAAGTTTTTTACTACTAGCACTTCTCCATCATAACTTTTATCGATCTTTTCAAATTTAACGAAACTTTGAGATGTGTCATTCATAATATATTTTGTAATGAAGCTTGAATAACTGCATGAAAACAAATAGTCAAAAGTTAATTTAAAAAATGTTCATATTTGGAGTTATTTTTGCTTTAGTTGCTGGAATTTTATTTGGCTTAATTGGCCCTACTACAAAAATAGCATATAATTCTGGTGCTTCTGTGGCATTAACCATTTTTTTACGTTACGCAGTTGCCTCAATCATTATATTACCTTTTATCCCTTATCAAAAAAATCTATTAGAAATTTTTAAAAAAAACCCAATATACTTTTTATCTATATCAGCGGGTTCTATATTATTAACGCTTGGATTATTGACTTCAGTTATATTTATTGAAGTTAGTTTAACAATTCTTATTTTTTGCCTCTATCCAATATATGTTCTTTTATTTTCTATTATCGTCGATAAAGAAAAAATTTCATTAACTGTAAAGTTTCTCTTTTTTGTTACATTTTTAGGAATTGTTTTAGTTATAGGACCATCTTTTAAAGTCATAAATATAGTAGGTATTCTTTTAGCTTTTCTTGCATCACTGGGATCAACTAGTATGATTATAGTAAATCAAAAAATGTCTATTAAAGGTATTTCACCAATACCAATTAATATCTTTATAAATGTTTTTAATACTTTTTTCTTCTTTGTAATATTAAAAATATTTTTTTCTTTAAATTTTAATTTTGATATCAATATTTATCTTTTAATTTTAATTCCTTCCGTATGTTATAGCTTTGCACTTTTGTCACAATTAATTGCTATCCCCAAGATTGGACAATCATATACTGCTTTATTTTTGTATTTAGAACCAGTGGTAGGTGTTCTTGGAGCTGTTTTTTTATTAAAAGAAAATTTAGAAAATTATCAAATGATTGGTGCTTCGATTGTAATAATAAGTTTGCTATCAGCTTCTTTTATTAGTCGTAGAAACTAAAATTGATTTTTCATGAAGTTAAACCAATTCTGACCTATTATTTTTGTAGAAACTTTTTCTGGAATATTATTTTCACACATTAAATAAAATAAATTATTTAAGTCACTTGGTTGCTTATACCAACTTGGTAACTTAGGCCATTTTGGATTTTTATCTTTAGATTCTCCATAGTCGATATTTTTGGTCCACTTTCCATTTCTCATCCACATAACAACATCATCAGGCCAATTTAAACAAAGATCAGAACCTATTCCAATATTGTCTTCACCAATTAGGTTTACTAGCTCCTTAATCATTTCACAAAAATCTTCTATAGTACAATCACCTAAATTTTTAAGATGGTAAGGATATAAACTTAACCCAATAAAACCATTTTTTTTAACAAGTTTTTGTAAAATATCAGTATCAATGTTTCTTTTAGATTTTTGAAAGAAATTTGGGTTAGCATGAGAAATTGCCACAGGTTTATTTGAGAATTCAATAGCATCAAGACAAGTTTGCTTTCCTGCATGACTTAAATCTACAATCATGCCAAGTCTATTCATTTCTTCAATAACAGCTTTTCCAAATCGTGAAACACCTGAATCCTTAGGTTCAAAACATCCTCCAGCAAGTGGGGTTTGATTATTATAGGTGAGTTGCATAAATCTCACACCTGCTTCAAAAAATTTTTCAATTAAAAATATATCATTCGCAATAGGAGCAGAATTTTGAAAACCAAAAATAATTGCAACTTTATTATTTTTTTTAGCATCCAAAATATCTTCGGTAGTTTTTGCGTGAGCAATAATATCATGATGCTCTTTAAAAAGACGGTGCCAATAATTTATTTTTTCAAAAGACTCTTCAGTATTTTCCCAATACACTAATGTCGCATGAATTGCAGTTAATCCAGCTTGGTGGGCATTTTCAAATAATTCCCTATTCCAGTTACAATATTCCAATCCATCAATTAGAAGTATATCTTCACTTATTTTTGACATAGATTAATACTTCTATTAATGAAAAAACCAAAATTAACTATAGATATTTAATAAATGTTACAAAAAGTAAGAGAAAACGATAACTACATGAAACTATCAAGAATGGGTTCACGCTATCCTTCTCGGCTTAGTTTTTCTAGAAGTATGTTAAGAAGATTGATCAACGACAACTGGGAAATACATAAGTCGAAATTTGATTTAGATAAACATGGTTTCGGCACGGTTGTTTATGAAATAATTATTAATAAGCAAACTTATTCACTTGTATGTTTCTCTGCTTTTCTAGATGATAAGGATAGAAGTGATAGAGTTATCGCTAGTAAATGGGATACAGCCTATACATTACATGTAGGTAAATTATCTGATCAAGATCTAAATAGATTAAAAAAAACAATTCCTCTTCAAGAATCAGGTCGTAATTCTCCAGATGAGTTAATTCTTAGCAGAGCAAATAAAAGTGTAAGATTGTTTCAGTATGTTGTCGATTGTCTTTCAAATGGTAATCAGCCAGATATTTATGAAATAAATAAAGTTGGCTATTTGTTAAGAACTACTGCTGTTTATGGTAGTGGTAAATTTGGATTATCAGATTTTACTAATACAAAAAATACAACTGTTTTCAATCAGCCTTTTAGAGCAGAAATGTTATCAGTTTATTTAATTAGAGAATTCAGTATTGAATTAGTTGAACATGTTGCAAGGCAAATAAACCCAAAAAAAGCAGTAAAGTTAGATAGAAAAATTAAACAACATTTAGGTATTGGTAATTCAACAGGTTTAGGTATGGCACCTTTTATCATTAAACATCCAAAGTTGATTAATAAGTGGATGAAACAGTACACAAAGACATTAGAAAAAATTTCTCAAATTGAGTTAGATAATATAGTTTTCGAAAAATATAAAAACCTTTTGAATAAAGCTCTAAATTATCTTGAAGAAGTTAACACAAGTGATGAATTCCAAATTAATAAAAATAAATTAACTACTGAAGATTTAAAAAAATATATTTCCTACATTAATGACCTAGATCTTTCTCAAAAATTTAAATGGTTAGATATTTTAGATTATTGTGATTCAAATTTTAATAATGATACTAAGGAAATTGCAAGAGTACAACTAATTGAATTATATCCTCAAATATCAGAAGAGTTAGCAGAAGATATGGCAGATGAGGAGATAATGGATATTGATGGAAATCAATCTATTGGAGATTTGAAAAAAATAATCAATGATAAATATTCTTGGATAAAAAATATTGATTTTAATAATAAAGATAGCAATTATTTATTTTGGTATGTTTCAGCAGCTAAGTTAGAACCTAGATTAGGCGAAAGATATAATGAACAAGGAAGTGAATTGGAGCAAAATCTAGGAATTGCAAAAATGGTTAATGATTTATTTAAGCAAATTAAAAATGTAGATGAAAATCAATTAATTTGTGAATTTTTGTTAATGCATCCAGAATACAGAGGAATTGTTAAGAGAATTCAATCTTTAAAAAATTATCCTTTTTCAGAAGTTCAAGATAATGTTCTCGATAAAAAAACAATGCCAATTGATATGTTAAGATTTAAGTTATCTTTTTTTGGAGCTAATCGTTATGATCCTAAGTCAGATAGATGGTTAAGAGTAAGTTTTTTTTCTGGAGCCCCTTATTTATCAGATCTGAATAATAAAAATGTTGATGAATGGGGTTTTGCAACAATGAGTACAAATTAATATCTGTGAGTTATTCTTACTATGAAGTCTACACTAATACACAACGAGCTTTTTCAGGATTAGGATTCACTTATGGATCAGATGAGGATGCTGCATTTATTACAACATGGCTTGAAATATTTGGTTTGGATGGGATCAAATTATTAAAATTAAAAATTGAAGAATTAGATAACACTTTCAATGCCAGTATAGATCCGTCAAAAATAAATGATGAGTTTGATTGTGAAAATAAATCTTTTTTGGTGATAGGCCCGGGATTGATTGATTATTTAGTATCAAAAATAGATAAAAGGGATGATTTTAAATTAACTTTTAAAAATTGTAGTGACCCCATATTCCTAATACCTTTGCTTTATAAGTATGCCAAAAAAAATATCTATTCACAGTTTTTGTTAGATCAAAAAATTGATGTACAAATAACAAATGAAAAAATTAGGGTTAATAGAGAAATTATCTCTACAAATTATCAAAGAAATTTTGATCTTTTACTCACAAAGAAAATTTTTAATGAACAAAAATTAGATATTAATATTTCATCATCAAATATAAATAATATGCTCTCTAAGGGTATTAATCCTGATAAAAAATCTTGGGATCAAATATCTAAAATAGCTTTTAGAACTTTTGTTCCTGAGTCAGAGGAATCTAGGGCAAAAGGTGCCGGAGGTGGTGATGCAAATGATTAATTTACTATATGCAAATCGCTAATTACATTAGTAATTAGTTTATAACCAGTTTCCGTTACTCTAAGATAATCTATCTATCTCTCTAATACTTCGTATCCAAACTGATCCGCTGTTTCAAGAAGGATCTCCCAAATTGATAAAGCAAAACCTCTTGGTATATATAGACAGTAGCTATTGGAAGATATTTTAAATAGCTTAACACTTACATGATGAATAGCTGTGCTAGCAGAAGATAAATCTGGAAAATTCCTAGCTCTTAAATCAATTGGAAGATGTCTATTTAAAAATAATGATGAATTATCTCCTGTAATTTCAATACCTGTGAAAGCATGAGACATGTCTAAAATTGTTGCGATTTGCTCACTTATTTCAATTTCTTTATTAAATAGCCACCACTTCAAAGGTTCCATTCTCCATAATGATTTATTTTCAAAAATTATCCCTTTATTAAAACTAGGTATATTTTTAATTTTTAGTTCTTTTGATAGTAAATTATTCATTTCATCAATTTTGTCAGGCCAACAAGCAATTTGCAAAATTTCTAAACTTTTTAATTCTTTAAATGTTAGGGATTGTTTCTCACTTGATGAATATTTTCCAACCTTATAAATTGTTTCTAGTGCAGAATGTCTATGCATACATTCGTTCTCCTTTAGGATCAATCATATGTGGTGAAACAACTTTTAAATTCATTTGTTTATTTCTTACAGGATCTGCCCCAATTAAATTGGTATCTTTCCATTTATCTAAACCACCCTTGACAAAACCTAATCCAATCCAATGTCCAAGTTCAGGAGAATAAGTAACTGAAGTAATTCTTCCGATACCCTGTCCTTTAATATTATTTTTTTCACAGACAATAGTTCCAGCATTAAAAGTTTCCTTTAAGTTTGTAGGAAAGAAACCTACTAGAATTTCTCGATCATTATTTTTTAATACTCCTCGTTTTCTCATTGCGCTTCCAATATATGATTTTTTTGTAGAAGCCATTTTGCTTAAACCTGCATCATCAATTGTTACCCTTCCATCAAGCTCAGCGGCTGTTACATGACCTTTTTCAACTCTAAGTGCGCCTAAAGCTTCTAATCCATATAAACATCCATCATATTTTTTTGCATTTGCCCAAAGTAGATCCATCATTGTATTAGCAAAATCTGATTTGACATAAACTTCAAAAGCTAATTCACCTGAAAAACTAATTCTTGCAATTCTACAAGGAATATTACCTTTAAGAAATGTTGAAGTAACACCCATAAAAGGTAAGTTATTATTAGTTACAACCAAAGAATCATCGACACAATTATTGAGAACTTCTCTAGATTTAGGTCCTGCAACTGATACGCCTGCCCATTGTTCAGAAACACTAGTCACATTAACATTAAGATCTGTCCATCTAGTTTGAAGTAATTCTTCTAACCATGACATCACTTTTGCAGCTTCACCTGTAGACGTCGTCATAAAATATTCATTTTCTGCTAATCTCCAAGACGTGCCATCATCCATTACAATACCGTCATCACGCAACATGATACCGTATCTAGCTTTTCCAACTTGTAGTTTTGAAAAACCATTCGAATAAATTCTATTTAAAAATTCGGTAGAGTCTGGTCCTTGAATAGCTATTTTGCCTAATGATGTTACATCACAAATTCCAACTGTTTTTCTTACTGTTGATGCTTCTCTTATATAAGAGTCACTTAAAGTTTCATTTTCTTTGGGATAATACCAAGGTCTTTGATACAATCCAACTTCAATCATTTTTGCACCATGATCAATATTCCATTGATGCATTGGCGTTACTCTTAACGGCCTAAAATGTTTTCCAACATTTCTTCCGCTTAAGGCACCTATAGATACAGGAGTATAAGGAGGTCTAAAAACAGTAGTTCCAACTTCTGGAATTTCTTTATTTAAAAGTTCAGCCATTAAAGACAATCCAATGATATTTCCCATTTTTCCTTGATCGTTTGCCATACCTAAAGTTGTGTATCTTTTAAGATGCTCTACCGAAATGAAACCTTCACGATGTGCGAGTCTTACGTCATCTGTTGTTACATCATGTTGATAATCTACAAAACTTTTTGATCTAGATTTTTTATATTTTACTTCATAAAGTGGTTGTATGGGATTTTTCCATCCACCAGGTTTTGGGAAAAAATAATTTGTTTTAGAAATACCTAAACGGTTCAACGCATCAGTAGTTCCTGCTATCCCAGAAGCAATACAATCATTTTTATTCCATAAACCTCTAGAAGAACCTACCATTGTAATATTTTCTTTTGTGTCACTTGGTAAAAAACAAGCATTGTTATAATCCCATTTAGGCTTTACGCCTCTGTGAGATAACAAATGTACAGCAGGTGACCAGCCACCTGATAATAGAACCTGATCACAATTTATAGTTTCAAATTTATTAATAATTTCACTTTTTGATATATCTAAACTATCAATTTTTTTTGAACCATTAATATTATAAGGTACATACCCTTTTCTAATTTCAAAACTTTTATTTGTCTCAATTTCAAAATTAGTTCGTGAATCAAGAACAGTTACATTGGCCCCAGCTTCTGATAATTGATGTGCTGTTTCATAAACAGAATCATTATTTGTAGCTATCACAATTCTTTTTCCAGTTAGTACACCATATCTATTCAAATAATGCTTTGATGCATTTACGGTCATTACACCAGGAATATCATTATTATTAAATGATATGTGTCTTTCAATTGCTCCAGCACCAACAATTATATGCTTTGCTCTAATGGTCCAAAATCTTTGGCGTGGAATGTTTACATTTGGTGCTGATATATGGTCTGTTACTCTCTCTAATAAACCAACAACGCAATTATCATATAGTCCGAACGCAGTAGTTCTAGTCATTATTTTTATGCCTAGATTTTCAAGTTGATTTTTAATTTGTGAGTTATCAAAATCATTTTCTGCAAGTTGATTTCCTCCAATAAGACTATCTTGCTCAACTAAAATAACATCTAATTTTTTTTCTGCTGCCTCTAATGCAGCTGCAACACCAGCAGGTCCTGATCCTACAACAATTAAATCACAAAAATCATGAGCATGCTCATAAGTATCTGGATCAGGTAACCCAGACGCACTTCCCATTCCCGCAGCTTTTCTAATAAATTTTTCAAAAAACATCCATATGGCTGTTCCTTTACCCCATTCAAGTGGAGGTATTCCCATAAAAGTTTTATAATAAAAACCAGCTGCAAAAAACCTGCCTAAGTAATTATTTATTCCAGCTAGATCAAAATTTACATTTGGAAATGCATTTTGACCACTTGCTTCCAAACCATTATATAATTCTTGTGTTGTTGCTCTTACATTTGGATCTCTTCTATCTTTTGAACCAATTGTAACTAAAGCACCGGATTCCTCGACTCCACTAGAAAATATTCCCCTTGGTCTATGATATTTAAAGCTTCTACCAACTATGCCGATATTATTTGCTAGTAATGCCGATGCTAGCGTATCTCCTTCAAAACCTTTGTAATTTTTTTTATCCCACCTAAAGGATAAAATTTTATCTCTATTAATTTTTCCATAGTTATCTAATCTTCGTGTTTTCATTTATTATTTTCTACAACCTTCTGTAAATCCGGATGGCATGGTTTGACACTTTTTATTTCATGAGTGACAGTAGAACGTTCAACCACTAACCACATTCTACATCCATTAGAATGATGCCATGTTTCAAATTGAAACCCTTTTATGTTTTTTCTAAAAAATATAGCTTCAGTCCATTCTTTCTCAGATGCATCTAACGAAGGATAATTGATTGTTGCATCTCCTCCATAGCTAAATTCACTATGATCTCTTTCACCACAATAAGGACAATTGATTCTAATCATTTAACCGTGCAATTTCGGATCAGGTCCTGCGCCACGTTCATCAATATTGATACCTTTTTCAAATCTTTCTAAATTATGATTTTGCACGTAGTTATGCGGGCTTTCATTTGCGATTAAGTCAGCAAAATACCAACCGGATGCAGGACTAGCTTTAAAACCTCCATAGTTCCAACCAGCATTTAAATAGAGATTAGATATTGGCGTTTTACAAATAAAAAATGATCCGTCCATTGTCATATCCATAACACCTGCCCAATGACGAAGTAATCTTATTCTTCCAAGTGAAGGAAATATTGCCATCGCCGCTTCGGCAACATCTTGAACCATAGGAAGATTACCTCTTTGAGCATATGATTTATACCAGTCAAGATCACCACCAAACACCATACTTCCTTTATCTGACTGCGATATATAGAAATGTGCACCACCTACACCGTAAACAACAACCTGATCTAGAAGTGGCTTAACAGCCTCAGATACAAATGCTTGTAGTTTATGAGACTCAATTGGCAGGTTGCCTAATTCTGCCATTTGCCATAATACTGAAGTATTGCCTGCAACAGCAAATCCTATTTTCTTTCCTTTTATAATTCCTCTTGAAGTTTGAATACTTTCAATATTTCCATTCTTTCTTGTAAAACCTGTAACTTCACAATTTTGCAGAATGTCTACACCTAATGTATCTGCAGCCCTTGCATAACCCCATGCAACTGCATCGTGTCTTGCATTGCCTGCTCTTTTTTGAACTGCAGCTCCAAGTATTGGAAACCTAGAATTATGATAATTTAAATGCGGAATTTTTTTCTTTAAAGTTTTTAAGTCCCAAAGTTCTGCATCAGTTCCGTGGAGTCGCATAATATTATAAATCCGTGAAACTGAATCTTTAGCACCAGGGCTATGAAATAATGAGACATGAGCTCGTTGGCTAAACATTACATTATAATTTAATTCGTGACTTAAATTTTCCCATAACTTTAAAGAATGTTCATAAAATTCGTGGTTGCCTGGCATCATATAATTTGATCTTACAATAGTTGTATTACGTCCAGCGTTTCCTCCACCAATCCAGCCTTTTTCTAAGACAGCTACATTTTTTATATTATGATTCTTTGCTAAATAATATGCTGTGGCAAGACCGTGCAAACCTCCCCCAATTATTACAACGTCATAACTACTTTTTGGTTCTGGATCACGCCATTGTCTAGTCCAATAAGACTGACCATTTAAACCGTTTTTAATTACATTCCAGGCATTAAATTTTGTCATTTGTTTTATTAATTATTAGAATAGTTGATGAAAGTAAAATGAATTAACTTGCCAAGCTAGTGTTATTTAATCACAGTTAACTTAATGAATCTGGCCATGTGTCATTTAATCTATAACCCTCTGGAAAAGGATCATCCTTATCGATATATAAACTTTGTTTTCCAGTAATAAATGCACTACCTGTTATTTTTGGAATAATACAATTTTTGTTATTAATTTTAATTTCTTTTTCAATACATGCTCTGAATGAAGATCCTATAATAGACTTTGATATAAATTCTTCATTTATTTGTATTTCATTTTTTTCTTTCATTACTGCTAATCTTGCTGAAGTACCTGTACCACAAGGTGAGCGATCAAGTTTCCCGGGTCGTATAACAACTGTATTTAATCCTGTAAGTAATGATTGATTATTTTTTTTTAAGGGTTCAATAAATTGGCAAAAGGAAAGATAGTCTAATCCTTTAATAGTAGGATGTTCAAACCCAATAGATGCATTTGCTTCTTTCAATAATTCTTTGGCAACATTTACAAATTTATTTGCATTCTTTGGTTCAATTTTAAGATTAAAATCACTAGCATTACAAATTAAAAAACTGTCACCTCCAAAAGCAGTACTTACTTTAATTGTACCATAATTTTTAGTCTTTAAATCTACATCTATTTTGTCTGCAAAGCAGGCAAGATTAGTTAAAGTGACACTTTTAACTTTCTTATTTTCACAATCAGCAACAACTTTTATTAAACCACCGGGAGCTTCAAGTGTAAGCGTGGTTTTAGGATATTTCATTTGTACAATATTTTTTTCTAATAAGACTGTTGTTACACAAATTGCATTTGATCCACTCATTGGAGGATTATCTTCTGGTTCCATAATTACAAATCCAGCATCTGCATTTTTATTTGAAGGTTCTAAAATAATATTACAATGTTTAAAGACTCCTCCCCGAGGTTCATTTAAAAAAAAATTTCTCCACTTTTTATCTAAAAAAAGTTTTTTAGAAGCTTCATCAGGTGAATTAAACTTCAAGCCTTTAATTCCAGTTACGACATCCCCAATTTCACCACAGCAATGAGTGTTAAATAGTGTGATTTCATCCATGTGGAATTATTAGATCATCAATATTTTTGGAATGATGTGTAATTTGTTCGTATCCATCTTTTGTTATAATAAAACTATCACCAACTTGTGATCTAAAATTATTTGCACTTGCCCCGCCATCAACGGCAAATACCATTCCAGGCTCCAGTACTGTTTTATTACCAACTACTAATTGTGGTTCCTCTAAAAAGCTAAAGCCTGTACCTCTTCCACATCGAAATGTAGGATAAGGGTATCCCTCAGACTGTATAGTATCTGCATAAGCAGCATGAACTTCTTCAGCTGTTACTCCAGGGCCAAGAATTTCAAGAGCAGCTTTTTGAGATTTAACTGCAGTCTCAAAAGCTTTTATTTGTTCATCAGATTGAATTTCTTCTACCCAAAATATTCTGTCAAAACCTAATTTAAACCTATGAAAATTTGTAGAACCACAATAACATACGAATACGGGATCACCTTTTTTTATAATTTTGGTTGAAGCACGATGGTGAGTTTTAGGTAAATCATGACCCGATGTCATAACGGGTAAAAAGTGAATATTTGGAGACATATTGATATTATCGGGATAAAATTCTTTTAAAAGATCTGCAGCTTTTCTTGTTCCAGCTTGTGATTGTGCAAGTGCAACCTCATACTCAGGAACATTATGGCCAATTGTTTTTTTTGCTGCCTCCATCATAGCCATACCAACTTCGCCAGCATGACGAGCTATATTCAATTCATGATTAGATTTAATCATTCTTATATTATCTATTAATTTGGTTAAATCCCCAGGATGGTCTTGAAGTAATTCGTCTAAATAACTCTTAACCATTGGGTTAATTTTTAATTTTTCAATAAAAATATTTTTATGCTGATTAATGATTTGAGGTAATAATTCTCTCCATTCATTTCCAATACCATCATTCCATGTTTCAACCATATCTACAGGACAAGATTCTGGTACTAATAAAACATCAAGAAGAGGTGTAATTAAATAAGTTTTATGATCATTTGAAACAACTAATAATGTTGGTCGATAAAAATCCATATGAAGGAAGTCATGGTATCCTGTGAAATAATATATCGAGTCATCATCAGTTATAATTGAGAGATCAATATTGTTCTCAGACATTTTTTTCTTTAGTTTATTTAAGTTTTCAGAAAACATTTATTTTAATTGTTGTTCTACCAATTCAGTCCAATATGAAGAACCTATGACTAATAATTCGTCATTAAAATCATAATTATCAGCATGTAAAGGTCTGGAATGCTGCTCTGATGTTCCGTTACCCATTAAAACAAAGCAGCCAGGTTTTTCATTTGCCATAACAGAAAAATCTTCTGAGAATAAACGTGGTTCTATATTACCATTACATTTATCACTACCAAGTAAAGAAACTGCAGCTTTTGTTGCAGACTCAGTTTGATTTTTTGAATTAAATGTTACAGGACAGGCTGTTTCATATTTAACACTACCATTAACACCATGTGCATTGCAAATGCCTTCGACAATTTGTAACATTTTTGAAGCAATTTTTTCATTTGTTTCTTTTGATAAAGCTCTTGCGTCACCAGTCATTTTTACCATACCTGGCAGAACATTTTTTTTACCATCGGTTATAAATTCGGTAATAGACACTATACCATTGTCTGCTGGATTTAATTTCCTAGATACTATCGATTGAAGTGCTACAGCTATTTGAGAACCAACAGTTATTGCATCTACCCCCATATGAGGTAATGCAGCGTGCCCCCCTTTAGTTTTTATTTCAATTTCAAATAAATTTTCGCTGGCTGTAATAGCTCCATTTCTTGTACCAAATGTTCCAATTTCCATGTTAGGAATATTGTGCATAGCGTAAACTTCATCAATGTTAAATTTATCAAACAATCCTTCATCAATCATTGTTCTTGCACCGAATGTATTCTCTTCATCAGGTTGAAAAATAAAATATACCGTTCCGTTAAAGTTACCTTTTTCTGATAAATATTTTGCTGCACCTAATAACATTGTTGTATGACCGTCATGTCCACATGCATGCATTCTGTTATCAAACTTAGACTTATAACTAAACTTATTAGTTTCATGTATAGGAAGAGCATCCATGTCAGCTCTTATACCTATTGATTTTGAGCTATTTCCTTTTTTTAAAATTCCAACTACTCCAGTTCTAGCAATACCAGAATGAACTTCTATGCCAAACTCTTTTAGAAGTGTTGACACTTTTGCTGCAGCATACTCTTCTTCAAAACTTAATTGTGGGTGCATATGAAGATCATGACGCCATTCTACTAATTGGTTATGTAATGACTGAGTTTTCATAACCTACATATTATTAAATTCTTTAATCTTATTGTCTAGAGAAAGCATATATTCATAATGTGAATTCCAAAATTTTTGATCATTTCTTTTTTCAAATTCTTCGAGACTTACACCTTGTTGCTCTACCCAAGTAAAGTACCCTAAATTAAATATTCTTTTCTTATCCATGTAAGAAAGTTCTAGCATATTATCAGTAGATATTCCTGATAAGTGTTTTCCAAATAGTTCAGCACAAACTATTTCATCATAATTATTTTTAAAATCAGCAATGGTCTTATTCAACTCTGACATGTATAAATCTGCACCATCTGTAGCGACCGTTATAATTGCGTCGTCACTATTTAAATCCATATATTTAGCTAGTTTTATTGATGCCAATATATTTGCTATTGCTGAAAAGCCAAATTCAGGAAGTCGTGAAACAAAATCAGGCTCAAAATTTTTTTTCTCAATTAAAAACTTTTTTCCTATTTCAGTATTAAAAATCATATTTAGATTATTGGTAGCTTGATCAGAAACATCTACGACAAAATCTGTATTCATTACATTATGAATAAGGGGGACATGTTTGTCACCAATTCCTTGTATATTATGTTCACCATAACCTCCATGAAGCAAAGTCGGGCACTCCAAAGCTTCAACAACTGCAATCTTCGTCTGTAATTTATCTTTAAGATAATCTCCTGCTGCTAGAGTACCACTTGATCCTGAAGCACTTACGTAAAACCTAGGAGTTAAATTACTGTCACCTTTAACTTTAAGAAATGATTTTTCAAAAGATGGACCCGTTATAGAACGATGAATACTGTAATTATAATACTCATCAAATTGATTTATGATATCATTTTGATTATCTTTTTTTAATTCATTACAAGCATCGTAAATTTCTTTAACATTACTTTCTGTGCCTTTTGTCTTTATGATATTTTTTTTATCTTCAACCCAATTATTCAACCATTCAAATCTCTCATTACTCATTCCTTCAGGAAGTATTGCAATACTATTAAGACCCATTATCCGAGATATTGCTACTCCGCCCCTACAATAATTTCCTGTAGAAGGCCAAACTGCTTTATGTTTTTCATAATCAAAAGTGCCATTTAATATTCTTGGAAGCAAACAACCATAAGCTGCCAAAACTTTATGAGCTGTTATTAAGGGAAAATATCGTCCCATATTTACAATTATCTTTGCCTTAACACCTGTGAATTCTGTTGGAAGCAAAATATATTCAGGCTCATTTCCAAAACCTGATTGATCTCTTTTATTAAACCAATGAACTCTAAAGAGGTTAAGAGGATTGATATCATTATTATTAATTTTTTTTAAAGAATTTTTAATATCATCATTAATAATTTGAGGGTCTTGAAGTTCACTAATACTTGGCAAGACAACTCCTTTTGATTTGAAGTAATCAGACGTTTTTTTTATTATTGCTTGACTCATAAATTAAATATTGATGCCTAAATTATTTGTTTTACAAAGATTATAAGCAAATCTTGCTATTGCAGTATCTTGTACGCCAGTTCCTGTCAAATCACATATTGTTATATCCTCTTTATTTTTTCTTCCTAAGCTTGGATCGTTAATAATATCGCCAAGTTCATTAAATTTTTCTTTAGAAGAAATTATATTTTGTTTTAAAGCATGATGTAATTCACCCAAAACACTTGTTTGTAATTGATTGTCAGGTACATATTGATCGCAATGTTTTAACATCTGAGGATCTAATTCGTTTTTTTGTTCTGCATCTGATCCCATTGCTGTTATGTGAGTTCCTTTAATTATCCAATCAAATTCCAAAAGCGGTTTTTTACTAGGAGTCGTTGTAACGATTATTTCTAATAAGCTTGCCAACTCCTTGCAAGAAGAAGCTACATGCAAATCTAAATCTAAATCTTTAAAACCTTCGATAAATTGGTTTGCTTTTGTCTCATCTCTTGTCCAGACTATTATTTTTTTTATTTTTCTAACTAACATTATTGCTTGAAGTTGTAATTTGGCTTGGATTCCAGCTCCAATAATACCAACAGAATTAGCATTTTGATTTGATAAATATTTTGTAGCTATTGCTCCTGCTATAGCTGTTCTAGTATCTGTAAGATAACCTTCATCCAATAGAACAGATTTTACAACACCAGTCTTTGAATCTAATAAAACCATCAGTCCATTGCTAGATGGCAGACCAAGTTTTGGATTATCAAAAAAACCTGAAGCAATTTTTATTGCAAAACTATCAAGACCCTCAACGTATGCAGCTTTAACATCAGATTCACCATGATATTTTTCAATATCAATTCTCATTATAGGTGGCATCATTACCAATTTTTTTGATAAACTTATAAAAGCCTCCTCTATTATTGGTATGAGATTTTTATTCAAATTTACATGTTGAATAATATCATTTTTATTAAGGATGAGCATGGCTTAAAACTTTGTTAAATAGTTCCGAGTCAATATTTCCACCACAAATTAAACAGATTATATTTTTTCCTAAGTGCGATGTTAGTTTTTCTTTAACAACCATTACGCTAGTTGCTGCAGCACCTTCAGATACAATTTTATGTTCTAAAAAATTTATTCTAATTCCCTCAGCTATTTTTTCTTCACTTACTAAAACAAAGTCATCAACGTATTGTTGTACAATATTAAATGTAAATTTATTATCTAAGCCAATACTACCCCCTAGACAATCAGCTAAAGTTTCAATTTCCTCTACATCCACAGGTCTGCCTTTTTTTAGACTTTCATACATTGAAGGACCTCTTTCCATAGATACGGCGATAATTTTTGTGTCAGGTTTTTGAAGTTTAATAGCTTGTGCTATTCCAGATATAAGACCACCTCCAGATGTTGGTATTATTACAGTATCAACTTCAGGAAACTCATTAAGCATTTCAAGGCCAACTGTACCTTGACCAATAATAATATCTTCATCATCAAAAGGATGAATTAATGGGATATTTTTTTCTTTCGCAATTTGTTTAGCATACAAATCTGCTTCATCACTATTCTTTCCAATAATTTCTACTTTTGCTCCTAATTTTTCAATAGCTTCTTTTCTATATTCTGGAACCATTGAAGACATATATATTGTTGATTGAATGCCCAATACCTTTGAAGCATAAGCAACGCCTTTGCCGTGATTGCCTGTAGAAACTGCAATGACTCCTTTGCTTTTGTCATCTTCATTTAAAGAAAGAAGTTTATTAATCGCACCTCTTAACTTAAATGAACCAGTGATTTGAAAATTTTCTAACTTTAGTTTTACTTTATTACTTTTTGATAAGAAGTTAGAATTAATTAATGGTGTATAATTAACATAAGGTAAAATTTTCTTATGTGCATCTTGTATTTGTTGAAGTGTAATCAATTTAATCCCTATTTAATGTAATTTAAATAGGTTACCATAACCATCAATTTTTTGATTAATATTAGACAATCTTAATGAATCCCAAATAATAGCTTGATTACTTGAAATGATATCTGTGCTTAATTTTGACTCTAATTCTTCGATAATATCAATTACTTTTAATGCAGTACAAGAAACAAAAATACTATCAACATCTGTTAAATCAATTGAGGAAATTGTTTGTATTAAACTATCATGAGTAACTTTGGCAATTTCTGAATCATAATTTAAATTAAACGAACTAAATGATTTAATTTCAAATCCACTATCAATTAAATATTTGTAAACTTTAATATTCACATCTTTTGGATAAGGGGTAAGAACAGCAATTTTTTTATGATTAAGCAATTTAAGTGCTTTGACAACTGATGTAATAGGTGTGGTAATTAACGCATCAGGTTTAGCTTTGAAGATTTCAGATCTTATTCTTTTTTCACCAATTTCAATAGTGCCCGAAGTACATCCATACGCTACAACTTGTATTTTCTCATTGGGTAATATTTGATTTGTTATTTCTGTAAGATGATCAGCCATCTTTATATAATTTTCATGAGTTAGAGGATTTAAAAAAGGTATCCTATTAAAAAATAGGTCAACTGGTAAATTATGACAAATTTTTATAAAATCTTGCTCAATTGTAAAATCAGTCGATAGTGTAATTACACCAATTCTAGAAAATTTTGTATCATGTAAATTGGCTTTAACGTTATTTTGATTAAAACTATACATTATTGATTTGGAAAATAATCCTCACACTCACCCTCTCTATGAACATCAGTAGTGGCACAATGTAAACTACCACCAAACGCATAAACGTCCCTAAAAGGAACTGGTATAACCTCCAATCCAAAACTTTCCATTTGTTTAATCATTTTTTCTTCAGTTGCTTCAACACATATAGTTTTAGGATCAATTATCAAAACGTTCATTGATAACCAGATTGATGAATAACACATAGGTGGTGGGCTATTATGAATGGAAGGTGCTGCCTCATGAATTTCCCATTTATTATCATCGAAAATTTTTCTTTGCTCTGATGATATTTTTCTATTTGGATTAATGATTATAACTCCTGGTTTAATAGGAGTAAAACATGCATCTATGTGAGTTGGAATTAAATCACCAGGTAAATTTATTTGATGAACGCGATGATTTGAATAATGTCTTCTTAACCAATCTAAACCGCTTAAATTTGATGTAAAATTGTTATGATAAAAAAGATCTTTTCCAAAGCGTAAAATTTCTGCTGCATCAAAAAGTGGTTCTTTTTCTGTCAATATCATGTCTCTATTTTCAATTTTTTTATATCGTTCTTCTTCCGTTATGCCTTCAGGAAGATAATTAGACTTATAAGATTGATTTGTTAATCTTGGTTTTGGAGCCGATTCCCATCTCATATTTTTATCTTCTGAATAATATTTTTCAAGTAAAGGTCTATAGGCAAGATACTCAAACCATCTACATCTATAAGACATTGGTGCTTCCAGCATTTCATTTCCTACAGTGAGAATAACATCTCTTGGGGGCATACAACCAAACATACCATCATTAGACCAATCGGGCGTCTCGATACTCTGAGAAAAGTCAATTGGTGTTGGTCTATCAACTTTTATATTTAGAGAATTTAAAATTTTAACAAAGTTTTCTAATTGTATATTTGCTTTATCAATTGACTCTTTTGAACGTGGTCCGTGAGATCCTGCCATACCACTATCTTTACTAATTTTTGGTTCAAGCGCTGGTTCCATTGGAGGTATGTTGGCATTTTCAACTGCTCCAACTATAACATGCTTTAATGGATCCCATTCATTCCAAGAATTAACTATTGTCATTATATTTTCCTTAATTTAAAACTATGCATTATAATCAAAACTTATGGAATTAAATAACAAATCACTCTTTAAACAAAAATGTTTTATAAATGGGGAATGGGTTGACAGTTCTTCAGGAGAAACTCTTGAGGTAAATAATCCAGCCTCTCTTGAAATTATTGGCAATGTCCCAAAATGCTCAGTTTTAGAAACTAAAAAAGCTGTAGATGATGCTAATACTGCTTTCCAAACTTGGAAAGAAACTACTGCGAAAGAAAGATCAGTCATTCTTAAAAAATGGGGGGAGTTAATTACAGAAAATGCAGATGATTTAGCTAAAATCATGACTATTGAGCAAGGTAAACCTCTAGCTGAAGCAAAGGGTGAAATACTAATGGGTGCTTCATATATTGAATTCTATGCTGAAGAAGCAAAAAGAGTTTATGGTGACATAGTTCCTGATCCAAGACCTGGAAAAAGAATTGTAATAATTAAACAACCTGTTGGTGTTGTTGGAGCAATAACTCCATGGAATTTTCCAAATTCAATGATAACAAGAAAATGTGCGGCCGCTCTAGCAGTTGGTTGTACTACTGTTGTTAAACCAGCAAGCCAAACACCCTATTCAGCATTAGCTGTAGCAGTACTTGCTAAGAAAGCTGGTTTTCCAGATGGTGTATTTAATGTAATAACTGGATCGGCAAGTGAAATTGGTAAAGAACTAACAAGCAACCCTATTGTTAGAAAAATTTCTTTTACTGGATCTACGGAGGTTGGAAAAATACTTTTAGAGCAAAGTGCCTCAACAGTAAAAAAAGTTTCTATGGAACTTGGTGGTCACGCACCATTTATTGTTTTTGATGATGCAGATATGGATGAAGCTGTTGCAGGAGCTCTTCAAAGTAAATTTAGAAATAGTGGTCAAACATGTATTTGTTCAAATAGAATATTTGTGCATGAAAATATTTATGACGAATTCCTGGAAAAATTTACAAATGAAGTCAGTAAAATAACAGTGGGCAATGGACTTGAAGATGGAATTACATCTGGTCCTTTAATTGATCAATCCTCTTTAGAAAAAGTAGTTGATCATGTACAAGACGCAGTTAATACAGGAGCTAAAATAGCAATTGGTGGAGATGTGCATTCGCTTGGTGGGAATTTCTATCAACCAACTGTTCTCTCTAATGTATCTACAAAGGCAAAAATAACTTTTGAAGAAACATTTGGACCTGTTGCTCCTCTTTATAAATTTTCCAGTGATGATGAAGTGATTAAAATGGCTAATGATACTCCTTATGGATTAGCTTCATATTTCTATTCAAGAGACATAGGAAGAATTTGGAGAGTTGCCGAAGCACTCGAATATGGCATTGTATCTATTAATAATGGACTACCAACAATTGCTGAAGTTCCTTTTGGGGGTGTAAAAGAATCAGGAATGGGAAGAGAAGGTTCTCGATATGGCCTTGATGATTATTTAACTATAAAATATATTTCAATGGGCGGTATTTAAGAGAGCCAAGCAGCTCCCCTTACACCACTAGAATCCCCATAAACATTTTTTACAACTTTAGTTTCTAGCGTATCAGTAAAAACATATTTTTTTAGAATATCATTTATATTTTCATAAATAAAATCTATATTGGACATACCACCACCCAAAACTATTACATCTGGATCAAGGATATTACATACAACAGATAAACCTCTAGCTAAATGATCAATGTATTGATTTAGTGCAAAAATACTATTTTCTTCATTATTAATAAAACCCTCTAATATCTGATGTGAATTATAATTTTTATTGAAACGCAAGTTATAAGCCGATGAAAATCCTGGGCCAGATATGTAAGTTTCTAAACAACCATTTTTCCCACAATAACATTTTTTTACATATTTTTTTTCTTCTTCAGTTCTACCTGGCAGTACTATATGGCCCCATTCCCCGCTTATACTATTTCGCCCTCTTATAACTTTTTGATCAATGCTAATACCACCACCAACACCTGTTCCGATGATTACTCCAAAAACAACTTGATAACCTTTACCTGCTCCATCTACTGCTTCAGACAGTGTGAAACAATTAGCATCATTTTCTATATTAATATTTCTATTAAGAATTTTATCCAAATCTTGCTTAAATGGTTTACCATTTAACCATATAGAATTTGCATTTTTAATTAAAGCTGTATCATTTGATATGGCCCCTGGCATTCCCATACCAACAGATTCTGCTTTGCCATGCTTATCTTCAAAATGATTTATAATGGAGACTATTCCATTAATTGTTCCATCATAATTTTTTTCAGTATTAATTCTTTTTCTATCTATTTCAGTTCCATTTGGATCTAATAGAATACCCTCAGTTTTGGTACCGCCTACATCAATACCTATTTTCATTAATTATTATTTTGTAATAATTTTGTGTAAAGTTGGTATCAAAGCAACTGCCAATGCAATTTTAAACAATTCACTTGGAATAAATGGCAAAAGACCAGCAGCTACTGCTTTTTCGAAACCAATAATATAACCAAGATAGATGATGCCAAATGAAAATATAATAGCAGAACCAATTAGTAGAGATACTGTAGCTTTAAAATATGTTTTGCTGAAACCTAAATTTGCTAAATTACTTATAACGATAGATGCAAATAACATACCATAAAGATATCCTGCCGTTGGTCCAACTAAATAAGCAACTCCGCCACCGGCTGCAAAAACAGGAAGTCCTATGGCTCCTTGAAAAAGGTAAAAAGCAACTGTAGCAAAAGATAATCTTACACTATATGTCATTCCTATTAAGAATATGACAAACGTCTGCATTGTCATTGGCACCGGCCAAAATGGTACTTGAACTTTAGCGGAAATCGCTAATAAAATTGAACCAAATAACATCAATGTTATTATAAGAAAATTTGAATTTATATTTTCAAAATTTTTTAGTTTGTGTATTAAAATTCTATTTTCGTGCATATGTTTTCCTTTAAAAATTATAATTAAACTAATTTATATTTTGCTTCAAGCTTATCCCAAAAATCTTTCTCTAATTTTACATTGTTTAATGCATTAATTTGCTTCAATCCTGTAGGTGAAGTTACGTTTATTTCTGTTAGATAATTTCCAATTATATCAATTCCAACAAAAAAGAGATTATGTTCTTTTAGTTTTGGTCCCAAATTTTTGATAATTTCTTGGTCCCTATAAACTAGGTCAGTTTTATTTGCCTTACCGCCAGCATGAAAATTTGCCTTTAAATTACCTTCTTGTGGTATTCTCGCAACTGAACCAAAATATTCACCATCGAAAAAAATAATTCTCCTGTCACCATGCTCTATCTCATTGATAAATTTTTGTACCATTATAGGCAAGTGTAAATATTCCTCTAATATTTTAGAATTGAAATTAGTTTTATCAAATCTATGTATACCCTCTCCTCCATTACCATAAAGTGGTTTGGTTATAATATCTTCTTCTTTATCTAAAAATTCTTCAATAATTTTTAAATCTTTTGTTACCAAAGTGGGTGGCATAAATTCTTTAAAATTAAATGTAAATAATTTTTCAGTAGAATTTCTAACTGCTGTTGGATCATTTACAACAATTGTTGAAGATGGAAGTAAGTCCAAAATATAAGTCGATGTAATATAATTCATATCAAAAGGAGGGTCCTGTCTTAAAAAGACAAATTGAAAATCCTCTAATTTAGCAATTATTTTATTAGATTTAAAATTAAAATAATTTTTTTCGTCTAGCTGTAGCTCTAAATAATATCCAGATGCTTGAATAGCATTTTCTTTTATGAATAAATCTTTTGGATTGTAATAAAAAATATCATAACCTCTTTCTTGTGCCTCATAACCTATTAAAAAAGATGTATCGAATTCATAATCAATCGTTTCAATATTATCCATTTGGATTGCTATACTTTTTTTCATTAGAAAATTTCTTCCTCATATATTTTTTTAATATTTTTTTTCCATTTACCATTATATTTATTGATTAATAAATCAGCTGGTGAATGACCATTTGATAGATTTTGTTCTAAATCTTTTAGATAAAATGTTTCGTTATATTTTTCATTTTTTACTAGAATATTTCTTTTATCTAAACCTAATTTTGAAATTTCAAACAATTTTTGAGCAATATCTAAAAGATCAGTATTTTTGAATTTTGTTTGTAAACCTTCTAGTGGGGCTAAATTATTTATTAAAATTCTATCATTTTGAGTCCAACCTTCAACAATTTCATTTGTTTTATCAGTAGCTTCATCATTGTATAAAATACCAATCCAAAAAGCAGGCTGAGAACATATTAAATCCCAAGAACATGCGTCCATAGAACGAATTTCTAGGAATTGCTTTAATCTAACTTGAGGAAATAGAGTTGATAAATGGTTTACCCAATCTTCTATAGTAGGTTCAATGTTTAAATCTTTAGAAATATTTTTTTTCATAAAATCTCTAAAAGTATAATTGGTCATATTTATATATTTATGATTTTTAATTACAAAATACATTGGTACATCTAGAGCATACTCCACATATTTTTCAAAATTAAAATCTTTATCAAAAACAAATGGCAATAAACCTGTTCTATCTTTGTCTGTGTGATGCCAAAAATGAGATCTTAAACTCTTATATTTAGAAACTTGTTTTTGATCAAAAGGTGAGTTAGCAAATATTGCAGTTGCTATACCTTCAAGATTTAACATTAATCGATACTTAGCAATCATATCTTCTTCGGAATGATAATCCAAATTTACTTGGTTTGTACATGTGCGTTTCATCATGTGATGTCCCAGAGTACCAACTTTGGGCATATATTTTTTCATTATTGAATATCTTTGTTTTGGCATCCAAGGAAATTCATCAAGAGATAAACTTGGCTCAACGCCTAATCCTAATAATATAAAGCCAAATTCTTCACCAATATCTTTTAATTCTTTTAAATGTCTATTAGTTTCAGTACAGGTTTGATGGATATTTTTTAATTGTGCTCCAGATAATTCGATCTGACCACCTGGTTCTAAAGTTATACTTTCACCAAATCTTTCTAGCGCAATTATTGTGGTATTTTTATCATCATACTTTGGTTTCCATCCCTTATTTACAAATTTTAAAAGAATATCTTTTATGCCATTGGGCTCTTCATAAGACAATTGATGTAAACTGTCTTTTTTTAAAACAAATTTCTCGTGTTCTACTCCTATGCGTAAATCATTCTTATTTTTGATTCCTTTATAAAAGTAATCTATCAGATCATTTTTTTTAAGCATTAATTTAACTTAAATAGCTCAGATCAAATTAAAAATAAAGTTGCTAATCCAAGAAAAGAAAGAAAGCCAAATACATCTGTTATTGTAGTCAAAATTACTGCAGATGCTAAAGCAGGATCAATTTTAAGTTTATCTAAAACTAGTGGTATTACAATTCCTGAAAAACCAGCTATTAGTAAGTTTAATATCATAGCAAGACCTATTATTAAACCCAACTGCAAATTATCGAACCAATAAATAGAAATTAAAGATATTATAACAGCGAATATGATACCATTTATACCGCCAATGAGAGTTTCTTTGATTATTATTTTTATCGTATTACTAGTTGTTAATTCTTTCACAGCAATAGCTCTAACTGCAACTGTTAAAGTTTGAGTGCCAGCATTAGCGCCCATAGAAGATACTATTGGCATTAAAATTGCTAAAGCTACTACTTTTTCTATAGCAGCTTCAAAAAAACCAATAACTATTGAAGCTACCACCGCTGTCATTAGATTTACAATTAACCACGAAATTCTTGATTTTGTTGTAGAAATAACTGGCTCATATAAATCTGTATGATCAACACCCCCAAGCTTTAAAATGTCTTCCTCTCTTTCTTCTTCTATAACCTCAACAACATCATCAACCGTAATAGATCCAATAATTTTTTTTCGATTATTAATAACAGGTGCACTGACCAATCCGTATTTATTAAATAATAAGGCTATATCTTCCTGATCTGTATTTACATCAATTAATCTTAATTCTTTATTTGTTATCGAATTTAATTCTACTTCTCTTTTTGAACCCATTAACCTTCCTAACGGAACAACACCTTTTGCTTCTTGGTTATTATTAATTAAATAAATATCATAGAAATCTTCAGGTAGTTTTGCTTTATTCTTTCTCAAATAATCAATTGCTTGACCAACATTCCATGATTGGTTAACGGCAACAAATTGTCTTTGCATTAATCTTCCGGCAGAATCTTCAGGATACTTTAATCCTTCTTCAACTAATGTGCGTTCTTCTTTATCTAAATTTTCTAAGAATATAGTCTTATCTTTTTCTTCTAAATCTTCTGCTAAGTCGACAGCATCATCAGTATCTAAACTTTTAGCATTATTAGCTAATTGTTTTATATCCAAAGTTTCTATTATTTCTTCTCTAACACTATCATTTAAATAAGTTAATATTTCAGGATCAAAATCTCTATCAATTATATTCAAAAGACTTAGTCGTAAAACTGGATCTAAATTTTGAAGAATATCTGCAATATCAGCATTATGAATATCTTTTAAATAAGATAAAACTTTATCATATTTATAATTTTCTAAATAATCAGATACTAGTTCAACAGATTTAGATGAAGAATCCTGATCTTTTTTTATAATAATTTCTTCCATACAAATTGGTGCGGCTGAGAAGACTTGAACTTCCACAGGATAAATCCCACAGCGACCTCAACGCTGCGCGTATACCAATTCCGCCACAGCCGCATATATAGTAGAATTAAATATCAGATAGGATATTAACTATCAATAAAGTTAAATACAGATGAAACAGTTTGAAATTAAAATATCAAATAGTGAAGTAAATTATGAAGAAGCTGTAATGTATATGGAGTCTAGAGTTGATGCTATAATTAATAATAAATCCGAAGAATTAATATGGTTTCTAAATCATAATCATATTTTTACTCAAGGAACAAGTGCTTCAAAAGAAGAAATATTAAATTCGGATATTATTGATGTAATAAAATCTAATCGCGGAGGCAAAACAACCTATCACGGTCCTGGTCAAAGAATTGTTTATTTTATGTTAGATTTAAATAACAAAAATAAAGATATTAGAAAATTTATTACAATCATTGAAAATTCACTTATTTCCTTTTTAGCAAACTATAATATTGAAGCTCAAACCTTCAAAGACAGGGTAGGTGTTTGGGTAACTAAAAGTAATAATATTTCATTTGAAAAAGAAAAAAAAATTGGTGCAATTGGATTACGAATTAAAAAATGGATTACATACCATGGGTTAAGCTTTAATATTAATCCTGATCTTAAATATTATAATTATATTCATTCCTGTGGCTTAAAAGAGTATAAAAATACATCAATGGAAGAATTAGGTATTAAATTAGAACAATCTGAATTTGATAATAAATTTAAAAAAATTTTTTTAGAAAAATTAAAAACTATTTAAATATTCTTTTAAATCTTTACTAATTTTTATGTTATTTTTTTTTACAAAGCTTAGAAAATGATCTGGTAATTTTGAAATAAATTCAAACTTCTTTGTATTCACTTCAAATTTTAGCACAATTGCATGTAACATCAATTTTTCTTTTGAATACTTAGAATGAATATTATATTTTTGATCCCCCACTATTGGACATCCAAGATTTTTTGATACTATTCTAAGTTGATGAGTTTTTCCAGTTTGAGGATTAAATAATATTGAAGATATACCTTTATTTTTATTTAACAATTTATAATTTGTTAGAGTATTTTCAATTTTAAGTTTTTTATTTTTAATTTCTAATTTGACTTGAGAATAATTATTTTTTGGATTTCCTTCACATAAAGCAATATAATATTTAGTAATTTCTTTTTGTTTGAAAAGATAAGATAGCTTTTTGGCATAATTAAGATTTTTAGCAATTAAAAGAAGTCCTGATGTTTCTTTATCTAGTCTATGTACTAACCTATATTGTGAATTAATATTTTTGATTATATGATCTATTGAAATATTTATTTTACTTCCTCCTTGAGTAGCTATTTGTGGCCATTTATCCAAAACAATAAAATCGTTGTTTTCAAATTTTATTGATCTTTTGAATTGATTTAAAAATTCTTTGGGTATTTTAATATTTTTTTTAAAAATTATTTTATTTTTATATAGTGCCTCATGAAAATTTAATATTTTTAGCTCATCATTAAGTTTAACTAGATAGTTTGCTTTAGTTATTGAGTTATTAATTAAAATATTTTTTTTTCTTATATTTTTCTCAATGAATCCTTGTGTCAAAGACGTATATTTGTTTTTAAGATATTTATCTAGTCTTTGATTCAAATGATTCAAAATTTTAATGTTTTTAATCAAATCAAAACTTATTTAACAAGGTTCCTAAATATGCTGACAATATACAAATAAAAATCGAAATAAAAATATAAGTAAATGATGAAATATATTTTTTTGAAATTATTAGTTCTACAATTTCATAAGAAAATGCAGAAAAAGTTGTAAAAGATCCTAAAAGGCCGATAATTAAAAAAAATTTAACAAAATTTTCAGATAAATTGTTTCCAATATTAGATGTTATAAAATATCCAATTAAAAAAGAACCTAATATATTCACAGAAATGGTACCATAAATACTAGATGCAAACATTGATTTGCTAATATTTGTTAAAAGATATCTGAGTATTGCGCCTAATGCACCACCAGTGGCGACTAACATTAAGTTAAACAATATATTTAAGCTTGAGGTTGTTCCTCTACTTCTTCAGTAGATTTTTTTTCTATAATAGGTCCACTATCAAGACCTTTAGCGTTTTCATCTCGATCTACAAATTCAATTACTGCAGTTGGAGCGTTATCACCAAATCTATTTCCTAACTTAATGATACGTGTATATCCACCAGATCTATTTTTGTATCTATCAGCCAATATATTAAAAACTTTTTGTGTCATTTTATTATCTTGAAGGGTTGAAATAGTTTTTCTTCTAGATGTTAAATCACCCTTTTTTCCTAAAGTAACAATTTTCTCAACAAATCTTCTTAGTTCTTTTGCTTTTGCAAGTGTAGTAGTTATCTGTTCATGCTTGATAAGTGCATTGGACATGTTCATAAACATAGCTTTTCTATGTGAAGATGTTTTGTTAAGTTTTTTATTTTTAATATTGTGTTTCATTTATTTTACTTATTAAATGGATCCTCATATTTTTTTGCCAAATCATCAATATTTTCTGGAGGCCAATCAGGGACTGACATACCCAAATTTAGTTCCATTTGTTGTAGAACCTCTTTAATTTCATTCAAAGATTTTCTACCAAAGTTAGGGGTTCTTAACATTTCTGATTCTGATTTTTGCACAAGATCGCCAATATAAATTATATTATCATTTTTCAAACAGTTTGCAGATCTAACAGATAGCTCTAACTCCTCTACTTTTTTTAATAAATTTGAATTAAATGACAAACTTTCTGCGGAAGATTGATCAGGAAGCACCTCTGGTTCGTCAAAATTGATAAATGGTTGAAGCTGATCCTGCAAAATTCTTGCTGCAAGAGCTATAGCATCATCAGGAGAAATTGCACCATTTGTTTCAACCTCAAAAACGAGCTTATCAAAATCAGTTACTTGACCAACCCTACTGTTCTCAATCTTATATGAAGCTTTTACAACAGGACTGAACATAGCATCTAGTTTAATTTCTCCAATATTTTTATTTTCATCTTCAGCAACTTCTGCAGTTACGTAACCTTTACCTGTTTCAATATTAGCTTCAATTTCTACGTCAGCATTAGAATCAAGTGTCATAATCAACTGATCTGGATTCATAATTTCTGTTTCAGAGTCAGTTTCAAAATTTCCTGCTCTAAGTTCGCCAGATCCTGACGATTTGATATACATTTTTTTTAAGCCAGGTGAATGAACTTTTACGGCTATTGATTTTAAATTTAAAAGTATGTCAGTTAAATCTTCTTTAACACCGGGAATTGTCGAAAATTCGTGCACTACACCTTTAATTTTAACTGAAGTAATAGCAGCTCCTTGTAAAGAAGATAATAGAATTCTTCTAATTGAATTGCCTAATGTTAACCCAAATCCTCTTTCTAATGGTTCAGCTGTAAGCTTACCAATTCTTCCATTACTTTCATCTACGTTAACTTCCATCTTTGTAGGTTTAATTAATTCACTCCAGTTTTTTTGTAACACTTAAATGCTCCTTTTTTTTAAACTCTTCTTCTTTTTCGTGGCCTACAACCATTATGCGGTATTGGAGTGACATCTTTAATTGAAGTAATCACGTAACCTATGGATTGTAATGATCTTAGAGCAGACTCTCGTCCCGATCCTGGACCCGATACTTCTACCTTAAGATTTTTTAAACCAAATTCTTTTGCTTTGTTACCTACATCTTCTGCTGCTATTTGGGCAGCATAAGGTGTAGACTTTCTTGACCCTTTAAAACCTTTATGTCCTGAAGAAGACCATGCTAATGCATTACCTTTATCATCAGTAATAGTAATAATAGTGTTATTAAATGATGAGACTATATGAGCAACACCAGAAGAAAATTTCTTTTTTATTTTTGATTTTTTTTTCTCTACCATTTTAACCTTTTGTAACTTTTTTCTTTCCAGCGATAGCAACAGCCTTACCTTTTCTGGTTCTAGCATTAGTATGTGTTCTTTGTCCTCTAACTGGTAATTTTTTTCTGTGACGAAGACCTCTATAACATCCTAAATCATTAAGTCTTTTTATATCTAAAGATATTTTTCGTCTCAGATCACCTTCTACTGAATAATCTTTATCAATTAAATCTCTTATTTTATTTACTTCTTCTTCATTAAGTTCACTTACACGTTTTGTAATGTCTATTGATGCATTATTACAAATATCCAAAGCTATCTTTTTCCCAATGCCAAAAATATATGTAAGTGCTATGTTTACTTTCTTATTTGTAGGAATATTGACACCTGAAATTCTAGCCATAATGAAATCCAAAAAAAATGAATGAGGGTGAATACATGATAATAATGCAATTAGTCAAGTAAAGATATATGAAAATTTGGCTGTTTTTCATGATTTTTTTAAAATATCTTGAATTTCCTTAGTTATTTCTTGGATTTGTTTAGATCCGTCTAACTCATAAAAAATAGATGAATAATTGTCTTTGTAAAAATTTGAAACTTTCTGAGTAGAATTAAGATATTCATTATATCTTGTTTCTATAACATTTATATTATCGTCCTCTCTAGCCTCTTCTGAGGATCTTTTTATTATTCTATTTTTAAGAATTTCGAAATTTATTTGGATATCAAAGATATAATCTAAAGATGTAGAGGTCTCTACAAAAAAATTATTTAGGAATTCTGATTGTGCTAAAGTTCGTGGGTAACCATCTAATATAAAGCCTTTCTCTGTTTCATTTTTTAACCTTGAAGATACAATGGAATTAAGAAAATCATCTGATACTAAATTACCTGAAGACATAATTGATTGTAGTTGTTTTGCTATATCATCCTTATCTAATAATTTTTTTCTTAAGATATCTCCTGTTGAGAGATGAGAAATATTTAAAAATTTTGAGATAATTTTAGCCTGTGTCCCTTTTCCTGCTCCAGGAGGGCCAAAGAAAATTATTTTTTCCAATCTATCTTCTACCTTTTAACTTAGTTTTTTTAAGCAAACCCTCATATTGATGTTGGAATAGATGTGATTGTACTTGAGTAATAAAGTCTATCATTACCACAACTACGATTAATAATGCTGTTCCTCCAAGATAAAATGGAATTGATGTTCTTGATAATAGGAACTCTGGTAAAAGTGCTACAAAGGTTAAATAAATAGTTCCTATAGTTGTTAGTCTTACCAAAACAAATTCTATATATTTTGAAGTATTTTCTCCTGGTCTTATACCTGGGATGAAACCACCATATTTTCTAAGGTTTTCTGCTTGTTCATCTGGATTAAATACAATAGATGTATAAAAAAATCCAAAAAATATTATCATTGCTGCATACAATGCTAGATACAGTGGTTGACCTCTTCCTAAATAACTTGAAATTAAAATAAAAATATCACTAGATGATCCAGCTCCAAATCCAGACATAGTATTTGGAAGAAGGAGAATAGATGATGCAAAGATAACAGGGATAACACCTGCTGTATTGATTTTTAATGGTAGATGTGAGCTTTGACCACCATAAATCTTATTTCCAACTTGTCTTTTTGGATATTGAACTGGTAAACGTCTTTGGGCTTTTTCAACGAAAACTATAAAAATTATTAATAGCAATATAAGGATTAATATTCCTAAAATAAACGCAATACTTAATTCTCCTGTTCTACCCAATTGTAAAGTACTAACAAATGCACTCGGGAGATTAGCAATAATTCCTGCAGTTATAATTAGTGAAATTCCATTTCCTACTCCTCTTGAAGAAATTTGTTCACCCAACCACATGAGGAAAATTGTTCCACCTACAAGAGTTATTACTGTAGTTAATCTAAAAAATAATCCAGGTTCGAAAACTATATTTCCATATGTTGTTTGCATTGATTCTAGACCAATAGATACTCCATATCCTTGAACTGCTGCGATTAAAACTGTTACATATCTTGTAAATTGTAGCAGTTGCCTTCTCCCTTTTGATCCCTGTTCTTTTAAAGATTTTAAATAAGGAATTGCAGATTGCATTAAGGTCATGATTATTGAAGATGATATATAAGGCATTACACCAAGGGCAAAAATTCCCATTCTACCAAGTGCACCTCCAGAAAATGTATCAAAAATACCTAATATTCCAGATGATTGTTGTTCGAAAAATTGCTGCAAAGCTAATGGATTAATACCTGGTATGGGTAGAAATGTACCTAAGCGAAAGATAATTAATGCCCCTAAAGTAAATAAAAGTCTTTGTCTTAACTCAGTTGCTTTTCCTAGAGCACCAAAATTTAAGTTGTTAGCTAATCTGTCTGCAGCTGTTGCCATTTATTTCTTTGTAAGTTTAATTTTACCACCTAATTTTTCTAAAACTTCTACAGCCATTTTAGAAGCATAAGAAATTTCTAAATTAGTTGTTTTAAGAGGTTCTCCGATATTGAGAAGTTTTAAATTTCCCTTGGATCTCTTAAAAATTTTTTTGTTAAACAACTCCTCTTCTTTAATTGTAGAAGGATCAAGATTATATTTTTTGATAATATTATTTATCATAGTGAAACTAATACCTTGTGTTTTTATTCTAAAATGGTTTTTAAAACCTCTTTTTGGTAACCGTCTATAAATAGGCATTTGTCCACCTTCAAAGCCATTAATGGAAACACCAGATCTTGATTTTTGACCTTTAACACCCCTTCCAGCAGTTTTTCCCAATCCAGAGCCAGCGCCTCTTCCTCTTCTTTTATTTTTCTTTCTTGAGGTTAGTGGAGATTTTAATTCATTTATTTTCATATTTAAATATTCTTACTTGAAGTTATATCATTTAATTTTTTTGATCTTTTTGCAGCAACTGATTTTGGAGATTCTGATATCTTAAATGCATTTAATGTTGCTTTTAGCATGTTATGTGGATTAGATGTTCCAGTAGATTTAGCAACGACATCTTTAATACCAAGAGATTCAAAGAGTGCCCTCATAGGGCCTCCTGCAATAATTCCGGTTCCTGGTGCAGCAGCTCTTAAAATTACTCTTCCAGCTCCAAAACGTCCAACAATATCATGATGAATAGTTCTGTTTTCTTTTAAATGCACTCTAATCATTTTAGTTTTTGCATTTTCTGTAGCTTTTCTTACAGCTTCAGGTACTTCTTTTGCTTTACCTGTTCCTATACCCACTCTACCTTTGTTATCTCCCACTATCATTATTGCAGCAAATCCAAATCTTCTGCCACCTTTTACAACTTTAGCTACCCTATTAATAGTTACTAGATGTTCACTAAATTCATTTTTATCATTTTCAAACATACAACCTCTAAAAATTAAGACCTTCTGATCTTGCTGCTTCTGCAAGTATTTTAATTAAACCATGATATTTATATTTACCTCTATCAAAAGCAACTTTATCAATTCCCTTAGAAATTATTTTCTTCGCTATATTTTTACCAATCAGTTCTGCAATTTCTTTTCTTTGTAATTTTTTATCTTTAATTGTTTTTTCAAGAGATGATGCACTAGCAAGCGTTATACCGTTACTATCATCTATAAGTTGAGCGTATAAATGATTATTTGATCTAAATACACTTAATCTCTTTCTTTTAGAAACTTTTCTAGATTTAAATCTTACTCTTTCTTTTCTATCTTTCATAAATTATTTCTTTTTTCCTTCTTTTCTAAAAATATATTCGTCAATATACTTTATTCCTTTACCTTTAAATGGTTCTGGTTTTCTATAAGATCTAATTTTTGCAGCAGCTGCACCTAACTTCTCCTTATTTATACTAGTTATCTTAATTAAGTTTTGTTTTGGGCATTCAATTTTTACATCTTTAGGTATATCAAAATTAATATCATGACTATAACCTAGTTCTAGTTTTAATTTAGAACCAGATACACTAGCTCTATATCCAGTACCATTTAGTTCTAAAGTTTTAGTAAAACCATTTGTTACTCCATTAATAATATTTGCAATAATAGCTCTAGTAGTTCCCCAGTTTGGGTCTTTAATATTTTCACTATTAGGAACAACTTTTATTTCATTGTCATTTATATTGATGTTATAATTAGAATTTACGTTAGTTTGCATCTGTCCAAGTTTACCTTTAGCTGAAAAAATTCCATCTCTAAAACTACATTCTACTTCTTTAGAAATTTTTATTGGGTTTTTTGCAATCCGTGACATTAAAAAACCTCGCACAAAATTTCGCCACCAACATTATTTTTCTTAGCTTGATGATCTGACATAACTCCTTTTGGAGTTGATAAAATAGATATACCTAAACCTCCGTAGGGTTTGTTTAGCTCACTAATTTTAGAATATATTCTAATACCAGGTTTTGAAATTCTTTTTATTTTCTTAATCACCGGACTTCCATTATAATATTTTAAGTCAATTTTTATAGAATTTACTCCTTTTCTCTCTTCGATATTTTTAAAATCTCTTATATAGCCTTCATCCTTTAGAACACTTAAGACATTCATATTTAATTTTGATTTAAGACACAAAGTGGATACTTTATTTGCTTGATGAGCATTTTTAATTCTCGCTAGCATATCTGAAAGTGAATCGTTTAAAGCCATTTTACCCCTTCCTACCAACTTGACTTAACAACTCCTGGTAGATCACCAGTCATTGAAAGCTCTCTTAGTTTAATTCTAGATAAGCCAAATTTTCTATAATTTCCTCTTGGCCTACCTGTTATTTCACATCTATTTCTATGTCTAATTGATGAACCATTTCTAGGAAGATCGTTTAGTTTATTTTGATAAGAAATTCTTTCTTCCAAAGAAATATTTTTATCTTTTATTTTTGCCTTTAGCATATCCCTCTTAGGTTTATATTTTTTTATTAATTTTTGTCTAAAAAGATTTTTTTGAACTGAACTGAGTTTTGCCATTTTTCTCCTTAATTAACCTGATTTTCTTTAAAAGGCATATTAAAACTTTTAAGTAACTCTAAAGCCTCGTTATTATTTTTTGCAGATGTACAAATCGTAATATCCATACCTCTAACTTTATCTACTTTATCAAAATTTATTTCTGGAAATATTATATGCTCCTTAATCCCCATAGAAAAGTTTCCATTTCCATCAAAACTTTTGATATTTAAACCTCTAAAATCTCTTATTCTTGGTATTGCAATATTTACTAATCTATCAAGAAATTCATACATAATTTTATTACGTAGAGTCACTTTCACACCTAGAGGCATTCCAGCCCTTATTTTAAATCCTGAAATTGCTTTTTTTGAAATTGTTTTAACTGCTTTTTGTCCCGATATAAGGGTTAGGTCTTCTAAGGCCTTATCAATTAATTTTGAGTCATCTTTTCCTTCTCCAACGCCTATATTTAAAATAATTTTTTTTATTTTTGGAACTTCGAATATATTTTTAAGACCGAGTTTAGACTTTAATTCTTGCTTAATTTGATTTCTATATTCTTCTAAAAGTCTGCTCATTATATTTCCTTATCTGAAGATTTATTAATTCTTGATTTCTTGTTATTTTCTAATTTATAGCCAATTCTAACTCCTTTTTTTAATTCAGGATCATAAAAAGAGAGGTTTGAAATATGTATAGGCATTTCTTTATCAATAATACCACCTGGTTGATTATTGTCTGGTTTTTGGTTCTTTTTAACTTTATTGATTTCTGAGACTATCGCTTTCATTTTTTTGGGTACCATTTTTATAATTTTTCCTGTTTTGCCTTTATCTTTACCTGCGAGCACAATTACTTCGTCTCCTTTCTTTAATTTAAATTTATTATTCATTAAATTACCTCTGGTGCTAAACTTATTATTTTCATGAATTTTTTACTTCTTAATTCTCTCGTTACTGGTCCAAAAATTCTTGTCGCTATTGGTTCTTCTTGTTTATCAAGTAGAACTGCTGCGTTTTTATCAAATCTAATTGCAGAACCGTCAGGTCTTTTGAAATCCTTTGAAGTTCTAACAACTACTGCTTTATATACATCACCCTTTTTTACTTTTGCTCTAGGTAAAGCATCTTTAATTGATACAACAATTATATCACCAATAGATGCAGCTCTTCTTTTAGAGCCTCCTAAGACTTTTATACATTGTATAGTTCTTGCACCCGAATTATCTGCAACAAATAGTTTTGATTGCATTTGAATCACAATTTTTCTCCTGTGTTTGAGACTACTCTCCATTTTTTTAACTTTGATATTGGTTTAGACTCAACTATTGATACAATATCTCCAACATTAAATTCATTATTTTCATCGTGAGCATGATATTTTTTTGTCTGTCTAATTATTTTTTTATATAGTTTATGTTTAATTCTTCTAGTTACATCTACAATGATGGTTTTATTTGAATTTGAAGAAACAACTACACCAGATAAGATTCTTTTAGGCATATTTCTCTCCTTTTATATTTCCTAATTTTGTGTTTAATCTAGCAATTTGTTTTTTTGCATCTCTAATTTTAGATGTTTTTTCTAACTGACCAGATGATTTTTGAAAATTTAAATTCATAAGCGTCTTCTTTAAGTTCAATATTTCTTCCTTAATTTTTTTTTCGTCTATATTATTTTTTTTATCCATTAGATATTTCTTTCAATAAATTTACATTTAATAGGAAGTTTTGCGGCAGCTAAATCCATAGCTTTTCTAGCATCATTTACATTTACCCCGTCAACCTCAAACATAATTCTTCCAGGTTTAACTCTGCAAGCCCAGTATTCAATTGACCCTTTTCCTTTACCCATTCTTACTTCGGCCGGTTTCTTTGATACTGGAACATCTGGAAATATTCTAATCCACATTCTACCTGCTCTCTTCAAATATCTAGTTATTGCTTTTCTAGCAGCCTCAATTTGTCTTGATGTAACTCTTTCTGGCTCCATAGCCTTTAAACCATAACTACCGTAATTAAGAGAGTAATTACCTTTAGAAGCACCATGAATCCTACCTTTAAATTGTTTTCTAAATTTAGTTTTTTTAGGTGATAACATATTCATTATCTAACGCTCCCTTGATCAATTTGTTTTCGTTCACTCGCATATGGATCTTTTTGTAATATTTCTCCTTTATTGATCCAAACTTTTATTCCACATATTCCATAAGTTGTTTCTGCTTCAGCAGTTGCATAATCTATATCACCTCTAAGTGTATGTAATGGAACACTTCCTTCATGATACTTTTCAGTTCTGGCAATTTCTGCACCACCTAATCTTCCACTGCAAACTACTTTTACACCCTTAGCACCTAATCTTATGGCTGATTGCACAGCTTTCTTCATTGCTCTTCTAAATGATATTCTTTTTTCTAGCTGAGATGCAATATTTTCTGCAACTAGTCTTGCTTCAACTTCTGGTTTCCTAACTTCTTTTATATCAAGAAATACTTCAAGATTTGACATTTTTGAAAGATCGTTTTTGAGTGTTTCAATATCTGCACCTTTTTTTCCAATAATAATGCCAGGTCTTGAACTATAAATCGAAAGTCTTAATTTTTTAGCAGCTCTTTCAATATTAATTTTTGAAATACTTGCATTCTTTAGTTTTTTTTCTACATATTTTTTTATTTTCAGATCTTGGTGTAATAACTTTGTATATTCATTTTTAGAAAACCATCTTGATGACCAAGTCTTATTGATTCCAAGTCTGATGCCGTAAGGATTTACTTTTTGTCCCATTATTTAGTTTCCTTTTTTATTTCTATTCTTTCTTCAACAACGATAGTAACTTTGCTAAATGGCTTAATAATAGAAGCAGCTCTACCTTTTGCTCGAGGTCTCCATCGTTTCATTCTTAAGCTTTTACCTACAAAAGCTTCTTTAACAAAAAGTTTGTCTATATCTAATTGCTTATTGTTTTCTGCATTTGCAACAGCAGCATTAAGTACTTTTAAAATTGTACCAGACACTCTTTTGGAGGAAAACTTTAATTGATTTATTGCAGAATTAACCTTCATGTTTACTATACTATTAACTAAGAGAGATAATTTAGAAGGACTTATCCTTACCATATTATCTTTAGCTATTGCCGTTAAATTTTCGTTCATTTCTGTTCCGCTTTCTTATCTGCAGCTGTATGCCCTTTAAATGATCTAGTAGGAGAAAATTCACCCAATTTATGGCCAACCATTTGCTCATTAATAGTTACCGGTACAAACTTTTGACCATTGTAAACACCAAAAGTTAGTCCTACAAACTGAGGAAGAATAGTTGATCTTCTTGACCAAGTTTTTAAAACCTCTTTTCTTCCAGATTGGGATAATTTTTCAGCTTTCTTTATTAGTGTAATATCTACAAAGGGGCCTTTCCAAACTGATCTAGTCATTATTTTTTCTTCCTTCTAATTATAAAAATATCTGTTTTTTTATTATTTCTTGTTTTTTTACCTTTAGTTGCAACACCCCAAGGAGTAACAGGATCTCTACCTCCAGATGTTCTTCCTTCTCCACCTCCATGTGGATGATCAACTGGATTCATTACAACACCTCTTACTTTTGGTCTAAATCCTAAATATCTTTTTCTACCTGCCTTACCGAGTTTGATATTTTTTTGATCAGAATTAGATACTTCACCAATTGTAGCTCTACAATTCTTATTAATATGTCTTATCTCACCTGAAATTAATTTTATTTGAACGTAAGGTGGTTCTTTAGATACAATCTGCGCAGAAGAACCAGCGGATCTAATTAGTTGACCACCTGCTCCAGGTTTTAATTCAATATTATGGATACTAGTACCAATGGGTATATTAATTAAAGGCAAACAGTTCCCATTTTTGATTGGAACATTTTCACCTGATACTATTTTTTCACCAATTTTGATATTTTTAGGAGAAATAATATAAGTATGCTCTCCATCTTCATATTTTAATAAAGATATAAACGCTGATCTGTTAGGATCATATTCATTTCTAATTACTTCAGCAGTTATATCGGTTTTTGATCTTTTAAAATCTATAAGTCTGTATTTTCTTTTTACACCTCCACCCATTCTTCTTGAAGTTATTCTTCCTTGGTTATTTCTACCTCCAGTGGATTTAAACTTCTTTGTAAGAGATTTATAAGGTTTTTCTCCAGAAAGTTCTTTCTTTGAAACAAGAACGGTTCCTCTAAGTCCTGGTGTTGTTGGTTTAAACTTTAATAACATTATTTAATCTCCAATGATGAGTCTATTGTATTACCCTCATTTAGCGTAACTATAGCTCTTTTAGTATCTTTTCTAAAACCATATTGCCCTTTAAATGTTTTACCTTTACCTCTTAAAATTGAAGTATTTACTTTGCTTACTTTAACCTTAAAAATAGATTCAATAGCATTTTTAATTTCATAGGAATTTGCATTTTTAGACACTATAAAAGAATATTGATTAAACTGTTGTAGGTTAGTTGATTTTTCAGTTGTTATAGGTCTTTTTATAATTTCGTAAGCTTGATCAAGAGAAATTTTTTTAAACTTATTTTTCATGATAGCCTCATTGTTATTTCGTTTATAGATTTTTGATCAATAAATATTTTATCAAAACTAATTAAATCTTTAACATTAATACCTTTTTGACTCAGAATTGATACTTTAGGTATGTTAGCAGAGGCTAATTTAAAATTTTTATCAATTCCAGTTTCAGAATGAATAAATAAAGCAGACTTATAATTAAATTGTTTTAAATCTGATTGTAATTCTTTCGTTTTAAAACTTTTAATCTCAAAAGTATCAATAATTACAACTTTTTCATCTATTAATTTGGTAGACAAAGCAGACTTTAAAGCTAATTTTTTTTCTTTTTTGTTTAAATTAAAAGAATGATCTCTATTTTGAGGACCCATAGAAACAGCTCCACCTCTAAAATTAGGAGGTTTATTACTACCCTGTCTAGCATTACCAGTTCCTTTTTGTGAAAAAGGTTTTTTGCTACGTCCACTTACTTCAGATCTAGTCTTAGTTTTGTGTGAACCTTGTCTTGACTTAGCATTTTGATATCTAATGTATTGATGTATTAGATCAGGTAAACTTTTAACTCCAAAAATACTTGAGTCTAACTCAATATCTCCAACAGATTTATTTTTTAAATTAAGAACTGATATTTTCATTTTGATTTTTTAACTGAGTCTTTTAAATAAATTATTGAATGTTTTTTTCCTGGCACTGATCCTTTGATCATTAAAAGATTATTTTCAGTATCCACATCTATAACTTTTAGGTTTTGTTTTGTTACTTTTTTATTACCCATTCTACCTGCCATTTTCTTACCCTTAAAAACTCTTCCAGGATCTTGGTTTTGACCAGTTGAGCCATGAGATCTATGCGAAATAGACACACCATGTGATGCCCTTAGTCCGCCAAAATTATGCCTTTTCATTACACCTGCAAAACCCTTACCTATAGAAATACTGCTTGCATCAACATATTGATCTACTTTAAAATGATTGACATCAAGCTTAGTTCCAACTTCTAAAATATTGTCGATATCAACTCTAAATTCCTTAATTATTTTTTTAGGTTTAATATTAATTGATGAGAACATTTTTCTCTGTGGTTTGTGTATATGAGATATGTCTTTGTTGGTTTCAACTGAGGTTAGTTGAACGGCGTTGTAACCATCTTTATCAGAAGTTTTAACACTGGCTACTATACATTCGTCAACTTTTAAAACAGTCACATGTGTATTTTTACCATCTTCATGGTAATAAGAACTATTACCAATTTTTGTAGCTATTAAACCTGTTCTAAGCATTTAAATTTTTATATCCACCTCTACTCCTGCAGATAGATCAAGCTTCATTAAAGCGTCAACAGTCTGAGGCGTAGGTTCTATTATATCAAGTAGACGATTATGCGTTCTTATTTCTAATTGGTCTCTACTTTTTTTATCTATGTGTGGTGATTTATTAACTGTAAATCTCTCAAATCTTGTAGGAAGTGGAATAGGTCCCTTAACTTTTGCACCGGTTCTCTTTGCTGTATTAATTATATCTTGTGTGCTTGTATCTAGTAGAGAATTGTCATAACCTCTAAGTCTTATTCTAATATTTTGATTTTCCATTATGCTAACTTAGCCTTTACTTCCTCTGCAACATTTGAGGGAACTTCTTCATAATGATCAAACTGCATTGTATAATTTGCCCTACCTTGAGACAATGATCTTAGATTGTTTACATAACCAAACATATTTGCTAGCGGAACCATTGCATCTACAACGTTTGCATTACCTCTAGTTGACATTTCTTGAACTTGACCCCTACGACTATTTAGATCACCTATAACATCCCCCATATACTCTTCAGGAGTAACAACTTCTACTTTCATCATAGGTTCAAGTAGTACTGGTTTTGCTTTGGAAATACCTTCTCTGAAAGCAGCTCTTGAAGCAATTTCAAAAGCAAGTACACTTGAGTCTACATCGTGATAGGCACCATCATAAAGAGTTGCCTTAAAATCTATGCATGGAAATCCAGCTATAACGCCTGTTTGTTGCTGTGCTATAAGGCCTTTTTCAACTCCAGGGATATGTTCGGTAGGTATGTTTCCACCTTTAATTTGATTAATGAATTCATAACCACTTCCCGGTTCTCCAGGTTCAAATTTAATCTTAACTCTTGCGAACTGACCAGCGCCACCAGATTGTTTTTTATGAGTATAATCAACATCGTATGAATTTGATATTGTTTCTCGATATGCAACTTGTGGAGCTCCAACGTTTGCTTCTACCTTAAACTCTCTTTTCATCCTATCAACAAGAATTTCAAGATGAAGTTCACCCATACCTTTAATTATTGTTTGACCACTTTCGTGATCAGTAGTGACTCTAAAACTTGGATCCTCTTGAGCTAATCTTCCCAAAGCTTGTCCCATTTTTTCATGATCAACTTTTGTTTTAGGTTCAACAGCGACTTCAATTACAGGATCAGGAAAATCCATTTTTTCTAAAATTATTGGATTATCAGATGCACATAAAGTCTCACCTGTTGTAACGTCTTTGAGTCCAACTAATGCAACTATATCACCAGCGTTAGCAGTTTTTATTTCTTCTCTGTTATTTGCATGCATTAATAGCATTCTACCAATATTTTCTTTTTTTCCTGAATTAGAATTTAACACACTATCCTTGGTATTTATTGAACCAGAGTAAATTCTAGCAAATGTCAAGCTTCCAACAAATGGGTCGGTCATTATTTTAAAAGCTAATGCGCTAAAGGGTTCATTATCTTCACATTTTCTTGTTAATTCTTTTGAGTCATCATCAACATCAACACCTTTTACATTTGCAACATCTGTAGGTGAAGGCATATAGTCAATAACTGCATCTAAAAGTGGCTGAACACCTTTATTTTTAAATGCAGATCCGGTTAAGACAGGAACAAATGAACCATTTAAGGTTCCTTTTCTAATGCATAACTTAAGCTCTTCAATAGTTGGTTCGTTACCTTCAAGGTAATTCTCCATTATTGAGTCGTCTTCTTCTACAGCTTTTTCGATTAATTTTAGTCTATATTCAGCAGACTGATCTTTAAGATCATCAGGTATATCTACGACATCAAACTTTGCGCCTAAACTTTCATCCTGCCAAACTATAGCTTTGTTAGACACAAGATCAACAACACCTTTTAAATTACTTTCGATTCCAATTGGTAATTGCGTAACCAAAGGATAAGAGCCTAATCTGTCTGAAATCATGTCAACGCACATAAAGAAGTTAGCGCCTGTTCTGTCTAGCTTATTTACAAAACACATTCTAGGAACTTTATATTTATCTGCTTGTCTCCAGACAGTTTCAGATTGAGGCTCAACACCCGCAACTCCATCAAAAACAGCTACAGCTCCATCTAAAACTTTAAGAGACCGTTCAACTTCGATAGTAAAATCTACATGTCCTGGCGTATCAATTATATTTATTCTATGGTCTTTCCAAAAACATGTGGTTGCAGCAGAAGTAATAGTTATACCTCTTTCTTGTTCTTGTTCCATCCAATCCATTGTTGCAGCACCATCGTGAACTTCTCCAATTTTATGAGATTTACCTGTATAATATAAAATTCTTTCAGTAGTTGTTGTTTTGCCAGCATCTATATGAGCCATGATACCGATATTTCTGTATTTTGATAATGGGTGAGATCTTGTCATTTATAAATTACCATCTGAAGTGAGAAAATGCTCTATTTGCATCTGCCATTTTATGAGTTTCTTCTCTTTTTTTTACTGCATTGCCTTTATTATTAAATGCATCAATTATTTCGTTTGCGACTCTCTCTTTCATTGTTTTTTCATTTCTTTTAATTGCAGAGTCAACTATCCATTTCATTGCAAGTGTTTGAGCTCTTTTTGGTCTAACTTCCATAGGTACTTGGTATGTTGCGCCACCAACTCTTCGGGATCGTACTTCTAAAGATGGTTTTACATTATTTAATGCTTCGTGAAAAAATTCTATGGCTTCTTTATCAGTTTTTTTTGATACTAAGTCAAAAGCACCATAAACGATTTTTTCTGAAGTAGATTTTTTACCATCAAGCATTATTCTATTCATAAATTTAGCTAAAACTAAGTCCTTGAATTTATGATCAGGAAGTATTGTTCTTTTTTCAGCTGCTCTTCTTCTAGACATAATTATTTGGGTCTTTTTGCTCCATAGAGTGATCTTCTTTGTTTTCTTGAAGATACTCCTTGTGTATCGAGCGTACCTCTAAGTATATGGTATCTAACTCCAGGTAGATCTTTAACTCTACCACCTCTTATTAATACTACTGAATGTTCTTGTAGATTGTGTCCTTCACCTGGAATATATGCAGAAACTTCTTGACCATTAGTTAGTTTAACTCTTGCTACTTTTCTAAGTGCAGAATTTGGTTTTTTTGGTGTGGTTGTATAAACTCTTGTACAAACACCTCTTTTTTGAGGGCTTTTATCTAGAGCAGGTACTTTATTTCTCTTTTTGACAGTTGATCTACCTTTTCTAACAAGTTGGTTTATAGTTGGCATTTTATCCTTTAGTTAAGTGTTTGGATTTACTCCACGACCTTTAACAAATCGTAGGGGTCTTTATAAATTGATTAAGACAAAGTCAAGCAGATATACCAAAAATTTACTAATTTTCTATATTTTCTGACTTATTTTTATCAATTATTTCTTGATCTCTTTCAAAAGCAATATTTTCATAATCTGAAGTCATTTTTCCAGTGCCTGCTGGAATTAACCTACCAACTATTACATTCTCTTTAAGGCCATTTAGCGTGTCAATCTTACCAAGAGTAGCGGCATCGGTTAGTACCTTGGTAGTTTCTTGAAATGAAGCAGCAGAAATAAATGAATTTGTTTGTAAACTTGCTTTAGTTATTCCCAGTAGAACAGGTTCGTAAACAACTTCTTTTTTACTTTCATTGGATAAAGTATTATTAATTCTTAAAACATCTCTTTTTTGAATTTGCTCACCAGCTATTAAATTCGAGTCGCCTGGGTCTTTTACAAGAACTTTTTGTAGCATTTGTCTCGCAATAGTTTCAATATGTTTATCATTAATGTAAACACCCTGAAGTTTGTAAACAGACTGAACTTCTCTCACAAGATATCTTGCCAATTCTTCAACACCTAAGATTCTTAAAATATCATGAGGAACAGGAGTTCCTTCTACAAGAATGTCACCTTTTTTAACGAAATCATCTTCTTGCACGTTTAAATATTTTGATCTAGGTATCAGAGTTTCAAAACTTTCCTTTTCATCTAAAGAAGTGATGATAACTCTTCTTTTATTTTTGTAATCTTTGCCAAATGAAATTTTACCATCAATTTCACACATAATTGCTGGATCTTTTGGTTTTCTCGCTTCAAACAATTCAGCAACTCTAGGTAAACCTCCTGTAATATCTTTTGTTTTAGATGATTCTTTTGGTATTCTAGCTATGACTTGACCAGCATAGACCTCTTGGCCATCTTCTACACTTAAGATAGAATCAATAGACATTGGATAATTTGATAAATTTTCTTCCTCAATTTTATCATCTGATGGATTATCTAATATATTAATGGCAGGTTTAAAATTCTTACTCTTCTGATTCTGACTCCAATCAATTACTATTTTACTAGAAATTCCAGTAGTATCATCAATTGATTCTCTAAATGAAATTCCTTGTTTCAAATCAAGATACTTTACAAAACCATTTCTTTCAGCAATTATTGGTAATGTGTAAGGATCCCATTCTGCTAATAGTTGATTATTTTCGACTTTATCACCATTATTGACCAGTATCTTTGAGCCGAAAGGTATAATAGATGTATATTTTTTATCATTTTCATTAATAATATTTATTTTTGCATTTCTACTTAAAACAATTTTGTTTTTAAATTTATCTTCAATTATTTTAAAATTCTCTAATTGAATAGTTCCCGAAACCGCTGCAGTTGCATTAGATTGTTCAACGGAAGAACTTGCGGCTCCACCAATATGAAATGTTCTCATAGTTAATTGAGTACCAGGTTCTCCAATTGATTGTGCAGCTATAATACCCACAGCTTCACCTATATTAACAGGAGTTCCTCTTGCTAGATCTCTACCATAACAAATTGAACATATTCCATCTTCTGTCTCACAAGTGAGCACTGATCTTATTTTTAAAGATCTCAATCCTAGTTTTGATATATATTCTAAATGTTTTTCAGAGATAATTTCTCCTGAATTAACAATAGTATTTTGGTTTTCATCAACAATATTTTCAACTGGCGTTCTACCTAATATTCTTTCAGTTAAAGGTGAGGTTATATTTCCTGATTCAACTATTTCTTCAACTAATACACCTTTTTTAGTATTACAATCTAATTCTCTAATGACTGCATCTTGGGCTACATCTACCAATCTTCTTGTTAAGTATCCACTACTGGCTGTTTTAAGAGCTGTATCAGCAAGACCTTTACGAGCTCCATGAGTGGAAGTAAAATACTCTAGAACCGATAGACCCTCTTTAAAATTTGATTTAATTGGATTCTCAATAATTTCACCAGAAGGTTTAGCCATTAAACCTCTCATTCCCGATAATTGTTTTAGTTGGGCCGCAGATCCTCGAGCTCCTGAGTGTGCCATCATATAAACAGAATTAATGGGCTGATCATCAGAAGGACTAGAAATTACATCCAGCATTTTGTCAGCAACTCTATTGGTACACTCTGACCAAGCATCAACTACTTTATTATATTTTTCTCCTTGAGTAATTAATCCATCTTGATATTGGTCTTCATATTCTTGAACTTTTAACTGCGTAGTATTCAAAAGATCATTTTTGTCAGATGGAATAATAAGATCATCTTTACCAAATGAAATACCAGCTATTGCAGCATATTTAAATCCGATTTGCATAATATGATCAGCAAATAGGACAGTCTCTTTTTGTCCGCAGAATCTATAAACTGAATCAATTATGTTACTAACTTCTTTTTTTGTAAGAACTTTATTTATAATTTCAAAGTTTATATTTTTGTTCTTAGGTAGAATATTTCCCAGTATCATCCTCCCGGGAGTAGTTTCAACTTTAGATAAATTACCTTCATACGTTTCTATTCTTGCTATGATCTTTGAATGAAGTGTAATGTCATTATTTTCTAAAGCTTTTAATATTTCATTTAAATCAACAAAACTTCGTCCTTCCCCTATTTGTTTGTCTCTCATTATTGATAAATAATAAATTCCTAAAATAATATCTTGAGAAGGAACAATAATTGGTTTGCCACTTGCTGGATGTAAAATGTTATTTGTGCTCATCATCAGTACTCTTGCTTCAAGCTGAGCTTCAAGACTTAACGGAACATGAACTGCCATTTGGTCACCATCAAAGTCAGCATTAAAAGCTGTACACACCAGTGGATGTAATTGGATTGATTTACCTTCAATTAAAATTGGTTCAAAGGCTTGAATACCAAGTCTATGTAAAGTTGGCGCTCTATTTAAAAGAACAGGATGTTCTCTGATAACTTCTTCCAGAATATCCCATACTCTGGGATCTTCTTTTTCAACAAGTTTTTTTGCTGCTTTAATCGTATTTGCCCAACCGTAAATATCAAGTTTATGAAATATAAACGGTTTGAAAAGCTCAAGAGCCATTTTTTTTGGAATACCACATTGATGCAGTTTAAGATTAGGACCTACAACAATTACTGACCTTCCTGAATAATCAACTCTTTTCCCTAATAGATTTTGTCTAAATCTTCCCTGTTTACCCTTAAGCATATCAGACAATGATTTAAGTGGTCTTTTATTAGTAGATGTTATTACTCTACCTCTTCTTCCGTTATCGAATAATGCGTCAACAGACTCTTGAAGCATTCTTTTTTCATTCCTTATTATTATGTCAGGAGCTCTCAAATCAATTAATCTTTTCAATCTATTGTTTCTATTAATTACCCTTCTATATAAATCGTTTAAATCACTGGTTGCAAATCTACCTCCATCAAGTGGAACTAATGGTCTTAATTCAGGTGGAATTACGGGTAAAACTCTCATGATCATCCATTCTGGTTTGTTTTTTGAAAGAATAAATGACTCTATGAGTTTTAATCTTTTAGTAATTTTAGTTTTTTTCAGTTCTGATTTGGTTTCAGTAAGATCAATTTTCAATTGGTCATAATCAGCTTGGAGGTCAATACTAAGAAGCATTTGTTCTATAGCCTCAGCTCCAATAGCAGCATTAAACGAATCTTCTCCATACTCATCTTGATACTCAATATATTGTTCTTCTGAAATTATTTCACCTTTGTTTAAATCTGTAAGACCTGGCTCAACAACGATAAACTGCTCAAAATAGAGCACTTTTTCTAAATTTTTTATTGTCATATCTAAAAGTGTAGCTATTCTACTCGGCAGAGACTTCATGAACCAAATATGAGAAACTGGAGCAGCTAATTCTATATGACCCATTCTATCTCTCCTTACCTTTGATAAAGTAACTTCAACTCCACATTTTTCACAAATAATTCCTCTAAATTTCATTCTTTTGTATTTACCGCATAAGCACTCATAGTCTTTTACTGGTCCAAAAATTCTGGAGCAAAATAGGCCGTCTTTTTCAGGTTTAAATGTTCTGTAATTAATTGTTTCAGGTTTTTTGATTTCACCAAATGACCATGACCTAATATCATCTGGACTTGCTATAGATATTTTAAGGCTATTGAAATTTTGAACACCTTGATTCTGATTAAAAATATTTGTAAGTTCTTTATTCATTTGTTCCTATTAGGTTAGATAGATTATTTTCTTTTAAGTTTTCCTTAAAATCAAGATTTAAACCAAGAGATCTTAATTCCTTTACCATAACATTGAAAGACTCTGGGGTTCCAGACTCAAAATTATTATCACCTTTAACTATTGATTCATAAACTTTGGTTCTACCTGCGACATCATCTGATTTAATTGTTAAAATTTCCTGTAATGTGTATGCAGCTCCATAAGCTTCTAGTGCCCATACTTCCATTTCACCAAATCTTTGACCTCCAAATTGTGCTTTACCTCCAAGTGGTTGTTGAGTTACTAAACTATATGGTCCGATTGATCTAGCATGTATTTTTTCATCGACTAGATGATGTAGTTTTAACATATACATGTAGCCAACAGTTACTGGTCTCTCAAATTTTTGACCAGTAATACCATCATATAGAATTTCCTGACCAGTACCTGATACACCTGATATAGATAGTAGATTAGTTATATCCTTCTCTTTAGCTCCATCAAAAACAGGTGTAGCAAATGGAATACCATCTTTTAAATTATTTCCTAACTCTAAAATCTCATCATCATTCATATTTTTTATAATTTTTTGATGGCTTTCTAAATCATAAATTTCTAGTAACTTATTTCTTAAGTTATTAGTTTGACCTTCTGATTTTATTTTTTCTAACATTATTTTTACTTGTTTACCTAATGATGCAGAGGCCCATCCTAGGTGAGTCTCTAAAATTTGGCCAATATTCATTCTACTTGGTACTCCTAGTGGATTTAAGACAATGTCGACAGGAGTTCCATCTTCAAGATATGGCATATCTTCAACAGGACATATTTTTGAAATTACTCCTTTATTTCCATGTCTTCCTGCCATTTTATCACCTGGTTGAAGTTTACGTTTTACTGAGATAAATACCTTGATTAACTTTAATACTCCAGGAAGTAGCTCATCACCACTTTGAATCTTGTCAATTTTATTTTCAAATTTTTGATTTATATTTCCAAGTTGATTTTCATAATTTTTTACTAATGATTCTATCTGATTATTTTTTTTCTCATCTGATATATTTATCTTTAAAAGTTCGCTTAAACTTAGACTTTCTAGTTGATCATATTTTATCTGGGTATTTTTTTTAAAAGAATCAAACCCAGAAATATAAGTTTGATTGTTAAGCAATTCTCTAAGGTGATTCCCAAAACTTTTTTCTAAAATATTTAACTCATCATCTCTATCACGAGCGATTACTTCAATTTGATTATTCTCTATGCTTATTGCTCTTTCATCTTTTTCTATACCTCTTCTAGAAAAAACCCTTATTTCAACCACTGTTCCTTTGACTCCCGGAGGAACTCTTAAACTAGTATCTTTTACATCTGCAGCTTTTTCTCCAAAAATGGCTCTAAGTAATTTCTCTTCAGGTGTCATAGGAGATTCACCCTTTGGAGTAACTTTACCAACCAGTATATCTCCTGAGTTAACTTCAGCCCCTACGTAAACAATGCCTGTTTCATCTAGGTTTACAAGCATCTCTTCACTCGCATTTGGAATATCTCTTGTAATTTCCTCTGGGCCCAGTTTTGTATCTCTTGACATTACTTCAAATTCCTCAACATGAATAGAGGTAAAAACATCATCTTGAACAACTTTCTCTGATATTAAAATTGAGTCTTCAAAGTTATAGCCATTCCATGGCATAAATGCTGCTAGCACATTTCTACCAAGAGCAAGTTCACCTAAATCGGTTGCTGGACCATCTGCTATTACCTGATTTTTCAAGATTTTATCTCCAACATTCACAAGCGGACGCTGTGTAATGCATGTGTTTTGATTAGATCTCTGAAATTTAGATAAATTGTAAATGTCAATTTTATTCAAAGTCTTATCATTTTTATCAGTTATTCTAATTACTATTCTATTTGAATCAAGTTGATCTACTATTCCTTCTCTTTTAGCTACAATGGTTGATCCACTGTCATTAGCTACTGTGTATTCCATACCAGTACCAACTAATGGAGCTTTTGGTTTTATTAATGGAACTGCTTGCCTCATCATGTTCGAACCCATCAGAGCTCTATTGGCGTCATCATTTTCAAGAAAAGGAATTAAAGATGAGGCAACCGAAACCAATTGTTGAGGAGAGACATCCATTAAATCTATTGCGTCAACATCTACATTAATAAATTCTCCATTCTTTCTGCAACTAACAATTTGATTAGCAAACCTACCTTTTGAATCAACATCTGCATTTGCTTGCGCTATTACGAAATCTTCTTCATCTATTGCACTTAGATAAATAACATTATCAGTAACTTTACCTCCAGTTACAATTCTATATGGGGTTTCTATAAAACCATATTTATTAATTCTTGAATAAGATGCTAAGCTATTAATCAAGCCAATGTTTGCTCCTTCTGGTGTTTCGATCGGACAAATTCTTCCATAATGAGTTTGGTGTACATCTCTTACTTCAAACCCTGCCCGCTCCCTATTTAAGCCACCTGGACCTAGTGCAGATACTCTTCGTTTATGTGTAATTTCACTTAATGGATTTGTTTGATCCATAAATTGACTGAGCTGACTAAGTCCAAAAAATTCTTTTATTGAGGCAACAACAGGTTTTGCGTTAATAATATCTTGAGGCATGATGTTATCTACCTCTAATGAACTTAATCTTTCTTTAATCGCCCTATCCATTTTTAATAAACCAATACGGTATTGGTTTTCTAGAAGTTCACCAACTGAACGCACTCTGCGGTTAGCCAAATGATCAATATCGTCAATTTCACCTTTTCCATCAATAAGATTATGCATATGTTTTACAACATCTAAAATATCACTCTTATCAATAACTCTTTGTTCAATAGGAGAGTTCTTTTTAAACTTTGCATTTATTTTTAATCTGCCAACTGAAGATAAATCATATCTATCTGAATTAAAGAAAAGATTGTTAAAAAGGTTTTCTGCAGTTTCAATTGTAGGAGGCTCACCAGGTCTCAATATTTTAAAGATCTCAAAAAGCGCTTCTTCTCTTGATCTTGCTTTATCTGACTGAAGGGTATTTCTTATGTATGAGCCTATTTCAATATTATCAGATTTAAGGATGTCAATTTTGCTAATTTTATTATCATTTAGAAACTGTAAAAAGATATCATCAATTTCGTATCCTGCTTCAAAATATATTTTGCCAGTTTTTTCATCAATAATATCTGAAGATATAAAAAAACCAATTAATGATTCTTCATTTATAGTTAAATTAGAAATGTTTTTCTTCTTTAAATCATTAATTATTTTTTGATTAACTTTTGTACCTTTAGAAATAATAATTTTTCCATTTTTTGAATCTAATAGGTCAAAATTTAAAATCTTAGCTTTGAAAAAAGAAAGGTCTTCTTTAAATGCCCATCCGTAATCATTTTTTTTATAAACGATATTGTTATAAAAAATTGATAGAATTTCCTCACCTGTCATACCAAGAATTCTTTTTGAATCAGGTTCAATTTTATTATCTTCACATTCTTTAATATATTTTTCTGACATATTACTTAGCAGACACTTAAACAAGGTAGTGACAGGGAACTTTCTTTTTCTGTCTATCCTTGCATGTATGTTATTTTTTGCATCATGTTCAAAATCCAGCCAAGAACCACGATATGGAATTATTCTAGCATTAAAGAGATATTTACCACTTGTATGTGTTTTTCCATAGTCATGATCAAAAAATACTCCAGGTGATCTATGCATTTGACTAACTACTACTCTTTCTGTGCCATTTACTACAAATGTAGCATTTTTAGTCATAAGAGGAATATCTCCCATATACACTTCTTGCTCCTTAATATCTCTTACAGATTTAGTTCCGGCTATTTCGTCTATATCCCAAATAACAAGCCTAAAGTTAACAAGTAATGGAGTTCCATATGTTAGTCCTCTTTGTGAGCATTCTTCTACGTCATATTTTGGTACACCAAGATTATAACTAACGTAATCTACAGAAGCTCTTTCCGTATAATCGTGAATCGGAAATACTGATTTGAAAATTGAGTGAAGACCAGTGTTTTCTCTTTTGTCAGGATCAGATCTTAATTGTAAAAAATTGTCGAATGATCTTTTTTGAACTTCTACTAAATTTGGCAATGAAGTAACGAGAGGTATTTTTCCAAAAGATTTTCTAATTTTTTTTAAATTAACATGGTCTAAACTCATTTTTCTCCTTTTTTAACAAACTCATATAAGTAGGCCTTTTTTTAAAGGCCTACTTATTATTTTAATGTAACTTTAGCGCCAGCTGCTTCCAATGCTTTTTTCATTTCTTCAGCTTCTTCTTTTTTTACTCCTTGTTTAAGTGGTTTTGGAGCACCTTCGACTAGATCTTTTGCTTCTTTTAAGCCAAGTCCAGTGATAGTACGAACCTCTTTGATAACAGCAATTTTATTAGATCCAGATTCAGACAATTCAATATCAAATTCTGTCTTCTCTTCTGCTGCTGCTTCTCCACCACCTGCAGCTGGAGCTGCGGCCACTGCTACTGGCGCAGCAGCAGATACACCCCATTTTTCTTCAAGTAATTTACTTAGTTCAGCTGCCTCAAGTACAGTTAAAGAAGATAGATCTTCCACAATTTTATTTAAATCAGCCATTTATTTCTCCTTATTACCTAGTTCGACTCTTGTTTATTGCTACTGTTAGAACTAATTAATCTTGCAATTTGTGCTCCAGGTTCAATTGTTATTGAAGCTATCTTTTGAGCAGGTGCAGATATTAATCCTATTATTTTTCCTCTTAACTCATCTAAAGAAGGTAATTTTGCAAGAAAATCAATTTTTTCTTTATCAATTTTCTCACCATTATAACCTCCACCAATAATTTTAAACTTTTCAAATTTTTTCTCAAAACTAACCGCTACTTTTGCTGGTGCTACTGCATCAACAGAATAAGCAATTGCTGTTGGGCCTTTAAAAAGCTCAGAAATATCTTTAAATTGAGTTTCAGATATAGCAAGTTTAGTGAGTCTGTTCTTAGTCACTTTAAATTTTGCACCATTTTCCCTCATTTCTTTTCTGAGTTGCTCTGTTTCATTCACTGTTAGCCCAGAATATTCAGCTACAATTACAGAAGAAGCATTTGAAAAGTCTTCTTTGAGATTACTTACAAAATCTTTTTTTTCAGAACGTTTCACGTCAACCTCGGTTTTAATTGGATCCCAAAGATCCAATATTAGCTAAAATTAGTTTGACCACCAAACTAATTTAAAGCCTGTCAAGAAGCAAATCAATGACTCGCTTCAGTCTATGCAGGATATTAAGCTCAAAGCTCCTGCAGTCTTTGACAGGTGATGATCAAAGATCATCTTTTGGATTAATTAACGCAAGCTTGCTTGGTTAATAATTAATCCAACTCCCATAGTTGAAGCTATGGTAACCTTTTTAACAAAAGAACCCTTAACAGCATCGGGTTTACTTTTACTAACTGAAGAATAAAATGCTTTAATGTTTTCTAACAAATCCTCTTCACTAAAATCCAGTTTGCCAACACCAGCATGAACGATACCAGATTTATCATTTTTGAATTTAACTTGACCTGATTTAGCGTCTTTTACTGATTTAGAAATTTCATTAGTTACAGTTCCAAGTTTAGGATTTGGCATTAATCCTTTTGGACCCAGTATTTTTGCTACTTTACCTAATTTAGGCATCATATCTGGAGTTGCAATTAGAACATCAAATTCTATCTTTGAATTAGAAATTGTTTCAATCAAATCATCGCTGCCTACCAAATCTGCACCATTACTTTTAGCATCGTTTTGTTTATCCTCATTTGCAATTACTGCAACCTTTAAATCTTTTCCTGTTCCATTAGGAAGTTTTACAACGCCCTTAATATTTTGATCAGTTTTGTTACTGTCAATTCCAAGATTAATTGAAATATCAATTGTTTCTTTAAACTTTACATAAGATTTTTCCTTTAAAATTTTAATTGCTTCAAGTGGCTCATAAACCTTAGTATTATCAAAATTATTTAGCATCTGTTTTCTATTTTTTGTTATTTTCATTAACCCACTACCTCCATACCCATTGAAATAGCAGACCCTTTAACCATATTCTTAGCACCGTCCAGATCAATAGCATTTAGATCTTGCATTTTTTCTTTAGCAATTTTTTCAATATCTTGCATCGATACTTTACCTACTAATGTTCTTCCAGGAGTTGAGTTTCCTTTTTTTATTTTTGCTGCTTTTTTAAGATAAAAACTTACTGGTGGTAATTTTGTAGTAAAGTCGAAACTTCTATCTTTATATGCTGTGATAATAACTGGAATGGGAGCGCCTTTTTCTAAATCTTTTGTTTTATCATTAAATGCTTTGCAAAAATCCATTATGTTCAAACCTCTTTGTCCAAGCGCAGGACCAACAGGAGGTGAGGGGTTTGCTCCTCCAGCTGGAATTTGTAATTTAATTAAACCTAGAATTTCTTTAGCCATACTTTATACCTTTTCTACCTGAGAATATTCTAAATCAACAGGTGTTGATCGTCCAAAAATTGAAACTGCCACTCTTAATCTTGCTTTTTCTTCATCTATTTGTTCGACCTCTCCATTAAATGATGCAAAAGGTCCATCTATTACTTTTACTTGCTCTCCAACATCGTACATTATTGCAGGTCTTGATTTTTCTACACCATCAATAACTTGTTCAGATATTCTTTTTGCTTCAGCATTACTAATTGGAACTGGTTTGCCTTTGTTACCTAAAAAACCACTTAACTTTGGGGTTGTTTTAATAATATGCCAGGTATCATCATTTAAACTCATTTTAATAAGTATATAACCAGGAAATATCTTTCTTTCTGTATTAACCCTTACACCTCTTTTTACTTCAACAATATTTTGAACAGGAACAGATATTTCTTCAATATGCTCTTTAATTCCAAGTTTTGTTGCTTGGTCTAAGATGCTGTCAGCAACTTTTTTTTCATAACCTGAATAGGCATGAAGGACGTACCATCTTGCTTTATTCATTAAAAACCTGAACCTATTTCAATTATTTTTTTTATTGAAAAAGACCATATTTGATCAGTTAAAAGAAAAAATAAAGAGAATAATATTATTAATAATATAACTATTGCAGAAGAAATAAATGTATCTCTTCTTTGAGGCCAAGTTACTTTTTGTAATTCTTGTCTAACTTGTCTTACAAAAAGAGCTGGTGATGTTTTCTTTTTTTCAATATTCATAATTTCGTTTCTCTTGGCAGGAGTGGCAGGACTTGAACCCGCAGCCCCCGGTTTTGGAGACCGGTGCTCTACCAGTTGAGCTACACTCCTAATAAGATTTGGCTAACTAATAGAGCGGTCTCTAAAACTATTCAATAATTTCAGCAACTACTCCAGCGCCAACTGTTCTTCCACCTTCTCTTATTGCAAATTTTAAACCTTTATCCATTGCAATTGGAGACAAAAGAGTAACTTCCATAGCAATATTATCACCAGGCATTACCATTTCGGTTCCTTCTGGTAATTTAATTGTTCCAGTTACATCAGTTGTTCTAAAGTAGAATTGAGGTCTGTAATTTGAAAAGAAAGGTGTATGTCTTCCACCTTCTTCTTTTTTTAATACATATGCTTCTGCTTTAAATTTAGTATGAGGTTTTATTGATCCAGGTTTTGCTAATACTTGACCACGTTCAACTTCTTCTCTTTTTGTACCACGAAGAAGAACACCCACATTGTCTCCAGCTTCACCAGAGTCTAGAAGTTTTCTAAACATTTCAACTCCCGTACAAGTAGTTTTTTGAGGATCTCTTATTCCTAGGATTTCAATTTCCTCTCCAACCTTAACTTGACCTTGTTCAATTCTTCCAGTTACAACTGTACCTCTACCAGAAATTGAAAATACATCCTCAACTGGCATTAAGAAAGGCTGATCTACAGGTCTGCTAGGTTGTGGTATATGTTCATCAACTGCTTTCATTAATTCCATAATTGAATTTTTTCCAATTTCATCGTCTCTACCTTCAAGAGCTGCTAAAGCTGAACCCTTAATGATTGGGATAGTATCACCTGGGAATTCATATGAGGTTAGAAGTTCTCTAATTTCCATCTCAACTAGATCAATTAATTCTTTGTCATCTACTTGATCAACTTTATTCATGTATACAACGAGAGCAGGTACACCTACTTGTCTAGCTAAAAGTATGTGTTCTCTTGTTTGAGGCATTGGTCCATCGGCTGCATTAACAACTAATATACCGCCATCCATTTGAGCTGCACCAGTAATCATGTTCTTAACATAATCTGCGTGTCCAGGACAATCAACGTGGGCATAATGTCTTGCTTCAGTTTCATATTCAACATGTGCAGTAGATATTGTAATACCACGTTCTCTTTCTTCAGGTGCTTTGTCGATGTTTGCGTAATCTGTAAATTCTGCTCCACCTGACTCTGCTAATATTTTTGTTATAGCAGCAGTTAATGTTGTTTTACCGTGGTCAACGTGACCAACAGTACCTATGTTACAATGCGGTTTGTTTCTTTCGAATTTTGCTTTAGCCATTTTTTTACCCCAATAATATTTTGTTATGGAGCGGGTGAAGGGAATCGAACCCTCGTAGCCAGCTTGGAAGGCTGGAGCTTTACCACTAAGCTACACCCGCAACTAAACTGACTGCTTCACACACTCACTTTAATGCTTTCATCCCATTACCTCCATAATGGTGGAGGGGGTAGGATTCGAACCTACGTACGCTCACGCGGGCGGATTTACAGTCCGCTGCCTTTAACCACTCGACCACCCCTCCGTTTGAAGAAATTGGCCAATACTAATTAATTAGTATATATGTCAATCTAAAACAGCAACCTCACCTTTGCAAAATACGTATATTCGTAAAAGCAACGGCCTTTTAGACAAAAAATGCTATTTTGTACATATCTAGATTGTATTAATTAGACAAATCTGTGATATTAAATGATGACTAAGTTTAGAAATAATAAATCTACTAAAAATCAAGGAATTCATTCAATTTTTGGTCAACATTCTGTTAGAGCAGCTCTTCAAAATGATAAAAGAGAGCATATTGAGCTAATAATTAGTAAAAATCAGATTAATTTTTCCAAAAAATATGAATCTAAAATACAAAAAATTACTATTCTGCCTCAAAATGAATTTATAAGAAGATTTGGAAATGAGAACACAACACAGGGAGTAGTCCTAAAAACAAAAGATTTTGCAAGGCTAGGTTTAGAAGAATTAGTAAAAGTAGAAAGTAAGAAGGCAAAATCAGTAATATTAATTTTAGATCAAGTAACTGACCCTCAAAATATTGGCTCAATAATGAGATCATGTGCATTATTTGATTGTGCTGGAATTATAGTTGGTAAAGATAATTCACCAGAATTGACTTCATCACTTTTTAAATCAGCATCTGGTGCTGCTGAAATTGTAAATTATATTAGAGTTACAAATATAAGAAGAGCTATTTCTTTTCTTAAAAAAAATAATTATTGGATTTACGGCTTTGACAGTTCAAAAAATAATAATTTAAAATTAAATTTTTCACAAAAATCAGTATTTGTTTTTGGTTCTGAGGGAAAAGGTATTAGAGAATTAGTAAAAAAGGAATGTGATGAAATAATTCAGATAAACATGAAAAATAATTTAAAATTTGAAATTGATAGTTTGAATGTTTCTAATGCAACATCGATTGCTTTATTTCAATTTTACTCGAGCTAAAAATTAAACAGATATGGTGCCGCGTGTCGGAATCGAACTGACTACCTGATGATTACAAATCAACTGCTCTACCAAATGAGCTAACGCGGCATTAAATTTGCATTTATATTAAATTATAAATTCGACAAGAATTTAATAAATTATATTCCAGGAATATAAGGAATTCCATCACCTTTAACTCTTTCATTTATTTCACTTAATGTAGAGCATGCTGTAATTGGACTAAATACAAGAAATAATACAATTAAAGTTTTTTTAATCATAAAATATTTATAACTTTTCAATTTTTGCTGCACAATATTTAAATTCAGGAATTTTTCCATAAGGATCTAAAGCTGGGTTAGTTAAAAGATTAGCGGCAGACTCATTATAGCAAAATGGTATAAATATAACCCCTTCAGGAATAGCCCTGTCTTGTCTTACTCTAATATATATAGAACCCCTTCTAGTTGATACTTTTATTTTATCACCAGCTTTCATATTATTTTTTAATATATCTTTTGGTGATATTGAGACTGAAGGCACTGGTTCGATAGCATCTAAATTTGATGCCTTTCTAGTCATTGCTCCAGTATGCCAATGTTCTAATTGCCTTCCTGTAGTTAGTATCATCGCAAATTCTTTATCAGGTACTTCATCTGGTGCAGTCACACTAGCTGTAACAAATTTACCTTTACCATTTTCATTGGGAAATTTATCACCAAAAACAATTTCATCTCCTGGTGTAGTTGGAGATTTACTTGGATAAGTTACAGAGTTTTCATTTTCTAATCTTTCCCAAGATATGTTGTTCAATGATGGCATTGTTAGTGACATTTCTTCATAAATTTCCTTGGGATGTTTATATTTCCAATTTAAACCCATTCTTTTTCCAAGTTCGTTTGTTATCCACCAATCTTCTTTAGCCTTACCTGGAGAGTCTAGAGCTTTTCTTCCCATCTGTACTTGTCTATTAGTATTAGTCACTGTTCCATTTTTTTCAGGCCATGCTGAAGCTGGGAAGATAACATCCGCGTATGTTGCTGTTTCAGTTAGAAAAATATCTTGAACAACTAAATGTTCTAACATTTGTAGAGCTTCTCTTGCATGATTAAGATCAGGATCGGACATAGCTGGATTTTCGCCAAGTATATACATACCTTTAATTGTATTCTCGTGAATAGCATCCATAATTTCAACAACAGTAAGACCTTTTTTATCATCCAAAGAAGTCTTCCAAAGTTTTTCAAAAAAATCTTTATTATTATTTTTATCAACTAATTGGTAATCAGGGTACATCATTGGTATAAGGCCTGCATCAGACGCTCCTTGAACATTATTTTGTCCTCTTAAAGGGTGTAAACCAGATCCTCTTTTTCCTACATTACCTGTCATTAAAGCTAGAGAAATTAAACATCTAGCATTGTCGGTACCATGTGTGTGTTGAGAAATCCCCATCCCCCAAAAAATTATTCCTTTATTTGTATTGGCATATAAGCGTGCTACTTCTCTTATAAGTTCTGGATCGATACCTGTTTCATTTTCCATTATATCAGGTGAATAATTCATTAAATGTTTTCTTAATTTTTCAAATCCTTCAGTTTGTTTTTTAATATATTCGGAATTAAATAAATTTTCTTCAACAATCACATTCATTATTGAGTTTAAGAGAGCAACGTCTGATCCTGGTTTAAATTGCAACATATGAGTTGCATGTTTTTTTAAGGAATGACCTCTGGGATCCATCACAATTAATTTAGAACCCTTTTTAGCAGCATTCTTAAAAAAAGTTGCTGCAACAGGATGGTTTTCAGTTGGATTTGCTCCTATGACTATTATCACATCAGAATGTTCAACTTCATAAAATGGAGCAGTAACAGCTCCTGAACCAATAGTTTCCAATAACGCAGCTACAGAAGACGCATGACAAAGTCTTGTGCAATGATCAACATTATTTGTATTAAAACCAGTCCTGATTAATTTTTGGAATAAATAAGCTTCTTCATTTGAACATTTAGCTGATCCAAAACCTGCAAGATTACTCTTACCATTTCTTTGTTTTTTAAGTTTTAAAAATCCTTGTGCTGCATAATCTAAAGCTTCATCCCAAGATGCTTCTCTAAAATATTCATGAATATTTGAAAAATTAATGTTTGGATGTAAATCTTTTGCTTTATCTTTAATTCTAATCAATGGCTTTGTAAGTCTTTCTGGATTATTTACATAATCAAAACCAAATCTTCCTTTTACACATAATCTATTCTTGTTTGCGGGACCATCAACACCATTAACGTATTTAATTTTGTTATCTTTTACATTGTATTCTATCTGACAACCCACACCACAATAAGGACAAACGCTATCAATTTTTTTATCTACCTTACTATGGCCAACACCATCTTTATCTACAATGGATGCTGGCATTAATGCTCCAGTAGGACAAGCCTGTACACATTCACCACATGCCACACATGTGCTATCACCCATTGGATCATCAAAATCGAATACAATTTTAGAATTTTCTCCTCGATATGCCATTCCAATAACATCGTTGACCTGAACTTCTCTACATGCTCTTACACAAAGATTACATTGGATGCATGCATCTAAATTTACAGCCATACTAGGATGAGAAACGTCTGCCTGACATGAAGTTTTTTTTGGAAATCTACTTTCTTTAACTTCAACTTTGTCTATCCATTTCCAAAAGTTAGAATTATTATCATGAGCAATTTCTTTCTTTGGCTGGTCTGCTAAAAGTAATTCAAAAACTAACTCTCTAGATTTTTTAGCCTTTTCTGAAGAAGTTTTTACTTTCATGCTATCAGTTGGTTTTCTAATACAAGATGCAGCCAAAACACGTTCTCCTTCAATTTCAACCATACATGCTCTACAATTTCCATCTGCTCTATAGCCTGGTTTATCTGAATAACATAAGTGTGGGATTTCTGTTCCAAGTCTATTTGCAACTTGCCAAATAGTTTCATGAGCATTTGCTTCAACTAATTTTTCGTTTAAATAAAATTTGGTTTTCTCTTTAGTCATAAGTTATTTCATTGCTAAAATATTTTAAAACGGAATTTAATGGGTTTGTTGCAGCTTGTCCTAAACCACATATCGATGCTTGAGCCATAACTTCACTTAAATCTTTTAATTTTTCCTTGTTCCAATTTTTTTCTTGCATTAATTTTACAGTTTTCTCCGTACCGGAACGGCATGGTGTACATTGACCACAACTTTCCTCTTCAAAAAATTTTAGTAAATTAAGTGCAACATCTTTCATATTGTCTTGATCCGATAAAACAACTACTGCCGCTGAACCTAAAAAACATCCGGCATCCATTAATTCTTTCGATCCATAATCAAGTGGAATATCATTCATTGTGGCGGGAAGAATACCACCTGATGCACCTCCAGGAAGGTATCCTTTAAAAGTATGTCCATCTGCCATACCATCACAATACTCATCAATTAATTGTTGAATTGTTATACCGGCTGGGGCAACTTTTACTCCAGGTTTCTTTACTCTTCCTGATACTGAAAAACTATGAAAACCCTTATTTCCATTGGACCCCTTTTCAGCAAACCACTTTGCTCCTTTTTCAATTATATCTCTAACCCAAAAAAGAGTTTCTAAATTATTTGTTAAAGTAGGAGATCCAAATAAACCAATTTCAGCCACATAAGGAGGTCTATGCCTTGGCAGTCCCCTCTTGCCTTCAATACTTTCTATCATTGCTGATTCTTCTCCACAGATATAGGCTCCTGCCCCTCTTCTTACTATGAAAAAGTCTCTTGGAATTATTTCTTCATCTTCCATTTTATTTATTTCATCAAGTAAAATTTTTATAACTGCTGGATATTCATCTCTCATATAAATGTAAACTTTATCAGCATTTATAAAATAGGAGGCAATTAAAGCTCCTTCTAAAAATCTATGTGGATCACTTTCTAAATATGACCTATCTTTAAATGTTCCTGGTTCACCTTCATCACCATTAACAGCAACATATTTTTTACCATTGTAATTTGAAACAATTTCCCATTTTTTTCCTGTAGGAAATCCAGCACCACCCTTCCCTTTCAATCCGCTTTCATTTAATGAATCCAAAACTTGTTTTTTTGAAATTACCCCATTACGTATTTTGTTCGCAATTTCATAACCGCCATTTTTTTTATAAGCAGATAAATTTATATAATCTGGAATGAAGGGTTCAAAACTTTTTTCATCGATTGATTTTTTAACTTTATCAAAATTAGCCACATCAACATAATTTTTTCCTACGCAGACAGTAGGAGCAACATTACATCTTCCCATGCATGGCCCAGGTACAACTTTTATATTTTTATTTTCTAATTTTTTTATATCTTGAAGTAATTTGTGTGCGCCAAACAATTCACACGTTAAACTTTCGCAAACTCTTATAACATTCACTGGGTTATAATCTTTACTATCTTTAACAATATTAAAGTGAGCATAAAAAGTTGCAACTTCATAAATTTCAGAAAGTGGTAAGTTAATAATAGTAGATAAAGCTACTAGATGTTTATCGTACAAAACACCAAATTTATCCTGTAATTTATGCAAATACTCTATTAATTCATCTCGCTTAAATATTAATCCAGAAAACAATTTAGAAACTTCATCTAAATATTTATCTTCGACTTGTCTTCCTTTTGGAGTCCAACGTTTTTTCTTCTTTTTTAAAGAAGTTTCTGTTTGAGAAACAAATTTATCCATTCCAATTAATATTATACTATATATTAAGTATAAGAAAACTATGAAAGATTCAGTTGAAAATGAAGAATTAGTTCTTGATACTAGTGGTACAGAATGTCCTATACCCGTGCTTAAGGCTAGGAAACTTGCTTCAGAATTAAACAAGGATACAATTATTAAAATTATTGCAACTGATCCTTTGGCTGAAGCGGACTTTGAACATTATTGTGATCAGTCCAACTATGAATATTTAAGTTGTAAAAAAATTAAAGATAAAATTGTAATTCGTTATAAATTTAAAATTAATAATTAAAATAAACTTTCGTAACTATAAAAATCAAATATATCTCCTTTGTTTACTTGAGAAACATTTTCATCAATTTCAATTATACCATCTGAATAAGATATAGAACTAATCATTCCAGAACCTTGTTTAGGAAATTTATTTGCAATATTTTTATTATTTATAGTTTCTTTATTTACGCGTAACCACTCCATTCTGTTTGTTTTTTTCTTCATAGAAAAATTTGCTGTAATTTTACTTGAAGATGGGAGCTTAAAATTTCCACCAGATATTTTTTCTATTAATGGTTTTACTAACATTGCATATAGTAATTGAACAGAAACTGGATTACCTGGTAAGCAAATTATGAAGCACTTATTTATTTTTCCAACTGCAATTGGTCTTCCTGGTTTAATTGCTGCTCTCCAAAAATATACCTTACCTATTTCAGATAAAACTTTAATTAAATGATCTTCATCACCAACAGATGCACCGCCAGCAGTTATTATTACATTAAATTTTTTTGAAGTATTACAAATTTTGTTTTTAATAGATTTAAAATTATCTTTGAGATTTCCACAATATTTTTTTTCTATAAAATTCTTATCGAGTAAATTATTTAAACTATAATAATTTGAATTATTAATTTCAGAATTTTTTAAATTTTTAGTTGGTTTTCGTAATTCATTACCACTTGTAAAGAAACCAATTTTAATTTTTTTAAATACTTTTATTTTACTAATACCAGTAGCAGCAATTAAATTTATATTTTGTTGATTTAATTTAGATCCCTTTTCCAATATTTTTTGGTTTTTTTTTATATCTTCACCCTTTAATCTATAATTATCTCCAAATTTTGGAATTTTAATTAAATAAATTTTATTTCCTTTCTTGTATGTATTTTCCTGCATAACTATAGTTGATGAATTTGTAGGCATTTTTGCGCCAGTAAAAATTCTTACTGCTTCACCAGATTTTACTTTTATATTTTTGTTATCTCCAGCAGCTATTCGTCTGTTGCAAAAAAAAATTTTTTTTGTTTTTAAATCTCTTTTTAAAATAGCATAACCGTCTACAGCAGAATTATTAAAAGGTGGTAAATTAATTTTACTTTTTATATTTTCGTAAAGAAATCTATCTTCTGAATCTTCTAAATTAACTTTTTCAGAATTAAAAATTACAACCTTTTGTTTTTTAAATAAATTAACAATTTGTTTTTTGGTTAGAGGTAATTTATTCATTAAAATTCTCTCAAAATAAAATCAACTAAATTATCAATTTCGTCATTCTTAAAAATTTTCAAGTTAGTTTCAAGTTTATTATTTGTAATAATAGCTTTTATATTTTTTATTTTGCTGAATAAGTAATTATTATTATCATTTTTAATTATTTCAATTTTTGGATGATTTTCATTTTTGAACCCTTCCACTATTACAATATCAACTTCTGAAAGTTGATTAATTAAATAATCTAATGTTTTTTCTTTTGAATTGTTTAGCTCTGATATTTTAACCCATCGCTTCGATGAACTAACTATTACTTGAGAAGATCCCGCTAATCTATGATTAAAGCTATCTGTATTCTCATGATCTATATCAAATTCGTGATGTGCATGTTTAATTGAAGCAACACGAAAATTTTTAGAGCTAAGTTTATTTATAATTTTAGTTGCAATAGTCGTTTTACCTGAGTCCTTCCAGCCAACAATTCCTACTATTTTCATTTAATAGATCTATTATTTAATAAATATACAAGAGAGTAAATAATTATTGTTATTGATATTAAAACTAAACCTAATGCCATAGCGTATTCTAAATTTCCCATTCTAGTTTCTAAAGATATAGCAGTGGTCATTACTCGTGTATAATGATCAATATTACCACCCACAATCATAACTGCACCAACTTCTGAAATTGCTCTTCCAAAAGCAGATAATAATGTTGTTATTAATAAAAAATAACTATGGTTAAATAAAAGTTTTACAGAACCCCAAAAAGGAATATTTAAGGATCTTATCTGATCTTTAAATTCAAACCAATTTTTAGAAAATATCTCATGAGATAATGAAGCAATTATAGGAAAAATTATTATAGTTTGAGCAATAATCATTGCAAAAGGTGTGTATAGAAGCTGTAAAATACCTAAAGGTCCACCTGATGCAAAAATAAAATAAACAATTAAACCAACTACAACTGGAGGAATTCCCATCAATGAGTTTATAATTATTAGAATAATTTTTTTGAAATAAAAATTATAAATTGCAAAATAATACCCTACTATAAATCCTAATAATGATGCAATAATTAGCGCAGTAAAACTTACAAATAATGATAAAAGTATAATGTCCCATAGCTCATTATCTAAAGTAATAATTAATAGTATGGAATTTGTAAAAATTTCTAATATGTTCATTTAAATTATTAGTTTAATTACAGCATATGACAAAAAAAGAGAAATATTTAGTCTCACCTGATATTAATAATAAATCCTTAATTACAAAACTAAATGGTTTTGATGAGAAAGGGAATAAAATAATTTCTAAAGTTATTAATGAAAAAGCTCTTACAATTTTTCTTAATAATCAAGAGATAGTAACGCTAATGTCTATTAGTGATCATCCAAAATATCTTGCAGTTGGGTATTTATTAAATCAAAATATGCTTAAGAAAAATGACATAATTACAAAAGTTGAAATTGATAAAGATTTAGGTGTGGTTGTTGTACGAACAAAACGTAAAACAAATTATGAAAATAAATTAAGAAAGAAAATAACAACTAGTGGTTGTGCAATAGGTACGGTATTTGGAGATATCTATGCGGAAATAAAAAAATCAAAATTAAAATCGAAAAAGAAAATTAAACATAAATGGATATATGAAATTTCAAAAAAAATTACATTAACACCGAGCTTATATTTAGAAACAGGAGCAATACATGGCTGTGCCATTATTCATAATAATAAACCATTGATTTATATGGAAGACGTAGGGAGGCATAATGCTGTAGATAAAATTGCTGGTTTTATGTTTTTAAAAAAAATTAGCTCTTCAAATAAAATTTTTTACACCACAGGAAGACTAACTAGTGAAATGGTTATTAAAACAATAAAAATGGGTATTCCAATATTAATTTCTAGATCAGGATTCACAGCATGGGGTGTAGAGCTAGCGAGGGGATCAAATTTAACACTTATTGGACGAGCAAAAGGAAAAAAATATTTAGCACTTTCTGGGGAACATAGAATTGACAATAAATAAAAAAAAAATTTTGTTTGCCATACTAGCTGGAGGTCAATCAAAAAGATTTGGAGGTGGATTTAAAGCCTTTGCTAAAATAAATGGAATTACAATCTTAGATAAAATAATAAACAAGCTTAAAAAATATAGTAATGAAATAATAATAAATGCTAATGACTTAAAAAGTTTTAAGAAAATTAATTACCCAATAATTGAAGATAGATTTAAAGGTTTTATGGGACCTTTAGCAGGAATTCACACATCAATGTTGTGGGCTAAAGAAAATTACACAAACAAAGAATGGGTTTTTACTGTTCCAAGTGATACTCCATTTTTACCCGATAATCTTTTCGATAAGTTTTTAGAGGCATATGATGAAAATGTAAAAATATTGATTGCAAGATCAAATAGTAGACATCATCCTGTAATAGCAATGTGGCATATATCGTTAATAACTAGTTTAGAAAATGAGTTAATATTAAAAAATAGTAAAATTATGTTTTGGGTTAAAAAGCATAAATATAAATTTGTTGAATTCGACAAAAGCCAAGAAAAAAATTTTTTCAATGTTAATACTCAAGAAGAATGGAATACTGCAAAAAAAAATATCTAAATTTGATATAAATATGTAAAAAATATTTTTTTTTGTATAAAGAATATTTTAAATGGTAAGCTCAATATATAAAATATTTCCAGGAATTATATTTTGTTTTGTAATTGCTTATTCAGGCATATACCTAAGTGATTTTATTGGAAAAGAAATTTTAAATTTAAATAAAAGTCCAATATCACCAATAATGCTATCAATAGTATTTGGTCTTTTGATAGGAAATATATTTCATATTAATAATTTTTTATTAGAAGGAATTAAGTTTTCTTTAAAATTTATTCTAAGATTAGGAATAATATGTCTTGGTATTAGACTAGGGCTTTTAGATATTTTTAAAGTTGGAATAGTTGGAATACCTCTAATTGTTGCTTGTATTATTATATCAATCTTGGTTGTAAATTATTTATGCAAGTTATTAAATGTTTCTTCAAAAATGGGATCATTAATTGCAGTTGGAACAAGTATTTGTGGAGCATCTGCAATTGTGGCAACTAGTCCTGCAATTAATGCTGATAAAGAGGAAGTTGCTTATGCCATAGCTAATATTACAATATTTGGAATAATTGCAATGTTCCTCTATCCCTTTATGGCATATTATCTTTTCAGTGGAGATGAGTTAGCATCAGGGTTATTTCTTGGAACTTCAATACATGAAACAGCTCAAGTTGCTGGTGCCGGATTGATATATGCGGAACAATTCAATTCACCAAAAACTATGGATATAGCAACGATTACAAAATTAGTAAGAAATGTCAGTATGATAATCGTCATTCCTACAATAAGTTATATGTATCTAAGAAATAATATTGGTGAAAATAATAGCAAACCATCAATAATATCTATGTTTCCAATTTTCATAATTGGTTTCATTCTTATGGGTCTAATAAGATCAATTGGAGATTATGGAATTCAAAATAGTAATTTAGCTTTTGAAATATTAACCAATAATAACTGGCAATTAATCATCAATATTATTAAATCTATTGCTGAGTATTCTTTAGCAATAGCAATGGCAGCTGTTGGCATAAGTACAAATTTAGTTTCTTTAAAAAGCTTAGGCATAAGACCATTTTATGTTGGTTTTTCTGCAGCTTGTTGTGTTGGAATTGTAAGTTATATCGGAATCATAGTATTAAATAATTTTATATAATTTTCTAAAATAAATATAATTTGTACTTATTAAGTAATAATTATATAAAATTCATAAAAAAATATGTCAATTTACCTTCCAATAGCTGAAATGAATGTCAATATTTTTCTTATTATCTTTATTGGTATGAGTATAGGTATACTTTCAGGAATTTTTGGAGTTGGTGGTGGATTTTTAATGACACCACTATTAATTTTTTTAGGCATACCTCCAGTTGTAGCTGTTGGTTCTGAAGCTCCACACGTTTTAGCAACTTCAGTTTCAGGTTTTATTGCTCACTGGAGAAAAAGAAACGTTGATATAAAGATGGGTATATTCCTTTTAATAGGAGGTTTAATTGGCTCCACACTTGGTGTAAATATTTTCAGTTATCTAAAAAACTTTGGGCAAATAGATTTAGTTATTCAGTTATTATTTCTTTTCTTTTTAGGTTTTATTGGTTTTAGTATGGCTTTTGAAAGCGCAAGAACTACAATAAAACACTATAGAGCAAGAAATACTGAAAGAACAAAACTGCATCAACATTCTTGGTTTCACGGGCTTCCATTCAAAGTTCGCTTTCATAGATCAAAACTTTATATAAGTGCGATACCACCTGTACTGATAGGTTTCGCAGTTGGGGTAATGTCCGCAATGATGGGAGTTGGAGGAGGATTTATAATGATACCTGCAATGGTATACATACTTGGAATGCCAACAAGTATAGTAGTTGGGACATCTTTATTTCAAATCATTTTTGTTACCGCTAATGCAACATTCTTTCAATCCTACATAAATTACAATGTAGATATTGTGCTATCTGCACTAATGATATTTGGAGGAGTAATTGGTGCACAAATAGGTGTAATTTTTGGCTCTAAATTAAAAGCAGAATATTTGAGAGGTATTTTGGCTATATTAGTACTGGGTGTCTGTGGTAAAATTTTTACAGATCTAGTTTTAAGGCCAAATGATTTATTTTCATTGGTAATGATATGATATCAATATTTAATTTTTCAATTAATTTATTGGTTGTAGTTTGTCTCTTCATATATTTTATTTTTACAACTTTTGATATTAATCTAAAGAATATTGAATATTTTTTAATTCTAATAATTGTCATAAATTCATTTAACAAAATATATATTTGGTCAAATTTCAGAGTATTTATTAAAAAAGATCTTAATAAAATATTTAAAGACATATTATTTAATGAATCATTTGCGAAACTAAGTATTATTATTTTATCTACTGTAGTTCCAATTTATATGCTTATGCAAAAAGATATATTAGTGGTTGATATATTGATTGAGAAAGCATCTTTTTTATTAGTATCAATTTTTGCATTAATTGGATTTTATTTAGAATTTTATATTTTAGAAGTGACAAAAATAGATGATTAAAAATTTATATATAAAGTTTGCATTTATTCTAACAATTTTATTAACTATAGTTTTTTTTTATAACTTTCTTCATGCTGAAGAAATTTACTTTGACTTATCTGAGGATAGTATTGAATTAAAAACAGATTTTAATGGAAAAGAAATTATTATTTTTGGATTACTAAAAGATGATCATGAGACGCTTTTGACAATAAAAGGTCCACCGTCAAAAATGAGAATACAAAAAAAAGAGAGATATTTTGGAATATGGATAAATAATCAATACGTTACCTATAGTAACATTCCATCTTTATTCTTTTTATCCTCATCAAAAGAAATTAACGAAATTTTGCCTGAATCAATATTAATTAATGAAGATCTTAGTTTTGAAAAAATTTTAAATAATAAGACTTTTAATCAAAATTTTATTTTCAAAAATGACCAAAAAAATTGGAATGAAAATTTTGTTAGAATAAAAAAAGAACAATCATTTTATAAAAGTTTTGAAATGAAAAAGGTCAAAGATAAATTATTTCAAACTAGTATTTTTTTTCCAACAAATACAATACCAGGGATTTATAATGTTGATATTTACTATATAAGAAATAATACAATTATGAGTACTGATCAAAAAAATATAGTTATAAAAAAAACTGGTATAGGAAGTCAAATATTTGACTTTGCTAATGAAAATGCAGCTACATACGGAGTTTTTGTAATTATCTTTTCAATATTTTCAGGTTTTGTTGCTGCTGCTTTATTTAGGAGAAGTAAATGAGTGATGATAGATATATCTTAGTTGTTGCAGATAATTCAGAAGAAATGAATACAGCTCTTGAATATGCTTGCGCAAGATCAAAAAAAACGGGAAGAAAAATTATAATTGCAACATTCATAGAGCCTTTGGATGTTCTAACAACCAAGGGTGTTACAGACATTATGAAAGAGGAAGCTAGAGAAGAAGCAGAAACGATTCTTAAAAAAGCTGCCTCATTTGTCCAAGAAAGAACAGGTGACTACCCTGCTCTATCTTTAAGAGAGGGGGATACTATATCTGAATTAAAACAATTATTAGATGAGGAAAAAAATATTAATGTTCTTGTTTTAGCTGCCAATACTGATCCAAATAGTAAAAACCCTGGTCCAATAATAACTTCTCTGGTGAGTAATGAAATAACAAACCTAAGAATACCAATAATGATTGTCCCTGGAAATTTATCATTTGAACATATTGCTCAAATAACTTAAAAAAATGTCTAAAGAGATAGCTAAAATATTAGTAGATATAAAGTCTATTAACTTTTCATTTGATAAATATTTTACTCTTACATCAGGCTTGGCTAGTCCTGTTTATGTTGATTGTAGAAAAATTATTTCTTTTACAAAAGAAAGAAATTTTATAATTGATAAAGCCATAGATTATTTAACTAAAAATAATATTGAGACAGAAATTATTGCTGGTGGAGAGACCGCTGGAATTCCCTATGCTGCTTTTATTTCTCAAAAATTAAATAAACAAATGATTTATATTAGAAAAAAAACAAAAGGTTTTGGAAAAAACAAACAAATTGAAGGTGAATTTGAAAAAAATCAAAAAGCTCTTTTAGTTGAAGATCTAGCTACTGATGGAGGTAGTAAAATAATTTTTATTAACGCAATGCGTGAAGCTGGATTAAAAGTTAAAGATATATTTGTAATATTTTATTATGATATTTTTAATTTCAATGAATCAGAATTATTTAAATTAAATGTAAATATGCACTCACTGTGTACTTGGAAAGATGTAATAAATTATATTGAAAGTGAAAAAATATATTCTGAAGATAAGGTTTCAAATTTAAAAGAATTTTTAGAAGATCCAGAAAAATGGAGAAGCAAGTATGCGTGAAATAGTTGTTGTCAGTGGAGGTTTTGACCCAATTCACAGTGGTCATATAAAATTAATTAAAGAAGCTGCTAGACATGGTGAAGTTGTAGTTTTGCTAAATTCTGATTTATGGCTTCAAAAAAAGAAGGGTAAGGAATTTCTTCCTTTTATTGAAAGAACTATAATTATGAATGAGTTAAAAAATGTTATTGATGTTATAGAATTTGATGACGGAGATAAGACGTGCATCGATGGTCTTAAAAAAGTAAAAAATAAATATCCAAAATCAATTATTAAATTTGCAAATGGAGGTGATAGAAATAATAGTACAACACCAGAATCAATATTCTGTGAAAAAAACAATATACAGCTACTTTGGGGTATAGGTGGTGACAATAAATCAAATTCTAGTTCGTGGATTTTACAAAAATGGAAAGAAGATAATTAGGGATATAATTTTCTTGTAACCCAACCATCATTTTCCATTCTAAATTCAAGTCTATCATGCAATCTAAATGGCATATCTTGCCAAAATTCAATTAATATAGGTGTTACTATGTAACCATTCCAATATGAAGGTCTTGGTACATCATTATCTGAAAATTTTTTTTCAAATTCTTCTACTCTTTTAGTTAATGTCGATCTATCATCTAGTTCTTCTGACTGTAATGAAGCCCAAGCTCCTATTCTACTTCCTAGTGGCCTTGAATTATAATATGCATCAGCTTCAGCGTTTGAAATTTGTGAAACATTACCTTCTATTCTTATTTGTCTTTGAAGTGTTTTCCAATGAAAATTTAAAGCTACACTGTCGTTGTTTTTAATTGCTCTACCTTTTTTGCTATTTGAATTTGTGTAAAAAACAAACCCTTTATCATCATATGATTTAAGTAAAACAATTCGCGAGCTGGGTTTGCCATCAGAAGATATAGTAGCAAGGTTCATAGCATTTGGATCATTGATTTCACTTTTCTTTGCCTCTTCAAACCATTCTTGAAAAAGTTCAATTGGTTTTTTATCAGAATTTATTAATTTTTGATTTGATTGCATATTATAGATATGAATATTATTTTATAAGTATATATAATTATATTTATAAAAAAACACTGATTTACAATATGTTAATGCAAAATAAAAAAGGTCTGATTATGGGAGTGGCAAATGACAGATCTATTGCCTGGGGTATTGCAAAAAAATTAGCAGAACAGGGAGCAGAAATTGCACTTACTTATCAAGGAGAAGCTCTTAAGAAAAGAGTTCAGCCACTTGCAGAAGAAATAGGTTCTAACACTATTATTCCTTGTGATGTTTCAGACTCACAAAGTATGAATAATGTTTTTGAAATACTTAAAAATAAATGGGGTGAATTAGATTTTCTTGTTCATGGAATAGGTTTTTCCAACAAAGATGAATTAAGAGGTAAATATTACAATACATCTTCTGATAATTTTAAACAAACTATGCATATATCATGTTATTCTTTTACAGAGGCTTGTAGGCTAGCAGAACCTTTAATGAATAATGGTGGATCAATTTTAACTCTAACATATTATGGATCAGAACAAGTTATGCCTCATTATAATGTTATGGGAGTTGCAAAAGCAGCTTTAGAGGCAAGTGTTAGATATTTAGCAGTTGATTTAGGAGAAAAAAATATAAGAGTTAATGCTATTAGTGCTGGGCCAATTAAAACTTTGGCAGCATCAGGAATAGGTGATTTTAGATTTATTCTAAAATGGAATGAGCTTAATGCTCCACTTAAAAGAAATGTAAATCAGCAAGATGTTGGAAATTCTGCTTTGTATCTCTTAAGTGATCTTGGCAGTGCCGTTACTGGTGAGATACAACATGTCGATTGTGGTTATCATACTGTAGGAATGGTTGCAGTTGATGAGAGTGAAAGTGTATCAGAATTGTTAGGTGAATTTACAAATTCTAAAAAATGACTTCTAATTCAATAGGAAAAATCTTTAATTTTACTACATGGGGAGAAAGCCATGGCAAAGCTATTGGTTGTGTTGTCGATGGAGTTCCATCAAACATAAATTTAACTGAAAAAGATATCCAACCCTATTTAGATAAAAGAAAACCTGGCCAGTCAAAATTTACAACTCAAAGAAAAGAAGAGGATAAAGTTGAAATACTATCTGGAACTTTTGAGGGAAAAACAACAGGTCATCCTATTTCTCTAATTATCTACAATCAAGATCAGAGATCAAAAGATTATGGTGATATCAAAAGTAAATTTAGACCAGGTCATGCAGATTATACATATTGGAAAAAATATGGCATAAGAGATTATAGGGGTGGTGGTAGATCTAGTGCTAGAGAAACTGCGATGAGAGTAGCAGCAGGGGCAATAGCAAGAAAAATCATAAAAAATAAAATTAAAAATCAAGTTTTAATAACAGGTGCATTAATTCAAATAGGAAATCATAAAATTAATTATAATAATTGGAATAATAATTTTATTCCAAAAAATAATTTTTGGAGTCCTGATAAAGAAATTATTAAAATATGGGAAAACGAAATACAAACTGCAAGAAAATCTGGTTCCTCTTTAGGTGCAATAATTGAAATTAGAGTAAAAGGTTTGCCAGCTGGATTAGGAGAACCTATTTATGAAAAAATAGACTCTGATATTGCTAAGGCATTGATGTCTATTAATGCTGTTAAGGGAGTAGAAATGGGAAATGGATTTAGCAGTGTTTATGAAACTGGAATTTCTAATGTTGATGAAATGAGAATAAAAAATAAAAAACCTTTTTTTCTTTCAAATAATAATGGTGGGGTTCTTGGGGGTATTACAACGGGCCAAGAATTAATTACTAGATTTGTAGTAAAACCTACAAGCTCAATATTATCACCAAAAAAAACAATTAATACAAAATTAAAAGAAACAACGATATCTACTAAAGGTCGTCATGATCCATGTGTTGGTATAAGAGCTGTTCCTGTTGGTGAAGCAATGGTTGCCACAACTATAGCTGATCATTGTTTAAGATTTCTTTAAAATACTATAAATCAAAAATTCTTTATTTCCTTTTGGTCCAGTTATTGGACTTTCGACTAAACCTACAACTTCAGCCTTAATTGTTTTTTTAAACCAATTAGATATATCATTACATACTTGTTCATGAATCAATGGATCTTTCACAATACCTTTTTTCAAATTTATTTTATTAGTTTCAAATTGCGGCTTAATTAGTGAAATAATCTCAGCTTTACTTGATAAAAGCTTCAAGCTAGGTTCTATAACCTTTATTAGACTAATGAAACTAACATCACAGACTACTAAATTAATTTTTTCATGAATTATTGAGTTATCTAAATATTTAGCATTAAAATTTTCTATACTAATAATTTTTTTTTCTTTTTTTAATTTTTCATGAAGTTGATTTGTACCAACATCAATAGAATATATTTTTTTAGCATTTTTTTTTAAAAGAACTTCTGTGAATCCACCAGTTGATGAACCAATATCTAGACAAATTTTATTTTCAATATCAATCTTAAAATGATTAATCGCTTTTAATAATTTGAATGCACCTCTTGATACCCATGGAGGATGAAGTTGTTTAATTTTTATTTTTGATTTTTCATTAAAACTGTTACCACTTTTGGTAATAATTTTATCGTTTACATAAACTTGGCCGGCCATAATCATAGATTGGGCTTTTGATTTAGTATCAGCTAAGTTTCTATCCACTAAAAGCTGATCAAGTCTTATTTTTAGATTTTTACTCAAATTTAAAAATTACTTAAAATCTTCTTTCGTGACTTTATTGTTTTCTTGCTTAATTTTTTTAATTTGGCTTTCAATACTTTTTAATTTTTCCTCGCATGCTTTTTTTAAATTCATTCCTTCTTCGTAAAGTTTTACAGATTCTTCTAAATCAACTTCACCATTTTCTAATTTCTCTACAATAGACTCAAGTTTTTTTAAATTATTTTCAAAATTATTATCTTTATTCATTAGATGTATCTATTTTTGTAATATTTGATGTTTCTATATAATATATTAAAGCATAAACTTTATCATTACTTTTTATTGTAAACAAAATCCTATTATTATCAATCATATCTATATCTGTAATTTTATGCCCTTTTTCTAAATTTAAATTATAATCAATTAAATTTGTTTCTAAATTACTTTGTTTTTTTGTTGTTTTTATATACAAACCATAAACAAGAGCTAAAAAACAAATAACAATTAACATACCTAAAAATATTACAATAAATTTAAGAATTTTTTGAGACATGAACGAATTCTATAATCTTAAATTAACTATAAATAAACAATTAAGTTCACAAAGATTAGATAAAGTGCTCGTTTCAAGATTGGAAGGATATTCAAGAACACAAATAAAAACTTTAATATTAAATGGCAATGTAAGTCTTGATGAAAAGGAAATAAAAGATCCATCTTACATAACTAAAGAAAATGAAAATTACTTTATAAATATTATCTTGAAACAAGAAATAAAGCATTCACCTGAAAATATAGACTTAAACATTATTTTTGAAGATGAAGATTTAATTATTATAAATAAACCTCCAAATTTAGTAATGCATCCAGCTCCTGGAAATGAAAGCGGCACTCTTGTGAATGCTCTTATGCATTACACTAATAATCAACTAAGTAATTTAGATGATAATGCTAGACCAGGAATAGTCCATCGTTTAGATAAAGATACAAGTGGAATTCTTGTTGTTGCAAAAAATAATAATGTTCATATTAATTTAGCCAAACAATTCAAAGAACATACGATATCTCGTAGATATAAAGCAATAGTTTGGGGAATTCCTGATACTCAATCAATTGAAGGGTATATAGAAAGAAATAAAAAAAATAGAAAAAAAATGAGTTTAAATAATAAGGGTTTTGGAAAATATTCTAAAACCGATATTAAATTAGAAAAAACTTTTGGTATTGCTAGTTTAGTTGACTGCCATTTACATACTGGAAGAACGCATCAGATTAGACTTCATCTAACTTCTAAAAATTCTCCAATCATTGGTGATAAGATTTATGGAAAAAGTAAAATTAATCAATTTGGAAAAGATAAAAATACATTTAATAAATTTATGATTTTAAAAAATTTTGAAAGACAAGCATTACATGCATATCATCTAGGTTTTGATCATCCTTCATCAAAAAAAAGGATGAAATTTGATATTGAAATTCCTGAAGATTTTAAGAATTTAATTGAATTATTGCTTAAATATTAAATTATATTTTATTTATGATATAGGCGTATTATGAATTTACCAGTACTATCAAGTGAGGGAAATTTAGCAGTATACTTGCAGGAAATTAAAAAATTTCCAATGCTCACTGCTGAAGAGGAGTACATGTTAGCTAAACGTTATAAGGAACATGGAGATTCAGATGCTGCTCATAAATTAGTTACAAGTCACCTTCGATTAGTTGCCAAAATAGCAATGGGGTATAGAGGATATGGCTTACCTGTTACTGACTTAATTTCAGAGGGTAATGTTGGAATCATGCAAGCAGTTAAAAGATTTGATCCAGAAAAAGGTTTTAGATTAGCAACATATGCAATGTGGTGGATTAGAGCACAAATACAAGAATATGTTTTACATAGTTGGTCTTTAGTAAAAATTGGAACTACCGCAGCTCAGAAAAAACTTTTTTTTAATTTACGAAAAATTAAAAATCAACTAACCTCAATTGACTCAGGTAATTTGTCACCAGAAAATGTTAGGGAGATTGCAACTAGACTAGATGTAAAAGAAGGTGAAGTAATCGATATGGAAAATAGACTTTTTACATCAGATCAATCTTTAAATGTTAAACTTGGAGAAGAACATGATACTGAATGGCAGGACTTAATAGAAGATAAACAAGAAACTCATGACAGAATAATTGAAAATAAAGATGAACTTAATTATCGAAGAAGTTTATTTTCAAAAGCTTTTGAAGTTTTGAACGAAAGAGAAAAAGAAATTATTAAACTTCGAAAACTAAGTGAAAATCCATTAAAGTTAGAAGATTTGAGTAAAAAATATAAAATAAGCAGAGAAAGAGTAAGGCAAATTGAAGAGAAAGCATTAGAAAAACTTCAAAAAGAAATTTCAAATATTAGATAAAGTTCCGTTTATATCAATTGTCTCTTTTCTATCTGGCCCTGTTGAAACAATTGAAATGTTAGTTTCCATAAGATCTTCGAGTATTTTAATATATTTTTTAGCATTTTCAGGAAGATCATTAAATTTATTAATCCCTGCTGTCGATTTTTCCCAGCCAGCAACTTTTTTATAAATAGGTTTGATTTTATCAAATAAAAATTCTTCACTAGGTAAATAATCATAGTGTTTGTTATCAATTAAGTATCCATTACATACATTAATTTCTTTTAATTCATCTAAGACGTCAAGTTTAGTAAGTACAATATCTGTAATACCATTAAGTTTAATTGATTGTTTCAAAAGTACACTATCAAACCAACCACACCTTCTTTTTCTTTTTGTAACTGTCCCAAATTCTTGGCCTTTTTCACCAAGATGTTCTCCAATCTCATCCATTAACTCTGTTGGAAATGGTCCTGATCCAACTCTAGTAGTATACGCCTTTGTGATTCCTAAAATTTTGTGGTCATTTCTATAACTAAAACCTGTGCCAGAAAATATCTGACCTGATATTGTATTTGATGATGTAACATAAGGATATGTTCCAAAATCAATATCCAGCATTGAACCTTGCGCCCCTTCAAAAACAATGTTTTTATTTTTTTGACCTAATTCATTTATTATTTTCCATAATGGAACACTAAAAGAGTTAAGATAATTAGACATAGACAAAAGTTCTTCATAATAATTATGTGTAATTTTATGAATATGTTTTGAAATTTTATTTTTATGAAATTCATAAAGGTTATCAATTTTTTGTTTTAAAAATATCGGATCTTTTAAATCACAAATTCTTATTGCTCTTCTACCTACTTTATCCTCGTATGCTGGACCAATGCCTTTCTTAGTTGTTCCTAGTTCTTTTTTTCCTCTTGTGGTTTCATTAATTTCATCAAGGAGTTTATGAATAGGTAAGATCAAACAAATATTATCAGCTATATATAAATTGTCTTCGTTTACCTCTATTCCTTGTTCTTTAAGATTATTAATTTCATTAATTAGTGCCCACGGATCTAAAACAACACCATTTCCAATAGCACATTTTTTATTATTAATTATTCCTGAAGGTAATAGATTAAGTTTATAGACATTATTATCTACTTTAATTGTATGACCTGCATTATTTCCACCTTGGTATCTGACTATTAAGTCAGCTTTAGAAGAAATCCAATCAACAATTTTACCTTTTCCTTCATCTCCCCACTGGGTTCCAACTATTGTATAAAACATTAGATCTGCTTAACTATCTTATTCATCAAATAATACTTGATTCCAAATTTTTTTGCCTCTTTTTTTATATCACTATTATCTTCAAAAGTTTTAAATAAACTATAACCTTTATTTATTAATTTTTGTTTAATTTTATCACTCGTATTGAATGCAATTAAAATTCTTTTATTTTGATTAATCAACGATGAAGATCTTAAAATTGTATCCATGTAACACGTATATCCTATTGCAGTCTCAGAATTAGAGCCATATTTTAAGTTATATCGACCTCCTCCAGCAATTTCACCCCTTACATCTTTAGCAAAAAATGTGAATTTTATACCCTTGTAGTAATTTTTGTTTTTTTGTAAGTCAAAAAAATCTATATTTAAAGAATCATTCTTTGAAGTTTTAATTAGATTAGATATTTTTATTAGTCTTTCAACTTCATTGCTAAAGCCTATTATTTTATTTAACTTTGAAATATATTTTTTTTTATTTTGAATTGCTCCAGAACATAAATGTAAAGTATTAAATAAATTATATAATTCATTTTTTTTCAATAACTTTAAACAATGATTAATATCTTTTAATTTAATGTATTTTTTTAGTTTATTTTTTAAATCTTTATTAGTTATTTTTTTAAGCAAACTATCTAGAAAAAATGGCGCTGTAATTTCGATAACAATATTTTTAACTCCAATTTTTTTTAAAGTTTCGTAAGCAAGATTAATAATTTCTACATCGGCCTTATAGCTTTCAGATCCAATAATCTCAGCACCAACTTGCTGAAATTGCCTTTCAGGTCTTAAAATAGTTCCGACTTTTCTAACAACTTCTCCATAGTAACATAATTTAAGAGGTCGTATTTTATTGGCTAGTCTAGATGAGGCAATTCTAATTATTTGTGGAGTTATATCGTTTCGAATACTTAATTGATCTTTTTTTTTGTTAGTTTTTAAACTTAACGTATTGTTGTCTAAATTTTTGCTAAATTCAATTAGTGGAGTCTTAATTAAAGTAAAACCATTATCTCTAAAATAATTTATTATGCTATTTTTGTATTTATGCTCAATAGATGCATCAAAATTTAGACTATCTTTAAAACCTGCAGGTACTAAAAATTTATTAACCAAGATACGGCCTTACTAATCTTTTTATTTCTAAAGACTTCTTTTTAACCTCGGAAATTTCTTGCCCTTCAACTAGTATTCTTACCAATGGTTCAGTTCCAGATAACCTAACAAGAGATCTTATTTTTTTATTATTATATAGTTTATCATTTTTTAACTTACCAAGAATTTTTAGCAGTTTGATATTCTTTTTTTTATACCTTAAGTTAATTTTATCTTGAGGAAAATCATTGTACAAATCAAAAAGTTTACTTGCCTTATTTTTATTTGATATCAAAATTTCAGTAATTTTTAGAGCTGCTAAAATTCCATCTCCAGTATTAGAGTGTTCTGACAAGATTATATGTCCTGATTGTTCACCGCCAATCATAGATTTGGATTTTTTCATTTGATTTATAACGTTTATATCTCCAACAGCTGTTCGTTTAATATTTAATTTTAATTTATTTGTAAGATAATTTTCTAATCCCATGTTAGACATAACTGTTATAATAACATCATGTTGATTAGATTTTTTCTTAGGTTTTACATAACTTTTACATAGCAATCCTATAATCTTATCACCATCAACTTCTTTTCCTTCTTCATCTACAACTATTAACCTATCTCCATCACCATCAAATGCAAATCCAATATCTGCCTTTTCTTTTATAACATTTTGTGAAAGTGATTTAACGTCAACTGCGCCACAATTTTTATTAATATTCAAACCATCGGGATTATTATTTATGGCTATTACATTATGACCTAATTCCCAAAATAAATTTGGGGCTATATTATATGTAGCTCCATTCGCACAATCTAAAACAATTTTTAATTTTTTCTTGGATGACATTTTGTTTAAAGTACTCTTTAAAAATTCTGAGTACCTGCCTGAAGCATCTTCTAGTCTTCTTGCATTTCCAGATACAATTGTGTTGTTCGAAATTTTAGAATATTTTTTATTATCTGAAACTATTTTTTCAACCTTTTGCTCAATTAATGAACTTAGCTTTGTTCCAGTACTATCAAAAAATTTCAGCCCATTATATTCATACGTGTTATGAGAGGCTGTAATCATTACACCAATATCTGCTCCTAAAGTTTTAATCATTAATGGTACAGCTGGTGTTGGAAGGGGGCCGACTAAAATTACATCCATACCCATAGAAATAAATCCAGCTGTCACAAGTGGCTCATATAAATAACCAGATAATCTAGTGTCTTTACAGATAACAACCCTACTATTTTTAGAATTTTTCTTTTTTAGAAGGAATGCAACTGTTTTTGAAATTTTAAGACAAGTTTCAGCAGAAAGAGGTTCTTCATTAACTAAGCACCGTATACCATCGGTACCGAATATTTTAGACATTTATGTCTTTTATTCAAAAAAATAAATAAAGTGAAGTAATTAAATTAGTTTGCCGATGCCGCGGCAGATCCACCTGTTTTTGGGACAGATGTGGCTGTTTTTTTTGGTGTGTTTATGTCATTATCAAAATCATCACGAGTTGGCTTTATACCTTTGATTAAATCTTTAATTTCATCACCTGATAATGTTTCATACTCTAATAACCCTTTAGCAACTATATGCAGTTCTTCAATATTATCTTGAAGAATTTTTCTACAATTATTTTCAGCCTCTTCTGCAAGAGATCTAACCTCATCATCAATTAATTTTGCTGTAGAGTCAGATAAATTTTTTGATTGTGCAACAGAATGCCCAAGGAAAACCTCCTCACTATCACTGTTATATCTTAAACGACCTAATTTTTCACTCATACCCCATTCAGTAATCATTTTTTTTGATAGATTTGTTACCATTTGTATATCGCTTGCTGCACCATTTGTAATTTTATCTTTACCAAAGATCATTTCTTCGGCAATTCTTCCCCCAGTAGCTATTAATAAATGCGCTTTCATTTGATCTTTTCTCATGGACAGCTGATCTTTTTCAGGAAGTCTCATAACCATACCTAAAGCTCTACCTCTCGGTATTATAGTTGCTTTGTGTATTGGATCAGAGGCTGGTGAATGAAGAGTTGCTACTGCATGACCAGCTTCATGATAAGCAGTAAGTTTCTTTTCATCTTCTGACATGACCATAGATCTTTTTTCAGCACCCATCATTACTTTATCTTTAGCACTTTCAAAATCTTCAAGTGTAACCATTCTTTTATTTTTTCTAGCAGCTAATAGTGCTGCTTCATTAACTAGGTTTGCTAAATCAGCCCCAGAAAAACCTGGTGTTCCCCTTGCAATAATTTTTGAGTCAAATTTTGGTGAAACTTTAATTTTCTTAATATGAACTTTAAGTATTTTGTCTCTTCCCATTACATCGGGATTATTTACTGTTATTTGACGGTCAAATCTTCCTGGTCTGAGTAAAGCTGGATCAAGAACATCGGGTCTATTTGTTGCAGCAATAATTATTACACCTGCATTTGCTTCAAACCCATCCATCTCAACAAGAAGTTGATTAAGAGTTTGTTCCCTTTCGTCATTACCACCACCAAGACCAGCACCACGATGCCTTCCGACAGCATCGATTTCATCAATAAAAACTATACAAGGTGCATTTTTTTTACCTTGGTCAAACATATCTCTAACTCTACTAGCTCCAACGCCCACGAACATTTCAACAAAATCTGATCCTGAAATAGAAAAGAAAGGAACGTTTGCTTCACCTGCTATTGCTCTTGCAAGTAATGTTTTTCCTGTACCTGGGGGACCTACTAGAAGTGCGCCTCTTGGAATCTTACCTCCCAATCTGGAAAACTTTGAAGGGTCTTTTAAAAATTCAACAACTTCCTCTAATTCTTGTTTAGCTTCATCAATACCTGCTACGTCATCAAATGTGACTTTACCTACAGCCTCGTTTAATAATTTAGCTTTAGATTTACCAAAGCCCATTGCTTTTCCACCGCCACCTTGCATCTGACGCATAAAAAAAATCCAAACTCCAATTAATAGAAGCATTGGAAACCAAGACAGTAATACACTTAGTAGAGGGTGCATTGATCTCTCAGATGGCTCAGCCGTAATTTTCACTCCACTTTCATTTAATTTATCTACCAAATTGGGGTAGTTAGGCACATATGTGCTAAATGATCGACCGTCATTTAGAAATCCTGTAACGTTGCTTCCATTGATATTAACTTCAGAAACATTCCCACTTTCTGTTGCAGCAATGAAGTCAGAAAAGGATATTTTTGAAGTATTTCTATTGTTAGAAGTTCCTTGAAAAAGATTGAAAAGCACAATTAAGAGCAATCCAATTATAATCCATAATACAACGTTTTTACTGATGTTTTTCATCTTATTAATACATAGGAATTTATTATAAAAACACAATAGTTTTGTAGAAAATTAAACAGATTTTCTTGAAAATGTAAGAAAATCATCATTTTTTTTTACAATCATACCTTTGATATTAAAATTATTAAAATTCAATTTCTTAATTTCACTTATTAAAATTCTAGTTTTTTTTGATCTGGGAGCATTAGATTCAAAAAATAAAAATTGATATATTCTTCGTATAATATTTTCAAAAGTAAATTCATTTAAATTTTTTATATTATCAAGGTCAATAACAATTATTTTACTGTCAACTTGAACAATATTTTTAAGAAGTATCTCATGTATCATCTGAATAAAATATGGTGAATAAAAAAGTATATTCTGAAAATCTTTGTTTAATTCTTTAATTATTTTTTGGTTAGATCTTTTAAGAAAATTTCTTATTGTAGGACGAGTATAATCTAAATTAAAATTTGAAGGATCATTAATATATTGTATTTTATTTTTCTTATTGTAGTCTAGTAATATTTCTTTAGAAAAATTTAAAAGCGGCCTTATTATAACTACTTTCTTATAAAGTGACAATTCAGACATTGATTTTAAACCATAAAAATCACTGCCAGCTATCTTTCTATTCAAAAAAGTTTCTAAATTATCATCTTTGTGATGAGCAATAAATAAGTGCAAAATATTATTTTTAATACAAAAATCTGTAAGTAAATTATAACGATTATTTCTAGCCTCTTTCATACTTTTTTTACTCACTTTATCTTTATTTACAGTTAGAATTTGAGATTTAATGTTGTTTTTCTCCAAGTAGGCAGAAATATAGTTAGCTTCCTCTTTAGAATTTTTTCTGATACGATGATTCACGATTAAAGCGATTAATTTCCCTTTTTTATATTTTATAAATCCATTTAAAAGGAATAATAATGACATACTATCTGGACCTCCAGAGACTGCCACAGCGACAGAAGGTTTTTTTTCAAAAATATATTTTTTTTCTATTTTTTTAATGAATTCTTTATTGGTAAGCTTCATTCATTATTTTCTAGGCAATTATAATCAACAATTTGTTTTTTGGTTTGAGGAATTATTTTATTTTTTGGAAAATCAATAATTAATTTTTCCATAGTTTTACATGCTTCAGAAGTTTTTTCAACTTGGTATAATGACTGAGAAAGTTTGAAAAGCATTTCTGCAGCTTTAATACTATCTGGAAATTTTTGGAAACCTTCTGCAAATACTAGTGCTGCTTCTCTATAATTTTTTTCTAGAATATATAATTCTCCAAGCCAATAATGTGCTGAACCTGATAATTGATTATCAGGATTGTCTGATATAAACTTTTTAAATGAAGTTTTGGCATCCTGCCATTTTTTATCTCTAATATTATCAAATGCTACCTGAAATTGATCTTCAGGTGATAACACCTCATCTTTTTCATTTGAATTTACTTCTTGATTGTCAGATACGACCTGTTCTGTTGTATCATTTGTGTTTTTTGAAATATTTAATGTCCCAAGTGTATTTTCAGTTTCAGTATCACTTAAATTATTGCTTTTAATTTCAGAACTATCTTGTGATACATCATCAGTATTTCCCTCAGTATTATTTAAAGAAACTGATTGTAAATTATTAATAACTAAGTCTAAGTTTTCTAACTTATTAAAAATATCATCTAATTGAAAATACAATTCTTCTAAATTAGAATTTAAATTTTTTATATCGTTTTCAATATCATATATTCGCAGATCAATAGCAGAAAGATTCTTTACAAAATCATTATTTGTTCCACTTGATTGACTTGATGATTTTGAAAATACTTCTTTAGAAAGATCAGAAACTTCTCTTTGTAATCTCTCTAATTGTTGTGAAATAGTTAGTTCACTCTCATTTGAGTTAACATAGCTTGATAAAAATAAAATTAAAATAGTTAGTATGTATTTAAACATTTTAAATTTTTAATTTCTAATTAAGATAAAAATATGGCGCTATATTTCTATAGCGCCAAAGTATTAAGGAATATAGATTAATTAACTATAGTTACTGATCGTCTATTTTGAGCCCATGCTCCATCGTTAGATCCAACAACAGCTGGTCTTTCTTTTCCATAACTAATAGTTGAAACTCTATCTGGATTTATTCCTAATCCAATTAGGTAATTTTTAACTGCTTGTGCTCTTTTTTCACCAAGAGCCAAGTTGTACTCTCTTGTTCCTCTTTCATCACAATGTCCTTCAATAGTAACAGATACATCGCTATTTTGCTTCAGCCATGCAACTTGATCTTGAAGTAATTCTAAAGCGTCTGAGTCTAAATCTGAACTGTCGTATCCAAAAAATACTCTATCACCAACGTTTACTATTAAATCTTCCTGTGAACCAGAAACTATTCCACTTCCTGTAGTTTCAGTAATGGTTCCTTCTGAGGAAACATCACTCCCAGAACTACTTGATCCTGAGCCTGAAGAGTCAGCCGAGTCTTTTGGAGTTGTTGCACAAGCGGCAACAAATAAAACCATGAATATAGAGATAAAAAACTTGTAAAACATAAATAATTGCTCCCTTAATACTTTGCGTAGATATACTAAATTATTATAAGTTCCTTAACATTTTTTTCAAAATTTCGCATATTTTTTTGTATTATATTTAATTAATGCATCAAGGGGGACCAAGCTGGGTCAGATCCACCTAAAGGAGTTATTACTTTTCTCTCATTAAATCCAGTTAAATCAATAGAATATAGACTAGATTCACCTCCTGAGCCGTCCTCGGCAGTTCTTTCTTCTTTAAAGTACATCAAAAATCTACCATTTGGAGCCCATGTAGGCCCCTCAACATGGAATGATTTTGCAATCATTCTTTCATTAGAACCATCAACCTCCATAACACCAATATAAAATTGCCCTCCCTCTTGTTTAGTGAATGCTATCATATCACCTCTTGGAGACCAGACTGGTGTGTAGTAACTTCCCGCTTCCCTGCTAATTCTCTTGATATTTTTTCCATTATTATCAGATACATACAAATGCCTTCTGCCACTTCTATCTGAATTAAAAACTATTTTTTTTCCATCAGGTGAAAAACTCGCAGAAACATCAATTGAGGAATTATTAGTAACTCTTTTTGATATTCTTGTTTTTAAATCAAGAATGTAAATTTCAGAATTACCAATTTCTGGATCAGTGTAAGACATGACGATTTGATTACCATCAGGTGAAAAACGTGGCGCAAATGTCATTCCTGGAAACTCACCAACTATTTCTTGTTTACCAGTTTCTATATCAAATATGTAAACTCTAGGATTATTTCTATTTACATAAGACATGTAAGTAATTTTTTGAGAGTTAGGAGAAAACCTTGGTGTTAATACTAGGTATGATCCATCTGTTAAAAAACGATGATTTGATTGATCTTGGTCCATTATTGCTAATCTTTTTTGTTTATTTTCTTTTGGACCAGTCTCAGCAACGTAAACTATTCTTGTATCAAAGTAACCACCCTCACCAGTTATATTTTTAAAAATGGAATCTGAAATAATATGTGCAACTCTTCTCCAATTTTTTTCATTGGTCTCATATTTTTTTCCCACAATTTGTTTTTGTTGAAAAACATCAAACAATCTAAACTCTACAGATATTTTTCCGTTGTTTGTTGAAATTTTTCCAGAAACTAAATGTTGAGCCTTTATTAATTTCCAATCTTCAAATCTTGGTTTGTTAGCTAATGATTCATTATCTTGGATAAATGATCTTTTATCAATTGGTAAAAATAGACCAGATCTTTCTAAGTTATCAGAAATTACAATTGAAATATTTTTACCTATTTTTGTTAGTTGCGAATTTTTTGAATATAATTCTGTTACAGCAATAGGAGTTGGTTTCACACTACCCTGTGTTAGAGTCACTTCCAAAGAATGAACTTTAAAACTGGAAAATAAAAAAAGGGTTATTAAAAAAACTTTTTTCATTAATATCCCTTCATAATACTATAATCAAAAGTAATTGTAAGATTTTTCCATAGATTATATTTATCTTTTGGAAGTTTTAAAGGTGTGCATTCTGGGTTTAATAGAGTTCTCATTGCGCTATCTGTAATCGGTCCATAAAACGGATTAGTTTTAGCTATATTTGTGTCAACAATGCGGATACTATTTGGTGAAACCTTCATGTTTTGTAATATTTTTGCTGAAATTGTTACTTTATCTCCTCTTTCTATGACTGCGCCTGCTGGGGCATTCCAACAAGAAGATAGTTGCTGCCTTAACAAGTCTATTTCAGATATTGATAAAATAATATTTTCATCGGTATCATCTTTGCTTTTATTATCAACCTCTGCAACCTCTTCTTTAACCTCATTTTGAACCATATTTGTTTTTTCATTTCTTAAATCTTTAAGCATTGATGCTATACTAAAATCTTTTTCGGGTTTTGGCTTTGGTTTAGATATAGTCATATCATTATCTAGCTTTGGTTTATCCTTTATATTTGTTTCAACATCTAAATCTGATTTAACATTTTCATTATTTATTATTTTTGGCTTTGGTTTTGGTTTGAGCTTAGGTTTAATAATATCAGTATTAATTGTTTCTACTTTTCTCTTAACCTCTAAAATTTCCTTTTCTTTGATAACTACTTTTTTTGTTTGCTTAACTTCTAAATTTGAAGTTTGTTTCATTTCCAATACTGGTTGATTTGGATTAGTTTTTTCTTCAATTTTAATTTTATTTATTTCAACATTTTTTTTTACTTCTAATTGATCTGATGAATTGAATTTTTTTTGCTTAGTAATTGTTTCCTTATTTTTATTTTCTGGTTTTTCAGTATCAGATTTTTTCAAATTTGTATTTTTATCAACATTAAGTATCTCAATAGGTATTACATTTGGAACATAGATTTCTTTTGGAGAAAAAAAATTTGGCAAGCCCACCATAAACAAAAGGATAATTAAATGTATTAGTGTTGAAAATATAACACCAGATGCTTTAGGATTTAAGTTTTCAAAAAAATTTACTATTTTTAAACTATTAAAGCTTATACGATCCATCTATTGCTCAAGATTTTGAGTAATTAATGCAACTTTTATATATCCCGCTGAATTGATTATTGACATAATTTCCATAATCCTCCCATAAGCTACTACTCTATCACCTCTTATGTAGATTCTTGCTTCAGTATTTTGTTCAGTAATAGCGTTTAGTCGAGGAATCAAATTTTCTACTTCAACTTTTGATTCTCCAATGTAGACTTCTCCGTCTAATTTAACAGTTATCTCAATTGGATCTTTAATATCAGTTAATGCAGTAGCTTTAACCTTTGGTAAATCAACTTTAATTCCAACCGTTAGAAGAGGTGCGGTAACCATAAAAACAATTAGCAAAACAAGCATAACATCTACAAAAGGTGTAACATTAATTTCACTCATTTGAGTATACCTTTCCTTCTTTCGTTTGTTTAAATTATTTGATGTAATCAATTTATTTTTTCTCTAATTGTCTAAAAAAAATTGTTGAGAATTCATCCATGAATGTTTCCAAGGATATGAAATATTTTGACAAGTCGTTTGAAATTTTATTGTATGCGACTACAGCAGGAATCGCAACAAATAGGCCTAATGCAGTCGCAAAAAGGGCTTCTGCAATTCCTGGTGCGACTACTGCTAAATTTGTATTTTGAGCTATTGCAATAGATTTAAAACTATTCATTATACCCCAGACTGTTCCAAATAACCCAATAAAAGGTGCAGTTGATCCAGCAGTTGCCAGGAATGTTAAATTTCTTTCAACATTTTCACTTTCTTTATTAAAAACAACTGTCATTGATCTCATCATTCTATCTTTTAAAGAGTTAATATCAGATGTATCGTTTTCAAACAGAGTTTTACTTTTTTTCCACTCCAAAATTGCAGCACAAAATAATTTTGATTTTGGATCTGTCTGGTTAAAGTTTAAAGTTTCGTATAAATCTTCAAAAGAATTTCCAGACCAAAAAATATCTTCAAATTCTTTTTCAAGTTTTTTTAATTGTCTAATTCTTAAAATTTTTGAAATTATTACATTCCAAGAATAAAGAGAGGCTAAAATTAAAATTATAATTACGGATTTGACAACAAGGTCAGCTTGCATGAATAAAGCAAGCATTGAAAAATCTGGGGCTTCAGTTGATAAATTTGTACTATTAATATCTGCCATAATAATTATTTTTTAATTTTTTCAAGATCACTACTATGAACCATAACCCAAAAACCTGGTCTATTTTTTTCACATAATGCTATTACTGGCGTCTTGCCCTCTTCTTTGGCAAGCTTTGCAGTATCATCCCATAAACTAATTGCTGTATGCTTTGCTCTTAATTTACATTCTATAAAAAGATCTTCATGAATTACATCAGCTCTTGTAACTTTACCATTACCTCCGCTCAAAGGTGTCCTTTTCCCATTAAAATAATTTGCAACATCTCTTTCTCTTTTTTTCCAAGCTTTATCAGGCATCTATATTCCTTTCATTAGGCTGTGAGTGAAGATAGAACATTATCATCAACTTCAAAATTTGATGATACAACTTGAACGTCGTCATTGTCTTCTAAAACTTCAAGTAATTTAAATAGTTTGTCTGCTGTATCTTTTCCAATATTTATATTGTTTTTACTTTTCCAGATTAAATTTGCAGAGTTAGTCTGACCATACTGTTTAATTAATTTATCATTAAGTTCATGCAAATCATTTTGATCACAGTATATTGAATATTCTGTATTATTAATTTCATAATCTTCACTATTATTTTCAATTAGAAATTCTAGAAGTTGATCTTCTTTTACTAAGTTTTTATCAAGAGTTATATTTCCAAATCTGTCAAAACCAAAACTAACGCTTCCTGTTTCACCCAAATTACCTCCATATTTACTAAAAGAAGACCTAATCTCTGCAGCCGTTCTATTTTTATTATTTGTAAGTGCCTCAACTATTATTGCAATACCTTCAGGACCATACCCCTCATATCTTACTTCTTCATAATTACTATCAGGGTCATTCCCTTGGCCTTTTTTAATTGCTCTTTCAATATTATCTTTTGGCATATTTAGAGACTTGGCTGAAGCAATTGCAGATCTTAATCTGATATTACTTTCAATATCTTCACCTCCAACTTTGACAGCAACAGAAATTTCTCTTCCAAGTCTTGAGAAGACTTTTGCTCTTTTTTTATCTTGAGCACCTTTACGATGCATAATATTTTTAAATTTCGAGTGCCCTGCCATTACGAGTAGATTTATAAATATTTAATCCGATGTTAGTAAAGATATAAAATATTAGATAAATGTGTCCAATATATGTAAATTATGTCTCTTGTATTGGAGTGATATTTTTAGCTAAACCTGTATTAGTATCAATATCTATTAAAGCCCCGCATACGGTTACATTTTCAGTAGCAGGTGTAAATCTACCTTCAGCCCTATAACCCTTAACAAATCCATGGATGGGATTAATTATATCGAAACCAATTATTGAATTGTAATCACCTGACATTCCAACATCTGTTTGATAAGCTGTCCCTTTAGGTAAAATAGCACAGTCTGCAGTTGGCACATGAGTATGTGTTCCTAAAACTGCCGAAACTTTTCCATCAACGTAATATCCAAATGCTTTTTTTTCAGAAGTTGCTTCACCATGCATATCAATAATTATTGCATCGCATGTACTACCTAATTTTTCTTTTTTAAGAAATTCAATTATGCTTTTAAAAGGATCATCTAATGATAAATTCATAAATAATCTAAGCATTACTTGTACTACAATAATTTTTTTTCCATTTAAAAGTTCAAACTTATAATACCCTTTTCCTGGAACACCGTCAGGGTAATTCAAAGCTCTTATAATTTTTGGATTTTCTTCAATATATGATAGCATATCTCTTTGATCCCATGCATGATTCCCAAGTGTAAGTAGATCCAATCCGCTAGAAAATAATTCTTCTGCATCTTTTTTTGAAAGTCCATAACCAGAAGTAGCATTCTCACCGTTCGCAATAATCATGTCTGTACTGTATTTAGATTTGATTGTTGGTATAATTTCTTTAATTTTTTTTCGTGACGCCTTTCCGACGATATCACCTATAAAAAGAATTTTCATTGAAAGCTATATAAATTTTTTTCAGTAATAACATAATCCACTTTAAAATCAAATTTGTCTATGGGTATGTAATCTAACTTTTGTTCTTCATATGCATAGGCTACAGAGATGAATCTATGGTTAATTTTATTCAAATAAGCAAATGTCCTGTCATAATAACCTCCACCATAACCTAATCTATTTCCCTTCTTATCAAAAGCTAAACAAGGTACAAAAATTAATTCAGGATTTAAAATTTTATTTTTATTTTGAGGCTCTGATATATTCATATGCCCTTTTACAAAATTCTCTTCACTCTTAAATTGCTTAAAGATTAAATGACTATTTTTTTTTTCAATTACAGGGAGACATAAAATTTTATTTTTAATAAAGATAAGATTGTTAAGCTCTTTTGTATTTATCTCAGAATTTATAGAAATAAAACTAGAAACTATATTAATTTCTTGAAAGTTAATTTTTTCAAAAAGCTCATTAAACAAAGATAAAGCAAAATGAGATGGTTTATTATTAAAAATCTTATCTCTTATAATTTTTTGTTTTTTTCTGATAATTGATTTTTCATCTTTAATATTATTCATAATAAGAATTCTTAATTATATCAATTAAACCTTCTACCTTTTTATTTATTTCATCAAATTCTTGATCTAATTTCAATTTTTCATCTTCTAAAATTTTTTTTTCATTTTGTAGTTTTAGTATTTTGTCTTTAAGTTCTAAATTGTTCTTTAGATATTCTTGTTTCTTGGTATCGTTTACTTCTGAACTTCTTTCTATATTTAATTTATCTGATAGCTCTGCTTGAAGCTCAATAGAGAGAAGTGATAATAATATAGTATCACTTATTTTTCCATTAGAATATTTTGGATTTTGTAATTTATTATCAATTTTTTCATTAATTAAATTTATTGAATCTATTATTTTTTTTTCATCTTTTTTTTCATATTCTAATGATATTTCTCTATTTAAAATTTTTGTCTTATAAAAAGGCATGGTTATTTCTTAATTAGAAGCTCCAATTCATCAATATACTCAGACATTTGTTTTCGTAAATTTTTAATTTCATTTTCAAGATTTTTAATTTTTTCTTTCTTAGAAATATGATGATCCTTAAAATCTTCTAAAGCTGATCTTAGATTAATTAAGTTTTCGCTTAGAACCTTAAATTTTTTTTGTATTTCCATTATGATTTTATAGTTTGTAATTTTATAATTGTCACTGTAATGAACCCATATTAAATAATTTTGTATCAACCATAAAGGTAAGTATTTGAATAATTTAAATAATATCAACAATCTAAGACAATTATCAAATTGTATTAGATTTTTATCAATGGATGCAGTGGAAAAAGCAAAATCTGGTCATCCTGGTATGCCTATGGGTATGGCAGACATCGCAACAATTCTTTATAAAAATCATTTAAAGTTTGATCCGAATGATCCGGAGTGGATTGATAGAGATAGATTAATTATTTCAAATGGGCATGGCTCAATGCTATTATATTCTTGTTTGTATCTAACTGGATATAAAGACATTGACATAAATCAAATTAAAAATTTTAGACAATTACATAATAAAACTGCAGGTCACCCAGAATACGGAAGTGCAGAAGGTATAGAAACAACTACTGGGCCTTTGTCTCAAGGTTTAGCAAATGCAGTTGGAATGGCGCTAGCGGAAAAAAAATTATCAAATAATTATGGAAAAGAATTATTCGATCATTACACTTATGTTTTTGCTGGAGATGGATGCTTAATGGAAGGTTTAAGTCATGAGGCGTGTAGTCTCGCAGGACATTTGAAATTAAATAAGCTTATTATGTTTTTCGATAATAATTCTATTTCCATAGATGGATCAACAGATCTTTCAGTTTCAGACAATGTAAAAAAAAGATTTGAAGCTTATAATTGGAATATAATTGAAATAGATGGTCATAAATATGAGGAAATTGATCAAGCTATAATTCAAGCAAAAAAAAATGATGCTCCAACGATTATATCTTGTAAAACTAAAATTGGTTTTGGCTCTCCAAACAAAGAGGGTTCAGCTTCATCACATGGTTCACCTCTTGGTGAAGATGAAATTAGTTTAACAAGAAAAAAATTAGAATGGAATTATTCGCCGTTTGAAATTCCAGATAATTTATTACGTGAGTGGAGAAATTTTTATAAAAGAAATGAAGAATCAAGAAATTCATGGTTATCAAAAAACAAAGAATTAATTGAAAGTAAAAATTTTAAAGATAGTTTTTATCAAAAAATTGATCATCAAATTCCAGAAAAACTTAGTGAATTAAAATCTGAGCATTTTAATGACAAAACAAATTGTGCTTCAAGAAAATCGAGTGAGCTAACGCTAAATTTAATTTCAAACTATCAAAAAAATCTTATTGGTGGGTCTGCTGATCTTACTGGATCAAATAACACTAAGGCAAAAGATATGAATGTAATTACATCTAATAATTTTAATGGAAATTATATTCATTACGGCATCAGAGAACATGGAATGGCTGGAGTAATGAATGGCATTGCTTTACATAAAGGTTTAATTCCATATGGAGGAACGTTTTTGGTATTTACCGATTATTGCAGACCTTCAATTAGGTTATCAGCTATTATGAATATACCAGTTATTTATGTAATGACGCATGACTCAATAGGATTAGGAGAAGATGGGCCAACCCATCAACCAGTTGAACATCTTGCTTCTTTAAGAGCTATACCAAATTTAACAGTCATTAGGCCTTGTGATATTATTGAAACTATAGAAGCATGGGAATGTGCATTAAACAATACTGGACCAACAATCTTAGTTTTAACAAGACAAAATCTACCAATGTTACAAAAAGATAATCGAAAGGAAAATCTTGTAAATAAAGGTGCTTATAAAATAAAAGATTTTAAAGAATATGATGCAACAATTTTATCTTCTGGTTCTGAAGTTGAGATTGCTTTCTCTGCATCAAATAAACTTTTTGAAAACAATAATTTAAAGATAAGAGTTGTAAGCATGTCTTCATTTGAATTGTTTGAGAAAAATGATGACGGTTATAAAAATGAAATTTTAGGAAATAAACCTATTTTTGCTATTGAGGCTGGAGTAATAAATGGTTGGGAAAAATATATTAAAAATGAAAATTTTGTTGGTATGTCAACTTTTGGTGAAAGTGGTCCATACAAAGATTTATATAAGCACTTTAAGATAACAGATGATCACTTAATTGAAAAAATAATTAAAACTCTATAAGAAGGGGAAATATGAAAGTTGCAATAAATGGATTTGGAAGAATTGGAAAACTTGTTTTTAGAGCTTTATTAGAAAAAAATCCTAAAGATATTAATATTGTAGCTATTAATGAACTAGGAAGTGTTGAGAGCAGTGCTCACCTACTTAAATATGACAGTGTACACGGTATTCTTAAAGATGAGATTAGTTCAATCAAAAATGGATTAAAAATTGGTAAACATAAAATTAATTTTTATTCTGAAAGAGATCCAAATAACCTTCCTTGGAAGTCACTCAAGGTAGATGTTGTTCTTGAATGTAGTGGTGTTTTTACTTCAAAAGAAAAGGCGATTTCTCATTTAAATGCAGGAGCAAAAAAAGTTATTATTTCAGCACCAGCTTCAAATGTAGATGCCACAATTGTTCAAGGTGTAAATAACGATACCATTAAAAAAAATCATAACGTAATTTCAAACGGATCTTGTACTACTAACTGTCTTGCTCCTTTAGCTATGGTTCTTGATGAAAAATTAGGAATTGAAAGTGGTTTCATGACAACAATTCATAGTTACACGGGTGATCAAAGAACTGTTGATCAAACCCATTCTGACTTTAGAAGAGCAAGGGCTGCAGCTGAGTCAATGATTCCAACTTCTACAGGAGCAGCAAAGGCTTTGAGTCTAGTCTTACCAAAATTAAAAGGTAAACTAGATGGAACAGCTATTCGCGTACCTACTCCTAATGTCTCACTTATAGATCTAACATTTGTAAGTAAGAAAAAAACTAGCCCAGAAAAAATTAATTCTATAGTTCTTCAAGCTTCAAAAACTAAAAAATTAAATGGAATTCTAACAACAAACTCATTGCCTCTAGTTTCAATCGATTTTAATCATAATTCAAGCAGTTCAGTATTTGATATGAGTCAAACACAGGTTGTCAAAGATAAATTCTGTAGAGTTTTATCTTGGTATGATAATGAATGGGGATTTTCAAATAGAATGATAGACACTATGGTTGATATTAAAAAATATATTTAGTGCCTAAAAAAATTTGTTTTGCAGTATCGACACTAACACAAATTGAAAGTTTAATAGAATTTCGAAAATCGAAGTTCAAAACTTCGATTATATTTATAAAATATTTTTTAATTAAAGGTTTTGGGATAGAGTGGCTTAGAACATTAATAAACCATATTAAAAATAATTATAAGACACACAATATTAAGTTTTTTGTCGACTCAGGCTATGATCAAGGTCTTAGTATATTATTAACTCGCGAAAATATTGATTATTTAAAATTAAAAAATAATAAAATCGTCTTAAATAAAATTAATCAAATTGCTAAAAAAAATAAGGTTTTATTAAATCCAACTTTTGATGTAGTAGATCTTACAAAAATTAAAAATATACAAAAAAAATTAAATATAAAGTTATGAAAATAGATGGAAATGAAATTAAAGTTGGAAATATTTTAGAGATTAATAACAAACTTTGGAAAGTTCTGAAAACTCAACATACTCAACCAGGAAAGGGTGGCGCCTACTTACAAGCTGAACTTAAAGAAATAAGAGAAGGTACTAAAATGAATAGTAGGTTTAGATCATCAGAAACAGTAGAAAGAGCTATCCTTGATGAAAAAGAATTTCAATATCTTTATGATGATAATAATAATTTTATATTCATGGATAAACAAACTTATGAACAAATAGAACTTGGCTCAGACATATTAACCGAGGATCAATCAAAATTTTTAGTTGAGAATAGTAATGTTATTATTAATTTCTATAATGAAAAACCGGTCGGAATTGACTTGCCTGATACTGTAGAATTAACTGTTATAGAAACTGAAGGTGTTGTAAAAGGTCAAACAGCTGCTTCATCATATAAACCAGCTACTTTAGAAAAGAATATTAAAACATCTGTACCGCAATTTATTGCAGTTAATGATAAAATAGTAATAAGTACAATTGACGGTAGTTATATCGAAAAATCAAAAAATTAATGCAGCCAGCTGTAATTAATATCTTTGAAAAGGCAGTAAAAAAAGCTGGTAAAATATTATTAAGAGATTTTGGAGAATTAGAAAATTTACAAATACAATCTAAATCAGTTGGAGATTTTGTAACAAATGCAGATATTAAAGTAGAAAAAACACTTTTAGAAACTCTAAAATATTATTATCCAGATTATACTTACATAACTGAAGAAACTGGTGAAATAAAGGGTGATGAAAACACCATTATTATTGATCCCATTGATGGAACATCTAATTTTATTCATGGAATACCTCATGTTGGAATAATCGTTGCCAAAATGACAAATGATGAAATCACAGACGGTGTGATTTATAATCCAATTTTAAACGAATTTTTTTGGAGTTCTAAGGGTAAAGGTTCGTGGTGTAATAATAGTAGACTTAGAGTGTCAAACAGGCAAATTTTTTCAGATTGCTTGATAGGCACCGGGCTTCCGTTTGGAAAGAGAATTTATAAAAACTATTTAAGTGAGATTGATGAAATCCTAAAATCATCTGCAGGAATAAGAAGGCTTGGTTCTGCAGGCCTTGATCTTGCTTATGTTGCCTCTGGTAAATTAGATGGTTTTTGGGAAAAAGATCTAAATTTATGGGATGTTTCAACAGGCATTCTTTTAGTTAAAGAAGCTGGGGGGAAAATTTCTAAAATAGATGGGAATACATGGGAAATAAATTCTCGTGATTTAGTTGCTTCAAATAATAAAATTCATAATGAATTAGTTAAAAAACTTACTTTACTTTGAAATCTATATAAATATAAGGCAGGCATGAAAAAAGATATACATCCTAAATATCATGAAATAAACGTTGTTATGACTGATGGATCTACTTTTAAAACTAGATCTACTTGGGGTAAAGAAGGTGATACTCTTAAATTAGAAATTGATTCTAAATCTCACCCAGCATGGACCGGTGGTAAGGCTGGTCTTAATGAATCTGAAGGACAGGTAGCTAGATTCCAAAAAAGATTTAAAGGTCTTAAAATTAATAAATAATTATTTAAAAAACTTTTCAGCATTAAGTTTTAAATTTTCCTTCTTTTTTATCTCACCTTGAACTCTTAGTATTTCAGTTTGAAGTTCAGAAATATAATTTTGCAAATCCTCAACACTGAAATCATCCAAATTTAATATTTTAACTGTCTTTTGTTTTTCATCAACTTCAAAAAAATCTGTCATAGTCATATTTTGTTATATATTATTATTTGATTATATTATATGAGCCAATTATGAAATATCCTTTAATGCCTAAAGCAACAGCGATATGGTTAGTTGAAAATACAGCTTTAACGTTTGATCAAATAGCTGAATTCTGTGGATTACATGAATTAGAGGTTCAAGGAATAGCTGATGGAGAAGTTGCTGTCGGTATGAGAGGTTATGATCCAATTGATAATAATCAATTAACAAAAGAAGAAATTGAAAGATGTGAAAAAGATAATGCAGCTCGTTTGAGTCTTATTAAGTCTGATGTAATTGAAGATTTACCACCAAGAAAAAAAGATTCTAAATACACACCTCTTTCTTTAAGACAAGAAAAGCCATATGCTATTTTGTGGCTTATAAAAAGATATCCAACTGAATTAAGTAGTTCTCAAATTGCAAAACTTACCGGTTCAACAAAAAATACAGTAGAGGCTATAAGAAATGGTACATACAGAGAAGCAGTTCTTGAGGCAAAGAGTCCAATGGATGTTGGTTTATGTACTTATAAGGATCTCGAAAGAACTTTAAATAGAACTAGAACAAAAAAAGTAGATCAAGAAAATTAATCATTTTTTATAACGTAATTTAGATAATAGAACATCAAGATCATCCAAAATAATACCATTGAAATAATAAAAATCTGAAAGTTATATATTTTTATAACTCCGATAGGCTCACCAAGATAATAGGTTAAAGGTCCTAAAACTCCACTTAAAATAATTCCTAAAATTTTATAACTTTTAAAAAAAGTAAGAATTTCATCAAAAAGAGTACTAAAACTGAACCATAAAACAATCATCCATAATGGCAAATTGCCAAATTTAGCAATAGTTTCAAAATCGTAAATTTGGAAATAAACTAATAAACTATCAAAAAAATATCCTGGAACTGAAATCAAAAGTGAAATCTTAATAAATTTTTGTTTATTATGATTAAAATAAAAATACGTTAGTAAGAAAATAATTCCAACCCAAATGCCCAACATAGAATTAGAAAATTTTGTTTCACCAAATACACAGGCTAACCAGGTAAGTTGATAGCCAGTTAAGACTAAAAATACTTTTAGTTTTTGCATTTCTATTTTTGAATTAAGAAATGAGAAACATCAGTTGAACTATTTGCAAAACCTGTTTCACAATAAGATAGATAAAATTCCCACATTCTTTTAAATTTAATATCAAAACCAAACTGAGATAAATCATTCCAAGATTTTTGAAATTGTTTATTCCACATTTTAAGTGTTTTTGCATAAGAACCACCGAAACTTAGATTTTCAATACATTTTAATCCAACTTGTTTTGCCGAATATTCAAATTGTTTTTTAGTTGGAAGCATTCCACCTGGAAAAATATATTGTTGAATAAAATCTGGTCTGTTTTGATAATCTTTAGCCTTTTTTTCATCAATCGTTATGACTTGTAGTGCAGCCATACCGCCATCGTTGAGAGAATTATGAATTGTATCAAAGTAATTATGCCAGTATTTCTTCCCAACTGCTTCAAACATTTCAATTGAAACAATATTTGAATATTTTTTTTTGATATCCCTATAATCTCTGAATATAACTGATACTTTTTCAGACAAACCTTCATTTTGAATTTTTTTAGAAGCATATTCGTATTGTTCCTTAGAAATAGTTATAGCATCAACTGAACAATTGTAATTTTTAGCTACAAATGATGAAAAACCTCCCCATCCACATCCAATTTCTAAAGTTTTAGAATTTGAGTCTAATGATAAAGTTTCAGCAATTTTTCTATATTTGTTAAATTGTGCATCCGATAAATTAGTATTCTTATTATCAAAAAGAGCAGAAGAATAGGTCATGGTTTTATCTAACCACTTTTCGTAAAAATTATTTCCTAAATCATAATGATATTTAATATTTTTTTTACTCTGTGATTTTGAATTGTTATTTAAAAAATGCTTTAATTTGGCAAAAGTAGCAAAAAAAAGATTAGTATTTATACTTTGTAAAAAATAACTCTCATTTTTGTGAGAAAGTAGTAATAAATTAGTTAAATCGGTGCTTGAAAAGTAACCATTCATATAGGCTTCTGCAAAACCTACAGAACCTTTTTTAAAAATTAAATTTAAAAAATTATAATTATGAATTTTTATATTTGCAGATATATCCTCCTCTTTTCCGACAAAAACTCTCTCCTCGTCAGTTGGAAATTGAACTGTTAATTTTCCATATCGAATTTTAGATAAAAAGTTTACTAATAATTTTTCGACAGTTTTATCAAAATTTGTTTTAAAAAAATTCATTTAAAAATTACCTTCAAAACTCACTGTATCATTTGGCTTCTTATTTCGTGCATAATATTTACCACCTTTGTAAATTATTTTTAAAGCCTCATAAAGAATTCCAGCCATTACCTTGAAGCCTAAAAGTGGATTATAATATAAAAATTTAAACATATTATTTGAGTTAAAATCAATTAATTTGCCATGCTGAGTAGCTGTTAGAACTTTTTTATTATTTTTATCATAAAGATCAATGTTAATATTTATTTTATCTTTTTGCATTCGATTAAAAAATTTATAATTTGCCTCCATTTCTATGAATGGAGATACATAAAACTGCTTTGCACATTCATGAGATAATTTAAAATCTTCAAAATTCACATTTCCTTTAAAAATATAGGTATGTTGTTCATTAGTCGTATTTTTGACTTCATAGAAAATAGATATTAATTTTTTATCATCATAACAATATATAATTGATAAGGGATCAAATACATATCCCAAAATTCTTGGAAAACATAATATCATTATATTAAGATTTTTATATTTAATATTAAATTTAGAGAGAGAATCTTTAACGAATGTCTTTATTGACCTTTTGTCTCTATATCCATGATCTTTTTCATAAATAGAAAAAAGATTAAAAGAGTTTAATGAAAAAAGTTTATAGTTTTTACTTAATTGATCAAGATTATCCAAATTAATAAAAAGACTTGGTAACTCATATTTCAATGTGTGTTTAAATGGAATAAATCTTTTATGAATAATGCTAGATAATAGAATTTGAGAAATCATTTAAAATTTATTTGCAATCTATTATAAAAATTTTTCTCTCTCTTCCAAGGTAAATCACAATTTAACAATTTACAAATATAAGAAGATGATTGAATGCCGTCTTCATGAAAACCATATCCAAGGTAAGCTCCACAGAAAAAAGTATTATTTTTTCCTTGAATTTCCATAACATTTTTTTGAGCTAAAATAGTATCGGTAGTATAAATTGGATGATTAAATGATGTTTCGTTAATTATGTTTTTAGGCTTTTTATGTGGATTAACAGTTACAAAATAATTTTGTTTAGTTGGTAATTTTTGCAACAAATTCATCCAATAAGTTAAAGTAAATTTAGAAGATGATGACTTATTTAAAAAATTCCAACTTGACCAAGCAATTTTTGATTTAGGCATTAAAGTGTGATCGGAGTGAAGTATTGCTGAATTAGTTGAATATTTAAATTGTGAAAATATTTTTACTTCTTCTTCTGTTGGTCTTTCCAAAATACCCAATACTTGATTTGCATGGGTTGCGAATATTACCTTATGAAATTCTAATATATTATTTTTCTCATCTTTTATTTTAATTTTATTATTTTCTCTAATAATATTTTTAATTTTGAAATTTGTTTCATACTCAAAAACATTTTTATTAATAATTTTTTTTATATATTCATTACTACCACCTTCTACATATTTCCATTGAGGTCTTTTTTTTAAATTAAATAAAGCATGATTTTTAAAAAAATTAATGAATGTTATGAGAGGAAAATTTTTTACATCACTTATATTGCTTGACCATATAGATGATATCATAGGTAAAATATGATAATTTATTAGGTATGTTGAAAAATTATTAGTTTTTAAAAAATCATTTAAGGTTTTAGTTTGCTCTAAATCACTAACATTCAAGCTATTACATAATAAATAAAGTTTTCTTATTTCAAATAACATTTTATAAAAATTAAAAGAAAACACATTTCTAAAATTAGCAAAAAGAGAAAATATATTTTTGCCACTATATTCAATTTGAGGATCTTGATTTGAGACGGCAAAGGACATATCTGAATTTTTACATTTCACATCAAGTAATTTAAAAAAATTTGTTAAATCTGGATAATTATTTTCATTGAATACAATAAAACCTGTATCAACTGGGATTGTCTTTGTTGATTCTTCAACATAGATAGTTCTTGTATGTCCCCCCAATCTATTATTTTTTTCAAATAAATAAACATCATATTTAGAAGACAAAAGGTAAGCTGCACTTATTCCTGAGATACCAGAACCAATAATTGCTATTTTTTCTCTCACATCAACTAATAGTTTTAAACGCTGATAGTGCTCTATTTCTTGTTTCTTTTAAATCTACAATTGGTGTTGGATATGAAGTACCAATCTCAAAATTATATTTCTTTTGATCCTCCATAGACATCTCCCAAGGATTATGAATATATTTTTTTGGAATATTATTCAACTCAGGAACAAATTCTTTTACATAATCACCATCTGGATCAAATTTTTGACCCTGCAATATTGGATTAAAAATTCTAAAATATGGACTTGCATCAGCACCACAACCAGAGATCCATTGCCAACCTGCAGAATTAGACCCAACGTCAGCATCAACTAAAGTATCAAAAAACCACTCTTCTCCATTTTTCCAGTGTAACAATAAATTTTTTGTTAAAAACGAGCCTACAATCATTCTTACTCTATTATGCATCCAGCCTGTTTTATATAGTTGTCTCATTCCAGCATCAACAATTGGAATACCAGTTTTACCATTATGCCATAATGATAAATTTTTAGCATTTTTAATCCATGGAAATTTATTAAATTTACTTTGTATAGGTTTATGAGTCATATCTGGATAATGAAATAAAAGATTATAAGAAAAATCTCTCCAGCCAAGTTCAGCAAGAAATTTTTTTTTATTTTCAGGATCAATTTTTTTTTCAATATTTACGGTATTATAAACTTCTAAAGCAGAAATTTCTCCAAAATGAAGATAAGGTGATAATTTTGAAGTTAAATCTTTATCGGGTCTATCTCTTCCAACTGAATAGTTATTTGCTTTTTGCGAAATATATTTTTTTAATTGTAATTTTGCATTACTTTCACCAGGTATCCAATATTTTTCAATTTTTTTGATCCATTGCTCTTTTTTGTTTGTTAGATTTAAATCTTGTATAGTTATTTCATTTTTAAATTTTGAATTGGCGTAGCTTATTTTTGTATTTTTAAATTTAATATCTTTTAGTTTTAGTAGCTCATCACAATGTCGCCAGTAAGGGGTAAATACTTTAAAAAAGGTTCCACTTTTATTTTTAATATTCCAAGGTTCATTTAAAAGATATCCATTGTGAGAGTCGCATTCTATTTTAGATGAGGTAACTATAGATTTAATTTTAGTATCTCTTTTAATTGAATATGGATCATATAGTCTATTCCAGGATACATATTTAACATTTGAATTCTTTAGTATTGAAGATATAATTTTCTCTGGATCACCAGCAAATATATTTAGTTTGCCATTTTGTTTTTGTATTGAGTCATATAAACTAATTAAGGATTTTTCTAACCACCATTTGGATGTAGATCCAATTCTTTGATTTAAATCTAAAATATAAATTGGAATTATCTGATTAACTTTTTTTGAAAGTGATAATAAAGATGGATTTTCTTGTAATCGCAAATCTTGTCTGAACCAATGAATTCCATAAGTGGCTACCATGAATTTAAATTATGTTAATTTAGAATAAATTAAAGAGGTAATTCTATTATTTACTATGAGGAGGCATTTTTTTCTCTACGAACCAGACGTGTTTTTTTAACACAGGATCATATTTTTTCATTCGAAGCTTTTCAGCAACTTTCAATCCTTTTGTCGGTTTTCTTACAATATACTTAGTTCCTGTTTTTGGATTTTCTTCAGGTACTAGTTGTTTAAGAGCGAATGAAGTTTTTTTTGCCATGAGGTGTCTATACAGAATAATTATATGAAATAAAGTATTATTTATTCATAATCAGAAATTGACTGCTTAATAAAACGGTTAAAATTTCCTCTTTTTTTATCAAGTTTAATTTGTTTATTTCTTTCAAGTAAGTTATTTTTCTTTTCTTCAGATGTTTCATCAAAACAATTGTGACAAGATACTCCTGGTTCATAATATTTATTATAAGTATCTTTAATACTAATGGGTATCCGACAAGCATGACAAAGTTTGTAAGTTCCATCTTTTAATTCATTTTTCAAAGATACTCTTCCATCAAATACGAAACATTCACCATTCCACATTGAATCTTTTTTTGGAGTTTTTTCTAAATACTTTAGTATACCTCCATCTAACTGAGCAACATTTTTAAAACCCTTCATCATCATATATGATGAAGCCTTTTCACACCTGATACCTCCAGTGCAAAACATTGCAATTTTTTTGTCTTTTGACTTATTTAGCTTTTTTTGAACAAAAGATTTAAAGTCAGTGAAACTTTTAGTTTTTGGATTAATTGCCCCTTCAAAAGATCCTATTTTAACCTCAAATTCATTTCTTACATCAATCACAATAGTGTCTTTGTCTTTAATTAGTTTATTCCATTCATTGTATTTAACTTTTTTTCCAGATATTTTTGTAGGATCAGCAAATTTGGTTCTGAGTGTGACTATTTCATTTTTATTTCTAATTTTTAGTTTTTGAAAAGGCATATATTTATATTTTGATCGTTTAAGATTAAGTTTCTCAAAATTAAAATTTTTAAGATATAGAATGAAAGAATTTATGTTTTTTTCTAAGCCAGCTATTGTTCCATTAATGCCTTCATCAGCAATCAATATTGTACCTTTTATTTTATTAAATTTGCAAAAATCTTTAAGTTTAGTAATGATATCATTTTTATTTTTAATTATTTTGAATTGATAAAAAGTAATTATAGTAAAGTACTTGTTGTTCATTTATCTAATTAATATAAAAAAAACTTTAAAAATTTATGTCTAAAGAAACCATTAATATTGTTAAAAATTTTCTCAATAGTTATTCTATAGAAACAACTCCAAATGTTTACGAAAAATATGGAGGCTTTTCTGAATTTCTTAATAAAAATCATGACGTTTATATAACTTATTTACCAGATGAAAATTCAAAAAATGTTATTAGAACGGCAAAAAAATTAAAAATAGAAGGTTATGATGTTATACCTCATTTACCTGCGAGAACTATTGTAAATAAAAATGACTTAGAAAAATATATTGGCGAACTTGCAAATGAATCTGGGTGTTCAAAAATGTTAATTATTGGTGGTGGTGGAAATCAAGCTGGCGAAATCTCTTCCTCAATTGATGTTTTAAAAACAGATTTTCTTTCAAAATATAATTATCAATTTGTAGGTGTGGCTGGACATCCCGAAGGAAGCCCAGATATTTCAAATGAAAATTTAGATTTAGCAATTAAACAGAAGAATGATTTTGCAAAAAATGTTGATTTTAAAATGTATTTAGCAACACAATTTTTTTTTGAAGCTAAATCTTTAATCGACTGGGAAAAACATTTAGAAAAAATTGGAAATAAATTACCAATCCACGCTGGGATACCAGGTCCTGCCTCTATTAAAACATTAGTTAATTATGCAAGGTCTTGCGGTATTGGAAATTCTTTAAGATTTATTACAAAACAGGCTTTTAACTTAACTAAACTTGCAACATTGAGCACTCCTGACAAATTAATTTATGATCTTGCTGAACATAGCGAAATAAACAAAGACTCTAAACTTGAAAAAATACACTTCTATGCGTTTGGTGGTATGAAAAAAACATCAGAGTGGTTAAATCAATTTAATAACTCAGATTTTTCTTATAATAATAAACAGAAATTCGAGTTAAATTAGCTTCTTCACAATTTTTTTATCTTTTAATGAAACAAAAGTTGTTTGATATTTAAGTTAATTTATAGATTAAGAATCTAATAATTAAGGAGTCTCATGTCAGATATTGAAATAGCAAGAAAAGCTAAAATGAAGCCTATTAGTGAAATTCTAAAAGGGCTTGATGTACCAGACACACCTGAAGCCTTCAGTCCTATGGGTCGTCATATAGCAAAAATAAACTTGGAGTATATAGAGTCACTTAATAAAAATAAAGATGGTAAACTTGTTCTAGTCTCAGCAATAACTCCAACACCAGCAGGAGAAGGTAAAACAACAACTTCAGTTGGATTAAGTGATGGTCTTAATAAGCTAGGAAAGAAATCAATAGTTTGTTTAAGAGAGCCGAGTCTTGGACCATCATTCGGTATGAAAGGTGGTGCAGCTGGTGGAGGCTATGCTCAAGTAGTACCAATGGAGCAAATTAATTTACATTTTACTGGAGATTTTCATGCAATTACATCCGCTCATAATTTACTTTCTGCATTGATTGATAATCATATCTACTGGGGAAATAAATTAAATATTGATGTTAGAAGGGTTGTTTGGAAGAGAGTAATGGATATGAATGATAGATCACTTAGATCTATTGTTGTTGATTTAGGAGGAGTTGCAAATGGATATCCTAGACAAGATGGTTTTGATATTACTGTTGCATCGGAAATAATGGCAATTTTCTGCTTAGCAAAAGATTTAAAAGATCTTGAAGAGAGAATTGGAAATATAACTATTGCTTATACACGAGACAAAAAATCTATTTATGCAAAAGATTTAAAGGCAGAAGGTCCAATGACAGTATTATTAAAAGATGCCATTAGGCCCAACATAACACAAACGTTAGAAAATAATCCTGCTATAATTCATGGTGGGCCATTTGCAAATATTGCTCATGGTTGCAATTCTGTAATTGCAACTAAAGCTAGTTTAAAATTAAGTGATTACGTTGTAACTGAAGCAGGTTTTGGAGCTGATCTAGGAGCAGAAAAATTCCTTGATATAAAATGTAGAAAATCAAATTTAAAACCTGATTGTGTGGTTTTGGTAGCTACAATTAGAGCACTAAAAATGCATGGAGATGTTTCAAAAGAAGATTTAAAAAATGAAAATGTTAATGCTCTTAAAAAAGGTTTAGTAAATCTAGAAAGACATATTAATAACATTAGAAAATTTGGATTACCAGTAACTGTTGCTATTAATCATTTTGTCACTGATTCTAAAGCTGAAGTTGATGCCGTTCTAAATTTTTGTACAACTCAAGGAGTCAAGGCTTCTATGTGTACTCACTGGTCCGATGGTGGTGACGGTGCAACTGAATTAGCTCAAAATGTAATAGATATTTGTGAAGATAATAAGAATACATTTAAATTTTTATATGAAGATGACTTAACTCTATTCAAAAAAATAGAAAAAATTGCACAAGAGATTTATCACGCAAGTGAAGTTGTGGCAGACACGAAAGTACGTCAACAATTGAAGGATTTTGAAACTAAAGGATTTGGCAAATTACCTGTTTGCATTGCAAAGACTCAATATAGTTTTTCAACTGACCCTAATTTAAAAGGTGCTCCTACTGGCCACGTTTTACCTATTAGAGAGGTAAGATTGTCATCAGGAGCAGAATTTATAGTGGTTGTTTGCGGAGATATTATGACCATGCCGGGTCTACCAAGTGTTCCTGCGGCAAATTCGATAAAGCTAAATGACCATGGAGAAATTGAAGGTCTTTTTTAAAACTGCTATAAAGAGTTATAATGTTTAATAAAAATAAATACTCATTTCTATCTATTGCTAGAAATGCTTTAAATCATCATGAGAATTGGCAAAAGACGTGGAATAGTCCTGAGCCAAAAAAAAGTTATGATGCAATAATTGTCGGTGGTGGTGGACACGGTTTAACTACTGCTTACTATCTAGCAAAAAACCATGGAGTTAATAATATTGCAGTAATTGAAAAAGGTTGGATAGGCGGTGGGAATACAGGACGAAATACCACTATAATTAGATCAAATTATTTATGGGATCAAAGTGCAGCTTTATACGAGCATGCATTAAAACTTTGGGAAGGTATGTCTCAAGAATTAAATTACAACGTAATGTTTTCTCAAAGAGGGGTTTTGAATGTTGCTCATAATCTTCATGATGTAAGAGAATTAAAAAGACGATGGCATGCAAACAGACTAAATGATATTGATTGTGAATGGCTTGATACAAAGAAAGTTAAAGAATTTTGTCCAATAATAAATACTTCACCAAACATTAGATACCCTGTTTTAGGAGCAACGCTGCAAAGAAGAGCAGGAACTGCAAGACATGATGCTGTTGCATGGGGTTATGCAAGAGGAGCTGATGAAATGGGAGTTGATATAATTCAAAATTGTGAAGTAACTGGTATTAATGTAAAAAATGGAAATGTAACTGGTATTGAAACAACAAAAGGAACCATTAATTCAAATAAAATTGGAATAGCTGCTGCAGGGCATACCAGTGTTATTGCCAATATGGCGGGTATCAAATTACCTTTGGAGAGTAAACCATTACAAGCACTAGTTTCAGAACCAGTAAAACCAGTCATTGATACTGTAGTAATGTCCAATACAATTCATGCGTATGTATCTCAGTCAGATAAGGGAGAACTAGTTATTGGTGCTGGAACAGATGGATACACTTCATATACTCAAAGAGGTGGCTTTAACATTGTTGAAGATACATTAATGGCAATAGTTGAATTGTTTCCAATATTTTCTAGAATGAAAATGCTTCGTCATTGGGGAGGAATTGTAGATATTTGTCCTGATGCAAGCCCTATTATCAGTAAGACGCACATAAATGGATTATATTTTAATTGTGGTTGGGGAACTGGTGGTTTTAAAGCAACACCAGGTTCAGGTTGGGTATTTGCTCACACTATAGCTAATGATCAAGCACATGAATTAAATGCTCCTTTTACAATAAATAGATTTTCTAGTGGTGAATTAGTTGATGAACATGGTGCAGCTGCCGTAGCACATTAAATCATGTTTTTAATAAATTGCCCATACTGTGGAGAAAGAGATCAAGCTGAATTTTCTTGTGGAGGTGAAGCGCATATTGCAAGACCAAAAAATCCTCCTGAACTCTCTGATGATCAATGGGCAGAATATTTATTCTTACGAAAGAATGAAAAAGGTATTCATTATGAAAGATGGAACCATGAATATGGATGTAGACAATGGTTTAATTTAGCAAGAAATACAGCAACCGATGAAATTCTTGCAGTATATAAAATGGGGGAAGCTCCTCCCATATTAAAAGCAAATATTCCAGCTACTCCTTCAGGTGAGCCAAGTATTGGATCAGGGAATTTATCAACATCGAAGAAAGATAGGTTTTAAAAATAAAGATGCGATACAAAAATAATAAAAATCTAGAAAATAATAAGTCTGTTAGGTTCTATTTTGATAATAAAGAATATTTTGGATTTGAAGGTGACACCCTAGCTTCTGCACTTCTTGCAAATGATGTTCATTTAGTTGGAAGAAGTTTTAAATATCATAGACCGCGGGGTATTTATACCGCAGGTAGTGAAGAACCTAATGGAATAGTTCAGCTTGAGACCAAAGAATATACCGAACCTAATAGAAGAGTAACTGAAGTCCAGATATATGATGGGTTAAAAGCTTATAGTCAAAATAATTGGCCGTCAGTGAAATTTGATGCTGGCGCTATAAATGATTTACTATCCCCATTTTTTCCTGCAGGGTTTTATTACAAGACCTTTATGTGGCCGCCAAAGTTTTGGAAAGCATATGAATTTTTTATAAGACACGCTGCAGGACTTGGTAAATCTCCAAAAAAAGATGATCCCCACAAATACGAACATTTTCATTATCATTGTGATGTTCTAATTGTTGGAGCAGGAGTGAGTGGATTAATTTCAGCAGAAATTGCAGCGAATAAAAATTATAAAGTTTTACTAGTTGAGCAAGAAGAGGATCTCGGTGGTGAAATTTTATCTACAAAAAATCAAGACATTAAAATTGATAATTTACCGATTAATGAATGGAAAAATAAATTAGTTGATAAACTTTCTAAAAATTCAAATGTAAAAATAGTTAAAAACACAACTTGTTTTGCTTACTTGAATTATAATTTATTACTAGCAGTGCAAGAAATTGATCCAGAAAAAGGTTTAAATAAAAAAAATGATATTAAAGAAAGAATTTGGAAAATTAGATCAAAGAAAGTTATTTTAGCAACTGGCGCAATTGAACGACCAATAATATTTAACAATAATGACAGGCCTGGAATTATGCTTTCTAACAGTGCAAAAAAATACTTAAATAAGTATGGAGTTGCACCTGGAAAAAATTTAGTTTTTTTTACAAACAATGATAGTGCCTATGAAACTGCAATAGATTTTTTTGAACAAGGTATAAAAGTAGAGGCTATTGTCGATACAAGAGATAGTAGTGATGGATATTACCCAAAAAAAGCAAATAAATTAGGTTTTACTATACTAAGAGGTTATGAAATTAGTGATACTGTTGGAAGATTAAAAATTAGAGAAGTTAAATTAAGAAAAATAAAAACTGAAAACAAGAATGAAAAATCTTCTATTAATATTAAATGCGATCTTTTAGCAATTGCTGGTGGTTGGACTCCTACTGTTCATTTATTTACTCAATCAAAAGGAAAACTTAAATTTAGAGATGTAGATGGAAGTTTTATTCCTAATGAAGTTTATCAAGATACATTGTGTGTTGGAAGTTGCAATGGTAATTATAATTTAAATGAAATATTATTAAAAACTCAAGAAGATACATATAAATATTTAAATGATAATCAGCAAAATGAACTTAGCGAAGTAAACTACAAATCAGATGATCTAAAACACGGCAAACACGAAAATGTTTGGATTACATCGAAGAAAAATATCTCACGAACAAAAATGTTTGTAGATTTCCAAAACGATGTAACAGCAAAAGATATTAAATTAGCTTTAAAAGAGGGTTTTCAATCAATTGAGCATGTCAAACGTTATACAACTACAGGAATGGCAACTGATCAAGGTAAGACCAGTAATGTTAATGCACTTGGAATAATATCAGAGTTAACAAATACTGAAATCTCTGAATTAGGTACGACAACATTTCGTTTACCTTATAAGCCAGTGACATTTGGAGCAATTGCTGGACGTCATGTTAAAGAATTTTTTGATTTAGAGAGAACAAGCCCAATGCATCAATGGCATATTGATAATAAAGCTTTATTTGAGGACGTAGGCCAATGGAAAAGAGCCTGGTATTATCCTCAAAAGAATGAAAGTTTTCAATCTGCTTTAAATAGAGAGGTAAAAGCAACTAGAGATAGTCTAGGAATATTAGATGCATCAACTCTTGGTAAAATAGATATTAAGGGTAGAGATGTAAGTGAATTTTTAAATAGAGTTTACACAAATTCATGGTCAAAATTAGAAATTGGAAAATGTCGATATGGTGTAATGTTAGGCGACGATGGGATGGTCATTGATGATGGTGTAACAACTAGATTAGACGAGTATCATTATCTTATGTCAACAACTACAGGAAACGCAGCGTCAGTAATGTCAAAATTAGAAGATTGGTTACAAACAGAATGGCCAGAATTAGAAGTATATTTAACATCAGTAACAGAAAACTATGGAACGATAAGCTTAAATGGCCCAAATTCAAAAAAATTAATGCAAAAACTAGTTCAAGATTTTGATTTTTCAAAAGAAAATTTTCCTCATATGAGTTTTAAGAATATTAATATTAACGGAATAAAATGTAGAGTCATGCGTATAAGTTTTACTGGGGAAATGTGTTATGAAATAAATGTTCCATCTGGCTATGCTAAAAATCTTTGGGAACTTTGTATAGATAAAGGTAAAGAATTTAATATTACTCCATATGGAACTGAAGCGATGCATGTACTTCGTGCTGAAAAAGGATTTATCATTGTCGGTCAAGAAACAGATGGATCAGTGACACCAATAGATCTGGATATGGACTGGATCGTTAGTAAGAAGAAATATGATTTTATTGGTAAAAGGGCATTATACAGAAGTGATACAATTAAAAAAGATAGAAAACAATTGGTAGGATTAAAAACTAAAGATCCAAACAAAGTTCTTGAAGAAGGATCTCAATTGGTTGAAGAAATAACTGCTCTACCTATGAAAATGGTTGGTCACGTGACTTCTAGTTACTATTCACCTAATTTAAAAAGTTCTTTTGCTTTAGCTTTAATTAAAGGTGGTCTTGAAAAAAAAGGAAGTGTTTTAATTGCTCCAATGGAAAATGAAAATATTGAAGTAGAAATAACTAGTCCAATATTTATTGATCCTGAGAATCAAAGGGTTAATCAATGAGTTTAACTTACAGTAATGTTTTGAATATAAATAAAAAAAATTATAATGGAGTAACAATAGAAGAAAGAGCTCTAACAGGTAAAATAAACATACGAGGTAAAAGTTCAGATAAAGAATTTATGAAAAATATAGGCTCAGTATTAAACCTGGTTTTACCAATTGAGCCAAATGTAAGAATTTTTAATAATAATATAAGTATTATGTGGCTTGGTCCTAATGAATGGTTAGTCGAAACACCAGAAAATGAGAAAGATGAAATTATTTCCCTATTAGAATCTAAACTCAATCCAAAAAAAACAGCAATAACTGATATTTCATTTAATAAAACTGTTTTACGGATTGAAGGTGAAAAGGTATTTATTTTACTTTCTAAATTTCTTGTAGCCAACTTAGAAAAAATTTTGGAAACTAATTTTTCTGTAGCTCAAACAGTATTTATAAAAATTCCAATACTTTTTATCAGAAATAATACTGACAAAGAAAAGACTTCACTAGATTTACATTTAAACAGATCACATGCAAAATATGTTTATGATTTATTAGTTGATGGTAGTAAAAATCTTAACATTTAATTTATTTCTTATCTTAATTACTCTTAGCACAGTATTATCTGGTAAAACTATATTTGGAAATGCAAATGTAATCGATGGTGATACTATACATATTAATAAAAATAAAATAAGACTGCATGCTATTGATGCTCCTGAAATAAATCAAACATGTAATAAAAATGGTAGAGTCTGGAATTGTGGTGTGGAATCAACAAAGTTCTTAAAGGAATTAATTGGTAATAATAAGATCGAATGCATAACACAAGGTAAGGATCGATATAATAGATTTATTGGAATCTGCTACAAAGATAATTTAGATTTAAATAGTGAAATGGTTCTGAATGGATGGGCGATAGCTTATCGCTATTATTCAACAGATTATGTTGAAGAAGAAGAAAAAGCAAAACAGAAGAAAAGAGGAATATGGATTGGAGATTTTGTAGAACCTTATTTATTTAGAAAAAAAAATAAGTAATCAACCGTGATGTTGTAAATCTTTTAAATAAATTAAATCTTCTAGTTCCTTATCTTTTTTTTCAATTTCCATATCTTTATTTTCGATTGTTGTTTTTAATTTATTTAATTCTTTTTCAAAATTAAGATTTTTTTCTTTAATTTGTTTAATTTCTGATTTTAATATTGAATTTTCAATATTTACTTCTTCTATATTTTCAGAAGATATAGAATTAGCTAATTCAGTTTCTAATTTAAGAACTAAATTTTCATACTTTGATAATTGTTTTCTTAATTCAGTAATTTGATTTTCAAGTGAAACAATTTGTTCAATATTTTGTGAATAATTTTCTTCAGAGTTATTCTCTAAATCTGAGATGTTGCTAAGGGATTGTTCATAATCATTTTTAACAGTGTTAAACGATTTATTTATATCATTTATTTCTTTGCGAAGATTTTTAATTTGATCATCTCTAAATTTTAACCTTTGATCTTTTTGGAATACTTCAAGTTTTAACTCTTCTATTTCAGTTCTTAAGCTTGATTCATCAATAACATTACTTGGGATGATTTCATCCAAGGGTTGTTTTTCTTCTGTTGTAAAATCTATTGAGGGTAAATAGAAAAAAATACCAAATATTGCTAGAATAAATATAATAAATAAATATCTGTTTCTTCTTCTTTTTCTTGCAAGTGTCCCAACAAAACCTACCATAAGAACTCTATAAGGGGCTAGTTATAAAAAATAAATATTTAATTTTTGTTAAATTGTGGATCTAAGGAGTATGTTGTTAATCTAAGATATTCGGTAATTTGTTTGATATCTCCGATATTTTTTAAAGTTTCATATGAAATTAAAGATCCAAAATACATATAAATATTATCACCAATTTTTCTTTTAAGTTCGTACATACACAAAGAATATCTAAAGGTTTGTCCTATTTTATTAGCAATATGATATAATTGACTATTTTGACCGTCAAAAAAAATTGGTAACACAGGGCTTTTAGTTTTGAGAACTAATTTTGATACCCATTGTTTCCACTCACCATCGTCAGCTTTTGTATTCTTTTTTAAGTTTTGTTTTGTTGCAATTGTTCCAGAAGGGAAAAGCACCAAAACACCTTCATTCTGTAAAACTTTTTCAGCTTCTTTACGTGTATTAATGTTAGTTAATAGGGCTTCTCTATTTTCATTAAAATCAATTGGTAATATTTTATTTTTCACTGCCTCTGCTTGCCTTAAGACTTTATGCGTAACCATTTTATAATCTTGTCTTACTTTTGAAATTGCTGAACATATGGATACACCATCCGCAACTCCAAAAGCGTGATTTGCTATAACAATTAATTTTCCTTTTTTTGGAATGTAACTACCGTCTTTAAAATTAGTTATTAAATTAAGATTTAATTTATCTACTGCATCATCCCAAAAAAGCTCAGGTGGTCTATTTTCAGATAAGTATTCATCATATAATTTTTTTAATTTTAATTTTCCTGTTAATAATTCAGTAATCTTTATAAATATTTGACCAATAAAATTTACTTCCGCTGTTGCAAAAGTAAATACAATTTTATTTTTATTCATAATGAAAATGAGTCAATTTAATTAAAATAAGTATTTTACAAATATATTACATATTTGCATAATTTGGTCCACCACTACCTTCAGGTACAACCCAATTTATGTTTTGTGATGGCTCTTTAATATCACATGTTTTACAATGAATACAGTTTTGTGCATTAATTACAAATTTAGGATTTTGAATATCTGTCTTATCAATCTCATATACACCAGCAGGACAATATCTTTGAGATGGTTCATCATAGGCATTTATAGTAAATTTTATTGGTAGTTCCTTATCCTTTAATTGTAAATGCACTGGCTGATCAGCTTCATGATTAGTTCCAGTCAAATAAACAGAACTGGTTTTATCAAACGTAAATATTCCATCATATTTTGGATAGTCTATTTTTTTTGAATCTTTTGCTAATTGTAAAGCTTCATGATCAGCATGTTTGTGTTGTAGTGTAAAAGGAAGCCTGCCTCTAAATATTATTTGATCAATTCCTGTAAATATTATTGCAGGTATTAGCCCCCAATTAAAACTAGGTTTCACATTCCTTGCTGCAAATAATTCTTTATAAAGCCATGAACGTTTAAATTTATTTTCATATGCTGAAAGAGGTGAAGATTTACTTAAATAATCATTAATTGTTTCAGCAGCTATAATTCCACTTTTCATAGCAGTATGTGATCCTTTAATCTTTGGCATATTTAAAGTACCTGCATCACATCCAACTAGTAATGCACCTGGCATATACATTTTAGGTAAACTTTGAATACCACCTTCAATAAGTGCCCTTGCTCCATAAGCAATACGTTTTCCATTAGTGAGAATTTTCTTGATTACTGGGTGAGTTTTAAATTTTTGAAATTCATCATAAGGAGATAAATAAGGATTTTTATAATCAAGACCGATTACATATCCTAAAAATATTTGTTTATTTTCAGCATGATAACAAAAACTTCCACCATAAGTTGCATTATCTAATGGCCATCCCGCAGTATGCATTACAAGACCTTCTTCATGCTGACTGTCGTCTACTTCCCATATTTCTTTAAATCCAATTCCGTATTGTTGTGGTGACTTATCTTTTGATAAATTATATTTTTTAATTAATTCTTTACCTAAATGACCTCTACAACCCTCAGCAAATACTGTTACTTTAGCTTTAATATTAATACCTGGTTCAAAACTATCTTTTTTGTTACCATCTTTATCAATACCCATATCACCTGTTTGAACACCAATTACACTATGATCCTCTGAATATAATATTTTAGACGCTGCAAATCCTGGAAAAATTTCGACACCTAAACTTTCAGCCTCATTTGCTAGCCATCTACATAAATTTGCAAGGCTAATGATGTAATTTTTATGATTTTTTTGAACACTGGGAAGAAGCCATGTAGGCCAATTGATTGAACTTTTCTTAGATAAGAATAAAAACTTTTCTTTTGTTACTTTAGTTTTAATTGGCGAATCTTTAGTTCTCCAATCTGGTATTAGTTCATCCAGTGCTCTTGTTTCAAAGACATTACCACTTAAAATATGGGCCCCAACCTCTGATCCCTTTTCTAATATACAAACATTAATTTCAGGGTTAAGTTGTTTTAGTTTGATTGCAGTTGATAGGCCTGATGGACCAGCACCTACTACAACAACATCATAGTCCATTGACTCGCGTTTTACTTCCATTTTATTTATTGTAATAAATTAATTTATTGTTGAATAGTATTTAATTTATCTAGTTCAGAAGATAATTGAGGCAATGCTTCAAATAGGTCAGCATTTAATCCATAATCAGCAACATTAAATATCGGTGCTTCTTCATCTTTATTAATTGCTACAATTACCTTACTTTCTTTCATCCCTGCTAAGTGCTGTATTGCACCAGAAATACCTACAGCAATATACAAATCTGGAACAACTACTTTGCCAGTTTGCCCAACTTGATAATCGTTAGAAACATAACCAGCGTCTACAGCAGCACGAGAGGCACCAACTGCCGCATTAAGCTTATCTGCTATTTCATTCAAAAGTTTAAAATTTTCGGCACTTTGTAATCCTCTACCACCAGATATTACAACTCGAGCAGTACTCAACTCTGGTCTTTCAGATTGAGATTCTTCTCTATCTATAAATTCAACACTGCCACTATCAGTATCAAAAGAAATATTTTCAATCTCTTCTTTTCCACCGCTAGTTTCTACAGGATCAAATGATGTTGGTCGTACCGTTACTACTTTAATCTTATCATTTGATTTAACTGTAGCGATAGCGTTCCCAGCATAAATTGGTCTCATAAAAGTATCGGAACTTAATATTTTTATAACATCGCTAACTTGTGCAATATCTAATTTAACAGCAATTCTAGGAAAAATATTTTTTCCAAATGTTGTTGCGGGTGCCATAATGTGCGAATAATTATTGGCTAAAGATAAAACTATAGGTTCAATATTTTCAGCAATTGGATTTTTAAGTTTTTCATTGTTGGCTAAATATACTTTTGAAACTTTTTCACATTTAGAGATATTTTTAGCTAGCTCTTCACATTCATAACCTGTTACTAAAACATGAATATCTTGATCTATTTGCGATGCTGCAGATATAGTATTTAAGGTTGATGACTTAATATCTATATTATTATGTTCTGCTAATACTAATATTGTCATATTACTTTTGCCTCATGTTTAAGTTTTTGAACCAATTCAGCAACATCACTTACCATGATTCCTTTTTGTCTAACAGGTGGTTCTTCTACTTTTATCTGCTCAATCCTAGATTCTATGTTTATACCAAGTGAAGATGCTTCTTTTGTATCAATTGGTTTTTTCTTTGCTTTCATTATATTTGGTAAAGAAGCATACCTTGGTTCATTAAGTCGAAGATCACATGATGCTACAAATGGTATAGAAACTTTTATCCTTTCTAAACCTTCATCAATCTCTCTAGTAACTATTGCATTTTGTCCGTCAATTTCAATTTTAGACGCAAATGTAGCCTGAGGCCAATTAAGTAAAGCAGATGTCATTTGACCGGTTTGATTAGAATCATCATCAATTGCTTGTTTTCCCATTAAAATAATTGATGGTTTTTCTTCTTCAGCAACTTTAGAAATTATTTTAGAAATAGCTAGAGGTTCTAAATCATTCTCCGTTTTAACATGTATACCCCTATCAGCTCCCATTGCTAATGCAGTTCTGATAGTTTCTTGAGCCTTATCATTACCTACAGAAAGAATTATAATCTCATCTGCTTTACCAGCTTCTTTTATTCTCAGAGCCTCCTCTACCGCATTTTCATCAGGAGGATTCATGGACATTTTTACATTATCTTTTTCAACTCCAGAACCATCAGCTTTAACCCTGATTTGAACATTATAATCTATGACTCTTTTTACGGTGACAAGTAACTTCATACTATTGTTTTAGTTTTTCATTTTTAGGATCATAAGGACTATCCTCTATAACTGTTACATTGTATTTTTTATCTAATATATCCATTTCTAATTTTTGACCAATATCTGCAAATTGAGGATCCACCATACCAATAGCTAATGATTTTTTCACTCTAAAACCATAGTTACCTCCTGTCGCACGACCTATAACTTTTCCATTATTATAAATAGGATTATTACCCAAAGCATCTGCATCTTCAACATCATGAACTTCTAAAGTTACCATTTTGTTTTTAAAACCATTTTGCTGCCATTTAACAAGAGAATCTCTTCCAATAAAATTCCCTTTATTTAAATGAACAAATCTTTCTAATCCAGACTCAAAAGCTGCATATTCTATAGACATTTCGGTACCAACCAATTTGTAGGTTTTTTCAACACGTAAGCTTTCCATTGCTCTAATACCAAATGGTTTAAGCCCGTGATCTTTTCCTGCTTCCATTAATTTATCAAAAATATGGTTTTGATATTCAATTGGATGATGTAATTCCCATCCGAGTTCTCCAACAAAATTCATTCGCATAGCAATACTAGGGGCTAAACCAACATTGATTTTTTTTGATGATAACCATGGGAAATTTTCATTAGATAAATTAGTCTTTGTAATTTTGGAAAGAATATCTCTTGATTTAGGTCCTGCTAAAACAAGAACACCCATACTGTTAGTTAGATTTTCATAAATTACTGTTCCATCTTTGGGCATCCATTTATGAATCCAATCATGATCTAATCGTTGAAATGCTCCTGCTGAAACTAAATAAAACGAATTTTCTTTTTCTTTCGCAATTGTAAATTCTGAGTGAACTCCTCCAGCAGTATTTAATGCATGACAAAGATTAACTCTTCCAATTTTTTTAGGGATTTTGTTTGCAACTAAGTAGTCTAGAAATTCTTCTGCACCAGGTCCTGAAATCCGACATTTAGCAAAGGCAGTCATATCTAGAAGGCCAGCATTATTCTGGACATTCAAGCACTCGTTGCCAACATGTTCAAACCATTTTGATCTTCTAAATGACCAATCATCTTTTTGTAATTCTTTTGAAGGTGCAAACCAGTTAGCACGCTCCCAACCAAATTTTTGACCAAAAACTGCACCAAGATTTTTTAATCTATCATAACAAGGAGCTTGTCTTAATGGACGTCCCTCTTCTCTCTCTTCATCAGGATAGTGTACTGTAAAGACATTCGCGTAAGCTTCTTCATTCTTTTTAATCAAATATGCCTCTGTTGCATAATCACCAAATCTTCTAGGGTCTACACCTAACATATCAATTGTAGGCTCACCATCTACTATCCACTCGGCAATTTGCCATCCTGCTCCACCAGCTGCAGTAATTCCAAAGCTATGTCCTTCATTTAACCAGAAATTTTTAAGTCCCCATGCCGGTCCAACAATTGGACTTCCGTCTGGTGTATAACAAATAGCACCATTGTAAACTTTCTTAACTCCAACTTCTCCAAAAATAGGAACACGGTGCATTGCTGATTCAATGTGAGGCTCTAAACGCTCCAGGTCTTCTTGAAATAATTCAAATTCAGATTCTTTGTCAGGTCCATCTACATAACAAACTGGAGCTCCTTTTTCATAAGGCCCTAATATCAATCCTCCTCTTTCTTCACGCATATACCAAGAACTATCAGAATCTCGTAAGACTCCCATTTCAGGAAGTCCTTGTTCTTTTCTTTTTAAAATTTCAGGATGATCGTCAGTCACTATGTATTGGTGTTCAACAGGTATAACTGGAATATCAAGTCCGACCATCTTTCCAGTTTGTCTTGCAAAATTACCACTACATGACACTACATGCTCACATTCAATAGAACCTTTATCAGTTTCTACAATCCATAAATCATCTTTATTTTTTTTAATACCAGTTACAGAAGTATTTCTATAAATTTCTGCACCTTTATCTCTTGCTCCTTTTGCTAGAGCTTGAGTTAGATCGGCTGGTTGAATGTATCCATCTTCAGGATGTTGAATTGCACCTATCAATCCATCTGTATTACAAAGGGGCCAAATTTCTTTTACTTGTTCAGGTGTTAAAAATTTAACATCTACACCTATTGTTTTTGCAACTCCTGAATATTGATAATACTCATCCATTCTATCTTGAGTAGTTGCTAAACGGATATTTGAAACCACACTAAAACCAACTTTTTGTCCTGTTTCTTCTTCAAGAGTTTTGTAAAGTTTAACTGCGTATTTATGCAATTGACCTACTGAATAACTCATATTGAATAATGGAAGTAAACCTGCTGCATGCCATGTTGATCCTGAAGTTAATTCTTTTCTTTCAACCAGGACTACATCTGACCAACCCTTTTTGGCTAAATGATAAAGAGTGCTAACGCCTACAGCACCTCCACCGATGACAACTACTTTTGACTTTGATTTCATTATTACTAATTAATACTGTACTTCATTAATCATATTAAATAAGGTGGGTCAATCATGAGATACTTTAAAAAAATAATTTTGGTGGTTATAATGAGTGCGTTTATTTGTCTTCCTATAAAGGCTGAAATGACTCTTAAAGAATTGTTTTTTGATGAGTCTAAGCCTTTTCATCTAAAAATTTTAGATGTTATTCCTGAAGAGGGAATTGTTCAAATTGGTAATGAAAATGCAAACAATACCATTATTGAATTTATGGATTATTTTTGCGGATATTGTAAAAAAGTTCATCCTGAATTACTTCAGATTGCAAATGAAAGAAAAGATACACGAATAGTATTCTTACAACATCCAATTTTAAGTGAGTCTTCTAAATTACTATCAAATATGGTTATAGCTGCAAACATGCAGAACAAAGGTATCGATTTTCATAATGCATTGTTTGAAGTTGAAGGAAATTTAAATAATGCAAAACTAAAACAAATAATTGAAAATCTTGAGTTAAATGATGCTAAATTAAATATCGATATGACAAAAGAAAGTGTTAATAATATCGTAAGACTGAGTTCTTTTTTAGCTAATGGATCAGGTGCTCGAGGTACTCCTACTTTTTTTGTCAATGAAGAACTTGTTGTTGGTTATATCTCTATTGATAGAATTAGAGCTTTATTAAAATAAAGAAGCTCTATCTTATTAAATAGAGCTTCTTAAAATATTTTATTTATCTACTACTTCTCTTGTATTAGAGTTGTGTGATTCAGTAAAAGGGATTGGCACAACTTCTGCATCTACTGGTACACCAGGTGTATCTGCATATTGATCAGGTAGATGAACCTTGAATTTGCGACCATAATTTCCAATAGGAAAACCATTTTTATTTAGAGTTCCATCAAATGGTACATAGCCCATAGCAATGTTCCTTCCTTGCTCAGGATGATACCAAGGAGAAGTTATGAATCCACAGGGTTCATTTCCATCTTCAGAAACAAGCCAAAAATCAGGAGCATATTCTTCGATAGGTTTTCCTCCTAAGGTTAATCCAACTAACTGAAGCTTATATGGTTTTTTTCCTTCTTTTAATTCAGCCTTCATCTTTTCAAGGACAGCCTTACCAACATAGTCAGAAGTTTTATTCCACTCACCCTTACCAGATAAAGATACTTGATAACCTAGATTACATTGAAAAGGATTGTGTTGATTATCCATATCTTGACCCCAAGATAGAATGCCAGCTTGAATTCTACGGTGATGAGCCGGTGCTATAACCATAAGATTATGTTTTTTTCCTGCTTCTATAACAGCATTCCACATATCATCAGCATATTTCGTTGAGTCATATAAATATATTTCAAATCCTGCTTCTCCAGAAAAACCAGTTTGTGAAATTATGCAATCTCTTCCACCAACTTTAGCAGCAGCAAGTCCATAAAATGGCATTTCATCAACTTTAACTTGATCACCTATTAAATCATTCATCAAAGCATGCGCTTTAGGTCCTTGAATTTGAACTGGGCTTACATCAATTTCATCAATATGGACATTAAATCTATTATCATGATTTACACCTTGCAAATACAAACCAATATCTGAGTCAGATAAAGAAAACCAAAATTCATCCTTTGAAATTCTTAAAAGAATAGGATCGTTTAAAACACCGCCGTATTGATTACAAAGAATTACATATCTTCCTCTCATTGGAGATATTTTTGTAGCATCTCTTGTTATAACATAATCAACAAAAGCCTCAGCATCAGGCCCTTTAACTTGAATTTGTCTTTCAACTGCAACATTCCACATGGTAACATGATTTTTAATTGCCTCATACTCAACCATTGCTCCACCATCTTCTGGTTTTACATAACCCCTCGGATGATAAATCCTATTATAAACTGTTGCTCTCCAACATCCCGCCTCCATTGACAAATGCCAATAAGGCGATTTTCTCACTCTTGTTGAAATAAGCATTTGAACTGGTGTAGGACCACTTTGTCTTAAATTGTAGGGAACCTTTCTATCCGATTGATCCACTGACGTAGAATGTTTAATCATCATAAACTCCTTAAATAAATATGATATTTCTGTATTTAATCTTTAAATACTCCGCAATAATAAAATGTATATGATACAAAGAAAATGGTGGACCTTAATTCGGTCAAAATTTAGTCTTAGTTTTGACAGCAAAATTTGATAATGGAAATCTATGAAATTTAAATATTTAATATCAATTATCTCTATTCTAATTTTTTTAACGGGTTGCTCTGCTAGCTATAAAGAACTATCTAATATGGAAACTAATAAACCAAGAAACTTTCAAGAACACTTATTGTCCGAATACAAAAAAAGAGCTACTTTTGAAGCAGAAGAGATGCATGATTGGAATTCAGCAAAATTATATTCTGAAAAAGCTCTCAAGAGTTTAGAAACTGATGAAATATATCCTGAAAAAATTACATATTGGAAGTTGCCAGAGGAAAATATTAACGAAATAAGAATTGCATATGATAATCTGATGACAATTTATAAAGATGCTAAAAAAATTGATCCTTTTAATTTAGCAAAAGCAATCTCATCATTAGACTGCTGGTCAGAGCAACAGGAGGAAAATTGGCAAACATGGGATATTAATAGTTGCAAGAATGATTTCTTGAATGCTATGCATAATATTTATGAAAAAATATCTACTCAAGAAAATGAACGGAAAAATATAAATAAAAATAATAATTTAGAAAATGAAACGAAAGATGAGGTAACAATTGTTACTAAAAATGAAAATAAAGAATTAATGCAAATAATATATTTTGATTTTGATAAATTCAATTTATCTGAAGTAAGTAAAGATAAAATAAAAAAATTTTTAAATAATTATGGAAGTGTTATTAATGAGTATCTAGTTGTTGGACATACTGATACTAAAGGAACAAATAAATATAATTTATCATTATCTATTAAAAGAGCTGAAGTTGTAAAAGAAATTTTAATTAATTATGGAATTAATCAAAATAGTATTAAAATTTTAGGCCAAGGGGAAGAATCTTTAGCTGTAAATACTCCGGATGACACTAAACAACCGGCAAATAGAAGAGTAGAAATAAAAAAAACAAATTAACTTTTTTTTATAATAATTTTGGTATATTGAGCTTTCTTCAATGTATTCTAAAACAACAAAAAAAATAAACATTACTGTAAAACCATATTATCTAGAAGATCAATCTGAACCAGAAGATCAGCATTATGTATGGGCATATAAGGTAACAATTGATAATCAAGGCAAAGAAAAAGTGCAACTTGTAAACAGACACTGGAAAATTATTGATGCTAATGGCACATTACAAGAAGTACGTGGAAAAGGTGTTGTTGGAGAACAGCCTGTACTTAATCCTGGTGAAAAATTTGAATACACAAGCGGAACACCTTTAACTACTTCATCTGGTTTTATGGAAGGAACTTACGAGATGCAAAATGATAATGGGAATACATTTAATGTTCAAATTCCTCAGTTTTCATTAGATACACCATTTGAAAATAACGAATTAAATTAATTAATAAAAAAGAATGAGAGACTTTAGGTCGATATTAAATATAATTGGTTTACTAATATGTATTGAAGCTTTGGCAATGTTAATACCCATGTGCTTTGATCTTTATTATGGTAATTATGAATGGTTACAGTTTTTTTATTCTAGTCTAATCACATTTTTCATAGGTATAATTTTATATTTTTCATTTAGAACAAAAAATATTAAACTTGGAATTAGGCAAGCATTTTTGTTAACAATTTCATCTTGGTTAGTAATATCTATTTTTGGTGGAATTCCATTTGTGTATTCATCATCTTCACTTTCATATACAGATGCTTTTTTTGAGTCTGTGAGTGGAATTACTACTACTGGCGCAACTGTTATAAATAATTTAGAAAATTTATCAGAGGGTATATTAATTTGGAGATCTCTTCTTCAATGGTTTGGAGGCATAGGAATTATTGTTCTTGCAATGGCTATATTGCCAACATTACAAATTGGTGGAATGCAGCTATTACACATGGAACATGATGATCCTTATGAAAAAACTATTCCTAAAGTTAATCGATTTGTAATTGAGTTATTTTTACTTTACGTATTTTTATCGATTATTTGTGCTTTTTTATATTTTGTAAGTGGAATGAAAGGTTTTGATTCAATTATTCATGCAATGACTACAATTTCAACTGGTGGATTTTCCAATTACAATGAATCTTTTTTATATTTTAATTCATTTCAAATTGAGATTATAAGCGTTATTTTTATGTTGGTTGGCAGTTTGCCATTTGTCTTATATTTACAATTTCTACACAATCAAAGAAAATTAATATTTAAAGACGATCAAATAAAATTATTCTTTCTAATTTTGTTTATAATTATTTTATTAACGACAATTTGGTTAATTACTAATAAATCTATAGACACAGTATCTGCTTTTAGAATTGCTTTATTCAATATTACATCAATTTTAACTGGTACTGGCTATACTAGTAGTAATTTTTCTAATTGGGGAAGTTTTGGAATTGTAATAATGATGATTATTATGTTTGTTGGTGGATGTGCTGGATCTACTACTGGTGGAATTAAAATATTTAGATTGCAAATTTTGTTTAGAGGGGCAATTACACAAATTAGAAAATTAACTCAACCTCATGCAATCATGGTTATGCGATTTAATGGCAAAACAGTTAATGAAAATACTTATAACTCAATCATGGGTTTTTTCTTTATGTATATATTTTTATTTATTTTATCAGCAGTAAGTTTGAGCTTATTCAATTTAGATTTTTTAACTTCCTTTTCAGCAGCAGCATCTGCAATATCTAATGTTGGTCCGGGTTTAGGTGAAATTATTGGTCCTAGTGGAAATTATTTTTTTCTAGATAATGGAGCCAAATGGATATTAGCAATTACTATGATTATTGGAAGATTAGAAATTTTTACAGTATTAGTTTTATTATCTATGAATTTTTGGAGAAGTTAAATACTTAAATAATCTCCCATATAAATTGATAATTGGTTTTTCGTTTCATTTATATAATCTCTCATTGCTAAAATTAACAAATCATTAATAATTATTTCAATTTCATTTAAGGAAATATATTTTTGAGAAGTTGTAGATCTTGAAGTCTCTACTGTTGTATTAGCTATTAAAAAACCGCTACTATCGTAAAGTTCATATTCAACTAAATAAAATAGTTCGTAATTAAATATTGTTCTTTCCTCATATTTTTTTGCACCAACATTCATTATTTCAGTTTTTTTAATAGATGCATCTAAAATGTTTATCACTAACTTGTTTTCATTTCCAAATTTAAGAATGTTTTGACTATTCCATTCAGTCATTAAATTAATTGGAGATTTTTTTATTTGATCTTCAATGTTAGATTCTGAAAATACTGAATTGTATTTTTTATTAACTTGAATCTGTTCTGCATTTATTGATATTTTTTCGAATCTAGCCGTATCAATTTCAACTGGTTTTAATATCTCAACTGGCTGACAAGATAGTATGATAAACAAAATTAAAATAATACTATTTTTTAAGTACATAAAGTAATATCGCTTGTTGAATATACATTCTATTTTTTGCTTGTTGTAATACAACAGAATTTTTACCATCCAAAACATCTGAAGTTACTTCCTTCCCTCTTTTTGCTGGTAAACAATGCATAAAAATTGCATTATTTGATGCATTACTCATAATTTTTTTATTAACAGTAAAATTTTTAAAATATTTTATTTTATTGTTTTTTTCACCCATAGAAACCCAAACATCAGTCATTATACAATTTGATTTTTTTGCACCTTCAATAGGATCAACTAAATGTTTTAAATTTTTATTTTTAAATTTTAGAAATTCACTTTTATGATGTTTAAAAATTTGATGTGGCACAACAATATTAAGTTTAAATTTATAAATATTTTGTAGATGTATAAGTGAACGTAAAACATTATTATAATCACCTATCCAAACAATAATTAAATTATTGTAATTTTTAAAATTCTCTTGCAAGGTTAAAAAATCACCAAGTATTTGGCACGGATGACTATATTCAGTTAAACCGTTTATAATTGGAAGAATATTCTCTTTACCTAAATTTACTATTTGTTTGTGATTATCATTTCTTATCATTAAACAATCAATATATTGACTTAATACATTAAGAACATCTTCAGCCTTTTCTCTTTTATTATCAAAGCCAATATCTTTACCTTGAAGTTCTAAAACAGAACCACCTAATTTTTGCATTCCTACATTAAAGCTTAGTCTAGTTCTTAATGATTGCTTTTCAAAAATTAAGCCAAGAGTTTTATCCTTACAATATGAAGAATATTTTTTTGGGTTTTTTTTGATGTTTTTAGCAAGTGAAATTATTTCATCAATTTCTTTTTTTTTAAAACTATTAATATCAATAAAATGTCTCATCTTGATAGTTCTTTTAAACTCTTTTTAATTATTGTTATTGATTTATCAATTTCTTTGTAAGATACAATAAGTGGCGGGGCTAATCTTACTATATTATCTGCAGCTGGTACATTTAGTAATTTATTTTTTTTCAATTGTTCAGAGAAATCTATATTGCTAATGTTGGTTTTTATTCCCAATAAAAGTCCTGCACCTCTTACCTCTGAAATAATATTAGATGTATCCTCTAATTTTTTTAAATTTTTCCAAAAATATCTAGCGGTTTTATCAATCTTTGAAAGAAATGTTTTATTAGAGATAACTTTTAAAACTTCTAAACCAACACTCATAGCTAACGGATTACCACCATAGGTTGATCCGTGACTACCCTTGGTCATTGCGACACATGCTTTGTTTGTTGACATGCAGGCTCCTAGCGGAAAACCCGATCCTATACCTTTTGCTACAGACATAATATCTGGTTTTATTTTTGCCCATTCATGTGAGAATAATTTACCTGATCTGCCAAATCCACACTGAACTTCATCAAAAAAAAGTAAGATGTTATTTTCGTTACAAATTTTTCTTAATAATTTTAAAAAACTTAGATGAGCTGGACGAATACCTCCTTCTCCTTGAATTGGTTCAATTATAATACCAGCTGTTTTTCTATTTATTGCCGATATTAATTTTTTTTCATTATTAAATTCAATTTGTTTAAAGCCATTGAGCATAGGACCAAAGCCATTGGAATATTTTTTATTTTTTTGTGCTGAAAGTGCGCCGTAAGTTCTTCCATGAAATGCGCCATTAAAGGTTATAATTTCTGTTTTTTTAGTCTTGTAATATGAATGATACCCTCTAATTATTTTAATTCCACATTCAATAGACTCAGTTCCAGAATTAGTAAAAAAAACTTTGTCTGCAAAAGAATTTTTACAAAGTAAATTTGCAAATTGTTCCTGTTTTTTAATTTTATATAAGTTTGAAACATGCCAGAGTTGTTTCGATTGTTTATTCAGTGCCTCTATTAGTTTAGGATGACAATGACCAAGAGAGTTTACAGCTATTCCACTAGCAAAATCTAAATATTTTTTGTTTTGACTAGTGTATAAATAACATCCTTTTCCTTTTACAAACTCAAGAGTTTTATTGCCATAAGTTGGCATAACATTTGATAAAGGTTTGCTAACCATATTTAAAATTTAATTTTATATCCTTTGTGAAACATAAAATAACATATTAAAATTAATATAATATTAATAATTATTAAGAATATTGATCCATGAATTAATGAGCTATCAGAAATACCTGTAAAAGCATATCTGAAACCATCAATATTATAAAAGAATGGATTAAATGAGGAAACTGTCTGCCAAAACTCAGGAAGTCTTGAAATTGAGTAAAATGTTCCTGATAAAAAAGTAAGAGGTAAAACAATAAAATTAGTAATACCTTGTTGCTGATCCCATTTGTCTGCCCAAATACCAACAATTGTTCCCAAAGTTCCCATCATTGTGCACCCCATTAATGTGAAAAATAATAGTGCTGTATATGAATGCACATGAAGTGGTACAAATATCATAACTCCTAAAGTTGTTACTATACCGCACACAACACCCCTGCAAACCGATCCAATTATAAATCCAAATGCTAATTCCACATTGTTTAATGGAGCCATTAATATGTCTACAATATTTCCTTGAAATTTTGATTGACCAATACTTGATGCCGAATTAGCAAAAGAGTTTTGCAACATAGTCATCATTATTAGACCAGGAGCAATGAAATAAGACAGTTCAATTCCATTTATAGAATTTACGGATCTACCTAGAGCTAAACTAAATACGGCTAAAAATAATAGAGAGCTAATAGCTGGCCCAATAACAGTTTGTATTCCAACTTTTAAGAACCTAAAGACTTCTTTTTTTACTAATGTAAGAAAACAAAGATAATTATAGTAAAACATATTAGGAGTTTCTTTTAATATATTTAAATTATTTGTATATTAATTTAGTGGACGAAAAAAAACTCTTAAAATATGCGGTTGATTACTTAAGTAAGTACGATTCATCAAAGAATAATTTAGTTAGTGTACTTAAAAGAAAAATTTTAAGATTAAATGTAACAAATTTTGAGAAAAAAAAACTCATAGATATTATCGAAAATATAATTTTAAAATTAGAAAAAAATAAATTTATTGATGATGATAGATATAGCTCAACAAAAATTGTTTCTTTATCAAATTCTGGAAGATCTAAGAATTTTATTTTTAATTACTTGATAAAAAAAGGAGTGAGTAAATCTCAAATTCAAAATAATTTAAATTTAATGCAACAAGATAATGATAATTGGGAATTAGAGTCAGCCAAAATTTTTGCTAAGAAAAAGAAATTGTTAGAAAAAAATGAAAGCTATGAAAAAAAATTAGCAAAAATGGCAAGAGCTGGGTTTAGCTACGATATATGTAAAAAAATCTTAGGTTAACTTTCCTTAATATGAATCTTACCTTCTAATAATCTAGCAATCTGCTTAGTTGTTTCAAATCTTTCAAATGAAATTCTGATGATTGCAGTCAAAGGTGCTGCAAGAAGAACTCCAATAAACCCCCAAATCATTCCCCAGAAAATTAAGGATAAAATAATCGTAATTGGATGTAATCCAAAACTCTCACCAAAAATTTTAGGTTCTATAAAATTTCCAACTATTTGATGAATAATTGTAGGCAAAATTATAATTAATACAACTAATGTTGGATCGTTATATTGAAGGAAAGCAATTGGTAATGGAAGTAAAACAGCAATTACAGAACCAATAACTGGGATAAAGTTTAAAATAAATGTTAAGCTACCAAAAATAAAGGCTAATTCTAAACCTAAAAACCAATAAATTAATCCTGCAGCAATACCCGTGAAAGCTGATGTTAAAAATTTTGTAAAAATATATTTTTTTACTAATCTAATAATGTCATTCCACTCATCAGAGGTATTCTTAGGAGGAGTGCCAAGTAATAAAAAAAGAGTAATTATTACAACTAGGAGAAACTTTGAAATAAAATTCGCGCTATTACTTAATATAGCTGCAGCCCAATTAGTAATTGGCAAGTCTGCAATTGTATTTCTGATTGTTTCTCTATCTATATCAATTTCAAATTCTTGCAGCTGTATGATGACTGCCTCTATTAGAATAATTACCTTTTGATTATAATCATCCGCTGACTCTAAAAATGTTGCAACTGAAGAAACAATAAAAGGTACAATAATTGAAAATAATAGTACAATTAAACAAATACTTATAAAAACTGCAATAAATCTATGAACGCGAAGATTAATAGTCTGAAAATCAATTATTGGATCAATTAAAATTCTTAAAAGAAGCGCTAATACAAACGGGACCATTATAGGTTGAGAGAAATTTAAAATAAATGCAACAGCAATACTGGCTAATATAAAAAGAGAGCCAGAAATTACACGATTACTTTCGTTCATTATTTTTTAGTAGATTGAGGATTAAAAATCTCAGTTTTTTCGTCAGATAATTTTTCAACATAAAGTGATTGGCTTGGAAACGCAAAACCTGCTTCGTTATTTTCAACAATTTCAATTATTTTTACAGCAAGAATTTCTTTAATTTTTAAAAATTCAGCCCAATCATTCGTAACAGTAAATGTTTGTACTAACATATCTATAGAGCTATCAGAAAAACTATCTATTCTAACATAGAAGCTGGCGTTTTGATTTTTAGCAAAGTTGTCATCTTTCTCAATTAATGTATTTATCTCATCTCTAATTTTTTTTAGTTGATCAATTGTTGTTCTGTATTCTAATCCAATTAACCATCTTATACGTCTATGATGTCTTCTTGTATAATTAGTAACGGACTGCTCAGCAAATTTATAATTTGGCACCATTACTGGTGTTGAATCAAATCTTCTAACAAGTGTAGATCTGAATCCAATTTGCTCAACAACTCCCTCAACTTCTCCAGAAACTAATATTACATCACCTACAGTGAACCTTTTTTCCATTAGAATCATAATACCGCTAATTAAATTTTTAAATAAATCTTGAGCACCAAGTGCCACTGCTACACCAAACAAACCTAATCCAGCAATCACTGGACCTACTCGTATTCCCCACAATTCTAATATTGCAACAGCCCCAAGAACAATTACAAGAATTTTTAATCCTTTAAGAGTCCAATCGACTAATGGTTTAGAAATTTTTGACTCAAAGTTTTTTATTACAAATGAAAATGGTATGATTAATTGATGTAGTAACCAGAATATAAAAATTGTAATTAGAGATCTGTTTAATAAATCTAAAAAATCTTGATTATTTTCAGAAATATCTAAATACGAAGAAGCTATAAAAAAGCCTATAACAACAGGTAAAAATTTTAATGGTCCATCAAGTACTTCAATGACAGCGTCATCAATTTGATTAGAAGTTCTTGAAACAATTCTTGATAATCGATTAAGAATAAATCTAGCAATAAGTCTTCTGAGTAAATAAAAAAATAAAAAAATTACAAGACTTACTATGATATCTGTAGCATTTATGCCAAAAACACCATTATTCCAAACATCTAAAAAAAGGTTATTAAAGCTATTGAATGATTCCATAAGCGATATATTTAATACTCACTAACATGAAAATTAAATTTTTACTTGTTTTTTTGATTATGCTTAACTTAAAGAATACTCTATTAGCTAATGAATCAGTGAATTTGTACGATTTTTCATTTGAAGATATAGATGGCAATCAGGTAAATTTAGAGAAGTTTAATGGTAAGCCAATTTTAATTGTGAATACAGCCTCAAGATGTGGTTTCACTCCACAGTATGCTGACCTTCAAAATTTATTTTTGAACTATAAAAATAGCGACTTAACAATAATAGCTACAACAAGTAATTCTTTCAACCAAGAATATTTGGACACCGAAGATATTAAGCAAATATGTTTAGTTAATTACGGTGTAGGTTTTGTTACTTCATCGCCAATGGATGTCAAAGGAAGTAATGCTCACCCAATCTATGCATGGATTGAGGAAGAGTATAATGAAAAACCAAAGTGGAATTTTTACAAATATTTATTTGATAGAAATGGACAACTTATTAAATCTTGGTCTTCTATGACAAAACCAGATAGTTCAAAAATTACCAATCAAATTGATAGTTTAATCTAAAAAAAAAGGGCAAATAAAATTTGCCCTCTTCTCATAATTATTTTTATTAAAGGTTACATCATGCCGCCCATGCCGCCCATGCCGCCCATGCCGCCCATGCCACCGCCCATGTCAGGCATTGCAGGTGCTGCAGATTTATCTTCAGGAGCATCAGCTACCATAGCTTCAGTTGTAATTAGTAATCCAGCTACAGATGCTGCATCTTGTAGTGCAGTTCTAACAACTTTAGTTGGATCAATTATACCAGCATTTACCATGTTAGTGTATTTGTCCATTTGAGCATCATAGCCAATATTATGATCTTTACTTTCACGAATTTTACCGGCTACTACTGCTCCATCAACACCAGCATTTTCTGCAATTTGTCTCATTGGATTAAAGAGTGCTCTTCTTACTATATCAACGCCAATCTTTTGATCATCATTTGCGGTTTTAACTGATTTCAATGAATTTGTAGCATATGCAAGAGCTGAACCACCACCAGGTACTATACCTTCTTCAACGGCTGCTCTTGTTGCATGCATTGCATCTTCGACTCTGTCTTTTTTCTCTTTAACTTCAACTTCTGTAGCTCCACCAACTCTGATGACTGCTACACCACCTGCTAATTTTGCAAGCCTTTCTTGAAGTTTTTCTCTGTCATAGTCTGAAGTTGTTTCTTCAATTTGTGCTCTGATTTGATTACATCTACCTTCAATGTCTTTCCTTTTACCAGCTCCTTGAACGATAGTTGTATTTTCTTTATCAACAACTACTCGTTTAGCAGTACCTAGCATTTCTAGATTAACGTTTTCTAACTTTATACCAAGATCTTCACTTATTACTTGACCACCAGTTAAAATCGCAATGTCCTCTAACATAGCTTTTCTTCTATCTCCAAAACCTGGAGCTTTTACTGCAGCTATTTTTAATCCACCTCTTAGTTTGTTTACAACTAAAGTAGCTAAAGCTTCACCTTCAATATCTTCAGCTATAATTAATAGTGGTTTAGTAGATTGGACAATTGATTCAAGTAAAGGCAACATTGGTTGTAAACTTGATAATTTTTTTTCATGAAGTAACACATAGCAATCGCCAAGTTCGGTAATCATTTTTTCTGCATTAGTTACAAAATATGGTGAAAGATAACCTCTATCGAACATCATACCTTCAACAACGTCAAGTTCAGTATCCAAACTCTTTGCTTCCTCAACGGTAATAACACCTTCTTTTCCTACTTTTTGCATTGCACTTGAAATCATTTTACCAACTTCAGCATCACCATTTGAGGCAATTGTTCCTACTTGTGCAACTTCCTTATCAGTTTTTATTACCTTAGATTTTTTTCTGATTTCATTGACTACTGCATCTACAGCTAGATCAACTCCTCTTTTAAGATCCATAGGATTCATTCCAGCTGCGACAGCTTTCATTCCCTCAGTTGCAATTGCTTGTGTTAATACGGTTGCAGTAGTTGTTCCATCACCAGCAATATCATTAGTTTTGCTTGCAACGTCTCTTACCATTTGAGCGCCCATATTTTCAAATTTATCTTTTAACTCTATCTCCTTTGCAACACTTACACCATCCTTTGTAATTCTAGGTGCGCCAAAAGATTTATCCATAACTACATTTCTACCTTTAGGCCCTAATGTAACTTTTACTGCATCAGCTAGTTTGTTAACACCAGTTAACATTTTTGATCTAGCATCTGATCCAAAAAATATATTTTTTGCAGACATTTTTATTTCCTCTCTAGTTTCTATTTCTTTTTCTTACCTGAAGTTATAATTCCCATGATATCTGACTCTTTCATTATTAAAAAGTCATCACCATTCATTTTTACTTCAGTACCAGACCATTTTCCAAAAAGTATTTTATCTCCTTTTTTGACATCCAAAGGTACTAGTTTTCCTGTTTCATCTCTTGCCCCAGAACCAACTTCTAATACTTCACCTTCCATTGGTTTTTCTTGAGCAGTATCAGGGATAATTATTCCCCCTGCTGTTTTTTGATCAGAGTCAACCCTTTTGACTAAGACTCTATCATGTAAAGGTCTAAAATTCATATTTCCTCTTTTGTTAACTAATTGAAATTAAAACATTTTTTATTAGCACTCTCATTATGAGAGTGCTAGTTATTTAAGCATTATTAGAGTCTATTCAAGAAGAAAACAAAAAAAAATCCGAATTAGCCAAAGTTATGATATTTTTAAAAAAATGTTATTTTTTAGTGTTTTTTTAAGAACCCTAGGTTTTTTAAGTGCGGTATTAATTTTTTTAATCATAATTAATATTTTGCTACATTTTTCTAATGATTTGCAAAAAAAACATTTTGTAATGACCGATGGTACTGAAAGTTCAAATAATATCATAGCAAAAATCAATTTAAATGGGCCAATTTTTAATAACAATAGTAATGTTTTTGGAAATAATTTTTATGATTATATAGACCCTGCTAAAGTAAAATCTTATTTGGAAGAATTAAAACAACTAAAAATTAATACGCTAATTATAAACATTAATACTCCTGGCGGAACTGTTAGTGCTACCGCTGAGTTGGAGCAAATTATTTACAAATTTAAAGAAGAAACTGATACTAAAGTATATTTTTTTACAAAAGAAATTTTAGCATCTGGTGGATATTGGGTTGCAACTACAGGCGATAAGATATTTGCATCATATGGATCAATTATAGGTAGTATAGGGGTAAGTGGACCAAGTTGGTTTTATTATAATAAGCCATTAAGCTTATCTTCTGGATTCTTAGGTGGATCAATTGAAACTAAAGATGGGATAGAAGTATTTAACCAGAATGCTGGAGAAGGTAAGGATTTATTTAACCCATATAGACGGCCTAAAAATGATGAAATTAAACACTTACAAAATATTGTCGATGATGTTTATAATGACTTTATGGGGAAAGTTTCTAAAAGTCGAAAAATTGAAATTTCCAATATAAAAAATGATATTGGGGCTTTAATTTACAATAGTAATCAAGCAAAAAACAATTTTTTGATTGATGATATTTTGAATTATGAAACACTTGTTAAATTAATCATTAAAGAGAACGAATTTAATGATTATAAAATTTATGAAAATAAAGTTGTTAATTCTTTTATAGGAAACCTTTTAGCTAGATATAAAGGTCAACCTAGCAATAAATATTCTTTCGAAAAAATTTGTAGTAGTTTAAAAACCAATATCAATGTTGTAATTCCAGTTTATTTAAAAGATTGTTGAATTAAATTAATTCACTGAGTTTCTGAATCTTAACAATTAGATTTTTATAGTAATTACTCTGAGATAAAACATTAGTGTGAATATATTTTATTGCTAAAGGTGAATGATTTTCAACATCAACTGTATCAGCAATTATTTTATTATGCTTAAGATTATTCATTAGTGCTAAGTTTAAATATCTGTCTTCAAGTGTTTTTTCGTTGTCATTAAAAGAAGGAGTGATCTCAAATATTTCTGTTCCAGGTTTACAAAAAATAATATTTGCTAAATTGGAACCATGAGGTGCGATTATTTTTTCAGCATTTGAAAAAATTTCTATCTGCTCTTCTATTTCATACAATTGAGGGTTAATAACTCTGTAACCTTTTTGTCTTAAAAGTGTTACAATATCTCCTTCATTGATAATTTTTCTATAATTAGAATCTTCTCTAGTTACATATATTTTCTTACTTAATTCTACATTGGTCTTTGGATTAAAAAAATTTTTTAATATTTCAATAGAAGCATTCATATTTAAAAACTGAGGGAAATCTGAATCTTTAAAGTAATAAAAATCATCATCTAGAAACACGAATGTGAATTCAATATTTAAAGATTTTAAAATACTTTCAATGAAATTTCTATATTTATTAGAGGAATTTCTATGAATTGCTACTTTTAGATTTGTTTTTTTGTTAAAGAAAATTCTTGGGAGAAAATGTAGTAAATTAGAATAATAATTATTACCTGCATTTGATCCAAGAATGTAAATATCTTTAAAATTTTTTAATGAATTTTTATTTTCTTTAAAATTATCAAAAAATTTTTGGGAATAAAAATGCCTAGTATTGTTAAGATCTCTAGTAAATAATGACGAAAATGTTTCATTATTCTCAGTAATTGGAAAATAATAAAATGAATCAGAATAAAAATTACCTCTAAGCATATTGCAATTAATTGATAAATTACTAAAATTTGCGTTAATAAATAAATTCGATAAGCGTTTATCACTTTTTATTTTTGTGGAGTTTATATCAACAATCATTTTATTATTTTAATTAATACAGATTTTATAAAATTTATATAATAACATTTAATTTTGGCGCGCCTGAGAAGAGTCGAACTCCTAACCTTATGATCCGTAGTCATACGCTCTATCCAATTGAGCTACAGGCGCTTAAAATATTATACACTTTATATAAATCGTATGCTACTTTATAAAAAAATTAGTATGCAAATTTTAATAGCATTCATTTCGATTATAATTTTTAGCCAAGTAAGTAATGCAGATATTGGTAAAGAAACTGGTCTAGAAATTCCAAGGTATATATCTTTAAAATCTAATGATGCCAATATTCGTGTTGGTCCAAGTAAGAATTACCCTATTGAAATTAAATACATAAAAAAATATTACCCCTTGAAAGTATTAGAAGAATATAAAGATTGGAGAAAAGTAGAAGATTTTCAGAAAAATTTTGGATGGATTCATAAAAGTTTAATTTCCGGTACTAGAACAGGAATTGTTTTATCAAATGACAATAAAACTATTAAATTATTAAACACTTTGAACGGCAATATTATTGGAGAAATAGGAAAGGGAAATATTGTTTTTTTAGAAAAATGTAAAATTGATTGGTGTTTAGTGTCATCAAGAAATTACAAAGGTTGGGTACATAAAAAATATATTTGGGGTGTTAAAGAAAAAGAAATAATTAATATTAGCTTTTTCCAAAGATTTGATGATTTATATTGGAAGAGTATAAACTATCTAAATAAAATTCAAAAAGAATTTTAAATTTGGCTGGGGCGGTAGGATTCGAACCTACGAATGCCGACTCCAAAAACCGGTGCCTTACCGCTTGGCGACGCCCCAAATTATGATTACTCTCTAGTATTTAGCTTAAAATAAGTCAAATTCTTCAAGTGCGACATTACCATAAAAAGGAACAAAAAGTAGAAAATGTGATCAGTATTGATTCAAGATTGATTCAAACCAAGGGATTTACATTTTTAAAGCTAAAACTATTTAATTTTTATGAGAAAATTACTTGCTACAATTATATCTTTATCAATATTTTTACCCATTTCTCAGGTCAATGCAAATACAGAAAAATTGTATGAGAGGCTTGTTAATGATTGGTCTATTATTTTTCCTGATGGGAATAGAAATGCGGCAGGACCAAGGTTTTTTAAATATATTTTAGATCAAAACTTGGAATATGAAGAGTTTATGCAATTTAACAAATTATACTGTGCTGTTTCAGGTTCTCTAATTCCTCCAGATGCTCAACCAGATGAAATTTTTCTAACTAATTTAGAAAATGATGCAAAAATTTGTGGTCAATATTATAAATGTTGTTGGCCTTGCTTATGCGATGTAATGAAATATTCAGAAACAAAAAAAATCAATATTAATTTTAAAGATCAATCAAAAGATATCTATACAATCGTTATTGATAATCCATGTAATGAAAATGATTTTCCCAAACTTGTTAATAGAGATTATTTTTGTAAAGGTAGTGAATTAAATAAAGAATATACATACTCAGTAGATAACAAACTTGTTATTGGTTTATTACATAACGCAAAAAAATGTGATGCTTACGATTTAGATTATATAAAAAATGACCAAATAACTGGACCCATGTGCGAAGCTAGAAATAGTATGCCTCTTGAAGAACTTAATTTTGGAATGGGCGATATTTTTATTAGATTGGCAAATTGAAAATACTTGAAATGCAAAAGTTAATTTTTATTTTTATTATATTGATATCTAATATGGCTAAGGCAGAATTTTTCTCTAATATTTCTGATATAATTGAAAATAATAATGATCGATTAAGCTATGGAGTTTCAGTAACTGACTTTAATAAAGATGGAGCTTTTGAATTTGTTGTTGCAGGTTTTGGTTACTCTAATCTAGCTCTTAGCTATAAAAATGGAAAACTAACTAATATAATTCAAGATCCTTTATTTATTGATGAAGATAGGAATACTATTGGTGTATCAGCATGTGATATAGATCAGGATGGTTTTGAAGAAATTTATTTCTTAAATACTGATACGTATAGTGGAGAAAAAAGATACTCCGATAGATTGTTGGATAACAACAACGATAAAATTTTTGATTATTTTGAGTTAGAAAAAAATTTAGAAAATTTAAATTTGACTGCGGGAAGATCAGTTGTTTGTGTAGACAGAAATGGATCAGGGAAATACGGTATATATGTTGCTAATTATGGAGGGCCTACTAGATTTTATGAAATTGAAGAAAATGAAGTTGAAGACTTGGCACCAAAACTTGGAATTGATCAAATAACTGGAGGAAGAGCTGTAATTTCAGGACATATAGTTTCTGATAACATGGACATATTCGCAGCTAATGAGAGGGGTCCAAATTTTTTATATAAAAATATTAATGGTAATTTTAACGATGTTGCTATTGAAAAAAATGTCCAAGATACTTTTCAAAATGGTCGAGGAACTACTTTAACTGACTTTTTGTATAGAGGCGAACTTGATATTATAACAAGTAACTGGGAAGGTTATCATCGAATTTTTGTAAAACAAAAAGAATCTTTTCTTGATATGTCTTCATTAGATTTTAGATCACCAAGTAGAATACGAACTGTTATATCTGCTGATTTTGATAATGATGGTTATGATGAAATTTTTTTAAATAATATAGGTCAACCAAATAAACTCTTTCGCATTATTGATGAAGGAAACCTAGAAGAAATTAAATTAGATGCAGCACTTGAAGCACAAGGTCTAGGAACTGGTGCTGCTGTTGCTGATATTGATGGAGATGGAATTTTAGAATTACTTATTTCTCATGGTGAATCCGGTGCTCAGCCACTAAGTTTATTTAAAGCAAATGTATTAAATTCCAATTATGTTAGAATCAAACCTCTCAACACCTTTGGTGCTCCAGCTAGAGGTGCAACAGTCACGTTACATACAAATTTAAGAAATCATGCAAAGACTATTGATGCAGGCTCAGGATATTTATGTCAAATGGAACCAGTAGCACATTACGGTTTACGTGAAGGTGAAATCATTAAAAATATAACAATCAAATGGACGAATGGTACAATTGATATTTATGAAGTTAATGATATAAATAATACATTCGAATTTAAACAAGGAATATAATTTAATGTCTGTTGCTGAAACATTAAAAAAACCAGCTCCACGTTTTCATTGGAAATGTAAACATACATGGAGAAGAAGTGCTAAAAATACTGCTTGGTGTTTGCTAGGATGTAGTATTGGCGATTTTGGAACCATACTCTATTTTCAATTAACTGGCATTCCTTGGCCTACTCTTTATATTATGATCCTAGCAATCATTAATGGTATTATTACTAGCATCATTTTAGAGACTGTCGTTTTATCAAGACAAATGATTATCAGCAAAGCTTTTAAAACAGCGATAGGAATGAGTTTAATTTCAATGGTGTCTATGGAAATAGCCATGAATGCAGTTGACTGGATCATTATGGGTGGCGCTAAACTTGTATGGTGGGTAATACCTATAATGCTTCTTGCAGGCTTTCTAACGCCGTGGCCATATAATTATTACAGATTAAAAAAATATAATATTGCCTGCCATTAATTAAATTAATTCACAAAGGAATATTGAAATTAGTTTAAACACACATATCTGATTTTGATGATTAGAATATTACTTACATTATTATTTATTAGTTCTGGTGTATTTGCTGCTTCAAGTTCAGACGACAGTAGCTCAAGTATGTCTGCAGGTGAACAAGTTATTAAGCTTTATGATAAAGCCTACGAATTAGTCTATTACAAGAAATTTGATAAATCGATCAAATTGCTTGAAAAAATGTCTAAGCGTAAAGATCTTGGTGATAAAAAAGCTGACGTTTATAATTTGCTTGGATTTAGTTACAGAAAACATAGTGAGCCAAATTTAGATAAAGCTTTTGATGCATATCAAATTGCATTAGAAGCAAACCCTGAACATTTAGGAGCACACGAATATCTAGGTGAGCTTTACATCACACTAGGAAAGATGAATAAGGCAAATGAAATGTTGTTAAAGTTAGAAACTTTAGCGGGAACTAATTCTATGGAATATAGAAAATTAAAATCAGCAATTGATAATTCATAACTACTACAATTGCTCTTTATGAAGAGCAATTTAACCTATGATAATTTATACTCTTAATTTTTTATTAGCAGTCTTAATAGGATCTATGATTTTCTTTATGGCTGTTGTCTCACCCTCAGTATTTGCCACTTTAAGTACTAATGCTAGCAGTAAATTTTTAAGAACAATTTTTCCTCGAATGTTTTTATTTGGATTTATAATAGCCATTTTATCTTTAGTCCTTTGTTATATTTCAAGTAATATTTTAAATTCTATTTTATTAATAATAGTTGCTATGAGTTTTATTATTAATAGAAATTATTTAACACCTAAAATTAATGATTTTAGAGATAAAGAATTAGAAGGTGATAAAAAAGCATCTTCAAGTTTTAAATATATGCATTTGCTTTCAGTTTTATTATTTGTATTGAATTTTATTATTTTAATTGGGATCGTGATTAATAACTACATTAGTTATAATTTATAAACTTTATCCTGTCCTACAGGATAAATATTCAAATTTTTCTTACCCAATACATCGCTTATTTCCTTAGAATTGATATCCAACCCACCTGTTAAAATTCCAAAACTTGGTAAAATGAATATTTTTTCATTATGCACAAAAGATGTTTTAAAAATAGTTTTCCCTCTGTGTACAATTTTTACTTTTGGATGATAGTGACCACAAATTTGAAATAAAGATGTTTCGATAGGTATGTGTGTAAATAAAAATTTTTCAATTTTGTAATTTGTAAAATTTTTAAAACCTTCAATTTGTATATTTTTATCATGATTACCCTTGATCCATATGAAATCAGTATTTTTCGTATATTGACTTAAATTTCTATTATCTTGATCTTTTATACTCAAAGTTGAAAAAGCATCGTGTAAGAAATCACCAACTATAATTAAATTACTTGGTTTAATCTTATCTAAACTAACAAAAATTTTGTTTAATATTTCTTTGGTATCATATGGAGGTAAAAATTGCTTATTCTTTGCATAACTAATAGATTTTCCTATATGTAAATCTGATATGATCAGGGTATTTAGTCTTTTCCAATAAAGAGATTTATTTGGGTAAGCATGAAATTCTTCATTACCGAAATTAATTAATTGATAGTACATTAGCCTCTTTTAATATTTCATTTTCTAAATCCTCTAAAATATATTCATCAGTTTCCTTTTTTGATAAATTTTCTCTGTTTATTTCTAGAATAATTGGAACAGCCAATGGTGAGATACTTGTGAGTTTTTTTAATATAATTTTTTTATCAATTTTTTTTAAGATTTCTCTAAGTCTTTCATAATCAATCATATTCTTTTTTGCGTCTTTATATGATGATTTTAGAAGAATGTGATCTGGTTCATTTTTTTTGAGAACTGTATAAATTAGATCAGAACTAAATAAAACTTGCTTTCCAGTTTTTTCCATCCCTGGCAACCTTCTTTCTATTAAACAAGATATAATTGCATTATCTCTAAACAATCTTTTGACTATTGAAGTTTCTTCAAGATAATTATCTAAATGTTTATCTAATAATCCTAAATTTAGAATTGTTTTAATTTCTTTAGCTTCTTTTAAAGACCATAAAACAATAGCATAATCATTTGCAACAAAACCTAGAGGCTTATAGTTAAATTCCTTAAAGCCTCTAAGCAATAAAAATCCTAGTGTTTGATTGGCATGCCATCCTGCAAAAGTATAGACAACAGTATAAAAATTTTTTTTTCGGGGGAATTGTTCTACTAGATATTCATCTTTTTTAGGAATTTTAGATATATTTTTTTGTCTTTTTAACCATTCAGTAATTTGCTCTGGATATAAGTCCCACATATTACTTTTTGCCAATAAAGCCCTAACGGAGTTAGCCAAATTTGTTGATAATGGCATTCTGCCACCGGAATAAGATGGAATTTTAGAAATTAATGATTTACTTCTTTTAACTTGTACTAAATTATTTTTCATTGATTGAAATTCTAGTACTTGACCGGCAAATATAAATGAATCACCTTGAGAAAGATTTTGAATAAAAACTTCTTCTATGTTCCCTAACGTTTTTGTTCCAAGTTTTATTTTTAACATCGGATTTTCAATGATTGTTCCAACATTCATGCGGTATTTTTGTGTTTCTCTTTTATGTACTAGCTTATAAATATTTTTATTTTCTCTCAGTTGGAAGATTCTCTTAAATTGATCATAATTTTTTAAAACGTATCCACCATCTTGTATGAGATTAATCAATTGCTTAAAATCATTAAGTTTTAGTTTTTTGTATGGATATGCTTTGATAATTTCTTTATAGAGATCATCAATATCAAATTGTCCCGCACAGGCCGTTGCAAAAATATGTTGAGCTACAACATCAAAACTCCCCTCTTTCAAATCAATTTTATCTAAGTTATTTTTTTTTATTTCTTCAATAGCAGCCTTTGCTTCGATAAATTCAAAACGATTAGTGGGTACTAAAATTGCTTTTGAAGGTGTATTTAAATTATGATTTGATCTTCCAACGCGCTGTAATAATCTATTAATTCCCTTTGGTGCTCCAACTTGAATAATTTTTTCTACATCTCCATAATCTAATCCGAGTTCTAAAGAAGAGGTCGCAACAACACAGTCAACTAATCCTTTGCTAAGATTATTTTCTACTTTTAAACGTAAGTTTTTTTCTAATGAACCATGGTGAACAGCAATTTTTAATTTTTTCTTATTAATTAGCCATAAGTTTTTAAACATATATTCGGCTTGCGCCCTCGTATTAACAAAAATGATAGTTAATTTTGATTTCATTATTTCTTTATAGATTTCATTAATAGAATACGTAGCCATATGACCAGACCAAGGAATACGTTTTTTTGATTCTAGAATATTAATCTTAGGTAAAACTGAATTTTCATAAGAAACTATTTTTGGTTTTTTGCGACAAAGCCATTTTTTAGCATCTTGTTTATTTTTGAGAGTTGCTGACAACCCTATTCGTTGTAAATTTGGAGAGAAAGTTTGTAATCTTTCAATATTTAAACTTAGAAGATCAGCTCTCTTATTGTCCAAAAAAGTGTGTATCTCATCAATAATTATATATTTTAGATTGTGAAAAAATTCTTTCGCATTCTCATACGAATTTAATAATGCAAGTGATTCTGGAGTTGTAATAAGAATGTTAGGAGGTTTTTGTTTTTGTTTTTGTTTTTTATATGGTGTTGTGTCCCCTGTTCTTACTTGAAATGAAATATGTAAATCAAGCTCTTTAATAGGTTTCTCTAAATTTCTCACAATATCGTTTGCAAGAGATTTTAATGGAGAAATATAGAGGGTATGAAGACCTTTGAATTTTTTTAATTTTATTAGATCATCTATTGGATTAATAAACCCGGTTAATGTTTTGCCAGCGCCAGTTGGAGCAAATACCACAACATCAGATCCAGTTCGAACATGCCGAAACGTTTCAATTTGATGAGGAAACCAGGACCATTTTTTTTTCTTCATCCACTTGTTTAGGGGGTGTAATAATAGGGGATTCGATTTATTTATATTCATATGGATTTCATTAACCATCAGCTATTTATCAAAGATATAAATGTACATATAGATCCAATATTGCCGAAAAAAACAGCAATTATTACGCATGGTCACGCTGATCATGCACGATTTGGACATGAACATGTTATTGCTACTAGGCAGACAATAGACATAATGAAAATTCGCTACGGAGATAAATGTGCGAAGAAATTTACACCTCTTAAATACGGGCAAAAATACTCAATTAAAAACTATGATTTTACTCTTCACCCTGCGGGACATATTTTAGGGAGTTCTCAAGTTTTAATTGAAAAAAATAATCACCGTTTAGTCATAACAGGTGATTATAAAGTAGGAAAAGACGAAACATGTAAAAATTTCAAACTGGTTAAATGTGATACTTTAATTACCGAAGCAACATTTGGATTACCCATATTTCAACATCCAGATCCCAAAGATGAAATTCAAAAACTCATACGATCTGTACAGATAAATAAAAATAATTGTCATATTGTTGGTGCGTACGCACTTGGTAAAGCACAAAGAGTAATGAATCTTTTACGTCAGCAGAAATATAATGAAACAATTTATATCCATGGCTCTCTAGAAAAGTTATGCCAATATTATTCAAAAGAAAAAATTGATATTGGAAAGTTTGAAAAAGTCTCTTCAAAAGATAAAAACTTTTATGAGGGTAAAATAATTATTGCCCCTCCTTCAGCTTTAAAGGATCGTTGGTCAAGACGATTTCCTAATCCTATTATTTGCATGGCAAGTGGATGGATGACAGTTAAGCAAAGAGCAAAACAACAAGGTATTGAATTACCGTTAGTTATTAGTGATCATAGCGATTGGAATGAATTATTAGATACAATTAAAAAATCAAAAGCAAAAAATATTCTTATTACACACGGTCAGGAAGATGCTTTAGTTTATTATTGTAAGAAACAAAATCTTGTTTCAAAGCCCCTTTCCATCCAAGGAAGAAGTGATGAGGAAATAGAATGAAAAAATTTTCTTCCTTACTTCACAATTTGATTTTAAATCCAAGTCGAAATACTAAAATTAAATTACTTCAAGATTATTTTAAAATACTTGATATCAACCGTGCATATGCGCTTGCAATTTTATCTGACCAACTTTCATTTCAATTTATTAAAGCATCTAAACTCAGAGAACTTGTCTATGAACAAGTAGATCAACATTTATTTGATTACTCATATGACTATGTTGGGGATTTAGCAGAAACAATATCATTAATTTGGCCGACAAATAAAGAAGGTAAATCACAAAATTTATCTACCTTAATAGAAAATATAAAAAAAATTAAAAAGTCTGAAATTAATAGAGAGTTTAGTCAACTTTTGAGCGAACTATCTAATAACGAAAGGTGGACTTTAATTAAAATTTGCACGGGTGGATTGCGAATTGGAGTCTCTGAAAGATTAGTAAAAACTGCTCTAGCTGATCTGTATAACAAATCTGTAAATGAGATTGAAGAAATTTGGCATGGTCTAGAATTTCCATACGAAAATTTATTTCAATGGTTAAGAAATGAAAAATCAAAACCAAAAATAGATTTTAAAAAATTATTTCACCCCATGATGCTTGCTAATCCTATTGATGAGGAAAGAGATTTTAAAAGATTGGACGCTAGTGAATTTCAAGCAGAATATAAATGGGATGGAATAAGAGTTCAACTTATGGTTTCATCAAAAAGTGTATCACTGTACTCAAGAACAGGTGATAATATTTCATCTGCATTCCCAGAAATAGTTGAAAATACTAAAGGTGATGCGGTTATTGACGGAGAATTACTTGTGGGAAGAAATTTTAAACCCTCTGGCTTTAATGATCTACAACAAAGGTTAAACAGAAAAAAGGCATCAAAAGATCTTCAAGAAAAGTTTCCTGTCTTCATTCGAGCTTATGATATTCTTTTTTATAAAGGAAAAGATCTTAGAAAATTATTTCTTTACGAAAGAAGAAAATATTTAGAAAAATTTCAAAAAGAAAATAAAACTAATCAAATTGATTTGTCATTAATTATAAAATTCAAAACTTGGAAAGAATTAACAAAATATAAAAATAATGTTCACGATGATTTAAATGAAGGTGTAATGATTAAACTTAAAAATAGTGAATATCTACCAGGAAGAAAAAAGGGGTATTGGTACAAATGGAAAAAAAATCCAAAACTAGTCGATGCTATTTTGATGTATGCTCAACGAGGACATGGTAAAAGATCATCATATTATTCAGATTTTACGTTTGGTGTTTGGAAAGAAAATGAATTAGTTCCTATAGGAAAAGCCTATTCCGGTTACACGGATAAAGAACTATTAGTTTTAGATAAATTTATTAGAAATAATACTACCAATAAATTTGGTCCTGTAAGAGAAGTAAAGAAAGAAATTATTTTAGAAGTAGCCTTTGACGATGTCTTCCCCAGCAGTAGACATAAATCAGGTGTGGCTATGCGTTTTCCTCGAATTCATAGAATTAGGTGGGATAAACCAACAAATGAAGTGCTTTCAATTGAAGAATTTAAGAAAGAATTTAAAATAGGTTAACTAAATTATTTTCACTTAGATTTGTCCATAAATTTGAAAAGCTTTGTTGAAATTTTTTTTGTGCATTTTCAGCATGCTCTTTTTTTTCAAATACACTATAAATACAAGATCCACTCCCAGTTAGTCTTGAAAATATAACATCATCAAAATCTTCTAAGAAATTTATTATGGATAAAAATTCAGGTTCATTTTTTTTAAGAATTTTCTCAAAATCATTTCCAGAATCTTGATCATTAATTTCTTCTAAATCAAAGTCAGTATTATAATCAAAATCTGAAGGTTGAAATGAATCATACATTTTTTTTGTCAAACATTTAAAAGACGGTCTAATTAATAAGAAATAATATTTTGGAAAATGAACGTTAGCAATTAAATCACCCCTACCTCTAACTAGAGCATCTTTTTGATTCAAAAAAATAGGAATATCGGAGCCAAGATCAACATAATCAAATATATTTTTCTTCTTTATTAATTCGAGGTTTTCCAAAATTTTTATAACACTTGCAACATTAGATGAGGCAGAACCCAAGCCAGCTTCATAAGGAAAATTTTTTGATATAGTAAAAAGAAGTTTGGGTTTATCTTCATGTATATAAGTAAATAATTTATCAATAATGCAATCCTCAAATATATTGTTTTTTGGAGCGAATTTACCTGTATAGATTACTTCAAATTTATTGTGAGGTTGAACCGTTATCTCATCGTAAAGATCAATGAATGTTATACCAGTGCGAATATTATGATAACCATCATCCCTTTTATTTATAATCTTTAAAAATAAATTAATTTTGGCAGGTGATTTTTCAATTATTTTATCCGGCATTAATATTATCTAATTTGCTTTGAACATCTTCGGTTATTTCATCTTCTGGTTCAGCCAATTCTAGCGCTTGTTGCCAAAAATGCATTGCTTCTCTTTTTCTATTCATAGCATAATAAATATCACCAAGATGGTCTAGAGATATTGCTTCACCAGGGGCAATATCTATTACTTTTTCCATTAACCTTGCAGCCTCTGGAAGATTATTTTTTTTAAAATGAGCCCACGCTAAACTATCGATGATATAAAAACTATTAGGGTTAGCTTTATATGCTTCCTCTAACATTTTTAACGAACGATCTAGTTTAATATCTCTTTCAACCCAGCCATATGCAAGATAATTTAATACATTTGGTGTACCTGGCTGCAGTTCTAATGATTTTAAAAAATCTTTTTCTGCAAGTTCCCAGTTATCTTTTCTTTCATAACAAATACCCCTCATGTAATATATGTTCCAAAGATCATCTTGATTTTCTTTAATCATTTCATCATAAATTTTTAATGCTAAGTCAAATTTTTTATTGTAACGATAAAAATCAGCAAGGACTCGTTTAAGTGAATAATTATTATTATTATTTTCAACAATAGACCTTATTTGTATTTCAGCTTCTTCGTAAGGGCTATTAAATAAGTAATGACGCGCAAGGTTATTCTGTGCATCAAGATAAAAAATATTATTTTTATTAACTTGTTTGTATATATCTACTGCAACTTGATGCTGACCAACCTGATCAAATAACTCAGCTTTTATTATGATTGCTCTATCATTTTCAGGATCAATAATTTTTGCAAGAGATATATAAAATAACAAAAAATTATAATTTAAGCGTCTTTGTTCATTATTCGAATAAGAAGAAGATACAATCTCAACAAGCGCCCTACTTATAGTATCAATATCTTTAAGTGTATTATTAGAAAAAAAAATAAATTCTAGTACTTCATTGGGTTGTTCTAAATTTTTTCTAAGCTCGATAATTTTATTAAATTTTTCTTCTTTATAAAATGATGCAGCTGTAATTATAAGAGCTTCGGCATTATTTTTATCCTCGGTTAAAATATTTTTAGCAATTTTTGATGCTAAAACGATATCTTCGGTAATTATTGCTGCGATAGCTTTATCCAAAAGACTATCTTCTG
>CABYRH010000001.1 GCA_902521315.1 uncultured Alphaproteobacteria bacterium | reverse complement strand
ATTCCTTCATCCATCAGCATATCAGATAATTCACTGATTTTTTTGCAATAGCTATCCCATTCATCTTTTTCAAGTATTGGTCTTTTACTAAGAGCTTTTGATTGATCGCCTTGGATTGAATCAGATACATCAGCAAAAACAAAAACATCCGCATTAATTAACTTTAATAAATTTAAATGATCTTGGAGTGCTATCCATTCTTCTTTTACACTTCTTTTTCTAAGCATTGCCCCATACCAACCACCTGGCATTTTTAAATTAAATTTTTCTAAAAGATATTTAGTTATTCCAGGATTTCTTGGAAATTTTCCACCTAATTCAATACCTGAAAATCCAGATGTGCTTGCATCCTCTAAACATTTTTCAATAGGAGTGTCACCTCCTAGTTCTGGCATATCATCATTACTCCAGGCAATAGGTGCGATACCAAGTTTAATTTTCATGAAGTTTTACATATTTCATGATAGATGAAAAATAAAGATAAATATGAACATATTATTAGTCGATGGAAATGAAAAAGAAGCTTCTGATCGATATACAAAATTGGGTATGGATACTCAATTTCAAGTATATGAAAAAATTTTAAAAAAATATTCTAGTTCAACTATCAATATTACAACAATTCATCCTGCTGTTCATAATAATTATCTTCCTTTAGGCATAAGTCTTGACGATTTCGAAGCGGTTGCTTGGACAGGAAGCTTACTTAATATATATAACATGACAAAATCCATAACTAATCAAATAGATTTAGCTAAAGAATTATTTAAAAAAAAGAATAAAATATTTGGTAGTTGTTGGGGGCTTCAGGTTTTAGTAACTGCCGCAGGAGGTAGAGTAAGAAAAAATCCAAATGGCCTTGAAGCAGTTTTAGCTAAAAATATTACATTAAATCATGATGGTGAAATTCATCCCATGTATAAAAACAAAAAAAAATCATTTAATGCACTATGTTGGCATTATGATGAAGCAGAAAAGCTTCCAAAAGAAACTAAGGTACTTGCCTCAAATAAGATCAGTCAATTCCAATCTATAAGCTTTGAAGTAAATCAATCAAGTGTTTGGGCAGTACAATACCATCCAGAATTTAATTCAAAATGGATGGCCGGACTTATGGAAATGAGAAAAGATATTTTGTTGGAACAAAAAGTATATGAAAATTTATCAGAATTTGAAAATGAAAAAATGATTTTACAAAACCCTGATAATCTTGAGAAAAAAGAATTACATATATATGATGATGTAGTTGATGAAGAAATCCATTCTTTAGAACTTTCAAATTGGTTAAATCTTAATAAAAATTATTGACTACATTTATAATTGATTTCCACTTACTAATACTTGAAGTTGAAATGGATTTGTTAATATTTGCTTTTACTGTTTTATCTTTTTTCCAAAGTTTACTTATTTGGCTTGTATTTTTTAAATATCCAGATTGAATTGCTGCAAGATATGCTACACCAAGTGAAGTAGTCTCAACATTACTTGGTCTAATAATTTTAATTTGAGAGATATTTGCTAAACTTTGTAGAAAGCTATTATTTTTAACCATACCTCCATCAACTCTTATTTCACTAATCTTTGTCTTAGAATCTTTTTCCATACACTCAATTAATTCATAAGTTTGAAAAGATAGGCTGTCCAAAGTTGCTTTGATGATATCTTCTTTAGACGTATTTCTAGTGATGCCAAAAAATGTTCCTCTTGCATTAGGGTTCCAATATGGGGCGCCAAGTCCAGTTAAGGCTGGGACAAAAAATAAACTTTCATCTTTATTAGCTTTTTTATACAATTTATCAGTTTCACTAGAATCTTTTATAAATTTTAAATTATCGCGAAGCCATTGTATGGCAGAGCCTGCTACAAAAATACTTCCTTCATAGCAAAACATTTTTTTACCATTTATTTTAAAAGCAACAGTTGTTAGTAATCTATTTTTAGACAATTTAAATTTTCCTCCAATATTCATAAGAAGAAAACAGCCTGTACCATATGTACTTTTTGATTGCCCTTTTTTAAAACAAGCTTGACCAATTGTTGCTGACTGTTGGTCTCCAGCCATGCCTCCAATTGGTATTGAATCACCAAATAATTTAGTAGAGCCAAAATCATATGCATTTTCAACTACAGTTGGTAAGATATTTTTTGGAATATTAAATATTTTTAAAATGTTGTCAGACCACTGCTCTTTTTGAGAATCAAAAATCATGGTTCTCGAGGCATTTGATATATCTGTTAGGTGAGATTTTCCCTTGGTTAATTTCCATAATAGCCAGGTGTCTATTGTTCCGAAAAGTAAATTATTATTTTTTAAATTCTTATTTACTTTCTTAACATTATCAATAATCCATTTAATTTTAGTAGCTGAAAAATACGGATCAAGCTCTAGACCAGTTATTCTTTGAATTTTTTTATCAATCCCTTTTCTTTTTAAATTTTCACAAAGATTAGCTGTTCTTCTATCTTGCCAGACTATTGCTCTATAAACTGGTTTCCCAGTTTTCTTATTCCACAAAACTGTTGTTTCTCTTTGATTGGTAATTCCAATTGAAATTATATTTTTTGAATTTAACTTATTTTTTCTTAATATTTTTGAAATTAAATTTCTAACATCATCCCAAATTTCAATTGCATTATGTTCTACCCAACCTTCATTGGGAAAATATTGTTTAAATTCTTTTTGGACAATATCGAATATTTCAAATTTTTTATTATACAGTACAATTCTTGAACTTGTTGTTCCTTGATCTATTACCAAAAAATATTTTTTCATAAATTAGACGTCTAAATTTTTAATGAAGTTAGCATTATTTTGAATAAATTTAAAACGTAACTCTGCTTGTTTTCCCATTAAGGTTTCGAATAAACTTTCGGTATTCTTCATATCTTTCTTAGCTTTTTCAGAGTTAATCAATATTAGATTTCTTTTGTTTTGATCCATTGTAGTCTCTTTCAATTGATCAGCTGGCATTTCACCCAAACCTTTAAATCTTGTAATGTTATAATTGTCAGACTTAAATTCTTTTTCAATTAATTTATCTTTCTCTTTTTCATCATATGCGTAAAAAGATTTATTTTTATTATAAATTTTAAATAAAGGAGGCATTGCTAGATATAGTTTATTTTCATCAATTAAACTTTTCATATATTTATAAAAAAAAGTAATAAGTAGAGTTGCAATATGTGAACCATCTACGTCCGCATCAGTCATTAAAATTATTTTCTCATATCGAAGTTTTGAAATTTCAAAGTTTTTTCCAATACCACAACCTAAAGATTGAATAAGATTTTGTATTTCATTGTTATCAGCAATTTTAGATAGCCCAACGTTATAAACATTTAATATTTTCCCCCTTAAAGGAAGTATTGCTTGAAATTCTCTATTTCTTGCTTGCTTAGCAGAACCTCCAGCACTGTCGCCTTCAACAATAAATATTTCAGAATCTTTTACTGATTTACTCGAACAATCTACTAACTTACCTGGAAGACGATTTCTTTCTTTAATACTTTTTCTATCTAACTCTTTAATTTTTGATAAATCAGTTCTTTGAAGAGCTCTTTCAATTAAATTATCTAAAAGTATTTTTGAATTTTTCTTATTAGCATTTAACCATAATAAAAATTCTTGTTGTGTTTTTGTTTCAATTTCTTTTTGTAAATTTGGCATTATTATTCTCTTTTTAGTTTGACCTTCAAAACTTGGATCATTTATAAAGATTGAAATAATAACGTTAGAGTAATCAAAAATATCACTGTGATTGATATTGCTGATTTTTGAGAATTGATTTTTTTGGCCATAAAGTTTTATAGCTTTTAGAATTCCATTACGAATACCATTTTCATGAGAGCCGCCATCTGGTGTTTCAATAGTGTTACAATATGACATTAAACTTGAATTTTCATTTGTATTAAATGAAATTAAAGTTTCAAAATTTTCATTATCTTTAATTTTTGATTTTAATAAAAAATTTTTTTCAAATAATTTAGAGCTGTTTGCGTATTCTAATTGAAAATAATCTTCAATTCCTTTTTTATAAAAAAAACTTTTTTTATTAGGGGTTTTATCTTTTATTAATTCTTTATCAATTTCAAAGTTGATAGTTGTGCCTCCAACTAATACTGATTTCATATTTATAAAATTATATAATTTTTTTGGAACAAATTGTGTTTCTTCAAATATGCTTTCATCTGGGATAAAAGAAATTTCTGTACCTTTTAATTTTTTGCTACATTTTTCAATTTTTATTTTTGTCTTAACCTTTCCTTTTGAGTAATCTTGTCTATACACTTTTCCATCTTTGAATACCTGAACTTGTAATAAAGAACTTAATGCATTTACAACAGAAATCCCAACCCCGTGTAATCCACCAGAAGTTTTGTAAGCATTACTGTTAAATTTACCACCTGCATGAAGTGTAGTTAAAACTACTTCAAGTGCTCTTTTATTTTTATATTTTGGATGAAAATCAATAGGAATACCTCTTCCATTATCTTTTATTTTTATCGAACCATCTTTTTTATATTGAAAACTTATATCGGTCGCGTGACCAGCTAAAACTTCATCTATACTATTATCTAGTACTTCATTAACTAAATGATGAAGACCATCTTGATTTGTACTTCCAATATACATACCCGGTCTTTTACGAACTGGCTCAAGACCCTCAAGTACTTCAATATCTTTGGCATTATAAGTAGATTTTTTAGCCACAAATATTTCTTATCAAAAGTGTTGTTCTAAAAACATAAAAAAAACCGCCCTAAGGCGGTTTTCTTTATAGATTACAAGTATAATTCTACACGTCGTAGTATAATTTAAACTCGTGTGGATGAGGTCTAATATTAATAGGGTCAACCTCACTCTCTTTTTTATAGCTAATATAAGTTTCAATTACATCTTTGGTAAATACATCACCTTCTAATAAAAATGCATGATCTTTTTCAAGAGCTTCAAGAGATTCAGCTAAAGATCCAGGCGTAGATTGAATTTTTGACAAAACTTCATCACTAGCAGCGTAGAGATTTATATCTGTTGGATCACCAGGATTAATTTTATTTTTAATTCCATCTAATCCTGCCATTAACATTGCTGAAAATGCTAGGTATGGATTTGCACTTGGATCAGGACATCTAAATTCCATTCTTTTTGATTTAGGACTTTGAGAATAAGCAGGAATTCTAACTGACGCAGTTCTATTTCTTTGAGAGTAAACAATGTTTACTGGAGCCTCAAAGCCTGGTACCAATCTTTTATATGAATTAGTAGTAGGAGCACAAAAAGCTAATAGAGCAGGTGCATGTTTAAGTATACCGCCAATATAATTTAGAGCTAAGTCACTTAAGTTGGCATAGTTCCCTTCCTTGTACATCAGTGTATCACCATCTTTCCAAACACTTTGATGAACGTGCATACCTGATCCATTATCTTCAAATAAAGGTTTAGGCATAAATGTAGCAGTCATTCCATGTTGTCTAGCAACATTTTTAACGACATACTTGTATTTCATCATATCATCAGCCATCTTTAAAAGTGGTGAAAATTCTAAATCAATTTCACACTGTCCACCTGTTGCAACTTCATGGTGGTGTGCTTCAACAGTAAGACCTATGTCTTGCATTGTCATGACCATTTCAGTTCTTACATCTTGAAGTGTATCAACTGGTGGTAAAGGAAAATAACCTTCCTTATGTCTCGGCTTATGTCCCAGGTTTGGGTTTTCATCAGCACCACTATTCCATGTACCTTCAACAGAATCAACTTCATGAAATGCAAAGTTTGATCCAGAATCAAACTGAACATTGTTGAATACAAAAAATTCTGCTTCTGGTCCGAAAAATGCTGTATCGCCAATACCAGATGATTTCAAATATGCTTCAGCTTTTTTGGCAATATTTCTTGGGTCACGACTATAATCAACCAAAGTCACAGGATCCTTAATATTACAATGTAATGCTAAAGTTTTTTCTGAAAAAAATGGATCAATGTATGCAGTCGTTGCATCTGGTAAAACAATCATATCACTGTCTTGAATTTCTTGGAAACCTCTTACAGAAGATCCATCAAAACCAAGTCCATCGGAAAAAATATCTTCGTCTAAAAATTTAATTGGTATTGTAAAATGTTGAGTTGTTCCTGGTATATCAGTAAAGCGCATATCAACCATCTTAATGTCCATATCTTTAATTTCGGACATTAAATCTTTTGGAGTCGAGCTTTTTAATTTCATATCTATCTCCTTACTTCAACAAAAGGGTATGCCATCCAGCGTTACCCGGTTAAATCATGCTCTAGTTATGAAATCTGCTTTTGATGCGCGTTCCTTCAGCTTTAAGCTTACTTCCGACCTACATGATAGGTTGAACGATTTATAACTTTTGCATGCGTTCCTTCGGCACAATGCCTACTTCCGACTCTAAAAGAGTTGAACGATTATAGATTAATTACTAGGTTTTATTTAAAAGTAAAGAGAAATTAGACAGCATCACTGTCTTTTTCACCAGTTCTAATTCTTATTACCTGCTCAATATTCGATACAAAAATTTTACCATCACCAATTTTTCCCGAATAAGCGCTAGTTTTTATTGATTCAATGACATCGTCTACTTGATTATCTTCAACGATTACTTCAAGTTTCATTTTTGCTAAAAATTCATCATCATACCCATCATTAGGATCAATACCACCGGTTGATCCTCTTTGCCTTCCAAAACCTTTTACGTCAACTAATGTCATCCCGGATATTCCAAGTTCATGGAGAGCTTCTTTAACTTGAGAAAGCTTAAACGGCTTAATGATTGCTTCTATTTTTTTCATATCGTTGATAATCTATTAATTGCTTCTTTAATGTTTTCTAGAGAATTAGCAAAACTTATTCTAACAAATTCTCTAGCATTATCTCCAAAGCTAGAACCTGGAACCAATGCAACACCTTTCTCTTCAAGTGCGATTTCTGAAAATTTATTTCCATTCAATCCAGTTTTTGAAATATTGGGAAATGCATAAAAAGCACCACCTGGTTCAAAACAAGAAATTTTTTCTAAATTATTTAATTCATTAAAAACGTACTCTTTTCTTTTTTGAAATTCACTAACAATTTTTGTTATTTCTTTCTGAGAACCTTTTATTGCTTCTATTCCTGCATATTGGGAAATTGAGGTAGCGCAAGAATTATAATTCACACATATTTTGTTGGCATGTTCAATTAAATTTTTTGGCCAAATACTCCAACCTAATCTCCATCCAGTCATACAATATGTTTTGCTCCATCCTTCAAGAACTATTAATCTATCTCTTATACTTTCGTATTCTAATAATGATGGCATTTGTTCGTTATTAAAAATAATATTACTATAAATTTCATCACTTAATATGGAGACGTTTGGGTACTGCTCTAGTAAATTAACAAGATCAGTAATTTTTTTCTTATTCATGTAAGATCCTGTTGGATTGTTTGGATTATTTATTATTATCAAACTTGTTTTATCAGAAATTAATTCTTTTAATTGTTCAGTATTAATTTCGAAGTTATCTTTTTCAGAAAGCTTTAATGGTACAGCTTTTGCACCACTGTATTTAATCATAGATCTATAAATTGGAAAACCTGGATCAGGAAAAATTATTTCTCTATCTTCACTACCTAATAATAATGCTGAAATAAAAATTACAGGCTTACCACCTGGAGTTATTAAAACATTTTCTGGGTTAATATTTGATTTGTATTTTTTGAATACTAATTCTGAAATTGATTCTCTTAATTCAGGTATCCCATTTGAGGGAGTATAGCCATGATGACCATCTTTAATTGCTTTAATAGCCGCTTCCTGAATATTAATTGGTGTTGGAAAATCGGGTTGTCCTATTCCTAAATTAATAATATCTTTACCTTTAGCAGCAAGATTATTAGCTTTAGCAAGAATAGAGAAAGCTGTTTCTGTTTCTAAATTAAATATTCTTTTTGAAACTTCCATATTTTTGATATAGCGATTTAATATAAAAATTAAACTTTTAATTAAGTTATATGGCGAACGTAGCTCAGTTGGTTAGAGCGCAGGCTTGTGGTGCCTGATGCCGTGGGTTCGAATCCCATCGTTCGCCCCAATTTGTATTTAGTTAATTTTCTCTATTGTTTTTTAATTTATTGTACATAAAAGGCTAATAATAATAGGGCCGGTGGTGGAATTGGTAGACACGCTAGATTTAGGTTCTAGTGCCGCGAGGTGTGAAGGTTCAAGTCCTTTCCGGCCTACCATTAGTTGTGAAGAATTATGAATACAAAAGAGCTAAAATCTACGAAACTTTATAAAGAATACTCATTAGAAATACCTTATGAAGAAATTGATAGTGAAGTAGATAATAAAATAAATCAAATACTACCTACCGTAAATATTCCTGGTTTTAGAAAAGGTAAAGCCCCACTAAATATTGTGAAAAAAAAATATGAAGATAATGTCTTAAATGAAGTAATTCAAAAAGTAATTGATACAAATACAAAAAAATTAATTGATGAAAAAAAGTTTTCTCTTTTTAGAGCCCCTAAAGTCGAGCTCAGTAACTATGAAAAAAATAAACCAATAACTATTAATTTAAAATTTGATCTTAAGCCTGAGATTAAACTTAAAGATTTTAAAGATCTTAAAATTAATAAGTATGAAATTGAATTGGGTAAAAAAGCAGAAGAAAATCAATTTAAAAATTTTATTGACTCACAAAAAAATTTTAAAAAAATTGAAAGTTCAAGACAAGTCAAAAATTCCGACAAGGTTATTGTTAATTTTGAATCCTCTCAAGAAGACCTTCCAGAATATTTAAAATCTCAAAAAAATTTTCCTATTGATTTGGGTTTTGATGATGGAATACTTCCAGGTCTAAATAAGAAATTGATAGAAAGAAAAGTAAAATCTGGAGATAAAATTGAATTAAAAATAGACTTATCAAAAATTCTTAAAGATGATAAATTTAAAAAAACCACTTTTAATTTTGAAATAATTTCAATTGAAGAAAAAATTAAATTTCAACTTACAAAAGAGTTTTTAGATAAGAATGGTTTTAAAACAGAAAAAGATCTCAAAGAGTTTCTAGTGAGTAATATGAAAACTCAATATGAACAAGGAATAAAACAAATAGAAAAAAAAGAATTGATGGATCTTTTAGATAATAATTATAAGTTTGAATTACCTGATGGGGTACTAGAAGATGATTTTAACCAAATATGGAATCGCTTAGAGCAAGCAAAAAAAGAAGGTAGTTTAGATGAGGATGATAAGCTATTAAAAGATGATGATCTTAAAAAAAGATATAAAAAAATTTCAGAAAGAAGGGTTAAGCTTGGTTTATTAATGCAACATATTGCTTCAGAACAAAAAGTTGTTGTATCTGATGAAGAAATTAACAAAGGCATATTAGAATATACTAGACAATATCCTGGTCAAGAAAAGCAGATTATGGAATATTTTGAAAAAAATCCATCATCACTGGATACTATTCGAGCTCCTCTTATTGAGCAAAAAGTAATTGATTCAATCATTTCCAAATCGAAAACAAATGTTATAAAATTAAATGAAGATGAATATAAAAAACTTGAAGTTAAAACATTTGATATTAAGGATGCAAAAAAATGATAGACCCAATAGATAATATTACCAATAATCTAATTCCAATGGTTGTTGAACAATCCTCAAGAGGTGAAAGATCTTATGATATCTATTCAAGATTATTAAAAGAAAGAATAATTTTCCTTACCGGACCTATTGATGATAATGTTGCAAGTCTTATATGTGCTCAAATATTATTTCTAGAGTCAGAAAATCCAAAAAAAGAAATTTCTTTTTATATTAATTCACCAGGAGGTATCGTTTGGTCTGGATTGGCTATTTATGATACTATGCAATATGTTTCTTCAAAAATTATGACTATCTGTATTGGTCAAGCTGCTTCTGCTGGCTCTCTTCTTTTAACAGCTGGAGAGAAAGGCATGAGGTTTTCCTTACCTAATTCTCGTATAATGGTTCATCAACCTAGTGGAGGATACCAAGGTCAAGTAACAGATATTGAAATTCAAACTAATGAAATAAAGAGAGCAAAGTTAAAATTAAATGAAATTTATTCAAAACATACTGGAAAAAAATTATCAGAAATATCAAGTATAATGGAAAGAGATAAGTATTTTTCGGCTGATGAAGCTATTAAATTTGGTCTTATAGACAAGGTCGTAAAGGATAGAAAATAGTGAATAAAAAAAATGATAAGGATTCATTATTTTGCTCTTTTTGTGGTAAAAATCAGAAGGAGGTAAAAAAATTAATAGCTGGCCCAACTGTTTTTGTATGTGATGAATGCGTAGAACTATGCATGGACATTATTAAGGAGGATAATAAGAACAATAAATTCAAGATTAAAAAAGATATACCAAAACCTTCAGAAATAAATAAATTCTTAAATGATTACGTAATAGGTCAGAAAGATTCAAAAAAAATACTTTCTGTGGCCGTTTATAATCACTACAAAAGATTATCTTCTAATTTAGAGAATGATAATATTGAAATCTCAAAATCAAATATTCTTTTAGTTGGTCCAACTGGAACAGGCAAAACTTTATTAGCCCAAACTTTAGCAAAGATATTAGATGTTCCTTTTACAGTAGCTGATGCAACGAGTTTAACAGAAGCAGGATATGTTGGGGAAGATGTAGAAAATATTATTCTTAAATTATTACAAGCATCAGATTACAATGTTGAGCGTGCTCAAAAAGGTATAGTTTATATCGATGAAATTGATAAAATTGGAAGAAAAAGTGATAACCCTTCTATAACTAGAGATGTTTCTGGAGAAGGTGTTCAACAAGCTCTACTTAAAATCATGGAAGGAACTATAGCAAGTGTGCCTCCACAAGGAGGAAGGAAACATCCTCAACAAGAATTTTTACAAGTAGATACCTCTAACATACTATTTATATGTGGAGGGGCTTTTTCAGGTCTAGAAGAAATCATAAATTATCGTTTAAAAGGAACTGCTATAGGTTTTAATTCTAAGTTAGATTTAGAACCTAAAAAGACTATTGGTGCATCACTAAATAAACTTGAGAACCAAGATTTATTAAAATTTGGAATGATACCAGAATTTATTGGAAGACTACCTGTAATTACTACCTTAAATGAATTAGACGAAGATATGCTAATCCAAATAATGACTCAACCAAAAAACGCTATTGTAAAGCAATTCGAATCTTTAATGAAAATGGATGGAGTTAAATTAGAAGTTAAAGAAGATGCCTTGAGAGAAATTGCAAAGTTAGCAGTTTCTCAAAATACTGGTGCAAGAGGTTTAAGGTCTATAATAGAAGACTCTTTAATGGACCTTATGTATAAAGTTCCAGATCAAAAAAATTTATATAAAGTAGTAATAAATAAAGAGGTTATTTCAAAAAAATCTGATCCAATTTTAATTTATTCAAATAAAGAAAATAGTCAAAAATTAATGTCCAATAACTCTTGAATTTAATTAATATATAGACATTTATATAATATGCCAAAATATCTAGTCCCTGTTCTGCCACTTAGAGATATAGTTGTTTTTCCAAACATGGTTGCTCCTTTATTTGTAGGAAGAGAACAATCAGTAAATGCTCTCAATCATGTGATGACAGGTGATAAAAAAATTTTTTTGTTATCTCAAAAAAATTCAAAAGTTGATAATCCAGACAAAGAAAATCTTTATTCATTTGGAACTGTTGCAAAAATCATCCAACTATTAAAACTTCCAGACGGCACCCTCAAGGTTTTAGTCGAGGGCATTCATAGAGCAAAAGTCAATAAAATAAATTTTAATAAAGAATTTATTACTGCATCAATTACTGAGATTAATCAGAAAGCAAAAAAAAATTCAAACATAAAAGCTTTACAAAAACTTATTATTGAACAATTTGTTGAATTTCAAAAAATTAATAAAAAAGTTTCACAGGATGTAATTAATAATGTGAAAACTATTAATGACCCTGATAAAATTGTTGATATAATAGTATCAAATATTTCAATTTCTTTATCTCAAAAGCAAGAAATTTTAGAGATAATCAACACAGAAGAAAGACTCAATAAAATATATGGTTATTTGGTATCTGAAATTGACTCTTTTCAAGTTGAGAAAAAAATAAAAGGTCGTGTGAAAAGACAAATGGAAAAAACACAAAAAGAATATTATTTAAATGAACAAATGAAAGCAATTCAAAAAGAATTAGGCGAAAATGAGGATTTGGATGAAATTGCTGAGCTTGAGAAAAAATTAAACCAATATAATTTATCTAAAGAAGCTAAAGAAAAATGTACCTCTGAGATTAAAAAATTAAAAAATATGAGCCCAATGTCAGCTGAAGCAACCGTAATTAGAAACTATTTAGATTGGATAATGTCTATACCTTGGAATAATCCAAATCAAATCTCTCAAAATATTAATAAAGCTTCAACTATTTTAGAGAATGATCACTTCGGTTTAGATAAAGTGAAAGAAAGAATTCTAGAATATCTAGCAGTCCAAAAAAGAACTAACAAACTTAAAGGTCCGATATTGTGTTTGGTAGGACCTCCTGGTGTTGGAAAAACCTCTCTTGGTAAATCTATTGCAAATTCTACTGGAAGAAGTTTTGTTAGAATGTCTCTTGGTGGCGTGAGAGATGAAGCTGAAATTAGAGGTCATAGAAAAACATATATTGGATCAATGCCAGGAAGATTTATTCAAGCAATGAAAAAATCAAAATCTTCTAACCCTCTTATTTTATTAGACGAAATAGATAAACTTGGTTCTGACTGGAGAGGCGACCCTTCCTCTGCCCTTCTGGAGGTTCTTGATCCTGAGCAAAATAGTAAATTTAATGACCATTACTTAGAGCTTGACTATGATCTCTCTGATGTAATGTTTGTATGTACAGCCAATACACTTAATATTCCTCCTGCTCTTCTTGATCGAATGGAAGTGATAAGAATCCCTGGTTACACAGAAAAAGAGAAAAACCAAATTGCAAAAAGATATTTGGTTCCAAAACAAATAAAAAATCACGGAATAAAAAAATCTGAGATTTCATTTAATTCTAAAATTTTAAATTTAATTATCAGAAATTATACTAAAGAAGCCGGAGTTAGAAGTCTTGAAAAAGAAATATCTAAAGTATGCAGAAAAACTGTAAAAAAACTAGAAACCTCAAGATTAAAAAAGGTAAATTTAAACGATAAATCCTTACAAGACCTCTTAGGTATAGCAAAATACAGATCTAGTGAAATTGAAAAGAAGAATTTAGTTGGTGTCACTAATGGTTTGGCGTGGACAGAAGTTGGAGGAGAAATTCTATCAGTAGAAGTTATTTTATCAATAGGTAAAGGAAAACTGACGATTACAGGTAAATTAGGTGAAGTAATGAAAGAATCAATTCAAGCTGCAACTTCTTATGTTAAATCTAAATCAGTAAGTTTAGGTATAAATCCAAAAGACTTTGAAAATTATGATATTCATATTCATGTACCTGAAGGAGCTACACCTAAAGATGGTCCAAGTGCGGGTATTGCAATTTTTAATTCTCTAGTATCATCATTGACCAATAATAAAGTAAAAAGAGATGTTGCAATGACCGGAGAAATTACGCTTAGAGGACGTGTACTTCCTATTGGTGGTTTAAAAGAAAAGATATATGCTGCTAGTAGAGTGGGAATAAAGAAGGTCCTAATACCTCAGGAGAATTTTAGAGAAGTATCTGAGTTTGATAAAGAAGTTATTAAGGGGATTAAGATAATCCCTGTATCTGATGCTTTTTCGATTCTTGAACATACGCTTACAAAATCAATCATTCCGTTAAATTTAACCGAATCTCAATTAAAAAATAATCAAAATACAACAAGTACTCATTAATATTTTTTTAAAAAAAAACCCGAAATTTAGCCAATTAATTGTTAAATTCCCTAGTTTCTGGGAAAATTTAAATTATAATGTTGACTTGTCGAGAAAACATAGAATTATTAATAAAAATTAATAAAGGAGATTAAAAGTGAACAAAAATGATCTTATCGCATCTGTAGCTTCTTCCGCAGGACTATCAAAATCTGACGCAACTAGAGCAATTGAAAGTTTTCTGGACGCAATTACTAATTCATTAAAAAGAGATGAAAAGGTTAGTATTGTAGGTTTTGGTAATTTTAGCGTGAGCCACAGAAAAGCAACTACTGGTAGAAACCCTAGAACAGGTGAATCAATCCAAATACCGGCTTCAAAAAGACCTAAATTTACTGTAGGAAAAGCTCTAAAAGATTCAGTAAACAATTAATTATTTTTTTTTCTTGCACCGGCTGTTAAATAAATTTAACAGCCGTTTTTATTTGGGTGTTTAGCTCAGTTGGTAGAGCATCTCGTTTACACCGAGAGGGTCGGGAGTTCAAGTCTCTCAACACCCACCATGCGCGGGAGTAGTTCAGCTGGTTAGAACGCTGCCCTGTCACGGCAGAGGCCGCGGGTTCGAATCCCGTCTCTCGCGCCACTAATTTCAGTATTACTTTGTGTATTAAAGTCGCAACGTGACACGTTGTTATTGTTGAATAATTCGTTAAATACATTACTAATTTAATTGTGAGATTATAGTGTCAGAGTTTCTATTTGAATATTTACCCATATTAATTTTTATTTTCATAGCTTTGGCATTGGCTTTTGGAATGACTTTATTATCTTTTGTAGTTGGAGACTCTCAGCCAGATCAAGAAAAATTGTCTGCTTATGAGTGTGGATTTGAGGCCTTTGACGATGCTCGTGGACGATTTGATGTAAGATTTTATTTAGTAGCGATCTTATTTATCATCTTTGATTTGGAAGTTGCTTTCTTGTTTCCATGGGCAATAACACTTGGTAAAATTGGATTGTTTGGTTTTTGGTCAATGATGATTTTCCTTACTGTTTTAACTATTGGTTTTATTTATGAATGGAAAAAAGGAGCTTTAGAATGGGAGTAGATAAAGCAAAAAAAATTGTTGATGATACTCTAAATACAGAACTATCCTCAAAAGGTTTCTTAGTTGCAAGCTACGATAAAATTCTTACTTGGGCTAGAACAGGTTCTTTATGGCCAATGACTTTTGGTTTGGCATGCTGTGGAGTAGAAATGATACATTCTTATATGGCAAGATACGACCTAGATCGTTATGGCGTAATACCAAGAGGTAGCCCTAGACAATCTGATGTAATGATTGTTGCCGGCACATTAACAAATAAAATGGCTCCAGCTTTAAGAAAAGTTTATGATCAAATGCCAGAACCTCGATGGGTTATATCAATGGGCTCTTGTGCAAATGGAGGAGGATATTATCATTATTCTTATTCAGTAGTTAGAGGATGTGATCGAATTGTCCCTGTTGATGTTTACGTACCAGGATGCCCTCCAACAGCAGAAGCGTTAGTATATGGCATATTGCAATTACAAAAAAAAATTAGAAGAGAAAATAAATTTAAAAGATAATTTTATATGATTAAAATTCTTTCCAAAATAGAGGGCATAAATAATGTTTTACAGAATAATAATTTGTTAGAAATAGAATTTGAAAAAAATAATATAATTAAAATTATTAACGAATTAAAAGATAACACTGAGCTTAGTTTTAACCAATTATTAGATATTACAGCTGTTGATTATCCTTCAAGAGAATTTAGATTTGATTTAATTTATATTTTGCAAAGTTTAACAAAAAATAAAAAAATTATTCTTAAAACTTTTATAAAAGAAAACGAAAAGATAGAAACAATAACCAATATTCACAAATCTGCGGATTGGTATGAAAGAGAATGTTATGATTTATTTGGAATAGAATTTATTAACCATCCTGATTTAAGAAGGATAATGACAGATTATAATTTTGAAGGTTATCCATTGCGTAAAGATTTTCCTTTAACAGGACACACAGAAGTTCGCTATGATGACCTTGAAAAAAAAGTTATATATGAGCCTGTTAAGCTAACTCAAGAATTTAGAAATTTAGATAGTGAATCTCCATGGGAAGGAATGGAAAATAAACTTTTTGGTGATGATAAATCTACTGGTGAAAATTAAATGAAAGAAGTTGAGCTTAATACAACTACAATTAACTTTGGCCCCCAACATCCTGCTGCGCATGGTGTTTTACGTCTAGTAGTTGAACTAGAAGGTGAAGTAGTTCAAAGAGCAGAACCGCACATTGGATTGTTACATAGAGGAACAGAAAAATTAATTGAATATAAAACTTATCTTCAGGCAGTTCCTTATTTTGATAGACTTGATTATGTTTCACCAATGTGTCAAGAACATGCTTTTGCATTAGCAACTGAAAATCTTCTAGGTATTAATGTTCCTGAAAGAGCTAAATATATTCGTGTTATTTTTGCTGAAATTACTAGAATATTAAATCATTTATTAAATATACCTGCCTATGCTGCTGACATTGGTGCAGTGACACCATTTTTATGGTGTTTTGAAGAAAGGGAAAAGCTTTTGGAATTTCATGAAGCCGTATCTGGTGCAAGATTTCATGCAGCCTATTTTAGACCTGGCGGTGTCCATCAGGATATGCCAGAAGGAATGGAAGAAAAATTATTTGAGCATTTTAAAACTCTTCCAAAATTTATTGATGATCTTGAAAGCTTGCTGACTAATAACAGAATTTTAAGACAAAGATCAGTTGATATAGGAATAATTTCAAAGTCAGAAGCAATTGAATGGGGTTGTTCGGGTCCTGTATTAAGAAGTGCAGGCGTAGCATGGGATTTAAGAAGATCTCAACCTTATGACGCCTATGATCAAGTTGATTTTGAAGTTCCTGTTGGAAAAAAAGGTGATTGTTTTGATCGATATTTGGTTCGCATAGAGGAGATGAGACAAAGCATTAGTATTATTGATCAATGTTTAAATAAAATCAAACCAGGTCCAATATCAATTGAGGATAATAAAATTACACCTCCAAAAAGAAATCAAATGAAAAAATCAATGGAAGCGCTAATTCATCATTTTAAACTTTTCACTGAAGGTTACCGTGTTCCTTCCGGTCAAGTTTATAGTGCAGTAGAAGCTCCAAAGGGTGAATTTGGCGTTTACCTTGTTTCTGATGGATCTAGTAAACCATATAGATGTAAAATAAGAGCACCAGGTTTTGCACACCTTCAAACATTGGATCATTTATCTAAAGGCCACTTAATGGCTGACATAGCGGCTATACTAGGTAGCTTAGATATTGTTTTTGGAGAGATAGATAGATAATGCATCACCCAGGTACAAATAATAAAGTATATAAAAAAATTAATAATAATTTTGAATGGTCATCAGAAAATTTTAAAAAAATTTCTGAAATAATAAAAAAATATCCAACAAACCGTATTCAAAGCGCAGTTATTCCTTTACTTGATTTAGCACAAAGACAAAATAATGGATGGCTAAGTAAAAACTCAATGGAAAAAGTAGCTGAAACTCTAAGTATGTCTTATATAAGAGTGTTGGAAGTTGCCACTTTTTATTCGATGTTTAATTTAGAACCTATTGGTAAAAATTTTGTCCAAATTTGTAGAACGACGCCTTGTTGGTTAAGAGGGAGTGATAAACTGTCTAAAGTTGCACAAGAAGTTTGCGAAACTAATATTGGCGAGACAAGTGATGATGAAATATTTACAGTTGTTGAAGTTGAATGCTTAGGTGCATGTTGCAATGCTCCTATGGTCCAGATCAATGATGATTATTATGAAGATTTAGATGAAGAGAGTTTTAAAAAAATACTTCAAGATTTAAAAGATAATAAATCAACAAAAGTAGGCTCACAAATTGGTAGAAAATCATCACAACCTGAAAGAAAATTTGATGCTTAAGGAAAAAGATAAAATTTTTAAAAATTTATACGGTTTTGAAGACTGGAAATTAGAAGGTGCAAAAAAAAGAGGTATTTGGTCAAATACTAAAGAACTTATTAATATGGGTAGTGATAAAATTGTTGAGGAAATTAAAAATAGTCAATTAAGAGGAAGGGGAGGAGCAGGTTTCCCTGCGGGACTTAAGTGGTCATTTATGCCAAAAGACTCTGGAAAAGATCATTACCTAGTTGTTAATGCAGACGAATCAGAGCCAGGCACATGTAAAGATCGAGAGATTATGAGAAACGACCCACATCTTCTTTTAGAAGGTTGTTTAGTTGCTGCCTTTGCAATGCATGCACATACTTGTTATATTTATATAAGGGGTGAATATTATTCTGAATCTTCTAATTTACAAAAAGCAATAGATGAAGCTTATGCAAATAATTTAATTGGTAAAAATGCATGTGGTACAGGGTGGGATTTTGATATTTATCTTCACAGAGGAGCAGGAGCATATATTTGTGGTGAAGAAACTGCTTTACTTGAAAGTTTAGAGGGTAAAAAAGGTCAGCCCCGATTAAAGCCTCCATTTCCTGCTGGTGCAGGTTTATATGGATGTCCCACAACAGTTACAAATGTTGAAACAATCGCTGTCTCGCCAACTATTTTAAGACGTGGTTCTAAATGGTTTGCTAATTTAGGTAGTGCAAATAATACAGGTACAAAAATTTTTAGTATCTCTGGACACGTAAATAACCCATGTAATGTAGAAGAAGAAATGGGCATACCATTGAAAGATCTCATTGAAAAACATGCAGGTGGGGTAATTGGTGGTTGGAAAAATTTATTAGCTGTTATTCCTGGAGGTGCAAGTGTGCCTTTATTACCTAAGTCAATTTGCGATACTGTTAAAATGGATTTTGATAGTCTAAAAGAAGTGCAAAGTGGATTAGGCACTGCGGCTGTTATTGTAATGAATAAATCAACAGATATTGTTGAGGCAATAGCCAGATTATCACATTTTTATAAGCATGAAAGTTGTGGTCAATGTACACCTTGCAGAGAAGGCACTGGATGGATGTACAGAATGATGGAAAAAATGATTCATGGAAATGTTGAACATCAAGATATTGATAAAATTTTAGATGTGACTAAGCAAATTGAAGGTCATACTATTTGCGCCTTAGGCGATGCTGCCGCTTGGCCTATTCAAGGTTTGTTTAGACACTTTAGATCTGAAATTGAAAAAAGAATCCAAGAAAGAAACAGAAGAGTAGCTTAGTGCCAAAGATAACAATTGATAATAAAGAATACGAATTTGAAAACGGCATGACTGTAATGCAAGCTTGTGAACAAGCAGGAACTGAAATTCCAAGATTTTGTTATCACGAAAAACTCTCAATAGCGGGAAACTGTAGAATGTGTCTAGTAGAATTGGAAAAAGCTCCAAAGCCTATTGCATCATGTGCCATGCCAGCTGCAGATGGGATGGTTATAAAAACAAAAACAGAAACAGTTAAAAAAGCTCGAAAAGGTGTAATGGAATTTCTTCTTATTAATCATCCATTGGACTGCCCTATTTGTGATCAAGGGGGAGAATGTGATCTTCAAGATCAAGCGATGTATTATGGTTTTGATAAAACTAGATATGAAGAAAACAAAAGAGCAGTTCAAAATAAAAATATGGGACCACTTGTCAAGACGATTATGACAAGATGTATACATTGTACAAGATGCGTAAGGTTTTCTACAGAAGTTGCGGGTGTTGATGATATAGGGTTGCTTGGCAGAGGTGAAAATGCTGAGATCACGACTTACTTAGAAAAAACTATTGAGTCGGAATTATCTGGAAATGTAATTGATTTATGTCCTGTAGGTGCTTTAACAAGTAAACCATATGCATTTAAATCTAGACCATGGGAACTAACTAAGACAGAAACATTTGATGTGTTTGATGGTATAGGCTCAAGTATAAGAATTGATACAAGAGGAAAAAAAGTTTTAAGAGCTCTTCCTAGGATAAATGAAGAAATCAATGAAGAATGGATAAGTGATAAATCTAGATTTGCAGTTGATGGACTCTCAAGTCAAAGATTGGATAGTGTATATTCTAAATCAAATAAAAAACTCCAAAAATCTTCATGGGATGATGCATTTGAATTAATAAAAAAAGAAATTACAAAAAGAGGTAAAGAAAATACTGTATTGTTATCGGGTAAGTTTACCGATATTGAAACTTTATATTCTGCACAAAAATTTAGCAATTCACTTAAATCGAAAAACTATGATTGCAGATTTGATAACACACAAATTATCGACAATTCATCTTCAAGTTATAAATTTAATTCAACAATTCAAGAAATTGAAAATGCTGATGCTATTCTTTTAATTGGATCTAATCCTAGATGGGAAGCGGCGGTACTAAACGCTAGAATTAGAAAGGCATATATTGAAAATAATTGCAAAATTGGTCTTATAGGTCCTAAATTAGATCTTACCTACGATTATCATCATCTCTCTGATTCTTTAGATTACCTTAATAAATTATCTAATAATAAATCTGATTTTAATAAAATTTTAAAATCTGCAAAAAACCCACTTATAATTTTAGGTACTTCAGCAATAAATAATAATCATGGAAAAAAAATATTAGAAACTACAGGATTAATTGCAAAAAAAATTCAAAAAAATAAAAATATAAATCCATTAAATATTCTTAATCAAGATATTTCTAGAGTAGGAGCATTAGATTTGAAATTTTATAATAAAAAATTTGATAATGATTACAATAAACAACTAAAAAAACATATTGATAAAACAAAGCCTGTAGTTTTCTTAATGGGGTTAGATGAGATAAATTTTTCAACATTTGAAAATGCTTTTGTTGTTTATCTTGGCCATCATGGAGATGTTTCAGCATCTATAGCTGATATAATTTTACCAACACCCGCATATACTGAGAAAAGTTCTACTTATATGAATATAGAAGGTAGAGTTATTCAAACAACTAAGTGTCATAATCCAATAGGTGAAGCAAAAGAGGAGTGGAAAATTTTTAGAGTTTTAAGCGACTTATTTGAAAAAAATTTAAATTTTAATAATCTTGGGGAGCTTCGAAATGAGCTTACAAGTACTAATGGTCAATTTGCTCTTTTAAATGAAGTTAATTCTATTGGCCAAATAACTTTTGCTAAAAATAATAAAATTGAGAATATTAAAATTAAATATAACATTGAAAATTTTTATATGACCGACTCTATTTCTAGATCTTCTGAAACAATGGCAAAATGTACTAAAGATATTTTAAATAAGGCAGCATAATAATTACATGAATTATGATATATTTATTACAGGGTTAATAATCATTGCCCAAATACTTGCTGTTATTGTGCCAGTTTTGATATCTGTAGCTTTTTTAGTTTATGCTGAAAGAAAAGTTTTAGCCCTAATTCAATTAAGAAGAGGTCCAAATATAGTAGGGCCTTTTGGTATATTACAAAGTTTTGCAGATGCATTAAAACTTATTACTAAAGAAAATATTATACCTAGTGGATCAAATAAAATTGTTTTTATTTTAGCACCGATAATAACAATGGTACTTAGCTTAGCAGGTTGGGCAGTAATACCTTTTGCTCCAGGATGGGTAGTCTCTGATATTAACGTAGGTATCATGTATCTGTTTGCAGTATCATCTCTTGGAGTATACGGAATAATAATGGCTGGTTGGGCTAGTAACTCTCAATATCCTTTTCTAGGAGCATTAAGATCAGCTGCTCAAATGGTTTCCTATGAAGTATCAATTGGATTTGTAATAATTACAGTATTATTATGTGTAGGTTCTTTAAATTTATCAAAGATAGTTCTAGCTCAGCAGACTGTATGGTTTGCAATTCCATTATTACCTATGTTCATTATTTTTTTTATTTCTGCTTTAGCTGAAACAAATAGATTACCTTTTGATCTTCCTGAAGATGAATCAACACTTGTTGCAGGATTTTTTACTGAATATTCATCTGCTTCATTTGTATTATTTTTTTTAGGCGAATACGCGAGTATGATTTTAATGTCTTCTATGACTGTCATTCTTTTTTTAGGTGGATGGCTTCCTCCATTCGATGTATACCCATTAAATGTTGTTCCTGGAGTAATCTGGTTTACTGTGAAAGTAATATTTATATTATTTTTATTTATTTGGGTTAGAGGAACTTTCCCAAGATATAGATATGATCAGTTAATGAGACTTGGATGGAAAGTTTTTCTACCATTTTCTTTGTTTTGGGTTGTGGCAACTTCTGGTTTTTTAGTATATTTTGACATGCTGCCAAATTAATATGTATAAACTTATTAAATCTTTTACTTTATTTGAATTATTTCAAGGACTATTTTTAACTTTCAAATACATATTTAAATCTAAAGTTACAATCAATTATCCTCATGAAAAAGGTCCATTAAGCCCACGTTTTAGAGGCGAGCATGCTTTGAGAAGATATCCAAGTGGGGAGGAGAGATGTATCGCATGTAAGCTTTGTGAAGCAGTATGTCCTGCTCAGGCAATTACAATTGAAGCAGAACCAAGAGAGGATGGAAGCAGAAGAACAACAAGATATGATATAGATATGACTAAATGTATTTACTGTGGTTTATGTCAAGAATCTTGCCCAGTTGATGCAATAGTCGAAGGACCAAATTTTGAATTTGCCACTGAAACGAGAGAAGAATTAATTTATAATAAAGATAAACTTTTAGAAAATGGAGATAGATGGGAGCAAGAAATTGCACAAAATATTCATCTCGATAGAAAATATAGATAAGAATGGTTATTTATTCATTAACATTTTATCTTTTTTCATCTGTTGCAGTTCTTTCTGCTCTAATGGTGATAAGTGCAAAAAATCCAGTTCATTCAGTTTTATTCTTAATTTTAAGTTTTGTTAACGCATCAGGACTCTTTGTTTTATTAGGTGCTGAATTTTTGGCAATGATCCTTGTCGTTGTATATGTTGGAGCTGTTGCCGTCCTTTTTTTATTTGTTGTAATGATGCTTGATATAAATTTTGTAAAGTTGAGAGAAGGTTTTTTGCAATATTTACCTTTTGGAGCATTATTAGGGATAGTTCTAGTAATTGAACTTGGAATACTTTTTTTAACAGATAGATCGTCTAATATTTACAACAATCAAATACCATTACAACCTATAGTTAGTGAAGTAGAGAACACAAAAATGATTGGGCAAATACTCTACACTGAATATTTTTATTTATTTCAAATATGTGGGATAATTTTATTAGTCGCAATGATTGGTTCTATTACACTTACATTAAGAGATAAAGGTGGCGTTAAAAGGCAAAATATAGATTCCCAAAATACAGTTGATGCATCAACAGCTATAGAAAAGAAAAAAGTAAAAATAGGCGAAGGAATTTAATTAATGATTACTCTTGAACACTATCTTTTTCTCGGCGCAATTATTTTTACCTTAGGTGTTTTAGGAATATTTTTAAATAAGAAAAATTTAATTATAATTTTAATGTCTATAGAACTCATCTTGTTGTCAGTAAATATTAATTTTATTGCTTTCTCAGCGTATATTAATGATATTTCAGGGCAAATCTTCGCAATGCTTACACTTACTGTTGCAGCAGCTGAAGCAGCAATTGGACTTGCCATACTTGTAGTATTTTTTAGAAATTTAGGATCAATAGAAGTAAATAAAATTAATCAGCTTAAGGGATAGTAGATGGCAACCTCAATTATATTTTTACCTCTACTTGGTTTTCTTTTTTGTTTTTTACTAGGTAAACAGTTTAACTATAGGGTTTATCAAATATCAACAACTTCAATCCTTTTTCTTTGTACTTTATTTTCTTGGATAATATTCATTCAGTTTATTAATAATAAGGAAACTGAAATAATCTTTATCCTTAACTGGATAAGTTCTGGAAACTTTATTGTTGATTGGTCAATTAGATTAGACACTTTAACTGCTGTGATGTTCATTGTGGTTACAACTGTTTCTGCTTGTGTTCATTTATATTCAATAGGCTATATGGAAGAAGATCTATCAAAAATAAGATTTATGGGTTATCTAAGCTTATTTACTTTTTTTATGCTTGTTCTTGTATCAAGTAATAATTTGATGCAAATGTTTTTTGGTTGGGAAGGAGTTGGGCTAGCCTCATATTTATTAATTGGTTTTTGGCACCATAAAGATTCAGCAAATAAAGCTGCTATAAAAGCATTTGTTGTAAACAGAGTTGGAGATTTTGGATACGCAATTGGAATTGCTGGAATTTTTTATATTTTTGGCACGGTAAGTTTCGACAGTATATTTTTACAAGTGGATCAATTTAGTGATCATCAAATTCAATTTCTTTCATTCAGTTTTCCAACTTTAGATTTTTTATGTTTTCTTTTATTTATAGGTGCAATGGGTAAATCTGCCCAATTAGGTTTACACACCTGGTTGCCAGATGCTATGGAAGGGCCTACTCCTGTATCTGCACTAATACATGCTGCAACAATGGTAACAGCTGGTGTATTCTTAGTTGCAAGAATGAGTCCTCTTTATGAATTTGCTACATTTACTAATTTATTTATTACTTTTATTGGTGCGGCTACAGCTATTTTTGCTGCCTCTATAGCCTTAACGCAAAATGATATTAAAAGAGTCATTGCATATTCAACATGCAGTCAATTAGGATATATGTTTTTTGCAGCAGGTGTGGGAGCTTATAATGCATCAATATTTCATTTAACAACCCATGCCTTTTTTAAAGCTCTTCTATTTCTTTCTGCAGGTTCTGTAATTCACGCAATGCATCATGAGCAGGATATGAGAAAAATGGGGGGACTTTTCAAAAAAATACCTTTTACTGCTACAATGATGTGGATTGGATCTCTTGCAATTATTGGTTTCCCATATCTATCTGGTTACTATTCAAAAGAAAGTATTTTAGAAAATGCTTTCTATACTTCAAATGGAATAGCATACTTCGCATATTTAGTAGGTATTTTAACAGCTTTACTTACTGCTTTTTATTCATGGAGATTATTATTCCTAACATTTCATGGTGAAAATAGATCAAATTATAAAACATATGATCACGCCCATGAATCACCTTTAGTAATGACAGTTCCATTATTTATTCTTGCAATTGGTTCTATTTTTTCTGGAATATTCTTTGCTGATTATTTTATTGGATATTACAAAAAAGAATTTTGGGATAATGCAATATTATTAACAGAAAGCTCTCATAAATATCTTCCTCTTACGCAATCATTAATATCAAAATCGGCTGTTGCAATTGGAATTCTTGTCTGTGTGCTGATATATTCAAATAATTTAAACAGAGCAAAAAATCTTTCCTATAATTTAGATCCTTTATATTCTCTTTCTAAAAATAAATGGTATGTGGATGAGCTATATCATAAAGTATTTGTTTTAACTTTTTTCAAATTGGCAAACTTTTTCTGGAAAAAAGGAGATGAAAGAACTATTGATGGTTTAGGACCAAACGGGGTCTCCTGGATTATTTCAAAATCTTCATCTTATGTAAGTTTGTTTCAATCGGGGTATTTGTTTCATTATGCTTTTGCTATGCTTGGAGGCTTAGTAATAATTTTAACATGGTTTTTATATTACTAAATGATTGACTGGCCATTAGTATCGGTAATAATTTTTTTACCTTTAATTAGTGCTTTAATTATTCTTTTTATTAAAGAAGATGAATTAACGTCAATTAATATTAAATGGGCCGCTTTACTAGCAACATTCGGAACATTTATTTTAAGTTTAATACTCTGGTTGCAATTTGATTATTCCAATCCGTCTTATCAATATGAAGAAAAATTTAGATGGTTTGATGATTTTAATTTCTTCTACCATGTTGGAGTTGACGGTATCTCACTTTTTATGATTTTACTAAGTACATTTTTGACCCCACTTTGTATTTTAGCTAGTTGGAATAATATAAAAAAAAGAGTCAAGGAATACATGCTTTCTTTTTTATTTTTAGAGACTGTAATGATTGGAATGTTTGCTTCTATAGACATACTTTTATTTTATATTTTTTTTGAAGCAGTATTAATACCAATGTATCTAATCATAGGTATATGGGGAGGTAATAGAAGAATCTATGCTTCTTTTAAATTCTTTCTCTACACTCTTTTGGGGTCAGTACTCATGTTGATTGCTATTATTGTGATGTATAGAAATACAAGTTCAATGAGTATTGAATTCTTACAAGGTAATTATTTTTCCTATAATACTCAATTGTTTCTATGGCTCGCCTTCTTTGCTTCCTTTGCAGTTAAAATTCCTATGTGGCCGTTTCATACATGGTTGCCCGATGCCCATGTTGAAGCTCCAACAGCTGGATCAGTTATTTTAGCTGGAGTACTTTTAAAAATGGGTGGATATGGTTTTATCCGTTTCTCTTTAGGTATGCTTCCAGAAGCAACAGAGACTTTTATTCCTTTAATTATGACATTAAGTATAGTTGCCATAGTATACACTTCCTTAGTAGCACTAGCACAAACTGATATTAAAAAACTAATTGCATATTCATCTGTTGCTCATATGGGAATTGTAACAATTGGAATTTTCTTAGTGAATCAACAAGGTTTAGAAGGAGCAATGATGCAAATGATTAGTCATGGACTAGTTTCAGCAGCTTTATTTTTATGTGTTGGTGTTATTTATGATCGAATGCATACTAGAGAAATTGAATTTTACGGAGGATTAGTTCAAAGAATGCCACTTTATGCAACAGTATTTATGATTTTTATGCTGGGATCAGTTGGATTGCCTGGAACTAGTGGTTTTATTGGAGAATTTTTAGTTATTGTTGGCGCATTTAAATTTTCAAGTTATGTTGTTATTGGCGCGGCTTTTGGAATAATATTATCCGCTGTTTACATGCTATACCTTTATAAAAGAATTATTTTTGGCACCATAACTAATAATAAACTTGCAGATATTTTAGATATAAACACAAGAGAGAAAATCATATTAATTCCTTTAGCAATTTCAGTAATATTACTAGGTATATTCCCAAATCTATTTTTAGATCCTATGAGATTATCACTTGAACTAATTATAATAAACTATGAAATAGCCAATGCTAAATAATATTTACAATATTTTTTTTATACCCGAAATTTTTTTAGCATCCTCTTCTTTTGTTTGCTTACTTTTTGGACTTTTTTTAAAAAAGAATGCATTTAGACAAACTTCCAATCTAGCAGTTTTCGTTTTATTATTAACCATTTTGCTTGTTTACTATGATAGTGAATCAAATTTTGCAAATTATAAAAATTTATTTAGCCACTCTTCTTTTATAAATTTTTTTAAAATTTTAGCTCTATTAGGATCTATAGCTAGTATCATTATTTCTAAAGATTATTTCTTAGGCATTAAGCTTAAAAATTATGAAATTCCTGTTTTATTTTTATTTTCTACACTTGGGATGATGTTAATGATTGCTTCAAATAATCTTATGTCCATGTATCTAGCAATAGAACTACAAAGTTTATCTCTATATGTTGCTGCAGCAATAAAAAGAGATTCAATCTCATCAGCTGAGTCAGGAGTAAAATACTTTATTTTAGGAGCATTATCGTCTGGTATACTTTTGTATGGTTTCTCCTTAATTTATGGATTTACTGGTTCAATGAATTTTGATAATATAAGTTTCTATTTATCAAAATATGATAATTTAAATTTAGGTTTGATATTTGGGCTTGTATTTGTGATGGTAGGCTTGGCTTTTAAGGTTTCAGCCGTACCTTTCCATATGTGGACTCCCGATGTTTATGAAGGAGCCCCAAACTCAATTACAGGTTTTTTTGCTATTGTCCCTAAGATTGCTGCAGTAGCTTTAATTTATCGTTTTTGCTTAGTTCCATTTGAAAATTTTTACTTAGAATGGAGTCAAATAATTTTATTTTTATCAATAGCCTCAATGTTTCTTGGAGCTGTAGCTGCTATAGCACAGTCAAATATTAAAAGATTATTAGCTTATAGTTCTATCGGACATATAGGCTATATCTTAATTGCTTTAGTTGCTGCAAATGATGATGGAATTAAAGCAGCATCAATTTATATGTTTTCATACATGATAATGAATGTTGCTATTTTTGCTATTTTACTTTCGTTAAAAGTTAAAAATGAATATTTAATTGATATAAGCGATTTAAAAGGGTTAAGTAAAAGTAATCCAATCGTTAGTCTTTCTATTTCAATAATAATGCTATCTATGGCTGGCATCCCCCCATTTATAGGATTTTTTGGAAAGTTTTATGTTTTCATTGCTGCAATTGAACAAGAATTATATGTACTTTCAGTTCTTGGTGTTCTAGCTAGTGTAATTTCTGCTTTTTATTATTTAAGAATTATTAAGATAATGTATTTTGATGAAAGTAAAAGTGAAGGAATAACTAATTTTCAAATTTCTTTTCAATCAAAAATTATTTTATCCTTAAGTTTATTTTTAATTATTTGTTTTATATTTTATCCGTCTTTATTGATTAATATATCTGCAAGTTTGACTATTTGATTAATGTCATTAGATAAAATTAAAAATCTATTAGATAAAAACAATTTTGATTTTCATTTTATTGAATCTGTAGATTCTACAATGTCAGAAGTTAAAAAACTTATTTATAATAGAAATATATGCTTGATGGCAAATGAACAAAAAAAAGGATTTGGAAGACGGGGAACAACTTGGGAAAGTCCAAAAAATAATGTTTATATTTCTATTTTATCTAAAAATATATTGCCAATAGAAAATCATTTTTTAAATAATGCTTTTATTACTAATATGATCTGTTCTGTGATTGAAAATATTTGTAATGTTAAAACTCAAATTAAATGGCCAAATGACATTTTAATTAACAAAGAAAAAATTTCTGGAATAATTTCTGAACTATTTAGTATCAAAAGTGATAAATATATAAATACTGGTTTTGGAGTTAATATAGTATCTTCTCCAAAAATTGAAAATTATCCAACAACTAATATTAATAAATACAATAAAGAAATTAACAACTTTTATTTTGTATATGAAATTATGGAAAACTATTTTAACAATTTTAAACAACTGCTAAATAATCACGAAAAAATTATGACTGAATATAAAAGTAGATTATTATATTTAGGAGGCAATATTAATTTAAAAATTGATGAACAAAATGTAAAACAAGGAATATTTCATAATCTTAACCCAGATGGTTCAATCACTTTAAAAAATAATATTAATTTTGAAAATATATATAATGCTAGAATAATTTAATGATTGTTATAGATGTAGGTAATACGAATATAGTTATAGGTTTTTATACAAAAAATAAATTAATTAAAATTATTCGATTAAAAACAGAAAAAAAAATCAATATTACAAAAAAAGAAATTAATAAATTTTTTAAATCTAACAAAAGGTTGGTTAATAATCTTAAAGATAGATTTTGTATCTTGTCCTCTGTTGTGCCTTCTTTAAATTTAATTTTTAAAAATATTTTTCAAAAGAATAAATTCAAATTTTATGTAATTAATCCGAAAAAAATATCATTTAGAAAGAGTATCAATTATAATTTAAATCAAATTGGAAGTGATCGAATAGCAAACTATGCCTATGTATATAGTAAGAAAATCAAAGACTGTATAATTGTCGACTTTGGTACAGCCACTACTTTTGATGTCATCAAAAATAATCAATATTTAGGCGGATTAATTTTTCCAGGTATAAATCTTTCAATGGAGACACTTTTTAAAAATGCTGAGTTAATAAAAACTTCAAAAATCTCAAAAGCAAATAAAATTGTTAATAATAATACATCAGCTTCTATTCAATCAGGTTTCTATTTTGGTTATTTACATGCAGTTAATGGCATATTAAAGCAAATTACTAAGGAGAATAACTTTAAGCCCAAAGTCTATATTACGGGCGGTCTAGGTAAAATATTTAGGGATAAAATTATTTATAAACCTATATATATGGAACATTTGACATTAGAAGGAATAAAAGAAATCGGAAACAAACATTTTTATGAGTAATAATTTACAACTAAATGATTTTAATGAAGGACTATACTTTGTATCTCTTGGAGGTATTGGAGAAATAGGTGCAAATTGTTATCTTTACGGATGTGATGGAAAATGGATAATGATAGATTTAGGTCTTTCCTTTGCAGATGAAAAGTTTCCTGGAGTAGATTTATTGGTACCAAAAATAGATCATATTGAAAGTTTAGAAGATAATCTCGAGGCTATTATTATCAGCCATGGTCATGAAGATCATGCAGGAGCAGTTGCGTTCTTAGCAAATAAAATTAAATGTCCTGTATATGCTAGTAAATTTGCAAAATTTCTTATTGAAAATAGATTGAAAGAATTCAATAAAGTAGAAGGATTTACTTTAAAAGAGATAAATCTAGACAAGAAATTAAAACTCAATAATTTTGATATAAGTTTTATCCCCACTACACACTCAATTCCTGAACCAACTGCAATAGTAATTAAAACAACATATGGATCATTACTTCATACTGCTGATTGGAAAATAGATCATTCACCTACTTTAGGAAAATCATTTTCAAAAGAAAAATTTGAAAAATTAGGAAACGATGGATTACTTGCTTTAATAGGTGACTCTACTAACGCAAATGTGCCTGGTAAATCAGAATCTGAAAGTGATGTTAGAGATGAACTGACAAGTATATTTTCAAGATTTTCAAATAGAATTGTTGTTACCTGTTTTTCTTCAAATATTGCACGAATGAAAAATATTATTCAAGCGGCAAAAAAAAATAAAAGAAAGGTCGCTCTTGTTGGTAGGAGTATGAAAAAAAATATCGAAGTAGCAAGAAAATGTGGTTATGTTGCAGATGATGAAATTTTTATTAGTGAAGATGAGGCCTCTTATATACCAAGAGAAAATTTAGTCATAATTTGTACTGGAAGTCAGGGTGAAAAAAGATCTGCGCTTTTCAGAATAGCTTATAATTCTCATCAACATTTACATTTAGAGCCTGAAGATGTAGTAATTTTTAGCTCTAGAGATATTCCTGGTAATGAAAAATCTATAAATAATTTAAAGAACTTACTTATTAGACAAAGAGTTGAGATAGTAACTGCTGATGATGATTTAGTACATGTTTCAGGTCATGGTTATGCAGATGAAATAAAACAAATGTATAATTGGACAAAACCTTACTTATCTATTCCTGTGCATGGTGAACCTATGCATCTAGAGGCACATAAACAATTATCTTACTCATCTCAAGTACCATTTACTAAAATTTTAGAAAATGGAAAATGTCTCAAAATTGCACCAAGTGAACCTAAAATTGTTGAAAAATTTGAAACTGGAAAGTTAATTGTTGAGGGTAAAAATCTTTACGACTCTGAATCTGCATTTATTAAAGAGAGAAGGAAATATTCATTTGAGGGGTTAGTTTTAATTTCTTTAATTATCAATGATGATGACTATTCAATTAATAAAAATATGTTACTTACTTTAAAAGGATTGCCGGGAATAGATGAAGAAAATATTAAAAATGATTTTAAAATACTTTTTACAGAAAACTATACAAAACTTAACAAAGATCAAAAATCATCAGATCTTATAGTATCTGACTTAGTTAAAAGTAGTTTTAGAAAGATTATAAAAAATTCAATTCAAAAAAAACCAGAAATTGAAGTTCATTTAATACGATCTTAATGGCACTATTTACTCATGTTCTAATTTTTATCCTTGTTTGGTGGATTTTATTTTTTATACTCCTACCGATTAAGATAAAAGTACCCCAAAAAGTAGAATCTGGACATGCAAAAAGTGCTCCAATTAAGCCATATCTTCTTATAAAAATTATAGCAACTTCATTAATATCAGCTTTAATTTTATTTTTTTTGATTTTATTTGGATTTGATTTATCAAATATATTTAATAAATGAAATATTCTAACTTTTTTCTTCCCACTATTAAAGACGCGCCATCAGATGCTGAAATAATTTCACATAAATTAATGATCAGAGCTGGCATGATTAAACAATCTAGTGCTGGTATTTATTCGTGGTTACCTCTAGGTTTACTTGTATTAAAAAAAATTGAACAGATTGTTAGAGAGGAACAAAATAATGCAGGAGCAGTAGAACTGCTTATGCCTACGATTCAATCCTCTGATTTATGGATTAAATCAGGAAGATACGATGATTATGGAAAAGAAATGTTAAGGATTACAGATAGAAGTGGAAGGGAAATGCTTTACGGTCCAACAAATGAAGAATTAATTACAGATATATTTCAAGCACATATAAATTCTTACAAAGATCTTCCAAAAAATCTTTATCATATTCAATGGAAATTCCGAGATGAAGTTAGGCCTAGGTTTGGAGTAATGCGAGGAAGAGAATTCTTAATGAAGGATAATTATTCATTTGATCTTGATGAAAACGAAGCAAAGAAATCTTATGACAATATGTTTAAAGCATATATAAAAACTTTTATTAGAATGGGTCTAACACCAATTTCCTTAAGAGCAGAAACTGGCCCAATTGGTGGTAACTTAAGTCATGAATTTCAAATACTAGCTAAGACTGGTGAAAGTACACTTTATTACGATAAAAAATTAGAAACACTAAACCCTGAAACTATAGACCCAAATGAATTGCAGTCATTTTATGCTGCAGTTGATGATCAACATGATAAAAAAAATTGCCCAATTTCAAATAAAGATTTAAAAATTTCTAAGGGTATTGAAGTGGGTCATATATTTTATTTTGGAACAAAATATTCTGAGAAATTAAACGCATTTGTTCAAGATAAAAGTGGGAAAAATGTTCCAGTACATATGGGATCATATGGCATTGGTGTTTCAAGACTTGTGGGTGCAATTATAGAAGCTTATCATGATGAAAAAGGAATTAGGTGGCCTTTAGAAGTTGCTCCATTTAAGGTTTCCATAGTTAATTTAATGCCAGAAGATCAAGATTGTGCCACAAAATCATTAGAATACTATGAATACTTTATGAAAAATAATATTGAAGTCATTTTAGATGATAGAATCTGCAGTATAGGAAAAAAATTATCTGATAATGAGTTAATTGGGACACCATATCAAATTATTATTGGTAAAAGAGATTTAAAAGATAATTTAGTAGAAGTAAAAAATCGCCAAAATAATGAAAGTGAAAAAATTTCATCCGGTAGTGTAATTGATTTTATTAATAATAAGTTAAAAAAATAGATGATTTCTAAATCAGAACGATTACTGATTTTTAGGTTTTTATTTTCTAAGAAATCCGATGGCTATGTGTCTATTTTCGCTTGGCTTTCAATAATAGGTATTAGTTTAGGAGTAGCAGCAATTATTATAGTTATGTCTGTTATGAATGGTTTTAGAATTGATCTAACTAACAGAATAATTGGACTTAATTCGCACCTTAATATTTATAGTTTTGATGATAAGATAACAAATAAGCAGGCCGATGAACTTATATTAAATATTGATAATTCTTTTTTTTATCAACACTACAAATCTATTGAAACAAATGGATTAATTATAAAATCAAATAACTCAAAAGGTGTGATGATCAAAGGCTATGATGCATATGATAAAAATCATTATTTGTTTAATTCAATTAATATGGGCGCATTAATTCAAAATCCAAAAAGTGAAATATTAATTGGAGACTCCTTAGCAAATGAAATGAATTTAAGCGTGGGAGATAAGGTTAAAATTGCAATTCCAAAGACTGATAAAACAATATTAGGAAATATTCCAAGGTTTAAAACATTGGAGGTAGTAGGTGTATTTGATCTAGGTTTATATGAATATGATTCAAATTTAATTTTTTTATCTTCAGAACTTGTTAGAAAATTACTCTTATATGATGAAGATATATATAACAAAATTGAATTCTTTACATCATCTCCTAATGAAGTTGAATTATTTAAAAATAAAGTAGAATTAGAAACATCTAATCTTTTATTAAATTTTTATTCAATATCTTGGAAGGATCAAAATAAAACTTTAATAAATGCACTTAAAGTGGAAAAGAATGTTATGTTTATTATCCTTTCTTTAATCATCTTAGTTGCTTCATTAAATATTATTTCAGGTTTAATTATTTTTGTAAAAGAAAAAAATAAGGATATTGGCATTTTAAAAACTATTGGAATGACTAATAAAAGTATTATAAAAATATTTTTTATTATTGGAATCTCAATTGGCTTGATTGGCTCATTAATAGGATTAATAATTGGAATACTTTTCACAATAAATATTAAATCAATTCAAAATTTTTTAGAATATTTACTTGGGACAAAGCTCTTTTCTGAAGAAGTCTATTATTTATCATCTTTACCTTCAAAGATTAGTATAAATGAGGTTGTTTACGTACTTTGTGTGGCTATAATCATATCAATTATCTCAACTATTTTTCCAGCTTTAAGTTCAGCCAGAATAGATCCTATTAAGAGTTTAAGAAGTGAATAACAAATATTTATTAGAGATATCTAGTTTAGGTAAACATTATTCTAATGAAAATAATTTAAAAATTGAGATAATAAAAAATTTGAATTTTAAATTAATGCAAAACACTAAAGTTGCGATTGTTGGACCTTCAGGTTCAGGCAAAACTACTTTTCTTAATATTATTGGTTTACTTGATTCAGAATATGATGGAAAAGTTTATTTTAAGAATAAAGATATTTCTTTATGCTCTAAAGATGAAACAAATAAAATTAGAGGATTATCAATTGGTTTTATTCATCAATTTTTTCATCTGATTCCTGAACTCACTGTTATCGAGAATGTCATGCTTCCATTATTAATAAATAAAAATGAAAAGAAAAGTTATGAAATATCTAAAAAGCTAATTCTTGAATTTGGTTTAGATGAAAGGATTAATTACAAACCTTTGAATTTATCAGGAGGAGAACAACAAAGAGTCGCTATTGCAAGATCATTAGTTAACAATCCAGATTTAATTTTAGCTGATGAGATGACTGGAAATCTTGATGAAGATACTGCTAACAACATTTTTAAATTTTTTATAAATTATATCGAACAAAATAAAAAAACTTTAGTATATGTTACTCATAACAAAACTTATTCTTTACTAGCTGATGAAATTTATTATTTTAAAAACAAGAATATTCAATTAAAAAATGAATAATCCTTTTATTCATTTAAGATGTTTATCTTCATATTCTTTATCTGAAAGTACTCTAAAAATTACTAATTTAGTAGATCTTGCTAAAAAAAATGACATGCCTGCAATTGCCATTACAGATAATAATAATATGTTTGGAGTCTTTGAGTTTTCAAAAGAATGTGTAAAAAATAATATTCAGCCTATAATTGGAACTTCAATAAATTTATTAGATGTTGTTGTAAATAATCAAATTTCCCAAGTTACATTTTTAGTCAAAAATGAAATCGGGTATAGAAATCTATTAGAATTAAGCTCACTTTCTCATCTTAATGAAGGAAATAATGTTGGTATACACTTTTCACAATTAGAGAAATTTTCTGAAGGTTTATTCTGTTATCTAGGTGGTGAATTTAATCCTTTACTATTATTAAGCAAAGAAAACAAAAAAAAAGATATCATTCAATTAATAAGTAATTTTAAAAAAGTTTTTAAACAAAATTTTCTTTTTGAAATTCAAAGAATAAGTGATCAAAATATCGATGTTTTTGAAAAAGAATTTATTAATTTATCAAAAGAATTTGACATACCCCTTATTGGTTCAAATAATATAAAGTTCGCTAATAAAGATGATTATTCAGCTCATGATGCATTACTTTGCATTGCTCAAAAATCTACAATTAACAATTCTCAAAGAAAAATCTCAAATGAAAATATTTATTTTAAGTCAAATGAAGAAATGTATGCAAATTTTGAAGATATTCCAGAGATTATACAAAATAATTTGAATATTTCTCTATCTTGTAATTATTTTCCTGAATCAACAAAACCACAATTACCTGAATTTAAAAATAATTTAGATCTATCAGCAGAGGATTTTTTATTAAAAACCTCAGAATTAGGACTTGGAAAAAAAATAAAAGAAAATAATATTAAGAATATAGAAATTTACACAGATAGATTGAAATATGAAAATGAAATTATCATTAGAATGGGGTTTGCTGGATATTTTTTAATAGTAGCAGATTTTGTTAATTGGGCTAAAGAGCAATCCATCCCTGTTGGTCCTGGAAGAGGATCAGGTGCTGGCAGTTTAGTAGCTTGGTGTTTAGGGATAACAGATTTAGATCCATTAAAATATGAATTATTATTTGAAAGATTCTTAAATCCAGAAAGAGTGTCTATGCCAGATTTTGACATAGATTTTTGTCAAACTAGAAGAGATGAGGTTATCGAATACGTCAATAATAAATATGGAAGTGAATGTGTTGCACATATAATTACATTTGGAACACTAGCATCTAGAGCTGCTGTGAGAGATATTGGTAGGGTTTTAGAAGTTCCTTATGGAGAAGTAGATTCCTTTGCTAAATTAATACCTTTTAATCCATCAAACCCGCTGACTTTAAGTGAGTCAATTAAATCTGAAAGAAGTTTACAAGAAAGGATAAGCAGTGATGAAAGAATTTCAAATATTATTGATGTGAGTCTTAAAATTGAAGGAACTCACAGACATGCTTCAACACATGCTGCAGGAGTTGTTATAGGTCATGAAAAATTATCTAAAGTAGTTCCTTTATACAAAGATCAAAATACCAATACAAATGCAACACAATTTTCTATGAAATATGTTGAAGAAGCAGGTTTAATAAAATTTGATTTTCTTGGATTAACCACATTATCAATCATTGATGATTGTATAAAATTGATAATTAAAGAGAATAAGAATTTTTTAATAAATAACATACCTCTAGATGATAAAAAAACATATGATCAGTTAAGTAAAGGTGACACAGTTGGAATTTTCCAATTGGAAAGCAATGGTATGGGAAGTGTTCTTCGTCAATTACAACCAGATAGATTTGAAGAAATTATTGCCGTAGTTGCTTTGTTTAGACCTGGACCAATGGATAATATTCCTTCTTTTTGTAATAGAAAACATGGACGTGAAGAAATCAAATATCTTCATTCTATGTTAGAAGACGTATTAAAAGAAACTTATGGAATTATTGTTTATCAAGAACAAGTAATGCAGATTGCACAAGTTTTATCAAATTATACTTTAGGTGAAGCAGACTTACTAAGAAGAGCAATGGGAAAAAAAATTCAAAAAGAAATGGACATGCAAAAATCAAGATTTATAGAAGGCGCTGTTCAAAATAATATTGATAAAAAAGAAGCTTCAAAAATATTTGATTTAGTTGATAAATTTGCAGGTTATGGTTTTAATAAAAGTCATGCTGCAGCATATGCTTTAATATCTTATCAAACTGCTTATTTAAAAGCTAATTTTCCTCATGAATTTCTTACAGAAACTTTAAATTATTCTATAGATAGAACAGAAAAAATTATTTTACTTAAACAAGAAATAGAAAGATTAAATATCAATTTTTTAAAGCCAGATATAAATTTTTCTGATTCTTTGTTTTCAATTGAAATAAATGAAAACTTAAAATCAATAAGATTTGGATTGGCTGCAATTAAAGGTGTCGGCTTAAAATCAATTTCTAGCATGGTTGATGAAAGAAATAAAAATGGAAAATTTAAAAGTATCATTGATTTTATGAATAGAGTTTCCAAGGAGGTAATAAACAAAAGACAGCTCGAAAAACTTATTCAGGCTGGAGCTTTTGATAGTATTGAAGCTAATAGATCAAAATTATTTAATAATGTACTAAAATTTGTTGAACTATTTGGAGGAGAAAAAAATATTAATCAAGAAATGCTCTTTGAAGAAAATGAGATTTCTTTTGAAGATAAAAATCTCTTTAATCAAAATTATGAAAAATGGAAGAATGCAGAAATTTTATCTAACGAATTAGAGGTTATTGGATTTTATTTTTCTGATCACCCATTAAATCATTATCCAAAAAAGTTTTTTGAATTAGAGAATATTATGTCTTTTAAAAACTATTCAGAAAGCTATGATTCAAGTGGTATTAAAGCTTGTGGTGCTATTTTAGATATTAAAGAAAGATCTAATAAAGATGGAAAAAAATACGCATTTATAACAGTATCAGAAATTAGTTTACAATTTGAATTAACTATATTTAGTGAAAATTTATATAAATACCGATCATTATTAAAAGAAGGAAATTTGTTAATATTTAATATTGATATTGTGAAAAGTAATACTGATACACGTTTTATAATAAGGTCAATAGAATCTCTGGAGAAAACATTTGAAAAAAATAATTATAAATTCAATATTTATACAAATTTTAAAAATATGGATAAATTAAAAGACAATATTTTTACAAAAAAAGAAAATGGCAATAATGATAATTTTATTGATGTCTTCATTACAGTGGATCAGAAATTAGTGAATTTTGATTTTAATAAATATTCAATTAAATCATACAAAAAACTTGATGATTTGAATAAATCAAAAATTTTAGATTATTCTTTAGAATTATCTTGAAAAAATAATACTATATAATAATAAGATCACATATTAAATCTAGCACACAGAAAAAACCGGTGTTTTTATTTCTGTGGAGGTTAAACCGGGAGTTATTATGAATTTACCAGAAGTAAAAATTGAAGATCTTCTTGAATCTGGCGTACATTTTGGACATAACGTTAGAAGATGGAATCCAAAAATGAAAGAATATATTTATGGTGTTAGAAATAACATACATATTTTTGATTTAAGAATTACTTTAGAATTACTTAATACAGCTCTTACAAAAATCCATGAAACAGTTTCAAAATCTGGAAAAATCCTTTTTGTAGGGACAAAAAAACAATGTAGCGATGTAGTTAAAGAATTAGCCATGTCAAATAATAATTTTTATGTAAATAAAAGATGGCTAGGTGGAACATTAACTAATTGGAAAACAATTTCAAATTCTATAAAAAGATTAGAGGAAATTGAAGTATTTTTAAAAGATAATGATTTATCAAAAAACTTATCTAAAAAAGAATTATTAGATATTTCTAGAGAAAAGCAAAAACTAGAGTTAAATATAGGTGGCATTAGAACACTTAATGGAAAACCAGATCTTTTAGTAGTGTTCGATGTAATTAAGGATAAAATTGCAGTAAAAGAAGCAACAAAACTTAATATACCTGTAGTTGCAATTGTTGATACCAATGCTGATCCAGAAAATATTGATTATATTATTCCTGGTAATGATGATGCTCTTCGTTCAATTAATTTATATAAAAATTACTTCTTAGAAACTATTCAAGATGCATCTAACCTTCAAGATATTGCAAATGTTAAAGATGAAGCTGAAGAAGAAATTGCAAAAAAGGATGCAAAGTAATGTCTAGTATAACTGAATTAATTAAAGAATTACGAGAAAAGACTGGTGCCGGCTTTTTAGATTGTAAGAAATCTTTAGAAGACAACAACAATGATATTGAAAAATCAATCGAAGCCCTAAGAAAAAAAGGATTAGCAAAAGCATCTAAAAAAAGTGATCGAACAGCAATTGAAGGCGCGGTAGGTGTTTATTCAAATAAAAATATTACAGCATTAATTAAAGTTAATAGTGAAACTGACTTTGCTGCTAAAAGTGATACTTTTTTAGATTTTCTTGATAGCTTGGGAAATGTCGTCCTAGAAAAAAATACTAATATAGAAAAAGAACAGTTTCTTAAATTGAAGTTTGAAGAAGGAACCGTGCAAGATTATTTTAATTCAATGATTGCAAAAATAGGAGAAAATTTAATTTTAAATGACTTACTAATCAAGGAAAATAAAAACTCTAACTACTCATTTTATATTCACAATAGTTATAGAAAAAATATTGGAAAAATAATATCAATTATAGAATATTCTACTAATGAAAATAATACTGAAATTGAGACCTTATCTAAAAATTTATGTATGCATATTGCGGCAATGAAGCCTGAATCTATGGATGTTATTGACTTAGATAAAAATCTAATAAGTAATGAAGAAAATATTCAAAAAGAATTAATTTTAAATTCTGGAAAACCATCAAATATCGTAGACAAGATACTAGAAGGCAAAATGAAGAAATATTTTAGTGAAGTAACGTTATTAAATCAATCTTATATTTTAGATCAAGATAAAACTGTTAGAGATATAATTAATCAACACTCAAAATATCAATTTAATTTAATATCTTTTGATTTAATTAGTTTATAGAATGAATAAAAGAATATTACTAAAGATCTCAGGTGAATCACTAATGGGATCTTCCAATTATGGCATAGATGTTTCAACAATAAATAAAATATCTAATGAAATTAAAAATGTATATAAAAAAAAATATCAGATTTGTTTAATTATTGGAGGTGGAAATATCTTTAGAGGTATAAAAGGTGCTTCTGAAGGAATAGACAGATCAACTTCAGATTATATGGGTATGCTAGCTACTGTTATGAACGCCTTATCTTTGCAGAGCAGTCTTGAAAAAATTGGAGTACCTACAAGAGTTCAATCAGCAATTACCATGTCACAAATTGCTGAACCTTATATTAGAAGGAGAGCAATAAGACATTTAGAGAGAAACAGAATTGTGATATTTGCAGCTGGAACTGGAAATCCATTTTTTTCAACAGATACAGCTGCAACTTTGAGAGCTTCTGAATTAGATTGTAAATTAATTATCAAAGCAACCAAGGTTGATGGTATATATAACAAAGATCCTGTAAAAAATAAAAATGCTAAGTTAATCAAAAATATTACTTACAATGAAGTTATAAATAAAAATTTACAAGTTATGGATTTAACTGCTATTAGTCTAGCAAAAGATACAAAAATACCAATTTTCATTACTAATATTTTTAACAAAAACTCCTTAATTAATGTTTTGAATCGTAAAGGCTCATATAGTAAGATTAATTAATTATGAGTGATCTAGAAAATAAAATGAATTCTGCTGTTTCACATTTTGAAAAGGAATTAAATTCTTTAAGAACTTCAAGAGCAAACCCCTCAATGTTAGATAATATATTAGTCGATGCTTATGGATCAAGAACTCCTTTAAATCAACTAGGCAATATTTCCGTTCAAGACGCAAGTACAATTACAATTCAAGTATGGGATTCATCTTTAATTAAATCAATTGAAGATGCAATTTCTGAGTCTAATCTTGGTATTAATCCACAAACAGATGGACAACTAATTAGACTGCCAATTCCTAAATTGAGTGAAGAAAGAAGAATAGAGATAATTAAAATAGCTTCGGAATTTGCAGAAAATTCTAAAGTTGCAATAAGAAATATCAGAAGAGATTTTGTAGAAGTATCTAAAAATGAAAAAAAAGAATCAAAACTTTCTGAAGATGAATTAAAAAGAAAATTAAATGAAATTCAAAAAATAACAGATAATAATATAGAAAAAATTGACAAAATATTAGAATTAAAAAAAAATGATATTTTGAAAGTATAATTTTTGTTGAATAAATTAAATCATATCGCCTTAATTCTTGACGGCAATAAAAGATGGGCTAAAAAAAATAAACTTTCTAATTTTAATGGATATACAAAAGGTTTTCAAAATATAAAAAATTTGGTATCATATACTTTATCTAAGAAAATTTCTAATTTAACAATATTTACATTATCATCTGAAAATTTTAATCGATCATCAATTAATGTAATTTATGATATAATCTATGATAATTTCTCCAAAACATTTGATGAATTAGTAAAAGAAAAAGGTGTAAAAATAAAAATATTTGGTAGTAGAAAAAATTTACCACCAAAAATATTAGATATTTTTCAAAATATTGAAGAGTCTTCATTAAATAATAAAAATTTAATTTTGAGCATTGCATTTAACTATGGTTTTAAAGATGAGATCAAACAAATATTAAATAAAATTATTACAAATGATGTTAATATCAAATTTGATAAAGAAAAGGATATAAATAACTTATTTTTTTTAGGCTCTCTTCCAGATCCAGATATATTAATTAGGACTGGAGGTCATAAACGATTAAGTAATTTTATAATGTATAATTTAACATATACAGAATTATTTTTTACTGATACTTTATGGCCAGATTTTTCGGAAAAAGAGTTTAATTCAATTATAAATCAATATTTTAAGATTGATAGAAAATATGGCTTATAATAACTTTTTATTAAGACTATTATTTTCGAGTTTTTTTATACTAACATATTTTTTATTCGCCTATATAAATTTTACTTATATCTACTATTTAATTATTTTTATTTATGTTTTAATTTTTATTGAAATCTATCTCAATTTTAAATTATATAAATTTTTACCAATTGTATATCTTTTCATTTCTCTTACATTTTTTATAATAATTGATTTTGATAACATAATATTTTTAAATTTTAATTTATTCATATTTATAGTTGTATCATTTGATATATTTTCTTACATTATTGGCAAAAAATTTGGAAAATATAATATAACTAAAATTAGTCCAAATAAAACTTATGAGGGTTTATTTGGCGGTGCTCTTACATCTATTTTTTTATCCTTGTTATTTTCTCTTATATTTGGATTAAATATAAATATAGAAATAATACTTTACATATTTTTAATAATATTATCTGCATTTATAGGTGATATAATTGAATCATTTTTCAAGAGAAAAAATAATCTTAAAAATTCTAGTGAATTTATACCTGGTCACGGTGGTGTATTTGATAGATTTGATAGTTTTTTATTTTCAATTATTATTTATTCTATATCAATAACTATATAACAATGAATATAAATATTTATGGTAGCACTGGCATCATAGGAAAAAAAACTTTGTCTCTTATCGATAAAAATTTTCCAACTTTAAATGTAGATTTATTATGTGCTAAATCAAATCTAAAATTATTAACTCAACAAATAAGAAAATATAAACCAAAATATGCATTTTTATACGATCATGAAAAATTTTCTAATTTTGATTATAAAATTGGTAAAACTAAATTTCTAAATTTTGCAGAATTAAAAAGCTTTTTATTATCTAGTAAATCTAATTTAAGTTTATTGGCAGTATCAGGTTATAAGTCATTATATTTTTTAGAAAACATATTTCAAAACACAGACAATCTAGGAATTGTTTCAAAGGAGGCTATTGTTTCTGCAGGACATATTTTAAAAAAAAAAAAATATTTTTATAAAACAAATATATTCCCTATTGATTCTGAACACTTTTCTTTATTTGAATTTTTCAATAAGATAAATACAAAAACAAAAATAAAAAAAATTATTTTAACTGCTTCCGGAGGTCCGTTTTATAAAAAAAAATTTAATTCTTTAAGAAACATAAAATTTCAACAAGCAATTAAACATCCAAAGTGGAAAATGGGATATAAAAATAGCATTGACTCAGCTACATTAGTAAATAAATGTTTAGAATTAATTGAGGCGCATTATTTATTTGATATACCTTTTGACCAAATGGATATACTTATTCACCCTGAAGCTTTAGTTCACTCTATTGTAGAGTTTGATAATTATGTGACACAATTTAATTTATTCCAGAATGACATGAGCATTCCAATTTTAAACTTTTTAAATCAATCAAAAATTGAATATCAATATAAAGATAAAAATTTATTTATTAAAGGATATAAAAATTTAAACTTTAATGATGTTAAAGAAGATATATTCCCTATTTATAAATTTTTTAAAAATATTAATAAAAAAAAACCAGAAAATTTGATTAAATTTAATATTGGTAATGAGTTTGCAGTAAATTTGTACAAAGCCAATGAGATAAAATATACAGATATTTACAGAATAATTAAAAAAGTTACATCTTTAAATTTGTATTCTTCACTAAACACTATTAAAGATATTATTCATTATCATGAAGAGGTTGAAAAAAAACTACTCAATTTTAAAGTATAAAATAATACTTTTATTTGTCCTTTCTTTTTTATCAAAACCATTATTTTCTAATGAAATCTTATTTGATATTCAGGGTAATGACTTCACAGATACTGAAGCAATATTATCAATTTTAAATGAAATACCAGATACTTCAAACAAAGAATCTACTAATGACATAATAAGAGTTTTAAATGAATCAAATCTTTTCTCTGATGTTCAAGTAAAAATGTTAGAAAATAAATATTTAATTATAGTTAAAGAATATCCTAATATTGATAATTTATATTTTAAAAATAATGAAAGATTAAAGGATGAGGATTTACAACTTATTGCATCACAAATTAATTTTACAAAATTAAATAAATCTTCCATAAATTTATTTATTAAAGAATTAAATAATGCATACGAATCTTTTGGATACAATAACGTACAAATTAATTATTCAGAGAAAAAATATCCAAAGACTAATACTGTTGATTTAAATTTTGACATCAAAGAGGGTAAAATTACAAAAATTAATAAAATTATTATTAATAGTAAAAATTTTATTTTAGATGATGATATTAGAGCAATTATTAAATCTAAAACAAAAACAATTACAAATATCTTCGCAAATAATAATTACAAACCTAATGTTGTTGAAAGAGATAAATATTTAATAACTAATTACTTTAAAGAATTTGGTTACATTGATGTTAAAGTAGAAATAAAAATTGAATATTTAAAAACTAATAAAGTTAACATTTATTTTTATATTGAAGAGGGTGAGGAATATTCTTTTTCTTCAATAAATATTGATGACAATAAAAGTATTTTAGATGATGAAACATTAAATAAAGTAAATGAAGAATTAAAACTATTTTTGGCTAAAGAGGAAATTTATTCTATTAATAAAGTAAATAATCTTGAAAAAAATATTTCATCTATTGTTTTCGATAGTGGAATTGATTTTTTTGAAATCCGTTCATATGAAAAAAAGGAACAAAACAATAAAGTTAATGTATTATTTCAAATTTTACCAATTTTACCAAAGTATACTAATCAAATAAATATCATAGGAAATTCAAGAACTTTTGATCATGTAATTAGAAGAGAATTAGAAATTGTAGAGGGTGATGCAATTTATGATAGTCAAATTGAAACTATCAGAGACAAATTAGTTTCATTAAATTTATTTAAATCGGTAAACCTTCAAAAAGAGGAAATTGATGACAATAAAATTAATCTAATTATAGAAGTACAAGAAAAGCAAACAGGCACATTTAATGCTGGTGTCTCTATAGGTACTCTTGATGGATTTGCAATCGTTACTGGATTGAGAGAGAGAAATTTTTATGGCACTGGAAGATCTTTAGATCTTTTAGTAAATACTTCTGATGACAAAAATCAATTTAAATTAATTACTAGAGATAGATTATCATACGAAAATGATGCGGATATCAGCTATAGTATTAATTATAAACAAGAAGATTTCTCAAACGCTAGTTCATACAAATTGGATACATTTTCATCTGGTATTGGAGTTGGATATATAATTAATGATAATTTATATCATAATATCGATTTAGAGTATGCATTAAAGGATTATAAAATTACTAATTCATCTACAGTTTCAAGCACAATTTCAAATTCCTCTGGTTCAAATGTAAGCTTTTTGATTAAAAATAATTTTAGATATTCAACACTTAATAGAGGTTTTGTTGCAAAAATTGGTAATTATATTAATTTTAATAATATTATTGAAACACCAACAAGTTCTAACAATGGTTTTGTTAAAAACCTTGTCACTATAAAGAAATACTTTAGTAGAAATAAAAGTATTTATGGAATTCATGGTAAAATTGGGAATATATTTTCACTAAATAATAATGATATTGTAACTGATGATAAATTCTCACTAGGTGGTAGGTCACTTAGAGGATTTGATATTTATGGAGTCGGGCCTCGAAACTCAAGAACATCTTACATTGGCGGCAACAATCTTGCTGTATTAAAATTAGATTATTCATACGAAATTACCCGCCAATCCAACTTTCCATTTTATTTAAATTTATTTAATGATTATGGGTTGATTTGGGAAAATAAAACTACACCTACTCAAAGTGATAATAATATAAGATCCTCAGTAGGATTTGGAATAAAATACTATTCACCAGTAGGTCCAATAGGTTTTACATGGGGTTTCCCAATAATGGATGAGGAATATGATATTAAAAGAATGTTTTTATTTTCAGTAGGCAACTTAGATTGAAGTTAATTTATATTATAATTTTTCTTTTTATAAATATTTTCTCCTCTAATATTTTTTCACAAACTATTGCTATTGTGAATGTTCAGTCTTTAATTGATAATAATAAAATTTATCAAAAAACTGTAAAAGATATTGAAATAAATCAGGAAAAATATCTAAAAGATTTTAAAATAATGGAAAATGAATTAACCTTAAAACTCAATGAAATTGAAGAATCTAAATTAATTTTAAGCAAAGAAGAAATTAACAATCAAATAAATAATTATAATAATCAGTTTTCCCAATTTAGTATATTGATTGAAAAATTTAATTTACATTATCAAAACGAAATTATTAAAATCAGGGAAACAATTTTAAAAGAAATCTTAAAATTACTAGAAAAATATGCTCTTGAAAATAGTGTAGATTTAATATTAGACTCAAATACTTATTTGATAGCATCAAATTCATTAGATATAACTATTGATATAAACAGTGAATTAGAGAAATTAAATTTTAATTTGGAATATAAAGATTTTGAAGAAAATTAAATATAAAGAAATTAAAGGAATATTAGAAAAAAATTCTTTGGAAGTAAGTTCTAAACTTTCTGAAAAGGAAATATTTTTTAATTTAAAAACCATATCAAACTCATCTGAAAATGATTTATCTTTTTTTTCAAATATTAGATATCTTAATGATTTAAAAAAAATCAAGGCTAAAGCTTGTTTAATTGAAGAAAAATTTATCAGTTTTCTGCCTGAAAATTGTTATCCTATTATAGTTAAGGATCCATATTTAGCTCTAGCTTTTGTAAGTAATTTATTTAATGATGAAAATATTCAATCAAATGGAATCATTTCAAATAATACATCTATAAATACAAATAGCAAAATTGAAAAAAATGTTCAAATCAATTCTTTTACAATTATTTCTTATAACACCGAAATTAAAGAAGGTACTTATATTGGTTCAAATTCAAGTATTGGTCCAAATGTAATTATTAATAAGAATGTTGTTATTCATGATAACGTCTCTATTTCAAATTCTATCATAATGGAAAATTGTATAATTAAATCAGGTGCTAGAATTGGCGGCACCGGTTTTGGCTTTGAAATGAAAACTAAACAGAAAATTAATCATACTGGGAATGTTGTAATTGGAAAAAATTCATCAATTGGTTCTAATACAACTATTGATAGAGCAGTTTTTGACTCAACCTTGGTAGGGGAATTTTCTAATATAGATAATTTAGTCCAAATAGCTCATAATGTTAATATTGGAAATTTTGCAGTAATAGCTGCTCAAGTTGGCATTGCTGGAAGTACAAAAATAGGTAATTATGTTACAATTGGAGGACAAGCAGGTATATCAGGTCATTTAGTAATAGGAGATAATGTTACAATCGCTGGTAAAAGTGGTGTAACAAAAAATATAAATAACAACGCAATAATTGCTGGTTTTCCTGCTAAGGATATTAAGTTGTGGAAAAAAGAGATAATAAGAAATAGTTTCAAAAAATGAAATTAAATATTGAAGAAATTAAAAAATTGATACCACATAGAGATCCATTTTTATTTGTTGATACTTGTGAGATAATTACACCAGGTGAGTATGGTAAATCTGAAAAATTATTTACTGTAAATGAATATTTTTTTAAGGGACACTTTCCTAACAATCCAATTGTACCTGGAGTAATTATTGTTGAAGCGATGGCTCAAACAGCTGGAATAGTTGTATCATATAAACTTAGAGAATTTAAAGAAAAGTCAGTTTTATTTATGAGCGTAAATAAAGCAAAATTTAGAAAACCTATTCGTCCAGATGAAAAAGTTTCATTTGAAGTAAAATTCATTAATAGTGTTAGAGATGTTTATAAATTTGAAGGTACTTGTTATAAAGGAGATGCAAAAGTAAGTGAGGCTGAGTTTTCAGCTATGATTACGTATAAGTAATAATCAGAAATATATTATTTATTTTAAGATATATTTACATAATTTAATAGGGTTATAGATATGATCCATCCTTCAGCTGTTATTGCAAAAAATGCAGAAATTCATGATTCAACACATATTGGCCCCTTTTGTATCATTGGAGATGGAGTGAGGATTGGAGAAAATAATAATTTAATTTCTCATGTTTCTATTGTTGGTAATACAACTATAGAAAATAGTAACACGTTTTATCCATTTTGTTCCATTGGGTCTGAGCCTCAAGATTTAAAATACAATAAAGAAAAATCATATCTAAAAATTGGTAGTAATAATAAATTTAGAGAAAATGTTACCGTTAATCCAGGAACATCCGGAGGAGGCTTAAATACAATTATAGCTGATAATTGTTTATTTATGGTAGGTTCACATGTAGCACATGATTGTATTATTAAATCAAATGTTATTTTAGCCAATAATGCTACTCTTGCAGGACATGTAGAAATTGACAATAATGCAATTTTAGGAGGTAATTCAGCAATACATCAGTTTGTGAGAATAGGAAAATATGCAATGATTGGTGGTATGAGCGGTGTTGAAAAAGATATCATTCCATATGGTTTGTATACAGGTATAAGAGAAAATTTGAAAAGCTTAAACCTCATTGGTTTAAAAAGAAAAGGTTTAACATCTAATGCAATAAATGAAATTAAAAATTTCATAAATATAATTTTTGATAAAAATGATACAATTGAAAATAATATTAAAAATAATTTTATTGAAAGTTCTGAAAATTTAGAAATTAAAGAAGTAATTGAATTTCTGAATTCAAATTCAAAAAGAGGCATTACCACTTTTGAAAATGATTAAAATAGGAATAATTGCTGGGGATGGTAATCTGCCTTTATATATTGGTAAATCACTATTAAGTAAAAATTACGATGTTACATTTTTATCTTTAAATAATAAAAATAATAAATATTATAACAACCATGATGTTATAGATTTAGATATCTTATCAGTAAAAAAAATCTTTAAAGTTTTAGATTCAAATAAAATTAAGCATATAATATTTGCAGGAAGCATAAAAAGACCTGGTATTAAAGATTTAGGTTTTGATTTGCCGACATTGTTACTTGCTAAAAATCTTTTATTAGAAAAAAAAGGGGACAATAATCTTCTAATGAGCTTAAAAAAATACTTTGAAACAAAAGGATATATTTTTTTTAATTGGACCAAATATTGTAAGGAATTGTTTTCAATTGAATCAAATTTGACTAAAATCAAACCTTCTAAAAATGCAATTCTAAATTTAAAAAAAGCAAAATCAATATATCAAATTTATAAGAAATTAGACGTTGGTCAGGCTATGATAATTCAAAATCAATTAGTTTTAGGATTAGAAGCTATAGAAGGAACAGATGAATTGTTAAAAAGATGTAAAGAATATAAAAGAAAAGATGATAATGGTGTACTGTTAAAATTTTCAAAACAAAACCAGAGTAATCTAATTGATATCCCTCTAATTGGTGTAGATACAATGAAAAATTTAAAAAAATATAATTATGAAGGTGTATTTTTGCAAAAAAATAAGTGTTTAATTTTAGATAAGAAAAAAATTATTGATTATGCTAGTCAAAATAAATTATTTATCTCATCAGTCGATCTAAATTGAAAAAAATTAAAATTTTTGTTTGTTGTACAGAACAATCTGGTGAAAATATTTGCTCAAATATTTTATCAAGAATGAATATAGATAAATACCAATTTGATGGAGTTTGTGGCAAACAATCCGAAAAATATATTTCTAATAAAATTTATGATCTATCGGAATTTAAATCTATAGGGCTTTTTGAAATAATACTTTCAATTTTAAAATATTTAAAAATGATAAGAAGATTAAAAAACTATATTATTAAAAATGATTATGATTTAGTTTTAACTATAGACTCACCAGATTTTAATTATAACCTCGTAAACCAATTAAGAAAATCCAATTATAAGAATAAAATAATACATGTAGTTGCTCCAACTGTTTGGGCTTGGAGGTCATATAGAGCAAGAAAATTTGCAAATATTTTTGATGAAATTTTTCTATTGTTTAATTTTGAAAAAAAATATTTTAATTTTGATAACCTAAATAAAACCTTTATTGGGCATCCAATTTTTCATATAAAAAAAAGAGAGATTAAAGAAAAATATAAGTACTTATCTTTTTTACCAGGTAGTAGACAAAATGAAGTATTAAAACTTATAAAATATTTCAGTTATATTGAAAAATATATATCTAAAAATAATCTAGATTATAAAATTTTTATACCATCTTTACCCCATCTTGCCTCTTTAATTAAAGAAAATACTAAGGAATGGAAAACTGAAACTATAATCTCAACTGATATGAGTAAATTTGATGAATATTATCAAGATGTTTATTTAAGTATAACTTGCTCTGGTACTGCCTCTTTAGAAATTGCCAAAAGAAATATTCCTCAAATAGTAATTTATAAACTTAACTATTTCACAGAAATTTTAATCAAACCTTTTGTAAGAGTGAAATATGCTAATCTTATAAATATTATAAGTAATCAAATGATTATTCCTGAAGTTGTTAACTCAAATTTAAATGAAAAAAAGTTGTTAAATATTTTTCTAAATTTATTTAATGATAAAAAAAAACAAGAAAATCAAATCAACTTAATTAATAGGTATCTTAAAGAAATTGTTAATGATTTTAGTCCTTATGATGTGAGTATTAATCGTATAAATAAATTGATTAATCCTTCTTCCAAAGCCAATTAAAGATTGATTTTTTTTCTCTAGAAGATTCAATTTGATAAGGTCTAGCTTGATAACCAGTGTATAATTGACGAGGTCTGCCAATTTTATTAATGGGATCTTCTATCATTTCTTTCCACTGTGATATCCATCCTACAGTTCTGCCAATTGCAAATAAAACAGTAAACATACTTGTGGGGAAACCTAATGCTTTTAAAATTATACCTGAATAGAAATCTACATTTGGAAATAATTTTTTACTAATAAAATATTCATCTTTTAAGGCTATTTTTTCTAATTCTATTGCAATTTTAAGCAATGGATCATCTTGCATATTTAACTCTTCTAACACCTCATGAGCACTTTCTTTCATCACAGTCGCTCTTGGATCATAGTTTTTATAAACTCTATGCCCAAAACCCATTAATCTAAAAGAGTCATTTTTATCTTTAGCTTTATCTATAAATTTTTGTATATTTGATACATCACCAATCTCTTCTAACATTTTAATTACTGCTTCATTAGCTCCACCATGAGCTGGTCCCCATAAAGATGCAATACCAGCAGCAATACACGCAAAAGGGTTTGCACCAGAAGAACCTGCCAATCTTACAGTTGAAGTGGATGCATTTTGTTCGTGATCAGCATGTAACGTAAAAAATCTATCCATTGCTTTAACAATTTTTGGACTCACCTTGTAATCTTCTGATGGTACAGAAAATGTCATGTATAAAAAATTTTCTGCATAAGAAAGATCATTTCTTGGATAAACAAATGGTTGACCAATGGAATATTTATAAGCCATTGCTCCTATTGTTGGAATTTTTGCTATTAATCTATGACAAGCAATCATTCTTTGATTAATGTCTGAAAAATCAGTACTGTCATGATAAAAGGCCGAAAGGGCACCAACAACACCTACCATGATTGCCATAGGGTGTGCATCTCTTCGAAAACCTCTGTATAAATTTACTAGTTGCTCATGCAACATTGTATGATTAGTTATTACATCTTTAAATTTCTGTTTATCTTCAGGAGATGGTAATTCCCCATGTAGTAAAAGATAGCAAACTTCAAGAAATTCACTTTTAGATGCTAAATCGTGGATATCATAGCCTCTATGACGAAGAATTCCTTTATCACCATCGATATATGTTATTCCAGATTCACATGAAGCAGTAGAAGTAAAACCTGGATCAAAAGTAAATAGCCCAGTTTCTTGATAAAGTTTGCGAATATCCAAGACATTTGGACCGTCTTTACTTTCAATAACTGGAATTTGATATGATTTGCCGCTCTCATTGTTAAATAAAGTAAATTGTTTATTGTTAACTTTTTTATCTTCGTAATCGGCCATATTTAATTACCTCTATATTGATTTAATCTATCAATAGTATCTTTTTTACCTAATATTACAAAAATATCAGAAATTGAAGGTCCTTGATAGGAATTTATTAATAAAAATCTAATTGGTTTACCTAAAATGGGGAATTTAATTTTATTATTTTTTAAAAATTCATTGATGGCATTTTGAATATTATCTCTATTCCATTCATTTATTTCTGCAATTAAATTTAAAAATTCCTTAAAAAAACTATCAAATTCTGAGGTCAATTTTTCTGTCTTATTTATTTTATAATTTTCATCAAAATAAACTTTAATTGTATCATTCAAATCACTTAGTTTTTTGATATCTTTTTTATAAACATTAAAAATATTTTTCATTTTTGCATTATCTTGTTGTAGGAATTTACTTAATTCAACATCACTTTCACAAAAATTCATAAATTTTTCAATCCCGTTTTCTTTTCGTAAATAAAAATTATTGAAAAAATCTAATTTATCAAAACTAAATATACTAGATGATTTAGATAAATTAGATATTTCAAAATTTTTAATTATTTCCTCTAATTCAATCGTTTCTGACTTCACATTATTATTTGACCAACCTAAAAGTATCAGATTGTTAATAATTGCCTCTTTTAAATATCCATCTTTTTTTAAGTCTAAAATATTTACGGCCCCATGTCTTTTTGATAATTTTGCTCCATCTTCTCCGTGAATAAGAGGAATATGAGCATATTGAGGTACATCCCAATTCATAAATTTATAAATAAAGTATTGTCTAAAAGTATTGATAAAATGATCATCGCCTCTTATAATGTAATTGACTCCTAAATCATGATCATCAACTACTACGGATAACATATAAGTGGGTGATTGATCTTTTCTTAATAAAATGAAATCATCTAACTCTAAATTTGCTACTGTAACGTCTCCTTGAATTGTATCTTTAATTTTTAAATTGCCTTCATCTGGTACATCTAATCTAACTACAAAACCTTCATCTCTACTTTGAATATCATTATCATTTTTACATTCAGTACATATTTTTTTAGAATAATTTTTATTTTCTTTAATTAACTTTCTTTGGTAAGCTATTTTTTCTTCAGAACATATACATTTAAATGCTCGCTTTTTTTGAAGTAACTCTTTGGCAACTTCTTGATGTCTTGATAATCTTTTAGACTGAACTTGAATGTCCTCATCCCAATTAAACCCAAGCCATTTTAAAGATTTAGTTATGTTATCGGTGTATTCTTGTTTTGATCTTTCATGATCTGTATCTTCGATTCTCAAGTAGAATTTAGATGATGCTGATTTCTTACTTATAATATAATTAATTAGAGCTGTTCTAGCACCTCCAAGATGAAGATTACCAGTAGGAGAGGGTGCAAATCGTGTTTTTAACATAGTCATCTTAAAATTAAGATAAACTATTAATTATATTTTCTTATAATACCAGATAAAGTCCCTTGGACTTGGATTTCACCTGCTTCATATTCCTTTGTTTGAAAACTTTGATTAGCAGGAATTAACAAGACTTTGTCTCGATCAAATTTAATAGTTTTTAGAGTAACTTCGTTATCTTGTGTAATAACAGCTGCAATCTTTCCATTTTCAACATTATTTGTCTTTTTTATCACAGCAATATCGCCGTCAAATATTCCTTTATCTATCATAGATAGACCTTTTACTTTTAATCCAAAATATTTAGCATTTGGTGATGTCATCGAAGAGGGTACAGAAACAAATTCATCAGCATTTTCAATTGCTTCTATTGCTTCACCTGCAGCTATTGCACCGATTAATGGGATATTAATGCTATTTGACAAAGAATTTTCATCAGCAATATTATCTTTATTAATAATTTCCATTGCTCTTGCTTTGTGCTTTAATCTTTTTATAAAACCTCTTTCTTCTAAACTTGTAATTAATCTATGAATACCTGACTTTGATTTCAGATTAACTGCACTTTTCATTTCCTCAAAAGAAGGGGAGATCTCATTACTTGAAATGTAATTTTTTAAATAGTCGTATAGCTCTTTTTGTTTTTTTGTAAGCATATACTGTTCTATATATGTTCTTTAAGATCAAAACAAGAACAAATATAAATATCTATATTTTTCAGTTATTTAAATATTAGATTTACCACCTGTTTTCGAAACAAGGTGTATATTTTGAATTATAATTTTTTTATTTAAGTACTTACACATGTCATAAATTGTCAGACAGCTAATTGTAACGGCAGTTAATGCCTCCATTTCCACACCAGTATTTGCATTTGTTTTAACTGTACTTTTGACAATAAAAGTAAATTTTTTATGATTTTTTATAACTTCTATATTTATGTGATTGATTGGAATATTATGACAAAGCGGTATTAATCTAGAAGTTTCTTTTGCTCCCATAATACCACAAATGATAGCAGTTTTTTCAAGGTTCCCTTTTTTTGACTCAAATGATTTTATTTTTTTATATGTTTCTTTATCAAATTTAATTTCTCCAGAGGCAACTGCAACTCTTTCTGTGATATCTTTATTTGATACGTCAATTATATAAGGATTTCCTTTTTTATTAATATGACTCATTTAAAAGTAATTCTCCAATTTTCTTTTCTTTATCTTTAGATTTTAACAAACTTTCTCCAATTAAAAAATTATATATACCTGTTGAATTAAATTTTTTTATGTCGTCAGAATTTTTAATTCCACTCTCCGCAATTAAAATATAATCATTTGTTAAATTTTTATTCAAATTTATTGAATTATTTAAATTAATTTCAAGACTTTTAAGGTTTCTATTATTAATTCCAATTACAGGATAGTCTAATTTGATTGCTCTTTTCAGTTCGTCTTCATCATGAACCTCTATAATACAATCTAATTTTAGTTCATTGGCATAATTTATAAATTCTATTGCTTGAGCGTCTGATAGTATTGATAAAATTAATAATACACAGTCAGCTTGATAAATCTTACTTTCTAAAATTTGATATTTATCAATAATAAAATCTTTTCTTAAAATAGGTAAATTTGTTTTCTTTTTTACCAGAGATAAATGATCAATATTTCCTAAAAAATATTTACTTTCTGTTAAAATCGATAACGCTCCAATACCAGATCTTTCATATAAAATAGCAATGTCTTCTGGTATATAATCTGAAATTATTTCACCCGCACTTGGACTTTGTTTTTTTACTTCACCAATTATTAAATTTTTTTTATTTTTTTGCGCTGAAATTAATTGTTCTTTAAATTCACGTTTCTCTAATTTCGAGGAAATTAATTTTTCTAATGTTTTAAAAGAACATCTTTTTTTTGTCTCTTCTAATTCTTTAGATTTATCTTCACAAATTTTTTGAAGTATATTACTCATTAATTAGTGAGTTTACAAAATTTTTTGTAATTCCTTCCTCTATTGTTTTTTTTGCTAATTCAAAACTATCTTTTAGATTATTTCTTAAATTGGATAAATATATTGCCGCTCCTGCATTTATTTCTACAATCATTTGAAATTCTCTGTAATTGCCGTTAATCATTTTATTAAAACAATTTGCATTATATTCTGGATCTCCACCTTTTATATCTTCTAATTTAATTAAATCATAACCATAGTCTCTTGGATCAAAACTATATTCCAGAACTTTATTATCTTTCAATTCATTGATTAGAGTATTGTCTGATAAACTTATTTCATCTAAACCATCCAATCCATGAACAACCATAGCTTTTTCAGAGCCTAGTTCTTTTAAGCAATTACAATGCATTGAAACTAAATCTCTTGAATAGACACCTAGAAGCTGTTTACTTGCTTTAGCAGGGTTAGTAAGCGGACCTAATAAATTAAAAATTGTACGTGTAGCTAAATTCTTACGAACGTTAATTACATTCTTCATGGCAGAATGATGATTTTGAGCAAATAAAAAGCAAAAATTTTTATTGGATAATGAGTTTTCTAAATCTTCTACATTATTTGTAATTTTATACCCTATTTTTTCCAGCATATCTGCAGAGCCTGATTTTGAACTAACGGAACGATTGCCATGCTTTGCTATAGTAACGCCAGCACTTGCAGCAACTATTGCTGCACTTGTTGATATATTTAATGTGTCTTTCATATCTCCACCCGTACCACAAGTATCAATTGTATTTTGCGGAGAGTTTATTTTTAGAGATTTCTCTCTCATTACTTTAGCTGCACCGATAATTTCTTCTTTTGTTTCACCTTTTAATTTTAAACCAATTAGTATTGATGTAATTTTAATATCATCTAATTCTCCACTCATAATTTTATTGAATATATACATACTCTCTTCAATATTCAGATTTTGTTGTTCGAGAATTTTATTTAATATTAAAGTTTGATCCATTATTTTGCTAAGTTTAAAAAGTTTTTTAAAATAATTTTACCCATATCAGTACCTATACTTTCTGGATGAAATTGTAGTCCAAATATTGGTAATTTTTTATGTGCAATACCCATTATAATCTTATTATTTGTTTCAGCAGTAATTAAAAAATCTTTAGGCATAGTTCTTTTATCAATTATAAGAGAGTGATATCTAGTTGCTTTAAATTTTCTTTCTACATTTTTAAATATAGAGTGACCAAAGTGATTAATTGTATCAACTTTTCCGTGCATGATTTCTTTGCATTTAATAATTTTACCTCCAAAAGCTTGACCAATAGTTTGATGTCCTAAACAAATGCCAAGTATAGGAAATTGTTTTGATAATTCTGTAACGATATTAAGACTTATTCCAGCTTCATTTGGTGTACACGGACCTGGTGAAATAACTATTGATTTAGGTTTTAATTTATGAATTTTATTTATCGAAATTTTGTCATTTCTAAAAACAACAACCTTCTGATTTAAATCCAATAAGTAGTGTTTTACATTGTAAGTAAAACTATCATAATTATCTATCAGTAATATCATATATCGAATTTGTATGAATCCTCTGCAGCTGCCATTAAAGCACCAGCTTTATTCAAAATTTCTTGGTGTTCATTTTTTGGGACCGAGTCATAAACTATTCCAGCACCAGCCTGAATGTATAATTTATTATCTTTTACAAGCCCAGTCCTCAAACTAATACAAGTATCCATGTCTCCATTAGAATCAAAATAACCCATACAACCAGCATAAAAACTTCTATTTAAATTTTCAAGCTCCTCTATGATTTCCATCGCTCTTATTTTTGGTGCACCAGAAACTGTACCTGCTGGAAATCCAGCCATTAAAGCATCTAGAGCATCTAAATTATTATCTATTTTTCCCTCAACGTTTGAAACAATATGCATTACATGAGAGTAGTATTCTATAATCATCTTTTCAGTAACATTCACTGTTCCTTTTTTTGCAACGCGACCAACATCGTTCCTTCCTAAATCTAAAAGCATTAAGTGTTCTGCGAGTTCTTTCTTATCATTCAGTAAGTCATTAGATAAATAAAGGTCTTCAGAGGCATTCTTTCCTCTTTTTCTTGTTCCAGCAATTGGTCTTATTGTAACTTTTTTATTTCTTAATTGAACCATTAATTCTGGACTAGATGCAACAAGGCCTATTTTATCGAAGTTAAGATTTACAAGATAAGGAGATGGATTTAGTCTTCTTAACGATCTATAAAGATTGACTGCCTTTAAATTATATTTTGTTTCAAATCTCTGTGATGGGACAACTTGGAAAATGTCTCCATCTTTAATATATTCTTTTGCTTTATTTACAATTTTATAAAATTGATCTTTCTTGAAATTTGATTTAAATTTTAATTTAGATTTTTTATTTTTCTTTTGCGCAGGTTTTAAAATACTTTTTTCTAACTTTCTAATTGTTTTATCAATAAGTAATTTATTTTTTCTATAGGCTTTTTCTGCTGAGATTTTTTTACTTGGATATGTAACTGTCATAAGGGAAATAATATCTTTAATATTATCAAAAACTGCGACAATTTTTGGTCTGATTAAAATTGCATCAGGTATTTTTATGTTATCCTTATTACTTAGTTTAATTTTTTCAATATATTGAATCATTGGATATCCTAGATATCCAACTAGTGTTGGAAAAGGAACGTCAATTTCATTATTTTTAAATTTTGAAATTTTTACAAGTTCTTTAAGACTATGAATTGGGTTTTGATCTAGTTTGTAATCAAAATTATGATCCAAATATTTAATTTTTGCCTTACCTTTTTCAACTGTCCAAATTAAATCTGGATCACAACCAAGTAATGAGTAACGTCCTCTTTTACTTCCACCCTCTACTGACTCTAATAGAAAGGAATATTTTTCCGATTTACTAATTTTTAATAATGATGAAAATGGTGTTTCAATATCAGCAATAAGATTTTTTTTTAATATCTGAGGTAAGCCTTTGTTATATTGACTTATAAAATTTTTTTTTTCTAGACTCATTTATACTGAGTTAAAAGACCATTTATCAATTCATCATTGAACGAAATTTCTTTTGTCTTAATAATCTCACTACCAAATGCTGTTTTTAAATCACCTATTAAATTAATATTTGAAGTATTTTTACCTTCTTCGGGCATCTTTATACTTTTAATATTAGCAAAATAAATAGCATTTTCATCTGATCCAAAAGCTACTTTACCAATATCGGTTTTAAAAATCTTTTGTTTAAAGGATATCGGTAATTCATCATTATCCTTTAAGGATAAAGTAAAATTTTCTGTGGGAGTTGTATAAAATTTACTTATATTTGTAAAAATCTCTTTATTATCTTCAAAAATATTTTCTGCCTGTTCGGTTTTTTTTGTAAATATAAAATCATTTAAAACCCTGTCAAAGATATTATCAATACTCTCTATTTTTGATGGATATATGTCATCAATATTTACGATAAAAGAAGTATTATTATCAATATCTACTAAATCACTAACAAAATCTTTATTTTGTGTAAAAGAAAATGAAATTACGTTACTTAAAGTAGGGTCAGCTTCATCAATATTGTTTATAATTTTTTTCTTATTAATTAATTTAAGGTTATTTTGATCTGCAATTTCAGAAATTGAAAACCCATCAAGTATTTGTTGGTCGAGACTTGATTTTAATTCATTGAAGTAATTATCTACTTCAAAATTTGTTAATGTATTATTTATTTCATCCTTAACTTCATTAAATTTTAATTCTTTTTCTGGAAAAATTTCATTTAAAATAATTACATGATATGCCAATGTAGTTTGGACTACATCTGATACACTTCCTTTGTCTAATTCAAATATTACATTTGCAAGTTGTTCTAAAACTTTATTTCTATTTACATTTTTAAATTCATTGAAAATTATATTATTTTCTTCTGCAAATTTAATAATTTTTTCATTAGTTTTTCCAGAAATACTAAATTTAAATTCATCTGCCTCTTCTTTTGATTTAAAATTAAATTGTTTAAAGCTTCTTTCTTCTGGATTAATAAATAGGTTTTTATTGTTATTATAATATTCTTTAAGTTTATTTTCTGAAGGTGAAAAATTGTCTCTAAAATTACTTTTATTTATTACTATATATGAAATATCTCTCTCTTCATTTGTCATATATTCAGAAGAATTATTATTAAAATAATCTAATAGTTCTTTATTATCTTTTGTAATTTGTAATTTATCGTAATTTTCAAGTTTAATATTGTTGTACGATATTTTGAGTAACTCTATTTCTCTACTCTGATTATCATACTTATTAAAATTTATTTGCAATTGTGATGGATAATTTTTTTGAAATAAAACTTGATCAAATACAAAAGCCCTAGTTTCAAAATCTATTAAATCCACTAAATCTTCTATTTTTAAACGTTGATTTCTTAAGAATGTATTTAGTCTATCATTATCTAATTTATTGTTAATGTATAGATCTGGGAAATTTTTTTTTGTTTCTTTTGCAATTGTTGTGTCATCTAAAATAAAATTTATTTTGTCAAATTCATTTTCAAATACAGCTCTATTTACTAAATTTTGAAGTGCAATTTGATGAACTTGAAAGCTTCTAATTTGATCACCAGTAAGTGGACTTCCAATCATTTGAGAAAATTGGTCAATATTCATATCCATTGATCTAAGAAATTTTGTTGTTGAAATAGGTGTTCCTGAAATATCAGCTACGAAGTTATCAGAATTAAATAAATTTGAATATCTTGTTGACCCTCTAAAAAAGAACAAACTTGCTGCAAAAAGAATTGCCAGTCCTATTCCAATCCATGATTTTCTAAATGCTCTCATAAAATTTCTATTGCTTCTATAATATTAGTTTCTATAAATAAAAGTAATTATGGTAAATCTTGATAAATATTCCTCAATTTTTATAGCAAATTGGAAATTAAATGGAAATTCGTCATTTTTAAAAGATTATTATGAAAAATTAAAAGTTAATTCTAATAATTGTACGATTATCTGCTCACCTTCAATTTACTTAAAATCACTAAAAGGAAATAATGAAAACTTATTTCGTGGTGCACAAGATGTCTCTTCTTTTAAAGAAGGTGCATATACTGGAGAATTATCTGCCTCAATGCTAAAGGATAATAATATAGATTTTTGTTTGGTTGGACACTCTGAACGAAGACAATATTTCGCTGAAACAAATGATAAAGTGAATACTAAAAGTTCAAATCTTATTGAAGAAAATATTATTCCAGTGATCTGCATAGGAGAAACCTTAGAACAAAAAGAAAAAAACTTAACAGAAGAAATTTTAACTTCACAAATTAAGGATAGTGTTCCAAATTTAGCAAATCATCAAAATGCATTAATTGCTTATGAGCCAGTTTGGGCAATAGGAAGTGGATTAACCCCAACCTTAGATGAAATAAATCAAGCTCACGAATTAATCAAAAATTTTGATCAAAAGTTTATTGACTTTAAAGTGCTTTATGGAGGTTCTGTTAAGTCTTCAAATTCAAAAGAAATTACTAACTTGAGCCATGTAGATGGCTGCTTAGTTGGTGGGGCTTCATTAAAAGTTGATGAATTCAATACAATTATTTCTTGATTAATGAAATCAATTTAATATAAAGCGCAGATATGACAACTTTAGTAATAATTCAGCTCATACTTGCACTTGCCTTGGTTATATTAGTTTTATTACAAGGATCTGATAATGATAGTTTGGGACTTGGTGGTGGAACTTCAACTGGAATGATGTCAGCTCGAGGTACTGCAAACCTACTTTCTAGGCTAACTGCATTAACTGCTGGTTTATTCATGGTAATGAGTATCGTTCTTACAATTACAGCCTCTATTGGTTCAGATCGCAATGTTTTAGAGTCACTTCCTTCAATTAATACCGAAGAAACTTCAGAAGAACCAACTATACCCGAAAATAATTAATAATATCTTGCTATAATAAGATCTATTATGTATCACGATATTCCGTAATGCATTTTGTTTTTATTACGGGTGGAGTAGCATCATCTCTTGGAAAAGGTATAGCCTCAGCTTCTCTTGCAACACTTCTTAAAAGTAGAAAATTTAAAGTAAGAATAAGAAAGTTAGATCCTTATTTGAATGTGGATCCAGGAACAATGAGTCCATATCAACATGGAGAAGTTTATGTTACAGATGATGGTGCAGAAACAGATTTAGATCTTGGTCATTACGAAAGGTTCACAAATCAATCTGCTAAACAATCAGATAGTGTATCGTCAGGTAAGATTTATTCTAATGTTCTTCTAAAAGAAAGAAAAGGAGATTACCTTGGCTCAACAATTCAGGTAATTCCTCACGTTACCAATGAAATAAAATCATTTATTAATAGTGATTTAAAAAATGAAGATATTGCCATTTATGAAATTGGAGGAACAGTAGGAGATATTGAATCTCTACCGTTCTTAGAAGCAATACGACAAATTAGAAATGATAAAAATATATCATCAGCTTTAATTCATATGACTTATATTCCATACTTAAGTTCTGCGGGTGAGTTAAAAACGAAACCTACTCAACATTCAGTTAAAGAACTTCTCAATGCTGGTATTCAACCAGACATCATTATGTGTAGATCTGAACAACCAATAGATAAGGACTCCATCTCTAAAATATCTTTATTTTGTAATGTAAAAAAAGAGTCCGTAATCCCAGCATTGAATGCTAGATCAATTTATGAAGTTCCTTCATTGTATTCTAAATATGGTTTGGATGAGGTTCTCCTAAAACAATTAGGTTACAAACCAAAAAATCACAAACTAAATTTAAAGCCTTGGATTGATCTTCAAAAAAAAATTAAAAAGATAAAACATAAGGTTAAAATCGCAGTTGTAGGAAAATACACAAATCTCAAAGATAGTTATAAATCGCTTAATGAAGCATTGGTACATGGTGGAATAGAAAATTCTGCTGAAGTAGATATTCAATGGATTAATTCTGAAAAAGAAAACAACGTTAGTTTAATGAAAAAATTAAAAGGTTGTGATGGAATTTTAATTCCGGGTGGTTTTGGTATTCGTGGTATTAATGGAAAAATTAATGCCATAAAATATGCAAGAGAAAACAATATTCCCTTTTTTGGAATATGTCTTGGAATGCAGTTAGCAGTTATTGAAATAGCACAAAATGTACTAAAAATTAAAAATGCTCATTCTTCAGAATTTAAGAAAACTAATAAATCAGTTGTAGGATTAATGACAGAATGGGTAAATAAAAATAAGATCGAAAAAAGAGATAAAAATAGTGATAAAGGTGGAACGATGCGTCTTGGAGCATACAGAGCTATTTTGAAAAAAAATTCAAAAATCTTTTCTATATATAAAAAGAAAGTAATTAGTGAGAGACACAGACATAGGTATGAAGTAAATCAGAAATTTCTATCAAAATTTGAAAACAAAGGTTATTATTTTAGTGGTATGTCACCAGATGGATTATTGCCTGAAGTGCTTGAGAGTAAAAAACATAAATGGTTTATAGGAGTTCAATTTCACCCAGAGTTAAAATCAAGACCATTGGATCCGCATCCTCTTTTTGTGTCATTTATAAAGGCTGCAATTAATGATTAACATCAATTTAAAAAATTTTTCTATCTCAAATGATTCTCCATTTGCTCTAATTGCAGGCCCATGTGTAATAGAAAATGAAAGTCACTCATTGATGATTGCAGAAGAACTAAATAAGATATGTGATGAAGTTGGAATTAATTTAATTTTTAAATCTAGTTTTGATAAGGCAAATAGATCAAGTATTAATAGTAATAGGGGTATTAATCTCGATGAAGCTTTAAAAATCTTTGAAAAAATAAAAAATAATTTTAATTTACCAATACTAACCGATGTTCATAATGAGGATCAATGTAATCAATTAAAACAAGATAGTATTATCGATATTATCCAAATTCCTGCTTTTCTATGCCGTCAAACAGATTTATTACTAGCTGCTGGTAGTACAAATAAAATTATTAATGTTAAAAAAGGTCAGTTTTTATCACCAACTGACGTTAAAAATATTTTCACAAAGATAGAAACTACAGATAATAAAAAAATTATGATAACTGAAAGAGGAACTACTTTTGGTTACAACACACTAGTAAATGATTTCAAAGGTATTGATATTATGAAAAAATATAAGTATCCTGTAATTTTTGATGCAACTCATTCCGTTCAACAACCAGGAGGGATGGGCGATAAAAGTGGCGGTCAAAGAGAACATATTCCTTCTTTATGTAAAGCTGCTATTTCTATTGGTGTAGCTGGTTTATTTTTAGAAACACATAATGACCCAGATAATGCCCCTAGCGATGGACCAAACATGATTAATATAAAGGATTTAAAAAATTTATTAATTCAACTTAAACAATTTGATGATATAGCGAAAAACCATGCCTAAAATTACAAATATAAAAGCAAGACAAGTAATAGATAGTAGAGGAAACCCAACTGTTGAATGCGATATAGAGTTTGAAAATTCGATATTTGGAAGAGCTGCGGTTCCAAGTGGAGCATCTACTGGAGTGCATGAGGCTCTAGAATTGCGAGATAATGATAAATCCAAATACAAAGGTAAAGGTGTTCTGAAAGCAGTAGGAAATATCAATGATACAATTTCTAATGAACTAATTGGAAAATCATTTGAAGATATTTCTTCTTTTGATGATTTTTTATTAGAACTTGATGGTACGGAAAATAAATCTAACCTAGGCGCTAATGCAACACTTGCTGCAAGCTTAGCTTTTGCAAAATGTTTAGCTTCTTCTGAAGGTCATGAACTTTATTCTTTTCTCGGTAAAGAAAATGCAATGAGTCTTCCAGTTCCAATGATGAACATTATTAATGGAGGATCACATGCAGATAATGATGTTGATATTCAAGAATTTATGGTTGCTCCCATAGGTGCAAATAATTTTTCAGAAGCACTTCAATATGGTTGTGAAATATTTCATTCATTAAAGTCACTTTTAAAATCAAAAGGCTTAAACACAAATGTTGGAGATGAAGGTGGATTTGCTCCTAATATAAATAGTTCTAGTGAAGTCATAGAAACTGTTTTGCAATCAGTGGAGGATGCAGGTTTTAAACCTGGAAAAGATATTTATCTTTCACTTGATGTTGCATCAACTGAATTTTACAAAAATAATAAATATGATTTACAAGGAGAAAAAATTGTTTTGTCTTCTGATGAGATGATAATATATTTAGAGAAATTGGTAAATGCTTATCCAATTTATTCTATTGAAGATGGAATGTCAGAGGATGATTGGGGTGGTTGGTCAAATTTAACTTCAACAATAGGAAAAAAAGTTCAGTTAGTTGGTGATGATTTATTTGTTACAAATAAAAAAAGATTACAAAAAGGTATTACAGAGGGTGCGGGTAATTCTATTTTAGTAAAAGTAAATCAAATAGGTACTCTAAAAGAAACTTTGGAGTCGATTAAATTAGCAAAAGAAAATAATTTCACTACTATTATTTCACATCGTTCTGGCGAGACTGAAGATACGACGATTGCTGATTTATCAGTTGGTGTTTCAGCAGGTCAAATTAAAACAGGTTCTTTATCTAGAACAGATAGAACGGCAAAATATAATCAATTATTAAGAATTGAAGAGGCATTACAAGGTAAAGCAAAGTATGCTGGATCTTCTATCTTAAATAATAATTGACAGTCTCGAACTTAAATATGTTATTTATATAGAAAATGAACAAATCATTAGTTTTAAAAAATAAATTTTATTTTTATTTGTCTTTTTTGTTTACTTTTTTTCTATTTGTTTATCTTCTTTATTTTCTTGTAAATGGTGAGAGGGGATTACTGAAATATTTCAGTCTTAAAAATCTTAATGCTCAATATAATGAACAATATCTTTCCTTAAAAATGGAAAATGAATTTTATCTAGATAGAATTAAAAGATTACAACCAAATACTATAGATTTGGACTATTTAGATGAGACATTTAGGAAAGTTACAGGATTTACTTCAGAAAACGAAACAGTTATAATTATAGAATAAACTGATTTATTTGACAAAAAATCACCCTAATTATAGTTAAAGATTATCATATGAAGAAACTTCAAAAAGCGGATTACATTAAAATGTATTCTTTTATGCTCAAAATAAGAAGATTTGAGGAAAGAGCAGCTCAACTTTACGGAATGGGTAAAATAGGTGGTTTTTGCCATTTGTATATTGGCCAAGAAGCAGTTGTTGTTGGTATATTGATGACAATAGATAAGAATGACTCAGTTGTAACAACTTACAGAGATCATGGCCATATGATCGCTAGAGGACTAGATCCAAAACGTATTATGGCAGAGTTGACTGGTAGAGAAGATGGCTATTCTGCTGGTAAGGGCGGTTCAATGCATATGTTTTCAAAAGAAAATAATTTTTACGGTGGGCATGGTATTGTAGGAGCTCAAGTACCAATTGGAACGGGTATAGCATTCACGCATAAATATAATGGAGAAAAAAATATATGCAGAACATATATTGGTGATGGAGCGATGAACAATGGGCAAGTTTTTGAAGCTTTTAATCTAGCTGCTTTATGGAAGCTTCCTGTTTTATACATTATTGAAAACAACAAATATGGAATGGGCACATCTGTTGATAGAGCGGCGGCTGGATTAGACTTATATAAAAGAGGAGAGGCATTTGGTATTCCTGGTGAGAAGGTAGATGGGATGAATGTGTTCTCTGTTATAGAAGCAGCAGATAAAGCAGGTAAGTATGTCAGAGAAGGGAATGGGCCTTATATTATTGAAGTACAAACATATCGATATAGAGGACATTCAATGTCAGATCCTGCAAAATATAGAACAAAAGAAGAATTAGATAATTATAAGCAAACCGATCCTATTGAAATAGTCAAAGCTGAAATTTTAAAGAAAAAAATTGCAACTAATGATGAAATTGAAAAAATTAATAAAGATATTTTAGAAGAAATTAAAAATGCAGCTGAATTTGCAACCAATAGTCCTTTTCCAAAGGACAGCGAACTTTATACGGATGTTTATCTATAAATTATGAGCACAGAAATTTTAATGCCCGCATTATCTCCAACAATGACAGAAGGAAATCTGTCTAAGTGGTTAATTAAAAAAGGAGATACTGTTAAAGCTGGTGATTTGATTGCTGAAATTGAAACTGACAAAGCAACAATGGAAGTAGAAGCGGTAGATGAAGGTGTTGTTCTTGATCTTTTATTTAAAGAAGGAGAAGCCAATATTCCAGTAAATAAAGCTATAGCGATTATTGGCGATCCAAATGAAAAAGTTGAAGTAAAAAAAGAAGCTCCCGTAGAAAAAGTGATTGAAGAAAAGAAAATTGAAAAAAATATTGATACAAAAATTGAGAATAAGAAAAATGATATAATCGATACACCATCACCTAAAATAGAAGAAGATAGAAATTTAAGTTCGGAAGAAATTACTATGCGCCAAGCACTAAGAGACACAATGGCCGAAGAAATGAGAAAGGATAATAAAGTTTTCATACTTGGAGAGGAAGTTGCCGAGTATCAAGGTGCGTATAAAGTAACACAAGGTCTTCTAGAAGAATTTGGCAAAGAAAGAGTATTAGATACTCCTATTTCAGAACATGGATTTACTGGATTAGCAGTTGGAGCAGCATTTAAGGGATTGAGACCAATTTTAGAATTTATGACTTTTAATTTTTCCATGCAAGCAATTGATCAAATTATAAATTCAGCTGCAAAAACACTTTACATGTCTGGAGGACAAATTAATTGTCCTATTGTTTTCAGAGGACCTAATGGTGCTGCGGCCCAAGTTGCTGCACAACATAGTCAGGATTTTTCTTCCTGGTATTCTCAAGTGCCAGGTTTAAAAGTTATTGCGCCATCTACTCCTTATAACGCAAAAGGTTTGTTAAGATCTGCAATATCAGATCCAAATCCCGTAATTTTTCTAGAAAATGAAATTCTTTATGGATTAAAAGGTCCTGTTAATAATGACATTAACTTCTCAATACCAATTGGAAAAGCAAATATAGAAAAAGAAGGAAAAGATCTAACGATTATTACTTATTCTATAATGTTGCAGAAATCAAAAGAAGCGGCATTAAGATTAAAAGAGGAATACAATTTAGATGCAGAAATTATTGATTTACAAACTTTACGACCTTTGGATACGAAAACAATTTTAAATTCAGTTAAAAAAACTAATAGACTAATTACTGTCGAAGAGTCCTGGCCATTTGGTAGTGTTGGTTCTGAAATTGCAAATATTGTTCAAAGGGATGCATTTGATTATTTAGATTCACCAGTGATAAAAGTTAATAGTGCGGATGTTCCAATGCCATACGCATTGAGTTTAGAAAAATTATATCTTCCTCAAGTTGATGATATTATAAATGCTGCAAAAAAAGTAAGTTATATTAAATAAATGGCCATTAAAGTTTTGATGCCTGCATTATCACCCACAATGTCAGAGGGTGTAATTAATAAGTGGTTAGTTAATGTTGGTGATACTGTTTCAGCTGGAGATATATTAGCTGAAATTGAAACAGATAAAGCAACAATGGAAGTTGAGGCAGTTGATGAGGGAGAAATTACACATTTAATTGATACAACACCAGATAAACAAATTGCTGTTAATTCTGTCATTGCTCTAATCAATGGTAGCAAAGATGAAAGATTAGAAGATTATAATGATAAAGATCAAACTGTAAGCAGTGAAGAAAAAAATGAAGTTTCAGAAACACCTAAAGTAAATACTGAAGTAGATAACACTCAAATAATAGAAAGAAGTAAAGATTCAAACACTAAACAAAATACTAATTTTGTCTCACCGTTTGTTAAAAAATTTTCGAAAGATAACAATATTGATCTAACTTTTATTAAAGGGTCTGGACCTGATGGTAGGATAATAAAAAAAGATATTCAAAATTTTGAACTTCATATCAATAATGAAAACATTTCTGTAATTAAACCGTCTAGTATTAGAAAAATAATTGCTGAAAGAACAACACAAACAAAAAATGAGGTTCCACATTTTTATCTTACTATTGAAACAAGAATGGATAAGCTAATAAATTTAAGAAAAAAAATAAACTCAAATAGTAATATCAAAATCTCGTTCAATGACCTTATTGTTAAAGCATGTGCAATGGCAATAGCGAAAAATCCAGAAACAAATATTTCTTGGGTGAATGGTAAAATTCATCAATATAAAAATATCGATATTGCTATAGCGGTAGCCTTAAAAGAAGGATTGATTACACCTATTGTTAAAGAAGCCGATACAAAAGGATTAGCTGAAATTTCAACAGAAATTAAATCATTAGTAAAAAAAGCTAATCAAAATAAATTATTACCAGAAGAATATAGTGGAGGATCTATAACTATCTCAAACTTAGGCATGTTTGGAATCACAGAATTTCAAGCAATTATTAATCCACCACAATCAAGTATTATTGCAATTGGATCTATAATTGAAAAACCTGTTGTGAACTCTGGCAGTATTGAAATAGGTCATACAATGAAATCTACTATTTCAGCAGATCATAGATCACTAGATGGTGCCGTTGCGGCAAAATTACTCAAAGATTTTAGCGATATTTTGGAAGACCCCTTCCAAATTTGGTTGAATAGCATGGATATGGAAGTTATTTAACCTACATGAGTGGACCACGTCATCCTGAAAAAGTTAAAAACAAATCAAATCCAATTCCTAAAAAACCAAGTTGGATTAGAGTAAAAGCACCAACTTCAAAATTTTTCAAAGAAACAAATAAACTCTTAAAAGATAAAAAAATTGTAACTGTATGCGAAGAAGCTGCATGTCCAAACATAGCTGAATGTTGGCAAAAAAAACATGCAACATTTATGATACTCGGAGATATATGTACTAGAGCTTGTGCATTTTGTAATATTAAAACTGGCAAGCCTCATTATATAGATCACGGTGAAGCCATAAGAATTGCTGAGTCGGTTAAGCAATTGAATTTAGAACATGTTGTAATAACAAGTGTTGATAGAGACGACCTAATAGATGGTGGAGCACTACATTTTATCAACGTAATAGATTCAATTAAATCATTAAATCCAAGCTGCACAATTGAAATTTTAACTCCTGACTTTAAAAATAAGCCTGAAGCGATAGATATTTTATCAAAAAATTTGCCTGACGTCTTCAATCATAACTTAGAAACAGTTCCAAGATTATATCCATCAATTCGTCCGGGTTCACGTTACTTCGTAAGTTTGAATTTACTTAGTCAAATTAAAGAAAAAAACCCAAGTATATTTACAAAATCAGGTCTAATGGTTGGTTTAGGTGAAACTAAAGAAGAAGTATATCAGGTAATGGATGATTTAAGAGCAGCTAATGTTGATTTTATTACAATAGGGCAATACTTACCTCCAACACCGAAACACGCTAAGCTAGAAAAATTTATTACTCCTCAAGAATTTGATGAATATAAAAAAATGGCATACGCTAAAGGATTTCTAATGGTGGCATCATCACCGCTAACTCGTTCAAGCTATCATGCTTCTGATGATTTTAAAATCATGCAAGAAAATAGGAAAAATAAACTTTATTCAATTCAATGAAATCTTCAAATAGAGAGGAAATAGTCGATCACGACGCAAAAGGACTTTTTGATATTGTTTTAGATATTGAAAGTTATCCATACTTTATTCCTTGGTGTTCAGCAATGAGAATTCATTCAAAAAATAAAAATGAAATATATGCTGATATGGTCGTATGGTATAAATATTTTATGCCCCAAACTTTTGGTTCTCATGTCACTTTTGATAAAAAAAAACTTTCAATAAGTACAACTTATATTGAAGGACCTTTAAAAGACCTTAAAACTAATTGGATTTTTGAATCATTAAAAAAAAATCAAACAAGAATTCATTTTAATGTTGAATTTGAATTTAAACGATTTTTTCACCAAAAAATTGCTGAAGCTTTTTTTCCTTTAATTGAAAACAAAATGATTGAATCATTTAAAGTTCGTGCTGATGAAATTTTAGATTAATTGATTAATTTTGCTAAATATAAAATCCCTAGTTTTTCTCTGTATGTCCAATCGTTTCCCTTTGTATATTTTCTTGAAAATATAATTACTTTTATTAACTTTAATTCCAATATACACTAATCCTACTGGCTTTAACTTTGTCCCACCATTCGGACCTGCTATACCAGTTGTAGAAATGCAGATTTTTGTTTTTTCATTTTTATACAGACCATTTATCATGTCCTCAGCTACTTCTTTGCTTACAGCTCCAAATTTAGAGAGATTTCTTTTTGAAACAGATAAATATTTAGATTTAGCTTCATTTGAATAACTAATAATCCCGTAAGAGAAAATTTTTGAAACTCCACTATATTTTGTTATAGTGTTTACTATTAACCCACCTGTGCATGACTCAGCAACTGAAATTGAGATATTTTTTTTTATTAATTTATCTATAACTTTTTTAATAATAGGCATTTACAATATAAAGAATTATTATTGTATATATTCCTGCTATTAAATCATCAAGAATTACACCAAAAGCTGACTTAAGTTTCCTATCTACTATGTTGGCTGGAAAAATTTTCAATATATCAAAAAAACGAAATAAAATAAAAATTAGCGCTATTGTTACATAAGGATTTATTATTTTAATTTGATCATAAAATATTAAAATTAAGTATACTCCTAAGAATTCATCAATAACTATTATTTTTGAGTCATGAGATTGGTTGTGTGAAGAGAATTTATTAATAAAAAATAAAGATAGTAAAAAGATTACAAAAAAAATAACTACAAATATTTCTAAAGAAATAATTTTGTATTCAACAATAGGAAATAAAATAACTATTGATAAAAAAGATGCAAAGGTTCCTGATGGTATTAATTTAATATATCCAGCAAAAGATAAAGATACAAAAAAATTAGCTAATTTTATCATCTGTTATATGAACTATTGACTCGGCTGCAATTCCTTCGCCATTACCAATAAAACCAATTTTTTCATTTGTAGTTGCTTTAATAGATACAGAGGTATTTTTAATTTGAAGTAATGTTGAAATGTTCTTAATCATTTTTGAAACATACTTATTAATTTTAGGTTTTTCAGCTATTATATTTATATCTAGATTGATTAAAGAATAACCTTTTTCTCTAAGTTTATTTCTGCAATAAATAATGAACTTAGATGAATCTGCATTTTTCCATTTTTTATCTGTGTTTGGAAAGTGATAACCTATGTCTCTCATAGAGAGCGCTCCAAAAATACTATCACAAATTGCATGCAGTACAACGTCCGCATCAGAATGACCAATTAACTTAGAGAAAGGAATTTTAACACCCCCTAATTTTAATCCATTTTTGGTTTTTTTATCAATTTGATGAATATCATAACCAATACCGTATTTTGTTATGGGCTTTCTGTATAAATTGAATAACTGAATATCTTCTGGGTAAGTAATTTTAATATTATTTTTTTCACCTTTGATCAAATTTATTTTTATTTTTGATTTTTGTAATAGCCCTGCATCATCATTGAATTCAAAATTTTTATATTTGATATGTTCTTTTAATATTAAATTATAATTAAAACCCTGGGGTGTTTGTACGTTAATTGCTTTTGTTTCCAATCTACTTTTCTTTATTAGTTGTCTGTCATTATATTCAACATATGGAATTGCATTAGTATTTTTGCCTAATTTGGATATAATTCTTTTAATTAATTTATTACTACATAAAGGACGCGCAGCATCATGTATTAATACATTTTTAATTTTAAATTTTTTTAAATTTTTTAAAGCATTAAAAGATGAAATTTGTCTTGTAAGCCCAGGTTTTGAATAGGTAATTTTTATTTTCTCAGAAACAGCCTTTTGATTAAAGTAAGTGTTTTGGTATTTTTTATCTATTGAAATATTAATAATATCGAAGTTTGATAAATCTAAATTTGAAATAAAATAATTTAAAAAATTTGTATTCCCAATTTTTAAGAATTGTTTTGGAATTTTTTGACCAAATCTCTTTCCTTTTCCACCAGCTAGAATTACAAGTGCATTTTTCATCATTTTAATTTATATACTATACTGTTTTACTATCATTATTTAAAAACTAACTAAAGTATACAGTGTTTAACCTATCAAAATTACTTAAATCTATTCATCTTTCAAGATTATCTTTTTATTTTTTAATCTTTTTAATCATATTGAGTTTTTCGATCACATTCTACTTAATGCTTCCAAATAACGATCTAGTAAAAGATCCAAGAAGACTACAATTTTTTTTATTGGCGGATGTAATTTTTGTCATTTTATTGATATCCATAATTATTAGACAAATTGTTCTGATTTTAGTGAGAAGAAGAAAAAGTTATGATGAATCTCGATTATATATAAAATTTGTCAATTTATTTGCTGCAATGGCTTTAGGACCAGCTATTGGTTTAGTTATTATAACATCTTTATTCTTTAATTTAGAATTAAGAACTTGGTATGGAGATGCTGTAAGGGATGCGGTTGTAAATTCTAATATTGTAGCAAGAAATTATGAAAATGAAATTCAGGCAGAAATTGTGTCTGATACTCAGTTAATTATGAGAGAGATATTAAAAGTTTCTCAAAATAATGAGGTTAATATTAAATCAATTAGAACAGCTTTAAGTGAATTTATTAACTTAAGAACAATTTCAAGTATTTATATTTTTAATACAGAAGGAAATATATATTTAAGTTTAAAAGATCCTGAAAATAAAAATTTTTCAGTACCATCAAATGAAATATTTAAGATTGTTAATCAAAATCGTGTTTACATTTTCCAATTAGATAAAAATTCTATTACAGCCTATAAAAAAATAAATTTTTTAAATGATGTTTACATGCAGGTGAATAGAAATCTAAATACTAATATCTGGGATCATATTAGCGCTACAAAAGAGGCATTTGAAATTTATACTATGAAAGAAGGAGAAAGTTCAGGAATTCAAATAACTTATTCAATGATCTTTGTTCTTTTCTCCATTTGTTTTATATTAGTGGCAATTTTGATTGGATTTAATCTAGCTAGCAATCTTAGTAAACCAATTACAAACTTAATTAAATCAGCAAATAAGATATCAGAAGGGAATTTTGATGCTAAAGTTAGTGAGGTAGATCAATTTCAAGAGATAAAAGTATTACTATCATCTTATAATAAAATGATTTCTGAAATTGAGAATAAACAAAATGAATTAATATCAAAAAGTCAAGAAGATGAAGAAAAAAGAATCTTTATAGAGGCGATCTTAAGCCTTTTAACAATAGGTGTAATTTCTTTAGATAAAAATTTTAATATTTTGTTATACAATAAAACTTTAACAAAACTATTTAGAAGTACTAAAACTTTTAAAATAAATGAAAATTTTCTATTTTATTTCCCTGAATGGAAAAAGATATTCGAGAATTTTGAAACCTCAAATAAAGTATTATTAAATTTTCAATACGATTTTACATTATATGATGATCAGAGGAATTTTAATATTAGAGTTATTAAAGAGATTAATGATAATAAAATTGAGGGATATGTTGTTGCTCTAGATGATGCTACATCTTTAATTTTAGCGGAAAAACATGCTGCTTGGTCTGATATTGCAAGAAAGATAGCACATGAAGTTAAAAATCCTCTCACCCCCATCAAACTTTCTGCTGAAAGAATAGAAAAGAAATTTTTAGATCCAAAAACACATGAGGAGGATATTTCTCTTTTAACTAAAACAATATCAAGGCAGGTAGATGATATTGGAAAGTTAGTCGATGAATTTTCATCTTTTGCAAGAATGCCTGAAGCAGAAATTAAGCTTGATAACCTTACAAGATGTTTAGAAGAAGCATACCTTTTATATTTCAATTCAAGGAAGGATATAAATCTTAATTTAATTAAACCTGAAAATGATATTTATTTTCATTTTGACACTCTTCAAATCTCAAGATGTTTCAGTAACTTAATTAAAAATGCTATTGAAGCTGTGGAAAATATACCTAACCCTGCAGTAGAAGTATTAATGGCTACTGATTCTAAAAATATAAAAATTGAAATAAAGGATAATGGCGTGGGAATTGATCAAAAAATGTTGAGTAAAATATTTGAGCCTTATTTTACAACTAAAACAAAAGGAACTGGTCTTGGTTTATCTATTGTAAAAAGAATTATTGAAGATCACGGTGGTAAAATTAAAATTGAGAAAAATAAAAATATGGCAGGCACAAAATCACTTATTAATTTTGAATACAATGCATAAAGTTTTAATTATAGATGATGAAAAGGATATTTGTTTTCTTATTTCTGAAATTTTAAAAGATGAAAACTATAATACTTCAATTGCTCTTAATTCCGAAGAAGCAATTAATAAATTTAATGAAATTAAACCCGACTTAGTAATTTTAGATGTATGGTTATCTAACAGTAAATTAGATGGTATCGAAATTTTAAAAGAATTCAAATCAATTAATGTCAATATTCCAATTATTATTATTAGTGGTCACGGAACTGTTGATCTGGCAGTGAAATCTATAAAAAATGGAGCGTATGACTTTTTAGAAAAGCCATTCAACAGTGATAAATTAATTATTCTTACAAGGAGAGCAATAGAAAGTTCATCATTATTAAGTGAAAATAAAAATTTAAAAGATACCTTAATTAAAACAACACCATTGATAGGAAATTCAGAATTTATTAAAAAAATCAATAAACTTTTAAATGAACAGAGTTCAAGTAATTCAAGACTATTAATTGAAGGGCCATTTGGAACAGGAAAAAAACACTTTACAAATTTAATACATCAAAATTCACAATATAGAGATAAACTACCTATATCAATTGATTTTAAAAAACTAACAAATGAAGCATTGGATAATATGTTTTCAGAAAATAAAGACTCAATTAATGAAAATATTTTTTATCGATCAAATAATAACACATTAATACTGCTCAATATTGAAACATTACCAAATATTTATCAAAAAAAACTTTTAAATTTTTTAGAAAACAAAAAATTTTTTGAAGATCTTGATATTAAATTAAATCATAAAATTATTACAATTACTGAGAAAAATTTAAAAATTGAAATTGAAAAAGGTAATTTTATTAAAAGATTATATGATAGAATTTCAACAGACTTTATCAAATTTAAATCTCTCTCAAATAGGATAGATGATATTCTTCCTATTCTTGATTTTTATTTAAATGAAAAAAGTGGAGGAATTTTAAATTTTAAATTTTCTTCTAAAGCCTTAACTAAGTTACAAATGTATGATTGGCCTGGAAATATATCTCAACTAATTAACTATGTAGAGAAAAGTCTAATACTTAATCAGGATCAAAATATAAAAGAGTTAGAGGTTGATGATTTAGCACTACAAATGGGAGATGAAACTGCGTCAAATTCTTCAAATAATTCATTGGATTTGTCTCTTAAAGAAGCCAGATCTGAGTTTGAAAAAAATTATTTAATATCGCAAATTAAGAGATTTAATGGTAATATAACAAAAGTTTCTGAATTTACAGGAATGGAAAGAACTGCTCTTTATAGAAAGTTTAAATCACTAGATATTAAAGTAGAATAACTAATTAATGAAAACAATTATTTGTGGTGCTGGAGATGTTGGATATAGCATAGCTGATAAACTATCACGTGAAAATTTTGAAGTTACAGTTATTGATGAAGATGAAAATAGGTTAAATAAAGTATCTGAAACGTTGGATGTCAAAACAATTAATGGCATTCCTAGTATGCCATCAGTTTTAGAGAGCGCTGGTGCTATTGACTGCGAAATATTAATTGCAGTTACTAAGAGTGATGAAACTAATATGGTTACTTGCCAAATTGGCCATTCTTTATTCAAAATTAAAAAGAAAATTGCAAGAATAAGACAACAAGATTATTTAAAAACTGATTGGAAAAATTTATATAATGATGACAATTTCCCAATAGATGCAATTATTTCTCCCGAACAAGAAGTTGCCAAGGGTATATTTAGAAGATTAATTTCTCCTGGCACAATAGACATGGTTGAATTATCAGATAAAAAATTAAAATTAATTGGCCTAAAATGTGAAGATAATTTTTTACATTCAGGTCTGTCTGTTAGAGAATTATCAGAAAAATTTCCAGACTATCTTGCTAACATAATGTTTATATTTAGAGGAGATCAAAAATTTACAGTAAATTCTTCAACTAAAATTGAAAAAAAAGATACAATTTTTCTAGTTGTGGAAACTGATAATTTGACAGATGTGTTATCTGAATTTGGCCATCAAGAATTGCAGGCAAAAAAAGCCGTAATTATAGGTGGTGGAAATATAGGATTTTCACTTGCTCAGCTAATTGAAAATTCTGACACATATATAAAAACTGAACTTATTGAAGCTAATAAAGAACGAGCAGAATTTCTTGCATCAAATTTAGAAAATATAACAGTGACATGTGGAGATGGCTTAGACAATCAAATACTTGAAGAGGTAAACATATCAGATTCAGGTTACTGTATATCAATTACAGAAGACGATGAAGTTAATATACTATCATCCTTACTTGCTAAAAGAGCAGGAGCTGACACATCAATAACCTTGATTAATAATAGTAGTTATTCATCTTTGTTATCTAATATAGGTGTTGATATGACCATAGATCCAAAAATAATAACAATTTCTAAAATTTTAGAAAAGGTTAGAGGTGTAAAAATAAGAAACGATTATTCTATAGGTGAAGGTTTTGGAGAAGTAATAGAGGCAGATATTCAGTCAGAATCATTTCTTTGTAATAAAAATCTAAAAGATTTAGATTTGCCAAAAGGTATACGTATTGGCTCCATTGTAAGAGATAAAAAAATTATAATTCCTAATAGTCAAACTGTATTTAAAGAGAATGATGATGTTGTTTTTTTTGCTGAAACAAACTGCATAAAAAAACTAGAAAAACTTTTATCAAAAGTTTAATTTAATGCCAAATTTTGCTTATATAAATAACAAATTTGTAAATTTTAAATTAGCAAAAATTCATATAGAGGATAGGGGATTACAATTCGCAGATAGTGTTTATGAAGTTATCGCAGTTTTAGATAAAAATTTTATTGATTTAGATTTTCATCTCAAGAGATTAAAATATTCTCTTCGTGAATTAGAAATTAAATTTACAATTAATAAAAAAAACTTAAATAATATTTTTCTCAATCTAATAAAGAAAAATAAAACAACTAATGGTATAATTTATTTACAAATTACAAGAGGTATTCAATTTAGAGAACACAAATATCAAAAAAATTTAAACCCAACTTTGATTGTATACACAAGAAATAAAAGCTTTAATTTACCTGGAAAAAAATTTGTAGGGGTAAATACAATTACATATCAAGATCTTCGATGGAAAAGACGTGATATCAAAACAGTAAATTTACTTCCAAATATTATAGCAGCAAATATGGCCAAAAAGAAAAATGCTTATGAGGCAATTTTAATACAAAATGGAAAAGTAACTGAGGGTACATCTTCTAATATTTGGATTATTAAAAGAAATAATTTAATAACTCATCCAGCTAATTCTGATATTTTAAAAGGAGTAACTAGAACATCTCTTTTAAAAATTATAAAAAAAACTAAACTTAAACTAATAGAAAAACAATTTACCCAAAAGCAATTAATTAATGCTGATGAAGTTTTCTTAACAAGCTCTGGAAGTTTTATTACTCCTATTTTAAAAATTGATAATAAAAAAATTAATAATGGTAAAATTGGTAATATCACATTGAAACTAGCAGAAATGTATACCGAAGCATGTATAAATGGATAATATAAAGCAAGAGGACATAGAGGATATTTGTTTTAACGTAAGTCAAAATATTATCTTACCAAAATTTAAAAATTTATCAGACGATGACATTAATTATAAAAATGGATCTGATTTAGTAACAGCAGCTGACATAGAGGCAGAAAAAGAATTAAAAAAAAATTTGTTAAAAATCTTACCTACTTCAAATTTTATAGGTGAAGAAGAATATTCTAGAAATGAAAATATATTAAATTTTTATAATGAAGATGCATATTGTTGGACTGTTGACCCAATAGATGGAACAACAAATTTTGCTAATGGTAGAAATAAATTTGCAATTATGATAGCCTTAACATTTAAAGAAAAAATTTTACGTTCTTGGATATATAAACCATTAGATAAAATTATGTGTTCAGCAATTGTAAATGAAGGTGCTTATATCAATAATAATAAAATTATCACAAAAGAAATAAATATAATTGAAGAAACTATAGGATCGATAAGCACAAAGTATTGGGAACCAGGATTTAAAGATAAGTTAAAAATATTTAAAAACATATTTAAAGAAGTTAACTCTTATAGATGTATTGGTTTTGAATATATAGATATAGGTATTGGCATTAGAAATTTTGCTATTTTATCAAAATTATCTCCCTGGGATCATATTCCAGGTATTCTTTTTGTCAGAGAAGCGGGAGGTTCTGATATAGATTTTGATAAAAATAAATATGACTTTACAAAAAAGAATAAGAATTTAATTGTTAGTAATTCAGAAGATTTGAATTTTAAAATTTTAGAAAAAATAGGAGAATATTAATGAGTATTAAAAATGTTTCTTTTATTGGCTTAGGAGTAATGGGTTACCCAATGGCAGGCCATCTTCAAAACAATGGTTATAATGTAACTGTTTATAATAGAACAACAGTTAAAGCAGAAAAATGGGTAGAAAAGTACAAAGGAAGCATGGCTAAAACTCCTGGTGAAGCTTCTCAAAATTCTGAAATTGTTTTTATGTGTGTTGGACGTGATGAAGATATTATTGAAGTGATGGAAGGTGAAGGTGGAATTCTTTCAAATGTAGCTGAGGGATCAATTATTGTTGATCACACAACAGCTTCTGCAGAGATAGCAAGAAATTATTATCAAAAACTTAAAGATAAAAAATTAAGTTTTCTTGACGCTCCTGTATCTGGTGGTCAGGCTGGAGCAGAAAATGGTGTTCTTTCTATTATGATTGGTGGTGATGAAAAAGATTATAATACTGTTAAGCCAGTTCTCGCATCTTATGGTAAAGCCATTGAACTTATAGGTCCATCTGGATCAGGTCAAATAGCTAAAATGATAAATCAAATTTGTATTGCGGGATTAGTTCAAGGTTTATCTGAAGCAATGGCTTTTGGAAAAAAATCGAATGTAGATATGGAAAAGGTTCTTAGCGTTATATCAAAGGGTGCAGCTCAATCATGGCAAATGGAAAATAGATATAGAACTATGCTCGATGGCAAATTTGATTATGGTTTTGCAGTTGATTGGATGCGCAAGGATTTATCAATTTGTTTTAACGAAGCCAGCAAAAATGGAGCAATGCTTCCTGTTACAAAAATTGTTGATAAATATTATGAAGAAGTACAAAAAAATGGTGGCAATAGGTTTGATACTTCATCCCTCATGACACTTTTAGATAAATAAATGTCAAGAAACTTAATGTTAGCAATCATATTGTTAACATCCTCTTCTTTATTTTGGTCAGGAAATTTTTTTTTTGGAAAAGTTGCTCACATAACTGATCTTTCACCATTTAAATTAAGTTTTTTTAGATGGTCTTTAGCTTTGCTTTTACTACTACCTTTCACCCTTAAAAGTATTTTGGGAAATTTAAATTATTACAAAGAAAACTTTTTACTAATGACCACGTTAAGTATTTTAAGTGTTACAATATTTAACTCTTTTACATATATTTCATTACAGACTACTTTAGTTTTAAATTCTACTATAATGGCATCTACTGCACCAGTAATTATGATTGGTTTTTCTTGGCTAATATTTCGAACTAAAATCTCAAAACTTCAATTAATTGGCATAATTTTATCTTTATTAGGTGCTTTAGCTATAATTTTAAAAGGAAACTTAAATAATTTATATACTTTAAATTTTACTATTGGAGATATATGGATGTTTGCCGCCGTAATATCTTGGTGTTTATATTCTGTGCTGTTAAAAAAGATGGATACATCAATTCCTCAACTAGCAAGCTTAGAAGTAATGATTATTATTGGCTTATTTTTTATTATTCCATTTTATCTTTTTGAATCTTTCAATGGTACATTTTTACTTTCATCTTCTTATGACTTTTTCATTATTATTTATGTTGCTATCTTTGCAAGTATTGCTGCTTATTTTGCTTGGAATAAGGGTGTCTATTTAATTGGACCAAATAGAGCTGGTTTATTTTTACACTTTATACCTGTCTTTGCTGCAATTTGGGCAATAACTTTTTTAAATGAGAGTTTTGCAATATTTCATATTGTAGGTGTTTTTTTTATAATTACAGGAATTATATTATCTAATATAAGATTTAAAAATGAATAAAATAGTCAAAACTGATCAGGAATGGAAATCTCTTCTCACAGAAGATGAATATTACGTAACAAGACAAAAGGGAACAGAACCACCTTTTTCTGGTAAAAATTTTGAAATTATTAATGGCGGTATTTTTAAATGTAAATGCTGTGGTAATGAATTATTTAATAGTTCTACAAAATATGATTCTTATTGTGGATGGCCAAGTTTTTTTGAACAAATATCACCTGAAGCAATTAAAACAGAGACTGATAGATCTCATGGAATGGTGCGTATTGAAATTATGTGTGCCAAATGCGATGCTCATTTAGGCCATGTCTTTGATGACGGTCCAGAGCCTACTGGCAAAAGATACTGTGTAAATTCTCTTTCTATTAATTACGAAGAGTTTGAATAATACTTTTTATACACTCCTATTTTCATCAATAGGTCATGCTCTCATGCATATGTTTGCAGCATTTTATTTTGTAATCGTTCTGACGATAGAAAAAGAATGGAATATTTCTTACGATCAATTAATTAGATTATGGTCTCTTGGAGCTCTACTAATTGGTTTAGGAGCAATTCCTTTTGGCTGGTTAAGTGATAAATGGTCTCGTTCAGGAACTATGACAATTATGTTTATTGGAATGGGATTAGCTTCCATATTATGTGGTTTAAGCACATCAGTTTCTTTTTTATTTTTTTCTTTATCACTTCTTGGACTTTTCTGTTCAATTTATCATCCTGTAGGAATTCCTTGGGTGATTCATGCGGCAAACAAACAGGGAAGAGCGCTTGGTGTAAATGGTATTTTTGGCGGGGTAGGGATAGGATCCGGAGCATTTGTGGCTGGTACTCTAACAGAATTACTAAATTGGCAATTAGCTTTTATATTGCCTGGTCTAATATCTATTATTATTGGATTATTTCTAATTTACTTAATCTTTATTGATAAAATATCTTATAAAAATTATTTTATTAAAAATGATCAGGAAGATCATTCAAGAAATGAAATGATTTTAATTGCACTAATCATGCTTTTATCAATGTTTGCCCTTGGATTATCTTTTCACAATACACAAACAGCCTTACCAAAAGTATTTGAAATACGAATTGGTAACACAAGCTCAATTCAAATTGGATTTATGATAGCAATTATCTATTTTATTTCTGGAGCTACAACATTTGTTGGAGGCCTACTTGCTGATCGATTTAATTTAAAAACCATTTACTTAATTGGTATATTTCTTCAGTTTCCGTGTTATCTTGGTATAGCTTACATATCTGGTTACTCTTTAGTAGTGTTATGTGTTCTAGCTGCCGTATTTAATGCAAGTATTCTGCCTACAGAAAATCTCCTACTTGGGAAATTTACACCCCAAAAGTATCATGGTGTTGTATATGGAATTAAGTTTATTCTTGCATTTGGGTCAGGACCAATTTCGGTATTCTTAATTTCAGAAATATATTCCATAACTTTAGAATTTACTTATTTGTTTTTAATTAATGCAATAATGATGGCCATAGTTTCAATTTTTATTATCTTCTTACCCATTCAGGGTAATAAAAGAATAGCTACTCAGGATTAGATTTTAACTCTTCAAGATAATTAATAACTTCATTGAATTTTTCATCAGGAATATCTTTATAGGTCATACCAAAATGATTTTTTACTTCTAAAGCAACATGAGCATAAGGATTTCTACCCTTTGGATGATTAGGGTGATCAGGTAATTTTCCTTTTAAAAAGTCGCCTGTTTCTTGAATTAACTTCCAAATTTTAGATGCGTTATCTTTATTCAATTTATCTAGCTAAAGCACCCATTGGATCCCAAGGTGCTAGCGCTACTGGTTCCATATCTAAGTATTTTAGAAGTCTTTTGTTAAGATATTTTTTATCAATGACAACTTCATAGGTATATTCTTCAAACCATTCATCAGTCATCATCATATACCCTTGATTGCCACTTTTTGTTCCCCAGCTATTTTCAATTTTCCATTTAGTTGAATTTCTTTTTTTAATATCGACTCCCGTTAAAAGCATGGCATGAGTCATTTCACTATCACCGTACTCTAAACGTGTCTGTTTATTCATTTTAAATGAAGTTTGAAAGACATTTTCATAGTCGTAAATGCCCATATCAAGGACACCCATATCACGACTAAAACGTTTACCAACGTCACAACCAAACCATACAGCTTCATTGTTTTTTATAGAGTCCATTGCTGATTTTTTTAATTCTTTAATATCTACATTAAGATATTTAATAATTTGTCCTTCAACAACGTTACCAAGATATTCAACTGTGTACATTGTATTAAATTTTTTATTGCTCATCGGAGCGTGAATTAAGCAAACTTTATCTTTAATATTGATATCTGCATATTTTTTGCAGAAATCAATCGGTGTCATATCTGAAATGACAATATGTCTATTATCTTTATTTCTTGTAGACCAATTGATAACATCTGGTGGTTGACCAAGAAACATTGCCAGTAAATTATAGATTGTTTCCATCATATCTTTTTTAAGCGATGCAGAATTTTTTGCTGGTTTCTTTCTTAGTATAGAAGCAAACTCTCTTAGTTTGTGAGTAAGAATATAATTCATGGCACCAGATTTACTACTATGATTTGTTTCAGGCATTACGTCTTTAGGTACTGCACCGTACTTATTAATTAAGTTTACAAACATATCCCACTGTCCGCCATCTTGAACAGGTGCTTTTAAAAGATGAGTAATTAATCTGCTTTCATATGATTCATCTCTTGATTTGATAATATTCTCTAAAAAATAGTTCGCTTTCTCTAACTTATCCCAAAACATGAAATAATTTTGTGAAAACTCAAATGTATTTAATTCAAGGCTATCAACAACTTGCAAACGCATAAGATTTAATCCTGCAAATCCCCAACATCTTCCTGATGCCATTTGGTTTGTTGCAGGTAGTTCTTTTTTTATTAGATTAGAAAAATTATGATTGATTTGACTAAAGTTTTCCCAATTGAGTGCAACATTAGCTAAATCATTTTTAATTAATGCATTTCTTGATGCTGTATTTTTATTATTTCTTAAAAATTTATTTTTGAAAGTTTTGATTGTTGATAGAGATATATTTTTTGCCATATTCTCTATTTAAAACTATTTCAGCTTAATTCAATTCTTAACTGTTTTTTTCTTTTTTTTGAGACCCATTTTAGCTTTTCTTTCATCAATTAACCTAATGGCATCTTCTAGTTTTAAGCTATCAATTGTTTGATCACCAAGAATTGATGCATTTATTTTTCCACATTTTACATATGGTCCAAATTTTCCATCATGAGCTGTTATATTTTTCTTTTCTGTTGGATGCTCTCCAAATGTTTTTAATGTTGCATTACCTCTCTGTGTAGGCTTAGCAATTAATTCAATGGCTCTTTCAAGTTCAATATCAAGAATATTATCTGTTTTTTCTAGAGCTTTATATTTTTTATCATGAAGAATATATGGTCCATACATTCCAATACCGGCACTAACTGTTTTATTTGTTTCAGGATGAAATCCTAATTTACGTGGTAAGCCAAGTAGTTGGATTGCTGTATTTAATCCTATTTCATCTGGTTCAAAATTTTTAGGAATAGAAACTCTTTTTGGTTTCTTTTCTTTCGTCCCTTCACCAACTTGCATATAAAATCCATAAGGACCTTTTCGAAGAGTAATCATTTCACCTGTTTCTGGATAAATGCCAATTTCTTTTGGTCCGCTAAGTGCAGCGCCATCTTTATCGTTTAATTGATTAAACTGAACGGTATATTTGCAATCAGGATAATTAGAGCAGCCAATAAATCCTCCAAACTTTCCAACTTTAATTCCTAGTCTTCCATTATCACAGGTTGGACATTTCCTTTTTTCATCTGCTCCATTTGGTGGAAAGAAATGCGGACCTAGTGCTTCATCTAACACATCTATGACCTCTCTATTTGATTTGCCTACAGTTTCATCGCAAAGTTGTTTGAATGTTTCCCAAAATTTTCTCAGAACTTCTTTCCAATCAAGCTTACCATCAGAAATTTCATCAAGTTGATTTTCAAGATCAGCAGTAAAATCATATTCGACATATTGATTGAAATATTTCTCTAAAAATATCGATACTATTCGTCCTCTATCATGAGGATTAAAACGTTTTTTATCTAAAATTACATAATCTCTATCTTGTAGAACTTTAATAATAGAAGCATAAGTAGATGGTCTACCAATACCAAGTTCTTCAAGTTTTTTAACTAAGCTAGCTTCGGTGTAACGAGGAGGAGGGGAGGTGAAATGTTGTGTCTTTTCAACTTCTTTGAGATTTAAACTCTCTCCTTCACTCATGGCAGGAAGAATTGTTTCTTTTTCTTCATCTTTATCATCATCTTTAGCTTCTTGATAAACTTTATACATCCCAGGAAACTTAATTGTTGATCCATTTGCTCGTAAAACAATTTTTTTATCTTCGTTTGTAATATCAACAGCTACTTGATCTAATACAGCACTCGCCATTTGTGAACTTACCGCTCTTTGCCAAATAATTTCATATAGCTTGTATTCTTCTAAAGTAATGTATTGCTTAATATCTTTTGGTGTTAGGTAAATATTTGTCGGTCTAATACATTCATGTGCTTCCTGAGCATTTTTAGCCTTCGATTTATAAACTCTTGGTGCTTCTGGCAAATAGTTTGCACCATAATTATCAGTAACAAAACCTCGAACTTGGTTAATAGCTTCTTTTGACATGACGACACTGTCTGTCCGCATATAAGTTATTAAGCCAGTTGTTTCTCCTTTAATATCTGTTCCTTCATAAAGGCGTTGAGCTGTGCGCATTGTTTGACTCGCACTAAGACCAAGTTTACGACTAGACTCAATTTGCATTGTAGATGTAGTAAAAGCAGGATAGGGATTTCTTCTAGCTTCTTTTTTCGTAATATTTCCAACAGTTAAAGTAGAATTTTTAATATCATTAAAAATTTTTGTCGCCTCACTCTCATTTTTAATATCAAGTTTATCTACTTTATTCCCATCATAAACTGTAAGTCTGGAATTAATGATTTTATCTTCTTTATTTCTAAACTCGCCTTGTAAAGACCAATATTCCTGTGGAATAAACTTTTCTATTTCAAGTTCTCTCTCACTAATTATTCTTAAGGCAACAGATTGAACTCTACCCGCTGATTTTGAACCTGGTAACTTTCTCCATAGCACTGGAGAAAGTGTAAAACCAACAAGAAAATCTAACGCTCTTCTTGCAAGATAGGCATTAACTAAATTTTCATCTATTTCTCTTGGCTCTTTAAGACTATCAAGAACTGCATTTTTTGTTATTTCATTGAATGTAACTCGGTGGATATTTAATTTTGAAAGTGATGAATTATCTCTAAGTAGTTTTTCTACATGCCAAGCTATGGCTTCACCTTCACGGTCGGGGTCAGTCGCTAGATATAAATTTTCAGATTTTTTAGCAGCATCTGTTATTTCTTTTATTACTTTTTTTCCACGATCACTGGTTTCCCATTTCATTTGGAAATCATTTTCAGTATCTATCGCATCATTTTTTGCTGATAAATCTCGGACATGTCCAACACTTGCGAGAACTTTAAAGTCAGAGCCTAAATATTTATTAATAGACTTTGCTTTTGATGGTGATTCAACAATTAATACATTCATAAATTTTGGCCCCAAATTTCAGTTTAAAGATAATTCGTCAAGAAATTTTAAAAAAAAGTATATTTTTACTTGGATAATTTAATTTTACTTTCAGTTTTGTTTATGAGTCTTTTAATGTTTTCTGTGTGTTTAAGATAAATAATTAAAGTTAAATAAATAAAGAAAATTAGAATATAAAAATTAAAATTAATAAAAATATAATAAGCTGGAGCTACTAAAATTCCAATTAAAGATCCAAGAGAAGAGTATTTACTTACAAAAGCAGTTACGAGCCATACTAATAAAAATAATATTCCAATATAAGGATTAAAACCAAATAAAAAACCAATATATGTTGCCACTCCTTTTCCACCTTTAAATTTCAACCAGACAGGATAGATGTGACCTAATATGTTAAAGTGACAGAGAAGTATTTTATTCAATAAAGAAATATCTTGAAAATACATTTGTAAAATGAGGAACGGAAGAAAGCCTTTAAAAATATCAAAACAAAGAACAATGAATGCTACAAATTTATTTCCTGTTCTTAAAACATTTGTTGCACCTACATTTCCAGAACCAACCTTTCTAATATCTCCCAAGCCAAATAATTTTGTAAAAATCAATGCAAAGGGTAATGATCCTATTACATAAAACAATATGATTAATGATAAACTACTTACTAAAGTCATCTCTGTTTTTAATAATTAAGTCTAAGCATGCCATTCTTACTGCAACACCCATAGCGACCTGTTCTTGTATTAAGCTCCTCGTGACGTCATCGGCAAGTTTGGAGTCTATTTCTACACCACGGTTCATTGGACCTGGATGCATAACAAAAGCATTTTTTTTTGCATATTTAAGTTTATTGTAATCTAAACCATACTTTTTAAAATAAGTCTTTTGATTTGGCATTATTTTTCCAACTATTCTTTCTTTTTGAATACGTAGCATCATAACAATATCACAATTCTGTAATCCTTTTTTCATTTCTGTATAAACGTTCACAGGTAGTTTATTTAAACTTTTTGGTAACCATTCTTTAGGTCCAATAACATTTATTTTTGCACCTAACTTTGATAGTATGATTATGTTTGATCGAGCAACACGGCTATGTAAAATATCCCCGCAAATAGCAATTTTTAATTTTGCAAAATTTTCAAATTTATTTTTTATAGTAAGTGCATCTAATAATGCTTGTGTGGGATGCTCATGACTTCCATCACCAGCATTGATCACAGATGCATCAACTGATTCAGAAATTTTTTTACTAATTCCTTCCTCTGGATGTCTTACGATTAAAACATCAGGATTCATAGAATTAATAGTAGTCATTGTATCGAGTAAGGTTTCACCTTTATTTATAGAACTATCTTTTACAACTACATTAATAAGATCTGCTCCTAGCCTTTTAGCGGCAACTTCAAAACTTGTTCTTGTTCTTGTTGAGTCTTCAAAAAAAAGATTAAATATTGTTCTGCCTTCTAGAATATTAATTCTTTTAATTTTCTTTCTATTGAAAGATATGTATTTTTTGGATTCATCTAAGATGTGCTCAATTTCTTTTTTAGTTAAGTCTGCTGTTTCTACTAAATGAATTTTTTTAAAAATATTTTTTTTTCTTTTTAATTTGATATTTGTTTGTGATGAAAATGATGAATAATATTTTAACGCTATTTTTTCTGCATCTTTAAGAATTTTTGAACCTGTAGATGATCTAATTGCTTTTATTTTTGGCATTTTTATTTTCATTTGCCAATATCTTGAATTTTCTCTTTTATATAATTTAATATGTCCTGATTTAAGAATTTTTGATTTCATATGTGTTAATAATGTGTCAATATGTGTAAACTAATTTATTAATTATTTCTATATCTATCTAAATATCCTTGTAAGATATAAGCAGCTGACTGCTGATCAAGTTTACTTTTTATCTTTGTTTTACTTAGATCAGCTTTTCTCATTTCTTTAAAGATTATATCTGATGAAAATCTTTCATCCCAAAGAGCTGTAGGTTTCTTAAAAAAGGTTTGAAGATTAATATTAAAATCTCTTACTAATTGGCTTTGTTTGTTTTCACTATTATCCAGGCTAATCGGCAAACCAAGAATAAATCCACCAATTTCATACTCTTTCAAAATATCTTTCATGATAATTAAATCTTTATTAGTTCCTTTTCTTTGGATAATTGAAAGAGGTGTAGCGATTATTTTTGATCTATCGCTTACTGCAACACCAATCGTTTTAGTTCCTAGGTCTAGACCTACAAGTATTTGTGATGTATTAAGGCCATCGATTAAATTATTTTGATCATTCATATAATGGAGCTCATAAATTGAAGATTGATAAAAATACAATAAATAAAATTGCTCGTCTATCTAGAATAAAGTTAGATGATAAAGAATCTGAAGATTATATTAAGGATCTCAATTCAATTTTAGATTGGGTTGAGCAATTAAATGAAGTAAATACTGAAAATGTAGAACCGTTAAGTAATATATCATCATCAATCTTACCAAAAAGAGAAGATGTATCAAAAGATACGAATTCTAGTGAGGAAATTCTTGAAAATGCTCCTGATAAACTCGAAGGTTTTTTTGTAGTACCAAAGGTGGTAGAATAATGTCTAAATCATCTTTGAAACAAACGTTAAAAGATCTCGATACAAAAAAAATATCAATAAGAGAATTAAATCAGGATTATTTAAAAAGAATTAAGGAAAATGAAAACTTAAATGTTTTTATTCATTTTAGTGAAGAGAATGTTTTAAAGCAGATAGATAACTTAGAGAAAGATAATTCAGCAAAAAAATTAAAAGGTATTCCGATTGCAATCAAGGATCTATTTTGTACTAAAAGTATGCCTACAACTGCAGCTTCAAAGATTTTAGAAAATTTTAATCCAACTTATGAATCATTTGTTACTCAAAAATTATTAGATGAAGGATCTATTTTTGTTGGTAAAACAAATCTAGATGAGTTTGCTATGGGCTCAGCTACTAATACAAGTTTTTTTGGAAATACAATTAACCCCCTATCACAAGAAAATGAGCCTTTAGCTCCTGGTGGATCATCTGGTGGTTCCGCAGCAGCAGTTGCAGCAGATTTATGTTTAGGGGCAACTGGAACAGATACAGGTGGATCAATAAGACAACCAGCTAGCTTTTGTGGTGTTGTGGGTATCAAACCAACATATGGTTTATGTTCCCGATGGGGTATAGCTGCCTTTGCATCTAGTTTGGATCAAGCAGGAATTTTTTCTCATAATGTTGAAGATGCATCAATATTATTACAATCCATCGCTGGGTTTGATCAAAGAGATAGTACAAGTGCTAAAGTAGATATTCCAAATTATTTTGAAGATTTAGATGATGATCTAAATGGGAAAACTGTTGGTATACCAAAAGAGTATTCTATTGATGGTACACCAATGGAAATAAGTCAGATATGGGAAGATGCTATCAAGGTTTTAGAAAAAAAAGGTGTTAAAATTAAAAATATTTCACTTCCTCATACTAAATATGCACTTCCTACTTATTATATTATTGCTCCTGCTGAAGCTTCCTCAAATTTAGCTCGTTATGATGGAGTAAAATATGGTTTTAGATCTGATGAAATTGATTCTCTTGATGAAATGTATGAAAATACAAGAGCTCAAGGTTTTGGAAGAGAAGTAAAAAGAAGAATATTAATAGGAACATACGTATTATCTGCAGGCTATTATGATGCATATTATCTTAAGGCACAAAAAGTAAGAAAATTAATTGCTGATGATTTTAATAAAGCTTTTAAAGAATGTGATTTTATAGTTACTCCTACTGCACCAAGTGCTGCATTTCCCTTAAATGAAAAACAAAATGATCCTATCAAAATGTATTTAAATGATGTGTTTACGGTTCCTGCTTCTTTAGCTGGCCTACCAGGTATTTCCATTCCCTTTGGGAAAGATCAAAATAATTTACCACTAGGTATTCAAATATTAGGAAAACACTTTGATGAACAACAAGTTTTTAATGCCGCTGTATCTCTAGAAAGATCATATGAATAATTTAATAAAAGGTGAAAAGCATGATTGGGAGATGGTAATCGGTCTCGAAATACATGCTCAAGTAAAATCAAATTCTAAATTATTTTCTTCATCATCAACAAAATTTGGCTCATCACCAAATAGTCAAGTATCTTTAGTCGATGCTGCTATGCCAGGAATGTTGCCTGTTATTAATAAGTATTGCGTGGAGCAGGCAGTAAAAACTGGCGTCGGTTTGAATGCTAAAATTAATAATTATTCTGTCTTTGATAGAAAAAATTACTTTTATGCTGATCTACCACAAGGATATCAAATTAGTCAGTACAAATATCCAATTGTTGGAGAAGGAAAAGTTACAATTGATTTTAAAGATGGAACATCGAAAGATATTAGAATTGTAAGATTACATTTAGAACAAGATGCTGGTAAAAGTTTACACGATCAAAATCCCTCAAAAACATATGTAGATCTTAATAGATCTGGTGTTGCTTTAATGGAAATTGTTAGTGAGCCAGACATTAGAACACCTGATGAAGCTGGAATGTATATATCCAAAATCAGATCAATTTTAATGTATTTAGATACATGTGATGGAAATATGCAAGAGGGCTCTTTAAGAGCAGATGTAAATATTTCAGTAAGAAAACCTGGAGATGAATATGGAACTCGATGTGAAATTAAAAACTTAAACTCTATAAAGTTTATAAAGCAGGCTATTAATTATGAAGCAAAAAGACAAATAGAAATATTAGAGTCTGGCGGTTCTATTGAACAAAACACAATGCTTTTTAATACATCTACTGGCAAAACTAGACCCATGAGAAATAAAGAAGAAGCTCATGACTATAGATACTTTCCTGATCCGGATTTATTACCACTAGAAATTTCTAAAGAAGAAATAGGAAAAATTAAATCATCAATACCAGAGCTTCCAGATGAGCTTAAGAATAAATTTATTGAGACTTATAAGTTGTCTAATTATGACGCCTCAGTATTAACTGCAGAGAAACAAACATCTGATTATTTTAATGAAACAATTAATTCAGATCCAGAATTAAAAAATCATGCAAAAATAGTTGTAAATTGGATTACGTCTGAATTGTTTTCATTATTAAACAAAAATAATCAAGATTTAAATAACTCTCCAGTATCACCTGAAAACTTAGGACAACTTATAAAGTTAATTTCTACAAATGAAATTTCTGGCAAAATTGCAAAAGATGTATTGGAAGATATGTTTTCTTCAGAAAAAACAGCTAGACAAATCGTAGATGAAAAGGGTTTGCAACAAGTTACAGATCAGGGTGAAATTGCAAAAGTTATTGATGAGGTAATTGCAGAAAATCCAAAAATGGTCGAACAGTATCTAGCAGGTAAAGATAAGTTATTAGGTTTCTTTGTTGGCCAAGCTATGAAATTAACTAAAGGAAAAGCTAATCCAAAAATGTTAAATGATATTTTAAAACAAAAATTAAATAAAAAAAATTAAACGTAAAGAATAGCATCTATAAGCAACAATTATAAATGTTAAAACTACCCAAATAATACTTCCTTTGTAATTTTCTGCTGCTCTCCAAATTCCAATAGAAATAAATATTGTCCAAATAAAAATAAAAATTTTTGAGATTAGCGCAAGATTACTAAAATCTAAAAATGGTATTTGGGAAACAGAGCTATCTGTATTAAAAAAATAAATTTCAAGATTAAATATAATTAGTAAAACAATACCATTTAGTAGTTCACCAACTAACCAATAGGATTTCCAGAGTTTCACTTTTCCTTCAAAAAAGTCTTTTAAAAGATTATTATTTGGCATGAATTATATAATTTATTAATAAAAATATTTTTATTATTTTAAATGATATTTTTCTATAAAAAATAATTTGTTTCATTTTTATTAAATAAACTAGAAACTTCATTTTTACTATACAATTTATTTTCTGTTTTAATGTATGGTGAAACAATACATATTTTATCATTATAAACATTATTCATAACATTAGATTGCTGTTTTATTTTTTGATTAATTCTTTTATAAAGTTCAAAATCATACTCATAATGTTTATAAATTAAGTTGAGACTTTTTTTATCTGGCATGTAATTAAAACTATAATTATGTTGTTGAAAACGTGAATAAAGAATTGAAGGGAGTTTGAAATAACTAAGTATATCTGATAAAAAATTATCCCAATTTTCAAATGTATTAATCAAATCAAAATAATTAATATTTTTAATTGCGATATCCAAATCATTAAATTTTATTGATCTTTCTTTATTATACAAGCCTGAAAATTGTCTAGTGACTAAATTATCTCTAAATTTTGAAATTTCATTTTTTATATAATTTTCAAATAAATATTCTGATGGATTTTTCTTAGTTTTATGTATGAAGAATTTATAATCAGATACAATTCTTTCAGATGGCTCTCTTACAATAGTGCTTTTGAAGCAGTTTTCTATTTTTGAACAAAAATTATAATTTAAATGACCAGAGATAAAAAGTTTTTTTTGCTCCTCTAAAACAAATGGTTTTAACTTTTCACAATAATTTCTTATTTTGTATTTATGTCTATAGAAATCATAAGTTTTTAATATTGATGAAAGTTTAACAAATATATGATCTATTGTTGTTCCTCCACATTTAGGTATATGCATAAAATAAATTGCTTTATTTTGCAATATTGCTCTCTTTAGATTATAACTTGGAACTAACTTAAAATTAATTTTCATTTGGTGTTTTTAAAGTATATGAAGTCCACAAAGAATGCCACTTAGCATAATTATCTTTTTTCTTATTACTACCTTCAATTATAACAACACTTTCAATTAAATATTTTGTATTTTTTTTAAAGAGGTAATCAAAATATCCACCCTCGTTTGTTCTAACATATTCTTTTCTAAAATAACCATTATTTAAACTCATAACAGAAACCTTATGATCAGCTAGTATTTTATTTTTATACTCTAATAGAATTCTTTTATTTTCATTTAAATTTTTAAGAGGATTGTCTAAAAAAATTAATTCAAATTCCATATTTGTATCGATATCTCTACCGTTAAAATTTTCTACACTAATTAATGACTTTGCATATCTTTTATAACTTTCAAAAAAATTTTCTGGGTAGTTATTTTCTCTATGTTTTTGAGCTAAATTTGGATACCCTTTCTCTCTTGTGAAAATTTCAAATTTTACTAATTTTTCATACTCAACATATTTAGTAACTGATTCAACTTGTATTACATTTAATCCTTTGAACGCTTTTTTAATATTAAGAGCGGGAATATCACCTAATCTACCTTTAATTTTTAATTTATTATCTTCAGCATGCAAGAATGATATTTTAAAATATTCTTTTGTAAATGGTATTGGTGATCCTTCAAAATTTTCTCCTATAAAGATATTCGCCACAGCTTTTTCATTATTTGATAAGTGATAATTTTTTGGATCAATCCAAAATTCATGACATAAAGAGATTTTTGTTATTGAAGTTAAGATAATAATAAATATTAATCTATTTAAAGTAAATTTCATCATGTTTTCTTATATAAAAATTATAAAGTTATATCTATTTTTAATTCTAGTCTGTATTTTAAATTTATTTTCAACATCTTCTATTAGTCATGAAATAAAGCCATCTATTGCAGATTTTACGTATGATGAAAGTTATTTGAATTTCAAAATAAGATTAAACGCTGAATTGATATTATCTAATATTGATGCATCTACTGTTTCTAATACAGACTCTTCATCACTAAGTGAAATTTATGATAAATTTAGAATTTTAAACAAAAAAGACCTTCAAGAAATGTTTCAAAATTCTTGGAGTGAAATAAGTTCTAATATTGACATTAAAATTAATAACGAATCAAATAAAATTATTTTAATTAAAGCTGAAGTTGAAGATATAAAAAATTTTGAAATAAGTAGAGATACTCATGTTTATTTTAGAGTTTTATTAGATAAAAATTCTGAACAATTTACATTTCGGTGGTTTAAAAACTACGGCCCAATTATTTTAAGAGAGAATAATGATAACAAATTAGAAGATGAATTAGTTACAGAATATTTACATTCAGGAATTGAATCAAGTCAATTTTCATTTAAGGAAAATAATTTTAGTAAAACATTTAATAGCTTCACGAAATTTTTTGTACTAGGAATTCAACATATAATTCCAAAAGGATTAGATCATATTTTGTTCATATTTGGACTTTTTTTATTTTCATCATCTTTAAAAAAATTAATTTCTCAAATAACTATATTTACTATTGCTCATTCAATTACTCTCATATTTGTTTCTTTATCTTTAACGAGAATTAATCCTCAAATTGTTGAACCTATCATTGCACTTTCTATAGTTTATATCGGATTAGAAAATATTTTTAAAAGATATATAAAAGAATATTTAAGATATGTTGTAATCTTATTTTTTGGATTACTTCATGGTTTAGGATTTGCATTAGTTTTGAGTGATATAGGTTACAACAGCAGTGATTTATTTGTAAATCTCATCTCGTTTAATCTTGGTATTGAAGTTGCTCAAATATCTATAGTATTGGCTTTATATCTATTAATAGCTTTAAACTTTTCAAAAAATAAAAATTATAGAATTTTTTTTCAAGTTCCATCTTCAATAATAATTTCTAGTATTGGGTTATATTGGTTTTTTGAAAGAATTAATTTAATTTAATAAATTTTTAGGCACGCTATGGGTATAATGAATTTATAACTTAAGCTAAGAAATACTTTTTTGATAAATCCTTTATTGTTAACAATATTTTAAATATTAATAAATAATGTTGAGATTCCTGTCTATTTTCGTTATTACATCAATATAAGCAATATGAAACAATTACAGGAGAGATGGGTGAGTGGCTTAAACCACAGGTTTGCTAAACCTGCGAAGGAAGTAATTCCTTCCGAGGGTTCGAATCCCTCTCTCTCCGCCATATAAAAATGTTTAAAGGAAGTATACCTGCGGTTATAACACCATTTCAAGGCAATAAAGTTGATTATGCTTCTTTAGTAGATGTATTAAATTATTTAATTGATAATGGATCTCACGGACTCGTTCCTTGCGGGACAACTGGTGAGTCTCCAACTTTATCACACGATGAACATAAAAAAATAATCGAAGAAACCATTAGAGTTGCTGACAAAAGAGTTCCTGTTATCGCTGGCACTGGTTCAAATAACACTTTAGAAGCTATTGAATATACAGAGCATGCAAAAAAATCGGGTGCTGATGCTGCTTTAGTTGTTACTCCATATTATAACAAACCAACTCAATCAGGATTATATGAGCATTTTAAAACGATCGCTGAAAAGACCAAAATTCCAATAATTATTTATAATATACCAGGAAGATCTATTGTTGATATGTCTATTGAAACTATGATTAAGTTATCAAACATTGAAAATATTATTGGAGTTAAAGATGCAACAAATGATTTATTTAGACCTTTGTTAACAAGAAAAAATATGCAAAATGATTTTTGTTATCTATCTGGTGAAGATGGAACTGCATTAGCATATTTAGCTCAAGGCGGACATGGCTGTATATCAGTTACAGCTAATGTAGCACCTAAATTATGTTCAGAAATGCATTCGTATTGGCAAGATGGCAATATTTTAAAAGCTCAAGAAATTAATTTAAAATTAGCATCATTACATAACGCGTTATTTATAGAGTCTAGTCCAGGACCAGCAAAATATGCTGCCTCATTGTTAGGATTATGTAAAGAAAATACAAGACTACCATTAACTTCTATAAAAGATCATACTAAAGAATTAGTTAAAAGCTGCCTTGAAGAGTTGCAGCTTTTATAAATGAAAATAATTGCAGCTAATAACAGCGCTAATTATAATTTTACTATATCCAATAAAATAGAGGCAGGAATAGTACTAACGGGTTCTGAAGTAAAATCTTTACGTATAAATACGGGATCAATTAGAGGATCATATATTATAGAACAAAATGGTGAATTGTGGTTATCAAACTCTTTTATAAAAAAATATCAAAATTCAACTGATAATAATTATAATCCAAGTAGAAATAGAAAATTATTAGTAACAAAAAAAGAATTTAATAAAATAGCTGGATCAATAAGACAAGGAGGGTTTACAATAATTCCAATATCTCTTTACTTCTCAGATAAAGGAATTGCAAAATTATCTTGTGGTATTGCAAAAGGTAAGAAAAAAATTGATAAAAGAGAGTCCATAAAACAAAGGGATTGGAACATAAAAAAAGAGAGATTACTTAAAAATAATTAACTATTTACTTTTATAATTTGATCAATATAAGCCTCTAAATGGCTAGAATAACAGTTGAAGATTGTATTGATAAATTTCCAAGTAGATTTGAGTTAGTTTTAGTTGCTTCTAATAGAGCAAGAAAACTACATTCTGGTGAAGAACCTACTGTTGAAATTGATAATGATAAAAATACTGTAATCGCACTGAGAGAGATAGCTGAGGAAACTATTACTTCAGAGCAACTCAAAAATAACTTAATTGAAGAATACCAAACTAATACTTTTAGTGAAGATGAAGAAATAAATGAAATTGAAGATAATAGTGATGAAAGCCAATCTGAAACAAGTGAATCAGTAATTGATGAAGCAAATCAAGAAGGAGAAAATATTAGTGAGTCTGCGGAAGAAACGCAAATAGATATTTCAAATGATAATTTGGAAAATTCATCAGATGAAGATAAAGTACAAGATTTATAATAAAGTTAATTTATAATTTAAATAAATAATTTAAATATTATTTATGGTTAAAGAAATTCATAAAGAGATAGAATTAATTACCTCTTATCTAAATGATAAAGAAAAAGATAAAGTAAGACAGGCACTTAGATTGAGTGAAGAAGCTCATAGTAATCAGCTAAGAAAATCAGGTGATCCTTTTATTACGCATCCATTAGAAGTTGCAAAAATATTAACTTCAATAAAGTTAGATGCTGATTCTATAGTAGCCGGCCTACTTCATGATACACTTGAAGATACAAGTTTAAATATAGAGGACATTAATAAAAATTTTGGAAATCAAATAGTCGAACTTGTTGATGGATTAACAAAAATAAATAAATATTCATTAAAGGTAAAAAATCAAAAATTTGGAGAAAATTATAAAAAATTAATTTTAGCTACAACAAAAGACTTAAGAGTAATTTTAGTAAAATTAGCTGATAGATTACATAATATGAGAACAATTCAATTTATTAAAGATGAAAATAAAAAAACTAGAATAGCTTTAGAAACATTAGAAGTTTTTGCTCCCTTAGCACAAAGATTAGGTATGAAGGAATGGCAAGATGAATTAGAGGATATTTCATTTGAAGTAATAAATCCTGATGCAAAAAAAACAATTATTGAAAGATTGGAATATTTGAAATCAAAGGATGATAATATTGTTGATGAAATTAGATATGATTTAAAAAATATTTTTTTTCAAGAAGATTTATTTTGTAAAGTAGAGGGCAGAATTAAATCTCCATATTCTATATGGAATAAAATTAAAAATAAAAATATTTCCTTTGAACAACTCTCGGATATTATGGCTTTTAGAGTTATTACAAATTCTACCAGAGAATGCTACAGATGTTTAGGAATAATACATAGAAACTTTCCATACATTCAAGGAAGGTTTAAAGATTTTATTTCTGCTCCCAAATCAAATGGGTATAGAGCACTTCATACATCAGTTATGGGGCCAAAGAACAAAAAAATTGAAATTCAATTTCGTTCAAACATAATGAATCAAATTGCTGATTTCGGAGTTGCATCTCATTGGAAATATAAGGATCCGAAAAAAATCAAAGAAAAAGATGCAAAAGAATATAAATGGGCGCATGATTTAGTAGATTCAATGAATTCTTCAGTTTCTCAAGATGAATTAATTCAAAATTCTAAATTAAAAGTTTTTCAAAATGATATTTTTGTTTTTACTCCAAAAGGTGATCTAATTGAATTGCCTAAAAATGCAACTCCTGTAGACTTTGCGTATGCTATTCATAGTCAAATAGGTGATAAATGTGTAGCTGCTAAAATTAATGATAAGTTACAGCCTCTAAAAACAATTTTAAAAAATGGAGATCAAATAGAAATTATCACCTCTGAATCATCACAGCCATCACCTTTATGGCAAAGATTTGCTGTAACAACAAAAGTTAAATCTCAGCTAAGAAGATTTTTTAGATTTAAGAAGAAAGAAGAACATATAATTTTTGGTAGAGAAATTTTAATAAATTATTTTCAAAAAGAAAATTATGAATTTAATAAAAATATTGAAAAAAAAATACTTGATGATTTTAGTTATAAATCAATTGATGAATTATATGCTTCAATAGGCTCTGGAGAAATTACAGCACTTTCTGTCATTAAGAAAATTTATCCTGAGTATAACTATATTCCAGTTTCTAAATTTAATAAAAATATTCAAAATCCAATTAAGTTAAAAGGCTTGACTGCTGGAATGTCTTATCATCTTGCAGGATGTTGTTCACCATTAAAAGGAGATAGTATAGTAGGTATAGTAACTGCTGGAATAGGAGTTGCCGTTCATACACTTGATTGTGACACTCTTACTTCATATCAAGAGGCCCCCGATAGATGGTTAAATATTTCATGGGATAATCAAAATAATTTAGAAACCGTATCTAATGCAAGAATCGTTGTTGTTTTATTTAATAAACCTGGAAGTTTAGGAAAAGTAACAACCGTTATTGCAAAAAATAATGGAAACATTTCAAATATTCTTTTTTCAGTTAGGAAATCAGATTTTTTTGAAATTATAATAGATATTGAGGTTAGAGATGCTAATCATTTACAAAATATTATTGCAGCATTAAGAATGGAAAAAGAAGTATCTTCCTTAGAGAGATTGAAAGGTTAAAAATGATTTATGGAAATGGAATAGACATTATTGATATAAATAGAATAAGAAAAGTAATTGATAAATATGGAGACAGATTTAAAAAAAGATGTTTTAGTTCTTCAGAGATCGAAAGATCAGAAAATAGAAAAAAATCAGTAGAATCATATGCAAAAAGATATGCAGCTAAAGAAGCTTGTGCTAAAGCTTTAGGCACAGGCTTAGCCAGAGGCGTATTTTGGAAAGATATTGAAGTCAAAAACAACCAATTTGGTAAACCATTTATTAAACTTCATGGTAATGCAAAAGAAATTTTTAAAAATATGAATAAAGCTTCGAATACAAAAATCGAATTATCGCTTTCTGATGAAAAAAAATACGCAATAGCAAATGTGACAATCTATGACTAAATCTAAAAAAAATAGTTTTTTTGGTAATTTGAAGTCAATACTTATAGCAATCTTTATAGCTTTACTGATTAGATCATTTATATTTGAGCCTTTCAATATACCTTCAGGATCAATGAAGCCAAATCTTCTTGTAGGAGATTTTATTTTTGTTTCAAAATATTCATACGGTTTTTCAAAACATTCTCTTCCATTTTCCATACCTTTAATACCCGGTAAAATATTTTCAAACACACCTGAGAGAGGCGATGTAGTAGTTTTTAAAACTCCTGAAAATAATAGAACTGATTATATTAAAAGAGTTATTGGTCTGCCTGGAGATAAAATAGAAATTAAAAATGGTATTATTTTTATTAATGGATCAGAAATTTTAAGAAAAAAACTAAATGATTTTATAGATACAGATAACAAAACCAGTAACAAAAGAGTTAGAATGTATAATGAATATTTTTTTAAAAAAGAAATCAAAATTCTTGATATCACAGACAATGGTATAGCGGATAATACTCAGTTATTTAATGTCCCAGACAATCATTTCTTTGTAATGGGTGATAATAGAGATAATTCACAAGATAGTAGATTTATAAGTACAGTTGGATTCATTCCTTATGAAAACTTAGTTGGTAAAGCACAGTTTATTTTCTTTTCTTTGGAAAATGCAAGATTTTTACAGATATGGAAATGGCCTAATTCAATTAGATATGAAAGAATTTTTCAAAAAATTCAATGATAGATAGTAAAAAAATCAAATTATTTGAAAAAAAAATAAATTATAAGTTTAAAAATAGCAAATTGTTAATTCAATCCTTAACTCATCCAAGTTTCTATTTAGAAAATGAAAAAAAAATTACAATAAATGAATTTGAAAGATTTGAATTTTTAGGAGATCGAGTGCTAGGATTAATAATAGCAAATTTATTATTTTCAAAATATAAAAAGTTTAATGAAGGTGATTTATCTAAAAAATATTCTTATTTAGTTCAAAAAAAATTTTTGTTTAAAATTTCTCAAGAATTGCAAATAGAAGATGTGCTTCAATATAATTTTAAGAAAAAAAACAATAAAATGTTAAATTCAATTTTTTCAGATTCAGTAGAGTCATTAATTGGAGCAATCTTTCTAGATGGTGGATATAATTCATCATTTGATTTTATAAGTAAATTTTGGTCAAAACATCTAGATATTGAAGTTTCTAAAACCTTAGACCCAAAAACATTATTACAAGAAATATCACAACAACTTTATAAAAAACTTCCTGAATATAAATTAATCAAAAAAGAAGGACCACCTCATTCACCCACATTCACTGTTTCAGTTAAAGTGGTAAATTTAAATAAAATTAATTCAAAAGGTTCTTCAATAAGAGAGGCAGAGAGAAATGCAGCAGAAATTGCATTAAAAAAAATTAATGAAAAGAAAAATATTAAAAATTAGTCTTGTCGGTAAGACTAATGCAGGAAAATCAACTCTATTAAATAACCTTGTTGGTGAGAAAATTTCAATAACAAACAAAAAAATTAATACTACTGAAGATTTTGTAATTGGTATTGTTAATATTAAAAATACTCAATTAGTTCTATATGATACACCTGGTATTAGTTTTCTTAGAGACAAAAAATCTCATAAAACTAAATTGAAGAAAAATTTATGGGAAGGCTTAAATCAATCAGATATTATTTTGTATTTAATTGATTCAAAAAGGATTGAATTAAATGATTTAAAAAATGACTTTCCTAAACTTTATGAATTAAAAAAGAATATTTCAATTATTTTTAATAAAACCGATTTAATAAAAGCTGAAAATTTACTTAAGCATATAAAATTAATTTCAGAAAAATATAAAATAGATAAATTCTTTAACATATCAGCTAAAAAAAAATTAGGTTTTGAAAATTTAATTGATTATCTTTTACAAAAATCAAAATATGGAAGGTGGCTATATAAGGATGATGAAATCACAGACAAAGATGATATTTTTATCACCAATGAATGCACAAGAAATGAAATACTATCATTAATTCATAAAGAAATTCCATATAATATAGAAGTAACTAATAAAACCTTTAAATATTTGAAAAATGGACAGCTAAAAATAAAGCAAGATATTATTATTAAAAATGACAGGTACAAAAAAATATTATTGGGTAGAAAAGGATCTAAAATAAAAGATATTAGAATAAAAAGTCAAAAAGAAATTTCAAATATTTTTGATGTAAAAACTCATCTTTATATCAATATAATTTCATCAGATGCAAAAAAAATTTAACGGAATACTTATTCATTCAAAAGTTTTTAAAGATAATGATCTGTTAATTAAATTTTTATCAGATACGGATGAAGTATTATCAGGAATTGTATATGGTGGCCTTTCAAAAAATAAGAAAAATATAATGCAACTTGGTTTTTTTTTAAATTTTGATGTGACATACATTGGCAATCGTCCACCATCAATTAAAGCTGAATTATCAAAACCTTATTTATCAAGTGTTATTAATGATAAATATAAACTAAGTTGCCTACTTTCAGTTGTATCTTTAATTAATGCCTCAGTAATTGAAGGACAGAAAATAAACCAAATATATAAAATTTCTAAAGAGTTTTTAGAAATTATGATTAGTAAAAAAAAATGGTTAAATTTCTTTTGTATCTACTTATTTGATTTACTTAAATATATTGGATACGAATTAGATTATGTAAATAATAATAGATTGAAATATTTTGATACAGATACTTTAGAATTTAAAGAAAATTACTCAAACTATACTATTGATTTTCCTCATCATCTTTTTGCCAGTAATTTAAATATTGCATTAGATTATAGCGCTTTAAATAATTTTTTTAAAATTTTTGAAATTATTTTTATTAAAAATCATTTATCAAGTTTAAATCATAAATTGCCAAATCAGTATATTTTATTTAAGAAAAATATAATCAGTTTTTTACAAAAGAATGAACAAAATAATTGAGTCTAACTTAGATACTATACTGAGTGAAAAGTATCTTTCTTATGCAATATCAACTATTGTTTCAAGGTCATTACCTGATGTGAGGGACGGATTAAAACCTGTTCATCGCAGAATAATTTATTCAATGTATCAACTAAAACTTTTCAAAAGTTCAAGTTATAAAAAATGTGCAAGAATTGTTGGTGATGTGATGGGTAAATTTCATCCACATGGAGATCAAGCTATTTACGATAGTTTGGTAAGGATGGCTCAGGATTTTTCCACAAGAATTACATTAGTCGATGGTCAGGGCAATTTTGGAAATATTGATGGTGATAATCCTGCAGCAATGCGATACACCGAGGCAAGATTACAAGATTACACAAATTATTTTTTTGATGGTATAGAAGAAAATTCTGTAGATTTTAAAGATAATTACGATGGTCAAAATTTAGAACCAGTGGTTCTGCCATCTCAGCTTCCTAATATTTTAATTAATGGAGCTATGGGAATAGCTGTCGGCATGGCCACAAATATTCCTCCCCATAATATTGTTGAATTAATTGATGCATTAAAATTAATAATAAAAAAAGATAAAGCTTCACTTACTGAAATTTTAAAAATTATTAATGGACCAGATCTTCCCACAGGTGGTGAAATAATTTTAGATAGTATTGAAAAAAAGCAAATTTATAAAAATGGCAAGGGGTCATTTAATATTAATGCTAAATACCAAATAGAAGAATTAAAAAATGGTTTGTACCAAATCATTATTACTGAAATTCCATATCAAGTTAATAAAGTTAAGATAATCGAACAACTAGCTAATAACATCAATAATAAAAAATTACCTTTGGACGATGTTGTTGATGAGTCAGATGAAAATATTAGAATTGTCTTAAAACCAAAGACCAGAAATATTGATTCTGAAAAATTAATAAGCTTATGTTTTAAATTAACTGACCTATCAATTAAGTACTCTTGTAATTTTAATGTTTTAATTGATGGTATAGAACCTAAACAAATTGGAATTACTGAAATATTATCTAATTTTTTAGAACATCGAAAAGTTACCATTAAAAGAAAATCAAAATTTAATATAGAAAAAATTAAAAAGAGACTAGAAATTCTTAAGGGTTATCAAATTGTCTTTAAAAATTTAAATTCTATAATAAAAATAATAAGAACTAAGGATAATCCCAAAAAAGAATTAATAAAAAAATATAAATTATCTGATTTACAATGTGAGTCAATTTTAAGTATGCGTTTAGGATCTCTTAGAAAAATTGATGAAAAAAATATTAAAGATGAAATCCAAAAATTAAATGAAGAATTAAAATACCTTAACAAATTAATAAAAGATAAAAAAACATTAGATAAATATATAGTAAGTGAATTAGATCTTATAAAAAATGATTTAGATAGTGATATAAAGGATAGAAAATCTTTAATTTCATCAGAACAAAATAATGATATTGATATTAGTATTGATGAATTTAAAGAAATTGAAAAATTTACCGTTATCATTAATAAAGATTTTCAGCTCAAGAGAATTAAAGAGATAAATGATGAAAAGGAAATTGAAAAAATAAAAAAAGAAAATCTATTTTCAGTTAATTTAAATTCAAACCAAAAAATACTTTTGTTTGTTTCTTCTGGTAAAGTTTACACGATAGATCCAAATAATTTACCTGGTGGAAATAGTAATCCTAAATCATTTATTTATTTTGTTGATAGTATGCCTAAAGATAAAATTGTTGGATTACTTTCATCAATCGATCAAGAGCTCTTAATTGTATCCAAAAATGGCAAAGGATTTATTAGTAATACTGAAACTCTAGTAACAAACCAAAAGAAAGGTAAGCAACTATTTAATTTAAAAAATAATGATGTAGTTATTAAAGTATTAAATCTTTCAAAAAAACACATAGCATGCGTTACAAAGTTACAAAAAATGTTAATTTTTGAAATTGATGCTTTGCCAAAATTACAAAAGGGTGGAGGAGTTCAATTAATTAAAATTAAGAAAGATGATTTTTTATCCGATGTCACTCAGTTAACCATGGAAGATGGATTAGAATGGAGCACTGGTTCTAAAAATAGAAAGTTAGAAGATGTTGAGTTTTGGATAGGAAAAAGAGCTCAGGCGGGAAAAAAAGTCCCTAAATATTTTAATAAAAATCTTAAATTTGATTAATAAATACTTTTATTATAATTCAATAGGTTTAAAATTATTATATGAACAAACTTAATCTAAATACTCAATCTGTTTTATCGATGAAAGGTGAGGGTTATTACTCTCAGAAAACTGTTGGGGCAAAAAATGCTATAGATAAAATAGAAGTATTAATTGAAGAAGCTTTTAAAAATATTCCCAAAGTTGACAAACTTAGAATAGCTGATTTTGGCAGTGCTGATGGCGGTACAAGTCAAGAAATGTGGTTTAATATTATTGAAAAAATAAAAAAATCTGGAGATAATAGAGAAATTGAAATGTTGTATACTGATTTAGCATCTAATGACTTTTCAGTTTTATTTAGAATGATGCAAGGAATGCAAGGCAATGATAATTTTGCTTACCAGAATAAATTTGAAAATGTTTTCGTGCACGGATGTGGTACAGGTTTTCATAAACAATTGATGTCTAATAATAGTTTATCCTTAGGATTCTCTGCGACTGCAATGCACTATGTTTCAGAAAGACCATGTTTGATAAATAACCATGTTCATATGGTAGGTTCAAATGAAGAAGAAAAAAAACAATTTAAAAACCAAGCTCTAAAAGATTGGGAAACAATTTTATTAAATAGATCAAATGAATTAGTTCCAGGAGGAAGGTTTATTTGTATAAATTTTGGAATAGATGAAAAGGGTCGATATTTAGGTAATACTGGCGGTCACAACATGTTTAATAATTTTACTAAACATTGGAAGAATTTAGAGCAAAAAGGGATTATTACAAATGAAGAATTTGTTAATGCTACTTTTACTCAACATTATAGAACTGTTGAAGAATTTAGAAAACCTTTTGATGATCCTAATTCAGAAATATCAAAATCTGGGTTGTTTCTTAAAAGATGCGAAACTATGTTTACTGATTGCCCTTTTAAAGTTCATTATAATAAAAATAAATCTACTATGTCATCAAGAGAATATGCTGAAACATTAATACCAACAATGAGAAGTTGGTCAGAAACTGTATTTAAAACAGCATTAGAAAAAAGAAATCCTAATGAGATAAATCAAATTGTCGATCAATTTTATAATGCTTATCTTGAGGAAGTAACAGAAAATCCATCAGGTCATGCAATGGATTATATTCATATAGTAATGGATATAGAAAAAAAAATTAACTAAAAATATAAAGAAATATCTTCATGTACAGATTTACATGAAGCTAAATAAATAGCTTGCTCTTTATTAAGTTTATCTTGTTTTCTTAATCCAAAAGTCTCTTTACCAGTTTCAGATAATTTAATTAAATCACTTAAGATAATTTTATTACCATCAAATCTCCAATTTTTTTCCAAATTGTATATTTTTTTTGCTTCATTAATTAAAGCTAATGCTTCTGTTTTCTTATTGTAATTTTTTTTCAACAATTTTCTTGCTTTTTTGATTGGTTTTGTAATGTTTGAAGTGTCAGTGAAAGAATTAAATAATCTCTCAAAATTTTTAATTATTTCTTCAATTCCATCTCTCTCTTCATTAACATTATTTAATAACTCATTAAAATTAATTTCTAATTTTGAAAATTCTTCAGCATTTTGAAAAATTTTGATAAATTTTTGTAAATCATTAAATGAGTTATCTACTGATTTATTATAACTAAGTTTCTTTTTCTTAAAATTATCTAATATTGTTTTGAAATTATTATTTTCCTCTTTCCAATTTGGAGGAATCGTCATTTTTATACTCTCAATTTCATTTTCTAATTCAAAAATTTCCTCTTCAAACTTCTGAATTTCATTAATTTTAGTTTCAAGTCTAATTTCTTTTTTAATTTTTTCTATCTTTGATAATTTTTTATAAATATTTTTTTCAATATTCCTTACTTTTGTATGAAGTGGCTTATAATTAACAGAGTAATCGTTAAAATTTTTACGTGATAATTTTACTTCTTCTATCAAATTCTTTGAATCATTGATGTTATTAATCATATTAGTAAAATTTTTATTTTGTTTCTCTGGTAAAAAATCAATATTAAAAGACATTAGGTCATTTGTAATTAATATTGATTCAGAAAAATTTTCTTCATATTTATTATAAGAATAATCTATTAAACATTCTTGAAGTTTAGGATTAATTGGAGGTGGAGAAACTTCTGATGAATAATAAGATCTAAGAGGTAAATAATTTACCAATTGTGGAAAATATCCAACTACACCTAAACCAACTAATTGAAGTACAATAAATACACTTGCACCTTTCCAAATTTCAGTCGTTTTTATTGATTTTGGTGCTACCCCTCTTAGATAAAATAGTGAAAATCCAAATGGCGGAGTTAAAAATGAAGTTTGCATATTTACACCAATCATTACACCCAGCCAAACTGCAGTAACATTTGCTGATGTTTCAGCTAATAGTATTGGTGCAACTATAGGAACAACAACAATAGCAATTTCTATAAAATCTAAAAAAAAACCTAGTACAAATATAACTGCCATTACAACTATAAATTGTGTCCAAAAACCTCCAGGAAGACTAGTGAGAAAATCCTTAACTATTTCTTCACCTCCAAAACCTCTAAACGCTGCTGTTAACATTGCAGCCCCAATCAGAATTATAAAAACCATTGAAGTAGTTAAACTTGTTTCAATCATTACGTTTTTTAAAACATTATTTATTTTAAATGTTCTCCAAAAACTCCAAACAACACCAACAAGTAAAAATATAACTGCAAATATTGCAATTACTAAAGCTACCACTTCTGATGTTGATGAAATATTTTTAACATTAAGTTGAAAATTTATTACAATAAAGGTTATTACTATTAATGAAATTATAGTTATTAAAGCTGGTGTATATTTGTTTTTTTTATCATATAATCTATAACCACCCATCACACCTGCACCCACAGCACCAATAGCACCTGCTTGATTTACTGTTGCTATACCAAGTAATATTGAGCCTAAAACTACAAAAATTAATGCTAATGGCGGGACAAGCGATAGAAAAACTCTTCTAAAGAAATCTCTGTCATAATTTCCTTCATATTCTACTGGAGGTACTGCTTTTTTTTTAAATATTCCAATCAGTAAAACATATAACATGTATAGACCAACAAGAACTAAACCAGGTAAGAAAGCTCCTAAAAACATATTTCCAGCACTGACTGAATCTACACTAAATTGACTTGGTATATTTGTAGAACCAGTTACATTTTTATAATTTTCAATTCTCATATTATCTGCTGCATCTGAAGCAGATGCTAATTGATCAGACAAAATAATAAGGACAATTGAAGGTGGAATTATTTGACCAAGTGTACCAGAAGAACAAACAATTCCAGACGCAAGTGATTTATTATAATTATTTTTCATCATTGCTGGTAAAGAAATTAAACCCATCGCAACTACCGTAGCCCCTACAATGCCTGTCGTAGCAGCTAATAATGCGCCAACAAAAATTACAGAAATTCCTAATCCCCCTGGAATAGGTCCAAATAATTGCCCCATACTTATTAATAGGTCTTCTGCAATTTTTGATTTTTCAAGCATTATTCCCATAAAAATAAACAGAGGTATTGCAATCAATGTATCTCTTTCTACCTCCCAATATACTCCTCGGAAATTTGTTATTCCTGCATTAAGCCATTGAAAAGGACCATCAGATATAAAATATTCGTTTGGATTACCCTCAATTAAATATCCTGCTAAACCAGCTAAAAATATTGATATAATAGCTGAACCAGGAAGAGCAAAAGCTAATGGATATCCAGAAGCAAGTGCAAATGCCATTAAAAATATTAATAAAAAAAGAAAAAATAATTCCATTATTAATTCTTTCTAATTACTTCTAAACTTCTTAATGAATAAATTATAAATTGTATCAGCATTGTAAGAGCAAATATTATTAAAAAACCCGCCATTAAATATTTGATATTCATTCCTTGAGTACTTTGAGATGTTTCAAAATTCATTATTGGTTGATTTAAAACACATTGTTTACAGTACATCCCAAGAAAGAATACAGTTAAGCAAAGTGGAATACCCAGTAATAAACTTCCAAAAAGATTAACTCTCGCTTTATTTTTTTCACTAAAATTAGTATACAAAACATCAACTCTTACATGGCCATCTTTAATTAAAGTATAGTAACTTCCAAATAAAAATAAGCTTCCATACCAAAATCTCACAAGATCGCTCATTAAAGTTTGTTCATATGAAAAAACAAATCTTAAAATGACAATTTGAAATTCTGCTATTACAACAAGAAATGCTAACCAGTAGAAATTGAGAGCTCTGAAGTAATATGCAAAAATTAATGATACAAATAATAGAGGGAAATGAACATATGGGGCTCGAAAAGAATTATTTGAAAATTTTATGTTCCAACTTTTTCCAATCATTTGTTCAAGGAAACCTTCAATTATTAGAAAAGAAATTATGGCGTCAATTATTCCTATTATTAATACTGACCAAAAACCAAATCTAATTATAAAATCATTAACTCTTTCAAGGTTATTGGCAAGAGTCAAATTATCCAGTTTTTGATTAAAATAAATAAATATTAATGGAAAAATAATTGCTGATACATAAAGAAAAAATTGAAACGATGAATATATATTTGCTGAATTATATATTGTAAACGCTCCAGGCCAATCACCTGCGAAAGTTAAATAGTTATTAACTATAAATGCAAATACTATTAAGATTAAACAAATTGAAAAAAATTTAGAAATATTTGAGATATTCATAAAAAAAAGTGGGGAGTAAACTCCCCACATGATTTAAAATTTAACCTTCAAGTACTCTATTTCTTTGAGTAAAGAAAGCTGAGTCAGCTTTTTCTAGCCAACCACTTATTTCATTTCTTGATTTTCTAAAGCTTGCAAGAATTCTTCCAGTTAGTTCATTACCTTCAGCAAGTTCTTCATACAGTTGTTCTGCTGCTTCACCCATTGCGTCGATAACATCTTCGTTGAATTCTCTTAGCTCTACACCATGATCATTAACAAGTCTCTGCAATGCAGCTCCGTTATTTGCATTATATTCAGTCAACATTCTTTCATTTTGAACTGTTGAAGCATGCTCAATAATCATTTGATCTGTTTTGCTTAAACTTGTTAACCAAGATTTATTACAACCTAGTGTTATTAATGTTCCTGGTTCATGACATCCAGGCCAGTAATAATACTTTGCGGCTTCATAGAATCTTGATCTCTCATCATTCCATGGTCCTACCCATTCTGTTGCATCGATGGTTCCATTGATTAAGTTTTCATATATTTGTCCACCTGGCACACCTACAACAGATAAACCAAGTTTAGACATCATCATTCCACCTAATCCAGGAATTCTCATTTTAAGACCTTTGAAATCATCTGGAGAATTAATTTCTTTATTAAACCATCCACCCATTTGAACACCAGAGTTTCCAGCCATAAAGTTTTTCAAACCAAATTCATCACCAAGTTCATCCCAAAGTTCTTGTCCGCCACCATGTCGTATCCATCCGTTGATTTCAGTTGCTATCATTCCAAAAGGAACTGCTGCAAAGAAACCCCAACCTGGATGTTGTCCAATCCAATAGTAGTCAGCACTATTATACATTTGGGCATTTCCAGATGTAACTTCAGTGAATACATCTAATGGTCCTACTCTTTCTCCACCAGCAAAGTGATTTACAACAATACGACCATCACTTAAGTCTGATATTCTTTGAGAAACAGCTTCTGCGCCTGTACCTAATCCAGGATAGCCTCTACCCCAAGTAGCAACGCAGTTGACTTCTATTCTATCAGCTGCAATAGCTGGAGCTGGGAAAGATGAAACGGCTGTTGCAGCTGCTGCACCAATTCCTGCTTTTTTTAGGAAGTCACGTCTTTTAAAGTTTTTTTTCATATGTCCTCCCGAGATTATATGAATAAATTAATTAATTTATTAATAGAATTATACAAAAATAGAAAATCTATCAATTTCAAATCATATAAATAATAAGAAAATTATTAAAAACTAGAAATTCCTGTCTGATTTTTGCCTAAAATAAGTGAATGAATATCCTCCGCACCCTCGTAAGTTTTAACAGTTTCTAAATTAACCAAATGTCTCATAATATGATATTCTTCTAATAGGCCATTTGCACCAAGCATGTCCCGGGCATTTCTAATTATATCTAGAGATTTTTTACAGTTATTTTTTTTTAAAATACTAATTGCATTAATGATATCTTTTCCTTCATCTAGAGCTTTAGAACTTAAAAGACATGATGCTAGTCCTAGATTTATTTCTATTTGCATCTCAGATAATTTTTTTTGAATTAATTGATTTGATGCTAAAGTTTTTTTAAACATAATTCTATTTTCTACGTAGTCTTTTGCAATTAACCAACATTCGGATGCTGAACCTAATACACCCCAGCTAATTCCAAATCTTGCTTTATTGAAACAACTAAAAACTGATTTCCATCCTTCAGTATTTTCCAAACACAAATTATTTGGAACAAAAACATTATTTAAAATTATTTGACCAGTTGGACTAATTTTTAAGCTTGTCTTATTTTCTATTGTTGAAGTATTTAATCCTTCAGTATTTTTTTCAATTATAAAACCTTTTATACTTTTATGATCTTTGTTTTCTTCAATAGCCCAAATAATAAATATGTCAGCAATTGGAGCATTCGTAATCCAGTTTTTAGATCCATTTATAATATATCCATCTTTAGTTTTTTTAAATGAAGTTTTCATTGAAGTAGGATCAGAGCCAGCTTCGCTTTCTGTCAAACCAAAGCAACCAATTTTTTCTCCTTTAATTAATGAAGGAAGGTATTTATCTTTTTGTTCCTGAGATCCAAATTCATTAATTGGATGTATCACAAGAGAAGATTGAACAGATATTGAAGATCTATAGCTGCTATCTATTTTTTCAAATTCATATGCTACAAGTCCATACGCCAAATTTGATGTACCGGACCCACCATGTGTTTTAACTGTTTGTCCTAAAACTCCAAGTGATCCAAATTTTGGATAGAGGCTTTGATCAAATTCATTTTTTCTGTTTCTTTCAACTACTGTAGGTTTAAGCTCATTATTACAAAAATCTCTTACATTTTTCTGAATATTACTTTCTTCTTCATTTAAATGACTTTGAATATAAAATGGATCAAACCAATTATTTTCTTTCATACAATATTAGGCAATATCATCATTTTGATGTAAATAACCACAAAAATTATTATGCAAAATAAGAATATATATATAGCTTCAGATCATGCTGGATTTGACCTCAAATCCAAATTGTTAAAGAACTTTCCAAAAATTAATGATTTAGGAACAAAGACAGATGAAAGTGTTGACTATCCTGATTTTGCACACAAATTAACCAGAGAGGTTCTTAAGAACAAGAAAAACGTTGGTATTTTGATTTGTGGAACTGGTGTTGGTATGAGTATTGCAGCTAATAGAAAAAAAGGAATTAGAGCTGGTCTTGCTAATAATTCAAAAATAGCAAGATTGATAAGAAAGCACAATGATGCTAATGTACTTGTTTTACCAGGAAGGTTTATAAATACTAGCGAGGCAAAAAAAAGTGTTCAGGCTTTTCTTTCTACAAAGTTTGAGTCAGGACGACATAAAAGAAGGATTAAAAAACTATGATTTCAGATTTGTTTACTAAAGGAATTAAAGAAGCAGACCCAGAGGTTTATGGAACGTTAAGCCGTGAACTAGAAAGACAGCAAAACCAAATAGAGTTGATAGCATCTGAAAATATCGCTTCAAGATCAATTTTAAATGCTCAAGGTTCTGTTATGACCAATAAATATGCAGAAGGGTATCCTGGTAAACGATATTATGGAGGATGTGAATTCGTAGATCAAGCCGAAGAGATTGCTTTAGAAAGAGTTAAAAAACTTTTTAATTGTAAATTTGCAAATTTACAACCGCATAGTGGAGCACAGGCAAACCAAGCAGTTTTTCTAGCTTTACTTCAACCACATGATACTATTTTAGGTATGTCTCTTGCATCAGGTGGTCACCTAACTCATGGAGCAAAACCTAATCTATCTGGTAAATGGTTTAATGCTGTTCAATACGGTGTAAAAAAAGATGGTAATGATAAAGATTTAATTGATTATGATGAAGTTGAAGCTTTAGCTTTAGAGCATAAACCAAAAATGATAATAGCGGGAGCTTCCGCTTATCCTAGAACAATAGATTGGAAAAAATTTAGAGAAATAGCTGATAAAGTAGGAGCATATTTTTTAGTTGATATGGCTCACTATTCCGGTTTGGTGGCTGGTAAACAATATCCAAATCCGATTGAGCATGCACATGTAGTAACTTCAACAACTCACAAAACTTTAAGAGGTGCAAGAAGTGCAATGATTTTAACTAATCATGAAGATTTATATAAAAAAATTAATTCTGCTGTTTTCCCTGGATTACAAGGTGGTCCATTAATGCATGTAATTGCAGCTAGAGCCGTATGCTTTGGTGAAGCACTTAAACCTGAATTCGAAGAATATATTAAAAATGTAATTGCTAGTGCTAAAGTTATGGCAAAAACTTTAGTTGATAGAGGATTTAGAATTGTTACTGGGGGTACAGATTCACATATAGTTTGGTTAGACTTAACACCAAAAGGTTTAACTGGTGATAAAGCTGAAAAAATTTTAGAAGAAGTTGGATTGGCATGTAATAAAAATGCAATTCCATATGACCCTAATCCACCAAAAATAACTAGTGGACTTAGATTTGGAACTGCCGCAGCTACGACCAGAGGTTTTAATCAGAAAGATTTTGAACAGGTTGGAAATATGATTGCCGATATTTTGGATAGTCTTTTACTTGAAGAAAATGAGAGAAATGTAGTTTTTAATAAAACAAGAAAAGATGTAATTGAGCTTTGCAAAAAATATCCAATTTATAGTGAGGCATTTTAAATGAGATGCCCCTTCTGTAGTAATGAAGATACACAAGTAAAAGACTCAAGACCTACAGAAGATAATACAGCTATAAGAAGAAGAAGAGTTTGTGATGCTTGTGGCTCTAGATTTACAACTTTTGAAAGAATTCAGCTAAGAGATTTGGTCGTAATGAAAAGTAACGGTCAAAAAGAAAATTTCGATAGAGATAAAATGTATAGATCTCTTTCTTTAGCTTTGAGAAAAAGAAATGTTGATAACGAAAAAATTGAAAAAATTGTTAATGCGATTGTAAGAAAATTAGAAAATTCAGGTGAAACTGATATAAAATCTAATATTATCGGTCAGTACATTATGGAAGCTTTAATGCATTTAGATCAGGTAGCATACGTCAGATTTGCATCTGTTTATAAAAATTTCAGAGAAGCAAAAGATTTTGAAGATTTCCTAGGTAATTTAGAAGATAAATAATTTTTAGTGTCTCAACAAAATGTAAAGATGATTAATTTAGCACATGATATTGCTAAAAAAAAATTTGGAAAAACTTTCCCCAATCCCACAGTCGGCTGTGTAATTGCAAAAAATTCAATAATAATTTCTAAAGCTGTAACGAATAAATCTGGAAGGCCTCATGCCGAAGAAATAGCTCTAGCTAAAGCTGGCCATAAAGCTAAAGGAGCTTCAATGTATGTTACTTTAGAGCCATGTTTTCATAGTTCAAAAGATGGATCATGCACAGATCAAATATTAAGATCGGGAATTAAAGAAATATTTATATCTGCTGCTGATCCAGATATTAGAACTAATTATAAAAGTATTAAAAAGTTAAAAAAAAATAATGTAATTGTAAATGTAGGTTTAGAAAAGAATAGAACATATAATTTAAATAAATTTTTTTTTAAAAGTGTTTTAAAGAAAAAACCATTTACAAAAGTCAAAATTGCAACTTCTGCAGATGAAAAAATTGCATGGCATGATTATAAAAGTAAATGGATATCAAATAAATCAAGTAGAGAATATGCGCATAAGTTAAGATCAATGAGTCAAGCTATTTTAACTACTTCAAAAACTGTAATAAAAGATAATCCAAGATTAACTATAAGATTAAAAAAAACTTTAGAACAACATATTCCAATTATAATAATTGATAAAAATCTTAAAATACCAATGAAATCAAAAATATTAAAAGATATATCTAAAAAAAGAATTATTATCTTTACTTCTAAAAAAAATGAAAAATCTGAAAATTTAATTAAATTTGGATGTGAAATTATTTTTTGTAAATTAAATAAAAACAAAAAACTAAATTTAAAAAATATTTTTAGTAAAATATACTCATTAAAAATATCAGATTTATTAGTTGAAGCAGGTGGTATTTTTTTTACAGAATTGTTAAATAATAATTTAGTAGATGAAATTCATTTATTTAAATCCAAAATTATTATAGGAAAACATGGCAAGCCAGCAATTGTTGGAAAAAAACTTAGTCAATTAAATTTATCTTTATATGAAAGAAAAAAATTTAAAGACGATATATATATAAACTATCAGGTAAATTAATGTTTACAGGTATTATTCAAGATTTAGGAACAATAAAAAACAAAGATTTGGGACTTTATCAAATATCTACAAATCTTGATTTGAGTAATTGTAAGGAAGGGACTTCAATTTCTTGTAATGGAGTTTGTCTTACAGCAAAAAATATAACTCCATTAAACAACAATTCATTTAGCTTTGATGTGAATATAGGAGAAGAAACCCTGCAAAGAACAAATCTAGCTAATTCTATTTTAAAAAATGAAAAAATTAATTTAGAAAAATCACTTCAGATAGGTGATGAAATTAGTGGTCATTTTGTTTATGGTCATGTTGACACCACAACTATTGTCAGTGAAATTTTAGAACTTGAAAATAGTTGGGAATATCATTTCGAAAAAAAATTTTATAAAAATAATAGGTTTATTGCAGAAAAGGGATCTATTTCAATAAATGGTATTTCTTTAACAGTAGCAAAAGTAGAAAATAATACATTTATGATTTCTGTAATAGAACATACGTTTAATCATACTAATTTAAAATATTTAAATAAAAGTGATCAAGTTAATATAGAATTTGATTATCTTGCACGTTTTATCCTTAACAATGAATAAAGATAATATTGAAAAGTATCTATCTTCTATTGAAGATATTATTGAAGATGCAAGAAATGGAAAAATGTATATTCTTGTTGATGATCCTGATAGAGAAAATGAAGGCGATCTAATCATTCCCGCTCAATATGCGAGCCCACAAGCTATTAATTTTATGGCAAAGCATGGAAGAGGATTAATTTGTTTAGCTTTAACTAAGGAAAGAATAGAAGAATTGAAACTTCCCTTAATGAATCCAAGTAACATAAAAAATGATTTAACTGCATTTACTGTTTCTATTGAGGCAAAAGAAGGGGTGACTACTGGAATATCTGCAGCTGATAGAGCTCATACCATATCGGTAGCTGTAAACAAAAATAGAAACAAGAATGATCTTGTTTATCCTGGACACGTTTTTCCTCTTATGGCCTGGGATGGCGGAGTATTAGTACGTGCTGGTCATACAGAGGCAGCAGTTGATATTTCAAAACTAGCAGATCTAAATCCTTCTGGTGTTATTTGCGAAATAATGAGCGAAGATGGTTCTATGGCGAGATTACCAGAAATTATTAAGTTTGCAAAATTACATAATTTAAAAGTAGGAACTGTGAGTGACTTAATTAAATTTAGACTTAAAAAAACTAAAATTGTCGAACAGATCGACAAAAGACCATTTGAAAGTGAGATGGGCTCGCAATTTACTTTAAATGTTTTTCAAAATTCTATTTCTGGTGAAAAGCATTACGCTCTAGTAAAAAATCTAAATGATGTAAATGAACCTGTACTTGTTAGAATGCACAGATTGGATGTCACTAAGGATATATTTGAAGAAAAAAATATTTTTGGAAGTGAAATTAAGTCTGCCTTTCAACTTATTGAGAAGAATGGATCAGGAGCTATAGTTTTAATAAATAGTGATATGTCACCAAATATGCTTAAAATGTTTAATAAAAGAAAAAGATCAAAAAATAAATTAGAACTAAGAGAATATGGTGTAGGTGCTCAGATTTTATCATTACTACAAATAAATAAAATTATATTATTAACAAACAGTAAGAAAAGAATTATTGCTTTGGATGGATTTAATATTGAAATAGTCGATCAGAAAAAAATATGAATAATAAAATTCTAATAGTTTCAGCAAATTATTATAAAGAAATATCAAAAAATCTTGAGTTGGGTGCAATCAATACCCTTAAAGAAAATGGTTATAAATATGAAGTCATTAATGCACCGGGTTGTTTTGAAATTCCTTATTTAATTAAAAAAAATATTGACAATTTTAATGGATTTATTTCTCTAGGATGTATTATTAAAGGTGACACATATCATTTTGAAGTTATTGCAAATGAAACAACCAGAAAAATTATGGATTTATCTGTTGAATTTAATGTACCAATTGGATTTGGCGTCTTAACGTGTTACGATTTAGAGCAAGCCAAAATAAGAAGTGATATTAATCAAAAAAACAAAGGTCAAGAAGCTGCTTTAGCCTGCATACAGTTATTGAATTAAAAATGCAAAATTATACCAAGTCACAAACAAGACTTGCATTTGTTCAATATCTTTTTCAGAATGAATTCTTAAATGCAGATTCTTCAGAAAGTATTGAAGACTTTCAAAAGCATTTTTATGATACTAATATTGCTATAATTGATGAGAAAAAAGAATTTAGACTCAAATTTAATAAAAATTTTTTAAATAAACTTTTTTCTAGTTTTAAAAACAATATTGATAAAAAAAATATTATTGATGATTTGAATGACTTAATTAATATTAATCGAAAATTTGAAAAATGGGATAATATATTAAAATCAATAATGTTTGCTATTATTACTGAATTAAAGATTACTGATAAAAATAAATTTAAAATTGTCCTTAATGATTATTTGAATATAAGTAAAAGTCTTGTTTCTGAAAAAGAAACTAAATTAATTAATGCTATAATTCAAAATTATATAGATAAAGATGAAATTAATAAAAAATAATTTATCTGAAAAATTAATTATTAACAAATATTTTAAAAAATTAAATTTAAACAAAAAGGGAACATTTAATTTTGAAAATGATGGAGCTTATTTAGAATTAAAAAATAAAAATTATAAACTCACTGTTACGACTGATACTATTTCTGAGGATATAGATTTTTTCTCTGAAGACGACCCCAAGTCAATAGCTCAAAAAATTACAACAGTAAACTTATCAGATATTTTTGCCATGGGGGCTTTTCCTCATTCTTATCTTTTAAATTTACATTTACCAAATAATATTAATCTTAATTGGTTAAATTCATTTTCAAGTGAATTAAAGAAAATACAACGTAAATATGGATTTTATCTTTTAGGTGGTGATTTATCAAAATCAAATAAACTTATTGTTTCTTCAACTTTTTTTGGATTTATAAAAAATAAATTAGAAATATTTCAAAATAAATTTGATTTACATGATGATATTTTAATAACTGGAAATATTGGTGAGTCAAAGATTGGTTTAGAAATTTTAAAAAAAAAAATTTTATCAAATAAAAATTTGAAGCAATATTTTATTAAAAAATATTTATACCCCATACCTTGTAAGCTTGGACCGCTGATTGCAAATCATGTTAATTCAATGAAAGATATTTCTGATGGTCTGATCGGGGATTTAACTGATATGTTAAATGATAAATATGGCGCATTAATCAATGTAAATAAAATTCCATTAAGTGTTAAGACAAAAAAAATTCTTAACAATAAAAATTATTTTAGATTAGAGGACCTTTTAAATGCTGGTGACGATTATGGATTAATAATTATATCTAATCAAAAAAATAGAAATAAGATTTTAAATATTGCGAATAAAAATAATATTAATATTGCTTTGATAGGTAAAGTAATAAGAGAAAAAGGAATTCATTTCGATTCACATTTGGATATAAAGAATATCAAGAAATTTGATCATTTCTCCTAAAAACTTGATTTTTTTTATTGTTTCTGACATATCAGCCAAAATTTTAAGGAGTTTTCAATGACAACACTGCAAGTATTAATTGTTTTATGCGGTCTAGCAGCCGTACTATATGGTCTAGTAACATCTAGGCAAATTTTATCACTTGGTTCTGGAAATGATAAAATGCAAGAAATTGCTGGCGCAATTCAAGAAGGTGCTAGAGCTTATTTAAACAGACAGTACATGACGATAGCAATTGTAGGAGTTGTTATTTTTGCTCTTATTTGGATAGTTTTTGATTTGGCATCTGGAATTGGTTTTTTGATTGGAGCATTTTTTTCTGGTGCTGCAGGTTATGTTGGAATGAATATATCGGTTAGATCTAATGTTCGCACAACACATGCTGCTAGCAATAGTTTAGCTGAAGGTTTATCAGTTTCATTTAAAGCAGGTGCTGTAACTGGCATGCTAGTAGCAGGATTTGCACTTCTTTCTATTGCAGTTTTTTATTTTGTTTTGCACAACTCTGGCTCATTTCCTGGTAGAGAAATCGTAGCTCCTTTAGTCTCTCTTGGTTTTGGAGCATCGTTAATTTCAATATTTGCAAGACTAGGTGGAGGTATTTTTACTAAGGGTGCTGATGTTGGAGCAGATTTAGTTGGTAAGGTAGAAGCTGGCATTCCTGAAGATGATCCTAGAAACCCAGCTGTTATTGCAGATAATGTTGGAGATAATGTTGGTGATTGTGCAGGAATGGCTGCTGATCTTTTTGAGACTTACGTAGTAACAGTTGTAGCAACAATGGTTTTAGCTTCTATATTTTTTATTGAAAATTCTTATACAATGATGATTTTTCCTTTAGCTATTGCAGGAGTTTGTGCTCTAACTAGTATAATTGGAACATACTTTGTAAGGCTTGGTAAAAATAACAATATTATGTCAGCTCTTTATAGAGGGTTTGCAGTTTCGGCAATTTTATCTGCAGTGTTATTATACTTTGTTACTGATTACATAGTGGGATTGAATAGTGTCTTAGTTGTTGAAGGAACATCTACTCAATTTACAGGGATGTCACTTTTTATTTGTGGGATACTCGGATTGATTATTACAGGCTTAATAATATGGGTGACTGAATATTATACAGGAACTAATTACAGACCAGTTCAAAGTATCGCGCAATCATCAACCACTGGTCATGGTACTAATGTAATACAAGGTCTCGCAATTAGTTTGGAAGCAACTGCTCTTCCAGCTCTTATTATTGTTGCGGGGATTATTTCAACATATTCTCTTGCTGGTTTATTCGGTATCGCCATTGCTGTTACAACTATGTTAGCTTTAGCTGGTATGGTAGTTGCGCTTGATGCATACGGGCCTGTAACAGATAATGCAGGTGGTATTGCAGAAATGTCAAATTTGGATGAAAATGTTAGAAAGACAACTGATGCACTTGATGCTGTTGGCAATACCACTAAAGCCGTAACAAAAGGTTATGCAATTGGATCAGCAGGATTGGGAGCGCTTGTTTTATTTGCAGCTTATACTGAAGATCTTGATCATTTTGCTAAAGATCCGAGCAGTCCTTTATACGGAATAGAAGTTTCATTTGATTTATCAAACCCTTATGTAGTTGTTGGACTATTATTAGGAGGATTATTACCATTCTTGTTTGGAGCTTTAAGTATGACTGCAGTTGGTAGAGCCGCTGGTTCTGTTGTATTAGAAGTAAGAAGACAGTTTAAAGAAATTCCAGGTATAATGGAAGGTAAAGGGAAACCTGAATATGGTACATGTGTAGATATTCTTACTAAATCTGCAATTAAAGAAATGATTGTACCATCTATGTTGCCAGTTTTATCTCCAATAGTTGTTTATTTTGTTATATTATTTATTGCCGGACAGTCCGCAGCACTTTCTTGCTTAGGGGCATTATTGCTAGGAGTTATTATCACAGGATTATTTGTTGCAATAAGCATGACCGCTGGAGGAGGAGCTTGGGATAATGCAAAAAAATATATTGAAGATGGTAATCATGGCGGTAAGGGAAGTGAAGCTCACAAGGCAGCAGTAACTGGAGATACCGTTGGAGATCCATATAAAGATACCGCTGGTCCAGCAGTAAATCCAATGATTAAAATTACAAATATTGTTGCTCTTTTACTTTTAGCTGCAATATCACTATAAAAAAATTATGGAGTAGTTGGTAATTCTTGTTGAGTTCCAACTCCTCCAAATATTTTTTCTAATAAACCTCTTTTAACTATTTCATTGGAAGTTTTGTCATCAGAAAACTTGATGTTTTCAATATCTTTTGTATTGTATACTTTTGATTCAACTATTTGATCATTTTCATTTATTTTAAAAACAAAAACATAACTATATTTTATTTCTTTTTTTAGAATTGAATTCTTTTTACTTACCTCAGAATAATAAAAAAATTTGTTTTCTATAGGATCAACATAGCTTGGATAGCCTAATTTGCTAATTAATTTATTTTTGTTTTCAAAATTGATATCTTGTAATTCATCTTGATTTATAATTTTGCCAGAATAGGTTGTTTTATTTGAACAATTTGCCAAAATAAAAATTATACATATATAAATAGTTAACTTACTCATTCAATGATATTACAATACTTTAAAAAAAAAGAAAATAAAGAGCAAATAATTGCAACAAAACAGTATGAACAAATTATTTATGAAAGTAATATATTTTTAAATAAAAACAATTTTTTTATAACAAAAGATTATAAAACATCTTTCGAAATTGTTTCAATTTTTTTGATAATGTTTATTCGTATAAACTTATTAAAAAATAATAGAAATAAATATCTAATAGTTAATGATAAACTAATATCATTATTTATTGCTGATCTTGATGAATCTTTAAGAGAGAAAGGTATTGGAGATATGTCTATAGGAAAATATGTAAAATCTTATGTAAAAAAATTTTATTTTAGGATAAGTAAATTCCCTGATGACAATAATCTTTGTAATAATGAAGCATTTATAGAATATCTTAAAGTAACAAATTTAATTAAAAATGAAGATTACATCAATGTTTCAAGAAAATTTAATGATAAATTTGTTGATTTTATAAATTCTTCAAATTAACAATTTAAATATAATTAAAATAAATGCAGATTTATGTTGAATTAATTTCAAAAACTAATAATTGGAAAAAATGGCTGTACCAAAAAGAAAAACAAGTGTTTCGAAAAGGAATATGAGGAGATCTCATGATTCTTTAAAAAAAATAAATGTTATTTTAGATAAGGAATCTGGTGAACCGAGGTTATCCCATAAGATTGATCTTGCCACAGGTACGTATAAAGGGCGAGAAATTCTAAAAAAGAAAACAAAAGATAATAATTAAAATAATGTCTGAAAGGCAAGTTGAAATTGCCATTGATGCAATGGGTGGAGAAAATAGCCCTCTCAAAGTTTTAAAGGGTGTAGAATTATTTTTAGAGAAAGAGAAAGATACTAAAATTATATTCTTTGGTGACGAAGATATAATTAATCAAAATATAAATAAACATAATTTAAATATTTTTAATTACGAAGTTTTTAATACACAGGATATTATTTCTGACGAAGATAGTGTAAATATTATTTTAAGATCTAAAAAAAATAGCAGTATTTATAAGGGGTTAGAATTTGCAAAAAAAAATCAGAATTCAGGTTTTGTTTCTTCAGGAAGTACAGCTGCTATTATGGTTCTTTCTAGACTACACATGGGTATGATTGATGGTATTGATAGACCTGCGATATGCTCTTTAGTTCCTAATAAAAAAAATTATTCATTAATGCTTGATTTGGGAGCAAATGTTATAGTAAGCGGATCAAATTTATTCCAATTTGCTTTAATGGGCTTTTGTTATTTTTCAATAATTAATAAAAAAAGAAAACCAACAATAGGTATTCTAAATATTGGAACTGAAAATAATAAAGGTTTAGAGTTTCTTCAAGAAGCAGCTGATTTAATTCTTTCAAGTTTTCTAAAAGAATACTTTATTGGTTTTATCGAGCCAAATAAAATAACATCTGGAGATTGTGATATTATTGTATCAGATGGTTATACTGGAAATATTATGCTTAAATCTGCGGAAGGTATTTCAAATTTTATTACATCAAATTTAAGAGATATCTACAATAAATCCCTAATAAATAAAATTTCATATAAATTAATTGAAAAAGATTTAAAAAAATTAAAAGATCAAGTTAATCCAGATATATATAATGGCGCAACTTTAATTGGCTTAAACGGTATTTCAGTTAAAAGTCATGGAAATGCTAATCCACTTGCATTTAGCTATGCACTGAAACAATGTCATAATTTTATTACTAATGATCTTAACAAACAAATTATTAATTCTATAAAAAATATCTAATGGATAAGCACAATATATCTAGAGAAGAAATTGCTGAAGCAATGAAAAATGAATTTGGGTTTAATAGAAAACAATGTTTAGATATCGTAAATGACATTGTTGATATAATAATAGAGGGACTTCAAAGTGATAAAAAAGTCAAAATTCATAATTTTGGAACATTCAAAATGAATAATAAGAAAAGTAGAATTGGAAGAAATCCAAAAACTAGAGAGGAATATAATATATCTAGTAGAAATGTTGTAACATTTAAAGCAAGCAAAATTTTATTAAAATTTATAAATAATATAAATAATGATTAATAAGAAATATTTAAATATATCTGATGTATCCAAAATGCTTCAAATTGAAGAATATAAAATTAGGTATTGGGATTCTATAGATCCAAAAACAAATAATTATAGAATTGAGGGTATTTCAACTAAAAGTAAGGGTGGTACAAGATATTTTAATAAAGAGAATATCAATAAATTAAAAAAATTAAAAAATATCTTATATGATGGAAATGTTCAAAATTATTCAATTAAATTGGCTGAGAAAATTTTAACTTCAAATAACAAATCTTCTAATAAAAAAGATGAAAATTTTATAAATAATCCAAATGTAGATAACATAGAAAAAATTGAACAGATTCTTAATAAAATGAGATTATTATTGAACAATAATAAAAAAAAATAAGTTAAATAAAAAAAATATATATATTTCAGATACTTATTTAAGTAATTTATACAAAAAATAAGAAAAAAAAAGTTATTTTTAATGTTTTATTTGTCCGTCAATTAAAATATATGAACCTCATCTTATTAGTAAGGAAACAAACTATAAGGAGTTTTTATGTTAAATAAGACTAGTCTATTAGGTATCATTGCTGCTACGATAGCATTCATTGCTGTTCCAGCATTCGCTGCCGACACTTTCCTAGGTGAAGGTGATTTTGTAGGTATTACATTCTGGATCGTTTCAATCGGAATGTGGGCATCTACAATTTTCTTCTTTTATGAAGGTATGAGAGTTTCTTCTAAATGGAGAACTTCAATGGTTGTTGCAGGGCTAATTACTTTTATAGCTGCTGTACACTACATGTATATGAGAGACTTTTGGGTTGCTACAGGTGAGTCACCAACAGTATATAGATATATTGACTGGATACTAACTGTACCACTTCAAATGGTTGAATTCTTTTTAATTTTAGTTGCTGCCGGCGCAGCTGTATCTAGTGGTGCTTTCTACAGATTGCTCATTGGTACACTTGTTATGATTGTTGGTGGATATCTTGGAGAAGCAGGTCATATCTCGGTATTACTTGGTTTCATCATTGGTATGATCGGTTGGGCTGTAATCATTTGGGAAATTTTCCGAGGTGAAGCAAGTCAAGCTGCTACAACTAAAGAATCAGTAACATCTGCATTTAATGCAATGAGATTAATTGTATTAGTTGGATGGGCAATTTATCCTCTTGGATATGTATTCGGTTTAATGATGGGTTCAGTTGATGCTGATACTCTTAACTGGATTTACAACCTTGCAGATTTTATCAATAAAATCTTATTCGGTTTAATTATCTGGAATGCTGCTGCTAAAGACTCAGCTACTGCATAATTAAAGACTTATAAAACTTTAAAAAACCCTCTAATTAGAGGGTTTTTTTTATTAAATTATTGACTTAATTTTTCAATATATGTATTTGGGCACGCGATGAAAACATTTTCTTTGAAAAAAAGTGATATTAAAAAAAAGTGGGTCTTAATTGATGCCAAAGACGCAGTTTTAGGAAGACTTGCTGTTATTTCTGCAAATATCCTCAGAGGTAAGAATAAGCCTGAATATACTCCTAACCAAGACTGTGGTGATAATTTGATTATAATCAATTCTGATAAAATTCATCTAAAAGGCAAAAAAGCTGATAAAAAAATATATTACAGACACACTGGATATCCAGGAGGAATAAAAGAGACAACTCCTAATAAAATGAAAGAAAAAAACAAATCTGATGAAATGATCAAACTTGCAATAAAAAGAATGATCCCTAGAGGCCCATTAGGAAGGCAACAATTATCTAATTGCAAAATTTACAGAGATGAAAATCATAAACATGAAGCTCAAAACCCTCAAATAATTGATATTACTTCAATGAATACTAAAAATAAAATTTAACTATGGAAAATCTAGAAAATCAAACTGAAAATATCCTAGATAATAAAGAAAGAGCTTACGCTACTGGAAAAAGAAAAAATTCTATTGCAAGAGTGTGGTTAAAAAGAGGTAGTGGTGAAATAAAAATTAATGGCAAACCTCTAGATAAATATTTTTCAAGACCTGTACTACAAATGATAGTTAACCAGCCTTTAGATGTCGTTAAAGCTGATAATTCATATGAAATTATGGCTTCAGTAAAAGGTGGCGGCCTTTCAGGTCAAGCTGGTGCTATAAGGCATGGTATTAGCAAAGCATTAAGTTTATACGATCAATCAAATAGACCACCTCTCAAAAAAGTTGGTTTTCTTACCAGAGATCCAAGAGTTGTTGAAAGAAAAAAAGCTGGTTTAGCTAAAGCCAGACGAAGTTATCAATTCTCTAAAAGATAAATTTTCATGAAAAAAAAGATTAGAGCGGCCGTTTTAGGCTCAACCGGCTATGTTGGAATGGAGTTAGTAAAAATCCTATCAAATCATTCTTACGTAGATATTAATTTTCTAGGATCAGAAACTATTCATGACAGTTATCTAAATAACATTGACAATACACAAGAATATAATCAACTTCCTCTTTTAAGACCAAATAATAGTTTTAATACTGAAGATAGTGATTATATTTTTTTAGCTTTACCTCATGCGGTATCTAATAAATATGTAAAAAAATATTTTAATAAAATTAATATTATAGATTTATCAGCTGACTTTAGATTAGATAATTTTGATGTATATAAAGAAAACTATGGCAATGAACATGAGTGCAAAGAGCATTTAAACAATTTTATCTACGGTCTCGCTGAAATAAATAGAGATAAAATAAAAAATTCAAAAAATATAGCAGTACCTGGATGTTATCCAACTTCTATTTTATTACCATTAATACCTTTAATTAAAAATAAATTAATTGATACCAAGAATATAATTATTGATTCTAAATCAGGTTATAGTGGAGCAGGAAAGAAATTTGATTTCAATAAAATGAAATCAAAAAATGATTATAATTTTTACAATTATAATACAAATAATCACAGACATATTGCAGAAATTAAACAAGAACTAAATAAACATAGTTTAGAAAATGAAGTAAAGTTTTCATTTAATCCTCACATTCTTCCAAATTTTAGAGGTATGATTTCTACAATTTATTGCAATCTCAATAATAGTATAAAAAAAACTGATGTCATAAATATATTCAAAGACTTACAAAAAATAAATCCTTTTATAAAATATATCGATAATGATGAAACCCTTGATTTTTTTTCGGTCCAAAATTCTAATTATTGTAAAATTAAAATATTTAATCATCATAGTGAGGATAAAATTATCATTGTTAGCGCAATAGATAACCTAATCAAAGGTGCTGCTGGTCAAGCAGTACAATGCTTTAATATAGCAGAAAATATTCAAGAAACAGTATCTTTAGTATGATTAAATATTTTACAGTTTTCCTTCTTCATCTTTTTATCGTTTCATGCGGATATCCTGATATTGATAATGTTCCTGATTTTAAAGATGCAAAATTAACTGATGAAGAATTATTAGATTATTGTAGTATTTCTAAAACTGATAAAAAAGATATAGATAAATGTATTAATGATTATAAAAGTTAAATTTAGTTATGAGTAAACTTAATATTGGTATAGCGGGATTGGGAAATGTTGGTTCAGCATTAGTTGAAACAATTGAAAAAAATAAAAATTATTTCTTTGATAAGACAGATATAGAACTGAACATAGTTGGAATATCTGCAAGAACAAAAAATAAGAAAAGAAATTTTAATATATCAAATTATACTTGGTATGATGACCCAAGAGAAATGTCTAAAGATGATAATTGTAACGTAATTGTTGAATTAATTGGTGAAGAAAAAGGAATTAGCTACGAAATTATTGAAACAGCATTAAAAAATAAAAAACATGTTGTAACAGGAAATAAAGCTTTAATAGCTAATCATGGAAAAGAATTATTTAAATTAGCTAATACACATTCACTAGCTTTATCATATGAAGCTGCTGTTGCAGGTGGTATACCAGTAATAAAAACAATAAAAAATTCTATTAGTTTAGATAGAATTAATAAAATTTCTGGGATTTTAAATGGAACTACCAATTACATTTTAACAAAAATGCAACAAGATAATTTGTCCTTTGATGCAGTTCTTAAAGTTGCTAAAGATAAAGGATTTACCTCTGATCAGGAATCAAAATTAGATATTGGCGGATATGATGCAGCGCACAAGTTAACAATATTATCAACTCTATGTTTTAAATCAAATTTAAACTTTAATAATAATTATATTGAAGGAATTTCAAATATTAAAATTGAAGATATTAATTTTGCTGAAAAATTAGGGTATAAGATAAAATTAATATCTGAAGCTTGTATAATTGATGGAAAGATTTCAAACTTTACTTTACCAAAATTAGTTTCAATGGATAATCCATTAGCGAATGTTGATAATGCTCTTAATGCGATTAATATTGAAACTATACATCTAGAAAATTTATTTTTAGAGGGTGAAGGAGCAGGGGGAAAACCAACTGCCAGCTCTGTCTTGTCTGATTTATATGATATATCTCAGAATGAAAAATTTGATAATTTAGGTTTTAAAATTGATAAGTTAAAAACCTTTGAAAAATATTCAGCAGAAAATATAATTAATAGCTATTACCTAAGAATAATGACAGAAGACAAACCTGGCGTTCTCTCATCAATTACTAATTATTTTAGTGATTTTGATATATCTGTTAAAAAAATACTTCAACTTCCCGAGAGTTCAGAAGCAGATAAACCTATACCTATTATAATAACTACTCATAATATTCAGAAAGAAAAATTAAGTAATGTAATTAGTAAAATTGAAGGTTTAGAATTTGTAAAAGAAAAAATTACTGTTCTTGCTATTCATGATAATTAATTAATGTGAATATTGAAAAATCATTATCCGATAAATTTTGGGAAGAAAAGCAAATAGACTTTAAGCACATACAAGCTCTTTCACAAAACAAATCAATATCTGAAATTTTTTCAAAACTTCTAATTTCAAGAGGTGTCTTCGAAGATAATTATGATAACTATATTAATCCAAATCTTTTAAATAATCTTCCAGATCCTTTTGAACTTAAAGATATGAAAAAAGGAATTGAAAGATGTATTGAGGCTCTAAAAAATAATGAAAAGATTGGAATAATCGCTGATTATGATGTTGATGGATCTACTTCTGCTTCAATTTTGTATAAATTTTTAAATAATTTTACCAATAATATTGTTTGTAAAATCCCGCATAGATTATCGGAGGGCTATGGTCCAAATGTTAGGCTTATGAATGAAATGCTTAATGAAAAAATTACACTATTGTTTACACTGGATTGTGGTACATCAGCATTTAACTCGATTGATTTGCCAAATTACAAAGATATTGAAGTTATAGTTATAGATCATCATTTAAGTGAATTTAAACTGCCAAAAGTTCACTCGGTAATTAATCCAAATAGATTTGATGAAAACAATGATTATAAAGACTTTGCTGCAGTAGCAGTAACCTTTCTTTTTTTAATGGGCTTAAGAAAGCAAATTAGAGAATTAAAATTATTTCCAAATATAAAAGAACCAAATTTGATGTCATATTTAGACTTAGTTGCTGTTGGAACAATTTGCGATATTGTTAATATTAATAATTACAACAGATCAATTGTCAGTAAAGGTTTGGAGCTCATTAGAAGTCGAAAAAATAAATCAATAACTAAAATATTAGATAACTCTAATATCAATCATGAACCTTTAGCTAAAGATATTGGTTTTGTCTTAGGGCCGCAAATTAATGCTGCGAGTAGAATTGATGACTCTTCTTTATCCTCCAGACTTCTGATATCAAATGATGATTCTGAAATAGAAACTATTTCTAGAAAACTATTTTTAATTAATGAAAAAAGAAAATTAATTGAACAAAATATATTCAATGAAGCAATTGAGCAAATAAAAGATCAAGAAAATAAAAAATTTATTATTGTTTATAAAGAGAATTGGCACCAAGGTGTTCTAGGTATAGTTGCCAGTAAAATAGTAGCTCTTTATAACAAGCCAACATTTGTATTTTCTTTTATCAATAATATTGGATCTGGCTCAGGCAGATCTATAGATCAAATTGATATTGGAAGTATTGTCCTTGAGCTTAAGGCTAATGATTTAATAGAAGATGGGGGTGGCCATAAAATGGCAGTAGGTTTAAAAATAAATAAAAAAAAATTAGATAAAATAGATAAATTTTTAGTTAAAAAATTTGATTCATATCACGATAATTTTTTCGAAAAAAAAATATTTTATGATAGTGAAATTTCTGTGAATCAAATAAACAAAGATTTTTTAGATAATTTAGAATTATTAGAACCTCACGGCAAAGGTAATGAAGAGCCTCAATTTTTAATCAAAGATATAGTAATTGATCAGGTAAAAAATTTAAAAAATAAACATATTTTAATTTTTTTTAAAAATGATTTAGGCGAAAATTTAAAAGGCATATCATTCAACACAATGAATACCCTAATTGGTGATTATCTTATGAAGTTTAATAAATTTAAATTTCATATTTTGTGTTCTATTAAAAAAGATAACTTCTCAAATAGTCAGATGCCTCAAATACTGATCTATGACGTCAAAGTAATCAATTAAATAATTTGAAAAAAATCAAAATATCTACTATATACCAATCACGTGTCCCCTTCGTCTATCGGTTAGGACATCAGGTTTTCATCCTGAAAAGAGGAGTTCGACTCTCCTAGGGGATGCCACTAATTTAAGGGCATAGAATTATTGACCCTACCGAATTCCTTGATTGAATTAAATCGTGAGCCTGACTAGCTTCAGATAATTTAAATTTTTTGAATATATTAGGCTTAATTTCTTTATTTTTAATTTTTGAAAATAATTTGTTACTGCACTTCATTAATTCTTCTGAATTACGGATATAATGCATTAATGTTGGTCTAGTATAATATAAACTTTTAGGATTAAATGTACTATGAAGATTGACATCATTTACCATTCCAGATGATTGTCCGAAAGATACCATTAGTCCTCTAAATTTTAGACATTTTAAAGATATATCAAATGTATCTTTACCAACTCCATCATAAACAACGTTTACTCCTTCATTTTTTGTCAATTTTAAAACACTACTATGAACATCATTTTGTTTATAATTAACAGTGAATTCGCATCCGTTTTGTTTTGCTAAAGATGCCTTTTCATCTGTACTAACAGTACCAATCATTTTAGCTCCTATGGATTTGGCCCATTGACTAGCAATTAAGCCAACACCTCCTGCAGCTGCATGAAATAAAAAAACTTCATCTTTTTGTAATTTGTACAATCTTTCAAAAAGGTATTCTACAGTCATTCCCTGCAATAATATTGAAGCAGCTTCATCATTTGAAATATATTCTGGTAATTTTACAACTCTTTGGGCATCAAAATCTCTAACTTCGCAATAAGCGCCAATTGGAGGGCTAAAGGAGTAAGCTACTCTATCACCAACTTTTAAGTTTGATACATTATCTCCAATTTGTATAACATCTCCTGCTGCTTCTACTCCTAAACAAAAAGGGATTTCTACAGGTAGCGGGTATATGCCTGTTCTATGATACGTATCGATGTAGTTAATACCAATTGAAGTTTGGTTAATTCTAACCATATTTTCTTTAACATTTTTAGGTAAGTCATAGTTTTCATATTTTAAAACTTCTGGACCACCTAGCTTACTGACTACAACTCTATTTGGCATAATTATTCTTTAAGTTTTTATATACTAATTCGAATTCTTTTAAACATTCTGGATTAGCCAATGATTCTTCATTTTCAATACTTTCACCATTAATTAATTTTTTAACTAAAATTTCAACTATTTTACCACTTCTAGTTCTTGGTATTTCATTTATAGCATATATTTGTGAGGGAATATGCTTGTAAGAAAGATTAATTTTTATTTCATCTATTATTTTAGATCTTAAATTTTCATTAAATTCAAAATTTTTATTCAAGACAACAAATAATATAATTTGTGTATCATTTTTTAATTTATATTCCACTGCAACAGCTTCCTGAACTTCTGTAATATTTTCAATTACTCTATAAATTTCTGCAGTACCTATTCTTACTCCTCCTGAATTTAGAGTTGCATCTGATCGGCCATAAATTACATAACCGCCATTTATAGTTTTTTCAATATAATCTCCATGATACCAAATGTTTTCATATTTACTAAAATAAGAATTAAAATATTTTTTATTATCATGATCGTTCCAAAAATATAAAGGCATTGATGGAAAAGAAGATTTACATACTAGTTCTCCTTTTTGATTTTCAATTGAATTTCCCTTTTCATCAAATACATCAACATCCATTCCAAGAGCTTTACATTGAATTTCACCACTATAGACATCCATTAACGGATTACCGGTAACAAAACACGAAACTAAATCAGTACCACCACTTATAGATTCAAGATGAATATTTGATTTGATGTTTTCATAAACGTATTCAAATGATTCATTAACCAAAGGAGATCCTGTTGAAGCTAGGGTATTTAAACTATCTAATTTAAAACTTTCTTTAATTTTAATTTTATTATTTTTTAAAGTATCTAAATATTTTGCACCAGTCCCAAAAAAATTAATGCTTTCTTCTTCTGCTATTTCAAAAAGATGTTTATTATCGGGAATAAAAGGGGATCCATCATATAAAATTATTGTTGCTTTTGACGCCAAAGCAGAAACTAACCAATTCCACATCATCCACCCACAAGTAGTGAAATAAAAAACTCTATCTTTTTCATTAATATCACAATGTAGTACATGTTCTTTTTTATGTTGTATTAGCGCTCCGCCAGAACTGTGAACAATACATTTTGGTACTCCAGTAGTTCCACTCGAATAAAGAATATACAGTGGGTGATTAAAATTAAACTTTTCAAATTTACTATACGCAATTTCTTGTTGTAAAATCTTATACAAATTATCGTATTCAAAATCTAATTGATAATCTTTTTCATTAAATTCATATGGTATTAAAATAATTTTCTCTATACTTGGGATATTATATACAACATCTTTTATAATCTTTGTCGTATCAACTTTTTTATTGTTGTAAAAATAATAATCTGAAAATAATAATACTTTTGGTTCAATTTGTTTAAATCTATCTATAATTGCTTTTTTACCAAAATCTGATGAACATGATGACCAAATAGCACCTAATTGTGCTGAAGATAAAAATGAAATCACAGTTTCAGGTATATTAGGAAGTATAGCAGCTATCCTATCATTTTTTTCAATGTTATTATTTTTTAAATAATTTGCAAATTTCAAAACTGCACTTTTAAGCTCTTTCCAAGAGTAATTTCTTTTGATTTTTTTTTCAGAGTGAAATATTATTGCATCATCATCATCATCTCTTGTTAAACAATTTTCAGCATAATTTATCTTACATTCATCAAAAAATTTGTTATTAGTAAACTCAGGTGCTGATTTAAAAATTTTACCTTTTTTTTCACCAACAAAATTTGTGAAATCCCATACATTAGTCCAAAATTCATTTTTATGTTTTATGCTCCAATTATGCAAGTCTGCATAATTTTTTATATTTAAACTTTTATCTAGTTGATTAATAAACTTGTGGAGATTTGTTTTTTTATTATTTGGAGACCACAACTTTATGTTGTGCATAACAATTTAATTCTTTTTTTGGTCTTCTTTAAGAGATCTAACTCTGACAATAACATCAATATTATGCAATGAGAGACAAGCAGGAATAGAAGGTATATCAAGATTAATATTTTTTGTAGGTATATCATGAATCTTACCTTCATCTTCAATATACAAATGATAATGAGATTTATTATTATTACAATAGAGTGATTTATTTTGATCAACTACTATTTCTCTTATTAATCCTAATGAGGTAAATTGTTTTAAGGTGTTATAAATTGTAGCCATAGAAATTTTTCTATCTTCTTTTTTTACTTCATCAAAAAGATTTTCAGCAGAAATATGCCTGTCACCTTTTTCAAAAATTAATTTAGCTAAAATTCTTCTTTGTTTTGTAGGTCTTATACCACTTTCCTCTATTTTTTTCAGTGCGCGGCTGTAAGGGCTTAGAGGATCAATTACTTTGTTTTCTATTCTCATAATATTATAATAAGTAATGAATTACATTTTTTCTGCAATTTTTCTATATTTTTTTTTAGGTTTTCTCTTGTATATCTTTCAAAGACGCATTGTTTTTAATAAATCAGGACATCCAGGCGCACCAAAGGATTATAACTTGGATAATACAGAAGAAGTTTATATTAAAACTGAGGATAACTTAAAGCTGTTATCATGGTATCATAAAGGGAATAATTCACTTCCTTTAATAGTCTATTTTCATGGTAATTCTTTTCATATCGGAGATAGAGCTTACAGAATCCAGAGGTATATCGAAAAAAATTGGAGCGTACTTTTAGTTTCCTGGAGAGGTTTTGGAGGTAACAAAGGAAATCCAACAGAAAAAAATTTATATAAAGATGCAGAAGCAGTATTAAAATGGATTAAAAATAATACCGAATTTAAATTCAAAGAATTAGTTATTTATGGAGAATCACTCGGATCTGGTGCTGCAGTTGAAATGGGCACAAAGTACGAATTTTTATCTATTGTTTTAGAAGCGCCATTTACATCTATCAATGATATTGCAAAAAAAAGATATAAAATATTTCCAACAAAATATTTAGTTAAAGATAAATTCGATAACTTCAGTAAAATTGATAAAATAACCTCGCCATTACTCATCATTAGTGGAAAAAAGGATGAAATTGTACCGCATGAACACAGTATTAGGCTTTATGATAAAGCAAAAGTTATAAAAAAGAGTGTTTTTATTGACGAAGCAATACACAATAATCTATATGATTTCGGGATTGAAAAAGACGTAATTGGCTTTAATTTAACACTATGGAAATAGATCTTACAACATCATATGTAGGCATTTTAAGCCTTATTGTATTTGTTCTTGCATATGCTGTTGTAATGGCCGAAGAATTTAGCCATTTAAGAAAATCTAAACCAGTTATTATTTCAGCTGCTGTGATATGGGGTATTATAGCTTTCCATTTTTCTTCTGATAAGCAATATGCCAAAGAAATTGAGTATGCTTTAGAGCATAATATCTTAGAATTTGCAGAACTTTTCCTATTTCTTCTCGTTGCTATGACTTACATCAATGCTTTAGAAGAAAGAAAAGTTTTTGATGTAGTCAGATACCAATTAACATCAAGGGGATTTAGCTTTAGACAATTATTTATATTCACAGGTATAATTACCTTTTTCTTATCTCCTATAGCTGATAACTTAACAACTGCACTAGTCATGTGCTCTGTAGTAATGGCCTGTGGTAAAGGCAATACAAAATTTATATCGATTGGTTGTATTAATATAGTTGTTGCAGCAAATGCAGGTGGTGCTTTTAGTCCATTTGGAGATATAACTACCTTAATGGTATGGCAGGCTGGTATTGTCGAATTTTTTACATTTTTTAAAATATTTTTTCCTTCTGTGGTTAATTACATAATTCCTGCAGCAGTTATGTATTTCTTTATTCCAAATGAAAAACCACAAATTAGTTCTGATAGAGAATATATGAAAAGAGGCGGACGAGTAATTATCTTTTTAGGTTTGCTTACAATTTTTAGTGCTGTAAACTTCCATAATATTCTACACTTGCCTCCAATGCTTGGCATGATGTTTGGTCTTGGTCTTCTTGGGTTATATTCTTTTTATTTACAAATTACACATGATCCATCTGTTGAAGACGAAAAATTTGATTTCTTTAGAAAAGTTTCAAGAGCTGAATGGGACACTTTATTATTCTTCTTTGGAGTTATTTTAAGTGTAGGTGGTTTAGGATTTATAGGTTACTTAACTGTTGTTTCAGAATTCTTATATATTGGTCTTGGCCCAACAATGGCAAATTCTATAGTAGGTGTTCTGTCAGCTATCGTAGATAATATACCAGTCATGTTTGCTGTAATTACTATGAGACCGGAAATGTCAATTGATCAGTGGTTGCTAGTTACATTAACAACAGGAGTGGGTGGTAGCCTATTGTCAATTGGTTCAGCTGCAGGTGTAGCACTTATGGGACAAGCAAGAGGATATTACACGTTCTTTGGACATTTAAAATGGACTCCAGTTATATTTATTGGTTATGTAGCAAGTATTTATCTTCACGTTTTAATGGCTGACTTACCTTGGTAATTTAAATTATCAATTAATAAAAAAATAATCATACTTAGTATTAAAATTACACCAGCAACAAAAGAAGCTTCATTAAATTTATAGACACTAATCAATTTATATAAGTAAGATGGTAAGGTATCAAAGTTTTGATCTTTAAAAAATGCTATTATTGTAAAATCACCAAAAGTAATAACTGTCGAAAATGCAAAAACAAATATTATATTTTTCTTAATCATTGGGAGTAAAATAATAAAATAATTTCTTATGCTTATTCTGAAAGTTTGCTGAAAATTTTCAAAATTTAAAAAAATATTTTTCAGGTTATTAAAAAGTATTAATATAGAAAAAGGTAATAAGAATAGACAATTTATCAAAACTATCACAAAATATTTAAAAAATTGCACATATCTTAATTCACCTAATATAATAAAATAACCAAGACTAAAAATAATCGGAGAAATAATTATTATTGAAGAGCTTATTAAAAAAATTGATTGCTGAAAAATCATATTTTTATAATTTATTACAAGTATAGATGAAATTATAAACCCAGATAAACAAACAATTATTCCTGTAGTAACTGAAATAATAATAGAGTTAAAAAAAGATCCTAAAAATTTTTCATTAATTAAAGATAAATATATACCATTATTTATAAAATGATAAATTACAGAAAGTATTGGAGAAAAAAGAAATATCGAAAAAAATACAATTGTTAAAAAATCTATAATTTTTATAGCTTTGTATTCTTTATGAGGATGAATAAAATTAATTTGATCTATTTCAAAAAAATTTGAACCTTTTAATTTGTAAAAACCAATAAATAAAAAAAATAAACAGATAAAAATTTGTAAAAAACTTAGTAATATTGCTTTATTAAAATTTAGTTCAAAAAGTGCATATTGATAAATTGCCACCTCAATTGTAGAATACATAGGTCCACCTCCTAACGCCATTACTATTGCAAAACTTAAGAAACAAAGAGAAAATATTATTGAGAACACAGTAAAAAAATTTTGTCTTATATAAGGCATCTCTAATTTTAGAAGATTGCCAAAAAAAGTAATATTTAGAGAGCTAGATATTTCATAATATTTTAAAGGAATACTATTTAACGATTGAAAAAATAATCGAGTCGCAAATGGTGTATTTAGAAGTATATGGGCAATTAAAATTGCTTTTATTCCAAAAATTGTCTCTATTGAAAAATTCTCGTACAAATTAAAATATGAGTTATAAAAACCATTATTTCCAAAGAGTTTAATAACTGCAAACACAATTAAGATTGTTGGTATGACAAAGCAAAAACCACAAAGAGAAATGATAAATTTAATAATTTTTAAATTCTTATGTCTATTTAATGCTAATGCGAATGGAATAGCTAAAAAACAACTTAATAATGCTGAAAGAAAAGCTTGATATAATGAAAAATAGATTAAACGATGCGTATATGAATTTTGAAAAAAATTATAAATATTGTCTAAATCAAAGTTAATTTTTGAAAAAATACCTATGAAAGGTAATAGGATAATTAATCCAAAAATAAACAATACTGAATAATTATATTTATAATACAATTTATTTACGAGGCATTAAGCCACTCATCAATCCATTTTTCTTTATTCTTATTAATTTCTTTTGGATCCATTTGAATAAAGTTAGGAACATCTAGTTTATCAAATGCCTCTGGTAAATCTTTTATATTTGTAACAGGGTACATAATATTTGTTGATGGTATGACTGATTGAAATTCTTTTGATAACATAAAGTTAAGAAATTTATTTGCTAAATCTTTATTTTGTGAATTATTTAAAATACCTGCAAATTCAATTGTTATATAATTTCCCTCTTCAAAAGTTGTAGCAAGAATATCATACCTTTCTTCAAACATTATATGTGCTGCTGGAGATGTAGTATAACTTAATACCATGTCAGCTTCTCCAGCCATAAAAAAATTATAATAGGCATCTGTCCATCCTTTGGTAACAGAAATAATTTTTTTATTTAATTTTTTCCATTCATCCCCAGCTTTATCTCCATATAATGCTTTCATCCAAGTTAATAATCCTAAACCAGGGGTAGAGGTTCTCGGGTCTTGAATTACAATTCTAGCATTAGTAGAATTAATCAACTCATCCATTGATTTTGGAGGTGTTGCTAAATTTGCTTCATTATACACAAAAGAAAAGTATCCATAATTATATGGAACAAATTTATTACTCTCCCATTTTAATGGTAAATTAATTAAGTTGTTTATGTCATTGATATTATGAGTTGTAAAAAGCTCAGATTGTTCGGCCAAATCAAATAAATTCATATCAAGACCTAAAACTATGTCTGCCTTGGAAGTATCACCTTCTAAAATAACTTTATTCAATAATGTTGCTGCACTTTCTACTGCAACAAATTCTATATCCGCATTATGTTTTTCTTCAAATATTTTTTCAATTATGGGTCCTGGACCCCATTCTGATACAAAAGAGTCATATGTATAAATGGTTAGTTTCTCTGCATAGATTGAGAAAGAAATAAATAAGGTAGTTAAAAAAATTATTATAGTTTTCATGTTTCCTCCGCTGGCATTATCCAGATCAGGTTAAAAGGGTATAAATCTCAGCATTTAAGCACCCCTAATTTAATTATAATAAATATTATTTTAGAAAACAAACATAAAAGATTGTTTTTAGGTTATTTATGAATATAACAAATTTTTTCGGGGAGTAGCGCAGCCTGGTAGCGCACCTGGTTTGGGACCAGGGGGTCGAAGGTTCGAATCCTTTCTCCCCGACCATTAATTCATTTTCTTCTTTAAATTTATCATATTTGCTTTAGTAAAAATTTAATGGATTTGAAACTTATATATGGCAACATGAGAGCTCTTTGTGAAGCTCCCCAGATGATGCTTCATTATGCAAATATTCCCTATGAATACAAAATGGTATGGGATCATTACGGAAGTAGCTGGGCAGAAGTTAAAAAGGATATTATTTTTAATAGATTACCAATTTTAATAATTAATGAAGATAAATATATTTGGCAAAGCAATACAATAATTCGATATCTCTCTAATTTAACTAAAACAAAACCTTCCGATGAATTTCAATTGGCATACTGTGATGCTGTCTTTGAATCAACCCATGAAATGTTTTTTCCTTTGAATCCGACTATAAATATGACTTTTGGTGAAAAATATAATTCTAATAAAAAGAAACTTTTAGAAGATATTTTGCCAAACTCCTTAAATAATTTTGAAAAACTTTTACAAAGTAGTTCTGGTAATTTTTTTATAGGCAATGATCCTTATTACTGTGATTTTAATGCCTATCATCATTTTTCAATGTGCTTAATATTAGATAAAAATATTTTCTCAAATTTTTCAAATCTAAAAAAATTTATTAATAATTTTGAAAAACTTAATAATATTAAAAATTATTTAGATAGTAGACCAGAGTTAGTTGATTTAGGAGAGTCACCTCATTTTCTTATTGATGGAAAAAAAATCCCTACTGGTTTAAACCCAAATAAAAAGTATTAATTTATTTAGATTTTTAATGTTTAATTTTTACTCTTTTAATATATATTAATAGTTTTGGTACACTTTGTTTACTTATTACATAACATACCTATTTAAAATACATATACCCAAATGATAAAATCTACAGTTAGTCAATTTGCAAATTCCCTAGGTTTGAATAAAGATGAATATATACCAAAAGGAAGAGCTTCATTTTCTTTATTTAAAATAGAAATTTTATCTGGATTAACTGTTGCAATTGCACTTGTTCCAGAAGCAATTGCTTTTGCATTTGTGGCAGGTGTAACTCCACTTTCAGGATTATATGCAGCTTTTATTGTAGGATTAGTAACTGCAATCTTTGGTGGAAGACCTGGAATGATTTCTGGAGCAACAGGAGCATTAGCAGTAGTTATGGTTTCATTAGTATCCGAACATGGAGTACAATACTTATTTGCTACTGTAATCCTGATGGGAATTTTGCAATTTCTTGCAGGTATTTTTAAATTAGGAAAATTTATGCGCATGGTTCCTCAACCTGTAATGTTAGGTTTTGTAAACGGTTTAGCTATCGTAATTGGTTTATCTCAATTGCATCAATTTCAAATATATAATTTTGATGGAACATTTACATGGATGTCTGGAGAGGTGCTTACATATTCTTTAGTTTTAGTTTTCTTAACCATGTTAATCATATGGTACTTACCCAGGGTTACTAAATTCATACCATCTACATTAGCTGCAATTCTTCTTGTTACTTTTCTAGTTTTACTTTTGGATTTACCTGTGCCAAGAGTAGGTGATTTAGCAAGTGTAGCAGGAGGACTTCCAAATTTTTCCATTCCAACAGTTCCACTTAATTTAGATACTTTTTTCATTATCTTTCCCTACGCAATTATATTGGCTGCTATTGGATTAATTGAAAGCTTATTAACTCTTAATCTTGTAGGAGAAATTACGAACAAAAAAGGGGGAACTAGACAAGAATGTTTAGCTCAAGGTGTCGCTAATGGTATCACTGGATTTTTCGGTGGTATGGGTGGTTGTGCTATGATTGGACAATCAATGATAAATGTAAAATCAGGAGGTAGAACAAGAATTGCTGGCATATCAGCAGCAATTTTTTTACTAATTTTTATTCTTTATACTTCAAATTTAATTGAACTTATTCCTATAGCATCATTAGTAGGGGTTATGTTTATGGTCGTAATTGGAACTTTTGCTTGGAATTCACTAAAATTATTATTTGTTGTTCCTCGTTCTGATGCACTGGTAATTGTTTTAGTTACTTTAATAACTGTATTAGAAGATTTAGCTGTTGCTGTAGTTGCTGGAGTTATTATTAATGCATTAGTATTTGCGTGGAAATCTGCTTCAAGAATTAGAGCAATTGAGAGACAATCAAGAACAGAAAAGGGTGCTAAGGTATATGAAATTGAAGGACCTCTTTTTTTTAGTTCCACTAATAGTTTTTTAGAAATTTTCAAGCCTTCCGAAGATCCTAATTTAGTAATAATAGATTTTGCAAATTCAAAAGTTATTGATCAATCTGCTTTAAAAGCAATTGAAGATATTGCCGAAAGATATTCCAAATTAGGAAAACAAGTAAAGTTAAGACATCTTACGAAGGACTGCCACAGCCTTTTAAGAAAAACAGGTCAATTGATAGTTGATAGTGATGATGATCCTGATTATGGAATAGCTGTTGACTACGGTGTTAAATTAGGAATTTTTGGTAAATAATTAAAACTCTAATTTTCCTTCAATAGAATACTGTAATATATTAACTATCTCATCAACGTTTTTTGTAACTGCAAGTGCTGCTGCATCAACTTCTTTTAAAGCATGTTGATGTTCATCACTATGCATTATTATGAGAGATTTATTCAAGGCTGATGCATACCCTGCATCAAAAGCAGCATTCCATTGTTTATATTTCTCACCAAAACGTACTACAACTATATCTGCTTTTTCAATTGAATTTCTAGTTCGTATAGCATTTATTTTGGCTCCTTTGTTATCGTGCCAGAATTTTCTTTCTTCATCACCAAGTATTTTTACACCAACATCATCTGATAATTCATGATTAGTAGTCGGGCTTGAAAATTCTATTTCTAAGTTCTTAGATTTACATTTATCTATAATCTCATCTCGCCAATTAGTATGAATTTCACCGGATAAATAAACTTTTAATTTCATTTTTTAAATTAACCTAAATATGCCGCAGTTAATACTGGAAAACTTGTAAATCCGAAATTACCTACTTTTTCAGATTTATTTAATTGTTTTTTCCAATCATCTACTTTGTCTTCTGAAACACCTTGGCTTAAAGCAAACTTACTTAACATAGTTTCATAAAAAATTGCTGGTGAATTATTATCTCTATTTGTAATTAAATACGATAAATTTTGAGAACTTATATTTTTATATCCAAGTTTTTTTAATTTACCATTTAAATCGAGTGGAAGCATTTGATGAAAACAATGTGCTCTAAATGCCTCATGAATAAGATCATTAATTTTTTTTTCTGGTCCATAAAATCTAAAATAGTCCCAGAGAATTGATACATTAACAAATTTAGAATTAGTTTTAGAAATTCTTTTTATTTCCTTTAAGGATGTATCTATATCTTCGATATATTCTAATGTTTGAGTAGCTGTAATTTTATCACATGATGCATCATCTATATTGATATCATTAGCTGTAGTACAAATAAGTTCCACATTATTTTGATCTTTACATTTATCGTTTGCAACATCTAATTGATCTTGACTTGGATCAATCCCTATTACTTTGCCTTGTTCTCCAACAGATAATGAAATTTCTTCGACTAAATGACCACCGCCACATCCAATATCAATAACAGTTTCATTAGTTTCTAAATTTAAGGCATTTACAATAGCTAATCTTCGTGAAACTCCAGCATAACCGTTCGCTATTTTTTGTTGAATAATACTAGTTTCATTATCAAATTTCATTTTATTATTTTTCTTATATATTTTTTAGTTATATAAAAAATATATATAAATGGAATATCAAATAACAAAAATATTAATTATTTCTTTTTTTAGCTCGATATTAATTTCATTATTTTTAAACACAAGATACATTATTTTTTTCAAAAAATTTTCAAAAAATAAAAAAATCTTATTAAATTTATTTATTTATTCTTTTTCTTCTTTGATATTGATTTTAATTAATTATTTGTTGAGTCTAAATGGATTAACTTCTTTAATAATTTTTAATGCTGCAATCATTACACTTATATACTTTGAATTAGCTCTATATTTAGAAAAAGTTTTTTGGGATGATTTTTTAGGAAATTCTCTCCCTAAATCGATCAATATGCTTATTAGTTTTGTTGTAATGATGAATTTTGGTTATTTTACTCTTATGTTTTACATAAAGATTTTAGATATTGATTATTTTGTCACATAAATATCATTGTAAATTAGTATACAAAATACTTACAATTTTTATGAAATAATATTTTCATATTAATAAAATATTTATTATTAATAATTTAGTATGAATAAAGTTTTGTTTGTATTACATCAAAAAACTTCAGTTCCAGGAGATGTAGGAAATAAATTTAGAGATAGGGGATATGTTGCTGAAATATGTAGACCGCCTTTAGGTGAAGAACTTCCTTTAAATATTAAACAATACTCAGCTATAGTTGTATTTGGTGCACCAGGGAGCATAAACGATGAAGATGAATATATAAATAAAGAATTAGAATGGATAAACAAAGTTATAAAAACTGACATTCCTTATCTTGGAATTTGTTTTGGTGCACAGTTATTAGCTAAATGTTTAGGTTCAGAAATAACAACTAATAAAGATGGGCTTTCAGAAATTGGTTTTTATAAAATTGAACCAACTGAAAATGCAAAAAATCTTTTTAATTCTCAAAAGATTTTTTTTCAATTCCATTCTGAAGGATTTTCTCTTCCAACAGGCTGTGAGTTATTAGCAAGGGGTGATATTTTTAATAATCAAGCTTTTAAATATCAAAATTGTTATGCTCTTCAATTTCATCCAGAAGTAAATTTTAAACTTCATATGAGATGGCTGTATTTAGTGTTATTAAAAAATCCAAAAAAATTATTTGTTAAAGGTGCTCAAAATATATTTGTTCAACTTTATTATCGTTACAAATATAATAAAAATATATCAAATTGGTTAGATTCATTCTTAGATCAGTATTTTTTAAAAAAAACTTAAATATTAATATAAGTGAAAATTAAAAACCTATATTTTTCACCTGTAAAATCTCTTTCTTTCAATAACGAAGATACTTTAGAAATAATTAAAAATATTGGTGTAAAAAATGATCGAATATTAGCTTTCACTAATAATCTTAATTTTAAAGATATAGAATTAATAAAAAATGACCCTTTAAAAAGAGAAATTTATAAATTCTTATCATTAAAAAAATATCCTGAATTAAATGAATATAATTTTTTATTAAAAAATAATTTTTTAATACTAGAATTTGAAAATAATATAATTTTAAAGACAGATATTGATAATCAACATGAAGTAAAAATTTTATGTAGTAAACTTGAGGATATTTTACCAAATATAAATAATATTAATTTATTAAAAGATAGAGTGAATCCTTTTTTTGATACAATGCCAAATAAATCAATATCATTAATAAATTTAAACAGTATTAGAGATTTTGAAAAACTATCTAATCATCAAGTTGAACACGAGCGTTTTAGAGGAAATATATATGTAGAAGATTTAGATAAATGGGAAGAAAGGAAGCTAGTAGGTAAAGTTTTATCAATTAATGATTTAAAATTTAAAGTAATTAAAGAAATTCCCAGATGTTCAGCAACTAATATAAAACCCAAAACTTCTGATATAAATCTTAATATTCCTTTAAATCTAAAAAAAATATACAACCATATAAATTTAGGAATATATCTAGATCCTTTAAATGATGGTAAAATAACTAAAGGTGAAATTATAAAAATTAATGAATAAATTCTTATTAAATCATTCAGAAAAACTTACAGGATATCTATTAATTCTTCCTGCTGTTTTAATAATCAGTCTATTTGGAATTTTTCCTGTTTTTTTTGGAATGTATATGAGTGTTCACAAGTGGAAAGTTTTTAAAGGGAGATTTTTAGGATTTGAGAATTACCAAAGAATACTTGGAGACATACCAGCTTTTTGGTTATTTGTTTTAGGATTATTATTATTGATATTGAGTTATGGATTGTGGAGTGAATTTAAAAATAAAGTAAAAAATAAAATCTATTTAGCATTTTTATCTATAGTAATATTAATTATTGGAATAATATTAATTAATATCAACTGGGAAAAAATGCTGTTAACAGGTGATGAAGACTATCTTTACTCTCTTATTTATACTTTTTATTATTCGTTTTTTACTATAATTTTTGAGGTTGGATTAGGTTTAATAATAGCATTTGCTTTGTACCAAAAATTAGCTGGTAAACAATTCTTTCAAATGATTTTACTATTTCCTTATATTACTCCAGCAGTAATGGGTGCTGCAGTCTTTTTTTTAATATTTGGTAAAGCTGAAAATTCTTTTTTAAATCAGCTAATAGGAGTATTTGGTTTTGAGCCTCAAATGTGGTTATTTGATAAAAGACCCATTACCGAAGTTTTATTTGGTATTAAAATAGAAGGTCTACTAGCTGGACCAAGTTTAGCTCTAATGTCATCAATCATATATGGAATATGGTCTTATACTGGCTACTATTCAATAATTTTACTCGCGGGTTTATCAATTATACCTTCTGACTTATATGAGGCAGCTAAAGCAGAGGGAGCTAGCCGCTGGCAAACATTTATTAAAATTACTATACCGCTATTAATGCCTATTATATTTTTTCTAATGTTGACTGGTTTTATTAATACCTTTCAAGCTTTCAATAGTATTTTTGTTATGCAAACTTCTTCTGCTGGAGACACAATGGATGTTGTTACAATAGAAATTTTTGATCATTTTTGGGGTAGGGTGAAATATGGGTATGCTGCAGCTGAAGGAGTAATCTTATTTATACTTCTGAATATTTTAGCAATATCGCAATATGTAATTTTTAGAAAAAGGTTAAGCTATGACTAGAATTATCAATGCTGAAACAAGGATACCTTATTTAATTTTATTAATAGTTTTTATTATTTCAATTTACCCATTTTTTTACATGATTTCAACATCATTGATGACAGCTGGAGAAGCATCAAATCAATATTTATTTCCAAAAAAATTGATGTTTGAAAATTATTATGAAGTTTGGACATCTAATAGATTCCAACGTTATACATTTAATAGTTTAATAATAAGTTCGATAATTGTCATTGGTGTTTTATTAACTAGTATTCCAGCAGCATACTCTTTTGCTAAAATAGAATTCCCATTTAAAAATATTATATTCTACATGTTGTTACTTTCACTGATGATTCCAGAAATCATTACATTATTACCTCATTTATTAATTATTAGAGGTGAAATTATTCCATTGCCATTTGGACCTTCTTGGATGAATAGTCTTCAAGGTTTAACAGTTCCCTTTATGGGAAATATATTTGTAATTTTCTTATTAAGACAATATTTTAAAAAGATACCAAATGAATTATGGGATGCTGCAAGGCTTGATGGATCTTCTCATTTAAATTTTTTACTCAAGGTAGTAATTCCAATGAGCAAACCTATTATTGTGACAGTCTCTTTATTTACTTTTATTATAGCGTGGAATAGTTTTGCTTGGCCTTTACTTATATTAACTAGAGATGATTGGTATCCTGTAACAGTTTCTATCTATAGTTTTGTGAGAGAAGTGGGGCCTAATTTTAATTTATTAATGGCTGCTTGCTTAATTGCAATTTTCCCGATTTTAGTATTATACTTTTTTACTCAGAAGTTATTCATAGAAAGTATATCAAACTTTGGATTAAAAGAATAAATCAGTAAATTTTTTGTAACAAAACTTTAATTTTACCTCTATATTATTTTATGTTTTTAACGGGGTGATTATGAAATTTTATAAATATATTTTAAATTTCTTCTTAGCTTCTTTATTTTTTATCTCCTCGCAATCATTCGCAATTACTGCACAAGATATTGAAAATGCAGATCCTTCAGGTCAAACTGTAGAATTCTGGGTTCAATATTCAGATGAAAGATTAGATGCAATGATGGCAAGAGCTGAAAGATTTGAAGCTGAAACAGGAATAAAAGTTAATGTTGTTCACAAAGGGCATTACGGAAAAGTTCAATCTGCTATGATGTCTGCTGCTGGAACAAAAGATATAGCAGACGTTGCAAGAGGTTATGGTAACGCTGCTGCAGACATGTACTTAATTGGCGCTTCAATTGATCAAAATATTTTAGCAAATAGTAAAAAATGGGGTGTTTCTCAAGATGATATAGCAGATTGGGGTGCAAACTGGACTGTTGGTTTTTCACCATATTTTGATGGAAATCCAAAACTATTACATGAAGTTGGAAAGTCAATAGAGATCCTTTATTACAATGCAGATTGGTTAAAGGAACTAGGTTTAGATGCTCCTAAAACTCCTGCTGATTTTGCGGAAGCAGCATGTGCTGCAACCAATCAAGATTATAGCGGTAAGATGGGTGAAGATGTTCCAAGTTATGGATATGAAATAGATACAGATGCAAGTAACTTTGCAGCATGGGTATTTGCGCATGGAGGTGATGTATTTGACTATGATAATGGTCAGTATATTTACAATGGCCCAAAAGCCATTGAAGCTATGGAATTCATTCAAGGAATGGCTAATAAAGGATGCGCAATAGTTGCAAGAGGTAAATACACTGACCAGCAATACTTAGGACAAGGTTCTGTCTTATTTGCTGCAGGATCTACTTCTGGTATCACTTACTTCCAGAAAGCCATTGAAGAGGGTTACAACGGTAATTGGGATGTAGCTCCATTATCATATACCACTAGTGAACCAGTGCTTAACTTATATGGCGGTGGTTTAATTATGGGAAATTCAGGTGATGCTAATAGAATGGTAGCAGCATATCAGTGGATGAAATATATTTCTAATACTGAGAACTCAGCAGTTTGGTCAACTGAAAGTGGATATGGTTTTGTTAGAACCTCTTCTGCAGATCATCCATTAATTGCTGAAAAAAGAGCTGAACTACCTCAATATGATAAATCATTAACAATGGTTCAATACGGAAAAGGTGAACCATCTGTTCCTGGTTATTATTCAGTTAGAGGTGAGGTTGAAAAAGCTTATGCAGCAATCATTAATGGTGATGATATCATTTCAACATTAAATCAATTAAATGAAGATGCTAATGCAATATTAGCTGATGCAACTGAAGAGTAGTTTAATTAATTTACTTTTATCAAGGGTGGTTTATACCACCCTTTTTTTATGATTATTGTTTGTTCTCTTAATGATTTATCTAATGTGTGTGAAAGCATACAGCCTAAATATCTTATATCAGTTATTGATCCAGGATATGCTCCAGAAACACCAAAGGGTGTAAAAAATCATTTAAAGTTAGGATTTGATGATATTATTGAAATTAGTAGCAATAATAAAATATTTCGATTGAATACAGATGAAATACCACAAATTCTTCCTGGGGAAGAGCATGTAAATTCAATAGCTAATTTTACTTCTACATATACTTATGACGAAGATGTTGTTATCCATTGTTGGTGTGGTGTCTCAAGATCAATGGCAACAGCTACCTATTTACTATGTAGAGAAAATAAAACTAATATTGAAAATACAATTAAATATATTCGTAATCTTGCACCACATGCAAACCCAAATAAATTATTGATAAATCACTTTGAAAAGAAATTAGATGTTAGCAATCAAATCTCAAAATCATTTTTAAAATTTCCTTATACTAAAACATACGATTGTTCTTCAAATTTTGCACCTGTTACTTTATTTGATATAAAAGACATTGAAAAAAACTAATGAAAGAATACGTTCGAACAATTGCTGATTATCCTGTCGAAGGAATTCAATTTAGAGATATTACAACATTGTTGCAAAATGCAGGACACTTTAAACAAGTTATTGATGACATGGTAAAACCATGGCAAAATAAAAAAATAGATGCAGTTTTAAGTATAGAGTCACGTGGATTTATTATGGCAGGGGCAATAGCTTATTTTCTAAATGCGGCATTTGTTCCTTTGAGAAAACCTCATAAACTTCCGTTTGATACTTTTAAAGTCTCGTATGACTTAGAATATGGATCAACTGAAATGCATATCCATACCGATGCTTTAGATGCTCATAAAGATTTACTAATTATTGATGATCTTTTAGCTACTGGTGGAACTGCACTTGCGGCAGTAGAATTAATAAATAAGTTCAAGGATAAAAATATTGTTGGGGCAGGCTTTATAATAAATTTACCTGAATTAAATGGTGATAAAAAATTAATTGAAAAAGGAATTGAGATACATTCTTTAATGGAGTTTTAAATGAGAAATGCTGTTATTGTGGGTTACAAAAGATCACCATTCACTTTTGCTCGAAAAGGAGAAATGGCAAATATAAGACCAGAAGACATTCTTTCACAAACAATAAATCAATTACTAAATGAAATACAAATAAATAAAAATGACATAGAGGATATCATTACTGGTTGTGCGTATCCTGAAGGAGCACAAGGAAATAATATAGCTAAAATTGTTTCATTCATGACAGATATGCCAGAACATGTAGCAGGTATGACAGTTAACAGATGGTGTGGTTCTTCAATGCAAGCTATTCATGATGCAACTGGCGCGATTGCAATTAACTCTGGAGATGTTTTTTTATGTTGCGGTGTAGAAAGTATGACATTTATACCTATGAATGGATTAACATACGATCCTCATCCTCAATTAAATAAAGATAATCCAAATGTATATATGTCTATGGGTATTACAGCTGAAAATGTTGCAAAAAAATTTAATATTTCTCGAAAAGAACAACAAGATTTTGCTATTAGCAGCCATTCTAAAGCTAATTTAGCTAGAGAATCAAATTTGTTCGACAATGAAATAGTTTCTATTACAAAAAATGATGAGAAAATTAATAAAGATGGTGGAATTCGACCTAACACCTCGCATGAAATTTTAGATGGATTAAAACTTGCTTTTGATGAGAATGGAACAGTAACAGCTGGTACAGCATCACCATTAACTGATGGTGCATCAGCAGTAATTGTCTGTGAGGAAGAATATGCAAAAAAAAATAATTTAAATATTTTAGCTCGTATCAAATCTACAGCTGTAGTCGGTTGTCCACCAGAATTAATGGGCCTTGGCCCAATAAATGCATCTAAAAAAGCTCTTAAAAGAGCCAATCTATCTATTTCCGATATTGATATTGTGGAACTAAATGAGGCATTTGCTTCTCAATCTTTAGCATGTATTAAAGAATTAAATATGGACATAAATAAAGTAAATATACATGGTGGAGCTATAGCATTAGGTCATCCTTTAGGTGCTACTGGAGCAAGGATTACAGGTAAAGTTGCAACTTTATTGCACAATAATAATAAAAAGTATGGTTTAGCGACGCAATGCATAGGTTTAGGTCAAGGTATTGCAACTGTGTTAGAAAATATTAATTAAATATTATGCAAATTTATAAAACACCGCTACGTGAGTTTAAATTTTTAATCGAGGATTTTTTAAATCTTAAGGAAAGTGAAACATTAAAAAAATTAGATTTAGAAACAAGCGATCTAATGCTTATTATTGAAGAAGCAGCAAAACTATGTGAAGAAACCTTACTCCCACTTAATCAAAGTGGAGATAGCGAAGGATGTTCATTTAATAATGGAGTTGTGACTGCACCAAAGGGATTTAAAGAAGCTTATAAAACTTTTTCTGAAAATGGCTGGCAGGGACTGAAAGTAAAAGAAGAATTTGGTGGTCAAAACCTTCCTTATATTATGAATATGATTTTAGATGAAATGATAAGCTCTACTAATATGTCATTTGGTCTTTATCCAGGTCTTACAGCTAATGCAATCGATGCAATTGAAAAGAGTGCTAATGAAGATTTGAAAAATACTTATTTGCCAAATTTAACTAGTGGTAAGTGGACAGGAACAATGAATTTAACTGAACCTCAATGTGGAACAGATCTTGGGTTAAGTAAAACAATGGCAACACCATTAGATGATGGAAGTTATAGTATTACTGGTACTAAAATTTTTATTACATGTGGAGAGCACGATCTAAGTGAAAATATTATTCATTTAGTACTAGCAAGAACACCAAATGCTCCTCCTGGTATAAAAGGTATAAGTTTATTCTTGGTTCCTAAATTTTTACCAAATGTAAGTGGTGATTTTGATGAAAGAAATAAAGTTGAATGTGGATCAATAGAGAAGAAGATGGGTATTCATGCTAGTCCAACCTGTGTCATGCACTACAATGAAGCTAAGGGCTGGCTAGTAGGTGATCTTAATAAAGGAATGAGAGCGATGTTTATAATGATGAATGGTGCTCGTTTGTTTGTTGGCATACAAGGTTTAGGCTTATCAGAAACTGCTTATCAATCAGCACTTTATTATTCGAAAGAGCGTTTACAAGGAAAATTATCTTCCAGTAATCAAGTTGCTGATCCCATAATTGTTCATCCTGAAATAAGAAAAAACTTATTGTATATTAAATCGATTAATGAAGCAGTTAGAGGTTTAACTTTATTGGTTGGAAATCACTTTGATAATATTGAAAATTCTTCAGATGACAAAGATAAGAAATTATCTGAAAATTTTATAGCACTCATGACACCAATTATTAAATCATATGCTTCAGACAAATCTGTAGAAAATACAAATCGAGCTATGCAAATATATGGAGGTCATGGCTTTATAACTGATCATGGAATGGAGCAATTAGTAAGAGATGCTAGAATTACAACAATCTATGAAGGTACAAACGGTATTCAGGCTTTAGATTTAATAGGAAGAAAATTACAAACTGATAATGGTGCATTATTTAATGAATTTTTTACTATGATTGATAATTATCAAATTAAAATTTCTAATAATCAAAATATGAAAAAATATATTGATTTATTTATGCCTTCATATGATTCTTACAAAAGTATTTTTGAATATATTAAATCCTTAAATGATGAAAATGAAATTAATTCTCATGCTGTAGAATTTTTAAATCTTTCATCTTTGATTTCGCTAGGTTATATTTGGTTACAATATATAGAAATTTCATTAGCAAAATTAGAAAAGCAAGATGAAAGTTTTTATAAATCTAAAATTGAAACTGGTAACTTCTTTTTAACTAAATTATTAGGTGAAACACAAGTGCTTTGTCAAAATATAAAATCTGGTGGAAAATACTATAATGATTATAATGATAAATATTTTGAAACAGCAATCTAATGACTATAAAAATTTATAAACCTTCAAAAACTTCTATGCAGTCAGGTTTTAAAAAAACTAAATTGTGGCTAGCGGAATATATTTCTGAAGTAGAAAAAGTAAAAGATTCTTTAATGGGTTGGAATAGTTCATTAGATACTAAATCGCAGATCAAACTTTTTTTTGATACTAAAGAACAAGCAATTGAATGGGCAAAAAAAAATAATTATCAATATTTTGTCGAAGAACCAAAGCAAAGAAAAATTAAACCTAAAAGTTATGCTTCAAATTTCGATACAAATAGAAAAGAGCCTTGGACACATTAAGTATAATTTCTTTCTTTATTTTTTAGACTATGATAAATGCAAATTATGCGCCCGTAGCTCAGTGGATAGAGCAACCGCCTTCTAAGCGGTAGGTCAAATGTTCGAATCATTTCGGGCGCGCCAATGAATAAGGAACTCTATGATACATAATGTTAAATGTCATTGCGGTGCGGTAGAATTAGAGGTTAATAATGATCTTGATATTATTAAACAATGTAATTGTTCAATTTGTAAAAGAAAAAACGCTAAAATGGCAATGGTATCTAAGGAATCTTTATCAATTATAAAAGGAAAAGAATACTTAACTTCATATAAATTTAACACAATGATAGCTGAACATTTCTTTTGTAAAATTTGTGGCATTTATACTCATCATTATAGAAGAAGTGATCCAAATGGTGCTGCAGTAAATATTGGCTGTATTGATGCAATTGATCCTTTTGAATACAAAGCTGATTTTATTGATATGAAGAATAAATAATTTATGTCATTTGAATTTTTAATCTCTAAAATTCAAAAAAATAATTTTTTACTTATAGGTAGAGCAGGAGTAGATATATACCCTGATCCACCAGGAACAAAAACTGAAAATGCCAAATCATTTGTTACTCATCTTGGAGGATCTTCTGCAAATATGGGTGTTCAATTAACTCTGTTTGGAGGCAATTGTAATCTACTTACTAGAGTCTCTGATGATGCTTTAGGCAGATTTGCTATTAATCAACTAAATCATTATGGTGTTAAGAATAAATTAGTAAAATTTGAAAAAAATGAAACAAGAATTTCTTTTGCTATAGTTGAAACCACAGTTAAAGATCATCAATCAATAATTTATAGACATAAAGCTTCAGATTTATTTTTAAATAAAGATGATATTAAAAATGCTGATATACAAAACTTTGATTGTGTATTAATTACTGGGACTTCTCTTGCAGCTGAACCTTCAAGGAGTGCTACTTTATATGCTTTAGATATAGCAAATAAAAATAATATTCCTGTAATCATGGATATTGATTATAGGCCATATACTTGGGAGTCATCAAATAAAGCAAAAGAAGTTTATAATTTAGCTGCAAATAAATGTAGCGGTGTAATTGGAAATGATGATGAGTTTGGAGTGTTAGCTGGTGATTACAATAATGGTTTGGGTCATGCTAAACAATTAGCGAAAAATGCAAGCTTAATTATTTATAAAAAAGGTGAAAAAGGTTCTATTACTTTTGCAATGAACAAAGAAATAAAAAAAGGAATATTTCCTGTAAAGCCTTTAAAACCAACTGGAGCTGGGGATGCATTTATGGGATCATTAATAGGATCAATTTTAAAGGCTAATGATTTAGAAAAATCCATAGAAATAGGTTCAGCCGCAGCAGCTATTGTAGTAACAAAAGTTGGTTGTGCGCCAGCAATGCCAAATTTAAATGAAATTTTAGAATTTATGAAATATAATAAAATTAATGAAGGAGAATAATATGCATATTCCACCATTTGATAATAAAAATAAGCCAATTGTAGATATTGAAGACAGTAGAGTTCCTTTAAATTATTTTAACATTGTAAAATTAAATAAAGATCAATCTTTTGAATATCAAACACCTGGTTATGAAACATGTATAGTGCCTGCTACTGGAACAATTAATGTAGAAATTGAAGGAATAAAAGTTGAGTCATTAGGCACTAGAACAGTTGATGTGTGGGATGGAGAACCAGAAGGTGTTTATGTTCCGTCTAACACAAAAGCTCAATTTACATCTTTAGTCGATAATTCAGAAATTTTTATTGCTGGTGCAAAGTATGATAAAACTCTTGAACCATTTGCTGTTCGAACAAATGAAATTGATTTAGTTCAGTATGGCTCAGATGATACAAAAACTCATAGAAAAATTAAACATATTCTAGGTGCTAAGCATCACGATAAAGTTGGAAGATTGCTTTGTAATGAACTTTATACAGTGGGACAGGGAGGTTGGTCGGGGTTTCCACCTCATAAGCATGATACAGATCGTCTACCTGATGAAACTAGACATGATGAAACATATAATTACAGATTTAAACCTAATAATGGATTTGGTTTTCAGATGTTTCAGCAAGTTGATGATAAAGTTGGAAAAGCTGAACACATAATTGATGGGTCAACTATTATGATTAGAACAGGCTATCATCCTTGTGTAGTGGCACCTGGGTATGAGATGTATTATTTTACTATTCTTGGAGGACTATCTCAAAGATCTCTTGTCCAATTTTTTCAGCCTGAGCATGCTTATCAGGTAGAAACAATTCCAGGAATTAAGGATATGATTGCTAAATACAAATAAATGACAGCTGTAAATTTAAAAAAAATTTTAAATGATGCAAATAAAAATAATTATGCAGTAGCAGGTTTAGTTGTACTAGGCTGGGATGATGCCTTAGCTTTTACACAAGCCGCTGATGAAACTGGAATTCCGATTATATTGCAAGCTGGCCCCTCATGTAGGGCACATACACCAATTCCAATATTAGGAAAAATGTTTAGATACTTAGCAAGTCAAACAAAAACGAATATTTGTTGTCATGTTGATCATGGATACACTTTAGATGAATGTTATGATGGAATTGATAGTGGCTTTACATCTGTAATGTTTGATGGGTCTAAATTACCTTTAAAAGAAAATATAAAAATTAGTAGAAAAATTGCTTCAAGAGCTCACAAATATAATATTTCTGTTGAGGGAGAAATAGGCTTTGTAGGTTATGATAATGGTAAAATTTCAGAAGGTACTAATATTGAAGATGCAGTAACTTTTGCAAATAAAAGTAATATTGATGCAATGGCAATTTCAGTTGGTAATACACATTTACAAACTTCAAAAAAAGCAAGTATTGATTTCAATAAAATTAATTTAATTGAAGCAAAAACAAAAATCCCTTTAGTTCTCCATGGTAGTAGCGGCATTCCTCTAGAGCAAAGAAAAAAACTAGCAAGAAAAACAAAAGTAGCAAAATTAAATATTGGCACTGAAATTAGAATGACATTTGGCGATGCTTTAAGAAAAAATCTCAAAAAAAATCCTAAAACATATGATAGATTGCAATTACTAAAACCTACAATTAAAAATTTAACAAAAGTTACAAAAAAAATTATAAAACAAATCGGTCCAAATTAATGAGACAAATTTTTATTGCAGCACTTAAAGAAGAAACTCCAAATCTTAAAGATTTTCACTATTCAGGTGTGGGAAAGATAAATGCTACAATCAAAATTATGGAATTAATTTCAAAATTTCAACCTAATGAAATTATTAATTATGGAACAGCTGGATCAACGAAGCAAAACTTATCAGGATTAGTGGAATGCACAAAATTTGTTCAAAGGGATATGGATGCAAGGGGTTTAATGAACTTTAAATTAGGTGAAACTCCTTTTGATCCTATTTCAAAAATTACTTATTCTAATGAAGGGTATATATGCGCATCAGGAGATAGCTTTGTTCAATCATCAGTAGAAATAGATTGCGACATCGTAGATATGGAAGCTTACTCTTTTGCTAAAGTATGCAAATTATACAATATTAGATTTAAATGTTTTAAATATATTTCTGATTATGCAAATGAAAATTCAAATAATGATTGGATTGATAATTGTTCAAAAGGAGCTAAACTATTTTCTGAAATATATCCTCAATTAAAAATATGATCTTAAAAATACTTGAAAAATTAGGAAGAAAAAAGATTGTATTGGACAGAGGTCCTTCGCATCCAGAATTTCATAAGGCCAAACCATGGATGGAAAGATATTATTTGTTATTTAGAAAAAGACCCAAGTGGTTTCCATTTAATATCTTAATTCATAAAATGTTAGATGATGATCATGGTGAAGGAGTTCATAATCATCTTTGTCCTTATATAACAATTATTTTAAAAGGTGGTTATTGGGAAACAACTAATAAAGGTAAATTTTGGAGATCACCAGGCTACATTGGTTTTAGATCAGCAGATCATTTACATAGAGTTGATTTAAAACCAAATACAAATACAATGACATTATTTATTCCTGGCCCCTTTGGTCTTAGAAAAACCAAAAGAGCAGATTATAAAACAAAAATTTAACCATCTATCTAATTTAAATTATTCCGTCGTATATTAATTTACATCCACTTAAAAAAAGCAAAACATAAACAATATTAAAAAATAATTTTTCTGGAATTCTTTTTTGCACAAAGTACCCAATTAAAACACTAATAAAAGCTAGTGGAAGTAAATAGAGAGAAATCATAAGATTTGAAGGTGCTAATAATCCAACGTAATAATAAGGAATCAATTTGACAAGATTTATAACCATAAATGCCAATGTCATTGTGCCAATAAAGGAAATTTTATCTAACTTTAGAGGAAGCATATAAAAGTTGATAGGTGGATTTCCTGCATGAATTAAAAAACTTGTATATCCTGCGACAGACGACCAAAAGTAACCTTTAACTTTGGTTGGTTTAAGTAAATAATTATTTTTCTGAATAAAAGAAACTAGAACAAAAATAATTGAAATAACACCAACCATTATTCTTATTTGATCTTCATTGGTAAATTCAAATGTTAGAGTTCCAAATAAAATACCAATTATAGATGCTGGGATTATAATTTTTAAAATACTATTTATCCATTTTTTCCAATACAAGTAGATTGCTGAAAAATCCATTATAATTAAAAGTGGCAACAAAATACCGGCAGCTTGTAAAGGACTCATCGCAAATGACATAACAGGAACAGCTAACATTGCTATTGGCCCAGGTACACCACCTTTAGATAAACCAAATACGAAAACTCCCAATGATGCAAAAATATAAAAATATAAGTCCATTTAATTTAAAATTTTTAATGCACTTTTTATATCTTTTATTTGATCATCAATATCTTCCAATCCACAATACAGTCTAATTAAAGTTCCAGTATTTCTGTTTTCAAACTCTCTTTTATCTAGCGGAGGAAAAGTAATAAGACTATCAAAGCCACCCCAACTGTATCCCAATTTAAATATTTTAAGTTTATTAAAAAACTTTTCAATTTGATTATTTGAATATTTCTTTTTTAGCATAAATGAAAATAAACCAGTGCTACCAGAGAAATCTCTTTTCCATATTTTATGATTTTTTGTATGTGGTAATGCTGGATGGAAAACATCAGATACAAGATCATGTTGTAATAAATATTTCGCCATTAATAATGCATTTTTTTCAATTTCTCTCATTCGAATTTCAAGTGTTGGCAATCCTCTAATTGCTAAATACACTTCTTCTGATCCAGGACATATGCCTAAAGTTTTTGAAGTTGATCTTATTTTTTTGGAATATTTTTTATTAGATGAAACGAAACCTATTAATACATCCGAGTGACCGTTTATATATTTAGTTCCTGCATCTATAATAATATCGATACCTAATTTAATTGGATTACAAAATAAAGGTGAGGCCCAAGTATTATCCATAACAGTTGGTATTTTATTTTTTTTAGCAATTTTTGTAATGAAAGGTATATCAATAATATCGAAAGTTGCTGTTCCTGGAGACTCTAAATAAATTAGCTTTGTTTTACTGTTAATTAATTTCTGAAAATTTTTAATATTTTTTGTTGGATGAAAATATTTTATTTTAACATTATATTGTTTAAGGATATTTTCACAAAAAGTTCTAGTAGGACTATAAACACTATCATTTACTAAAACCTCATCACCAGATTTTAAAAAGGTAAAAAAAGGAATAACTATAGAGGCTAATCCTGATGGTGATAGTACTGTATCATTGCAGTTATATAAAATAGAAATACTGTCTTCTAATTGCTTATGAAATGGATTTTTATTTATTCCATAAAATGTTGTTCTATCGTCAAAATTTTTAATATCGTTTAAGTAATCTTTAAATGTATTAAAGATCATTGTAGAACCCTTATAGGTACCAGGATTTATAAACCCTTTTTGTTTAAGAGGATTTCTACCTATTTTGGTTAATTTTGTTTTTATTTTCATAAACAACTAAATATTGTATAAGCCAAAATCTTTATACACAAATTATAGTAGGCAATTTTAAGCTTAAAAAATCTATTATTGGGATTAACTTATTAATTTGTTATAGGGAAGCAATCTTTGAAAAAAGATATTTAAATAATTATTTAAACGGAGAAAATAATATGAAAAAACTATTATCTATCTTTGCAGTTGTAGCGTTTGCTTTTTCAGCACATGCTGGAACTCTTGATGATGTTAAAAATAGAGGTTTTCTAAAATGTGGAGTAACAACTGGTCTTGCTGGTTTTGCTGCTCCAGATGATAGCGGTGAATGGGCTGGTCTAGATGCAGATATGTGTCGTGCTGTTGCTGTAGCTGTTTTTGGAGACCGTTCAAAAGTAGAATTTATTACAACGACTGGTAAATCTCGTTTCCCAACATTAGCTTCAGGTGAAGTTGATATGTTAGCGAGAAATACAACTTGGACAATTAGCCGTGATGTTAATCTTGGTTTTGAGTTCGTAGGTGTAAACTTCTACGATGGACAAGGTTTCATGGTTCCATCTGCTCTTGGTGTATCAAGTGCAACTGAGCTTGATGGTGCTACTGTATGTATCCAAACTGGTACTACTACAGAGTTAAACCTTGCTGACTTCTTTAGATTAAATGGAATTAGCTACGAAGCACTTCCAATTGAAACTAATGATGAAGGTAAAGAAAACTTATTTGCTGGAAGATGTGACGTATACACAACTGATGCTTCAGGTCTTTCTTCAACAAGAGCTGCTGCTTCTAATCCAGATAAATGGGTTGTTTTACCAGAAATTATTTCAAAAGAACCACTTGGTCCACTTGTAAGACATGGTGATCACCAGTGGGGTGACGTAGTTCGTTGGTCTTTAAATGCAATGATTATTGCTGAAGAACTAGGTATTACATCTGAAAACGTTGATGCTCAAATGAGCTCTAATGTTCCTGAAGTACTAAGACTTCTTGGTGTTGAAGGTAACTATGGAGAAATGCTTGAGCTAAGTAATGATTGGGCTTACCAAATTATTAAACAAATTGGTAACTACTCAGAATCATACGAAGCAAACGTAGGTCCAGACACACCTCTAGAAATTGCAAGAGGTTTAAATGCTCTATGGACTCAAGGTGGTATTTTATACGCACCTCCATTCAGATAAATCTTAATTAAATTTAAAACGGGGGGTTTTAAACCCCCCATTTTTTTTGTATATAATACTATGCGATCTAATTTAGGTTTCTTTTCTGATGAAAAATTTAGATCCATTTTTTTTCAGACTTTAGTTGTAGGTTTATTTGCCTTGGGTTTGTTCTTTGTAATAAGCACAACCTCTTACAACTTAGAAAAAAGAAATATCGCAACTGGTTGGAGCTTTCTTCAAAATCCAGCTGGATTTGATATAAGTTTTTCACCTTTCTTGGAATTTAAATCAACCGATACACATTTAAAAGTTTATTTTGTTGGAGTCTTAAATACTCTTTTGGTATCAATTACAGGGTGTATAGCAGCTACTATTTTAGGTTTTATATTGGGTATAGTAAGACTATCTTCAAATTGGTTATTAAGTCGACTAGTTTATATTTACGTTGAATTTTCAAGAAATGTACCCTTACTTCTTCAAATAATTTTATGGTATAGTATTTTAATTCAACTTCCTCGTGTTAAGCAATCATTACAAGTTCTTGATGTATTTTATATTTCTAACAGGGGATTGTATTCTCCAAGACCAATATTTGAAAGTGGATTTTCATATGTATTAATTGCAATTGTATTGGCTTTTATTTCAAGTTTCTTAATAAATAGATGGGCAAAAAAAAGACAAGATAAGACAGGTCAACAATTCCCAGTATTCTCAAGTTCATTCGGATTAATATTCATTGTGCCATTAATTTTATTTTTTATTCTTGGCTCACCTTTATCTTTTGAGCATCCAGAATTAAAAGGTTTTAATTTTAAAGGCGGTTTAGTTATTAGACCTGAATTTATAGCAATGTTTTTAGCTTTATCAATTTACACTGCAGCCTTCATTTCTGAAATTGTTAGAGCAGGTATAATGTCTGTTTCAAAAGGACAAAGAGAGGCTTCAGCTGCTATAGGCTTAAAACAAACATGGATAATGAGACTAATAATTATTCCTCAAGCTCTCAGAGTGATTGTCCCTCCACTAACAAGTCAGTATCTAAACTTAACTAAAAATTCTTCTTTAGGAATTGCTGTCGGATATGCTGACCTTGTTCACGGTTTTGGAGGAATAAGTTTAAATCAAACTGGTCAAGCTATTGAATGTATGGCAATTGTTATGGCAACTTATTTGTCAATTAGTCTGACAATATCTTTCTTTATGAACATTTATAATAGAAGTATACAATTTAAGGAAAAGTAATGAACGAAATGAATGAAGTTAGAAAACCACCAGTAGCAACAACAGGTATTATTGGTTGGTTACGAATCAATTTATTTTTCAATTGGACAAACTCATTAATAACTTTATTTGTTATTTATTGTTTGTATCAGTTTATTCCTTGGATTTTAGATTGGACAATATTTTCAGCTGATTTTAAATATAATTATCTTGGTGAACAAATTACTAACCAAGAAATGTGTTCACGAAATTTAGATCCTGAAAATGGTGGAGCTTGTTGGGCAGTTATATATGTAAGATTTTATCAATTTATTTATGGATTTTATCCAAAGGTTGAAGTTTGGAGAGTTAATTTAGCATATTTTATGTTAGCTTTTGCGCTTCTACCTCTTTTGTATACAAAACTTCCATATAGAAAGTACTTTTTATATTTTACATACATTTTTCCAGTTATTGCTTATTTTTTACTTAATGGTGGCTTGGGATTTACTGAAGTCTCTACTAACAAATGGGGAGGTCTTCTAGTAACACTTGTCCTAGGCTGTACTGGAATCGCATTAGCTTTTCCTATTGGAATTATGTTGGCTTTAGGCCGAAGATCTAAATTGCCAGTTATAAGCATGATGTGTACATTGTTTATTGAGTTTATTAGAGGTGTTCCTCTTATAACTTTATTATTCTTTGGAATGGTAATGCTTCCTCTTTTTTTACCAGAAGGAATAGATATGGATGGTTTGGTAAGAGTTCTTGTTGCAGTTACTTTATTTCAATCCGCTTATATGGCAGAAGTTATACGAGGAGGACTACAGGCAATACCTCCTGGTCAATATGAAGCTGCTAAATCACTTGGGATGTCTTATTGGAGAATGAATTTATTAATAATACTTCCTCAAGCTATTAGAATTTCCATACCACCAATTGTCAACACATCTATAGGTTTATTTAAGGATACAACTTTAGTTATTATTGTAGGAATATTGGATTTATTAGGAATTGGAAGAGGTACTTTAGCGGATACCAATTGGTTAGGTTTATCTTATGAAATTTATTTTTTTGTAAGTTTGGTATTTTTTATATTCACATTTGGAATGTCTAGATACAGTTTGTATTTGGAAAAGAAATTAAAAACAGGTATTAATATGGGGGCTGATTAAAATGAGTGAAGAATCTATAATTTCATTAAAAAATGTTAACAAGTGGTTTGGAGACTTTCATGTATTACAAGATGTAAATCTTGAAGTGAAGAAGAAAGAAAGAATTGTAGTTTGTGGTCCTTCTGGTTCTGGTAAATCCACAATGATCAGATGTATTAACAGATTGGAAGAACACCAAGAAGGTTCAATTGTTGTTGATGGAATTGAGTTAACAGGAAACTTAAAAAATATTGATAATGTTAGAAAAGAAGTTGGAATGGTATTTCAGCAATTTAATTTATTCCCTCATTTATCTGTAAAAGAAAATATAACACTAGCTCCAATTTGGGTTAAAAAAATGCCAAAGGCGGAAGCAGAGGAACTGGCTATGAGACAGTTAGAAATAGTAAAAATTCCTGAACAAGCCAACAAGTATCCTGGTCAATTATCTGGAGGTCAACAACAAAGAGTAGCAATTGCTAGATCCCTTGCAATGAATCCTAACATTATGCTTTTTGATGAACCAACTTCAGCTCTAGATCCTGAAATGATTAAAGAAGTTTTAGATGTTATGGTTGATTTGGCAAACGGTGGAATGACCATGATTGTTGTTACCCACGAAATGGGTTTTGCTAAGACAGTAGCTGATAGAATGGTATTTATGGATGAAGGTAAAATTGTTGAGGAAGCTAGTCCAGATAAGTTTTTTAATAATCCAGAGAGTGATCGTACAAAGTTATTTTTAAGTCAGATTCTTCATCAGTAATTTAAGAAGATAACAATAAATTAACTCTTCTATTCATTTTACCTTTATTTTCTATTTTGCCGATTTGAATTTTACCAATCTCGTTAGTTGATTTCACATGTGTACCACCACAAGGTTGTAAATCAACATCACCAATTCTAATTAATCTTATTTTACCATCTACTTGAGGAGGTTTTACTGACATAGTTCTGACTAGCTCAGGTTTTTCTTCCAATATACTACTTTCAATTATTTCACTAGTAACGGTATGATTATCTTCAACCAACAAATTTATTTTTTCTTCTAATTCTTCTTTATTTATTTGTTTATCTGGATCATTAAAATCTAATCGACTTTTTTCATAACCAATTTGACCGCCAGTTACTCCTAAAGGGACTATAGAGCATAACAAGTGCAGTGCAGTATGCATTCTCATATGCTTGTATCTTAAATCCCAATTTATTATTCCAATTATGTCAGTATTCTCTTCAAGATCTTTAAGATCATCTACAATATTTATTATTTTATTATTTTCTTTAATAGTATCTAAAACTTGTATTTTTATGCTTTCAGCTTCTATTGCTCCTGTGTCCCCAGGTTGACCACCACTTTTTGCATAAAATGCTGTTTTATCTAGCTCAATACGATTTTCTTCTTTCACAATACCTATAATTTTTGCTTTAAATTCTTTAATGTATGCATCATCTTCGAATAATTTTGTCATAGCGTTTTTTAACAGTATTTTAGAAATATTATATTGACTTTTTTCTCATTCTGAATAAATTAGAACAAAAGTAGAACAAATAATTTTATAAATAATATAATTATTATTTATCAATTATTTAAATATTTTTTCTAATATTATGTCTAAAAAAATAGAAAACTTAATATTCAAAGCTGAATCCAAAGGAGATCAAATAACACCTTATTTTCTTGATACAGTATCTGCAGGTTTTCCATCTCCAGCTACTGATTATATGGAAAACAAACTTGATCTTAATGAATATTTGGTTCAACGTCCAACAGCAACCTATATCGTTAGAGCTAATGGCCCTTCTATGACCGATGCAGGCATATTATCAGGCGATTTACTTATTGTTGATAGAAGTATTACACCTCGTAACGACAATATTGTTATAGCCTCCATCTTTGGTGACCTAACAGTTAAAAAACTGAAAAAGAAAGATCAGTCACTATTTTTAATTTCTGCCAATAGTGAGTATCCTAGTATTCAAGTTAAAGAAGAAATGGAGTGTTTCATATGGGGGGTAGTGACATATGTCATACACAAAACTACTTAATAGAAATCATAACTCAGTAAATCAATCTATAGCACTGATAGATTGCAATAATTTTTATGCGTCATGTGAAAGAATATTTAACCCAAAACTTATAGGAAAACCAATTGTTGTACTTTCCAATAATGATGGTTGTATTATTGCGCGATCAAAAGAAGCAAAAAAATTGGGGATAAAAATGGGTGAACCTTATTTTAAAGCAAAAAATATTATTGAAAAAAATGATGTTAAAGTTTTTTCATCTAATTATTCTTTGTATGGTGATATTTCTCAGAGAGTAATGGAGACTTTATCAAGTTTCTCTTCAGAGGTAGAAATCTACTCTATAGATGAAGCATTTCTTGGTTTAAATGGTTTTGAGAACTATGAGCTAAACACTTATTGCAGACATATTAGACAAACAATTAAGAGGTGGGTTGGTATTCCAGTTAGTATTGGAGTGGGTCCAACAAAAACACTATCAAAAATAGCTAATCATTTAGCAAAAAAACAACCGGACCATAAAGGTGTGTGCATACTAAAAAATAAAATAGAAATAAAAAAAGCATTAGAATTAACATCTATTGAAGAAGTATGGGGCATTGGAAGAAGATTATCTCTTTTCCTGAAAAAATATAATATTCATAATGCTTATCAATTTTCACAAATGGACAGAGGATGGATAAGAAAAAATATGGGTGTAGTGGGAGAGAAGACCTACCTAGAATTAAATAGTGTATCGTGTTTAGAACTTGATTTGGTTCCAAGTGATAAACAAAGTTGCTGTGTTTCAAGATCATTTAGTCAGCCAATAGAAAAACTATTTGATTTGGAGGAATCAATATCAACTTATGGATCAAGAGTATCAGAGAAGATAAGGGAAGAAGGGTTAGTCGCTGAGTCGATGAGTATTTTTGTTTTGACAAATCATTTTAATAGAAGAGAGAAACAATATTCAAATTCAATAAAACTACATTTACCTTTTCCAACAAATAATAGCATAAAAATTGTTAAAAGAGCTCTTGAAGGAATTAGAAAAATATATCGACCAGGATTTCGTTATAAAAAAGCTGGAATTATATTATGTGGTCTTAGCAGACATAATGTAACTAGAGGATTGCTTGATTATGACCGTGATACATCAGATAGAATAATGAATACTATTGATAATATTAATTCTAGATATGGAAGTTCAACGTTGAAGATAGCCTCTGAAGGTATAGAAAAAATATGGAAAATGAGAAGAGAAAACATATCCCCATGTTACACAACACGTTTTGAAGAATTGGTGGAAGTTAAGGCTTAGATAAAATGGCTCCCCGGGCCGGGCTCGAACCAGCGACCGATCGGTTAACAGCCGATTGCTCTACCACTGAGCTACCGAGGAACACAATTTTGTTGATAATAAAAAAAAATTAAAAAACAAGAAAAATTTGGAGGCTCGGAGCGGAATCGAACCGCTGTGCAAGGCTTTGCAGGCCCCTACATCACCACTCTGCCACCGAGCCTAAAAAAAATGACAATTATCACTATATTATTTCTAGTCAATTAATGAAAAAAAATTCTAAAGATTAATAATATAATTTAAATAATTGATTATATAATAGGTTTATATAAAGCATCCTATAAAAAATGAGTGAAACATTTGAAATTGCAAGAAAAAATATGGTTGTTAATCAGTTGAGACCAAACAAAATTAATGAAGAAAAGATCTTACAAATATTTGAAAATACTCCTAAAGAAAATTATTTGGATGTCAGCTTAGGTAAGAATTGTTACCTAGATAATAATTTAGATTTAATTGACAAAAGAGGATATCTTAAAAATTTACACTTAGCTCAAATTGTAAAATATTCGAAAATTTTACCTAATGATAAGGTATTACATATAGGTGGCTTAACAGGCTACTTTTCTGCTTTAATTAGCTCACTATGTAAAGAACTTTATGTTGTAGAAGAAAATAGAGAACTATTTAAATTATTAGAACAAAATATTAAGAATACTGATAATACTAATATTAGTTTATTTAATCATAATTTATTAGATGGATTATCTGATAAAGCTCCATTCAACTTAATTATTATTGATGGACCTATATTTAAAATAACTGATAAGTTAAAAAAGCAACTAGCAATGAATGGAGGAAGGTTAATATATATTAAAAAAATATATGATAATTTGGGTAAAGCTTATAAAGTTATAAGAAATGAAGATTTGTATTCATCTGAGTATTTATTTGATGTAATGAGTAGTTATCAAATTCAAGAACAACAAGAGGATTTTAAATTTTAAATGAGGTTATTTATATTATTGTTATTACTTATTTATTCTAAATCAATATTTGCTCTATCTATTGATGATTCTGTAAAAAGTACGATTGCAAATAATTTGAAGGTAAAAATTGCTTTTGAAAAACTGAATGAAAGCAAAGAAACTATTGAAGTAGCTATAGGTAAAAAACTTCCAACAGTTACTGGTACAATTTCTGGTACGTATAGTAATAGTGATACAACATCAGCAGCTGGTGTATCAACAACACCAGAGACTTTTACAGATAAATATAAAATTAGTATTACTCAAAATTTGTATGATGGTGGTAAAAAAAATTTAGAAATTGAAAGATCAAAAATTATTTACGAAAATGCAGTAATAAATTTTTATAAAACAGTTCAAGATTTATCGCTAACAGCTGTAGAAGGTTATTTAACCGTAATAAATTATGAAAAATCATTAGAGGCTTCCGAAAAAAATTTTGATTCTGTTTCAAGATTTTTAGAAGAAGTAAAATTAAAATATGAATTGGGATCAGCAACGATAACTGAATTGAAAAATGCTGAGAGTGCTTTTTCAATTGCTGAAACAAATCTTTTTTCTGCTGAACAAAATTATAAAATCAGTTTAAAAACTTTTAAATCAATTGTTGGTAAAGAAGCCATTAATTTAGAAGATTATGTAAATATAGAAGATAATTTGAATTTCGAAAACATACTTTCTAAAGTATACAAGAATAATTTTAATATTTTAATTGCTCAAAATAATATTAAAATTAAAGAATTTGACCTCTCAAAAGAAAAAGGTTCTAATAGACCAACCTTAGATATAACAGCTTCCACAGAGTATTCGGATGGTTCACGTATAGATGCAGGAAGTGAAAATACCAATGCATCAATAGGCTTAACTTTAACAATTCCTATATTTCAGCAAAACATTGACAAATCAGACATTAGAAAAATAAATTCTCAAATTTTACAAACTGAAATTGAGTTAGAGGATCTTAAAGAAAGTTTAAATATTGAGGTATCAAACTATTATAAAAACTATTTAGTTAGTAAATCAAATTTAAATACATCGCTATTAACTATAGAGTATGCAAATACTCTTCTAGAAAGTACTCAAGAGGAATACAACCTTGGGACAAAATCTATCACTGATCTAATAGAAGCAGAAACTAATCTTTTAAACGTAAATGTTGAATATTTTAATGCAAATAAAAACTATCTGATTAACTATTTTAATTTACTAGCTTTAGATGGTTCACTGATTAAATTATTTGAAGAGTATCTTCCTAGCTATAATTAGAGTTTTATTAATTTAATTAAACATTTATAATACCTATATGAATACAAAAAGTTCTATCAACGAATCTCTTGAAGTCATACGAAGAGCACTTGAAGACGAAAAAAATGATACAAACAAAGATACTTCATCTAATATTTTAATACTTAATCAAAAGGTTAACAGTGATGGTACAATAAAATTACTTCAAAAAAACGAAGAAATAAATAGTGAAATTAATGATATTATAGATCAAAAACTCTCATATCTTGTAGAAAATAAAATTGAAAAAATACTTGATGAGAAAATCCCAAAATTACTAAAAAATTATTTCGATCCAAAATAGTTACGATGCAGCTTGATAAATTTTTTGATTTTTTAAAAGATGAAAAAAATCTTTATTCGCAATGGGAGCAATCAAATTGTTTTAAACCACAAAAAGGAGGTGAACCTTATTCTATAATGATGCCACCACCTAATGTTACAGGTAGCTTACATATGGGTCATGCTTTAACCTTCACAATTCAAGATATATTAATCAGATACCATAGAATGAAGGGTATGGAAGTGTTGTGGCAAGCAGGGACAGATCATGCAGGAATAGCTACTCAGATGGTGGTTGAAAGAAAATTAAGTGAGTCAAATCTAGATCGACGATCTTTAGGTAGAGAAAAGTTTATTGAAAAAGTATGGGAATGGAAAAAAGAGTCGGGTGGTCAGATAAGTAATCAATTAAGAAGACTTGGTGCTTCTGCAGATTGGTCAAGAGAAAGATTTACTATGGATGAAGGTCTTTCTAATGCAGTTAAAAAAGTTTTTGTAAATTTATTTAATGATGGAATTATTTATAAAGATAAGAGATTGGTGAATTGGGACCCAAAACTTTTAACAGCTATTTCTGATCTAGAAGTAGAGCAAAGAGATACTGAAGGAAGTTTATGGCATATTAAATATCCTATAGATGAAAATAATCATATCATAGTTGCAACAACAAGACCTGAGACAATGTTAGGGGATACTGCAGTTGCCGTTCATCCAGATGATGAAAAATATAAAAATCTAATTGGCAAATTTTGTAATTTACCAATTTCAAATAAAAAAATACCAATAATAGCTGATGAATATGCAGATCCTGAAAAAGGTTCTGGAGCTGTAAAAATTACACCTGCACATGACTTTAATGATTTTGAGGTAGGAAAGAGACATGATTTAGAATTTATTAATATTTTTGATGAAAATGCTAAACTGAACTCAAATGTGCCTGAAGAATTTCAAAATTTAGATCGATTTGAAGCAAGAAAACTAATTTTAAAAAAATTAGATGAATTGAATTTATTAATTAAAGAAGAAAAACAGCAAATGGTCATACCATATGGTGATAGATCAGGTGTTGTTATTGAGCCATGGCTGACAGACCAATGGTTTTGTGATGCAAAAAAATTATCAGTTGATCCAATATCAGCTGTTAGAGATAATAGTTCTAAATTTATTCCCAAACAATGGGAAAATACATTTTATAATTGGATGGAAAATATTCAACCGTGGTGTATTTCAAGACAGTTATGGTGGGGACATCAAATCCCTGCATGGTATGGTCCTGATAATAAATATTTTGTTAGTGAAACTCTAAAAGGGGCACAAAATCAAGCAAAAAAATTTTATGGAAAGGATGTTGAGCTTAAACAAGATGAAGACGTTCTAGATACTTGGTTTTCTTCTGCCCTATGGACATTCTCAACTTTAGATTGGCCAAATAAAACGTATGAATTAGATAAATTTTATCCTGGTAACGTTTTGGTTACTGGTTTTGATATCATATTTTTTTGGGTTGCGCGGATGATGATGATGGGTTCTTATTTTATGAAGGAAACTCCATTTAAAGATATTTATATTCATCCTTTAATACGTGATGAAAAAGGACAAAAAATGTCTAAATCAAAAGGGAACATAATTGATCCTTTAGAGTTATTAGATAAATACGGTGCTGATACATTAAGATTTACATTAACAGCACTATTAAATCCTGGACGAGATGTAAAATTATCTGAAGCTAGAGTTAAAGGATATAAATCATTCACAAATAAAATTTGGAATGCTGGAAAATTTTTACAAATGAATGATTCAATTTTTATGGATGATATTTCAACAGATACAATAATTTTTGATGCAAACAAATGGATAATAAAAGAATTGAATGATTTGAACACTCAACTTGATCAATTAACTAAAAAGTATTTGTTTCATGAAATAGCCAATAAAATTTATCATTTCGTATGGCATACTTATTGTGATTGGTACATTGAAATTATTAAACAAAATTTTGAAAATGAAAAATTTTCTGATGAAATTAAAAAAGTTTCTGGATGGACATTTATTCAAGTTTTAAAGATCATACATCCCATTATGCCATTTATTAGTGAAAAATTATGGAGATCTTTAGTTGATGATAAATCATATTTAATGAACCAAGTTTTTCAAACTTATGCAACAAATAATTCTTTTAATATTTCTAAAAAAAACTTCGAAATATTTATTGAATTTATAACATCTATTAGAAATTTAAGATCAGAACTAAATATACCCTATAAACAATTAATTAATATCTCCATAGAAGCAAAAAATGAAGAAGTTAATAATTTTCTAATTGCCTATAAAAAAGAAATAAGTAATTTTTTAAAAACCAAAGATATTAGTTTTGATAAAATTCAACCTAATAAGAATTCAGCTTTAATTGTGTTAACATCATTATCTGTTTTAATTCCTTTAGATGGTATTATTGACTCAGAAGCAGAACTAAAAAAATTAAATAAGAAAAAGCAAGTTGAGCAAGAAAAATTTAAAAAAGTTAATGACAAATTAAAAAATGATAACTTCATGAATAAAGCATCAGAAGAAATTATAAATAAATTTAAAAATGAGGCAAATATTTATAAATCTTCTATTGAAAAAATTGATCAAATAATAAATACTATCAAATAGAATGGAAGATAAGGGTTCAAATAGAAAATCTAATTTACCTAGTAGATACGTTAGTGTAGGGCCTAAAAGTGCACCTCATAGATCTTATTATTATGCTATGGGTTTGAAAGAACATGAAATTTATCAACCATTTGTTGGAGTTGTTAGCACATGGAATGAATCGGCTCCTTGCAACATTACACTACAGGATCAAGCACAACATGTGAAGACAGGTGTCAAAGATGCTGGAGGAACACCAAGAGAATTTACTACTATAACAGTAACAGATGGAATTGCCATGGGTCATGAGGCAATGAAATCCTCTCTTATTAGTAGAGAGGTTATTGCAGATTCCATTGAATTATCTGTAAGAGGTCACTGTTATGATGCAATAGTTGGACTTGCTGGCTGTGATAAATCTTTACCAGGTTTAATGATGGCTATGGTTAGATTAAATGTACCATCTGTATTCATTTATGGGGGGTCAATCTTACCAGGAAAATATAAGGGTAAAGATGTTACTGTTATTGATGTTTTTGAAGCAGTAGGAAAACATGCCGCTGGAACTATCTCAGATCAAGATTTAAAGGACATTGAACAAGTTGCTTGCCCATCTGCTGGATCGTGTGGAGGTCAGTTTACAGCAAATACAATGGCATGTATTTCTGAAGCAGTTGGTTTAGCTCTAACAAATTCGGCTATGCCACCTGCAGTAAATACTGAAGAAAGAAAAGCTTATGGTGAAAAGAGTGGTAAAGCTATAATGAATTTATTAGAAAAAAATATAAGACCAAGGGATATAGTAACTATTGATTCATTAGTAAACGCTGCAAGAGTAGTTGCAGCTACTGGAGGTTCAACTAATGCTGCACTCCATCTTCCTGCGATTGCTAATGAAGCAGGTTTAAAATTCACATTAAGAGATGTTGTAGAAATTTATAATTCAACTCCTTACATAGGAGATATGCAACCTGGTGGAAAGTATGTTGCAAAAGATTTATATGATGTAGGAGGTGTCCCAGTTGTTATTAAATCTTTGTTAGATGGTGGTTATATTAACGGAGACTGCATAACTGTTACAGGAAAAACAATTGCTGAAAATCATAAAGAAGTAATATTTCCTACAAATCAAGATGTTGTTTATAAATGTGATAATCCAATTAGTGAAAATAGTTCAGTCGTAGGGTTGTGGGGTAATCTTGCTCCAGATGGATGTATATCAAAAATAGCAGGTTTGAAAAATTTAACTTTTAAAGGAAAAGCTAAATGTTTTGACTCAGAAGAAGATGCGTTAACTGCAGTTTTAAAAAATGAAATTAAAGCAGGAGATGCGGTAATAATTAGATATGAAGGTCCTAAGGGAGGACCCGGTATGCGTGAAATGCTCTCAACAACAGGCGCAATATATGGGCAAGGATTAGGTGAAACTGTTGCATTAATTACAGATGGAAGGTTTTCAGGCGGTACAAGAGGATTTTGTATTGGTCATGTAGGACCAGAAGCAGCTGTAGGAGGGATGATAGGTTTACTGAAAGATGGGGATGAAATTATTATAGATGCTGTTAAAGGCGAAATCAATGTTATGCTTTCAGATCAAGAAATAGAAAAGAGAAAAAAAGATTGGAAGCCAAGAAAAACTAATCATAATTCTGGATCTATATGGAAATATTCCCAAACTGTTGGGCCAGCTTACGAGGGTGCTGTTACTCAACCTGGAGCAAAAGATGAAACGCATACATACGCTGACATTTAATATTAATTTACTAATTCAATCGTAACTGGTGTGTGATCAGAGGCCTTTTCCCATCCTCTTGGCTCACGATTAACATTAACTGATTTAATCAAATCAGTTACTTCTGGTGTAGTAAGAAAATGATCAATTCTCAGACCATTGCCTTTTTGCCAACTTCCACCTCTATAACCCCAAAAAGTCCAGTTTGTATTTCCATCTACAAAGTATTTAACTGTATCAACAAAACCTAAATTTAAAAGATTTCTAAATTTTTCTCTTGTTAATGGATGAGCACAAGCATCATTTTTAAAATTTTCTGGTGAATAAACATCTTCATCGCTTGGTATTACATTAAAATCTCCACCTATAATAACTGGCTGTTTATTATCAATTAGTTCTTTGATATATTTATTAAAATTTATCATCCAATCAATTTTGTAATCAAATTTTTCAGTTTCAATCGGATTTCCATTTGGAAGATAAATATTTATTAATTTAATTTTACTTTTTATATTTTTTAAAGATATTTCTGTTTCAATAAATCTTGAATTAATATCTTTGTATTTAGGAATATTTGAGTTTGAAATTTCAATATCTTTTTTACTAAGTATTGCCACACCATTCCAAGCTTTTTGCCCATTTACATAACACTTATAATTAATATTTTCTAATTCCTCTTTGGGAAAACTTTCATTTGTACACTTTAATTCTTGAATTAAATATAAATCTGATTGATCTTTATTTATAAATTTTATTAAATGTTCTATTCTTGCATTAACTGAATTAACATTCCAGGTAGTAATTTTCATTTATATTGAAAAAGAAGTACCACACCCACATGAAGAAGATGCTAGTGGATTAGAAATTTTAAAGGACGATCCGATCAATTCATTAACATAATCAATCTTTGATCCTTTAATTAATTCAATTGAAGTTTTATCTATCAATACATCAGCATTTTTATAATTAAAGATCAAATCATCTTCATTTGGTTTATCAGAAAAATCAAATTTATATTGAAATCCAGCACAACCACCACCTAATACAGTAATTCTGAAATAGTTAGATTTTTCAGAAAGAAGTATCTTGTTTATGTGATTTTGAGCACTTTCCGTAACTTCAATTATATTGTTCATTTATCTAAATATTGTTATTAGTTATCTTTTTACAACTATAATATAAATTTTCTTATGTTCAAACATTTAGCTTCCAATCCCAATAATTCAAATGGAAGATTATATAATGAGTTAGATGATGATTTGAGAAATCCATTTGAAAGAGACAGAGCTAGAGTTATTCATTCTAATTCGTTTAGAAAATTAAAACACAAAACCCAAGTTTTTATTGAAAGTGAGAGTGATTATTTTAGGACAAGACTAACTCATTCTTTGGAGGTTGCTCAAATATCAAGATCAATTTGCAGATTGCTTGAATTAGATGAAGATTTAGGTGAAACAGTTGCTCTTGCACATGATTTAGGTCATCCTCCATTTGGTCATATTGGCGAAGATGCACTTGATAATTCAATGAAAAAGTTTGGAGGTTTTAATCATAATGATCAAACTTTGAGAGTTTTAACATTTATAGAAAAAAGACATCCTGATTTTGATGGATTAAATCTTACATGGGAAAGCTTAGAGGGAATAATAAAACATAATGGAATTTTGAGTGGTCATTTACCTTATCACTTAGACAATTATTCAAAATTACATAATCTAAATTTAAATGATCAACCTTATTTAGAATCACAGATAGCAAGCATATCTGATGATATTGCTTATAATAATCACGATGTAGAGGATGCTATTAGAGCAAATTTAATATCATTAGATGATATTGCAGAGTTAAGTTTTTTTGAAAAAATCATAATTAATTTAAAGGATCACTATAAAGATATTCCAAATAAACTTCTAGTTTATCAAGTTTTAAGAAACTCCATATCTAATATGATAAATGATATATATGAAACTACAAAAAAAAATTTAATTGAAAATAATATCAATTCTATTGATGATATACGTAAAAAACATAATTTCGTTGTTTCATTTTCAAATCAAATGAAGAAAAATTGTGACATAATTAAAAAATTCTTATTTGATAAAGTTTATAATCACAGTCATTTATCAGATAAGAGACAGTATTCAAAAAAGGTTATATCTACTTTGTTTACTTATTTCGTAAAAAATAATAATAAACTACCAGTAGATTGGAGAAGTCAAAATATAGAAATTGAAAGATTAATTTGTGATTATATTTCAGGAATGACAGATAGATTTGCTCTTAATTTATATAAGGAGATTAGTGAATAATTTTATTAAAGACCTTTCAGATTTTTTATTTGATTTTACAGATTTTTTAGAGAGAAATAAATTCATATCTCCAATCAATAAAAAACAAATTAGCATCGATTATTCTTCAAATAATAAACAAGGCGATTTAGCGACGAACTTTTATTTAATAGTTAAAAGAAAAATAATAAATGAAGATTTTAATATTGAAAAAGAATTAAATGAAAGAATTAAATCAGTTAGATTTATAGATTATTTTGTAGTTTCAAAAAATGGTTTTATAAATTTTTTTCTCAAAGATAAATTTGTATTAAGAAGTTTAAAGGAAATTTATAGTAAAAATTTTTTAAATTATATTAATTATGGTGCAGGTAAAAAAATAAATGTTGAATTTGTTTCAGCTAATCCAACTGGACCATTGCATATAGCTCATATAAGAGGCGCTGTATTTGGAGATGTATTAAGCTCTCTTTATATTAAAACAGGTTTTGATGTTACAAGAGAGTATTACGTTAATGATGCAGGTTCTCAAATTGATAAATTATCAAACTCTCTTTTGAAACGATATTTACAATTATTTGATAAAAAAATTAAGTTAGAAGAAGACGAGTATCCTGGTGAATACTTAATAGATATTGCCAAAAAAATTAAAAATGAAGATGGTGATAAGTGGTTAAACTTTCAGCAAGAAGAAACTATTCAATATTTTAAAAATTTTGCATTAAAAAATATACTTTTAAGCATAAAATCAGATTTAGAATTAATAAATATAAAATTTGATAAATTTACTCATGAAACTGAAATAGAAAAAAGTAAAATTATTGATGAACTTTTTTCAATCTTAGATGAAAAAAAATTACTATATGAAGGTATTTTAGAAAAGCCAAAAGGTGATGATTCTGATTGGGAGCCAAGAGAGCAATTATTATTTAGATCCTCTAAATTATTAGATAATGAAGATCGAGCATTAAAAAAATCAAATGGTGAATGGACATATTTTGCTAATGATGCAGCATATCATTTAGATAAATGTAAAAGAAATTTTGATAGATTAGTAAATATTTGGGGCTCTGATCATATCGGCTATATTCCAAGAATGAATTCGTTAATTAAAGCTATTAAAGATGATGAAACTTATTTAAACATTTTAACTTGTCAGATTGTAAGTTTAATTCAAAATAAACAAAAAATTAAAATGTCAAAAAGATCAGGAAATTTTGTGACATTAGCTAATGTTCATTCTAAGGTTGGAAAAGATCCTATAAGGTACTATATGATTTCTACTAAAAATGAGACAGCAATTGACTTTGATTTAGATGCTGTTGTTGAAAAAAATAAAGATAATAAAGTTTTTTACTGTCAATACGCACACGCAAGAGCTTCATCAGTAATTAATAAAGCAAACGAATTAGGTATAAAAATTAAAAATGATTATAATTTTTCTTCAATACAAAATCTATCTGATGAAGAGGAAAAATTAATCAAAAAGTTAATTTCTTATCCTTATTTGTTGTATCAATCATCATATTATAATGAACCACATAGACTAATCAATTACTTAGAAGAAATATCTTCTGATTTCCATTCAATTTGGAATAAAGGTAAAGATAATGTATCACTTCGTTTTATAGATGAAAAAAATACAGAAAGGACAATTACAAAAATATTTTGGTTAGAGTCATTTAGAGTTGTTTTAAAAGATATATTTTCAATTATTGATATAAGTGCACCCGAAACAATGTAATGATCAAAAAAATTATTTTTAAAAGAAAAAATAATTACATTTTAAAATATTCTTTATTATTGTTGCTATTTATTATTATTCTTTACCTTATCTCATTTTATTATTTTAGTAATAGGGAGTATTTTGTCATTCCTAAATTTACTGATAAATATTTTGTTATTCCTACCAATAAAGAAGGCGAGGTTGTTGATTATTTAGACAAGAAAAGTTTAAATAAAATAGATAATGAAATTAAAGATTTTGATTTTAAAAATATAGACGAACTTGATTTTACAATTCAATTATATAGCAATGATAATTTTGAAAACATTAATATATATTTGAACAATTTATTAGAAAATAAAAAAGAAATTATAGATCATGAAAATATTTTTGTTTTTTATAAAAAAACTGAAATAGGTACTCAATTTTTTATTACCTATAAAAATTACATTTCTAAGAATATTGCCTCTGACGCTTGTGATTTATTAACTATTGTTAAGAGTTGCATAATACTTAATTTACAAAATTAATAATATTGAGAGAATCTTAATAATTTTATATAAAAAATTGTGTTAAATGTTCCAGATACAGAAATAAAAGAAGGTCAATTTAATCTATTATTAGATAATTTTGAGGGTCCCATAGACCTTTTGTTGGTTTTGGCAAGATCACAGAAGGTTGATTTATCTGATATATCTATTTCCGAATTAGCTAACCAATATATTAATTTTATTAATCAATATAGAAATATTCATATTGAAATAGCTGCTGATTATTTAGTGATGGCAGCATGGCTAACGTATTTGAAATCAAGATTACTACTGCCTAAAGAAGAAAAAACAGATGAATATACAGCTGATGAGTTAGAAGAAGCGTTAAAATATCAATTACAGAGACTAGAGGCTTTTCAAAATATTTCTAAAATTATTTATTCGAGACCTCTTGTTAATAGAGATGTATTTTATGGGGGGTCATCTGAAGGTCTCAAAGTTAAATATAATATAAATTATACTTCTAATTTATATGACTTACTAAAATCATATAGTCAAATACTCAAATCGAATGAGCAGGTAAAACAATTAACTATTGAGTATTCAGAACTTTATTCAGTTGATCAAGCAGTTAAAAGACTAAAAGGTATTTTTGGAAATATTATAGAATGGACTAATTTTTTAAATGTAATTCCAAATTTAATTAATGCTAATAAAACAATTAATAAATCAATTATCTCATCTAACTTTGTTGCCTCTTTAGAATTATCAAAAAATGGCTTTATTGATTTAAAACAAGATAAAAGTTTTGGTAATATTTATATAAAATTTAATCAAAATGAATAATAAAGATATTAAAATTTTAGAAGCAATATTATTTGCATCAGGTGAGCCACTTAGTGAAAATGATCTAAAAGAAAAAATTAAAGATAAAAATAATATAAGTAAGCTATTAAAAGAAGTTAAAGATTTTTATAAAAATAGAGGTATTAATTTAATCAAAACTGGCAACAAATGGTCTTTTAGGACTGCTGAAGATCTCAGTGATGAATTAACTATTTTTAAAACACAAAAAAGAAAATTATCAAGAGCAGCGCTAGAAACATTATCTATAATTGCTTATCAACAACCAATAACAAGATCAGAAATTGAAAATATTAGAGGTGTGCAAATGGGTAGAGGCTCTCTAGATCATTTGATGGAAATAGGATGGATACGTCCTTCAGGTAGGAAAAGTATACCTGGTAAACCTACTTTATGGTCTACCACAGATTTGTTTGTTGAACATTTTGGATTGAATAGTTTATCCGATTTACCTAATAAAGAGGAGTTAAAGGCAAGTGGTTTTCTAGATAAACGTGCTGCGATTGCAACTATAAGTGATCTTGCTAAAAATGATGAAAATTTACAAAGTAATGATAATTCTGAACAGGATGATGAAAATAATATTGATGATTTTATTCAAAATACTTAGCTAACTTATTACTTCTTGTTTTTTTCCTATAGTTTCCGTATAAGCCCTATATGACACCTAGTATTTGGCAATTATTAATCGTACTCGTTATTGTTCTACTTCTTTTCGGTAGAGGTAAAATACCTCAGCTTATGGGTGATATGGCAAAAGGAATCAAATCATTCAAGAGAGGAATGTCTGACGAAGAAAAAAAAGAAGATAAAAATTTAGAGAATAAAAACGACGAAGAAAAGTAAATATAATGTTTACTTTTGGTTGGAGTGAAATTTTCTTAATTGGGATAATAGTTGTTGTTGTTATTGGCCCAAAAGATCTTCCAAAATTCATTAAACAAGTTGGATCTTTTACTAAATATATTAAAAAAATGTCTTCTGAATTTAAGTCATCTATAAATGAAATTGCTGAAGAGGAAGAAATTAAAGAATTAGCTAAATCAGTTAAAGAAGTAAAAAAAATAAAAGACGGTATTAATATCAAAAAAAATTTTGAAAATGAGATTAAAGAAGTTCAAGAAACAGTAAAAATGACCGAGAATGAATTTTCAAAAAAAAATTAATTTATTATTTTTGTAATGGCTGAAGAAAAATTTGAAGAAATGTCTATAATAGGCCATCTCACTGAATTACGAAAAAGATTACTATGGAGTTTTTTATATATTTTATTAATCTTCATTGTTTGTTTTTACTTTGCAGATGAATTATTTGCCTTTTTAGCTAGTCCTCTAGTAGAACTATTTGATAAAGATAAAGGTCAAGGTTTTATTTATACAGCTTTACAAGAAGCTTTTTTTACAGAATTAAAAATAGCCTTTTTCTTTGCCTTATTTTTTTCATTTCCATTAATTGCAATACAAATATGGAGATTTATTGCACCAGGATTATACAAAAAGGAAAAGAGAGCTTTTTTACCATACTTAGTCGCGACTCCAATTCTATTTTTTGCAGGTGGATCAATGGTTTATTATATTATTGCACCTTTGGCATGGTCTTTTTTCTTATCATATCAAAACCTCGGATCTAGTGGCGTTCCTATTCGATTAGAAGCTAAAATGGGAGAATATTTATCTTTAATGATGCGATTTATTTTTGCTTTTGGTTTAGCATTTCAGCTACCAGTTGTTTTATCTTTAATGGCAAGAGTAGGCATAGTTACTTATGAGTCTCTTAAAAAATTTAGAAAATATGCAATTGTGTTAGCTTTTTTATCGGCTGCTTTTCTAACACCACCTGATCCATTTAGTCAAATTAGTTTAGCACTACCAATTATATTTTTATACGAAGTTTCAATTTATATTGCAAAACTAATTCAAAAAAATAAAGATAAGTAATGCATAATATTAATTTTATCAGAGAAAATCCTACTGAGTTTGACAACTATATGAAACAAAGGGGAGAAAAACCAATATCAAATAAAATTTTAGAACTAGATAAAGTTAAAAGAGAGACTCAGACTATCCTTCAGAATCTTTTAGCTGAAAGAAACTCTATTTCAAAAAATATCGGAAAACTTAAAAGTGAAAATAAAGATGCCTCATCAGAAATGAGTAAAGTAGATGAAATTAAAAATAAAATTAATAATTTAAAAGAACTTGAGACAATTAAAGATGAGGAGCTAAAAACTATCCTCTCTAGACTTCCAAATATAGCTGATAAAACTGTTCCTATTGGAATTAATGAAGCAGACAACACAAAGTATAGAGAATGGGGTGAAAAACCAGGATTTGATTTTAATCCTAAAACACATTTTGAATTAGGGGAAAATTTAGGTTTAATGAATTTTGAAACAGCATCTAAATTATCAGGATCTCGATTTGTTTTATTAAAAAATCAACTTTCTAAACTGGAAAGAGCAATAGCAAATTTTATGTTAGATAAACATACGAATGAAAATGGTTATATTGAATATAATTTACCTTTTTTGGTAAAAGATTCTGCTCTTTTTGGAACAGGCCAATTGCCTAAATTTGGTGAAGATTTATTTACTGCTGGGGAAGATCATTGGTTAATACCAACTGCTGAAGTTCCTTTAACAAACATGGTTAGAGAAGAAATACTCAACCAAAATCAATTACCCATGAGAGTAACCTCTTATACACCTTGTTTTAGATCAGAGGCTGGTGCTGCAGGTAAGGATACTCGTGGTATGTTAAGACAACATCAATTTACTAAAGTTGAATTAGTTTCAATAGTTGAACCACAGCATTCACAAGATGAATTAGAAAGAATGCTTGAAAGTGCTGAGAGTATTCTTCAAGATTTAAATATTCATTATAGGATTATGACTTTATGTACTGGTGATATGGGATTTTCAGCATCAAAAACATACGATATTGAAGTTTGGCTTCCAGGTGAAAATACTTATAGAGAAATTTCCAGCTGTTCTAATTGTAATGATTTTCAAGCTAGAAGAATGAATACAAGATATAAATTAGAAAATAAAAATATTTTTGTTCATACGCTAAATGGATCTGGGTTAGCAGTAGGAAGAACACTAATTGCTATTCTTGAAAATTATCAAATGAAAGATGGAAATATTAAAATTCCAGAAGTTTTGAAAAAATATTTCAATAATTCTGATACTCTTATCTAGTGCTTGATGTAAGAAAAATAAGATTGATACTCGAGTTACGAGAGTCTGGTATTAGTAATGCTGAAGTTCTTTCAGCGATTGAAAAAATTCCAAGAGAAAAGTTTATTAGCGAATCTTACAGAAATCAAGCTTATGAAAATATAGCTTTACCAATTGAAAATAATCAAACAATTAGTCAACCCTACGTTGTAGCAAGGATGACTGAATTACTTGATGTTAAAAGTAACCATAAGGTCTTAGAAATAGGCACTGGTAGTGGATATCAGTGTGCAGTATTATCAATCTTGGCAAGGCGTGTATATACGATTGAAAGGATTAAAAATTTACATGTAGGTTCTAATAATATTTTTGAAAAATTAAAATTAACTAATATTGTTTCAAAATATGATGATGGAAATAATGGTTGGATTGAACAAATACCTTTTGATAGAATAATATTTACAGCAGCATCTAAAAAAATAAATAATGAAATTTTTTCTCATATTGAAAATGAAGGAATTATTGTTTGTCCTATTGTTAAAAATAATAAGCAAATACTTGTAAAATATATAAAACAAAATAATAAAATTATTTCTGAAGAATATGATGATGTTTTATTTGTTCCAAATCTTCAAGGTGTAGTATAGCTACTTTGAATATTTCGAATTTTATTTGAAGAATAAAAATAATATAAGATACCAATTATCCAATGAACAAGAGTTAATCCAATAAACATATAGATATAGTTTTCTTCTATAAAATTATTTACAAATAATATTACTATTATAGGCACTAATACAAACCTAAGTATGGCCATATACATTACTATTATTGCTTTTTTTAGCCCTTGGAATGAAGCATTAGAAATAAAGAAGAATGGAAAAGCTGGAAAACCAAGTGCGTATATTTTAAGATATATTGATCCATAATAAATTACTTCTTTATCATCAGTAAATAATCTCATGGAATCTTCTGCAGTTATAAATAAAATTAATCCTGCTATAGTTAATATTATTACTCCAGTAATCATTGCTTTATTGTAAGTTTCTAAAATTCTTTCATAGTTTTTAGCGCCAAAATTTTGACCCACAATGGCGGTTACTGCTGTACTTAATCCTAACAAGGGTAGGAAAAGCAGTTGTTCATATCTTCCGGCTGAGGAAAAACCTGCAATTGCATCATTACCAAAACGACTTACAAAAAATAGTAATATGTATGAACCAAGAGCAATCATCATTAACCCTAATGCCGCTGGAATGGCCTGAAATGAAATTTCCTTAATTAAACTTAGTTTAGGAATTAAATAATTATTTTTAAAGTTTTCAAAAATCTCTGTTTTATAAATTTTATATAGTAAATATAACAGGCCTATTATTTGAGAGAGTATTGTAGCTATTGCTATTCCAGTTATACCCATTGGCTCAAATAATTTAAAATTAATTATTTTTCCTGTAATTAATATTGGATTTAAAATTATATTAAGAAAAAAACTAAAAATTAAAACATTTCTATAGCTTTTAGTATCTCCTTGAGCTGCTAAACAAGAATTACATATCATGAGTAAAAGAATTATGACTGATCCTAAATAAATTACGTTCATATATAATGATGAAAGTTTAAGGGTTTTTGGATCATCATTTATAGATTCTAAAATTATGTTCCCAAAATAAAGTCCAAAAATAGTTATACCTAAGCCTACTAAAATTGTTACCACAAAAGATTGTGAAAATGCATGACTTGCTTTTTTAATATTTTTTTCTCCTAAAGAATTAGCAACATTACTTGTTGTAGCTATGCTCAGTCCTATTCCAAGTGCAATAATTATAAAATATACAGGAAATGTTTGACCAATAGCTGCTAAAGCTGTTTCAGAAATCATTCTACCTGCAAAAATAGTATCAACTAAAGAATACAGATTATTAAATATAGTTCCAATTGAGGCTGGCAAAGCAATTTTTATAAATAGCTTATAGATATCTTCATCAATTAAATTAATTTTTTTCATATTTATAAATATCTTAATTTAAACCTAGTACTATTTTCCTCAATTTTTAAAATATTTTGAATTTCAAGTATTACCTCTTTGAGGTTTTTCATTATAGATCTATTTGAAAAATTTATTAATAATAAGCCACTTCCTTGCATTCCAACATTGTCTCCATATTTCATAATAGGAACTTCAACATTGATAATATTACTTATACCTTTTTTTCTAATATTCTGAATAAAGGAATCATTTTCCATAATATTCAAAACTGGGTACCATATTATGATTTTGGATGTTGAGAATAAATTATCAATATTATTTAGTATCTCCTCTATTTTTTCAAAATCATCCTTTATTTCATATGATGGATCTACAAATACAAAATAATTCTTGTCTCTATTAATTTTATTAAAAATAAAATTAAATCCATCAGCATGTAAAATTTTAGTATTGGTATATTTGTTTAAGTTTTTTTTTAATAATTCATATTCATTCTTGTGTAGTTCACAAAAAAATAATTTATCTTTTTTATTAGCTATGAACGAAATAAATATAGGTGATCCAGGATAAAAATTATTTTTTCCAGTAATTTTAGAAATAGTTGAAAGATAATTTTTAATTAAAATATTATTACCTTTGTAATTTTGTATCTTTTTAATTCCTTCTTTGTATTCTTTATTTTTATCCATATACTTTGATATATATTTATAAATTCCATTACCAGAATGAGTATCAATATAACTTATTGAATTATTTACTTTTTTTTCAAGATTATATAAGTAAAGCATTATAATGTGTTTCATAACATCTGCATGATTTCCAGCATGATATCCGTGTTTATAGCTAAGCATAAAAATAAAAAAAATTGTTGAAATTAATTTCTTATTAGTTATTTAAAGTATTAAATTAATCAATATACAATATTTATATAAGTTAAATAAATTTAATCCCCCAATAATAAATAAGGAGAATAAAATATGCCAAGTGGTAAAATTAAATGGTTTAATCCGACCAAAGGTTATGGATTTATTGAAAACGATGATGGAGGAAAAGATGTTTTTCTTCATGTCTCAGCTTTAGAAGCTGCTGGTATTGATACTTTAGAAGAAGGTATGCCAGTTGAATTTGAAATCGGTGAAAACCGAGGAAAAGAAAACGCTATTAATATTAAGAAAAAATAATATTTAATTGAATTCAAACAAACTTTTAGAATGGATTGGCGTAACAACAGCTATCCTATATTCCCTACTAGTTGCATTTAATATTGGATTAGAATTTATTGGTTTTTCATTATTATTGCTATCAGCATTATTAATTGGAGCCTGGGCCTATAAATTAAAACACAATGGGATATTGTTTTTACAATTCTTCTACGCAGGTGCAGGTATTATAGGAATGTATAGATGGTTTGGATAAAAATATTTTATTTATTTCTATTTTTACATTCTTCTATCGCATATTCTGCTAAATTAAATGATGAAGAAGAAATGTACTTTAATTTTGTTGATTTAAATAATGATGGAGTCATTTCCTATGAAGAAATTGAACAATCAATAAATCTACTCTTTCAAATTATAGATCTGAATCAGGATAATAAAATTTCTCATAATGAGATAAATGAATTAAAAGGTATAATTGAATCTTTAAAATGAGTATTTGGGGAAGAGTTATAGGCGGAGCAGCAGGATTTGCTTTAGGCGGACCAATAGGAGCTATTTTAGGTGTAATGGCTGGCCGTGCTTTTGACAGAAGATCTAAATCAAAATCTTCATTTAACTTTAATCGAATTAACAATAATCAAAAACAACAAATATTTACATTAAGTTTTATTATATTAGCTGCAAAATTAGCTAAATCAGATGGAGTTGTATCTGATGATGAAATCAGAGCATTCAAAGAAAAATTTAAAGTTCCAAAATCTGAAATTCCTAAAGTTGCAAAAATATTCAATGAAGCAAAAAAAGATACGTATGGGTATAAACAAATAGCAAATCAAGTAGGAGAATTATTTTCATCTAATAAAATTTTATTGGAAGAATTATTAAATAATTTATTTTATATTGCTGCATCTGATGGAAAGGTATCTATTAGTGAAATAGATTTTTTAAGATCAATTTCTAAATCTTTTAAATTTAGTGAAAAAGATTTTCAAAGAATTTTTCAATCAAATTTAAAAAATAGCGAATCTGATCCTTACAAAATATTGGGTGTTAATAGATCAAGCACTGATAATGAGATAAGAAAAAAATGGATAAAGTTAAATAAAGAACATCACCCAGATAATTTAATTGCCAAGGGTATGCCGAAAGAATTTATTAAACAATCTAATAAAGAGTTGGCAGCTATTAATATTGCTTATGATAAAATTAAAGAAATTAGAGGAATTTCTTGATACCTAAAGATTTATCTGTCGATAATATTAGTAAAATTTATAAAAAAATTAGACCATTTATTAATCAAACCCCTTTTTTAAAGTGTTCTGATGATATTGATAATTATTTTTCTACTAATTTATTTTTTAAATGCGAATTTTTACAAAAATCTGGTTCTTTTAAGGCAAGAGGGGCTATTAATAATATAATTTCTCAAGATCAGAATAAATTTAATAAAGGAATTACAGCAGTTAGTGCTGGAAATCATGCAATCGCTGCTTCTTTTGTGGCCAATCAATTTAAATTGAAAAATAAAATTCTCTTATACGAAAGTGCAAATAAATATAGAGTTCAAACTTGTAAAAATTATGGTGCTAACATTATCTTTACAAATCCAAAACAAGCTTTTCTTGATGCTGAAAATGCTAAAAATGAAGGTTACTATTTTATTCATCCTTTTGATGGCCCATTGACATTACAAGGTAGTGCTACCTTGGGATTAGAAATTGTAGAATATTTTAAATCAATTAATACTAAGATTGACAATTTATTAATTTCAGTTGGAGGAGGAGGTTTAATAAGTGGTGTTTCGTCGTATATAAAACAATTTTATCCTAAGATTAAAATTATTGGTGTTGAGCCTGAAAATGCTAATGGTTTAAATCAAAGTTTAAGAGCTAACAAACCACTAAATAATATTAATGTAAATAGTATTGCTGACAGTCTTTCAGCGCCTTTACATATGCAATATTCTTTTGATGTAGCAAAAGAAGTAATTGATGAAATGGTAACTGTTTCTGATGATCAAATGAAAAAATTTATGGTTTTTTGTTATAAAAAATTTAAGTTATTTCTTGAGCCCGCATGTGTTGCTGGACTTGCTGCTTTAAAATATAAAATCAATAATAAGCTTATTGGTAAAAATACAATGGTAATATTGTGTGGTTCAAATATTGATAAAGAAACTTGGTCAAATTTAACTAATTAATCTGGAAAATATAAAATACCACCACTTAAATTTTTTTTCACACCTGTAGTATTTTTATTACTTATTTCTAAGTTCTTAAATGATCTCATGCCAATATATGCAAACATTTGAGCTTCTACTAAATCACCATTTATTTTATATTTATCAATAAGTTCAATTTTTTTATTCAGTTTATTTATTAATATTTCTTTGAGTAATTTATTTTTTCTTCCTCCTCCAGTAAGTAAAATTCTTTCAATCTTAAATTTTTTATTTTTTAATAATTCTTTAAATCCAATATAAGTCATGTAGTTAGCAGTCATTAGTGCATCATATTTGTTCAATTTAATTAGTTTATTAAAATATTTTCTAAAATAATTTCTATCTAATGATTTTGGGAACTTTTTCTTAAAGAATTTATCTTTTCTGAATTTTTCGATTAATTTATTATCAATCTTTCCTTTTCTTGCATAATTTCCATCATTATCAAATTTTTTTTTAAAAAAATAATTGCAAAGATCATCACTTAAGCAATTTGCAGGTCCTATATCCGATGATAATAATGTTCTTGAAACTACAGTTGAAAAATTTGCTATACCTCCAAGATTTACTATGATCGCTTTTTCCTTAAATTTTTGTATTAAAAACTTATGATAATATGATCCAATTGGCGCTCCCTGACCACCATTTTTAATATCATTATCTCTTAAATTACTTATAGTTTTAACTTTAAGATTTTTTGCAATTTTGTTTCCATTTCCTAACTGTATTGATATTTTATTTAATGGGTCGTGGTAAACAGTCTGTCCACTAATTGATATTAAATCGATATTTTTTTTATTAATTTTTTTTTGTTTCAGAAACAAAATTATTTTTTTTTCTAAAATATCTGTAACAAAATCATCTTCTTTTAAAAAATATTCTTTAATTTTATTATTAGTTTTTGGTTTATTTAATATTAGCTTGTTTATTGTATTTTGATAATTTTTATCAAATTTATATGATTTCTCACATTTAATTTTTACAAAATCAGTCCCATTTGTTTTAATCAAACTGATATCAACGCCATCCATTGATGTGCCTGTCATAACTCCTAAGACATTAAGCTTTGAATTTTTACTCATTTCTAATCAAATTTAATTTTGCACATTTTATTAACAAACATATCAACAAAAAAAGATTATTTACTTTTAAAAATACATTTTTTTATTGATTGATAAATAACAAATAGATAATTTATTATTAATTATTACACGCAAAGGTAATAATCAATTTAATATAAGGAAACGATTATTAAATTGTATCGGGAGGAAATGCACGATACACAAAAAGGACCTAGCTTGCTGGGTCCTTTTTTTTTGTTTTATGGACAAATCTAATAAATAAAGTATCAGACATTTCATAATGATAACAAATTATGAAAGAATTTTAGATATTATTTTAGATGATCTTATCCCATTAACAAAAATTTCAATTAATGAAGGAAATAAAATATTTGGAGGATTTATTGTTAAAAAATCTGACTTAAGTCTTGTTTGTCTAGGTACAAACCAGGAAATCAAAAATCCTTTATTTCATGGAGAAATTTCAACTCTTTTTAATTTATTTGAAAAAAAACTGTTTAATACAAAAGATTATTACTTCGTAAGTACACATCAGCCTTGTTCTATGTGTTTATCAGCTATAACCTGGTCTGGATTTGACAATTTTTACTATTTTTTTTCCTATACCGACACAAAAGAAGGTTTTCATATTCCACACGATCTTAAAATTTTGACGGAGGTATTTAAGATCAAAGATGGTAAATATAATACTAATAATGATTATTGGGAAAGTTACTCAATTTTATCGGAAATTAAAAGATTAGGCATAGAGGACTCATTATCTGATAAAATTTATCAAATCAAAGAAGAGTACCAAAAAATGTCAGAAATTTATCAAAAATCAAAAATTGATAATAAAATCCCTTTAAATTAATTGTTAAATTATAAAAATAAGTATAAAAATAATTAACGGGAGATACTGAAATTTCAGAGCCGAAGGAGCAACGACCCGGAAACTCTCAGGCACAATGGACCGTTAAAAAAAAACTCTGGAAAAGAGCATTTAGCTCTACCGAAGGTGAAAAGCTCTCAGGTAAAAAGACAGAGGGGTAGCTTGGAGAATTTATTTGAACCAGTTACCATTAGACATTCCGCTGAAAAATTTTCATCAAAATAATGGTGCAAAGATATTGCCATTTGCAGGTTTTAATATGCCTATTAATTATAAAACTGGAATAATTAATGAACACAAAAACGTTAGAAATCATTCTGGTATTTTTGATGTTAGTCATATGGGGCAAATTTTAATTGAAAATAATGAATCTTATTTACATAAATTAGAAAAATATATTCCATTACAATTAAAAAAATTAATTAAAAATAGATCGCATTATTCATTTTTGCTCAATAAAGATGGAGGTGTTATTGATGATTTAATTATTTCAAATATTGATATTAAAGATAAGTCATATTTGTATATTGTTTATAATGCATCTCGAAAAAAAGAAGACGAAGAAATATTTATTTCTTGTGCTCCTAATGCAGAAAAAATTTATAAAGAAAATTGCTTATTCGCAATCCAAGGGCCTGATTCTATTAATGTTTTAAAAAATATTATTGATATTCCAAATAATATGAATTTTTTTGATATTTTAATAAGTAAATACAATAACAATGACATTATAGTAAGTAGATCAGGTTATACTGGTGAAGATGGTTTTGAACTTTCTATTCCAAATGAAAGTGCAGAAAATTTAATTACTCATTTACTTAAAAATGAAAATACAATGCTTTGTGGGTTAGGTTCTAGAGATTCATTAAGACTCGAAGCTGGATTAAGTTTATATGGTCATGAATTAAATGAAAAAATTACACCAATTGAAGCTGGTTTATCATGGGCTTTAGATAAAGAAAGATTAGAAGATGAAAATTTAAATGGAAATAAAATTTTATCTGATCAATTAAAAAATAAACTATCTAATAAAAAAATAGGTTTAATTTCTACGAGTAGATCAATGCTAAGAGATGGAATGACATTATTTGATAATAATAATAATGAAATTGGCAAAATTACAAGTGGATGTTTTTCTCCTAATTTAAACAAATCTATTGCTATTGGTTATATAACATCAGAATTCAATACTGATAATCCAATTTTTTGTGAAATTAGAAAAAAATTAGAATTAGTAAAAATTAATAATCTACCTTTTGTAAAAAAAAATTATAAAAAAAATGGGAGCAAATATGAGTGAAAAAAAATACACAAAAGATCATGAATGGGTTTCAATTGAAAATGAGATTGCTACAATTGGTATTAGCAATCACGCCCAAGAATCTCTTGGCGATATTGTGTTTATTGAATTACCATCAGTTGGAAATTCAGTAAAAGCAAAAGATGAAATTTGTGTCGTTGAATCTGTAAAAGCAGCCTCTGATATTTATGCTCCAATAGATGGTGAAATAATTGAAGTTAATAATAATCTAGAAAATGATGCTGCTATTATAAATCAAGATGCAGAAAATGAGGGATGGATTTTTAAAATGAAAATTTCTGATTCAAATCAATATTCTGAACTTATGTCAGAAGATGAGTATAAACAATTTTTGGAACAATAGATGATTGAAATAGATAAATTTGTTAGCAGACATATAGGACCTAGAAATGAAGATATTGGAGAAATGCTCAAATTAATAAATTGCTCTTCATTAGATGAATTAATTGAAAAAACTGTACCTAATCATATCATTTTTAAAAATAAACTTAAATTTAGACCTGGTATGTCTGAGGAGTTTAATAAAATTAATACTCAACTTTTATCTTTAAAAAATAATTTCAAAAAAACTTATATTGGAATGGGTTATTATAATACTATTACACCTAGCGTTATTTTAAGAAATATTCTTGAAAATCCAGGATGGTATACTGCTTACACACCTTATCAACCCGAAGTAAGTCAGGGCAGATTGGAAATGTTAATGAATTTTCAACAAATGATAATTGATTTGACTGGAATGGATATTGCAAATGCATCTTTACTTGATGAAAGTACTGCGGCAGCTGAGGCTATGATGATGGCTTTTAAAATTAAAAAAAGTGCAAAGTTTACTTTTTGTGTTCAAAATACATGTCATCCACAAACACTTTCTGTCTTAAAAACAAGAGCAAAGCCTCTAGGTATAAAAATTATATTTGATAATCCAGATAATGATACTTTTGGTTGTTTAATTCAAAATCCAGACACATACGGAGAAATTGCAAATCTCAATGATTTAATAAATATAAATAAATCTTACGATGCTTTATCAATCATAGCAGCTGATATAATGAGTTTGGTAGTTATGAAATCACCAAAAGATTTTGGAGCTGATATAGTTGTTGGGAGTACACAAAGGTTTGGTGTTCCAATGGGTCTAGGAGGCCCTCACGCAGCATATTTTGCTACACTAGATGAATACAAAAGAATGATACCTGGAAGACTAATTGGTGTTTCAGTTGATCGTACAAATAAAAGATCTTATAGAATGGCTCTTCAAACGCGTGAGCAACACATTAGAAGGGAAAAAGCTACAAGTAATATATGTACCGCACAGGCTTTATTAGCAATTATATCTGCTTCATATGCAATATATCATGGCCCAACTAGATTAAAAAATATTGCTGAGGAGATTCATTATAAATCTAGATATCTAAAGAAATCATTAGAGATATTAAATTTTGAAGTAAAATCTAAAAATTTTTTTGATACACTATTAATTAAAGATACAAAATCAAAATACTGGGTAAATAAATCTATAGACAATGGTATAAATTTTAGATTTGTAAATGAAAATCATTTTTCTATTTCCTTAGATGAAACTACTTCATTACAAGATGTAGATAATTTAATTAAATTTTTTAATGAAAATAATAATGAAATTTACGCTGAAGAAATTGAAAGTAAAATTGAAGATTCAATTTTCAAAAGTGATTTAGAAAGAAAAGACAATATCTTAACTCATCCAGTATTTAATATCTATCATTCTGAAACAGAGATGATGAGATATTTAAAAAAATTAGAAAATAAAGACGTTGCTTTAAATAGATCAATGATACCTCTTGGATCTTGTACGATGAAATTAAATGCCGCATCTGAAATGCTTCCAATTACTTTACCAGGTTTTTCAAATGCGCATCCATTCTTAGAGCCTCATCAACGTGAGGGATATAATGAAATGATGAGTGAATTAATATCGATGTTAAAAGATATTACTGGTTTTGATGCAGTTTCACTTCAACCTAATGCAGGAGCACAAGGTGAGTTTGCTGGTTTATTAGCTATTCAAAAATATCACGAAAAAAATTCAGATACTAAAAGAAACATTTGTATAATTCCAAAAAGTGCTCATGGCACCAATCCGGCCAGTGCACAGATGTGCGGTATGGATATTTTAATAGTAAACTGTGATGATAAAGGTAACGTTGACTTAACTCACTTAGATAAAAAAATTGAAGAAGCAGGAGATAAATTATCTGCTTTAATGATTACATATCCATCAACACATGGTGTATTTGAGGAAAGTATTGTTGAGATTTGTAAAAAAATCCATGATGCCGGAGGACAAGTGTATCTTGATGGCGCTAATTATAATGCAATGGTTGGAATTGCTAAACCAGGTAAATTTGGACCTGATGTATGTCACATGAATCTGCATAAGACATTTTGTATACCTCATGGAGGAGGTGGGCCTGGAGTTGGAGCTATAGGATTAAAAAAACATTTGGCAGATTTTGCTCCTGGACATCCCATGTTTAAAAATGAAATTGGTTTAACAACTCAAGAGGCAGTTTCTGCAGCTCCTTGGGGCAGCGCATCTATTTTACCTATTTCTTATTCCTATATTTCTATGATGGGTGACGATGGTTTAAAATTAGCAACTCAAGTTGCAATTTTAAATGCTAATTATATTAAAGAAAGATTAAAAAATTATTATCCTATTTTATATACTGGTAAGAATAATATGGTGGCACACGAATTTATTATTGATATTAGGCCATTTAAACAAGAATTAAATATTTCAGACGAAGATATTGCTAAAAGACTAATCGATTATGGATTTCATGCACCCACAATGTCTTTTCCTGTTCCCGGCACTCTGATGATTGAACCTACTGAAAGTGAATCAAAAGAGGAACTAGATAGATTTTGTGAGGCAATGATTTCTATTCACAATGAAATTACTATGATTAGAGATGGTAAATTTGATAAAGTAGATAATCCTATAAAAAATGCCCCTCATACCATTGAAGAAGTATCTTCTGACAATTGGGATCACAAATATTCCCGTAAAGATGCTGCCTACCCGCATGCTTATTTGATAAATAATAAATACTGGAGTCCAGTTAGTAGAATTGATAATGTATACGGTGATAGAAATTTATTTTGTGTTTGTCCTCCAATTGATGAATATGAAGAGGTGAAAACAGGATAATTGCTATTTATCAATTATTTAAAATATTAATTTAATAATAAGTATGATTTATATTAATCTTATTTTAGTTTTTTTAGTGCTTGTCGCAATACATGAGTATGGTCATTATATAGTTGCGAGATTGTTTAAAGCTGAAGTTACTGATTTCTCAATTGGATTTGGTAAGCCCCTTTTAAAATATACAGATAGAAATGGCACTACTTGGAAATTATCTCCAATTCCATTGGGTGGATATGTTAAAATCAAAGGTCTTGATAATATATTTTCTCCAAACCCTAATGATGAACAAGGATCCTTTCAATCCCTTACACTTTTTCAAAAGATATTAGTACTTTTAGCAGGAAGTATTTTTAATATTCTTAGTGCGTGGTTTGCTCTTTTCTGCATATTTTTCTTTTTTGGAATTGTTAGCTTAATGCCAATTATTGGATCAGTTAGCGAAAATTCATCAGCATTTGAAAATGATCTTAGAGAAGGAGATAGAATACTTGAAATAAATAATATTAGTATTGAGGAGTTTTCTGATATCCCAAAAGCAATTGCAAATAACCAAAGTATAAATATCTTGGTAGAAAGAAATAATCAGATAATCGAAAAAAATTTTGATCTAAAATTTAATGAAGAATTAAATAGGTACATTATCGGAATATCTTCACCTGAAAATCCTATTATTGATAAGTATAATTTAATTGATTCAATTAAAAACTCATCTTTATTTATACCTACATATTATGCTGCTTCTTTTGCATTTCTTCAACAATCTTATAAAGAAAATACATTAGGAGATCAGTTAGCTGGACCAATAGGGATCGTTAAAAATGCTGATCAAATGATGCTAGATCAGGTTAGAGGAGTTCTATTTTTATTCATTATTATTTCTTTGTTTGTGGGGTTATTTAATTTGCTTCCTATTCCTCTTTTAGATGGTGGTCATATAATGTATTTTATTATTAGAAGAATTTTTTCAAACTCTCTTCCTGAGTTTATTACAAGAGTTTATTTGGCTGTGGGGATAACAATAATATCTTTTCTCTTTATAGTTGTGACTTACAACGATATTTTTTATAAATAAATATTATTGGGAGATATAATGACAAATTTTGAAAAAGTAAAAGAATTTATGACCACTTTTGGTCAAGAAGTAAAAACTAGTGCTGAATTTCCAGAAAATAAAATTGTTGAATTAAGAAAAAAATTGATTGATGAAGAATTTAATGAATTAAAAGATGCAATCAATGACAATGATATCGTTGAAGTTGCTGATGCATTGACTGATATTTTAGTTGTAACATATGGTGCAGGTGCTGCTTTTGGCATAGATCTAGATAAATGTTTTGACGAAGTTCATCGTAGTAATATGAGTAAACTATCAGAAGAAGGTAAGCCTATTTATAATGAATTTGGTAAAGTTATGAAGGGTCCTAATTATTTACCACCAGATCTTAAAAAGTTTATTTGAATAATATAAATATGATTTCAATCATAATTACTAAATATTATTAGTTAATGATTAAATTTAGAAAAATTAAATTTAAATTTATTATTAATTCTTTCAAAAATTTTTTGATCTTTTCTTCTATTATTTTCTACACTGCATCTGTTAATTCAGAAAATATTAATAATATTAAAAATATTCTAAAAGTTGAATTTTTTGGAAATTATATTCCTAAAGAGGCAAAAATAAATTCTTCTTTGGGTTCATTTTATTTTTTACCTTCTGACTTATTTCAAAGAAATCATAAATCTAAAAATAACCAAGTTTATTTTATTAATCACATGGCTTTTGGTAATTTAAATAATGATGGAATTACTGATCTTATTTTATCTTATGAAATGGAAGTATGCCCAGGTAAACTGAAATTATCTTCTGTCGGAGTTCCTTTATGTGAAGTTGAAGAAGGAGGCACAAACTATCTAAATTTTGCAGTTTTTACAGTTACTGAACAGTCCAGAAAACAAATTAATAAAAGGTTTAAACAGATTACTAACTTAGGTAGAAATTGCCAGCGCCCAATTTTAGCTGACTTTAATTCTGATGGTATTGATGATGTTTATTGTCCTAGTGCATATGGTCATCAGTTTAATGGAAAGTTTTATTATGGTGGAGCCGATGCTGTGTTTATATCAAATCAAAATGGTGAATGGGTTCAAACTAAAGAAATAGGTGAGATGGTAGATGATAAAACAGGTTTGTATCAAGGGTTTTCTCATGGTGTTACTGTAAATGATATTGATCATGATGGCGATTTAGACATTATAACACCTCATATTAAATGGGAAAAAACTAAAGGTGGAGGAAAAATATATTGCCATCTAAATGATGGTCAGGGTAATTTTAGCGTAAAACATTGTGCCGATCAATTTGCTTTTGCAGTCACAACTGGAGATTATAATGGTGATGGTATTGTTGATTTAATAGCAAGTGGCGGTTGGTTTGAAAAAAAATTATATTCTCATAGTTCTAGTAAAAAACATAATAACACAGTAGTTTTATTTGGTGATGGAAAAGGAAACTTTAAAAAAGGGTGGAAGAAAATTCCACCAGCATATGATATTTATGGATCAGAATACCTTTTTTCACATGTTGTAGATTTAGTGTCATGGGATTTTGATGGAGATGGGGATTTAGACATTTCTGGAACTACAGTAGGACCTCTTTATGCAGGTGGTACGCATACTATTTGGTCTAATGATGGAGACGCAAATTTCACTATCGCTGACCAAATTCCAATGATACCAGGTAAAAAAGAATGGACCTCTATTAAAGTTTGGAAAAATGAAATAAGATCTGAGAGTAATCCTTATAATTCATACTGTGGACATACCATATTGATTGATATTAATGATGATAGCTTAATGGATATGTATTGTGATAGTCCAACTCAAGATAAACACAGTGGTTGGATTTTTTTAAACAAAGGTGAGCTCCTATTTGAAAAGATATCACCATATAAAGCATGGAAGAATGGATGGACTAATTATTATATTGATATCTCAGGTGGTCCAAACAAAGATTTTTCAGGTTATAGTGATAAGGATTTTTTTGAAACTCATTGGTACTATAAATCAAATTTCAATTGATAAAAAAATTATTTATTATTGAAGAGTGTTAAATTAAATTAAGTGCATTATTTAACGCATTTTTTAAATCATTAATATCTTCAATACCAATCGAAAGTCTGATTAGAGTGTCAGAAATTCCTAATTCATCTCTAACTTTTTTATCAATGGATGCATGTGTCATTATAGCTGGATGCTCAATTAAACTTTCAACTCCTCCCAAACTTTCTGCTAGTGTAAATATTTGAATTGTTTCAAGAAATTTTTTTGCTGAATTAATATCACCCATTAATTCAATTGATAATATTCCTCCAAATCCAGTCATTTGTTTTTTTGCAATTTCATAACTTGGGTTATTTTCTAGCCCAGGGTAAAATACATTTTTAATTTTAGGTTGTTTTAATAAATAATTAGCAATTTCTAAGGCATTATTATTATGCCTCTCCATTCGTACAGCAAGTGTCTTAATTGATCGAATAAGTAAATAACAATCGAAGGGGCTAGGAACAGCACCAACTGCATTTTGAATATATTTAATTTTATCAGCTAAAATTTTATTATCATTTATAATTAATGCACCTCCTATTATATCAGAATGTCCACCAAGATATTTAGTTGACGAATGTATAACAACATCGGCTCCAAAATTTAATGGTTGCTGATTATAAGGTGATGCAAAAGTATTATCACAGACAATAATAATATTATCATCTTTTAAGTTTTCTCTAATTTTTTTAATATCTATAATTTTTAGTAATGGGTTAGAGGGTGTCTCAACCCAAATCATTTTAGTATTTTTCTTTAGATGACCTTGCCAATTATTTTCTTTACTAAGATCAGCATATGTTACTTCCACATCTTGATTTACTGTTTTAATTTTATCAAATATTCTTCTTGTGCCTCCATAAACATCATCACTACAAATAATTGAATAATTTTTACCTAAAGCATCTGATAATGCAGAAATTGCAGCCATACCTGAGCTAAATGCATAAGCAAATTTACCATTTTCCAATTCAACTAATAACTTTTCTAATATATCTCTTGTTGGGTTTCCTGTTCTTGCATATTCATAAGTAAAATCACCAGGAGAATTTTGCTTAAAAGTCGATGAAAGATGAATAGGGGGCATTACTGCACCCGTAGTTTCATCAGCACCATGACCTGAATGAATTACTTTAGAATTAAATTTTTTATCTTTAGTATTCATAACTACATCCAATCAGCATAAGGTAAATTTCTGGATAATAAGTATTCTTTATTAAACATTTTATCATAATATTTATTTGCATCATCACAAAGTATTGTTACAATTTTTTTATCTGCACCCATTGATTTTGCCAGTTTTACTGCACCACATATATTTACGCCAGAACTTAATCCTAAAAATAATCCATCTGTTTTCATAATTTTAAATAGCATTTCCATACATTCCTGATCAGAAACAAAAAAAGATTGATCTACATTACAATTTTCTAAATTTTTTGTTACTCTCGCCTGTCCGATCCCCTCTGTTATGGATTCTTCACCTTTTTTTTCTGGTTTACCATTAGTAAAATAATTAAACATTGATGATCCTTGTGAGTCTGTACAAGCGATAATAATATCTTTATTTTTTGATTTTAACCCAACACTAACACCAGTTAAAGTTCCTCCAGTTCCAATTGCACATGTGAAACCATCTATTTTACCATCTGTTTGTTTAAATATTTCTGCAGATGTTGTTTTCTCATGAAACTTGTAGTTTGCTAAATTTTCAAACTGACCAGCCCAAAAAGTTTTTTTACCTGTTTGTTTTTCAATATCTTTAGCTAATTGCTTTGAGACTTTTTGATAATTTCCAGGATCGGAATATGGTTTTGCATCAACTAAATGAAGCTTTGCTCCCATATTTTTAAGGATATCTCTTTTAGATTGAACGGTTATGTTAGGCATTACAATTTCTAGATTATAATTTTTTGCATTACAAACTAATGCTAAGCCTATACCTGTGTTACCAAAAGTGCCTTCAACGACAGTTCCACCTGGTTCCAATAATTTTTTTTCTTCTGCATCCTCGATAATACCAAGTGCTGTTCTATCTTTTACTGAACCAGCTGGATTCATAAATTCAGCCTTACCATATATTTCACAACCTGAAATTTCTGAGGGGTATTTTAATTTTATTAAAGGAGTGTTACCAATTAATTCAGTAACATTATTTGTTATCATCAATATCTCTTACACCATATGGGTTGAATGATGTATCTTTATTAATATTAATGTTTTTAACAGGATTACCTACCATTGTTGCATAAGGAGGAACATCTTTTAATACCACAGTATTAGCTCCAACTCTTGCGCAACTTCCAATATTAATTGGACCAAGAATACTTGCACCACAACCAATAATTACATTATCCTCAATTGTTGGATGTCTTTTTGTATTTCTTTGATCTTTCGAATTTTCAGCAGGACTGATACCTCCTAATGTTACGCCATGATAAAGTGTAACATTATCACCGATTTCACTTGTTTCACCAATTACAGTTCCCATCCCATGATCTATAAAAAGATTTTTACCTATCTTTGCAGCTGGGTGAATTTCAATTCCAGTTAAGAAACGACTAAATTGAGATATTATTCTTGCAAGAGTGTACAAATTTAAATTCCATAATTGATTTGCTATTTTATGAAAAAAAACAGATTTTACACCAGGATAAGTTAATATTATGCTTAGTTTACTTCTAGCTGCAGGATCTCTTTTAATTATTGATTCTAAATAACTATCCATCATGTGAATAAGTAGTCATTAAAATCTTTATTTCAATCACCTTAATTCTCTTTTAAGCTCTTAAATTTAATAAAAAACGTAGGTTATATACTAAAAAGTACAACACTTATCGAGTGCGGTGGTAGTATTAAAAATCCTTTACTTGTTTTTAAGGAATTTTTTTTGATCTTAACCCTTGAAGTGTTTTCATAAGTATTAAGGTCAACTTTATTAGATCCTTCAATACAATAATTTTCAACAATCCTATCTAGATATGGAACTTTTAAAAGCATTTTCTCTGAACTTGATTTATTAACTACAGACATACACATATGTTTTCCATTCATTGTTACTGCAGAGTCAATGAGTTTATTATTTTTATATTCAGGCTGTTTACCTAATTTAAAAGAAACAAAATTTGAAGAATTAACAACTGATTTTAAAATTTTACCTTTATGAAATTTTGTATAAAGTTCTAAAACAAGTGTTGTTGGAGTTTTCCAAATTTTCTTTTTTTCTATTCGGTAATTACCCATTACATTTATCAAATGATAAATGCCAGTGTTGGTTATTATATCCCCTCTATTTATACATGCGTTAAGAAGTGAAGCAGCATAAATTGCATCAGCAATATTATAATTCTCAATAAAATAAGGTGGAGTTGCTTCTACATAAGTGTTCCATTCATCAAAGGCTATTTTAATATTCTTATTGGAATATTTTTTTATTTCTCTTATCGTTCTATCTAACATTAATCTTACTTCTGTTGCGGCAGCAACCGTTGGAATATAACGTGTTTTATAATCTGGATGTTTTTTATCTTTCTCGGTTCTTATAGAATAATAATGGACACTCAATTCATCAATTTTTTCTTTAATATTTTTTAATACATACTCATTCCAATGACCAAAATGATCTGAACAGGCACCAACTGCAATAAATCGTAATTTTTTATTTAATTTTTTTAACTCTTTTACAAAAGAATTATATTTATTTGCATAAGTAATTGGATCTGTATGACCAATTTGCCATCCTCCAAACATTTCATTTCCTATGAATATTGTTTGCAATTCATAAGGATTTTTTCTACCGTTTTTATATCTTAATTTTCCATATTTTGTATTAATTGAACCAATCATATACTCGATCCAATTTTTTGCCTGTTCGATAGTACCATCACCAGTATTGATTGTAATCATTGGTTCGCTTCCAATATATTCACACCATTTCATAAATTCATCTGTACCTACATCGTTATACTCCCATTGATACCAAGCATGATCGTAGTAGGGAAGGCGATAATCTTTTTTTCCAACTCCATTCTGCCAATTATAACCTGAAAGAAAATTCCCTCCAGGCCAACGAATATAACTTGGCTTCCATTCTTTAATCATTTCTGTGATATCTTTTCTAAATCCAAAAATTGTATTTTTTGGCATTAATGAACAGTTTGCAATAAAAATTGTTCCAGACTTAATAGAGATAGATAAGGTTTTGAGGCTATTACTTTTTTTAAAAGTAAATGTTTTTTTAATTTTTTTCCAATTTTTATTTGCATTAAATGTAAAATTTATTTCTCCAATATTTATAAATACTTTCTGATTTTCACCTTTGAAATAAATACTGAATTCGTATTCATCTTTTGAGTCAATAATATTAATCTTTTGCTTAATACCTCTTTGTATTTTTGATTTTTCTCGAATAGTAATTTGTTGAGATTGTTTGCCACTCCCGTATCTACTAATAATCTCTTCACCTTTTACAATATATTCTGAGTTAGAATGTGCGTACATAACGTGTTTTGCAGAAGCGTTATAACCTTTCCAAGGCTGTACAATGCCAAAATCTAAATGATCATTTTCTAAACCATTGTTCCAAACTAATTTATCAGGACCACAAAATTTTCTATTTTCTACTACTTCTGCCCAAATTCCATTTCTATAAATTGCATCTCCAATATGTTCCAGATTAGTTCCAAACATATGTTTTGAAAGTTTTGATAGTATATTATTTTTTGAAAAAGAAATTGTTGCAATATTTTTATTCATTCATCGCCCATATTTTATTACTGGGTAAATGAACATAAATTGTATCATCTGTTTTTATGTCTTGTAATCCTACAGATTGTAATGAGCATTCTAATTCTAAATCGTTTACTATAATTTTGTATCTAGTATGCGTTCCTGAAAATATAACTGATTTAATTAAGCCTTTGAATGAATTATCATTGAAATCATTATTTTTACTTAACTTTATATTTTCGGGTCTAATAGTTATGATATTATCTTCATTTAAATCTGTATAATTTTCACCTTTGTAATGAACTGTTCCAATATTGGTAGATAGATTATGATTATCTTTCTTTGCATTAATAAAATTAACTCCACCAAAAAATTTTGCAGCTTTTATATTTTTTGGTTTTTCATAATAATTTTTTGGAGAAGTAAAATTTTGTAATTCGCCATCAAAAATTAAAGCTATTTTATCTGCTAGAAGAACCGCCTCTTCTTGATCATGTGTTACAAATATTGTTGTTACTTTTAATTTTTGTTGAATAGTGACAATTAAATCTCGCATTTCATCTCTTAAATGAGCGTCAAGATTACTTAACGGTTCATCTAGAAGCAATATTCTAGGATTAGATATCAATGCTCTGGCTAGCGCAACTCTTTGTTGTTGACCTCCAGAAAGCTGTTTTGGCTTTCTTAATCCAATATCTGGTAATTTTACCAGTTCTAACATTTCTTTTACTTTTTGATCTATTATATTTTTATCTACACCTTTCATTTTTAATGCAAATCCAACATTTTCATTTACATTCATATAAGGGAACAAAAGATAATTTTGGAAAACCATAACTACCCCTCTTTTTTCAGTTGGAATTTTTAATAGTGATTGCTCATCAAGAATAATATCTCCACTATCAGGTTGAAACAATCCTGTGATCATTTTCAAAATAGTTGTTTTACCGCAACCTGAAGGTCCGAGAAATGCAACAAGTTCTCCACTTTCAATATCTAAATTTACATTATTTACTGCTGGTCTATCCATGCTAGGAAAACTTTTGATTAAATTTTTAATAGTTAGTTTACTCATTTTTATATTTTCCCAAATCCACTAGTAGCCCCAGATTCACCAGAAACAAATTTGGATGTAAAAAATAATATCAATATAGCAGGAAAAATAAATATAATTGATATTGCAGCTGTTAAAGCTGGATTCCCTGATGAGGCAGTAGAAAAAACAAGGAGTGGTAGTGTCATAACTTTTCCCGCACCAATTAAAAATGTTAAAAGATACTGACTCCATGAAACTAAAAATGCAAATAATGCCGCAACAACCATACCTGGAGCTATAGCAGGTAAAGTAATTAATAAAAATGTTCTAGTTTTATTTGCCCCTAAAGTTCTTGCTTGATGTTCAAAGTCAGGGTTATAGTTTGCAAATATTCCCGTCATAGTAAGAACTACGTATGGCATAATAGGTACTAAATGCACTAAACATACTCCAAAATAATTACCTGAAAAACCCCATGATATAAAATTGATATTCAGTCCTAAAACAAAAGCTATTGGAGGAAGTATAGTGGGTGAGACCATTATAAAAATAATTAATTTTTTAAATCTAAAATTTAATAAACCCAGAACTCTTGCAGCAGGTAATGCAATTATTATTGAAACAATTGTTACTAAGAAACCAATACTTAAACTATTTAATAATGCTTTGATAACTGCAGGATTAGAAGCCCAAAGTTCTATAAAGCCTTCGAAAGTTCTTTGACCAGATTTAGGTATTAATTTTAATCTTACCCAAGCTTGTAGACTTAACTCTTTTGGAATAACTTGAGGATAAAACCATCTAAAAGAAAATGCATTAATAAAGAAGGCTATAAGAGGTAGTATTAAAATAATTGCACCTAAATAAATTGCATATATATTTATTTTTTTTAAATTATTATTCATTAATCCTTCCTAATTTTTGCCTGAGTTAACCAAAAATAAAATACAACTAAAATCATTACTATTATTGCAATAATAATGCTTAATGCCATCCCTTCACTTCTTGCATTAAGATCAGGGTTCAAGAAAAATTCAAATGCCATAACCGGTAACATTTGAGGATAAATTACACCTAGCAATGCTGGAACTTCATAAGCACCAAAACTAAAAGCAAATACTATTATTGATGCAGAAAATAGATTTGGCATAACTAAGGGTAAAATAACATATCGAAATCTTTGCCATCTATTTGCTCCTAAGCTTTGAGCAAGTTCTTCAAAATTTTCTCCTAAAGATTGTAATACTGACATTAAAATTATAAAAAAGAATGCTGCTTCTTTCCAAATATAAGCAAGAATAATACCTAAGCCGTATTTATCTTTAACTAATACGGGAAAATCTCCTGGACTCCCAATTAATCCAATTTGAGATGCGAAACGAGCTAATAAACCACTTTGAGAAAATACGAATATAATGCCAACTGCTACAACTAAATGAGGCATTGGCAAGTTTAATGAATATATAAAATTACAAATTGTTTTTGCAAAAAATGTTTTTCTTATTGCTAGAGCACCAAACAAAGCAAAAACTGCTGCTAAAAAAGTACTAGCAAAACTTACCCATAAATTTAATCCTAAGCCAGTCCAAAATAATTTTGCATATCTTTCGGAAAACATAACATTGTAATACGCTGAAAAATTTATTTCATATTTTCCGATTGCTGGTTGGTACCCTAAGCTTTGTAAAAATCCATAAAAAATTCCTCCAAAAAAAAGAGTAAAAATAATTAAAAGGGGCGGAGTTAAAGATAAGATAATTTTTAATCTTTCTCCGCCCATTTTCTTAATAAAATATTATTTTATTTTAAAAGTACGTTTGCTTCCCAATCAGCTTCAATTAAATCTTGATATTCTGCAGCAATGTCAGAAACAAGAGCCTTCGCAAGGATGTCTTGATCCTCAGCGGCATCTCCAAGATTATTTTGAGCTTCAGCTATTGCAGCTTTTCCAGCAGCATCTGTAACTTTAGCCGTGCTAATACCCCAACCACAGCAGAAACCATTTGCTGGTTGTACTTGCGCAGCTTGTAGTTCAGGTTCTAATACTAGGTTTGCATATACTAGTGCAGCAGCTTTGTTAGGAGCATTATAAGGAATAGCCCAATAATTGAAATCTCCGATCATATTTTCATAAAAAGCAAATGCTCTTGATGTTGGAGGTGTTGTTCCGGCAGTATTTGTAGGTCCAGCACCTCTTGGAGATTGTGTAAAGTCTAAATCAACTTCACCATTAGCAAATAGACTATGCATTTCTGCATTATCTTTTGGATAAGTTTCTCCACCTCTCCAAAGATCTTTTTCCCAAGAATTTAATAATTTCCAAACTTCTGGAGCCCACTTATCATATAATTCTTGATTGAATGGACCTACCCACTGCGCATGTCCACCACTTAGCTCAAAGAAAATTTGTTTTACAAATCTAGTACCAACAAATCCACCTTTACCAGGTCTTATGTAAGTAAATCTTCCAGGGTTTTCTGCTATCCAATTACTTAATTCAGCATAACTACGAGGCATATCATCATAATTATTTCTCGCTGAGTCATACATAAAGTGGAACTGAGCACTAGACCATGGACTTTCCATACCTTCAACAGGTCTTCCAAAGTCTAAGTTTACTGCTGGATTGTCCCAAGCAACAAATTCACTGTTAGGTAAACCAGCAGCAAATGGTCCATAAAGAAGATTAGCTTGTTTTAATGTCCAGAAATTTTCTCCATTAATCCAAATCAAATCAATATTTCCATTATCGCCAGTTACTCCAGCTTCTTTCTCACTTAGTACTTGGTTCACAGCGTCAACTGTTCCTTTTAAAGGAACTCTGTTCAAAGTTATGTTATATTTTTCTTTTAATGGAACTCCATAAAAGTCATCAACAAAACCATTGATAGCGTCTGATCCACCCCACATGTACACATTTACCTGTCCGCCATCAGCTGCTTTAACAACATCATCCCATGAATTAAATCCAGGTGCAGTTTCAGCAAATACTAATTTTGAAAAAAATAAACTTATAAATGTTAAGGTAAGAAATTTAAGTTTAATTTTCATCTTTCCTCCTAATATATAGAATCAAAATAATAATTTAATTTGATCCATTATCCTTTGGTGAAATATAATCTACTAAAGGAATCTCGTCTACAAGCTTTAAATCATTCCAAGCTGCAAATTCTAATAATTCTTTACTATAATCTCCTTGACCGACAGCATAATGATGTTCATGTCCAATAATATTTAGAGTATTTATAAGGTTTTCCGCCGAAATATGAGATCTGTTTAATTTTGTTTCTTTGAACCATCCTCTTGTTCCATCAAAACCTTTATTATTATGTTCAAAAATTTCTGAATTTATAATTAATATTCTTTCAGCATTATTTCCTAAGTATGTTGTTGTAGATTTTTGAGCTTTAAATACTTGATCTCCAGCAACGCCATATTTTTTATCTGTTTTTCTTCCTAAGGTACTATGATCAACCCATTTTATTCCATCTTCATTCGCAAAATGTCTTGGCGACACTCCGCAGTGCCACATTAATACGGCATCAGCTTTAGTATCAAATGTTGCAAGATCTAAAAGTGTAGATGATTTATCACTACTTGATATGTAATTTAATAATAGCATGCTTAATGAACCTTGAACATCTCCTTCACAAGATACCGCAATACCATCTTCACTACCCATCCAACCATAAGCCATGCAAGGAGCAATTCCATATAATTCTTGAAACTGAGACCAACATTGGACTGCCATAGAGTCCCAGTTATTTTCATGCCTCATTTTTTTTAATGCAAAATATACTCTTGTTACTTTATTAAATGATTCTTCATCTGATACTGAGATTGAAGATGCAGCATTTTTTATTTTTTTTATTTCTTTATCAATTAATGATTGATCAAAACTTTTTGCTAGTGAAATTAATTCTTTAATTGTTGTTTCTTCAACTGTTGATCCAATATTTTGTTTTATTTTTTTATTATCGACAATCATATTGTCAAAACCTGGAGATATACCACCAACTAATCCTATTTTTGATTGTTTAATTTTTTTATCTGCTACCAATGATCTTAACGTAATCAAAAACTTGTTTTTAAATTCATCAGTATCACCATAATTATAAAACCATTTAGTTTTAATTTTTTTTTCATGAAGTATTTTTTTAATTATTCCTAAATAATGACTTACTGAAACTAAAGAGTGTAATTTTACATCACCTTCATTTTCAAGATCTGGAACTGCCCATAAACCCATTTTATTTGTAATATTACAAAGAGGGTATAATTGCTCTCCTGAACTGCATGAACTTGTTTGTAATATTAAAAAATCAATTTTGTTTTTAAAGAATTTTTCTGCTTCTACTGAGTCCTCTTTAGAAAATATAGTTTTATGGAAACAAATTAATTTAGCGTCATATTCTGCAATTATTTTTTTTAGATGATTTTCGGATTTTATTCTTACCTGTTGTTCCTCTGAAAAGTAAGGACTAATTGCTGTAGCTACAAAACCAATTGTCAATACTTCCTTCATATCCGAATTATACTAAATGATATAATGTATCTATTGTCAATTATTTAATCTTAAGTTAAATCTTATTTCTATATTTTAATATTAAACGTTAGTATTTTCATAAAAAATGATTGAGAAAGAAAAAATTAATTGGATCTATAAAAAAATCTTTACGATTAGATTTTTTGAAGAAAGAATAAAAAAAATTGCTAAAGAGAAAAAAGTACCAGGCTATCTTCACACTTGTATAGGTTCTGAGGCTATTTGTGTAGGGGTAATGGCAGCATTAAATCAAGATGATTGGATATCAAGTACATATAGAAATCATGGTCATGCTATAGCTAAAGGTTGTGAATTAAACGAAATTACTTCTGAAATTTATGGAAGAAAAACTGGAATTTGCAAGGGGCGAGGCGGTAGTATGCATATAAGTGATTTTAGCAAAGGTATGCTTGGTTCATTTGGAATTGTTGCAGCTGGTCCAGCAGTAGTTTTAGGAGCAGCTTTGCAAGAAAAAATAAATAAGAGTAATAAAACATGTGTATCTTTTTTTGGTGATGGTGCAATTCATAACGGAGCTTTTCATGAGGCTGCAGGTTTAGCAAAGCTATGGGATATACCAATGATTTTTGTTTGTGAAAATAATGGTTATGCGGAAGCTACTGCAACTGATTGGCATTTAAATACAAAAGAATTATCAGATATAACTAAAGCTTATGACATGCTCTCGTACATTGGTGATGGCAATAATGTATTTGAAGTTTACGACATTACCAAAAAAGCTATTAATGAAGCTAAACAAAAAAATACTCCCATATTTTTAGAATTTAAAAACTACAGATTTTCTGGACAGTACGAAGGCGATACTCAACTATATCAACCACAAGAAGAAATTGATAAAGCAAAACAAAATGATCCAATAAAGTTAGCAAAAGAAAATTCATCAAAATATGGTTTGAATAAAAATGATTTAGAAAAAATTATTAATGAAGCTAAAGAAGAGGTTGATAAAGCATTTGATTTTGCTGATACTCAACCTTGGCCTCAACCAGAGGATGCACTTGAAGAAGTATACGTAAACTATCCATTGGAAATTAATAGATGACAATAAAAACAGTTAAAGATGCAATTAATGATGCCTTAGTTCAATCATTTGAAGAAGATAAAAATGTTATTTTGATGGGTGAAGATATTGCAGGAGGTAAAGGTCGAGAACAATATCAAGGTACACAAGATGCATGGGGAGGACCTTTTGGTGTTACTCAGGGACTTTATACTAAATTTGGTGGCGAAAGAGTTCGAGATACTACTATTGCAGAAGCAGGTTTTTTCGGTGCCGCTATTGGAGCTGCAATGACAGGCTTACGACCTATTGTTGAATTAATGTATGTTGACTTTGCAGGTGTATGTTTTGATCAAATGATGAATCAAGCTGCTAAAGTGAGATACATGTTTGGCGGCAAGCAAAAAGTACCGATGGTTGTAAGAACTGTAGTCGGTGCAGGATTTCGCGCAGGTAGTGAACATTCACAAACTCTTTATAGTCTTTATACTCATATACCAGGGCTAAAGGTTGTTGCGCCATATGATGCATATGATGCCAAAGGTCTTTTACTATCCTCAATTAAAGATGATGATCCAGTAATTTTTATGGAACATAAAAGATTGTATATGACAAGTTGTGAAGTACCTGATGATTTAAAACCTATTCCACTTGGTAAAGGTAGAATAAGAAGAGAAGGAAGTGATGTTACTATAATTGCTATTCAAAGAATGAACTTATTCGCTGAAGAAGCAGCTAATGAATTAGAAAAAATTAATATTAGCTGTGAAATAGTTGATCCAAGAACTTATTCACCACTTGATGAAGAATTAATTTTTCAATCAGTCAAAAAAACTGGCAATGTTATAGTTGTTGATGAATCAAACCCTAAATGTTCTTTAGCTTCAGAAATATCTTCTTTAATTTCTGAAAAATGTTTTTCAGATTTAAAAGCTGCAGTAATTAAAATAACCGCTCCACATACTCCTGTACCATTTAGTCCACCAATGGAAGATTTTTATATTCCTTCAACAAAAAAAATAATTGATGCTGTTAAAAAATTAAAAGATGTATAAATTTAAAAAATTAAAGTAAATATTTTATTTCATGCAAGTCCCTAAAAAAATTTTAGATAAATTCCCAAAATTATCAAAAGAAATTTTGCTTAACAATTTATCCTTACCAAGTGGAAAAAATAAAATGATACTTGATACAGATACAGCTAATGAAATAGATGATCAATTTGCATTAGCATGGACATTATTATCAAAAGATAAAATTGACCTATTAGGAGTTACTGCTGAACCTTATTCTTTCCGACATCATAAAGACGAATTAATAGAAGCATTCGATATAATATCTAACAATAAAACTATTGATAATACTAAAGAAAATTTAGTTTCTGATTATAGATCTTGGGTTAATGGACTCATAGATGCAAATATTCATCCAAATGATATTTATTTTGATACACCAGAAGAAGGAGTTGAAAAAAGCTATCAAGAAATAATTACTATATTTAAAAAACTGAATATTAAACATGAAGGAATGGTGTTTAGAGGTTCGCCTAAATATTTAGAAAATTATAACGAACCAATAGTAACTGAATCTAGTAAATTCATAGTAGATATGTGTAAAAAATATTCAAATGAAAAGATTTATGTTTGTGCAATAGGTTGTCTTACAAATATCGCTTCGGCACTTTTAACAAACCCAGAAATTATTAAAAATTTAGTAGTTGTTTGGACATCTGGTTTTCCTACATACAGTTTTAATAATAATAAAAACTCATTGAATTTAGTTCAAGATGTTTTGGCATCTCAATTACTTTTTGAATGTGGTGTTGCACATGTTTATTTACCAGGTTTTAATGTGGGGGCGCAGTTAACTCTTTCATTGCCCGATATGAAAGAATTTGTAAAAGGAAGAGGTGAAATTGGTGATTACTTATATTTTCTATACACAAATAACCCTTTGCATAAACAAAGAGGTGTTTTAGATCAAAGTTGGAGAACATGGGTAATATGGGATGTTATTAATATTGCTTGGCTAATAAATCCAAATTGGGTACCTACAAAAATTATCAATTCCTCATCTCTTGATAATGAATTGTACTGGATTAAAAATGATAGCAATAATCTTATTAGAGAAGCATTTGGTGTTAATAGAGATGAAATTTTTAATGATTTTTTTAAAAAATTAAATAATCTTAAATGAAATTAGGAGTTCATTCAGCAACATTTGTTAAAAATTGGTCAGAGAATATTACTCCTTATATTAAACTTTGTAGAGATGCTGGTTACTCTTCAGTTGAAGTATCATTACTAGGTCAAAACGAAAAGTCAGCCATAGAAATAGGTAAATTAAGTAAAGATCTAGATATTAATATTACATGTACAACAGGTTTGTCTAAGGATGAAGATATAACAAGTAATAATCAAAATATTAGAAAAAGAGGTAAGGATAAACTCATAGAGGCTATTAATTTGACTTCTCTTATGGGGTCTAAAATTTTATCTGGGGTTATACACACTGCATGGGGAATAAGTGATAATTATGGAAAAGATAAATCTCTTAAATATAAAAATTCATCAAATACTCTAATCGGATTAACAGACATTTTAGAAGATAAAGATATTAAATTAGGAATAGAGCCTCTAAATAGATATGAAACTGATTTTATTAACACTGTTGATGAAGGTTTAGAATTATGCTCGATGATCAACCATTCTCACATTGGTTTATTGTTAGATGTTTATCATATGAATATAGAAGAGAAAGATATGTGCGCGTCAATTCTCAAAGCAAATCATAATATTTTTCATTTTCATGTAGCAGAAAATGATAGAGGTATACCTGGTTCTGGAGGGTTAAATTTTAATAGAATTTTTGAAACTTTAAATACAATAAATTATTCTGGTAATGTTACTTTAGAAATGTTTATTCAATCAAACCAAGAGACAAGTAAAGATTTATTTACATGGAGAAATATTGAAGATAATCCTTTTGATGCAATTCAAAAATCTTATAAATATTTAAAGAATTTTATTAAATGATAGAATTTCATAAAAAATGGATAACTAATTCTTGTTTAATAATAAAAGAAAACTGTCAAAAAATTAATATGCTTGATCAAGAAATTGGTGATGGAGATCACGGTACGACAATATTAAGAGGCCTAGAGGAAGCTGTATCTCATTTTAGAGCAAATAATCAATTTGATAATTCAATATCATTTATGAATGAAATTTCGAAATTGATGAGGATTTCTATGGGTGGCGCTTCTGGTATTTTGATGACAATCTTCTTTAAAGAATTAGGTAATTTAAATTTTAATGATCTTTATAATACAATCTTAACTACTTTTTCAAATACTATAAATAAAATAGAAACAAGAGGTAAAGTAAATTTTGGTGATAAAAGTTTTTTAGATATTTATGTACCTATTCATCAAGAATTAATTGAAAATAATCTTATTGATCTTGATAAAATAATTAAAAAAATTGATGAGTCTCTTGAATACACAAAATCTTTGGAAGCTCGTGTTGGCAGAGCAAAGTTTTTAGATTCAAAAGGTGTTGGTGTGATAGATCCAGGCGCATATTCAACGTCTATAATTTTAAAAGAATTCTTTAAGGAAATTAATAATGAAAAAAATAATTAATAACAACATAAATATCGTGGATGATATGTTGAGTGGTTATGTTAAATCACATTCAGACAGAGTTAAATTTTCTGAAATAAATAAAAGAATTATTTGTCGAAAAAATAAAAAACAATTAAGTAAAGTTCCTATCTTGATTGGAAATGGATCTGGGCATGAGCCTATTGCCGTTGGTTGGATTGGTGAAGGTATGCTTGATGCTAATATTGTTGGAGATATTTTTTCTGCTCCTTCAGGAGATTTAATATTTGAAGGAATTAAAATTTTTAAGGATCATTCTTCTATTTTATTATTAATTTCTAATCATTTTGGTGATGTAATGAATGGAGAAATGGCAATAGAAATGGCTGAAGATGAAAATATAAATGCTAAATGTTTAATTATGTATGATGACATAGCTTCTGCACCAAAAGGAAATGAAGCTCAAAGGAGAGGAGGGGCAGGTACAACATTTGTTTATAAAATACTTGGAGCCTTATCTGAAAAAGGTGCTGATATTAAACAATTACTAAGTCTAGGAAAACAAATTGTTGATAATACAAGAACATTATCAGTTGCAATAAGCCCTGGCACATCTCCAATTACTGGAGAAAAAATTTTCTCAATTAAAGAAGATGAAATTTTTATAGGAATGGGTGTTCATGGAGAGTCTGGATATGGTAGGCAAAAAATTCAACCATCTAAAAAAATTATTTCATTTATGTTAGATAAAATATTTGATGATTTTAATTACAAATCGGGTGATATAGTTATACCATTTGTTAATGGATCAGGGTCTACAACTTTAATGGAATTATTAATAATATTTAATGATTTAGAAGAATATTTATCAAAATATAATATTCAAATATTTAAACCTTTAATTAATGAATACATCACAACTCAAGATAGTGGAGGATTTTCTATATCTTTACTAAATTCTAGTGAAGAAATGAGAAAATTATGGCTGGAGCCTTCATCAGTTCCTTATTTTCACTTGTGATGTATCAAAAAGAATTAATTAATGATGTCTTAATTAATAAAAAGTTTTTTGCATTAGCAATAGACCAGGGAACGAGTCTAAAAGAAATTATAAATCAAAAAAAAAATAATTTTAAAGACGAGGATTATTTTTTTTTTAAAAAAAACATAATAGAAATATTAGGATCAAATCTTTCAGCTGTTTTATTTGATTTTGATACATATGAAAAATATGAAAAGTTTAAAAATTTAAATATACCAAAAATTATTGCATATGAAGATGATGCTTATAACATTGATAATGTTGAAAGAATTACTAAACTACCAAGTAATAAATCAATAGATAAAACAATAGATGATTTTAAGGCAATTAAATTTTTTATGTATTATAATCCAGACTCTCCTCAAGAAATAAACAATAAAAAAAATATTTTAATAAAAAAAATAGGAAAAATGTGTTTAAATTTAAATAAACCATTTTTATTTGAGCCCTTATTGTACAATGATCCTTTAACCAAAAACTCTAATGAAAAATATAATAAGAAAAAGCATGAATATATAAAATATTTTTACTCTGAATTTTCTAAACCAGATTATAATGTTAGCATTATTAAAATCGAGTTTCCTTTTAATGAAAGTATTATAGATGATTATAATAACGTTAATACAATTAGTTATTGTGAAGAAATATTATTGAATACATTTGGTAAAACAATGAAGCCATTTGTATTTTTGAGTGCTGGAATGAAATTTAGTAATTTTTATAAATCAATGTCTATTTCAATGAAATTAAACATTAATTGCCTTGGTTTTTTATGTGGAAGATCTTTATGGCAAGATTCAATTGATATATTTTGCAATCAATCAAATAATGAATTTATTAAATGGTTAGAAAATCAAGGTTTGGAGAGAGTTGAAAAACTTAAATCGACTTTAGATTTATAAATAAGGAGATAGTTATGAAAAAAATTGGATTTATTGGAATAGGTACAATGGGTTTACCGATGGCCTCTAATATTATTAACAAAGGTTATAGTTTATCCTTTTATGATCCTTTTGTTAATTCTGAGTCAGTTAATACTTTAGAAAAACTAGGAGGTATCCAAAAATCAAGTTTATCAGAATTATCTCAAGATGTTGAAATAATCATTACTATGTTGCCAAATGGAAACAATGTGAAAGAAGTATGTTTTGGTAAAAATGGTTTGATTTATCAAGATAATAAAAATTTTGTATTAATTGATATGAGTACAATCAATCCTAATGATTCTATTTTTATTAATGAAGAGCTAAATAAAAATAACATAAAAATGTTTGATGCACCTGTTGCAAGATTAGTACAGAATGCAATTGATGGTACTCTTTTAATAATGGTAGGTGGTAATAAAGATGAATTTAAGAATATAAAAAATTTATTAGAAACTATGGGAAGCGATATAGTTTATTGTGGTGAAAATGGCTCAGGTAGTAAAATGAAAATTATAAATAACTACATGTCCATTGCCTTAAATATACTGACAGCAGAAACTTTAAATTTAGCTGATAAATCAGGTATAGACAAAAAAATGGCTATTGAATTAATGCTCACAACTGCAGCCGGGAAGGGACACATGAATTTGACATATCCTGCTAAAGTTTTTAAAGACGATGTATCCCCAGGTTTTAAAAATAATTTAGCATTAAAAGATTTACGTCTTGCTATTCAATTTGCATCTGAGCAAAGTTTAGATCTAAATATGGGTAAGGCAGCAGAGAAAATTTATGATGATGCCTCAAAAAAAGAATTTGGAGATCTAGATTGGACATCAATGTTTAATTTTATTAAAAATAAATGATCAAAATAACAAATATCAAAATTTATTTATTAAAATATAAAAACAAAAATCCTGTACTTTCTTCTTTTGGTAATATCAAATTTAGATCCTCTTTAGTTATAGAAATTCATGATGAAAATAACAATAATGGAATAGGGGAAATATGGTGTAATTTTCCAAATCACGGCGGTAGATATAGATTTGAAATTTTAAAAGACTATTTCGTTGATTTTTTAATTAATTTTCAATTTGAAGACCCCTCAAGTGTTAAAAAATTTTTAATAGAAAAATTTAATTCAATTAAAAATCAAACAGGTGACTTTGGTGCTTTTGAAAACATTTTTTCTGGCATCGATTGTGCTGCATGGGATCTTTTTTCTAAAATTAAAAAAAAACCATTAAACAAATTAATTAATGATCAATCTAAAAATAAAATTAAAGTTTATGCAAGTGGGATAAACAGAGATGAACACTTAGAAAGAATTCAAGAAGCCCGTCTTTTGGGCATAGATAGATTTAAAGTTAAAATTGGTTTTAATATTTTAGAAGACATTAAAGCGATAACTTCTATTGAAGAAACTATAGAATCTAATGAAAAATATATGCTAGATGTTAACCAGGCTTGGAGCTTAGATAATGTTAATGAAAATATTAGTAAATTAAAAAATTTCAATTATTTGTGGTTAGAAGAACCTATATCTGCAAACCATTCAATATCTGCAATAGTTCAATTAAACAAATTACACAAAAATTTAGCATTTGGTGAAAATCTAATTTATTTAAAAAAATTTTATGATTTAAATAATGATACACAAATACAGTTTTTACAACCAGATTTAGCACGTTATGGAGGTATCACTGACATCTTAGATTTAGGTAAAAATATTAAAAAAAATAAAATATGGTTACATTATTTGGGAGGAGCTATTGGTTTAATTTCTTCAGCTCATATTATGTCAGCTTTAAACCCTGATGGATATTTAGAATATGATATTAATGAAAATGAACTCAGAACAAAAATAGTAAATCCATCATTTCAAATTATTAACGGTTATCTAGAATTAAATGAAAATTATGGAATTGGTTTTCAGATATCAGACAATTTAAATCAATTTATTGATCAATTTTATGAATACAGAAATTAAAGTTTATTACGAAGATACCGATGCTTCTGAAAGAGTTTATTATGCAAATTATCTAAAATTTCTTGAAAGAGGAAGAACAGATTACTTATATAATTTAGGTTTCACTCACAAAAATATACTAGAAAAATATAAATTCTATTTTGTAGTAAAGAATTGCAAGATAGACTATAAAAAGCCAGCATATTTTGAGGATATTTTAAAAATTACGACAAAAATTACAAACATTTCTAAAGTAAAAATATTGTTTCATCAGCAAATTAAAAAGAACGAAGAATTATTGGTTGATTCGGAAATATTAATTACTCCAGTTTTTTTTAATGGTAAAATTGCAAAAATTCCCAATGAAATGCTAGAAAAATTTTCGACTTAATTTTCAAAATAATATATTTTTTTTTCAGTAAACAAATGATAGTTATTTCTTGATGGGAATTGTAACTGATGTAATTTTACCTTTATCTTTAGCATTTATTATGTTTTCTCTTGGTTTGGGATTATCACTTTCAGATTTTACTAGAGTTTTTTTTAAACCGCGAGATTTCTTAATAGGTTTATTTTTTCAGATAATTATTTTACCTATAGTTGCACTTATTATTGTATTCTTTTGGCCATTAACACCTGAGCTTGCAATTGGAGTGATGATCCTAGCAGCTGCCCCCGGAGGAGTTACAAGTAATGTTCTAACATCTTATGCAAAAGGAAACATCGCTTTATCTATTTCATTAACAGCTATAAATAGCATTCTTTGTGTTATTACTGTTCCAGTAATTTTAATTATTTCATTATCACTTCTGGGTTATGGTGGCTTAAATGAAGGTCAATCATTATTAAACGTCGCTTTTCAAATGTTTTTAATTGTAACTATTCCCGTAATTTTGGGTGTTTTATTAAGTGGCTTCTTATCAAGTTTTGAGAAAATTGCTAAAAACATCTCTATTGTCTTATTTGCTTTAGTACTTCTCGGTGCGATTGTTTCTCAAAGAGAAAATGTTGTTAGTTATTTTGCTCAAGCCGGTTTGGTTATGTTATTTCTCAATGTGATAATGATGATAATTGTTTATTTTCTTTCGAGATCTTTTAATGCATCTAAAGAAACTTTTAGATGTTGGTTAATGGAAGTGGGGCTACAAAATGGAACTTTAGCAATTGTAGTAGCTAATACTTTCTTTGCAAGTACGGTTTATTTGATACCTGCTGCTATTTATAGCTTAATAATGTATGCAACAGCTCTACCATTAATATATTTCTTAAGAAGAAATTAAGACTGGAAAAGTTTCACTATCTAAAACCTCATTATTTTTTAGATTAATATTTGGAAATGGAGGAGACATTTCACCTTTCCTCTTTATATATCTTGCATCATCACCAGTGAATCTAACTGAAAAAGCTCTTCTTCTATTATTTGAATTATTGCCATATGCAGCATGAATTGTTGCATAATTAAATGCTATGGCGTCACCTAATTCACATTCATAGGATATAATTTCATAATCTTTTCTATTATTTTCAATATCTGGAATTTTTTCAAATTCTTTATCTTTATGCTCATAATCATTACCTTTAAATTTTGTAGGTAAAAATATTTTATCCCATTTATGTGACCCTAGTATGAATTCCATTGACGAATTAATATCAATTCTATCAAGTGGTATCCAAATACTTACATTATCTCTTCCTTGTACACAGTAATACCCCTGGTCTTGATGCCAAGGTGTTCTTTTTTTTGATCCTTTTTCTTTTATTAAAACATGCTCATGGAATAAATTTACTTTATTAGATTGCATTAATGAACCAGCAATTTTCGCAATATCAGAATTAAAAATAAAATTTTTATACTCTTTTATTCTTTGCCAATTACAATAATCATCATAAAATATCTCTTGATTATCTGTTTCTTCATAAACACATTTATATTTACTTGGGTTTTGAAAATTATACTCAATACCTTTTCTTAATTCTTCAATCCATTTTTGATCAATAATTTTTTTCAGTAACACAACTCCATTATTTTGAAATTCATTACTTATTTTTTTATTAATCATTTAATCTTTAATTCTATATCCTTTTGAAAATGTATATGTAATAAATATTATGCATCCAATTAGAATTGTCAAAATAGTTAATGTACTTGTGAATAGTGATACATCAGAGACCTCGTAAAAACTATATCTGAAACCACTTATTAAATATAAAACAGGATTAAGTAAGGATATTTTCTGCCAAAATTCTGGAAGCATATTAATAGAATAAAAACTCCCTCCTAAGAAAACTAATGGTGTTATTATTAGAATTGGAATAATTTGTAATCCTTCAAAACCTTCAGCATACATTCCAATTATAAAACCAAATAAAGCAAATGTAATGGATGTTAGAATTAAAAAAAACATCATGAGAAGAGGGTGATCTATTCTTACATCTACAAAAAAATTAGCTGTTAGAATGATTACACATCCAATTATTAATGATTTGGATGCTGCGGCTCCTACAAAACCAAGTACTATCTCAAATGATGATAATGGTGCAGCAAGTATTTCATAGATAGTATTTGTAAATCTTGGAAAATAAAAAGCAAAAGAAGCATTTGAAATTGATTGGGTTAAGATAGTTAACATAATCATTCCTGGTACGATATAAGAGCCATAATTTATTCCATCTATCTCTGTAATTCTTGAACCAATTGCAGATCCAAAAACTACAAAGTAAAGAGAAGTTGTAATTATTGGCGAGGCAAGACTTTGAAATAAGGTTCTTCTAAACCTTTCCATTTCATGAATATATATCGCTTTAATTCCGTACCAATTCATTATTATTTTCCTTTATTAGTTTAATGAAAATCTCTTCCAGTGAACTTTGCTCAGTATTAATATCTTTTATTTCATAACCATCTTTTTTTACATCATTTAATAGTTCAGTAATATCAGTTGTGTTTGAGTTTAAATTATAGGTATGTGAGATAATTTTATTTGTTTGATCTAAAGTAAAATTATATTTTGATAAATTACCATTTATTTTTTCTATAGGTTCAAATAATTCAATTTTAATTGTTTTTTCTCCAAGTTTTTTGATTAATTTATCTTTTTCATCAACTAAAATTATTTTACCATCGTTTATAACTGCCACTCTGTCACTTAACTCTTCAGCTTCTTCAATATAATGTGTTGTTAAAATAATTGTTACTCCATCTTCATTTAATTTTTTAACAACATCCCACATGTCTTTGCGCAATTCAACATCCACACTAGCTGTTGGTTCATCTAAAAATAATAATTTAGGTTGGTGAGATAAAGCTTTAGCTATCAGAACTCTTCTTTTCATTCCACCCGATAGTTCTTTAATTTTACTATCTTTTTTGTCCCATAAGGATAGTTGTTTTAAAAGCTTTTCTATATAATTATGATCAGGCCTTTTACCAAAAAGACCTCTAGAATAATTAACATTGTTCCAGACAGTTTCAAAAGATTCAAGATTTAATTCTTGAGGAACAATACCTGTCATTTTTCTAGTAATTCGATAATTTTTAACAATATCCATATTATTTATTTTTATTGTTCCTGTATTAAAATTTACAATTCCACAAATTGAGTTTATCAGTGTTGATTTTCCTGCACCATTTGGTCCAAGTAGAGCAAATATTTCTCCTTCTTTAATATTAAGATTTACATTTTCCAATGCTTTAACTGAATTTTTATAAAATTTAGTTACATTATTTATCTCAAGTATATTCTTCATAATTTAAATTTTTGTAATTAGGTTTGGAATATTTTGTTTAAATTTGAAATAACCTTTTTTTGAAAAAATCCAACTATTAACATCATATTTTCTATTAAAAATTATAAAATTAATTGATGGGTATTTTGTAATTATTTTATTATAAATTTTTTTCCAATTTCCCTTAGTTACATAGGGTAAATAAATTTCATGAATTTGAAATTTTTCTATCCATTTATCTAAATTTTCAAAATAACTTTCAAATTGAATATCAATTTTAATATTTTTATAAAAATCATCATCACTAAAACATGAAATACAAATACTTTTTATATGTTTAATTATTTTTGCAGAGAAATTGTGATCATTATAATCTTCTAGTGGCAAACCTGTAAAAACATTTACTTTTTTATGATTTAAATCTTTTAGAATATTTAATTCATCAGTTGGTATTAAAATATATTTTATCTCTTCAAGATTATAATCAGAATTTAAATTTAGTTCATTTACATTATAAATTTTTTCTTCAATTAAAGGATTTGCATTTTCATTTAAAATTTCATTATCTGATATTTCAATATTACTATATTTTTCTATATTACTTTTTCTTGCCAAATAATTTTTACCCTTAGTCTGTATACCAGCAACCCATCTCCATGATAGAGTATTAGATGCTGGATCGCCATCCAATAAATGTTGCATAAAAAAATCTGCTCCAAGTTGCCAAGGTAAATTAAGAGTAAAAATCCAAATTGAGGCAAACCACATTCTTACATGGTTATGTAAGTATCCATTTTCTTTAAGATTATTTACCCAATTATTAAAAAATGATAGATTTGTACTTCCAGAAATTGCATTTAAATAAAATTTTTTATTACCAAATTCTTCAATTAATTTATTTCTATCTTCTAAATAATCAGAATAAACCGAAGGTCTATGTTCAAGCCAGCCTTTCCAATAAGTTCTCCAATAAATTTCTTGGATAAATTTCTCGCATTCTCTAAGATCATATTTTTTTAAGACTTCCCCCAAAACTTGTTCTTCAGAAATTAGCCTATATCTTATGAAGGGAGATAATAGAGATGTAGTATTATTATTAGATATGTCTTCACTGTAATTTCTATTTGCTTCATAATATTTTCCAGTTTTAGGCAAATAAGATAGGAGTTGCTCTTCAGCAAAGCTGATATTTGATTTAAACATTTTAGTATTGATTAATCGTCAGGTAATTTTTTAGAGCGCCTATTAAGTATTTCCATGTGACGTACTCTTAATACTACAATTGCGATAGCTAATATCAATATTGCTACAGATTCATACACATAGGCAGATGGATCAACATCTTTTCTTTGCATAATTATCATTCTGGCAAGAGCTGTCATTGCAATGAAAAGAGGGTAGCTCATTCTTATCATTTTCGAAACCCAGTACTCTTTAATCATTCCAATAATTTCAATATAAATAAATAGCAAAAGAATGTCCGCAAGTGTAACTTTGTAAACTGCAATCATACCTTGTATTTCCATACCAATAGCTATGATTGTACAAACGATAAGTACTGAAAGTACAATTTTTTCTAATAACTCAAAATAACTATTCATTTAAATTCTTTCTAATGTATTTAGTTGATTCTTGTTTTTGTAAAATAGAATTAATGCAAAAGCTTCATAAATAACCCAAGAAATCTGATATATTATTGGTTTTCTAATAATTTTTGCCAAAAACCTGTATTTTGGTATCTCTAACCACATTTCAATAAAAGCATCAACTCCTGAAAAAACTTTATTATTTTTTTTTGTATGTAGACGTCTTAAAAGTTCTTTTGCATTTTTATTTGTTTCTAATTTTGATACATCTACATTATTTATGTCTACCCACTCAATATTATTCTTAGTTTTTTTATAGTGATTGATTTCAAAACTACAAATACTGCATGATTTGTTATAAAAAACTTTTGTCTCCATAGTAATTAAATAACTTAAATATATTCAAATTCAATTGAACCTAATTGATTAAAATCAGCTTTAATTTTACTTTTAGGATAAATTCTAAATGCTTTAGTGCAAGATCCAGAACTAATAAACTGACCTTTAAGCATTGGCTCGCCTTTTTCTGCAAGATTGTTTATCAGCCAAAGAACTGCATTTAATGGATTATCCAATACATTTTTTGTATTTCCAGTATCTACAATTGTGTCATTTATTAATAAACTTACTTCAAAATTATTAAGATTTACATCTTTAATTTTAATTAAATTTTCATCACGTATCCAAAATTCTGAGGCTCCATTAGTTGATATTACATTTAAGGCGCCAATTTCTGATAATGGTTTTCTAAATCTAAAATCAACTATTTCAACTGAACAAAATAAACCATCTAATAAATAATCTAAGTCTTTAAATTTAAAAGGTGCTTGAGAAATATTTATATCATCTTTTATTCTGAAACTAATTTCTGGCTCAACATAGGGTTCAAAGAAATTTTTAGAATTTAATAAATTAATATTTTTTGAACTGTATCGATAAAATAGATTTCCATGGAAGGGTTCTTTTATATTCATTTGTTTCTGCGCAGCTACAGATGTGCATCCAACTTTTTTTCCAATACAGAAATTATCTTTCAGTTCTAAGTATCTCAGTTTTAAATTATCTTGAATTGCATAAGCCTCATCAATTGTCTGAGGTTCTAGATTTTTTAAAGAACTTAATCCAGTTTTATTCAATCTATGTTCAAATAAAATTTTTGATGCTTCTTGAATATTTTCTTTATTCATACTTTAATTGAGTACTTATTAATTTCCTCATATATGTTTAAACATTCTTTATAAATATTTTCATAAGTTTTTGGCACAATATATTCTCTAGAATTTTTCGTGTTAAAAGTAGTAGAGGAGATTACATCTTGATACCAAACTTTAGACCAAATACCATCTGTATCTCTATAGCCTTTTGGCCAATTGAGCATATTTTGATCAAAATCTAAATTTAATTTTTGACACAAAATTTTTAAATATTTTTCAGGACTTGCTAATAAATAATCAGAGTTTATTACTATAGGCTCTTTTGAATTTAATAATTTAAAAATTTCATAAAGTTTTTTAAAACCTACATCTTGAATTGATTTTAAAGTATTTTTTTTTAAATAAGAGACAATTACTTTAGCAGGATCACGGATTAAAAAGCAATTTATACCTTTGTTAATCCAATCTAAGCGTGTTTCATCTAAAATATGATGAGTCATATGTTTTTGATAAAATATTTTATACTTATTATCTTCTTTAGTGATTAAATTAATAACCTCATCTTCATTTGTATGATAGTTATCTATAATTTCATCTTTCATTGGATGATTTAAGTTAGTTTTTTTTAAATAATATGCATAAAAAGGTTCATCATAAACTTTTGTGTCTTTTCTATTTTCAAAAGATCGCATCAATGCAGTACTAATATTTCTTGGTCCAGACCAAACAAATAAATTAATCATTTAAAATAAATTATTATAAAAATTAGTTAATTCTTTAGTAATAGGATTTTTCTTTAATGAGTATTTTTTTTTATTTATTTGATTTACAGGTACAATTCCTGCGAAAGATCCTGTACAAAATGCTTCATCTGCATTTAATACTTCGTTTAATTTAAAATTTTTTTCTTTTACTTTTATTTTATTTTTTTTACATAGATCAATAATTTTTTGTCTCGTAATTCCTGTAACACAATATTTTCCTGTTGAGGTAAAAACTGTCTTATTTTTTACAAAGAAAAAATGCGTACTATTATTTGTAGCAATATTTCCATTAATATCAAACATAAGTGCTTCATCAGCATTCTTTTTATTAGCTTCAATACATGCTAGTATACAATTTAATTTACTAAGTGAATTTATTTGTGGATTTTGAACATTGATTGGCCCTCTAATAGTTTTTACTGTAACCAATTTTAATCCTTTTTTGTAAGTTTTAATATCTGGTTTTTTATATTCAGGGATTATGATTATGGTTGGTTTGGATACTGTAACTTTTGGTGATTGATAGGGTGTTGATTTAATACCCCTTGAAATAATTATTCTTAAGTGAACATTTGTTTTCATTTTATTTATTTTGATAGTCTTAATAAGTGCTTCTGAAATTTTTTTACGAGTTAAATGTATTTTTAAGTCAATAAGCTTTGCATCTTTATATAACCTATCTAGATGTTCTTTAAGAAATATAAAATTATTATTATGATATCTTAACGAATCCCAGATACCATCCCCAAGCAATGTAGATGAATCAAAAACTGATATTTTGGCATCTTCTCTTTTATAAAATTTTCCGTTGATATAAATTTTAATATTTTTATTTCTTTCATCATCTATAAAATCGTGACTTGAAACCATAATTATTTTTATCTTAATAGCAAATATTGTCTACTTAATAATCTTATTAACTTTTATTGCAAATCAAAGAGTGACATGTGATCAAATTAATATAACCAATTAGAAATTAATTTGTTTAATGTATAATAAAAATTTTATTGTAATTTGTATTTCTTCCACAATTGCTGCTTTTCCACCTATGGCTGTAGTTTTATTAGGTGGAATTATTACATCCCAGATAATGATGAAAGATTCATTAGCAACAGTGCCAATGACATTAATGATTATAGGCATAGCAATAGGTGCACCTATTGCATCAAGATTTATGAGTATTTGGGGAAGACAGAAGGGATTTTTATTTTCATCTTTACTCAGTTGTTTAGCACTGACTCTTTGTTCAATTGCAATTTTCTTAGAAAATTTTTATGTTTTTGCATTAGGTAATTTTTTAATTGGCAGCTCCCAAGCTTTCATTCATCAGTATCGATTTGCTGCATCTGAGTCAGTTACAAAAGAATTTATTCCAAGATCTATCTCAATTATTTTATTATTAGGTATAGTCTCTGCATTACTTTCATCAAATTTTGCTGAATATTTTAAAGATTTTTTTCCAAATAATTTATTTCTTGGTAGTTATATTTTCTTATCGTTTACAGCAATAATTCCTTTCTTCGTTCTTCTTTTTTATGAGGAAACAAAAACTTCTAATAATCAAAGTAAATTTCAAATCGAAACTATTTTCAAGCTTTTAAAAAATATTAAAATCATACAATCAATTGTAAGTGCTGGTCTTGGTTATTTTACAATGGCTATAATTATGACAGCTACTCCTTTACATATGCATCTTGTTAACAAATTTACTTTATTTGAAACCAGTATTGTAATTCAACTTCATGTTATAGGAATGTTTTTACCATCTTTGTTTTCTGGAGATTTAATTAAAAGGTTTGGAAATACGAATATTATATATGCAGGAGTAGTTATTTTATTTTTAAGTATTTTAACTAATACATTTTTTGAATTTTATTATTCTTATATGCTAGGTCTAATACTACTTGGTATTGGCTGGAATTTTTTATTTGTTTCAGGTTCAAGTTTGTTAGTTGTTTCTTATAAGGAAAAGGATAAATTTACTGCACAAGGTTTAAATGATTTTATTGTTTTTTCTACTCAAGGTATAGGATCATTATCTGCTGGTTTTCTATTATATTTTTCAAATTGGACGGTAATAAATCTTTTATGTGTTCCTCTTTTGATTATTGTTTTAGTAGTTTCTTTTATTTCATCTAGAAATAATTAAATTTGATAATTAACTTTCAAATAATAATTTTTTCACTATAGTTATTATTATGAGTAATGTAGGATTTATAGGTGTTGGCTATATGGGTTATGGTATGGCTAAAAATTTATTAAAAAAACATAATGTATATATTTTTGCTCATAAGAATAGAAAACCTGTTAATAAATTAATAAAAATTGGAGCAAAAGAATTAAAAACTTATAGTGAAATAAAAAATATTAAAATTGATTGTTTGATGATGTGTGTAACTAATACGCCTATTGCAATAAATGTAGCAAATAAAATTAAAAATTACCTCAATAGTAATACACTTGTAATTGATTTAACAACACATGATAAGAATGGTGCCTTAAAAATGAATAAAATTTTTCAATCAAAAAAAATCAGTTATAATTTTTGTGGAGTAATGGGCGGTCCCGTTCAAAGTGAGCAGGGTATATTAGGTGGAATTTATGGTGGTAAGAAAAATGATTTTCCAAAATGTAAAAAATATCTTAATTCTTTTTGTAAGTCAGTTTTTAATTTTGGTGATGTGTCAAAAGCATCTTCGGCAAAATTATTGTCTAATTTTTTATCATTAATGACTACCACTTCAGTTATCGAATTTTTTAAATCTGCTAAAAAACTAGGTATCAACATAAAACTTCTTTGTGATGTAGCCAGATTGGGTTCTGGAAATTCTGGAGCTTTGGATAGAATTGCTAATAAAGCTATTAAGGGTAATTATAAAGGATATGTGTTTTCAGTAGATAACACTTATAAAGATTTAAATTATATAAATGATCTTGTTTCTGATTTACCAAATGCAAATAAATTATCTAAATTGGCAAAGTCATTTTATAAAGAAGCTTCAAAAAAAGGATTTGGCAACTTTCTTGTTAGTGAATTAATTGATAAAGAAAAATACTAAATGGATAAATTAGTTCCAATTATATACATGATTGGAGTTCTTTTGTTAGTGCTTCCTTCTTTTTTAAGTTCTAATAGTAGTTTAAAAACTTTTTTTACAAACTTGTCTATTTGGATAGCAATTATATTAGTAGTTTTAACTTTTTACTTTGCCTATAATTATTTTATTTGAATCATTAAAGAGATTTAACTGAATTAAATGTAGACTAAACTCTAACAAATATCTATACGAGAATTTCATGTCTAATCAATATATTGCCAAATCAAGAAGATTAAGAAGTACTATATATTCTTCACGAATTGAAAATCAGGGAGTTACTTCTTATACTATATACAATCATATGCTTCTCCCAGCTGGTTTTGAAGGTGGCCTTGAAGAAACCTATGAGCATTTAAAAAATCATGTTCAGGTCTGGGATGTTGCTGCTGAAAGGCAAATAGAAATTAAAGGTAAGGACGCCTATCAATTAGTTCAGTTAATGACATGTAGAGATTTAAGTAATGCCAAAGATGGTAAATGTTATTATTGCCCAATTATCGATGAAAATGGAGGTATGATAAATGATCCGGTTGTACTAAAATTTAGCGATGAAAAATGGTGGATTTCAATTGCTGACTCTGATGTTATGTTATTTGCCAAAGGTCTAGCTATAGGAAAAAAATTAGAAGTTTCAATTTTTGAACCTGATGTAAATATTATGGCAGTTCAAGGACCTAAGGCTTTTAATTTACTCGAAAAAATATTTGGTAAAGAGATTTTAGATTTAAAATTTTATAATTTTAAATATTTTAATTTTCAATCTACTCAACATTTAATTGCTAGATCTGGATGGTCAAAGCAGGGCGGTGTAGAAATATATGTAGAAAATTCTAAATCTGGATTAGAATTATACGATTTATTATTTGAACAAGGTAAAGAGTTTAATATTAAGCCAGGATGCCCTCATCTAATTGAAAGAATTGAAGGTGCTTTACTCTCTTACGGCAATGATATGGATATAAATGATAATCCTTTAGAGTGTGGTTTAGAGAAATTTGTAAATTTAGATACAAATATAGAATTTCTTGGAAAAGATAATTTAATTAAAATCAAAAACAGTGGGATAGAAAAAAAATTAATGGGTGTAAAAATTAATCTAGATAAAATAAACTTAAGATCAGCTATTAATTTAACTATAGATGATAAAATCATTGGTGAAATTAGATCAGCAGTTTTTTCACCAACGTTCAATAAAGTAATTGGCATAGCAATGATAAAAAAACCATACTTTACTAATAAAGGTAATTTCGACATATTGATTGATTCTAAGAAATATGTTGGAGAAATTTGCGATATTCCATTTGTTTAAGTTATGACAGATAATGTTAAGGCTATCGTCTTAGCACTAATTGCTTCTTTTTCTGGAGTAGTAATGAATGTTTTTTTAAAAATTTCTTTGGAAGATATTAATGTATTTACTTCTGGTTTTTTAAGATTTTTTTTTGGGTTGATTTTAATACTACCTTTTATTTTTTATAGTAAATTTCAAAATTATAAAACACCAAATTTTAAAATTCATTTAACAAGAGGTATTTTAAATATTCCAATGATGCTTCTCAGTTTTTCTGCGTTGCAATTTATACCTTTAGAACAAATCAAAGCTATTTCGTTTGTTACTCCAATAATTGTAGTAATATTGAGTGTAATTTTTTTAAAAGAGAAAATTTATTTAATACGTATTAGCGCGTTATTTATTGGCTTGATTGGAGTGTTTGTAATTTTAAGACCTGGATTTGTTAGCATTAATGTAGGTGCATACATGGTTTTATGTGCCTGTCTAATTTGGTCAGTTGTAGTAATAATAACTAAATTTGCTGCAAAGGAAGATAGTGCTTTTACAATTTTATCATATCAATACACTTTTGTTACAATATTATCATTTCCTATCGCATTGTATTTTTGGGATACCCCATCTTCGCAAACAATAATTTATCTAATCTTTGCTGGAATTGCTGGCACTATAGTACATCTATGTATAAATACGGCTTATAAGCTTACTGATCTATCTGTTTTACAACCTGTTAACTTTTCACGTCTTTTAATAGCATCTTTTTTTGGTTTCTTAATTTTTGATGAAATTCCTGATATTTGGACAATAATTGGCGGTTTAATTATTTTTTCATCCATATTGATTATTACCTACAGAGAAAACTATCTTAAAAAAGATATTGCAAAGAAATCAATTCAATTAAACCTAAATAGCTAATGAATAATAATATAAAAGCAATTTTATTAACTGTCTCAGGATCTTTTTTTGCAGTTTTAATGGAGTCATTAATTAGAAGTGCACAATATGATTCTAATGTATATACAATTGGTTTTCTAAGATTTTTTTTTGGTCTTATAATAATTTTACCATATTTAATTAAAAAAAAATTTATTCCATATAAAACTAAAAATTTTAAATTTTATTTTATTCGTGGATTGTTCAATCTTCCCATGATGATACTTGGATTTGGCGCTCTAGTATATGTTCCCTTTGAACAATTTAAAGCTTTACATTTCTTGAGTCCTATAATTGTTGTTTTACTTAGTTTTATAATTTTTAGAGAGAAAGTTTATATGTATCGTATTTTGGCATTAGTAATTGGTTTTATAGGAATGCTTATTATTGTTAGACCTGGTATTGTAGATTTTAATATTGGAACAATTATGATTCTAATTTCATTAACTTTCTGGTCTTTAATTATTATCGTATCTAAATTTGTCTCTAAAGATGATTCTCCTATAACAATGGTTACATATCAATATACTCTTATGACAATTTTTGCTTTACCTCTTGCTATATATTTTTGGCAAATGCCTTCATTACAATCTTTAATTTTTGTTTTTATAGGTGCGATATCAGGTACAATTCTCCATCTATCTTTAGCTTTGTCATATAAATATGCTGAATTATCAGTAACACAACCAGTGTGGTTTAGTGGATTAATTTTTGGTTCTGCTTTTGGTTTTTTTGTCTTTAATGAAACCCCAGATGTATGGACATGGATTGGGGGGATAGTTGTATTTTCATCAGTATTGCTTATAACTTATAATGAAAGAAGCAAAGATTTTAAAAAAACTAAAAATATTGTTATTAATGGAAATTAATATTTAATTGAAAATTATATGAGTACTAAATATAAATATTATGGAATGTGGCCTGTAGCCCCAACACCTTTTCACGATAATGGCGAAGTAGATTATGAAGGTATGGAAAGAGTTTTGGATTGTATGGTTGATCAAAAAGTTCAAGGCATATGTATTCTTGCTAATTATTCTGAACAATTTTTACTTTCAGATGATGAAAGGGAAAAATTAACAAAACTTTCTATGAAAAAAATTGATGGAAGAGTTAAGACTATTGTTACAGTTAGTCATTTTGCAACTGATATTGTGCGTCCAAGAGCAGAGTTAGCAAAATCACTTGGAGCTGATATTATTATGATGATGCCGCCTTATCACGGTGCATTACTTAAAGGCAATGCAGATCAAATTTTTGAACAATTTGATGAAATTTCTAAGGTCGGGATACCCATAATGATACAAGACGCACCATTATCTGGAATTGAACTTTCAGTACCTCTTCTTACAAAAATGATCAATGAAATTGAACAACTAACATGTTTTAAAATTGAAAGTGCTAACGCAGCATCAAAAATAAGAGCTCTGATTAAAAATTGTAGTTCTAGATTAGATGCACCTTTTGATGGTGAAGAAAGTATTACTTTATACGCGGACTTAGAAGCTGGAATTTCTGGAAGTATGAGCTCAGCATTGCTTCCAGAAAAAATAGCTCCAGTAATTGATCTTTTTTGGAATAATGAAAAAGATAAATCTGAAGAAATTTATAATAATATTCTGCCTTTAATAAATTTTGAAAATAGACAATGTGGTTTCAGAGCTACAAAAACAGTAATGAAAGAAGGCGGGGTAATTAAATCAGATTTCTGCAGAGATCCAATTCAACCTTTAGATCAAGATACAAAAAATTTATTATTAAATTTTGCTAAAAGATACGATTTACTTACTTATAAATGGGGCAAGTAGTAAAATTTAATTGACAAATATTATTTAAAAATTACTTATATTGAATGCGTAGATTGTTTGAAGGACTTCTTGAAAGAGCAATGTTTTCAAGCAGATGGGCTTTAGCTCCTGTTTACGTTGCGTTATGTCTTACTCTACTAGTTATTACATACAAAGTTATTGCGTTATTCATTTATGAAATTACACACTTAAGTGAATTAACCTTAAATGAACTTCTTGTATTTGTGTTGCATATTGTTGACTTAGCTCTTGTTGGAAATTTAGTTTTAATGGTAATTTTTGCTGGATACGAGAATTTCGTGTCTAAAATAGATATCGCAAATCAATCTGAAGATAAACCAGAGTGGATGGGTAAGCTTGATTTTTCAGGTTTAAAATTAAAGCTTATTGCCTCAATAGTAGCTATTTCAAGTATTGGCTTGCTAGAAGCTTTTATTGATGTAGGTTCGAAAACATCAGAAGAAATATACTTAATGATATTCATTCATGCTGTATTTATTTTATCAGGCTTAGTTATAGCAATCATGGATTATATTAGCGGAATTACTAAACATCACCCATAATAAAATTATAAATGAAACTGGATAAGTTTTTTGATGAAAAAACTATCATAGATTTAAGTTTTTTTAATTTCTCTAATGCTGTCACAGCTGCTTATTTTGCCAATAGAAATTTAGAAGTTCTGCGAGTAAATAAAAATTTTAAAAAATTTTTTCCTATTTTAAAAACTGTCAATAATATTCCTTTTACTAGTATATTAGAACAGCTTGGAGTTGCAGATGAATATATTAAAAATTTTAAACAAAAATTAGAAAAAAATGGTTTTGTTATTATCCCTAAAATAGAAATAAAAATTGATGATGAAATTAAGGTTTATTCCTTACTATCTGCATATACTGAAAACAAAGATTTTCCTTTTTTAAACGGTATTCAAGGGCAATTTGTTGATAGAACAGATGAGTATAATCTAAGAAGGGAAAAAGAGGAATTACTTGATCAAAAATTAAAAGATAGAGAATTAATTGAAGAAAAAACTAAAAGATTAGAAAATATTGCAAATAGGTTATCAAAATATCTTTCACCACAAGTATACCAGTCTATTTTTGATGAGGAAGAGTCAGGAAAAAAAACAAAAGAGAGTTATGTCAGGAAAAATTTAACCATATTTTTTTCTGATATTGTTAATTTTACTGATCTATCTGATTCATTAGAAGCAGAAAAACTTGCTTTAATCTTGAATAATTATCTTAGTGAAATGAGTTTAATTGCAATAAATTCAAATGCTACGATTGATAAATTTATTGGCGATGCAATACTTTCCTTTCACGGTGCTCCTGAAACATTAGGAGATGAAAATGATGCAATAAATTGTATAAACATGGCGTTGGAAATGAAAGAACGAGTTAATGAACTGCAATCTTTCTGGATTAGACAGGGTGTTAAAGATGGATTGAAGGTAAGGTATGGCATCTCTTCAGGTTTTGCGAATGTTGGTGATTTTGGATCTAGTGTAATGAGTGATTATACAGCTATAGGTTCCTCTGTAAATCTAGCGTCTAGATTACAATCCATTGCTCCTGAAAATGAAATTATTATTTCTGATACAACTTATAATTTAGTTAAAAATCAAATTAATTGTGAAGAGTACAAAGAAATAACTCCTAAAGGTTTTGTAAGACCTATTAAAACTCACAAGGTAATAAGTTTCAAAAATAAAAGTAATAGTAAAACAAAAAAATCATATTCGAAAAAAGGTAAACACGTGGATATTCAAATATTTGATAGTTCCGATATGAAAGCTGCGATGAAAGAATTAAAAAAACTACAAGAAGATTTTAAAAAAGAAATTGAAGATGAATAGGGGAGTTTATTTTATTTCAAAAAATTTATTATTGCATTCTTAATATCATTAACAAGATTTTTATTTTCATCTTTAGTTAATTGACTTTCATTTTTTTTCTTATCAAGTTTTAACTTTCTTTGAGCTAGAATATTCGCAACATAATCATACACATTAGGATTTTTAGAAAAAATATCTTTTATAATATCTTTGCTAACTTTTATTACTATACAAGGAGTTTCGGCTATCACATTAGCAGATCTTGGTTCACCAGTTAGAAGACTACCTTCACCAACAAAATCTCCAACACCAAGTTTGGCTAAAAATACTTTATCTTTACTTTCATTATCTAAATAAACTGATACTACTCCGTCATTTATAACGTAAAGAGAATCTCCAGAATCATTTTGTTTAATAATGTAATCGTCTTTTTCAAAATGAAGTCTTTCTGCATTTTCAGCAATTTCATCTAAATCTTCAGAATTTAAAGACATAAAAATAGGAATTTTTTGGAGTAGAACTCTATTTTTTACTGACTCATTATAAGGATTAAATTCGCTAACCTGCCTTTTTTCAAAATCTTCTCTATTTCTATTTGTATCAAGAGCATGCAGCCCTGTATCTTCTTCAAGTTTTCCATATAGTTTCCCAGCAGACATTTGAACTCCTGCATGTCTTAAAGTTTTATGTATTTCCATCATAACACTATCTTGCATCGAATTTTTTAAAATTCTCTTTGTACAATCAAAAGCAACAACAAATTCTAATCCAAATTCATTAGCTCCAATAAAACGAACCCACTGTAAATTTAATTGCTCTCTACCATCAACAGGTTTTGCTTTTTTAAGAGCATTATAAAGTAATTTTGATATATTTTCTGGGTCATGAGATGGGTGAAAATATAATTTATTAAAAATATGGAAACCTTCACTCATTTTTTCTTTATCTTGTTTGCTCCAATTAGTTAAAATTGAATCTGCAACGATTTCATTTGGAATGATTACTTCAGTATTCTGAAATGTTCTTATTCTTGTACTTCTCCATGTAATATTTTCTACATAACCTGTTTTATCATCAACAGTTATCCAATCATTAATAGCAAATGGTCTCTCAATATTTACAAAAATTCCTTTAATTAAATCTGATAAACTCGACTGCAGGGAAAGAGCAATGGCAGCAAAAACTATTCCACCAGCAGCAAGTATACTTGTAAGTTCTAAATTAAAAACAAACGATAAAACTAAAAATGATGGTATTGCAAATAATAAAAACTGAAAAATAAATGTTATAATTTCAGGTATTGTTGTTCCTGATTTGTCGTTTAATGACAATACTTCATATTTATAAAACATCATTATGAATATTGATGGAATAAAATATAAAGTTATCAGTAAGATTTTATCTATAAAGTTGCTTATAGATTGATTAATTAATATAAATTCATCTTGAATAATTATATCATAAGAAAAATTTACCATTAGGTATGATAAAATGGGAAGTATAATGATAGTAAATAATACTCGAGTAAATTTCTTTAATTTATTAAGTCGTATAACAGAGCCAATAATGAGTAGAGAAATGAGTATATATAAAGAATTTAAAGTAACTGCATTGTTATAAAATAATAGAATGGATAAGATACATAACAAGCATATTAAAATTATACTAATCTTAGAAAATAGATAAAAAATGTTAATTTTCATTTTATAATTTTTACTATAAAGAATTTATATAAAAATGAATTCATTTTCAAAGTATTTATTTGAACACTTACATTTTGGTCTTGAAGAGAAGGATTTTACATTAATTGAAAAAATTATATTCTTTCTCATTATATTGAACTGCGTTTTTGTTGTTATTGAGTCAGAAAAACTGATTTATAATCAATACTCGCAGCTCTTTGACTCAGCAAAACTTTTTTTTGGTATAGTATTTTTAATTGAGTATATTTGTAGATTAGTAGCTGTTGATCAAATAGATAAATTCAAAGGACTTAATGGAAAAATAAAATATATTTTTACTCTCCCTGCTTTAATTGATGCAATTGCACTTATCCCATTATTTTTAATAGGAATAAATGAAGGTTTTTTAGTAAGATTATTAAGAGCTATAAGAATATTTAGTATTTTAAGATTTGGACGTTTTAGTGAGTCAGTAAATTTTATTTTACATGCAATATACGACAGAAGGCATGAATTAATATTTTCATTACTAATTACTCTAAGCCTTATGTTATTATCTGCTACTTTACTTTATGTTGTCGAGGGAGATTTGCAACCAGAAGCTTTTGGATCAATCCCGAGAGCTTTATGGGTAAGTTCTGCAGCTTTACTATCAACAGGTTATGGTGATTATACACCTATTACATTTTTAGGTAGATTTGCTGCAGTATGCACTGCATTGTTTGGAATTGGAGCTGTTGCTTTACCAGCCGGTATATTAGCAAGTGCTTTTTCAGATAGAAAAAATAAAGATTAATTAATAACTTGATTTGTAAAATTTTCTAAATTTTTATTCATTTCTTCATCTGGTAGATGAAAACCTTTAATTGTCTCTTTCCAATCTAGTTTTGAATAATCATCATATTTGTTAACAAAATATTCATTTTCTTTTAAATTAATTTCATTATTCTTTTCTTTTAATGAAAATAAGAGGAATATCCAAGATCGTGGTTCCAACTCTTTAATTTTTTGAGCTTGGGTTATGCAAACATCATAATCCTTTTTACAAAAATAACCTAATACAAGATCTCTATATCTGTTATCTGATGTTTTTTGACCAGCAGGTATAGGATCTAATTCAAGCGCTTTGTGAAGTAATTCTAAACCTTGATCAATTTTTTTATTTCTTACTAATATTTCACCGTAAACTGCAAGTACTCTTGGATCATTTGGATTCATAGAGTAGGCAATCTTTCCATGTTCTTCTGATTCTTCATATTTTTTTTGCATTAAGGAAATAGCAGAGCTAATTCTTCTTACTTCATAATCGTTCTCATCATGCTCTAAACTTTTCTCAATATGATGAAAAATCATTTTCATCATTTTATCATTATCTTCATAATATTGTTTACCTAGGCCACCACCAATTGTACAAGCTTTAAGTGAGTGCGCTCTTGCATTTGTTTCATCTTGTTCGAGAGCTTTATCAAAGTGATATAAAGCCTTATCATTATGTTCTTTTGCTGATGATTGTCTAAGCCAGTGATATCTTCCAATAACTAAATTTTCATAAGAATTTAAATTTTCCGTGGGTTTTCTTTTAATATTTTGTAAATTTGTAATTTCTATATTACCTAATAATTCTTTTGATATTTTTTGAACAATTTCATCTTGAATATCAAAAATATCCTCAAGAACTCTATCATATCGATCCCCCCATATAATGGAACCATCTTTTGCATTAGTTAAATCTACTGCTACTCTTAATCTATTACCAGCTGATCTAATGTTTCCACCAACTAAAAAATCAATTTTATGTTTTTTTGCAAATGTAAGTGCGTCCTCATTACTTTTATCATGATCGTCACATGTTTTTTTTGAAACAACATCAAATTCTTTCAATCTAGAAAATTCTATAATTAAATCACCTGTTATAGCTTCAACCAAAAATTCACTGTCATCATTTTTGCTTACATTCTTAAATGTAAGTATTGCTATTTTTGGTTGTGAAGAATTTCGTGTAATAATTACATTATCATCTTTTTTATTATTTTCATCTTCATTGTTTTCCTTATTAACTTCTTCAGAGAAAAAATCATCATCATCTATTTTTAAACCTTTTACTTTGAAAACCTCGAATTCATCGCTTATATTTTTTAGTTTTCTTGTACCATCAGCTTCTATTGAATAATCAATTCTTTTATCAACTTGATCTTTGACTATTTTTGAAACAAGTATTTTACCAGGCTCACTTTGACTTTCTAATCTTGCAGCAACATTTACACCTGAGCCCATAATGTTATTATTTTCTACAATTACATCATCTACATGAATACCAACTCTCCAGCTTAATTGTAACTTAGTTAAAGAGTGTTCATTTCTTTCATATAATTTATCTTGAAATTCAACAGCAGCTTTTACACATTGTACAGGACTCGCAAATTCAGCTACTACAGAATCACCAGCAGTTGAAAAAATTTTACCATCAAATTTAGCTATAATTTCATCAATAATTTTTCTGCATTCATTAAGATTAGATAATGTTAATTCTTCATTTTCTTCCATATGTTTGCTGAAATTTACACAATCAGTAGCTAAAATAGTTGCTAGTTTTCTTTCTGTATTCATAATTTTTTTTATCAAAAATCTATAGTATAATCATCAAAAATTAATAATTAAATTATAATATTATTATATTGCAAATGTAAATATTGACAAAATTCAAACATGATAAGTATTTTAATTAAATTGTTTAATTTTAAAGGAAAGAAGATGTTATGATTATAGCTTGGGGTGGAACTTTAAATCTAGTTTTATACATTATAAGTATGTTGGGCTTAGGTTATTATGCTTTTCTGACAGTATTAAGTCCTAATACATTAGTTACTCGATATGATTTAGGTGAAAAGTCAGTTCCTATTATAAGAATTGTTGGAACTTTTGTGTTGCCAATTTTAATTTTGGGAATTTATTTACTATTTCGAGGACCTGAAGGTGCATGGTTATTTTTTGTATTGAATTTTCTTGTTTCAACACATCAGGTAATTTTAGGTTGGGCAACAAGGTTCAAGATTATTGATCCTGATTCAAAACAAGATGTTGGGGATGAGATAGTGGGGCACGTATTTGTTATTATAGCGATTGTTTTAATCTATCGACTTTCATACACAATATACACTTAGTTGTATTTAAGCTGGGATTTAAATCCCAGCTTTTTACTTTAAAGAAAATTTTTTAATTTCAGAAAATTCAAAACCATCAAATGCATCTTTTAAAGAATATTTTGCTTCTAAAACGACACCATCTTTATCAAGGAAGAAATCAGCAGTAGCTATATCGAGATATCCTCCAAGTTTAATCGGAATATATCCTTTTAGCATTGCAGCTATAGCTTTAGGGAACTTGAATATAAAAGCATTCATTAATTTTCCCATTGATCTCTCTATTTCATATTTTTTATAATAAGAAAAATCTGGATCTGCTAAAATCGTAAATGGAAGAGGGCCATGCTTTTTCATTTGTTTTTTTAAATTTTCAACAGATGAATGAAATACTAAAACTATTTCAAAGTCTTTACCAAATTCATTATGTTTATATTTCAAATGATTCACTTCTAGATTACAAAACATACAAGAGGCAAATCTCATATATTTTAAATATACTTTTTTTCCTTTAAAATTATTTAGATCAAAATCTGATCCATCCATTTTCTTTAATTTTAGTTCTGGAGTATCTCCTTTTTTTATTTTCATATCTAAACTTAAATACTATAATAATAGGGAAAGTAATATTTAATTTTAATGACATTAATAATAATACTTAAGTTTATACACTACCTTGCAATCGTTTTTTCAGGTGGTGTTTTAGTTGGTGGTGGAGTGATTCAATCTGTTTATGCAAAAGCAAATCAAATTCCTGATTTAACCACAGCTAAGATTTTGAAGTTACTAGGCTATATTGGTCTTATATCCCTAATTGTTTTGTGGATATCTGGAATAATACTATCAATTAATCTCTATGATGGCTTTATTATAAATAGTGCATTTACTATCAAAATAATTGCAGCAGGTTTTCTTTTAGGCCTATCTGCTTTTATAAATTTTCATGTGTTTAATTCTTCTAAAAATAATTTACCACCAAATAAAACTATTATGAAAATAGCAACAATGAGTGGAAGAGGGCTGTTAGTAATAGTTTTAATTGCTGCAGCAATTGCATTTTATTAATTTATAATTTTTTTGCTGCACTTGTTTCTTTGATATTTGTTAGCTTTGTATATCTATCTATCATTTGAGTTGTCTTGTGACCGCTTTGGGCCATAATTTCATGAGTAGGTACACCATTCATTCTAGCCTGGGTAATTGAACCTATTCTTAGGCTATGACCAGAAATTTTATCACAATTTTCTATACCTGCGTTTTCAGCTCTTTTCTTTAAAATTAAAACAAAACTTGTATCAGTTAAACTTACTTTTTGATTTTTATTATTAAGAATATATTTTTCTATATTGTTAGCTTTATTAATTTTATAGAAGAGGGGGCCTGAATCAATTAATGCCGCCTCTAACCAATTCTTTAACGCGGATACTGGACAATAAGGTGAGTTATTTTTAGGTAAATAGATCATTCTACCTTCACCTTTTTGATCAGTTTTAGAAAAAGGAATTAAAACCTGAACTCCATCATCTTCAAAATTTAAATGTTCATATTTCATGCCTAACAACTCTGATCTTCTACAAAAACTATAAAAACCAATTAATATTAGAGCTTTATCTCTTATGTTTCTAAAATCATCATTATCATCTGGAATTTTATTAATTATTTTTTCAATATCTGCTTTCAAAAGCTCTTTTGCTTGGCCAGATTTGTTATTTTTTTCATCTCTTACAATTGCGCTTATCGTTTCTGAGATGTTTGGATTTTTTCTATCAAACTGAAAACCATTAACTCTATATTTATAAGTTATAGAGGCTAAAATTCTTTGTATTGTTGACGCTTTATAGGCAGATGAAGAGTAGGGGTTATTATTTAATTTTTCCCTTCCAGGAATATTGCTTGTGCCCTTTAATATTTTTGCTTCTGGATCTTCATGAAGCCAATCCATATAATTAGCAGTTAACGCATATGCACTTTCTAAATCATCAACATCTAATGGACTGCAATTGTACTTATTTTTGCAATAGTCTATAAATTTAAGCCAATCTCCATTGTATTTATCTTGAGTATTTTTTGCCTTAGATTTTTCCTTTAGTTTACTTACATTATCATTTAGAGATATTTTAACCATATTATATATTACGATAATTACAGTTATCGTAAATAATAGTCAAGTGAAAAATATTAAATATATATTTCAATAATTTATATATATTATATAAATCAATTTCTAATATTGCAAACTAGATATAGATTTTCACGTGTAATAATATACTGTATATAGTGTATCAAATGGAACAATTACCGCAGATTTCAGCTGATTCCCATATCTTTGTATTAACGGGTGCTGGAATAAGTAAAGAGTCTGGGATTGAAACTTTTAGAGACTCTGATGGACTATGGAATAACCATAGGATTGAGGATGTTGCCAGTCCCGAAGGATTCTATAGAAACCCTACTCTTGTCTATGATTTTTATAATAAACGTCGAAAAGAACTAAATTCAGGAATTAAGCCAAATAGGGCTCATATTTTACTTCATGAATTAGAAAAAATATATAAAATTCATATAGTTACACAGAATATCGATAATTTGCATGAGATTGGAGGATCATCATCAATAATTCATATGCACGGTGAGCTAAATAAGGCGAGATGTATAATGAATGATAATCATGTGTTTGAGTGGACAGAGGACCTAAATGAGACCCATAAATGCCCTAAATGCGGCTCTCAAATGAGACCTCACATAGTGTGGTTTGGTGAAATGCCTATGCAAATGGATGAAATTCATGATTTGGCTGAACAATCTAGTCTATTTGTTTCTATAGGCACTTCAGGACAAGTCTACCCTGCCGCTGGTTTCGTGTCGATGTTTAAAGATATGCGTAAACCAACAATCGAATTAAATCTGGAACCATCAAGTAATCAAGATCAATTTGATTTTGCTATTCATAAACCTGCTACAGTTGCTGTTGAAGAATTTAAAAACTTACTTTTAAAGAATTTAAAAAACTAATTTATTCACGTTATTAAATTTTTTTTAACAAAAAAATTTTTCTAGAACTTTCTTTATAAAGTATCATTCGCATTAATGTTTTTATGACAACAAAACGTCCTGATTACACTGAAGCGCGTGATTATTATATCAAAGGAGAGAAAAATGAGTACCCTACTCTTCAAGATATAGCTACAGAATTTAATTATTCTTTATCAACACTTAGATAACATGCAGCAAATGAAGGATGGCTTACAAAAAGAAAAGAAAGAATTGATTTAAAAGAAACAATAAAGATGAGAAAGGAATTTATGGGAAAAGCATCTAAGCTCACTAATATTTCCTTCAATGCAATCAGTGCTGCAGAATATATAATCAATAAAATTCAAGAAGATCAAAAGCAAATTGAATTAGGAAATAAAATTTTTGATGCACACATAGCTACAAAGCAAATTTGGGCCTTAAATAATGCTATGAAACTTGTGGAAAGAGGACAGCAAACACTTGATGAGATTGAAAATGGACACATATCCCCCTATTGATGATTTGTCTTTTTTATAAATTATTGAATGCACTTCCTCTGCTTACATATGTAATTTCTTTCCTGCGAGAATTTATTTAAGAAATTGAATTATTATCTAAAATTTAGGCATTTTAATACAGCTAAAGTCGGTTATATTAGAAATTGAATTTTAAAAAAAAATTATGAATCTTTTCCTAACTTTAGAAAACCAACTTAAAAAAGAACCTAATTTCGTCACAGATGCTGGTGAACTAAAAAAATGGGTTGTCTTAAATAAAGCTAATAATTTTGACGAAGAATTAATTGAATTATTACTAGAAAATTCTGATCTTAAAAATAAATTTTTTATAAAGGTAAAAGAATCTTTAGTTTTTAATCAAAGTTTGTTTGTACAATTTTTAGAGCAGAAAAATTTCTTAAACGACAGTTATACTCAATTCAAAAATAAAGTAGGATTAACAATTGATGGTAAATATCTTAAACAACAAAATAGTATAGCTTTGGTATGGCCTTTTAAAGATTGTATTTTAGAAGGAGGACAAAGTCGTGAGGAGGACAATAGAGAAGAAATTTTTTTCAATGAAATATTAGCTCAAGATGAAATTACACAACTTTTAGAACCAAAAGTCATCACTAATGCTAAACGTTTTAATTCAAATGAGGAAAAAAAACTTTTGAATATTAATCGTGATGAAAATGGAATTATTAGAGATAATATTATTATAAAAGGAAATAATCTACTTTGCTTACATTCACTAGAACAGGAGTTTGTCGGTAAAATTAAATTTATATATGTTGACCCACCATACAATACAGGAGGTGCAGCAAACACGTTCAAATATAACAATACCTTCAATCACTCAACTTGGTTAACATTCATGCAAAATCGCATCTCCATAGCCAGAAAATTATTAACCGATAATGGCGCTATTTGTATTGCAATAGATGATGAAGAGTATGCTCATTTAAAAATTTTATGTGATGAAATTTTAGGAAGAGAAAATTATATAGGAACAATAGTTGTTCAAAGTAATCCAAGAGGTCGAACAACAAATTCTCATTTTGCTACTTGTCATGAATATGCATTATTTTATGCTAAAAAAATTGATGAAGTAGAAGTTAATAATCAAACACTTACGGAGAAACAGGAAAAAGAATTTGATGAAGAAGACAAAGAGGGAAAATTTAAATTTCTGCCTTTCCAAAGAAGTGGTGGAACCTCAACACCTGAAGAACGTCCAAATTCAGAATTTGCTTTATATTTCTCAAAAAGTGAAGAGAAAATTATTGCTGTTGGTGGTAAAAGATTAGGTAGTATCTCAAGTAAATACAAGCCTCAAAAAATTTTGAAATTAAACAAAGATGAAGAAATAATTGAAATAAATTCAAATGATTTTTTACAAAAAAATAAATCTGACATTGTAGAAATACTTCCAATTGATTCATTAGAAAAAAGAAGAGTTTGGAGGTGGGCTGACAGAAAAGCAATTTTAAAGAGTGTCAAAAATGGAGATATTAAAGTTTTTATAAATAAAAATAAATACACAGTAAAACTTAAATATAGAATGAAAAAAGGAAGAAAACCAAAAACTATTTGGGATGAATCAGAATACGATGCTTCAGCACATGGCACTATACTATTAAAAAAAATTTTTGATGGAGAAAAGTTGTTTAACTATCCAAAATCAATTCATACTGTAAAAGATGCTGTTGAAATATTCACTGATCCATATGCTAACGATATAGTTCTTGATTTTTTTGCTGGAAGCGGAACTACAGCACATGCTGTTTTAGAATTAAACAAAGAAGATGATGGCAATCGTCAATATATAATTGCGGAACAGTTAGATTATATAGAAACAGTAACTACAAAAAGAGTTCAAAAAATTATGACACAAAATAATAGTAAAGATTTTATCTACTTAGAATTAAAGAAATATAATCAAACATTTATTGAACAAATTGAAGAAGCAGCAGATCAAAAAACGGTAATAAAAATTTGGGGGGAAATGAAATCAAAAAGTTTTTTAAATTATAATATAGACACAAAGAAACAAGATGAGAATATAGAGGAATTTAAAAATTTAGATTTAATTTCCCAAAAAAAATATCTTTGTGAACTTTTAGATAAAAATCAACTTTATGTAAACCTGTCCTCTCTTAATGATAAAGATTTTAATTGCTCAGAAGAAGAAAAAAAAATTAACAAGGAATTTTATCAAAACAAGAAATAATTAAATGGCTTCTCTTAATGATATATTTAACAACCCAATTGTTAAAAAATTATTAACTGAAATTGATTTACCTAATAGCATTAAAAATAATTTGAAACCTGGATTTGGCCAACGATCTTATCAGATTGAAGCATTCAAAAGGTATATTTATGTAGACCAAGAAGATTTTGAGGGTAAGCCAAAAAAACCACTTCATTTACTTTATAATATGGCTACGGGAAGTGGAAAAACATTGATTATGGCAGGGTTAATTCTATTCCTATATCAAAAAGGGTACCGAGACTTTTTGTTCTTTGTAAATAGCAACAATATCATTCAAAAAACCAAAGATAATTTCCTCAATCCAGAGGCTTTAAAATATTTATTCAATAAAAAAATTATCATAGATGGTAATGAGGTGTTTATAAAAGAAATCGACAATTTTGAAGAAACAGATAAACAAAATATCAACTTAAAATTCACCACCATCCAACAGCTTCATCTTGACTTGAATAAAACGAAAGAAAACAGTGTTACCTATGAAGACTTTAAGGAAAAGAAATTAGTTTTAATTGCAGATGAGGCTCACCATTTAGTAGCAGGTACAAAATCTGGAAATTTATTTGGAAGTTGGGAAAATACTGTAAAAAAAATTCATGATTCTAACTTTGACAACATTCTTCTGGAATTTACAGCAACTATTGATACTGACGCAGTTGCATTGCTTAAGCATTATCAAGATAAGGTAATTTTTAAGTATGACCTTGCAGAATTTCGTAATGATAAATACTCCAAAGAGATTAACTTAATAAGAAGTTTGTATAAGGACGAAGATAGAATAATTCAGGCTCTAATTTTAAATTTGTATCGTCAAGAATTAGCATCTTCAAACAATATAAACTTAAAACCCGTTATACTCTTCAAGTCAAAAAAAACAATCAGAGAGTCCGAACAAAACAAAGTAAATTTTCATAATTTAATTGATAATCTTTCTTCTGAAATGGTAGAAGAAATTTACAATACCTCTGAAATATCAATTGTTAAAAAGGCATTTAAATTTTTTGAGTCCAAAAATATATCAACTAGCGAAATTGTAAAACGTATTAAAATAAATTTTAAATTGGAAAATTGCTTAAGTGCAAATAATGACTCAGAAGCTGAACAAAATCAAATATTATTAAATACATTAGAGGATCTCAATAATCCAATTAGAGCAGTTTTTGCAGTTCAAAAATTAAATGAAGGTTGGGATGTTTTGAACTTGTTTGATATTGTTCGACTTTATGATGGTCGTGATAATAATAAAGGAAAACCTGGTAAAACAACACTTTCAGAAGCTCAATTAATTGGTCGTGGTGCTAGATACTACCCCTTCTCTCTTGAGGAAGGTCAAGATGAGTATACTCGAAAATTTGATGATGATATTTTTAACGACTTAAAAATATTAGAAGAATTATATTATCATACTAAAGAAGATAGTCGTTATATCTCAGAATTAAAGAGAGCACTTGTTGACTCAGGTATATTTGAAGATGATGCTAATTTTATTAAACTTGATTTAAAATTAAAGTCTGAATTTAAAAAAACAAATTTTTATAAAAAAGGATTTGTATTTATTAATAAAAAGATAGCAAAGAATTTGAATAACGTAAAATCTTTTAATGATTTAAATATAAAGCTAATAAATTATAAACATATTTTATCTTCGGGTATTGGAAAAATATCCAGCCCTTTTAATGAAAAGGATTCTACTGAATCATCTGATGAGTCAATTCAAACTAAAGATATTAAATTATATGAGATACCAAAACATATTATTCGATATGCCTTGAGTCAAAACCCATTTTTTTATTTTGATAGTTTGTCTCATTATTTTCCAAGTATAAATTCTATATCAAATCTCATAGATAACTCAGAATTTCTGGCAGACCTAGAAATATCTTTTGTTGGAACAAGTCATAGAATTAAAAAAATTTCAAATGATGATTATTTAGAAGCCCTAAACGGAATTTTACAAAATATTGAAAATCAAATTAAAAATAATACACCTGATTATGAGGGTTCTAATTTCTTTAAAGTTCCAGTTCAAAGTACATTTAAAGATAAAGAAATTCGAATTAATAAAAATGATGAAAGATCAAACGGACAAGAAAACTTAGTTGCAGATAAAGACTGGTATGTCTTTAATGCAAATTATGGTACGAGTGAAGAAAAACAATTTGTTGAACTTTTTGCAAGGCGTTTAGAAGGTATTAAAACTAAATTCAAAGATATTTATTTAGTGAGAAATGAAAGAGAAATAAAAATCTTTGATGATTTTGGTCGTGCTTTTGAACCTGATTTTCTTTTATTTTGTAAACAACGCAATGAGGAAGATTTAATATTTCAAGTTTTTATCGAACCAAAAGGACAGCACTTAATTGCAAATGATAAGTGGAAAGAAGATTTTCTGAAGAAAATTAGTGATCATAAAGAAGTTATATCCATTAATGCAGACTCTTATTTAATTACCGCTGTACCCTTTTATAACCACAACACTGAAAATGAATTTAAAATAGCTTTAGAAAAAACCTTACTGATGAGTAAATAATTTTTTCATTTATTAACTTACCAAATTAATAAAGAGAGGTAAAAAGACCTCTCATTGTTCAGTAGATTAAAAACAAATAATACACTATATTATTTTGGGGTATAAAGCCCTCTCCACTGAGGGAGTTTTGCCCCAATTTTTTTAATTTAAGTTCTAAGCGTAGTTTCAGCAACAACTAATTCTTCACGTTTATTTTCTCTAAATACAACAAAGATACCGCTTGCAATAATAAGAAAAATTCCAATAAATGAATTAATATCTGGTATTTCTGTAAAAATTATAATGCCTATAATTATAGCAAAGATAAGATGTACATACTCTGCAATACTATTTACTAGCGGAGAGCCAACTCTGTACGCTGCAATCAAACAAAATATTCCAATACAACCTGTTGTAGAAATAAATAGAATTAATCCAATTGTTTGTAAATCATTCAGTACCCATGGATTACTGAGAATAGAAAAAATTGATAAGTTTAAATCTGAATTATGTAGTAAAATACTAATTGCACTTCCTCCAACAAATGCACCAATGTAAATGTGAAATGTTTGCTGAAATAAATTATCTTTTTCTGAAGTTTTTTTTGCCAAGGTCATTGATAATGCATATGTGGCAGCGGCAATAATTGGAAATAGCATATAAATATTTATTTCATTAAATTCTGGTTTAATAATTAAAAGTGTTCCAGAAAAACCGACAAAAATTGAAAAAATTCTATTTAATCCAATTTTAATATTCAGAATAAAGTAAGAATAAATAGTTATAAAAAATGGACTGACAAAAAATAAACTTGTTGCTTCAGCTAAGGTGATTTGGCTTAACGAAATAAAAAATAAGGTAAAGCCAAAGAAGAAGGTGGAGCCTCTAAAAATAGCTATATAAGGGTGTGCTGTACCAAAATAAATTGGCTGTTTCGAATAAATTAAATATAGGCATAATAATAAAAAACCCATTCCACCTCTAAATACAAGGATTTGCATTAGAGAAGCATCGTAAATAGTATATTTAATTAAAACGTCTTGGGTAATTATAAATAACATACCGACAATAATTAAAATGAGACCTTTTATATTATTATTCATTAAATTATCCTTATTGTAATTTAGGTATTAGTTTAGAAAAAAAAATAATATATAATTATTTCAATGATTTTTTATTTAGTAACGCCGCTAATATTAATATTTTCTAGTTCTCTAGGATTAATAATAAATCCTTCCTGGTCGATATCTCCATTTATTTGGGTTTTTGTATTAGTGCCAATTATTGATCTCCTATTACCTTACTTAAATAAGGATGATCTTGAATTAAAAGAAAATGTGTTTCACAATTTTTCTATTTTAATAGTACTACCCTGTATTTTATTTTTAATTATATTTGGTTTAATTGTTGTCTCTAACCCTAGTATCACTTTATTAACTGCTGCTGCTTTGGGTGCTGCAGTAGGTATGTCTGGCGGGTCTATTGGCATTACAACGGCACATGAGCTCATTCATCGAAAAAATAAATTTATGCGAGGTATAGGAGTATTTTTATTAATTTTATGTTGTTACGGCCATTTTCGTATCGAACATATATATGGGCATCATTTAAATGTAGCCACTAAAGAAGATCCTGCCACAGCTAGAAGAGGTGAAAATTTTTATTTTTATTTTATTCGCTGTGTAATTAATAGTGTGATTTCATCTTGGAATATTGAAAAAAATATTCTCGATAGAAAAAGACTAAATATTTTTAGTTTTCAAAACAGAATGATTCATTATTTTGTATTAGAATTTTTATTTTTAGTATTTGCATACTTAGTTGCTGGTATGAATGGTTTAGTTTTTATTATCTTTCATTCTTTTGTTTCTATAATCTTATTGGAGTTAGTAAATTATATTCAGCATTATGGGCTAGAGAGAAAAAAAGAAAATGGAAGATACGAAAGATTTACAGATCTCCATTCTTGGAACAGTCGTCACATCTCTGCTAATTGGTCGACGTTTAATTTAGGTCTTCACGCAGAGCATCATCAGAGTGCATCCAAGCCTTACCCTCTTCTATCTCAGGAAGAAAAAGCTATTGAAATGCCTGCTAATTATTCTGTCATGTTAATTATGGCGTTAATTCCTCCATTATGGTTCTTTATCATGGATAGAAAAATTGATAATTTAAAGACAATTTAGTATTTTAGTATTACAATTTTATTAATAGAAGTGAGTAAAAATTATGGCACGTGAATGGGTGATTAAAGATTATTCGGGTTATCAAGGTTTAACATTACAAGATTGCGAAATACAAAATGCAGGTCCAGGTGAAGTACGTCTTCGTATAGAAGCTTTTGCTCTTAATTGGGGTGATATGGATTTAATGCTAGATCGATATTCTTTTAGTTTTGAAAAATTTCCTGCACGAATAGGAATGGAAGCTGCTGGAATAGTTGATCAAATTGGTGAGGGTGTTAATAATATTGAACTTGGTAAACGATACTGCACTCTACCCTATTTTTATTATAATAAAGGTGCGAGTGCTGATTATGTTACGATAGATGCAAGATATATTACTCCTGCCCCAGAAGGATTAAGTGCTGCGGAAAGTTCTTCAGTATGGATGCAATTTATGACAGCTTATTATCCCATAGTTGAACTATGCAAAGCATCACCAGAAAAAAATATTCTCGTAACAGCTGGTACAAGTACAGCTGGAAACGCAGCATTAAATATTGGAAAGTTATACAACGCCAATATGATTACAACTACAAGGTTTGAAAAAAATACTGATTATTTAATTGAATCAGGCGCTTCACATGTAATTATTCCTGAAAAAAATGATTTAGCATCCACTATAAAAGAAGTAACAAATGGTAGAGGCATTGATGCTGCATTTGATCCTGTTGGTCAGGGTATGATTTCAAAGTATAGCCCTGCCCTTGCACGTGATGCTACTATTTATTTTTATGGAACATTAGATGGAGTATTCCCTCAATTACCAATAGTAGATATGTTTCAAGCAAACGCTAAATTTCATCCTTATTCACTATTTAATTATGTTGAAAATGCTGAAATGAAAAATAGAGGAACTGATTTTGTTTATAAATCATTAAAAGAAGGAAAGTTGAAACCTAATATTGATCGTACATATCCAATGGAAGAGTATCGTAATGCATGGGAATATTTAAAGGAGCCACGAGATAAACATGGTAAAGTTGTAATAGAAACAGGTCTTTGAACAAGTTCTATAATATTTTATAATGAAAATACTTTACTCTTTATTTTTATTAATCTTTACTTTTCTTTTACTTAATTTTTTTTATGATTTTCAAATTTTCAGAAATCTTTTAAATAAAAATCAACAACAATTAATTAATAAATATGTTTTTTCTCAAAAAAATATAGACGAACTTGAAAAAGAAATTGAAACCATTCAAAAAGAAAGCAATCTATTTAAAGGGCAAAAAAGGTTATTAGAAAGAGCTTTTCAAGATATGCTTGAAGATATTGAGTATTTGCAGCCAATAGAAGAAATTTTTGAAAAATTATTATCACAAGTTGATCCTTATGAATTTGATATGCATATTAAATCAAAGAATAGTAACTTAGAATACATCTATAATTCATCTCACAGTTTTACATCAAATATTTTAGATGTTGATATTTATAATCCTGAAAAAAATATTTTAATGTATGGAATAGCAAATCAATTTCCTGCTAGCGGATATATTGATGAACATAAGAATAAACTCATTTTACTTTCAGCAAGTGGTATATTAGCCTACTCTTCAAGTCCCATTAATAAGCTAAATAAAGATTTAATATTAAAACAAATAAACACAAATATTCATGAATTTATAAATGAGGATCAATTCAAGAAATCGAGACAACATAATTTTGATTGGCTTGAAGGTGGTTGGTATTCTACAAAAGATATACAAATATATGAAGATGACATTTATGTCTCCTACACAAGAGAAGTTACTTCAAATTGCTGGAACACAAGTCTTCTCGAAGGAAAAATGAATTACAATTTCATTAAATTTGAAATTTTATTTACCTCTGATGAATGTGTGCATGTAGATAAAAATATAGATAAAGAATTTAATGCTCATCAATCTGGAGGTCGAATTACTAACCTTAATAAAGATACTGTTTTGTTATCTACTGGAGATTTTAGAAGTCGACATAGAGTTCAAAATAAGAAAAGTATATTTGGTAAAATAATTAAAATTAGTAAAAACAATAAAGATTATTCAATAATCAGTATGGGACATCGAAATCCTCAAGGTTTATTTTATGATAAGGCAAATAATTTTTTACTAGAAGCTGAACATGGTCCAGAAGGTGGAGATGAAATTAACTTAATTCAACTAAACGAGAATACCACTCCAAATTATGGATGGGCTATTTCTTCTTATGGTGAACATTATGGTGGAAAAAAAGCAGAACATAATAAAAAAAAATATATAAAATATCCTTTATATAAATCACATTCAGAATATGGTTTCATTGAACCTATAAAATATTTTAATCCATCAATAGGTATATCTCAAATTATAGGCTTAGATGAAAAAAATAAATATGTTGTTGCATCTTTAAAAGATAATTCAATTTATTTTTTTGATTTAATAAATAATAATAAAATTGATAATTTAGAAAGAATAAATATGGGTGAAAGAATTAGAGATATGATTAAAATAGAAAATGGATTAGTTTTATTTTTAGAAGATACAGCATCTTTGGCATTTGTTAATTTAAAATGATTAATTTTTTTTCAAAATTAAAAGATAATCGGATTTTTCAATTTTCAGTTGTCATCATAATTATTCTTAATGCAATACTTATTGGTGCTACAACATATCAATTAGATCCCATATTTTTAAATACTATTCATTTACTTGATTATGCAATCACCATTTTCTTTGTTATTGAAATTTTAATTCGTTTTATTGGAGAAAAAAATAAGAAAAATTTTTTCAAAGATGGTTGGAATGTATTTGATACAATAATTGTAGCTATCTCATTAATTCCCATTCCAAATAATTCTAGTTTTTTAGTTTTACGTCTTCTTCGTATATTTAGAGTTTTACGATTAATATCTGTTATTCCTGAATTAAAAAAAATTATAGAAGCAATTCTTGCTTCTATTAAAAGGGTATTTTTTGTTAGTCTGCTTCTTTTTATTATTCTCTATATTTACGCAACAATGGGTTCAATTTTATTTGGCGAAGATGATCCTAATAGATGGGCTGATCTTGGAATATCGCTTATTACCTTATTCCAAGTATTAACATTATCAAGTTGGGAAAATGTTATGCTCCCTATGCAGGCTATCTATTGGTGGGCGTGGATTTACTTCTTTAGTTTTATTTCAATTTGCTCAATTACAATATTGAATTTGGTAATTGCCATCCTTGTTGATGTTGTAAATCATCAAAAATAACCTTTAAAAATTACATAAATATTCAAATATGAGTTTTTTTATGTTATTTATTAGATATTAAAGCAGTTGAAGCAACCTGCTCAATCAAAACTCCTGCAGTAGTTATAATACAACTGCATTATCAAAAAGTATGGGGAGGTAAAATGTTTGAAAAAAAAGAAGATAATACAAGTTCATCGCCTGACGTGTTTAGACCTGCAAAGGGATCTGCTAAGGTTGTTATTGGTCATGGTGTAGTTATTAATGGTGAAATAAAACAAGCTGATGAAGTACAAATAGATGGTGATGCCGATGTAACAATGAAAACAGATAATCTAGTAGTAGGAGCTACTGGTGACTGTAAAGGGACTATTGAAACTCATAATGCCGATATTTGGGGAGCATTTGATGGTGATATTAAAGCCTCTGGTACTCTTACAATTCAAGAACAAGGTAAAGTCTCAGGTAAAATTGAATATCAAAATTTACAAATTAAACTTGGCGGTCAAATTAGCGGTGATATTAAACTTTCTGATAAAATACAATCTATTAAAAAAGATACTAAACCATCAGAAAACAATAATATTTCTTTACAAGAATCAGTCAAAAAAGATTAGTAATGTAACATAATTATTATGAAAGAAAGATTATTCAAACCCCTGCATTGGATTATGTTAATCCTTATCTCTCTTGATTTTATTGATACGTCTTATCGAATTACGTATGGATATTTTTCCGGACAAGGTGTGCAACCACCTGTAGGAAATTTTAATGTTCAACTTTCCACTTTAGATTTTATCGTGAGTATAGTTTTTCAATTAGCAATCGCTTTCACAATTTACATGTTGTACAATATGAAAAGAAGTGGTGGTTATTATTTAGTAGGTTTGAACATTCTCTTTGTAATTTATGGATTTGTTTTAGGTCCATTTAGCTCAGTACCAGCAGGTGAAGTAATACCTCTAATTGCAGGCTTTATGGTTATTTATATAATTTTAGTTATTGGAATACCTTATTTGTATTCTGATAAATATGAATAATTGTTTTAAATTATCTCTAATTAGCTGCCTTTGAATTCATTGAATTGTAATAATTGTGTATTATCTATTCATTAGAACGATTTGACTCTATTGCGGTTCAAAAGCAGCTAAAATGAGATACGTATAAATTTATCCTCCCATTAAGAAAAATGGTGAGGATATTTTTTTTAGGAGATAATTATGAATTTATGTGTTGTATCCAAAGGATCTTTTACCAAGGAAGATTACATGGAATTATATAATTTTTTTAAAGATGATATTGCAAAATATACTGATGCATTTGATATGGCTTTTGTGAAAGATGGCCATGTAATGATTATGTGTAATGTTACTGATGAAGAAAAATTTTATGCTTTATTTGATGACCCAAAATCAAAAGAATTTGATTCAAAATTTAATAGTACAGATACAGTGTATTCTTTGCAAAAAGTAGAATAGTTATAGCCCACCTTGAGATATTAGGAAGTCAGAAATTTTTTCAATACCGTTATTATTTTTCATTTCACCAAAAATATATGGTAAACCATTTCTGGCTTCATTCACATCTTCTTTCATCTGCTCTAGATCAACATTAACATATGGGGCAAGATCAATTTTATTAATTACGAGTAAGTCAGATTTTTTAATTGCTGGTGCTTTTTTTCTTGGTATATCTGCACCTTGTGCCACATCAATCATGTATATTGTTAAATCAACTAATTCAGGACTAAAAGTTGCTGCTAAATTATCACCACCTGATTCAATAAGGATTAACTCTAAATCTGGAAATTTCTTTTTCATCTCATCTACTGCAAGTAAATTAATACTGCAATCTTCCCTAATAGCTGTATGCGGACATCCGCCAGTTTCAACACCTTTAATTCTCTCTATAGGTAGAACTTGTGCTTTCATTAAGTATTCTGCATCTTCAGTTGTATAAATATCATTTGAAATAACTGCCATAGATACTTTTTTTGATAAATAACGACATAAAGCTTCAGTCAAACTCGTTTTGCCCGTCCCTATTCCACCACCAATTCCAACTTTTAAAGGTCCATTTATATTATTCACGTTAAATAAATCCTTGAGTCTAAGTTTTCATGCTTAATGGCATAAATATCACCAATAAAAAAAGTTGTACCTACATCTTTAAGAGTCAGTTTCTCTGCATGAGTTAAAAAATCTTGAATATTGTTAATAAAATTAACATTAAGACTTTGTCCATCTTTTTGTGACATTGGTATATGTTTTACACATACATTTATTAAATTAGAAATAAATGATTGTAGATAAAACTTAATTAAATCATCAAACTTAATATCAAAATGTAATCCAGCTTTCGCTAAACAATATATAAATGATGTATTTTCAGGTAGAGATAATTCCCAACTATCTTTCATGATTTTACGAAAAGAATTTCCCATATCTTTCATTTCTATTTGCCTTTCTTTCGAAGAGGCATTTGCTAAGATTAATTCATTAATTTCCTCACCTTTGTAAACAGACTTTATAAAAATATAATCATTTCTTAATGTGCCATAAAATAAAAGAGCATCTAAAAATTCTTTCACATCGTCTTTATTTTTAATTTTTTTATCATCTATCAGCGCTTCTAAACCATGAGAGTACGCGTAAGAGCCGATAGGAAAAGAAGATGAAAACCATACTTGTAATATTTGATGAGGATCTCTAAATTTTTTCATGTTAGTGTTTGTGACTATGCGTTCTACCCATACCATATGCACCGCCCTCTGGTTTAAATTTTTCAAAAACTTTTTTTACATTTCCATGTAATTTTAAAACCATATCAAGAATTACAGCATCATCTTGAATAAGAATTCTGTTTTCTTCAATTTGACATGGCAGATGTCTATTTCCTATGTGCCATATGATTTGTTTTAAATTATCACCTGTTATTTCAATTAAATTTTCTTCTTTAGATATAACTTTAATTAATTTTCCATTGTCTAATTCAAAATAATGATTTTCATTAACACTGACAGTTTCTTCAAGATTAACTAAAAATTCAGTACCATTATTTGCTATAAGTTTTTTTCTACGAATAAATCTTTCTTCATAAGATAGTGAAATTTCATCAAATACTTCTTTATCATTATTATGATGAGTAATTTTGAATGAAGTATCCATTTTAATACATAAAATAACGTTGAGCTAAAGGTAGTGTTTCTGCTGGCTCACAGGTAATTAATTCACCATCTGCTAAAACTTCATAAGTTTCTGGATTCACTTCTATTTTCGGACAATAATCATTTAACATCATATTTTTTTTAGAAATTTTTCTTATATTTTTAACAGGTAACAGAGATTTACTTACTCCAGAGTTTTTAAATGAATCTTTATCTAAAGAAACTTTACTTACAAAAGTAACAGTAGATTTTTCTAATGATTTTCCAAAAGAAGAAAACATTGGTCTAGAATATACTGGTTGAGGTGTTGGAATAGAAGCATTTGGATCACCCATTTGTGCACAAGCAATACTTCCACCTTGTAATACCATTTCAGGTTTAACGCCAAAGAAAGCAGTGTCCCAAATAACAATATCAGCACGTTTATTTTTTTTGATACTTCCAATATGATCAGAAATACCATGTGCTATTGCAGGATTAATTGTATATTTAGCTATGTATCTTTTAACTCTTACATTGTCGTTATTACCCTGCTCTTCTTTTAATTGTCCCCGTTGAACTTTCATTTTATGTGCTGTTTGCCATGTTCTAATAATAACCTCTCCAACACGACCCATGGCTTGACTATCAGAAGCAATAATTGAAAAAGCACCCATGTCATGGAGTATATCTTCCGCAGCAATTGTTTCTTTTCGAATTCGACTTTCTGCAAAAGCAACATCTTCAGGTATTGATTTATCCAAGTGATGACAAACCATTAACATATCTAAATGTTCTTCAACTGTATTAATTGTGTATGGTCTTGTTGGATTTGTAGATGACGGAATAACATACTGTTCTCCGCATACTTTAATTATATCCGGCGCATGACCTCCACCAGCTCCTTCCGTATGAAAAGCATGAATAGTTCTGCCATTAATTGCTTTAATTGTATTTTCTACAAATCCACTTTCATTTAATGTATCCGTATGAATCATTACTTGAATGTCATGATCATCTGCTACATTTAAACAATTATCTATCGCTGCGGGAGTTGTACCCCAATCTTCATGTAATTTTAGTGAAGATGCACCGGCTATTACTTGTTCTTCAAGAGCTTTAGGTAAAGAACTATTTCCTTTTCCTGCAAAAGCTAAGTTCATAGAAAATGCTTCAGCTGATTGTATCATTTTTTCTATATGCCATGGTCCAGGTGTAACTGTAGTCGCTAAAGTGCCGTGTGCAGGACCAGTTCCACCTCCCAACATAGTTGTAATACCTGAATGAAGTGCATCATCTATTTGCTGAGGACAAATAAAATGTATATGACTGTCAAATCCACCAGCTGTTATAATTTTGCCTTCACCAGCAATTATTTCTGTTCCAGGTCCAATAATAATATTTACATTAGGTTGTGTATCTGGATTACCAGCCTTACCAATTTCATAAATTAATCCATCCTTAAGACCAATATCAGCTTTATAAATTCCATTTACATCTACTATTAAAGCGTTTGTTATAACTGTATCAACAGCACCTTCTTTACGAGATACTTGAGATTGTCCCATTCCATCTCGAATAACTTTTCCACCACCAAATTTTACTTCTTCTCCATAAGTTGTTAAATCTTTTTCCACTTCAATAAATAATTCAGTATCAGCAAGTCTAACTTTATCACCAGTTGTTGGCCCATACATATCAGCATAAGCTTCTCTCTTTATTTTTTTCATTACAATTGACCCATAACTTTTTTATTAAAACCAAATATCTTTCTATTTCCCGTTATTGGAATTAATTCTACATCTTTTGATTGACCAGGTTCAAACCGAACAGCTGTGCCAGATGGTATATCTAAACGCATACCATTTGATTTTTTTCTATCAAATTTTAAATATTCATTGGTTTCAGCAAAATGATAATGACTACCAACTTGTATCGGCCGGTCTCCACTATTTGAAACTTTTAAAATGATTGATTGTCGTTGATCGTTCAAATTAATATCACTATTTTGCTTTGTTATTATTTCTCCAGGTTTCATTATCTAATTGGTTTATGTACTGTTACTAATTTTGTTCCATCTGGAAATGTCGCTTCAACCTGTACTTCTGGAATCATATCTGGAATACCATCCATACAATCTTCTTTTTTTACTACGTAAGCTCCTGTTTCCATTAATTCTGATACCATTTTTCCATCTCTTGCGCCCTCTATGACAAAATCTGTTATCAAGGCTATAGCTTCTGGGTAGTTAAGTTTAACACCTCTTTCTAGACGTTTTCTAGCAACATTAGCTGCCATACTGACCATCAACTTATCTTTTTCTCTTGGTGTTAATTTCATTTATAGATACCAACTTTTTGGTAGTTTATCATTTATTACATTTTTCATAATAATATTTAGTGTTTTTTTTAAATCATAATTATCATCTGCTAAGCATCTAATGATAATTTTATTATCAAATTTTGTCATTTCACAATAGTGATTTCCTAAGTTTTTTTTAACTTTTTTTAATACAGACTCTAGTTGATGAACAATGTCACCAAAAATTAAAATTGTTGATAAAGATGATTGATTAGAAAAAGTATAATTGTTATTGAAATTATCAATCGTTGATCCTTTAATATTAATTGCTTCAAAATGCTTTATGGAAGAATTTGAATTTATTTTCCATTGATCAGAAAAAGAAATATTTTTAATTTTTTCAGACATTGCTTTTCTTCCAAAAATTGTTGTTTCACAAAAAATTAAATTTGAATTATCTGATAGATTAATATTGATATTTCTTCTTAACTTTGAATTATCAAATAAAATTAATTCTTTTGGTAACCAATACATAGTAGAATTATTTAAATTTATATTTATTTCTACTCTAGCAGGGTCACCAATTCCTGCATAAATTTTTTCTGCAGCCTGAGTACAAATACTCAATTGAGAATTATTAATAACAGCATTAATTTCAATATTATCATTACAAGTAATGCCTCCAGAAGTATTAATTAAAACTAATTCTTTAAATTCATTATAATTTTTTGGATTTAAGATTTTACAACAACCACTTTGAAAAAATTTTGAAAAATCATTATCTAATAATGCTATATCTATTTTTCCATTTGATCTTTGGAGTAGTTTGTCCATTATTGTTTAATTAAGTATAATCGAAAGAAAATTTAAGAAAATAAAATACTTTATAGTTTAAGATTAAAAATTATTAATAAATAATAGTTAAATTTAATTTTTCCTATAAATTTTACCAACGAAAAATAAACCTAAGGATACAGAAAAACCTATTCCTATAGCATATATTAATGTCCCTATTCCAACTTTTCCACCTAAAAAAAATCCTATACACACTGCAGATAGCTCAAGTAATGTTCTAATAAATGAAATTGAAAAATTAGTTTGTTTATTTATGCCAGTCATCAATCCATCTCTTGGACCAGGCCCTAAATTTGTAGCTAAATAAAAACCACTTCCAATACCAATTATGAAAATACCAATTAATACTTGTAAAAATTGAAATAAGAAATCTTTTGGATATGGAAGATAGATCAATGAAAGATCCAAAATCACAGAAATTAAAATAGCATTTAATATTGTTCCAATGCCTGGTTTTTGTTTTAGTGGAAACCAAAGTAACAATACCACAATACTTACAAAAAATGTAGTAATACCTATTGTGTAACCAGTTTTAAATGCTAATCCCTGATGTAACACAAACCAAGGTGAAACTCCTAAATTTGCATTAATTAATAATGCTTCACCAATGCCAAATAGTACAAGTCCTAAAATTAAATAAAAAATTGTTATTTTTTTAGGCTTTAAATTGTATTCGAATTGAGAGCTCCAAGATAATTTGGGTATTTCTTTAAGTCTTAATATATGAATAAAGATTTTTACCATCTAAGACTCATACAGCTTAACCCTGCATCAACCTTTGATATTTCATCAATATTAATTTTTATGATATTAAAACTTTTAGATAAAATTTCCTCCGTTTGATTAAAACCATCTGGAATTAATAATTTATTATTAATTCGAATACAGTTTGCTGCATTTTCTTCACCAGATGGTAATTCGATTAAATTATAATTTTTTTTTAAATAATCTAATTTAGACATTCTATTACTTATTAAAATTATATCATCATCTAATAAACTGCATTCAGACTTAAAATGAAGAATATCTTTTGGTGTTTGACATACTTCTACAGTAGCACCAAGTGAGATTAGTATATTAGATAAATTTTCTGCACCTAATTTATTAGTTCTATTTGATAAACCTATAATAAAATGATTATTAATATTTAATATATCTCCGCCTTCTATTGTCCCCTTTTCAACAACAAATATGTTTTCAAAGTATTTACTTATTTCGTTTTTTATTATTTTTGCCTCACCATTACGTGTAACGTCACTTGGATTTAATACAATAATATTATTTTTGAAGATAAGAGCGGGATCTTCAACAAAAATACTATCCGGATATTGTTCTAAGCTATCTAATAAAATTGTATTTAATCCTGCTTCTTTGATGGCAGTTATATAATTTTTATGTATCTCTAATATTTTTTCATATCTTGGATGTAAATACTGTGAACTCAATGCATTATGAATACTCATATTTGGTTTTCTAATAATTGCATTTGTAAATTTATATGTCATCTATGGCGTGCCCGGCATGATTCGAACATGCGACCCCCAGATTAGGAATCTGGTGCTCTATCCTACTGAGCTACGGGCACTCCTAATTTAATTTTTATGATTTAATGTTACTTCACCAGTCTTTGTGTCAACAACATCAAATGTTTTTTCATTATTACTCATCCTTTTAGCTCTAGCTGCTGAAGCACGTTCCATTGCTTCATTATCAGTATATAAAGAAATAGCCATAACAGTTGTATCACTTGCGCGTATTTGTAGTAATTGTTTAGCCTCTGGAAATTCAGATGGTGCTTTTGCTGAATAATCTTTAATAGACTCATCAGCATCTTCTTTAGATTTAAAATTAATTGTTGTTATTCTTGCTACAGACATTTTTCCTCCTTCATTTTATTCAATTATTTAACTGCTCCTTCAGTTAAACCAGATACAAAATATTTTCCAATAAATACAAATAACAATATCACTGGTAAACTTGCAAGAACAGCTCCTGATAATAAAAAACCCCAATCAATTTGATATTGACCAACAATTCCAGCTAAACCAACAGGTAAGGTTTTTAGATCATCGCCACTTATTAATATTGAAGCAAAAAGATATTCTGTCCATGAAATAATAAAGCAAAAAATTGCTACACTCGCTATACCAGGAGCAGCTAATGGGACAATAATTCTAGAAATTACGATATATCTAGATGCGCCATCAATATATGCTGCCTCCTCTATCTCATTAGGAATTAATTTAAAGAAAGCTTTTAACATCCAAACCGCAAATGGAGTGGCAAATAAAACATTTACAATAATCAAAGCAAAATAACTATTAAGTAAATTTACTTTTGCAAATAATAAATAAATAGGTACTAATAAAATGACACCTGGAAATGCATATGTCACTAGAAGAGAATATTCTACAAATTTATTTCCATAAAATTTAAGTTTATGTAAACCATAAGCTGCCGATACAGATAAAATAATGGAAATTACCATAGAGGAAAATGAAACTATTAAACTGTTTTTTAAATAAATAAAAAAATCTGAGTTAAATAATATTTTATTATAATGTTCTAAAGTAAAAGATCTTGGAATAATAGTTGTAGATGTAGCAATAATTTCTTCAGGAATTTTAAAAGATGATGTAATTATCCAAAAAAAAGGAAAGAAAAAAATTATTATAATTAACAATAAAGATAAGCTTAAAAATATAAATTTGATGTTGTTTTCTTTAATCATCTTCTTTTGGCGCCATGGATTTGATAAATATTATTGAGAATAGTAATAACAAAAAGCTAGTGACTATTGATAAGGTCGCAGCATGGCTAATTCTAAATTTAGTAAACGCAGTTTCATAAATTAATAATGGTAATGTGGTTGTAGCACTAGATGGACCACCTTTTGTAATTAACCATATAATGTCAAATATATTAAATGATAATAATGTACCAACTAGACCCAAAACAAAAAGAACACTTTTAAGGTTTGGAAATGTAATGAAAAGAAATTGTTGAACAAAATTAGCTCCATCAACTTTTGATGCATCATACATTTCTCGATTTATAGAATTTAGTCCAGAAAGAATTATTAACGCTAAAAAAGGACTCCAACGCCAAGAGTTTATTAGAACTAAACTTATAAAAGCTTTATTAGGAGAACTAAAGAAGCCAGTTGCTTCATCTAAAAATCCAATATCAATTAAAACTGAATTTATTACACCACTACTACTACTTAGCATTAATTTCCAAATTACCACAACTACTACTGTTGGAATAATAAATGATAAAATAATCCAATTAGCCATAATTTTTTTACCTGGAAATTTATAATTAATTGTTAAAGCAATAGTGAAAGCAAAAAAAGTCTGGCAGATTGCATTACCTATAATCCAATACAAACTATTTAATGAAGCATTTATAAATTTAGATTTCCCAAGTAGTTTTATATAATTATCAATACCTACAAATTTACCTGAAGTACCAATAATCTTTACGTTAAATAAACTTAATTCAAATGCTATATAAATTGGAACTAAAATAATAAGAGAAATCCAAATAACTAATGGTGAGACAAATAACCAACCTTCAATATTATTTTTTTTCACAGAAATGACAGCACCTCTTAAATAGAGGTGCTGAAAAGAAAATTAAATTATTCAATCGCTTCAGTCATTATTTCCATACCTTCACTAACAGCATCTTTTGCACTTTTGCCATCGATTAAAGTTAGTTGAAGAGTCTGAGCTAATAAATTCTGAGCTGAGATAGATGATATACTTGTAAAAGTATTACCATTAGTGAAACCGAATAAACTTCCTCTTGTAGAGTTGTCTAACATAGTTTCTACTTGTGATTTATATTTTACAACGACAGGATCATCCCAATAAGTTGAATCTTGGCTTCCAGCTTCAGTTATTGGTAAAAATAATCCAGGCTCCATGTTAATAAATCTTCCATAGTTTCCAGGTTCCATTAAGAAACTTAAAAATTTCTTAGAAGCTTCCATTTTTGCTTCATCAGCAGTCATAATCATCGCAGAGTTTACATATGAAACAGTTCCAGCTCTGTGAGCTTTACCATTTGCATAAGGTATTTGAATAACGCCTAAGTCACTAGCATCGCCACCAGCTTGTGAGTCATATGTAGAAATTACAGTAAACTGCAATATCATTGCACAGCCTTTACTTGCAAAACAAGCTTCAGCTTCACCCCAAGTCCAGTTTGCTGCATCAGGTGCTGAATATTGATACAATTCTTTATAAACATCGTATGCTGCTACAGTCTGAGGATTATCAAATCTTAAAGTACCATCAGAATTATAAATTTCTTCTGCACCTGAGTTAACCATAAAACTATAGATTGTTTGATCAGTGTAAAGTTGTTTATTGCCTGGAAGCCCTATTCCATAAACACCGTCTTTAGTTAGAGCTTTAGCAGCTTTCTTTAAATCAGACCAAGTTTTTGGAGGCTCAATTCCTGCTGCTTCAAAATCACTTTTTCTATACCATAGTGATAGACCCATGTTCCATAAAGGAACAGCCCAGGTGTGACCATTGTAAGTATATTGATCGAGTGCTTTTTGATAAAAACCATATTTTGTATCTAACTCTGCAACAAAATCCTCAACAGGTTGTGCTGCGCCCATATCGGCGAGAATGGGAGTAAAATCAGGAATACCAACTAATATTTCTGGTGCAGTTCCAGCAGCAACTGATGCAGGAGCTTTAGCATAAATTTCACCCCAGTTTTGAACTTCTTGTGTTACATTAATATCTGGATTTGCAGAATTAAATTCATCTATTAATGTTTGAATTCTATCTACTCTATGCGGAACACCTTCCATATGCCAAAAAGTAACATTTGTTACTGCATAAGCATTAAAAGAAAATAGAATTGTAATAAAAAATAGTAATATCTTATTCATTTTTCCTCACTTAATTTATGATTAATATTTTAATATGAATATACTTATATTATCAACTAAATTTGAGATTTTCACCAAATATTATTCAATGACTCTCTTAATTTTTTATATTTTTGATATTTTTTATGAAGATATTTGGAATGTTTTCTTTGAGGTGTGTAAATATGACCAATGTTTTGGTGATCATTAATTAAATTTTTTAAATCTTTTTTATGTAAATAACTGTCAATTAAGAATGAAATACCTAAGGCACCTAGTTCAGAATTATTTAAAATTTTAACTTTAGTTTTTAAAACATTTGAAATTAATTGAGGTAAAACTTTACTTTTTGATGCACCTCCTGCAAGATAAAGACTGTCTTTAGTTTTAATTTTATTAGCATAACAATCCTTAATAGATAAAGCTAAACCTTCATAACAAGCAGTCATAATATCAAAATTATTATGATGTGGTAAAATTCCAAAAATTTCAGCTTTAGAATTTAAATTTACAAATGGGGATATTGACCCTCCATAATTTATATAAGGTAAAAATATCAATGAATTTTCTGGATATTTAAAAGTTAAATATTTTTTTTCAAAATTATTAATTATTTTAATTTTATCTGAGTATTTTTTTGGATTTTTGTAAAAATTATCAATGACCCAATCAATATTAGTTGTACCTGCAACATTTATTTTAGTTTCTAACCATGTATTATTTAAAGAAGCAAAAAATAAACCTGAGCCATCTTGAGAAATTTTCGAATTATTTTTTACTATAATATTATGACATGTAGTTCCAATAATACTTATTTTTTTGTTATGATTAATTCCACCAGCTCCTAAAATAGAAGCTATTACATCACCGCATCCTATAATGACCGGGGTACCAACTTTTAAACTTGTTAATTTTGATGCACTTTTAGTAACATATCCACCTAATTCATTTGATTTTTTTATTTCTGGGAACAGTTTAAAATATTTAGTGTTGAGATTAAAAATTTTGAAAATTTTTTTTGATAATTTTCTACTTCTTATATCTCCTGGATATACTGAAACTTCTGTTTCATCATTATTTATATTTCCAGTTAATTTAAATCTTAACCAATCTTTACAAGTTAAAATGTATTTAATTTTCTTTAGATTTTCTTTTTCAAATTTAGTCATCCACTTTAGAATTGGTATAGTACAGCCGTATTGTGTAATGGAGCCTGTAATTTTATAAATTTGATCAAATATTTTTTTATTAGTAAAAATTTTTTGACTTCTTGTGTCATTCCACAAAATTGCATTTCTTACAGGTTTATATTTATTATTAATAGACCAAAACCCAACCATATTTCCGGTTATGCCTAAACCAACAATTGATTGCGTCTGAATATTTGATTTTTTTATTAAAAGTTTAATACATTTTGCGGTAAGCAACCAAAATTTTTCCATTTCAATTTCAGATTTACCAAAATCATCAGTTAATACTGGATTTTTTATACTATAACTATTTGTTTGTTTGAAATTTGTATTGAATATTACAGTTTTAATTACCGAAGTCCCAGCATCAATTGCAATATAATATTTCAAAAATTATCTCTTATATTTATAACCACGAGTAACCAACACATAATAAAGCTATAATTAAAAAAAAATTCATAATTCTTTTTTTATTTTTTATCTGCTGTTCATTTAGTTCTTTATTTCTCGAAAGATAGTATACGTAACATCCGATTGCAAAAGCTACAAATCCCCCTAAATAAGCATACCATTGCAAGTCAGTCATTTATTTAATTTATATATTATTATATAAAAATTTTATAATTATTTTTTAAGTATGCCTTACAAAGCTAACACAAAAAGATATCAAGAATTAATCTATAGAAGATGTGGAAATAGTGGATTACTTTTACCCCCTATTACACTAGGTCTTTGGCATAACTTTGGTGGTAAAAAATCTATGTCAAAAGAAGCAAAGAAGATGCTTTTTAGAGCATTTGATCGAGGTATAACTCATTTTGATTTAGCAAATAATTATGGTCCACCAGCGGGATCTTCAGAAGAAAATTTTGGTCAAGTTATGAAATCAGATTTTAAAAAATATAGAGATGAAATGATAATATCAAGTAAGGCAGGGTATCATATGTGGGATGGTCCGTATGGTGAATGGAGTTCAAAAAAATACTTAACTGCAAGTCTTGATCAAAGTTTAAAAAGAATGAATTTAGAATATGTCGATATATTTTATTCACATCGTTTTGATCCATTAACTCCACTAGAAGAAACGGCTGATGCTTTAACTCAATCAATTAGAAGTGGTAAAGCTTTATATGTTGGTATTTCTTCTTATAGTTCAAAGCAAACAATTAAAATGAATAAACTTTTAAAAGAAAGAGGAGTTAGTTGTCTTATTCATCAACCTTCTTATTCAATGATCAATAGATGGATAGAAAAAGATTTATTATCTACATTAAAAAAATTAGGTATTGGGTGTATTGCTTTTTCACCTCTTGCTCAAGGAATGTTATCAGGTAAATATTTAAAATCTATTCCTAAAATTTCTAGAATTTCAGATAATTCATCGCTAGATAAAAAAATGATTACTGAAAGTTATTTAATCAAAATTAAGCAATTAACAAAAATAGCTAAGAAAAGAAATCAATCACTACCTCAAATGGCGTTATCATGGGTACTTAGACATAAAAATATGACATCAGCTCTTATTGGAGCAAGAACTGTTGAACAATTAGATGAATGCTTGGATAGTCAAAATAATTTAATATTTTCTTCTGAAGAATTAAAAGAAATAGATAAATATGCTAAAGAAGAAAAAATAAATCTTTGGGCAAAATCAAGTAAAGATTAAAAAAATATTATTTAATTTTTCTTAGATGAAGAGTTATTAAAAAAAATGTAAACAAAAATACCCAAATAAAAGATATAACTTTTGTATTTGCAGATATACTATAAATTTCAGAAGTATATCCTACTATAGCTGGTCCAACTAAAAATCCAAGAAAGCCAATAGTTGAAAGATTTGCTGCAGCAGTATTTAAATTATCTTTAGTATTATTTAGAGCTACTCTTATTACTATTGGAAAAAAATTAGCAGACGCAAATCCTAATATAATTAATCCAATTAAAATAAAATATATGTTACCATACATTATAATTATTAAGTAAATAACTGAGCCAATCAATGGCATATAACCACCCACAATTTTTTCTGATGTAAATTTTATCATTGTAGCTCCTAAAAACTTTCCTGTTGTTTCACCTGCACCCCAACAAACTATAGTTAAACTAGCAATTAAACTTGTTGTTAATAACTCTCTTTCAAACCAGAGTGGTGCCCAATCAACTAACGCCATTACTGTACCTAAAAAAATAAATAAATATAAACTAAAAATTAGTATATTTTTTTCAGGAATTTTTAATTTTTCCATTTTTTCTATATTTTCTTCATCTCTATTTAAACCTAATTTATAAATTAATAATGAAGACAAAATTGAAACAAAAATAAGTGTAAAAAAAAGATAATGTGAATCAAAATTATAATTTCTATAAAAACCTGAACATAATCCCCCACATAAAAATCCTAAACTTAAAAAAGCACTTAGATATGTCTGTAAAATATATTTTGTTTTAATTTCGGCATTATTTGTAGCTATTGTTGCTGTAGTATATATAAATCCAAAACCTATACCTGTAGGAAAACAACTCATCAAAAAAATAAATTCATTATTTGATAAACCAAAGGTAATTGGTGAAAATGAAAAAATTAATGTACCTATCACAAGTGTATTTCTTGTTCCTATTTTTGGAACGATAATTCTCCCAGCCATTTGTGATGCAATTAATTGGACTATAGAAAAATACATCAGCAGAAATCCAATTGTTCTATTTGAGAAATCTAATTTCTCAATAATCCATGGAAAATGTGAAACTGTATTGCCCCAAATAAAAACTGGAACAAAAATTGATATAGATGCAGAAAAAAAACTATTTAAATATAATTGTTTTTCCATATTTTTTCTTAACTTAAATAATTAATTTTAAAATATTTAAAAACAATAATTTTTACAGAATCATACAATTTTTGATATTAAATTAATTAAAGGAGATATTATGGAACAGATCATTTTAGAAGCTGGTGGAACAATGGCATTCACATTCCATGTTTTATTTATGCTTTTTAATTTATTTATTATTTATCAATTTTATTTCAATGATAAATTTTTTAATGAATTAGGATTTTCAAATGAAGAACCTAAATTAGTTTTTAGAGGTCCATTAGGTGCAGTTTTTCTAACAATGCTATTAATGTCTATATTGTTAACTTTTGATGTAACTGGAAATACTTATGAGGAAAATGTTGTACAATATAAATTCTGGTATTCATTTTTATTTATGCTTATGGCCATAGCTTTAATTAGTTCAGTAGTTAGGTATTTTAATCTTGTAAATAATTATGGAATTACTCCAAATATAAGAGGAGTTATGTTTCCATTAGTAGGACTCGTTTTAATAATTCTCAGAACAGTATTTGAGGGTTACTAATAAATTACAAGCGGTTTAATAACCGCTTGTTTTAATTAAAATAACTTCTTATCTTTTTTCTTGATGCAAAATGTAATATTAGTGAAACTATAAATAAAAATAAAACGAAATAGTATTCTCTAAATTCTACTTGACTGGTATAAAAAACAAATAAACAACAAATTGTAAATGATTTGATATAAATTTCTAAAAATTGAATAGGATAAAGTTTTTCTGATTGAAGGAAAAGATATCTAAATCCAAAGTAAGCAAAAGTTAGAAAAACTGCTAATCTGACTGAAGTAATTCTATGGTACGGTATTTCTTGCTTTTCAACTATAGTGAATGGAAAATATATAGTTACACCAATAATCTCTGCAATTATAAATGCTACTGCCCATAAGCTCAATAAACCAATAATAAATTTAGCTAGTGTTCTTACCATAATCAAATTTATGGTCTTTTTTTTACAAGGGTTTTGACCAACCTATTTATATACTTTAACTAAATTTTAGTAAAAATACATAAATATTGATTTGATTGCAGAAAACTAAGTTATTTTTTATCTAAAATTATCTTTAATTGGAGAAAAATATAAAAGAATTAAAATTGAACCACTTATTAATCCACCAATTTGATCAAGCATACCACTAAAAGCAGTATAAATAACAGAACCACTAAAATAATTTAGAACTATGCCAGCTACTACTAAAAATAAATATAGTGATTTTCCATAAGAGATAAATCGATAAAGTAGATTTAAAGTTAATAGATATAAAAAAAATAAACTAATCGATACTATTCGGGTAAAATTTTCAAAATTAGATAATAACCCATCATTTATATTTTCATAAAGATTGGATATTTCAGTTGGTTGGTTCATAGATGATATTACCATTAAAATAATGACAATAAAGTCAACTAAAATTAAATTTTTAAAAATTTTTTCAATTTCCATAATAACTTTAAATTCTAATGTGATACGTAATTTAGATAGCTATTTTGAATATTACAATAAATTATGCAATCTATCTAAAAGAAATTAGAGTTTTAAAATTATATTTACCACATTGAATGGATAATATCAGAACTATTGATTTTTACTAAATTTTCACATTTGTTTTCAAAATCACTAAAATCATCTCTAAAAGTTGCGCCATTGTTTTGTGCTTGTTCAAAATGATCATCTATTCCCGCTTGATTTTCATAAACTTCTGTTAAGATTAAAGACATATTACCAGTTTTATTTCCATCTTTGAATTCGGGACCCATGGACCAATTTAACATTAGAAGCGCTTTATCCCCCTCTTTTGTATGTGTTTCATTCATCCATTTTGTATGATCTTCAGCAATTCTTTTTGCAATATCATTTAATTCAGGTTTAAAAATCCATAAATACTGAAGTAGTTTTTTATTTTGAAACATATTTCCTCCTTTTTTTAAAATAATACTAGTAAGTTAAGAAAATATTTCAAACAAATTATTGTTGAGAATTATTTTCTAAAGTTTGAACATGAATATCTAGATTTTCTATTTGAGCATCATTATTAATATTTCCATAAAAAACACCTTTAATAGGTGATGCGTAACTTGCATCAAGTCCACAAGAAACACGTACGTATCTTTCATCTGGACTGCACTTATTTGTGGGATCAAATCCGACCCAACCTAAATCATTTATATAAAATTCTGCCCACGCATGTGTAGATTGAAATTCTGAAGAATGGGAATTGTTATGCATATAACCATTAACGTATCTAGCAGGTATTCCTAAAGTTTTTGCTGCGGCAATCATAATATGAGCTTGATCCTGGCAGACTCCTTTTTTCTGATTAAATGCTTCAATAGCTGTTGTTTGATTATTTGTCGTTAAAGGTTTGTATTCAATTTTTTCAGCTACTAGATTCATCAAATTATGAGATGTTTCTAGATTTTCGTTTTCATTAAAACCATTTTTAGCTTCAATAGCTAAATTTTTTATATCTGCATTTGCTTTTGTTAAATTTGATTCTCTTAAGTAGACTAATGGATCTATTTTATCAGAGGCGCTCTGGTAAATTCCTTTTGTATCAAATGTTTCAACTTTTCCAAGAACTGTAAATTGTATTTTTTTCACTTTGTTTGTATTTGTAAAACTTTGAATATTATTAGCTTCACCATCCTGATAAATATTTGATTTTTTGGCTGAGTCGTTATGGACATTCCACTCTAGAATTTTAAGACCATTATATTCTGAAGGATGCAGTTTAGTGGTTTGAATTAATCCCGCAACTGGATTTTTATATTCATATTTAGTTGTGTGTTCGATTATTAGTTCCATATTAATTAAAAAACTCCTTATGTATTTCGTTATCAACACTAGATATTTTTCTAATAAATTGTGTTACAAATTGATGAAGTCCATATTCAACAATAGTTTCTATTTTTTCTTCTTGAATTTTGGTATTTAGATCTTTTAAATTATTATAAATTCTTCCAACTTTTTCTGGACTGCATGTTAGGTTAGTTAAATGTTTAACAATATTCTGAATACAAAAACTTAAAGATCTAGGGCAATTATTATTTAAAACTAAAAAGTCAGCAATTTTAGTTGCGGTAATATTACCATCGTATGCCCATCTAAAAGCTCTAAAAGAAGATAAAGAGCGAAGCAATATACTCCATTGCATATTATCGATATTACCACCTACATATTGAGGCTTAGGTAATAAAACAAAATACTTTACATCTAATAATCTGGCAGAATTATCAGCCCTTTCAATAAATAAACCAAGAAAAAGAAAATTATAACCATCATTTCTAAGTAATGAACTTAACGATCCTCTAAATAAGTTTACTTGTTCTATGGTCCACTCTGTAAGATCAGGTAAATCAGATTTAGAAAATTTTTTTTCTTTTAAGTTTAATATCTCTTGATAAGTTTTATTAATTGCTAACCAAGACTCAGGGGTAAAGGAAGTTCTGACCACTAATGCGTTATTTCTTGCATTAAGAATGCAATTGTAAACAGATGAAGTATTACTTTCATCAAAAAATAAATAATCTTCAACATTTCTTTGTTCAATTGTATCATATTTATTTTTATATCCTTCAATTGCGCCAGCAGCGGATAAAACTGATTCCCATTCATTATTATAACCACTTGGATTTGGAAAAAGAGACATTCTATAACCAACATCCAAAAGCCTGGCTGTCGTTTCTGCTCGCTCCATATAGCGGCTTATCCAATATAGATATTCAGCAGTTCTACTTAACATTTTTATTTCTCATTCAGCTAAAACCCATGTGTCTTTCACACCACCTCCTTGGCTAGAATTCACAACAAACGAACCTTCATTCATTGCAACTCTAGTTAAACCACCAGAACTTAATTGAGCTTGCTCTCCAATTAAACAAAATGGACGTAAATCTACCCTTCTTCCCTCAACTTGATTTTTGATGAGTGTTGGTGAAAATGAAAGATCAAGTAAAGGTTGAGCTATATATCCTTTTGGATTTGTTGAAAGTTTTGTTTTAAATTCATCTATAGAGGATTTAGAAGATTTTGGGCCTATTAACATCCCATAACCTCCAGATCCATCAACCTCTTTCACGACAAGTTCATTTATATTATCTAAAACATATTTTAATTCTTGTTCCTTTTCGCAATTCCATGTTTCAACATTATCTAAGATTGGTTGTTCGCCTAAATAAAATTTAATCATCTCAGGTACATAAATATAAATTGCTTTGTCATCAGCTATGCCTGCTCCAGGAGCTGAACAGATATTGACACCACCTGTTCTATAAACATCCATAATTCCTGGAATACCAATTACAGATTGAGGATTAAAACATAGAGGATCTAAAAAATCATCATCAATTCTTCTGTAAACTACATCTACTCTTTTTGGACCATCAACTGTTTTCATATAAAGAAATTTTCCCTCAACAAATAAATCTGTTGATTCAACCATTTCAATACCCATTTGATCTGATAAAAAACTATGTTCGTAATAAGCGCTATTTAAAGGACCAGGTGTAAGTAACACACATACTGGTTCAGGATTTTCACATTTAATAGGAGCTAAACTCATCAAGGTTTGCAAAAGTCTTGTTGGGTAGTCATCTATTGGTGTTACTCTGTTGTTATGAAATAGATCGGGAAACATTCGCATCATTATTTCTCTATTTTCTAGCATGTAGGAAACACCACTTGGTGTTCGACAATTATCTTCTAAAACAAAATAATCATTAGGGCCTGTTCTTACTAAATCAATACCAATTATAGGACTATAGATATCTCTAGGAGGAGAAAACCCAAACATTGAAGGTTCAAAAGATTTTTTTTTGTAAATAATTTCTTTAGGGATTATATTGGCTTTTATTATTTCACCTTGATTATAAATATCAGCAAGAAACGCATTAAGTGCTTTAGCTCTTTGAATTACTCCTCTTTCTAACCTTAACCATTCAGTATAGGTAAATATCCTTGGAATTAAATCAAACGGAATAATTCTTTCTCTTGCAGTTTCGTTGTTTGTAGAAAATGTAATTCCAATATTTCTAAAATGAGTTTCTGCTTCAGCATTCTTTTCAAGAATAACTTTTGAAGTCATTTGATCTAACCAATCATTAATGTTGTTATAATGATTTCTTATAACTGACTCAGATTGATACATTTCATTAAACATTAAGGAGTAAACCTCTTGAGATTTGAGATGAAAATCTTTTTTTTATCTAATTTTTTAACCATAGTTATAACAAACCTTTCTTATCCGTTATAATTCATGCCTAGCTATGGAAATTAATAATAAGATCCGCGTTCCTTCAGCTTTAGCCTACTTCCGATCTGTTAATACAGATTGAACGATTTAATAACTTGCATGCGTTCCTTCAACTTTCGTTTACTTCCGTTTTGAATTATTCAAAATGAACGATGAAAATTTAATAATAAAATTTATTTATTTTTAAAAATGAATTTCATACTTATCTGATATGCATTTTTTGCATATACAAAAAATATTGCATTACTTACGCTTTTAGTAGTCTTTTATCGATCTAAGAAAACAAATATAAATAAAATAGCCCGTACAAATTAACCATATTAAAAGAACAATTGTATCATTTATAATTAAATTTATTTCTGATTTTGTGACTAATCGTAGTGTTGTTGCTGCCCAAACAACAGTAAAAAAAATCGTTAAATTTCTAAATGATTTTACTCTTAGTGGATGAACAAACTTCCATGGGACGAATGTCAATACTGATAGAATAATTATCACAATTAGGTTTATCCATTCATTAGTGTTTAATATAAAGAAATATAAAACCACAACATTCCAGACTGCAGGAAAACCTTGGAAATAATAATCATCCGTTTTCATATTAACGTTGATAAAAGTATACAAAGAAACTCCAAATATAAGAGCAGGCATAATCATTTCAAAACCTGATGGCACCATCTGAAACCAGTAAATCATTAAAGCTGGGTTAATAACGTAATTTAGATAATCAATTATGGAATCTAAAATAATTCCATCTAGATTTGGCGCTTTTTCCTCAACACCAACCTTCCTGGCTAAAGTTCCATCAACTCCATCTACAAGTAAGGCCATACCAAGCCATAAAAAACTTCCAACTTGATCATTATTTAATATTGATATTAAGGCAAGAAACCCCAGTATAGCTCCAGAACCAGTAAAGGCATGCACACCCCATGCGGATATTTGATCTTTATCAACTTTCATAAATGATGTTGGTCTTTATCATTAAAATAAGATAAAATAAAATTTTTGAAAAAAAGAGTAGAAAAATTAAGGTTTTAAAGGATTTTAAAATTAGATTTATAATAAATTTATAATAAATTTATAATATCACTATCTCCTTCAGCAAAATTATAATTTTTAAAATCATTTTTTGTAACCCAAGCAGAATTCTCGTGTTCACTCAAAATAATTTCGCCATTATCATGAGAGCATATAAAATAATGTAATTTCACATTTATTTTGTCATCTTGATAATTTTCTTCACCTAATTTATTTTTAATATTAATTTCTATATTAAGTTCTTCTTTTATTTCTCTTTGTAATGCTATTTCAAAAGTTTCCCCTTTTTCTACTTTTCCACCTGGAAACTCCCAGCTTAATCCCATATGTTTATTTCTATTTCTTTGCGCAATAAAATATTTACCATCTTTTATTATTATTGCTGCAACAACATCGAATTTATCCATTAATTGGTATTATCACGAATAAACTGATTTGCTTTCTTAATTATATGATTTTTCCTCTCAGTATTCATTTTATCATAAATATTAACCATCATATTTAATCGAGGATTAGATTGAAAAAATTTTCTATTTTTATTAATAAAACGCCAATACAATCCATCCATAATATCATTCCAATTACCTTTTTTAAAATTCATCATTTTCATAAAATAACTTGAACCACAAATATAAGGTTTGGTACTAAATATACCTCCATCACTAAACAATCCCATACCATAAACATTAGGTGACATTACCCAATCAGAGCTATCTACAAACATTTCCATAAACCAATTATAAACTTCATTAGGTTTAATTTCACATAAGTTCATAATGTTACATAAAACCATTAGTCTCTCAATATGATGAGTGTACCCATATTTTTGAGCATTTTTAATTGAGTGATCTAAAGGATCTAATCCGGTTGTACCGTTATACCATTTATTAGTAAGAGAATTTTTATGTTGAAAGAAATTATTTTCTTCTAATTGTTGATCAAAATTTTGGTAAATTCCTCTAATGAATTCTCTCCATCCAATAATTTGCCTAATATAACCTTCATAAGAATTAATTTTAATTTTATTTTCAACTTTTCTTACCCTCTCAATTATTAGATCTGGTGTTAATAAACCTAAATTAATCATGGGGCTTAAAACACTATGAAATAAAAAGTTATTATTAGTATCAACTGCATCTTCGTAATCACCAAATAAATTAAATTTTTTAATAATAAAATAATCTAACCATTTTACTGCATCATCATAAGTTGTAGGTAGCCAAAAATTATCTACTTGGCCTGGGTGATTTTTAAAAATTGTTTTTATTTGTTGTTTTAAATCTTTTGTATGCTTTGTTTCTTTTGCAGTAATCATTTCTGGTATTTTAATATCTTTAGGGAGCTTTTTTCTGTTATCTTCATCAAAGCTCCATTTTCCACCTTTAGGCTTATTATTTTCCATCAAAATATCTATTTTTGCACGGGCAATTTTATAAAAATTTGCCATAAAAGGTTTTTTTGTTTTACTTAAATAATTTTTAAATTCATCTCTTGAATTTAAAAACATGGGTGATTGTATAAAAGTTAATTTAATCTTATTTTTTTTACATAAGGTGCTTATTTTTTTTTCAAAAAATTTATCTTCAATTTCAAAAGAAATTAATTCTTCGAATTTATTTTTTTTTATAAAATTTTCTAATTTTTTTTCGTAGGATATTTTAAAATCCTTTTTTAAATCAATATAATTAATTTTAAATTTATTTTTTTTTAGTTCATCAGCATAAGATCTCATTGAGGACAGAAAAAGAATGAGTTTTAATTTATGATGTTTTTGAAAAGAACAAAGATCAAAACTTTCACACATAAAAATAGTCGAGTCTTTATATTTTCTTAGGTGTTTATGTGGGAATAATTGATTTCCAAGAATTAAAAATACACTTTTCATCAATATTTAAATAGTAAGTTATTAGAAAATTTATATGATTTATTAAAATTAATTGCTTATTTTAGACAATTTTTAACTATAATAATTTATAATTTTATGATCAAATTAGTAAAGTTATTGGTATTTCCTCTGATAATTAGTTTTGCACTAATCTCTTGTAATACAACATCTCCAAATAAGGTCAAAAAGTCTGATGCACAAAAAGTAACTAATATTGAATATGGAACAATTAAAACCTCTCTTCCTGTAAAAATTGAAGGTGAAAGTGATTGGATTGGAGCAACTGCTGGAGCAATGATAGGAGGTCTTTTAGCTTCTCAAATATGTGGAGAAGAAGAAATATTAGGAACTAAGTGTCAAGATATTGCTATAGTATATGGAACTATTGGAGGAGCTGCTATGGGCTCAGTAATTCAAGCTAAAATTGGTAATCATGATGGCTTTCAATATATAGTGAATATTGATGAATGTGGTAATAACACATCTAATTGCCAAAATGATCAAGAAAAGGCTTTTGTACAAGGAGATAATAATGCCCTTCCGAATGGGCAAAGAGTTGTAATTATTTACGGAGATGTAATAAGAGTTATGCCTTATGAAGAATAATTTAGTAAAATTAATTTTTAGTATTTTTTTATTATTACCATTTCACCTGAATGCAGAATTAATATTTGAAGATAATTTTCCAAAAGATATGCAAGGTATTTGGAGTGATGATTGTGACGCAGAATATCAAGTATTTATAATATCAAATAATACAAGTATGTGGATTGACGAGACATATGTTGGCTTTAATGTGTCCAAAACCTCAAAGGTACAAGATTGGTCAGCTTATAAATGGGGGGAATTAGATGGAAGTTATTATTATTTTTTAAAAAAAGATGGTGATAATTTACTTGAAGTTACTGCTCCTGATGGTTGGGATGGTATAGATTATTCTTTTTTAAATTCATCAGAGTATTCTGTTTATGAAAAATGTGAATCAATCCCTAGTGTTTTTCAAATTATTTATGGAGAAATTATTAACTTAATGAATTCTCAATTAATTGAAACATGTAATAATGATAGCAATCCCGCAAATTGTATTAATGAAACTTTTTCATTTTTAGATGTATCACAAGATGATGAATTATCTGTAGCAGAATTAACACGTGCAGCAAGAATAGCTATTTATTTTACCTTTATTGACAAAAGACAAGACGAAGACAGAGAAATAGGATTTGCAACTTATACAACTACATCACTAATATTTCCTGCATTATCGAAAATATTAATTGGTAATTATGATTATGATAATTCAAATACAATTTCTTTAAAAGAAATTTATACCGATCGTATTGATACGTTAGACTATCAAAATTTATTTAAAGAAAATTTAAAAGGACTAGATCCAGAAGAATTAAGACGATTAATTGAAAACTTAGATTTCCTAAAATCATTAATGTTAAATTAATTTAGTATCTTGACTTTTAAGTATAATTTTAATTATAAATAGATATGAACAAGAGAAATTTATACGCAGCTATTGCCATAGTATTTATCTTTGCTGCTTTAAATTTAACTATATATTTTTTCTATTAAATTATGGTTATCAGAAGAAAATCTAGTATTTATAAAAAATTATATGAAATTAATGGTCAGAAAATGATGTTTGGTCACGATAATATACATTTTAAAACAATTAACTTACCAGCAAAACAGAGATACAAAAATCTATGTAGTAAATTTGGTTTAAAAAAAATTAAATCTTCAGGCAAAAAAAATTTTCAAATAATTAACATTAACTAAGTGAAAAATATTGCAATAATTGGGGCTGGGATGACTGGTTTGTCTCTTGCTTATAATCTTCAAGAACATAATATTACAATTTTTGATAAATCATGGAGACCAGGAGGAAGAGTATCTACTAGAAAGCATGATAATTATCTTTTTGATCATGGTGCACATTATCTTTCGACAAATCATTCTGTAAATCAATTAAATGAAGTAATAAGTAGATATAATTTGGGACAAGTAATAGAAATAGATTTTGCAACAGATTATTTAAAAAATAAAAAAACTAGAAAAAAAATTATTATTGGTCAAAATGGAATGAATTCTATTCCAAAGTCTATTTTTGATAATATAAAAGTAAAAAGTTATTTAAATTCAAAAATAATTAAAATTTCAAAAAATAGTAATGATCTCTTCTCACTATTTTCTGAAAAGAAAGAATTTGAAGATTTTGATTATGTGTTAATTTGTATACCGTATTTACAATCAAAAGAACTTTCAAAAGATTTGATTGATTTTACTCAGGTTGTTAGCGAACCATCTTATGATCCAATACATACTGTAATGTTAAGTTATAAAGATATTAACAACATAAATATTAAAGCGGGATTAAATCTTCATAAAGATATTAGTTTTTTTATGAATCAAAATATCAAATTTAATGAATTATCCGATGAATGTTGGGTATTAAATATGAGTTCTGAATATACAAATAACAATATTAGCATTGATAAATCTGATCTAGAAAAATACGCTCAATCAATATTTGAAAAAACATTTGGTATAAAAAATGAGATAAGTTTTATTAAATCACACAGATGGCTATTTGCACAAACAAAAGTCAGTTATAATAGTATTTCAAAAAAAAATTGGATTAGTTCTAAGGATAATAAAATATTTTTAAGTGGAGATTGGATTCTAGGAAAAAGTCTAAGTGATGCCTGGGATGCAGGTGAAAAATTATCACATTATATTAAGATTTTATCAGTTTAATATTAAGTATTGAAATATTTTTTTATATTTTTAGCTGCCTGTCTAATTCTTTGAGTGTTTTCCACTAAACCAATACGAACAAATCCTTCCCCTCCTTTTCCAAAAGCTAAACCAGGTGCTACTGCAACATCAGCATTTATCATTAAATTTTTGGCAAATTTCATAGAACCCATCTTTTTAAATTTTTTTGGTAAGGGAGCCCATACAAACATTGATGCCTCAGGGGCTGGAATTTTATCCCAACCAGCTCTTTCAAAAGACTCTATTAAAACATCTCTTCTTTTTTTATAAGTCTCTCTTATTTCTTCTACACATCTTTGGGATCCATTTAAAGCAGCAGTGGCTGCTACTTGCACAGGAGTAAAAGCACCATAGTCTACATATGATTTAATTTTTGTTAATGCTTCAATTAATGTTTTGTTTCCAACAGCAAAACCTATTCTCCATCCTGCCATTGCATAAGTTTTAGATAAAGTCGTAAATTCAACAGCTATGTTCTTAGCTCCATTAACTTCTAATATTGATGGAGGTGGATTTTTACCAAAATATATTTCAGAATAAGCTAAATCAGATAAAATATAAACTTGATATTTTTTTGCAATTTTTACTAATTCTTTATAAAAATCTAAATCAACTATCTGAGCTGTTGGATTAGAAGGAAAAGAAACAATAATAACTTTTATTGAAGAGTATTTTTTTAAATTATTAACAATATTTGATAAAAATTTGTTTCTATCGAACTGTCCATTATAAAATGTTCTTAAAGGTGTTAATTTTGCTCCGGCAATCATAAAACCATATGGATGAACAGGGTATGATGGATCAGGGCATAATATCCTGTCTCCTCTTGAAGTTATAGCTTGTGCTAAATTTGCTAAACCTTCCTTTGAACCAATTGTTACTATAATTTCACTTGATGGATTTAAATCAACATTAAATCGTTTTTTATAATATTTAGCTTGAGCTTTTCTTAATCCATTAATGCCTTTTGAAACTGAATAACGTCCAACACCTGGTTTATCTACAACTTCTTTTAATTTCTGTCTTATGTGAAGAGGTGTTGGCATATCAGGATTGCCCATGCCAAAATCAATAATATCCCTACCTTCTGATCTCAGTTTCATTTTTAATGAATTTATCTCCCCAAATATATATGGGGGAAGTCTATTAATTCTTTCAAATTTAGATTTCACTTTTTAAGCAATAATTAATTATTGATAATAATACTAGTTTAAATAAAATTGATTTTTAATAATATTATTCCTATTTTTATATTGTGATTAAATTATTTTACTATTTTTTACCATTTATTGTAATGTTTCTACCAAGTTTATGGGTAAATTATATTTTAAAAAAATATAATAAAATTTTACCTGATATGCCTTTCACAGGTAGAGAACTTGGAAAAAAAATCCTTGAAGAAGAAAAAATTACCAATGTATCAATTAATCCTATTCAGCAATTAGATCATTACAATCCTAAAGAAAAAAAAATACATATCGCTACAGATAAACTTGATAAAAAAAGTATTACTAGCATTGCGGTTGTTGCACACGAAATTGGTCATGCAATTCAAGATAAAGAAAAATACAAACCACTTATTCTTAGACAATCATTAATTGAAAAAACAATGATCTTTCAAAGAATTGGTTCATTTTTATTAATTATAGGACTACCATCAATATTTGCTTTTACTAAAAGTCCATTTATCACCCTTATTGCTGCGATAATAATAATGGGATGCTTATCTACAAATGTACTAATCCATTTGATTACTCTTCCTGTAGAATTTGATGCAAGTTTTAAGAGAGCCTTACCAATACTCAAAAGATTTGTTCCTAGAGAGAATATGTACCAATGCAAATCCGTTTTAAGAGCTGCTGCATTAACATATTTAGCTCAATCCATTGTAAGTATATTTAGATTAAAAATAATACTGTTATCTTTTATCAATATTTTTAAGTCAATTATAAGAAGATAATATTTTTCTCTTTAAATAAAATGGGAAATTTATTAAGTTAGATAATTAATGAATTTAAGTGAAAAAATATCTTTAATACTAGTAGATAAAGGTTTTTCTTTATCTCCAAAAAAAAATACTGAAGATTTAATAAATTCTGGTGCCGAATTACATAAAAATAATGAAGATATCAAAATTGCTGAACAGCATGGTATTGCAGATCAAATTTTTATTCTTTTGAAAGGTGAGGCAGAATTCGTAAAATATCATAATAATGTTTTTTATAATCTAGCAACACTAAAAAATTCTGGATCACCTCTTGGTATTTCAGGCTTAAATGCACCAGGTAGATATATGTCAGATATATTTATTAAAGGTAACTCAGAGTATATCTCTTTTAAAATAGAAAAATTAAAAGAATTAGAAGAGGTAGATCCCGACTATGCAAGTTTTTTTTATTCTTATTTATTATTTGAATCTATTAATTTAATTTGGTCATCACGCAATTTGGAAAAACCCATTGAACAAAAAAATATTAATTTAGCAGATGGTGTTAAAACTGGTGGAGATATTGTAAATACAAAAAGAATTAAAAATTCTGCATTTTTAGCTTTTCTAGATGATAACGATTTAGATGAATTAATAAACTATGCAAACGTTAGGCTATTTTCTGCGGGTGAATATATAACGCTAGAAGGAACTAAATCAGATGGAATAAATATTTTGTTAAAAGGTAAAGTTGAAGCCTCTTTTACAAATTTAAAAGATGATCAGATAGAAAATAACTCAAGATCAATAGCTAGACCGGGAGTGGCATTATCCTTATCTGCAGGCTTGCAAGATATTGACTCACCCTATTCATTAAAATCAACAAGAGATACAACGATATTAAAATTTTCAAATGAATTTATTGATAATTTAATAAAAACTAATCCAGAATTGGCAATCAAATTTTTTAAAAGACAATTATGGCAATTAGGTCGTTATATTCAAAGCTCAACAGGCTTAACAACGTATCCAGCTAAAAATGAAAGAGAGTTTTTTCAATATTTATTAGATGATAATTCAGCAACAATACCTAGTAATTCAAAGCTTTATACAATACCTCATTTATTAGAAAGTCATTTAACTCATTCTTTAGCATTTGATACAATTTATAATTTAATAATTACAGGTAACGATGATGAAAAATCTATAGCTAGTTTAATGATTGATACATTAAGTGGTATAGAAAGAAAAAATAGATTTTTCAAACAACTAAATAAAATTTACAACAGAGTAGCAACTTCATATGATTCAATAAATAAACAAGCTTTACAAAAATTAACAAATTCAGATTTTATAAAAGCGTTTGATCAAGTACCTTATGTTATTAAAGGTATGGAAAATTTACCTGATGAGCCTACAAACATATTTTTTTATAATCATCTGGCAAGTATTGAAGAAAATGGTTTAGCTAATGGACATCAATTTAGTATAGATAGTCATTTTATTAGTGCAAAAATTTTGTTTCCAAAATATGGTGATGGTGGTCAAAGAATAGCTAGATACTCTAGAAATACAGAATTTTGGAGATATAATTATTATGAGAATTTAGATTATATTTTCGTTCATACACCAGAGTCAGACTATTTAAATGAAACTCAAGAACAAAAAAAGAAAAGAAAAAGTAAATTATTTATCGAAACTCAAAATATTTTTGACCAAAATAGACCTTTAGTTATTGCACCAGAAGGCACATCTGAAACTGAAGATAATTTGACTCCAAACTCTCCAGGTCCATTAAAACCAGGTGCATTTTTATTAGCAGACCAATTAAAACCAGAGCCTCTTCTTGTTCCAATTGCATTAGCTAATTTTGATTATTCAATTTCTGATACGATTTATTCTGCAGTTATTAAAGAACCAATTAAAATAAAAGATTTTGTAAATGATATGAAAAATAAAAAAGAATTAGAAAGTTTTCTATCTAAATATAGAAAAACATTTAGATCCTATGTTGAAGAAGCAGTTGAATTAGCAAAATCTGCATCAAAAAATAAAATTAATAATGAAGATGTAATAAATAATTTAAATTTAGTCAGCCCTATCGAAGAAGAATTTGAAGCAGACGTGAGAGAATTAGAAATTAAATTATATTCAGATCAATATAAAAATAACAAAATAGTCTTATATGGAAGTTCAACTTTTAAAGATTGGGAAAATGCAAAAACTGATTTGTCATTTGATAGTTTATTAAATTTAGGATTTGGAGGTTCCACATTAGTATCATGCCGTACATATTTTAATAGAATAGTAGTACCAAATAACCCTGATAAGATGATTTTTTATGCTGGGGATAATGATATAGGAAGTGGAATGAGTGCTGAAGATTTAGAAAATGAATTTTTATTATTTGCTTCTGAGGTTAATGAAAAATTACCTCATACATTATGTTTTTTTGTATCGATTAAACCAAGTGTGTTCAGAAATAATTATTTAAATACAATTTTAGATGCAAATGAACGGATTAAAAACAAAATTGAGAATTTTAGTCAATGGCGATATATTGACCTTTGCTCTCCTATGCTGGATGCTGGATTTGAAAAATTTTATTCAGAAGATCCTTTACACATGAATGTACTTGGTTACAGTCTGTTAAGTAAATTAATAAGAGATGAAATATCAAAATTTATAATTTAAACTTTTAATAAAAATTAAATTTTAATTTCTTTTCTTAATTTATCAGATTTATATGAATTGAAGACTAATGATAAACTCTTTATGTTATCTTCACCGCTAGTGTCATGTTTAACTCTATTAATTAATGAATCAATGAAATGCTTGTGTGTATTAATTACACTTTCTTGAATTTGATCCCAAGGCTTTGAAATCCACTTATATTTCTTGGGTTTTCCATCATAAATTTTCTTCTTTTTATTTTTGTGTAGAGTAATTTTATAATTATAGTCCAAATCTATTGTGCCATTAGAGAATTCTAAATTAACTAGTGTTTGAGCAAATCTATCTGGTTTTTTTATTGAAGAAATAGATGCATCCACAATAGTAATACTTTTATTTTTATTTCTTATAAGTGATATAAAATCGGTTTCACCTTTAAATTTATTATTTGTATTTTGATTTACTGTATAAATACTTTTTGCTTCTCCCATTAAAAATCTGCTTAAATCAAATAAATGGATCCCTACATCTAAGGTTAAATACTCTTTTAAATCATATAAATATGTTTGATTGGTATATCCAACAGGGTTTGCATGTCTAAAAGATATCTTTGCATAATGTGGTTTAATTAACTTCTCTTTATTTATAATTTCTTTTAATTTTAATAGAGGACTTTGCCATCTAAAATTCTCATGAACCATAAGTGGAGTATTGTTTTTTTTATATAAAGAAACAATTTTTTTTGCATTCGATAAATTTTCAGCAAATGGTTTTTGTATAGAAGTTGGAATTTTATACTTTGATAAAATTTTACTAATATTCAAGTGTGTCTCCATAGTTGTTACAACATCAACAAAGTCAATTCTA